>CAWGPN010000001.1:0-666238 GCA_963824515.1 uncultured Acidobacteriota bacterium
TCTTTCCTGCAATTTCATAGCGCCTCACTTTCCTTCAAACACTCGATTCTCAACGTCCCACCACACACGCTTGCTTCTATTATTGGCCCACCACAAACGCTTAGACTCACGTTGCGCCGGGAGCGCGCACGCTTCCGAACAATACCTATGGCCCTTCTTATCCGCAATGAAGTACGGCGCCGGACATTCGGGATTCGGGCATCGTCGTGCTCGATCCGCGTGGCGTTGAAAGTGGAAGACCGCTGCCTCAATGGGAGTGACTTGCGGGGCCGCGTGACGAGGCGCACCAGCGTAGACCTCGTCAGTCTAGTCGCTCTGACCAGGTCTGCCGGTGACATTGCACTCCGTCGCACCATGAGATTGTAGAGATCGCGAAATTTGAACAGATACCAGTCGCGCTCACGCAAATCCGAAGTGTCCATGCACGTCGAAGAAAATCACGCAGCCAAAGATGGCCGAGCGCTCGTCGAATCCCCGAGGATGTTCTTGTGGCGTCTGCGAATGCGCTCAACCGCATCACGAAGTTTCAGCGTGGAGTCTTGCCCCATGCCGATCATCGGCGGGGCGGTGTGTTAGCCCAGTCGCACAAAAGTCTCTCCGCCTGAGTAGTGGAAATGGGGCCTGGGATTCGATGGTCTCGTTTGTGGCTAGACTTTATTGTGCTCATTGCGTTCTAGTTCCATTCGAGTATAAAACAAGTTTGTTGGTTAGACAAACTTGTTGGAGGTTGTGATGCGAGAACGAAGTCTAAAAGCGTTGAGGCGAGTGGCCGGTTGGACGCAGGCGAAAACTTCGCGGACGACCGGCGTAAACCGTTCCATCCTCTGTCAAATCGAGCGGGGCGACATAGCGGCGTCTGCGAGCATGGTTTCGAAAATTCGGCGCGCGTTGATTCGGGCCATTACGCAGCGCCGCGCGGAGATCGATAGCGTGCTGGCCGAGGCAGAGCAGAAATGACGAAGCGCGCCGGTATATTTGTGGGCCGTCATCGCACGCACGACTCCGCACCACCTGGCGGAATAGGAGAGCCGAGCAATACGAATCCGATTGCTGGCAGCCGCAGGTGGATCAAATTGTGGGTAGAGCCGTCGTTCAAAGGCACGGTGCGATTCACTCTCGACCATCGCGAGCGTGCCGTGTGGATAGACCTGCTCGCAATGGCCGGACAGTCGAGGTATTCCGGCGTCATCTTTGCGGGAGTTGAAAACGGCCCCATCGTCGGTTTCCCTCTTCGCTATCTTGCTGGACAGGTAGATGTTCCCGAGAATGACCTAACGCAAATACTTACAAAGTTTGAGGCGCAAGATCGCATCAACCTGAAACGGGATGAACGGGGCGGATTCATCATCACAGTCAACAATTGGGCGAAGTATCAGGCGGATTATTCCAAACAGGCACGCTACAGAGCGAAGAGAAAAAGATTTTGCGTCAGGTAATCGGAGTGGTAGCGATACGGTAATCGTGAGGGTAATGGAAAAGGGTAATCGAACGACAGAAGGAGAAGGAGAAGGAGAAGGAGAAGGAGAAGGAGAAGATGGGTGCCTTCGGCTTTCGTCAGTCAGTCAGTCACAGCTTATATCCGTCGTTCATGCCCAAACGCCGAAGCGCGGGCTGTTCGTCCTGACTGACTGACCTGACGAATGAAAAAACGTGCCGATTTACCGGGGAGAAGACGCAGTGACAATCGAGGACTTGTTTGGAGATGGAGCCAGAGTATGTCGCGGACAGTGAGCAACGTGCTTTGGAACTGCTGGCAGAAATCTGGGAAAGGCAAGGCCACCCTAGAGAGCGATTGAAACTGATTGCTGTGCTACGCCGAACACTCGACCGCTGCGAACGACTCGGGTACGGCTATCCCAAAATCTTTCTTCTCCGCAAAGGCGAGTTGACGCGCGGTGAATGGCAGCCGCGACAACCGGACCCAGACGCTCCCCTCGTCAGACGCGAATGTCAAAGTGCAGGAGCATCCGGCGATCCCAGGAGGGAGATGATCCAGCAGTGGAACGAAACCGCCGACGCGAGCTGTTCTCGGGCCGGAAAGCTGGACCGTCTGAATAACCGTTGTGTGAACAGCGGGCCGCGATTTGAGGCAGTGGAAATGCGGGTCACAGAGCAGCATTGCAGGGTTGGTGCGAGTGGGTCGACGCTAGAGGCGAAAGACATCCTGACTCCCGCGCAATTGGCGAAGCGCCTACAGGTGCGAGGTGAGTTGGATTTACGAGTCAACTCGCGGTCGAGGCCGATTCGGGGGCCCGCCGTTGCCGGTCCTGAGAGTCGGAAAATATCTGCGCTTCTCCTGGCCAGATGTAGTCGAGTGGTTGCGCACCAATGGAAGCACATCTTGACATGAGGATACCGGAACGATATAAGCCTATGTCATGCGACGCTATTCCACCACCGAAGTTGCCAAGATGCTCGGACTTCAGCAACCCAATTTGCAGCGATTGATCCGGAACAGGGCAATTCCCTTTCCGCCACTCGTGCGAGTCGGACGCCTGAAGGTCCGGCTCTGGTCGGCTCGGGATGTGAGCGAGTAAAAAAGGTTCTCGCGAAGCGCCGCAAGAGGTGACATGAATGACAAAACAGCAACGCGGGTACATTTTCAGGAAGGGCAAATTCTGGTTTCTCAGATATGCCGATACCGTGCTGCGCGATGGTAAGAGCGTCCGCGTGCAGCTTTGTAAGAAACTGGCTCCATATTCAGACGCATACCGTACCGAAAAAGCGGTGCGGAACATGGCGGATGAGTATTTTGCTTCCGATCAATGCCGGTACTCAAGACGTGCCTCGACGATGCGTGTCTTGGACTTTATCGAGGCTGTGTTCTCGCCAGATCAAAGCCCGAGGCGCCCGAGCACGCTCAAGAACTATACGGACATTTTTCGCATTCACCTCAAACCTCGCCTCGGCGAAATAAGTCTCAGGCAATTCCGTTGCTGCGATGGCGAACGTCTGCTCGGCGAGATTGCGAGACAGGCGAAAACAAAAGACGGAAAGCTCCTGGGACACAAACACTATCAGGCGCATCAAGTCTTTTCTGTCTGGCACATTCAAAACCGCGAAGCGCATCGGCGCTATCGATGGCGTCAACCCTATGACCGACGCTTCCCTGCAAGGCGGAACTGCGCCCGGTGTAACCCACGCTTACACCCTAGCCGAGTTCGGGCCATGCTCGCAGTGCTCCCCGAACCGGCTAAGACGATTGTTCTGTTTGCGGCGTTCACCGGATTGAGACAAGGCGAAATTCGCGGCGTGCAATGGCGCGACTTCACCGGAAAGACTCTGACCGTTGAGCGTTCCATCTGGAATGGAATCGTAAACAAGCCAAAAACCGTATGCTCTGCCGCACCGATAGCGATTGTGCGGCCGCTGGCGGATGCGCTCGAAACGCACCGGCTCCGGATGGGCAACTCGCGGCCGCCGACCTCCCCATCTTCCAGAGCGGTATCGGCACGCGGATAAATATGGCGAACGTTGCGAAGCGCGTCATAGTTACGCAAATCGAAAAATGCAAAGTCTGTCGAAAGGCGAAGGCCAAGCACCCGGCCCGAGGCGCATCTCTTGAACTCGACCGTTCACTTTATTGGAAGGGCTGGCACGCCTTCCGGCGAGGACTCGCGACAACACTCCACCAGCTTGGAACGCCCGACCGGGAAATCCAGGCGATCCTACGTCACAGCAACATCGCAGTGACGCAAGCGAGCTATATAAAGTCAGTCTCGGAAAACCAACAAAACGCGCTAGATATGGTGGCGGCTGAGATGGCTACCGGCGCATCCTCCAACGATCATGCAACAGAATCGAAGGGCCGAGTAAACTGAGAAAGATAAAGTGAATGTTTTCAACGCATGGATAGGGGTTTTGTAGGCGCGGCGACGGATTCGAACCGACGATAAAGGTTTTGCAGACCTTTGCCTTACCACTTGGCGACCGCGCCCTCTCCAGAAAGGAGCATAACTAGTGTAGCATTTTCTTTGGCAGCATTTTTAAGCCCGTTTTTCGCCGCCTTTGCGCTACAGAAACGAGGCAGGCACGCGATTTCGCGCCCGAAGCCGGCCGGCAAAACACGCGTTTGGAAACTCAGCAAGCGTTGACGCTGCGGGATGCATCCTGTACGATTAGTTGAGTAGGGGCGCTTAGCTCAGCGGTTAGAGCGTTCGGTTTACACCCGAAAGGTCGTCCGTTCAAATCGGACAGTGCCCACCATTGTTAAGCACGGCCTGCAGAGTATCACCAGTGACGTTTCACCCTTCAGCGGGGACGTAGTTCAGTTGGTTAGAACGCTGCCCTGTCACGGCAGAGGTCGCGAGTTCGAGTCTCGTCGTCCCCGCCATTCTTTCTAAAAGACTTAACTCCACTTTCGAAAGAATGGCGTGGTACACAAGAAGGTGCACATTAAGCGACACCTTTTGTGACCACCGCGTTTTTTCCCTCGGGCAGAATCATCTCCACAACTTTCTGTTGCGCGCGCCGCTTCTTGCTACTGACAGCGTGCGTGTAGATGTTCATGGTGATGTTGCTGTTGGCGTGGCGCATGAGGGACTGCACAGTTTTTACGTCTTCATCGTTTTCTGCGAGCAGTGTCGAAAACGTGTGACGAAATACGTGCCAGGTGATCGATTTCGTAATCTGCGCCCGTTGCGCTGCTGGACGAATGTAATTCCGCATGATTGCTTCTGGCCAGAGCGGCTGTCGGCCTTTCATACGGTTGCTGGCGAAAATCCAATCTCCCTCTTTGGCGTAGCGCGTTTCGCGCCGCCATCGCAAGAGATCGGTGATCATTTCGTCGTCCAGCGGCATGACCTTCTCGCTTTCTTCTGTTTTGACTGGCCCCAGATGCTGTTGCCATATCGACTTTCGGATATTCAACGTCCTCTTACCGAAGTCAATGTCGCACCACTGGGTAGCTAGGACTTCCCCTCTTCGCATACCAGTCGGAACATCGAGAAGAACAAGAGTGCGTTCTCGTGGGCCGAGATGAGCAAAGAGCTTCTGCACTTCCTCTGCCGCCAGTGGCACCACAACGCGCTCTCGCTTCGCGCTTTGGCGAACCGCACGGATCGGATTGGTCGTCATCCAGCCATAACGGACCGCGTGACTGCAAACGGCGCTCATGATGTTGCGGATCTTTGCCTTGGTCCCGCGGCTTCTGGTAATCGTGCTAAGCCACTCCTCGACATGAACCGCAATGCCGTTTTCCATCCTGGACAACATGTATCCGCCCCACCGAGGCACGATCCAGTTTGTCAGGTAGGATTTGTAGGCCATCTTGGTCGAATACGACTTCCGATCATTGTTTTCTGGAATCAGCTCCTTCAGGCGGTAATGATCCACCAAGTCCGCAAACTTGCGCGGCGGACGTGCCTGCTCGGAGAGGTCCAGGTTCACATTAATACGCAAGGCTTGCAGCGCACGCCGAGCGTCGGCCTCGGTCCGTAGTTCGCTAACCGGCCCGACAACAATCTTCTTCGGTCGTCGCTTGCCATCTGGATCGGTCTCACGCCAACGAAAGAGCCAAACCAAATAGCCACTCTTGCGCTTAATCTGTTTCAGACTTCCCTGCTGATACCGTGCTCTCATCCTCAAATTTCCCTCCTTTTCGGAGAGCACGGACGGCATCGTGAGTGTATGCGTTCACGCATCCATACGTCTAGCTCCGACAGAAGGAAGCGCCACACTCGCCGTTGACCGTTGCCCAACGGATGAGCTGGAACGTCACCTTGTCTTGCCATTTGCAATAACGTCCGAGGGTGAATGGACAAAAATTTAGCTGCATCTGCCGGGCACACATAGCATTCGGGAGTGAGGGACGACGAGGGAGTTGGCCGAATCGTAGCCATGAGCCCAGATTTGCGAACGTTTGAAATGCTTCCCCTGCTAAGGCGATCTCTCTTCAAGAGCGAACTTCGGACTTCCTAGAACACAAGGATTGACATCGCCCTTCCACCATGCAATAGTCTACGTGTGTATCGATGCGTAGTCAAGTGCGTACACGTAACCAGAAAGTGAGGTAAATTGGTGCCCGAAAAGAAACCCGAAAAGCCACAACAGCAGCAAACCCTCTCTGTTCGAATCAGTGAAGCACTCCGAACTCGCTTGGAGCAGGCCCGACTGCTCGTGTCCAAGAGAACTGGGGAGAGCGTCTCGACATCGGAGATCGCCAAGCAGCTCCTCGAATCGGCCCGCGAAGATCGCCTCGAAGTTGTAGACATGCTTGTGAATCCAACGGATGCGCTTGTCCAAATCCGCCGCAAGGGAGAAGCACAACATGTTTTGACGCGTGCGGAATGGACCACTGTTGCTCACTTCGTCCAGCAAGGTCTCGAAGCTTTTTCCGGCAAAACACCAAATCCTGTCTCCCGCGAGTCGCTTGGTGATGTCCTTGACGCCTTCCTCGCCGTCTACGAATTGCGTCCCGATCAGCGTGCTTCGAAGCACGACGAATATTACTTGGGCAACCTTCCACGCGAGTGCCGCCCCGGAAGAGCGAAGACTTCTGATGATGGAGTAAATTCTGAGATGGTGCGCCGGACAGTCTTGGAAACCCGGAAGCGGCTCGGCGAAGCAACAACTAAGTCGGAACCGTTACTCGCCGGCCGGAATCTCCTCGCGTTGCTTGAGGACGAAAAGCTCTCGGGAGCTGATGCCGTGGACCGTGCACTTCGCCCCTTCTGGCCGGGCTTGTGGCGACTGGCAGCGCGTGGCCACTACCACCTCACTCGACAACCACTCCGAATCAAGCCTTCGCAACGGGCATCCTTCTTCCAAACGCCAATTGCCCCAATTAGAGAGGGAGGGTACACACTCTCGTTTGCCCGTGGGGAGGGCCATGACTTCTCGATGCTGCTCAGCTTCCCTGGCCCCCGAGCCCCCATGTATCCATTTAGTGGGTATCCGAGAATCGGGGAGTTTCGGAGCATGCTCGGGGCGCTCACTCCCGAAAGTCCGACTCCCCATTGGGATGGTGAGCACTTCTTTGGCTACACCGCGAAGCCGGAAGACGAGAGAGAGAAGGGCAAGGATTTTTGGTTTCGCGCTCACGATAATGGGATCACGTTCGGGTTTGCGGAGAAAGAGTGGAAGTCCGTCCAGGCGCTGTTTCGGCGCGCGTGGGATGTCCAAGAAGTGCGCATGGCCTGGGACGGCTTGGCGCTCGAGTACGGTGAGCTATGAAGAGCGGTGCCTTCGGCACCGGGAGTTGGACTGACACGTCACCCCCAAACGGGTGCCGCGTAGCAACCAAGGTTGCTATATGGGAACTTGCTGAAAATCCAGCAGCTTGCCGCGACCCACTTCCCTCAGAGCGCCGCGCAGTAACTTTTGGCTCCCGTATGGGAACTTATTGATTTTATGGGGGAATTCCATGCCCGCACTTCGAACAAGATCCATCAGCACGAAAGTCACCGACGAAGAATACGCGCAGTTTGAAGCCCTTGCAGGTGGGCAGACAATCAGCGAGTGGGCGCGCGATGTTCTGCTGAACGCAACCAAGCCCAATTCAAGCGAGCAAACCGTCCTGGCCGAAGTCTTGGCGTTGCGAACCATTCTGCTAAACGTCCACTTCGCCCTATCCCAAGCACGAACGCTGAACGCCGAGGAGATGCAGCAGCTCATCGAACGGGCGGACCAAAACAAGTTGAGCAAGGCGCGCGAGCGCCTCGCGGAAGCAGCAACAAGGGGCGTGCCATGAAGCAGAAATGGGGGCGACCGGACGATGCAGGAGACTTTCCGAGCGACAAGGCGGCATGGACTATCGGAGCGTTCTGCGTTGCTCTGCTCAGTGTGTTTGCCATTGTTGGTTACCGCTACATGCGGGTATGGACTCCGCTCCAACGGCACTACCTGACTACCTATGTAGGCACGCCGGTAGCAGGAGCCTTCCGCACGGACGGCGGGTACACGCTGCTGATGGTGGTGACGCGCCAGGGTACGCGAATGGCGCTCGACGCGGAAGTAGAGCCGTTCGTGACGGAGAAGGGTGAGAGCACGTTCACGCTGACCGAAGAGCGATGAAGACAGGGGACTTGAAGCTCGAATGGCAGCGCGCACGATATGACAATTCAAAGTTGCATGAATTCCTGGGCCACTGGATTTACCAGATGGGATGAGAAGACCGGTCTCCGCGGGATGCATTAAGCTCCCAAGGATCGACGCGCTCGTGGCGCAAAGAAAAGGAGACCGGCTATGAAAAAGACTAGCACTGTTCGCGTAAATGGAAACATGATTTTCAAAGGACACAAACTCACGATTGGTTTGGACCTCGGCGATCGCTGGTCGTACTACTGCGTTTTGGATGAAGCGGGCGAAGTCCTTCTGGAACAGAAACTACCAACAACACCGGAAGCGATGAAGCAGACGTTTGAGAGAATACCGCGAAGTCTCATCGCTCTGGAGACCGGAACACATTCCCCGTGGCTAAGCCGGCTGTTAAAGGAGCTGGGACACGAGGTGCTGGTGGCGCACGCGCAAAAGGTGGAATTGATCAGCAAGAGCAATCGAAAAGATGATCGCCACGATGCGCGGACACTGGCACGGCTGGCAAGAATCGATCCTGAGCTATTGGGGCCGGTACGGCATCGCAGCGCGAAAGCACAAATTCATCTGACGGTGATCCGGGCACGGGCGGAATTGGTGAGTGCACGAACCGCGCTGGTGAATGGGGTGCGAGGATTGGTGAAGTCTTATGGCGAACGGCTGCCGAAGTGTGGCACGGAGCAGGTGAGCCGAGAGCTGGCCGCGGAATTGAGCGCGGAGTTGCGTGAGGTTCTGGAGCCGTTACTGAAAGAAATCGAATCGCTGAACGAGCGCATCAAGGAATACGACGTGCAGATGGAGAAAATCGCCAGGGAGAGCTACCCGCAAGTGGCGCTGCTCAAACAGGTGAAGGGGGTAGGAACACAGATCGCGCTGACGTATGTCCTGACCCTAGACGACCCGCATCGGTTTGCAAAGAGTCGCGAGGTCGGCTGTTTTCTCGGGTTAAAACCTGGGCGCAGGGACTCCGGAGAGAGCCAGCCGCAGATGCACATCAGCAAAGAAGGAGACCGCTATTTGAGAACGATGCTGGTGCAAGGGGCACACTACATCCTGGGACCCTTTGGGGAAGATAGTGATCTGCGGCGATGGGGACTGCGACTTGCCGAGCGCGGAGGGAAAAACGCCAAGAAACGAGCTGTTGTTGCGGTGGCCAGAAAGTTGGCGGTACTCCTGCATCGGTTGTGGGTGAGTGGAGAGGTGTACGAACCACTGCGCAATAGCCACAAAGCGATGCGCGCTGCGGCTTAAAGTGAAGAGCGCCCCACAAAACAGGGGATGTTAGGGCTCGATGGAATTGGCGATCGTCGTTGCTGGGCGATCCTGGCTCGAAATTTATCTGTGGAATACTGGGAAAGGCAGAAAGAAAGAAAAAGAACATACAAAGAAAAAGAGCATACAAGAAAAAAAGAAGAAGAGCATAAAAGAAAGAAGAGAGATGGTATCCGAACAGCCGAACTCAACCGCCGAGATCAGGTGACTGCGACAGGTCCTGGCCCAGTACCCTTCGAAAGGGGGAACGAGGTCGATTACCAGGTAGCAGCACCTACTGAATCGAGTATACCCACCATGCACCGAGCGACAATCGCTCAACAAAGAGTGCGGATGGAAGGGTGGCGACAGGAGCGGCTTGGCTCAAAGGCAGGAACTCACAGGGAGGAAGAGAAAAACAAAAACATCCTTACAGGAAGAAAAAGAGAAAAAACAGAAAAACACACTTGACTCATACCGGCCTTCTCATGGAAGGACCAGACGCTCACCGATCTGGCGAAACCGGCGCTGTGGGGCGGCTTGGGTGTGTTGCTCGTGGGTCTCGTCGTGGCGATCCCGATGGACTCGGCACGCAAGAGAATACGCAAACATGGGCGTCGGCTGAAAGGCCCGGAGCTTGTGACGGTGCGTGCGTTTAATCGCCGCAACCGTTCAGACGGTATCGGCTTCTTGCAGCAGCAGAGCTTCACGCAAAAAATATTCCGCAGGAAAGCTTGGCTGCGCCTGCCGCGCGAGATCGAATCGAGCCACATTCTAGTTATGGGTGATTCGGGCAAAGGCAAGAGCGCACTGATTCGCCAAATCTTGTTGCAGATCGAGGAGCGCGGTGAGACGGCCATCGTGTACGATCCCGCGACGCCCGCCGACTACGTGCCCTACTTTCTTACTCCGTCGCGCGGCGATTTGATTCTCAATCCCGCTAGACCAGCGGATGCCCTACTGGACTCCGGGAGACGAGCTGCGGCAAGGGGCCGACGCTCTCACATTGGCCGCGTCGCTGTTCCCCGACCGGCACAACGAGAATTCGTTTTTCGTAGAGGCCCCGCGAAAAATCTTTGCGCACTTGCTCAGTTTCCATCCGACGCCGCAAGAGTTGGTGTGGTGGATGTCGCACCCGGAAGAGATCGACCGGAGAGTGAAAGGGACGGAGTACGCGGCGATGATCGACCGGGATTCGCCGCCACAGCGCAACGGCGTGCTTGGTTCGTTGAGCATGGTAGCGGACGCCATGAAACTGCTGCCGAGTGAAGCGGAGACGGAGCGGCGTTGGAGCACGCTCGAATGGTCGAAGGAACGGCGCGGCTGGCTGTTCCTCACCAGCACGCCGGACACGCGGAAGTGCCTCGCGCCGCTCATCAGCTTGTGGCTGGACATGCTCGTGCTGCGCTTGATGAATCAAGGCCGCATGAGTCCGCGTCCGGTGTGGTTCATCCTGGACGAATTAGCGACCTTGCAGCGACTGCCGCAGCTACACACGGCGATCACGGAGAACCGCAAATCCAACAATCCGGTGGTGCTGGGTTTTCAGGGACGCAGCCAGTTGGAAGTGCGTTATGGGCACGAAGCGGAAGCGATGATGTCGCAACCCTCGACGAAAATCTTCCTGTGCACGAGCGAGCCGCACGCAGCGAAATGGATTAGCGACACCATAGGAGAACAGGAAATCGAGAGGATACGAGAGAGCCGCACAAATGAGCAGTTCCCACAATCGCGCAAATCGAAGGGCTATAACCTCGAACGCGAGATCAGGCCGCTGGTGATGGCAAGCGAGATCAGCGGCCTTGAAAAGATGCACGGTTATCTCAAGTGCGGAAATCTCGTGGCGCGGATGAGTCTCCCGTACATCGAGCTTGAGAGCAGAGAGCCGCAATACATCGAGCGCCCGGCACAGCAGCCGACCCGAGGAACCGCCGAAGGTTGCGGCGGCCGCGGCAGGAGCAGGCAAGCCGTCGGGGAACGGAGCTTCGGGGCAGAAACTCGTGCCCAATGAACAGCAACAAAGTGAGGACCAGAAAATCCAACGAGAGCCAGCACGCAGCAAAGGGACTTCTTCGAGTAGGCCAACACATGCTGACCATCTCCAAACCTCTGAGCGCAGGTCAGGCACAGTCGTATCACGCGGAAGAGTTCGGCAACGCCCGCGAGAACTACTACACCGAAGCGGAGCAGATTCGCGGGGAGTGGCACGGAAGGCTCGCCGAACAGTGGGGACTACGCGGCGAGGTTCGCGAAGAGCACTTCCAGCGGCTCTCGGAAGGACAACACCCGATCACTGGCGAACAACTAATCCGCCACCAAGCGGCCAGAGAATACATGAACAGGCGCGGCGAGAAAGTAAGCGCGATGGAACACCGCGCAGGATGGGACGCGACGTTTTCAGCCCCGAAGAGCGTATCGTTGACCGCCCTGGTAGGTCGAGATGACCGTGTCCGAGAAGCGCATCGAGAAAGCGTTGGCGTCGCACTTGACGAGCTAGAGCGATATGTCCAGGCCCGCATCGGCGGGAATCTTCCGGCAGAGACGACCGGCAAATGGGTAGCGGCGAAGTTCGAGCACGACAGCGCAAGGCCCGTGAACGGCTATGCCGCACCGCAATTGCATACGCACGTCGTTTTCTTCAATCTCACCGAGACCGACGACGGAGAGGCACACGCGCTACAGCCAAGGGAACTGTACAAGACGCAGCAGTATGCGACGGCAGTGTATCGCTCGGAACTGGCCCATCGGTTGAAAGAACTTGGCTACGAAATCGAGCGCGGCGAGAGCAGCCAGCCGGAAATCAAAGGCTACAGCAAAGAGTATCTGGAGGCATCGAGTCCGCGCCGCCAGCAGATCGAGGAACATCTCGCAAAGGAGAACCAGCGAGGAGCAGGCGCGGCACAGATCGCCGCGCACCAGACACGAGAAGGAAAGCTCGAACTCTCACACGAAGAGATGCAAGACCGGCACAAAGCAATGGCCGCGCACTTCGGCAATCAACCAGAGCGGGTTGTCAAAGCGGCACGGGAGCAAGGAGAGCGATTACAGGAAGAACCCGGAGAGAAAGCCATCGGCCAGGCCGTTGCCTACTCAAGAGAGAAAAATCTGGAGCGTGAAGCAGTGGCCGAGGAGCGCGAGCTGCTGAGGGATGCACTGAAACGCTCAATGGGTGACGCCACGGTTGCGGAGGTTAAAGCGGAGTTCGAGAAACGCGTGCAAGCGGGCGAGTTCATCGAGACGAGCAATCGCGCGCCGGGCCGCGCGTTCACCACAAGTGAGATGATCGACCACGAACGCAACACCATCCACGCGATGCGCGCGGGGCAGAACCAACACGAACCAATCGCGAGGTTCGAGACACGCCGAGAGATCGAGCAAGACCACTCGCATTTGAGCGAGAGCCAGCGCGCAGCGGTCGAGCAAATCCTGTCGAGCCGCGATCAGGTGACGGCGCTTGAAGGCGTCGCCGGCGCGGGGAAAACTACTTCTTTAGCTGCGATCCGCGAAGCCGCCGAGCGAGAGGGCTATAAGGTGGAAGGCTTCGCGCCGACATCACGCGCGGCGCAAAAACTCGGAGAAGCGGGAATCGAATCGAGCACATTGCAGCGGCATCTGACGCGGAGCGAAGAGCCGCACGACGGACAAAAACGGCTCTACGTTCTCGACGAATCGAGTCTCGCGAGCACGAAGCAGATGAACGAGTTCCTGCATCGGCTAAAGGAAAACGACCGCGTGCTGCTCGTAGGTGACACACGCCAGCATGAAGCGGTCGAAGCGGGCCGACCGTATCAGCAGCTCCAAGAAGCGGGGATCGAGACGGCACGGCTTGATGAGATCGTGCGGCAGAAAGACCCGGCACTCAAAGAAGTGGTGGAGCAACTCTCGCGTGGCAATGTGCAGAGAAGCAATCGAACGACTCGATACGCAGGGCCGCGTGCATGAAATCCCCGACCGCGACGAGCGGCTAAAGGAAATCGCAAACGAGTATGCGACGAAACCCGAAGGCACGCTAGTGGTCTCGCCCGACAATCAATCCCGCCGCGAGATTAACGAAGCGATTCACCGGACGATGCAGAGCGAGGGCCAGGTGGAAATGCAAGAACACAAGCAGCGAGTGCTCGTGGCTCGGCAAGAGATTACCGGGGCGGACCGACAGTGGGCCGCGCAATACGAACCGGGTGACGTTGTGCGCTACACGAGAGGCAGCAAGACGCACGGCATCGAGGCGGGAGAGTATGCCCGCGTCGAGCGCGCGAACGAGAAAGAAAATCTAGTGACGGTGAAACGCGAGAACGGCGAGCAAGTGAGTTACGATCCGCGCCGGTTGCATGGCGTTACGCTCTACCGCGAGACAGAACGCGCATTCAGTCGAGGCGACCGCGTGCAGTTCACTGCGCCGAATCGGGAGCGACACATTGCGAACCGCGAGCTAGGCACCATCGAAAAGATCGACGATAGCGGCAACCTGCAACTACGCCTCGACTCAGGCCGGGCCGTCGCATTCAACATCAAAGAGAATCCGCATCTCGACTACGGCTATGCAGTGACGAGCCATAGCAGCCAGGGACAAACCGCCGACCGCGTACTCGTGCATGTGGACACGGAGCAGGCAGGAGAAAAACTCGTGAATCGCCGCTTGGCGTATGTGGCGGTATCGCGCGGACGCTACGATGCGCAGGTCTACACAAACGACAAAGGCCAGCTTGCCGAGCAACTCGCGCGCGACGTGTCGCACCGATCCGCGATCGAACCGAGCCGTGAATCCGTATCCCCGGCGCGCGAGATCGAGCCGACATCCGCACGAAGCCAGGTGCACGAGCATACGCAGGCAGAAGGGCACAGCATCAGCAGATAACGGTGTATAATTGTTTTATGGCTAAGGACGTGATTCACATCTCCGAGGCGGAAGCGGCGAGCGACTTTGCTGCGCTGATGGCACGCGTGCGTGCGGGTGCGAAGGTCATCATCGAGAATGGCGCGCGGCCCGTGGCGGTCCTTCATGCCGCCGAGCCGGAGCGCCGCAGCATCTCCGAATGCATTGCGTTAGCCAAAGCACACGAAGAAGAAACTGGTAAATCCCCGGTCCTCGATCCAGAGTTCGCAGAAGACGTGAAAGAAATTGTGAGCCACCGCAAACCGTGGAACCCGCCAGCGTGGGAATAGTCCTCGACTCAAGCGTCATCATCGCTGCCGAACGCAGAGGGCGTACCGTTCGGGAAATCCTAGAACAAGTGAAGGCGGCTCAGGGCGAGATCGAAATCGGCTTGTCCGTGGTGACCATCGCCGAGTTGGTTCATGGAGCCTATCGCACCAAAACCCAAGCGCAACAGCAACGACGGCTGGAGTTCATCGAGCGGCTATCGAACGACGTGCCGGTACACTCAGTGACACTCGCCATTGCGCGGCTGGCCGGGCGCATCGAGGGCCAGCAGGAAGCGATGGGCATCCAGTTTGCGTTTGAGGACTTGCTGATTGGCGCGACAGCGTTGCATCTTGGCTACGAAGTGGCGACACTGAACCTCCGCGATTTCAAAAGAATCCCCGGCCTGTCCGTGATACAACTCTGAACGATTGACGCCAACGAAATTCCCTCCGCTCTCGCCGCTGTCAAGGGGCAGGCCCGCTGGCGCGGCTCCCTGTGGTCGTCCTTGACCGCTTTCGCGCGGTAGGAATATTTGTATTCTAGTCATCAGACGCGTCACCCTCCCAGCGGCATGCAGGCCGCGGTCCCTAGCACTAGGAAGCCACCACCTAGTATCTTCTATGGATATGAGGAATTCATAAATTAGCCGGGCATTCCTCATTTTTTTGACGATCCAAACGATTAGCTCACTGTTTTCGCTGTGGATGGAGAGCGGCACTAAACCGTGTTAAGGCGATTTCGGCAAAAAAGGCCCAAAAACGTCAAAAACCAGAAGCAAAATTTCTTAACCGGGGTGGAACTAACGCAGGATTCGAGCGGGCTGGCGGGCCGATTTGAAAGATTGGACCTATCCCACTCCCTCACGGCGATATGTCCCTAAGTTTCTATCAGTTATCGGATATTCGTCAAAAAAATGAGTAATGTCCTGATAAATTGGCTCTGATAAAATTAGCCTCATGATAAATTAGCTCTTGACGAAGGCACTCAAAAGTACTAGCGTCCAGTGCGCTCAGCTCAAATCAAATGAGAGGAGCGTACAAATGACGACGGGTTTGAAGCGCGACGTGCCTTTCGGCACTGAGTTCTTGGTTGAAACTCCAGTTGAAACCCTATCATGGTACCAACGGGCCAAAGGTGCAGGCACCAATGATCCCCTAACAACGTACTGTGGTACATCCGGTGGAGACAATTCAACCACGGATTCCGACGACGGCACTAACGACCACGTCAAAATCAATTGTTGAAAAGCTATTCTCGCTAACTAAATTCAATAACCAAAACACCAGTCATCGGGCCACGGGGTTTCCGAAGAGGCCGTGGTGCCCAAATATTCCGTGGCCCATTGACTCGCTCAAGTAATATCTATTCAAATCCTTTTCTGAGGTCCTTGTACCTCACAGGCTGAGTTATGATACTCATTTTGACGCGCGAGGGTGACGAGCACACACACTATGTCAAGAACCGCCTAAAAGAGAAAGGCGCAAGGTTCATCGAGTTCGTCACCGCGAATTTCCCGCAACAGATCTTTGAGGTTCTCTCTTTCAATTGTAGTAGCGAAAGACGAATTCTCTCCATAGATGGGCAGTGTGTGGACCTGCGGGACGTTCAAACCGTATGGTATCGTCGGCCAATGCCTGCAGAACCGGCACCTCACCTAGGTGAAGCGGATCGTGAGTTTGTCAGCCAAGAATCAATGCACCTCCTGAATTCACTTTGGAGGTTGCTGCGCAAAGCCTTTTGGGTGAATCCTCTTGCTAGTGATCTGAGTGCCCGATTAAAGCCATATCAATTGGAAGTAGCGCAGGAACTGGGTTTTGCTATCCCTCGGACGTTGATAACGAACAACCCCGATGAAGTTTTGTCTTTCTTTGACCTTTGTGAGGGAAATATCATTTACAAATCGTTTTCGAATCACGGTAGAATCGAAAATGGTCGGGGTTTCGGGATATTCACGTCGCCAGTGGAGCGCCCGGCTCTTCTGGAATACCTGCACCAGATTAGATTAGCTCCGTGTACATTTCAGGAGTACGTTAACAAGAAGGTGGAGCTTCGGGTCACAGTTTTTGGCCACAGGGTGTACACTGCTGAAATCGACTCCCAAAGCCAGGAATTCTCAAAAATTGACTGGCGACGGACTCCTCAAGAGGGCCGGAACTGCTATGCCGTACCTCAGCGGCCATATAGCCTTCCGGACCAGATCGAGAAGAAAATACTGCTCCTTCTCCAACGTCTGGGCTTAGTCTTCGGCTGTTTAGACTTTATAGTGACTCCCCAGAACGAGTTGGTATTTTTGGAGATCAATCCTAACGGTCAGTGGTTCTGGATCGAGGAAGCTACTGGCATGCCTTTGCTCAATACATTTACTGAAATGCTGATCCAAGGCAGATCGGATTTTGTGGAAGACAAAAGCGCGAGTTCGGCAGCCCGAGCAACATCAGTTTCTTTCTAGGGTTCTAAATAGGCAATTCCTCCGCGAATGCTTAAGAAATTTAGTTGCGTATTTGGACACACCGGCTTGGACTGTGGGGCTGCTGCCTTAGCGACAGTTGCTCGACACTACGGGTTACGAGTGTCGCTGGCCCAAGTTGCGAATCTGATGGAGTACGACCTTCAGGGAGTAACGTTGGCTACTCTCGCTGAAGCTGCAGAAGCACTCGGATTTGAGACCAGCATCGGAGTCGCCAAGCGCGACGCCGTGCACGAAATCCCCTTGCCGGCGATAGCCCTGCTGAATGACAAGCCAATTGGCCATTATGTGGTCCTACATAAAGTATCTCAAAAATCGGTCCTGATAGCCGATCCGTCTACTGGACCACGGACGTGTGCGATTCCGGATTTTATGCAGCGGTGGAAGTCCCGCTACATCTTACTACTTCGCCCTCGCGGGCCCTTCACTCTACCACTCAAGAAACCTTACGATCTGATGCAGTTGTTAAAACTGGTCCACGGAGAGCTGAAACATCCCCTGTTGGCAGCGCTGCTGGCTCTCGTCACCACGACGCTCGGCTTCGTGATGTCGTATTTTGTCCAACTGATTGTCGACCGAGCAATTCCAACATCGAATCGCACGCTCTTGGCAGCTCTTGGATACGGGGCCTTGGTTATCGTCACAGCTAAGGCCATTAGTTCTTACTCTCGACGCAGCCTACTCGACAAATTCGGAAGACGAATTGAGTTCAATTTACGGTTACGTTACGTCAAAGCGTTGCTCATGGTCCCCATGAGATTCATTTCTACTCACTACACGGGCGATCTGTTCAATAGATTTCTTGACGTGATGCTAATACGTACAGCTGTGGTAGGAACAGGACTCTCCATGATGCTCGACATTTTTTTCTTGTTCGGTTGCGGTTTGGCCATGCTGTGGTACAGTCCCTTGCTCACGTTTGTGGCTTTTCTGTGCGTACCTCTGATGTTCTTTGTTGCTTGGTGGTCTGCTGGTTACGTCATGTCCAGTGAGAGACAATACAGACAAGCAGAGAGCGAAGTATCATCACTGTTTATAAATATATTAGAAAACATAAGACTTCTCAAGGCGTATGCCTGTGAGCAACCAATATCTGAGAGAATTGCCAGTGCATACGGCAGATCTCAAAATATCATGAGCAAGTGTGAGCGAATATTTCGCGTATTGGAAGCGATTTCAAATTTCTCGACTTCTGCCTGGACAGTGGTCTTGTTATGGCTCGGCGCCTATTTAGTGCTAGACGGATCGATTACTGTAGGCAAGCTAATGTTCTTTTTCTCTGTGTCAGGGTTGCTGCTGGGCACGGCAGATCGGATCATCCCAAGCATACCTGTAGTACAGAAAGCTGTAACTAGTTTCGAAAGGCTCGATGAAATCTTGCAAACTAGTCCCGAAATATCTAAAAGCTGTGCACCTTCATCAGCCTATCGGCAAGCAGGTGAAATTACGATTTCGGGCTTGGATTTTTGGTATCGACGAGGCAGCCCAGTTCTCAGCAATCTATCACTCCATATCTCCCCACATGAAATAGTTGCGATTGTCGGAGAAACTGGAAGCGGGAAGACGACGCTGGCAAACCTTCTTGTAGGTCTTGAGTCGCCGAAGTCAGGCTGCATCCTGATCGATGGCGCTGATCTTACGATGATCAATAAAGCGGAGTTGCGTCGTCGGGTGAGCGTTGTTTTCCAAGAGAGTACTCTGCTAAACGCATCGATTTTGGAAAACATCACTCTTGGTGGCGGCCCGTATTCCAAAGAGGATGTTGTGAAAGCTTGCAGGATGGCCATGATCCACGACTTCATATTATCGCTTCCTCATGAGTATGAGTCGCCGGTTGGCTCCTCGGGGTTGTCGTTGTCAAGCGGTCAGCGTCAGCGTATTGCAATTGCTAGAGCCCTGCTAAGAAACCCTGCAATTCTCATTTTGGACGAAGCGACGAGTAACCTAGATTCAGAAACGGAGAGTCAAGTGCTCCGAGCGGTGATGTCAGAGATTTGTCATAGAACGACAATTGTTATCACTCATCGCCTCACCACCGCCAAATATGCCGACAGAATCCTCGTTCTCAATGGCGGTGGAATCGCGGAGTGCGGTTCTCACCAGGAACTCATACTAAAAAGGGGGAAATACCATTTCATGTGGAAGGCGTTTGAAGGTGACAAGAGTGCACTGGTTGGCTCGTTTCACAGTTGAGAGTAGTTCCGAGAACGTAGTAGGCGAGCACTGAATCGGCAGTCGAGGGACCATGTGACGAATTGTCGCCATGCTGGCAGGAGCATGAAGAGCTAGGAATTCGAGGCTTGGCGAAGGTACTTATACAATCTTAATGAAGGGCGAGTAATGTGAGTCGATTGTTTTTTCGGGAAATTCGCTACGCCTTCCGTCGACTTTCAAGACGCCCCGGTCTCGTCTTTACCGCGATTCTGACCATTGCGCTCGCTATTGGCGCTGCGACTTCAATCTTCAGCGTGCTTCGCGCCGTTCTCTTTCAGCGTTTGCCTTTCGCTGACCCGGAACGAATCGTCTCCATTAACAACCAGGTAAGGCTCAACACGCTCTCGCGGAGCACCTTTTATGAGTCTGTCTATCGTTTGGTGGCCTTCAAAGATGCCGCTGAATACCACCCGTCAGGCGCCAATCTGGTTACTGGGACAGCAGTTCAACGTCGCTCTGCGTGCGAGGTAAGTGCCACATTTTTCAGCGTTCTGGGGGTGCGGCCAATACTCGGTCGGGATTTTACAGCTGATGAAGATCGACCAGGTCATGATTTGGTAGCTTTGATTAGCTACAGGTTGTGGCAGGAAATCTTCCGCGGAGATCTCTCCGTTGTGGGACGATCACTTAACCTTAACGGCTTGACTTTTACGGTCATTGGGGTGCTGCCATCTGGCGTCTTTTTCCCACAACAAACGGACGTATGGGTCCCCACCATTTTTGACAATGACGCTTACGTAAGAGAAGGTACCGTGCTCGACATAACTGCAGTGGGTCGTCTATCAGCGCAAAGCACTCTTGGTTCTGCGAGGGCAGAACTAAATGAAATGGCTCAGGAGACGTCCGCGCTCGGTAGCCCATTCCGGCAAGATGATTTGCCAAGGATTGAGTTGCTTGCTTCTCAGCTTACGCAAGAGATGCGGCCCGCTCTACTAATATTGAACCTCGCAGTCCTTTTCGTGCTGCTCATCATGTGTGCGAATATCGCGCATCTTATGCTTGTACATACCAGTGCAAGAATAGGGGAGATTTGTCTTCGCTCTGCACTTGGAGCAAGTCGAGGGGTCTTGGCGCTGGAGCAGCTCATGGAGATGATGCTGCTCACGATCCCGGGGGGTTCGCTTGGAATCGTGTTCGCTGTATATATAACTCCGAGCCTAGAAGCATTAGCCCCAGGTGGGCTTGGCCACTATTTGGCCACGACATTTGCATGGCCGATAGCGCTGTACGGGTTCAGTGCAATTGTCATCACCGGGGGCCTGTCGGGCCTTGTGCCGGCCTGGTTTGCTCTACGACAATCTTCCCGACCGTATTCGAACATCTACACTGGGCATTGGACTTCCGCCGCAGGTTCGGTCTACGGCAAACTGGTAATTAGCGAAATTGCCTCAGCGCTTATCCTTCTCGTCGGGGCGGGCGCATTTGTGCGCACTCTATCGGAAATGAAAGACACACTGTTTGCTTACGACACACATGGAATCCTAACTTTTTCTATATCTCCACACGGGCCTGTGTACGTGGATTTCAAAAGCAACATAATTCATACTGATCAAATAAATAAATTCTACTTCAACGCGTTGGCTCGTTTGGGGGACGTTCCCAGAGTAACTGAAGCCGCCATAATTAACCGCCCGCCAATTCCTAATGACACTGACAACGTGCTGCCTGTTGTACTGGAGGATGAGTCCTTACAATCGGTACACGGGACGGAATACATTGTTAGTCCGAGTTACTTTAGGACCATGGGGATTCGGATCGTTGACGGTAGAGTCCCGACTCAGGCTGAACTTGCAGGTGATAGACTTGCGATTGTAAGTCAGAGTTTTGCTGCTCAGTTGTGGTCCAAGCAATCCCCCATAGGCAAACGTCTTGTCTTGCCAATTCACGGGTTCGCGTCTTACAAAGTGATCGGTGTCGCGGCAAACAGCTATGGAAGAGTATGGAAAACGAAAGGAAGTCCTGAGCTGTATCTCTTCCTTGGGCAAGTATACTGCCCATCCGCTACTTTCATCCTGCGAACCGCGGAAGATCCCACTTTACTTTTCCCGTTTGTGCGCCAGGTATTGGCTGCCCTTGATCGCGAGCAACCACCATTTGACATCAGAACCATGGACCAACGCGTTGCTGCGTTTGAGGCCAATCAGCGCTTTGCACTATTCGTATTGTGCGGATTCGCGGCAATTGCTGTCTTACTTGCCGTCGGGGGTTTGTATAGCACCATCCAAACGAATCTCCAACTACGGATTCGGGAAATTGCCATCCGGATTGCCCTCGGTGCTGACGCAGCTAGGATTTTACGCATGGTACTGATCGATAGTTGCAAGCTTGCCATCCCGGGAATCTCCCTGGGTATAGTTGGTGCGACAATACTTGTGAGACTTGCCGCGGCAAAACTGTTCGGAGTTTCTGCGGTAAGATTTCTCGACATCTCCTGTATAGTGCTTGTCTTCTTTCTTGTGATCATAGCGGCAGCCTACATTCCTGGCAAGCGGGCAGCTCGTGTGCAGCCGGCGGAGTTACTTCGTTTTGAATAGCGTGAGGGGGGTTGCTGAGCGCTTCCGTGTACCCCTCGTGTACCTCGGTTAGGCGAATATGCGGTTTTTGGCGGTTTTGCCGTCTTATGGAATGAATAACTTCAGAACTCCTGACATAGCCCCCAAAAGGCTTTAAATACACCAGTTTTTCGCGAGCGGGTGCGAACCTAAAACTGTCCGCTTTTTGCGTCCGCAACGATAGGTTCATGATTTGGGATTCCACGAATCTGAACGAAAAACTGGCCGTTCTTTTCTATTGCTGACCTCTCCGGAACCGCAGCTGGCTTGGTTTTTCGCTTCCCTGGGTGCGAACTTAAAACTGTCCGCTTTTTAAATCACTAGCAGGTAGGTCATGCTTAGAAACAATGAGTCCGGCCCCTCCCTTTGACGCTGAGCTTTTTACGCACCCTGTTGAAATCTCCGGTACCGTCTTCGTCAACGATCGCGTTTGTATTCATACTGAGGAAGAACAGCGAGTGATTTCGGTCCACGGCGTCGTCTTTTCCCACTACTCCATCAAAGATCGCACCGCCGAGGTCTACGCCATGGTTTTGCTTTTCGAGTCGGGATACGCAGATCAGAACGATATCGCACGTTGTTTCGGCTACTCGGCCCGATCGCTTCGCCGCTACCAGGAACGCCTCCGGGCTGGTGGGCTGAGTGCTCTCGCGCGTCCGCGGGGAAGGCCTTCCGGCAGTCCTTCCGGACAAAAGAAAACCCAGAAGCGAGACCAAACCATTCTCCGCCTGAAAACCAAGGGGATGAGCAATCGATGGATTGCTGGGCGGCTGGGCCTCAGCGAAACCGCTATCCGGAAAAGTCTTTGTCGGCTGGGCTGGAAATCTGATCCTGATCCTGAACCAGATCTCCCCTTCTTGCCGGAAGCCGATTCGCAAGCAAAGCGGGCAACGGTTACGGTGACTAGGTTGATCGAGATTCCACCTTCCCCGCGTAATCCGCCTCGCCAGAGGGCGCAATTTCTAACCGATTCGGCGGCGAAAAGTCTCGATGCCAACCCTCTCGATCGGTCCATGGATCGCCTCCTGGCCGCCATGGGACTTCTCGACGATGCTCTTCCCGTATTTGCTTCCTCACGGAGCCTGCCAAGAGCAGGTGTGTTGTTGGCTATTCCAACGCTCGTTGCCAGTGGCCTGCTTTCGACGGCAGAGAAAATCTACGGTAGCCTCGGCCCTTCATTCTACGGCCTGCGAACAACTCTGGTTGCCTATGTTTTATTGGCGCTCCTGAGGATCCCTCAGCCCGAAGCTCTCAAAGAGTATCAGCCTGGAGAATTGGGTCGCATTGTCGGTCTGGATCGCATGCCCGAAGTGAAGACTTTGCGCCGAAAACTCGCATGTCTCGCTTCTCTGAAGGGCAGCTATCAACTCGGTCGTGAGATCGCTCGGCAACGTATCGCCGAGCGTGGAAAGGTGCTGGGGTTCCTCTATATTGACGGTCATGTTCGGGCCTACCACGGCAAACACACGATTCCGAAGGCCTATGTGACGCGCATGCATCTCGCCGCACCCGCAAGTACCGATTATTGGGTCAACGATCAGCGCGGCGATCCCCTGTTCGTGGTCACTGCCGATGCGAACGCCGGAATGACCCGTATGCTTATGCCCGTGCTGCGCGAAGTACGCGAACTCCTGGGGCCAAACCGGCACTCCACCGTTGTCTTTGACCGCGGCGGCTGGAGTCCCCAACTGTTTCGGGACCTGCTGAGCATGGGCTTTGACGTCTTGACCTATCGCAAAGGTCGTACCCGGCACATCACTGAAAAAAGGTTTACTTGGCACCGGGCAAGGTTGGAAGGTCGGCGAGTGGAATACCTTCTCCATGACCAACCCGTCCGCTTCCTGAAGGGAAAGCTTCGACTTCGTCAGGTGACTCGCCTGACAGAGACCGGTCATCAGACGCCGATGGTGACGAGTCGCTGGGATCTGCGAGCTATCGTCGTTGCGCATCGCATGTTCGAGCGTTGGCGCCAGGAAAATTTCTTCAAGTACCTGCGGGAGGAATATCTAATCGATGCGCTGGTGGATTATCAGGTCGAACCCGATGACCCCAACCGTTCCGTCCCAAACCCGGCTCGGAAAGCCGTCGAGAAAGAGATCCACACTGCTCGGGTTCATCTTAAGAAACTACGGCAGAGCTATGGGGCAACAGCAATCGATTATGTTCAGGGGCGTACCCACACAGTGGCTCGCTTCCAGATTGCGGAAGAGATAATCCGAAAGAAGATTGATAAGACCACAGATCGCATCAGGAAACTCAAGGTTCGGTGTGAATCTCTTCTTGCTCGCGTGCCGCTTGCAGATGCCCGAAAGGGCCAAGAGGCGGTGAAACTATCCACCGAACGCAAACATCTGACCAACGTCTTGAAAATGGTCGCCTACCAAATAGAAAGTGATCTGGTTGAGTTGATTCGCCCCGAATATAAGCGAGTGGAAGATGAAGGGCGTACTTTCATTCAGACGGTGCTGCAGGATACAGCGGACATCGAGCCTACAGCTGACCAACTTCGAATAACGTTGGCCCCTCTCAGTTCGTCACATAGATCACGAGTTCTCGAAACTCTTTGCGACGTGCTCAACAAGACAAACACGCTGTTCCCGGGTACTCAGCTTCGCATGAGTTATTCGGTCACGCCCTCTCATCCGGAGGCAAAAAGCGGACACCTTGCCGACTAGCCATGTCAGGAGCTCTGAACTTACGGTTTTTCAGCGTCGCTTTTAGTTCGATCCCCACCGCCCCTACCAATATCTCCTTCATAAGTAATGGTTTGTGGCTTTTCGAGGGGCCACGAGGGGCCATTAACGTCAGGCTACTTGCGCTGGCAGCACGAGACGAACAACTTTGCTGTTTGCCTCTCGCAATGCAGCTCGGGACCGCCTGCGTGTAGATATTCATGGTGGTTCGAATATCCGCATGCCGCAAGAGTTCCTGCTGTACCTTGAGATCGACGCCGAGCGCATGAAGCAACGTTGAATGGCTGTGTCTGAACGTGTGCCAGCCGATCCGGCTTATCCCTGCTTTCTGTGCGGCAGGAACAAGCCAGTTCTCCTGTATTCGACCTGGCCAATATGGTTTTCCCGTTTCTGGGTTTGCGAAAACCCAATCATCCGATTTCGCCAGCGGAGCTAGCCTCGCCTTATGTTGACGAAGTTTCTCCGCAAGCGAACGGTCAAGAGGCATCCATCGATGAGAAGCCTGCGTTTTCACATCGCCCTGCTTACCGTAGACGTAATGCTTGCCGCACAGCCAAGCGCAGTCCATCCCAGTCGATGTCACGCCATCTCAGACCGAGGATTTCACTCACCCGCAGTCCCAAACACATCGCCACAATGCACATGGTTCGAAAAGGCTCGGGGATACTCTCCATCACTTTCCTAAACTCGTCCACTGAAAGTGCCTTTGGTTCCCTCTGTCTCTTCGAACCGTCCTTCACGCGAACGAGGCTCATAGGATTGTGCTGATAGGGGATCAGTTCCCAGCGCATCGCCGCGTTAAACAACACGCGCATTAGGTTTTTGAGATGAGACTTGCTTTTCGGCGCTAAATTGAGCCGCTTGAGCCAATCTTCCACGAGCAGCGGCTTGATCTGCTCAATCGGAATAGTCTCGCCATTTCGGCTCAACGTGGTTCTTTAAGCCAGCAACGATAGCGTGAAGCAGTCGAGGGCCTTTCAGGAATCTCTTCCGCTAGATACCGTTGAATGACTGCGCCGAACGAAACGGTCGTTCCACTTGACGCCTCTGCGTTCATCGAGAATAGCCAGGACAGAGCGGCCTTGCGTGCCTGAGACTCGGTTCGGAAATTCCTCAACCGTTCCGATAGCTACGCTCCGCCTCGTTATGCTTCTGTCCTGGAAGATTTTCACGATACCGCAGAACCCACACGTCTGGACCCTTCTTTCTTGCTTTCAAACATACGACACTTTGAACAGACTCAACACCGTGAGTTACACCGTCGTCGCGGGAGTTCCGGCCACGCCCACTGTTTCTCTGGCGTACGGTCTGGACTCCTCCTGCACCAGTGCCCACGGCGCTGGTTGCATCGGCCAAATCATCAGCATGACGGATGGGCCTGGGTCGGAAAATTACACTTACAATTCACTCGAACAACTTACCCAACTGCAGAAGGTTATCGGCGGAACGCCTTACAGCACGTCGTATTTGTACAACCTGGCGGGCCAAGTGGCGCAAAATCCGTTCAACCCCACCATCACGTATGACAAGAACTTCAGTGCGAAGGACTTGGCGGCAGCTCAGAGCAAAGTGGGAGGAGCCGTCGGCCTCATAAACTCAAAGTGGTCCAAACTGTCAGACCAAGAAAAAGCAACCCTACAAGGCATCAAATCCATTGACGTGAGCGGAACGGCAGCACGCTCGTATGTGCAGGAAAGCACAGGAAAGCTCACACTGACTCAGGACTACGTGTCGAAGTCCAGCACCGCTTGGCTTGCTTCAGCTGTAGGCCACGACAGTGAGCACGTTGCCCTCTACAACTCAGGGGGCATTGGAGCCAGTCGAGGCATACCTGCGGAAGTGAAGGCAATGCAGTTTCAGTTGCAGGTGGGAACAACGTTTGCCCTCCGTGCCAACATCGCTTAGACAAGTCTAGTACCCTTATTTAATGAGCAGGGCGAGAAGGAAAAGGAAAGAGATGAACGGGAATTCTCTTGGTGTTGTTCTTTCTTCTGGGGGTTCGGCTGCCGCGGAACGGAGCGAAGGCTCGCCGTCTTTTGGCGAGCCGAAGCGGAGTGCAGCGGCAGCCGAAGCGGGCGCCTCGCCTGGCCTCTCGTCGCGACCTGATTCCGAGGTGGTGGCCAAGGCCAAGCGTCGTACGTTTCCCATGGAGTACAAGATCCGTATTCTCGAAGAGGCCGATGCTGCCTCCGCCACTCCGGGCGGAGTTGGAGCACTGCTTCGCCGGGAAGGTTTGTATTCCTCGCATTTGGTGAGCTGGCGGCGGGAGCGCCAAGCCGGCATCGTTGAGGCCCTGAAGCCGCGCAAACGCGGTCCCCGATCCGAGCACAATCCCCTGGCGGAAGAAAACCAGAAGCTGCGCCGTCAGGTTGGTCAATTGACGGAAAAGCTCCGCAAAGCGGAGCTCATCATCGACGTTCAAAAAAAAGTGGCAGCGCTGTTGGGGAACCCACTTCCCGACGTGGACCCGGAAGAGAAATCCTGATGTCCGCGGTCAGCGAACTGGCCATCGACGTGGGCACCAGCGCGGCTTGTCAGGTTCTGTGGGTGCCACGGGCGTCTTACTACTGGCAGTGCCGTAAGGCTTCTGCCCCAGCCGTAGCGGCGTCCCCGCGACCTTCGCCGCCGCGGGCCCTTGATCGGGCAGAGCAAGAAACGGTCCTGACTCGTCTTCACGAAGAACGTTTCCAGGATCGCTCCCCGGCCGCTGTTTATGCGACGTTGCTCGATGAAGGCGAGTACCTCTGCTCGATCAGTAGCATGCATCGCTTGCTCAAACAACAGGGCGAAACTCGTGAACGTCGCGATCAACGGACTCATCCGCCCTACAAGAAGCCGGAACTGTTGGCTACGGCTCCCAATCAACTTTGGAGCTGGGACATCAGCAAGCTGCTCGGGCCCGCCAAATGGACATATTTTTATCTCTACGTGATCCTCGATGTCTTCAGCCGGTACGTCACCGGTTGGATGGTCGCTTATCGTGAAAGCGCGGAGTTGGCCAAGCGGCTGATCGAGGAAAGTTGCAACAAACAACACATTCCACCGGGCCAGCTCACACTGCACGCTGATCGCGGCACCTCGATGAGCTCCAAACCGGTGGCGTTTTTGCTGGCCGATCTGGGCGTGACCAAAACGCATAGCCGGCCGCACGTCTCGAACGACAATCCGTACTCGGAAAGCCAATTCCGCACCCTGAAGTATCGGCCGGAGTTCCCGGACCGTTTCGGGTGCATTCAGGATAGCCGAGCTTTCTGTCAGGGATTTTTTCGCTGGTACAACGAGGAACATCGCCACTCCGGTCTGGGCTTGCTCACGCCGGCGACGGTGCACTATGGCCAAGCCGAAAACATCCTCCGGCAACGCCAGGAAGTGCTCAATGTTGCCTACCAACTTCACCCGGAGCGCTTCGTGCGAAGTGCTCCGAAACCACCCCAGCTTCCCGGCGAAGTCTGGATCAACAAGCCGGTCCAGCACACATGAAAAGCTCACTAAATTCTCTGAGCACCTGTCTCAACGTCATTGACAGGCGCCGTTGGACTGAGTGCGACCGAGACGAAATACCTGCAAGGGCTGATTCAGAATCCGTCACAACTCCAGCAGTACATCAACACGCCTCCGTAGAGGTGAGGGCTGACGTGTCGGCAGCTTTGGGAAAAGATCAGGAGGACAGAAAATGAAATCGCCGGTACTTCTCTCAAGAGTGAGAGCAGCGATGCTCGTGTTTGGCTTCTTCTTAGTCGTGTCTGCCTTATCTACGGCGCAATCAGCGAAGAACGAGGAACCGATGCTTACCGCAACCCTAACCTCTGACAAAACAGATTACTCGCTGGCCGACGACATCCGTTTGGACGTTCGCATTACGAACGCGGGCAAATCGCCACTGACCGTTTTCGGTGAACTTCTGTGGGGACACGCGGGGGGCCTGGTGCTGCGCGTCACCGATACGTCCAACAGGGAGGTCCCGGCGAAGGCGCTGGACGATGACATGGTTGTCCCGTCAACCCTAGAGGATCGGAACTCGTTTGTCGTTCTGAGTCCGAATCATTATCTGGGTAGAACCAGAGTTGAACATCTGAGCGAGCTTGTGGAGAAGCCCGGAACCTACTTCATTCAGGTTGAGTACATAAGCCCGGTGCCACGCGACTTTGGCCAGGGCCCGGACTTCTGGAGCCGAGAGAAACCGCCCGTCTGGTCTAACAAGATCGAGGTGCATGTGACCAGCAAGCCGAAGTAATAGCTCCCCTGATCTGACTGCCGAGCAGAGTACCTGCTTCTGGCATTCCTGGGCGGCTAGGGTGAGCGATCCGGGGAGGGGTGAGGGTCAGGGCGGGAACGAGTTCTTTCCTTAGCTGCCGACCCTTCCGCAGTCCGAATTTTTACTTACGCCGAATCAGGATGGCGAGGGCGATGATGTCCACGACCAGCTGAGCCAGGCTTACGAGAAACGTTGCCAGTTCCATCAGCGACGGCCTCCGTCCGTCACCAACGGTTCCGGTAGTCGAAAAACTTCCAATCATTAGCGATCTGGGGGATGAACCCGGCAGCCGATCCCTGCCCTGATCGGGGGGGTGAGGAGCCGTCGATCCGCGCCCTGATCCCGGTCGGATTAGCGGCGCTTTCCGGTCCCAATCCTGCCCCGATCTGGACCCGTGCAGTGTGGCGATTCGGCACGGTGAGCGGTGAGGTTTTCGTGCTCCCGGAGGTGGGTTTGCGGGGTTGAGGTTTTTAGCCGTGCTGCGCACGGGGTAGAAGGGAGACACGCGACCCCAGTGTGGGCAAACCTTGGGAAAACATCAATGCCAAGCACGATCGAGAGCCAGATCGGAGACTCGAAGGCATGGAAAGGGGGCTACGAAGATTTTGAGATGGCTCATATTCGGCAACTCCCGCTTGGAGTTCACGTTTCGACGATGCCGTTCATGCGAAGTGCAGTGCAAAATTTTCAGGTCGGTCCTTCTTCCCGTGTCAGCTTGCCATCCGTGCCGCGAAATTTGGGCCCTAACCCGACGCTTCAGAGATTAGGAATAAAGAGTGATCGCGTATCAATCATCAGAAAAAACGAGGGGCCATTGAGGGGCCAATAAGGATTCCTTCGCATTCCCTATTGTTCCTTTTCAATGTCTTGGCGCTCCCCAGCATTTCTTCTAAGTCCTTGAAATTCCGACCGGTAGTGTTTTCGATCCCCACCGCCCCTACCAACCTAACCCAGTGAGAAAGCATATGCTTGTTCGGGTTTATTTTTCCGTGGACCTCTGGTGTATGTCTCCTCATGGGCTCGTACACAACACTTTCGCCTCAATCGGACTCAGACAGACTGGCTATCTGGGTTCACGGACGCCTAGATTGGCCGACCGCCTGGCACACTGCTTCGAGCGGACTTCTTGACTCTAATAGTTTCCGGGTTCCACGTGATCCAGCCACCGCTGCAGAATATAACCGAGATGACTCCATAAATGGTTGACTAAATGTTGGTCTACCTTGAAGCTCAAGCGTCGACCGGAGCGATCTACGATTGACACGTGAGGGTAGGCGATGGGAGGTCGTACTCCCCCTCGCGACCAGTCTTGACACGCTCGGATTTTTCACGCAAACACCAGTTGACATGCTCGCGCTCTGGAATTCGATGGGACATCCCACGAGCCAAACGGAGGATTTTGCCTTGGGAGCGCCTGAATCTATGCAGGAAGTTAAGCAGCAGGCAGAAAATCTGGAGGCGGGCGGTCTAGCGCAGACGTCATTGAATTGACGGAACTTCATTCCATGGTTATGGCCACTTTCTGGGGAAAATTCGGGGCCCCGAAGTGCGAGGGCTGTGCGACCATCCTGCATTTTGCTCGCCCAATGAGTGATCGTGCATGATTGCGGCGGCTGCCTAAAACTGCTCACCGGTGACGACCGACGAGGCCGCACGATGGAGAGATTGGTAGGGGATAAAATTGCAGGTCTCTTCCGTCAGGCAGAAAGTGCTTAGCAGAAGTCCGTGATAAGACCGGTTTCCCGGCAAAAATGGCGCGGACAGTCTTGGAATAGCCACTGCCGTCCAAGAGAAACGTTCGTGGACCCAGGTCCGATATTGCGAGATGGAATACTTAAAAAAAGGTAGGTGCAAAACGAGGACAAGACGAGGATTTTTAAGGCGCGATACGGGCGAGAGTTGGCAATTCCTGTTGCCGCGTTCCTCCGAAAGCAAAGGCGCGGCGCAGTTGGGTCCGCCAATTCTGCATTTGTATGCCAAACGTTTGGATGAGGAGCGAATTAGAGAGAACAGAATAAGCGGGCCTGGCGGCTGCAGTGGGGAATTCTTGCGTCGAGATCGGAATAATGCGCCGTGTGTGCAAAGGTCGGCCGTCCGTGGCTGCGGCAAACCAGGGAACAGACTCGGGTGTATGGGAAGCTTCCTCCAGAATGGCTCTTGCAAAGTCGCACCAAGTCGTCTCACCCGCGGCCGTCAAATGGTAAATCCCGCTAAGTAGTGGGAATGCAGACGAGGCGCTGCTCCGTTCAAGGACTTGCGCCAAAATCTCTGTCGTCGCGGCCGCAATCTCCGGACTCCACGTTGGTGCTCCGATTTGATCGCGAACGATCCTCAACTCCTCTTTTTCTGTGGCGAGTCGCAGCATCGTCAAAAGAAAATTTCGGCCATGCGTGGCGTAGACCCATGCAGTCCGAAGTATCAAGTACGGCGCGCCGCTCTCACGGACGGCGAGCTCGCCCGCGAGTTTCGTTTTCCCATAAATGCTGATGGGGTTAGTGGCATCTGTCTCTTCGTAGGGCGCTCCCTTCAACCCGTCGAACACATAGTCAGTCGAGTACTGCACGATGGCCGCACCGATCTTTTTCGCTTCCTCGGCAAGCCTTGCTGGGGCGTCTGCATTGACGGCGCGTGCGTTCGCTTCATCGGATTCCGCGGCGTCCACTTTTGTATAGGCTGCCGCGTTGACAATCAATTGTGGCCGAATGGTGCGTACCACTCTCCGAATGTTCTCCGTATCTGCTAAATCCAACTCATGACGACCGGGCGCAAACACCTCTCCGATTTTTGGCAATAGGCGCAGAAGTGCTGAACCGATTTGTCCGTCCTTCCCCGTGAGCAAGATCCGGGCTTTCACTTGAGCGCGTACTGCGGGAGGTTGTCAGGGGAAACTTCTGACAGCTTCGGGTTCTTCATGTCCTTCCCCGAAACAATGGGGTTGGAAATCCCCCAGGTAATATTGAGATCGGGATCACTCCAGAGAATACCGTGTTCGTCCGCTGGGTCGAAGAAATCGCTGCACTTATACAGAAACTGCACTCTTTCGGCTAGAGCCAGGAACCCATGAGCAAAGCCAACCGGAACGTATATCTGATTTTGTTTCTCGGCAGAGAGAAGAACGCTGGTCCATTTCCCGAAATGTGGGGAACCGATTCGGATGTCCACCGCCACGTCCAAAGCTTCTCCTTCCACGAGACGACAGAGCTTTGCCTGGGGATGATGCAATTGGTAATGAAGACCCCGAAGAGCCCCTCGGCCGGAGGACGAATGGTTGTCCTGGACAAAGTGGTCACCAATGCCGAGCACGTTGAAATGTGCCTGATGGTAAGTCTCCAGGAAAAAACCACGCTGGTCCGCGAGCAATTTTGGCCGCAGCTCAAAAACACCCGGAAGAGAAGTCTCGATTCGTTGCATGGACTTCGATACCTAATCGATTCAAATTTGGCTCGATAGCATCAATCCGGGAAATCGATCGCAGCCTGTTTCGGCACGGATTGCGCCTGCCGGATCATCGTTTCAAGAGGGGTGCTTCTTCTGAGAAGACGCGCCAGCACTTCTTGGGGTTTCCGTTTCGATCAAACATTCCCAGCGAACCGAGGAATGCCTCGAAGCGATCGGCGCCGGGAAGCTTGTAGTATTTGGCAAGATTCTGGACAACCGAGTTGGGAAAATCGGACATCGTGAACCAGTAGGCCCCAATAAAAGTGCCTCTGTCGGTTCGCAGTTGCTCCAAGACGTTTCGGCAGAAAGCCGCCTGTTTCTCCTCCGAGCTTTTGTCTACCGGCGAGCTGGGATATCCGACCTCTTGTAGCAGAATTTTCTTACCCTGAGCAGCGGCTCTCATGCGTGCGAAGTCACCCCGCACGGTCCCGGGATCGCGAACGATGAAATCCGGAGTCAATGGATAGTAGGTCAACGAGAAGAAATCCGTGGAATCGAGTATCGGCTTGAGCAGAGTGTCGGCCAGCGAAATTCCGCCAAAAGTGATGGTCGTACTCACTGGTGTTCCGGGCTGAAGCTGCTTGATCTGCTTTGCAGCGGCCAAATATAGCTCCCGGTAATCAGATACTTCATTGGGATGGCCCTTGAAATATGCGTCGATTTCGTTTCCGATAAGCATGAACTTTCCATGCCCTCGAAATCGAGGCAGAAGCGCAGCCAGGAGAGCGAGCAGGCGTTCACGCACTCGGGGATCGTTAAACGATCTCTTTTCCAAATCCGGCGGAATGGCCCTTTGGTTCGTGTCCACGACGCGCACATTGCAGATGATGGGCAGGCCGTGTTGCACTGCTTGGCCTATTTGAAAATCAATTTTCTTGAACTGATAGCGCCTAGGGTGAGGTTCGAGTTCGTTCCACTTCGGGCTCAAGTAAACGTAGCTGACCCCCGCGTTCACTGCTTGTTCGAAACGGCTGGTCACGGTCCTGGCATCAAAGGGCTCGTTCGCTGCGGGGTTGGCTGCGAGGGCTATCCACGGGCCTTTTGTTTCAACGGGTGTCCGCGATAGAGCTGGTGTTGCAGGAGTTCCAGCGCCGGAGGGTGATGCACTAGTAGCTATGGTGCCTCCCACCAAATCCGAAGCTTTCTCATCCAGGATGAAAGCCCATTTCCCCTCGCCGAATTGAACGAAGCCCACACCAGGCGCAAAAGCCCAAAAAAGCTGGCTGCCGTTCGGATCGACTTCCTTGATTTCCAAACAATTGTGATAGCTTCGGCCAGCATTAACTGTCCGATGGCGGCTCACGATGGACATGGTGCCGATACTATTCGACCATTTCTGGCCGTCCACCGCTCCAAAATCAAAATAAACCGGCGGATCAGGATAGGGTTTTGTCTGGCCACCCATGGTCAGGGCCTTGAGCAATATTTTTTGGTCTTTCGGCTCAAGAAGCATGACGCTGCTAATCCATGGGTTGTTAAATTCCAGAAGGTAGGAGCCGTGTTCTTCCCCCACAACGCGCAATACAATCGGTTTCGGGGTCGTGGGAGATCGCAGGACCCAGCGCTTTCCGATGGAAAGCGGCAGGTAGTCTTTGTCCACCGCCGGACTTCCCGAAGGATCTGCGTTAGTTGCATTCCCGGCCCCTGCATAGAGACAGAGGAGTGATACGAATGATGCGAGCGCAATACAACGAAGGAGTTTCGAATCTCTCACGCTTGCCTACCTTCGACAGGAGGATGCAGAAAATGAAGCAAATGCTGTTCAATCAACCGCGCCTTTTCACTGACGTGAACTTCCCAACTGTGCTTGCGGGCGCATTCTTGACGCCGCAAGCATTTCCCGGCGTTGTTCTCTTCCGCCCCGAGAGCGACATACTTGATGAACTCCGCCGGGCCATCCGCTACATAAATTAGCTCACGGAAGTTTTCTACCGCGGGAATGGCCGTCGCGACGATGGGCTTACCTGTGGCCATATACTCGTGGAGTTTTAAGGGATAGATGTAGCGTGTCGTCTCGTTAATTTTGTAGGGCATGATGCAGACGTCCATACCTTTTAAATAGGCGGGCAGCTGAGAGACGGGCTTCATGCCCAGCCAATGAACGTTGGGCTTCTGCGGGAGCAGTCGGCGCGCGTCACCGATACATCCCCCAACCAGCACGATCTGCAACCTAGGGTCTTCCGCCAGATGACGGATTAGATTTTCGTCGAAGCGCAGCGAATCCATCATGCCCGCAAATCCGATACGCGGCCGGGGAACACAATCAAGATCGGCAGGCACCACGGTGCCGGATTGGCTAGCCTTTTGGAAATGCTCTATGTCCGCGGCATGGTTGACCACGAAAGTCTGAGGATTGAAACCCACTTTTTTCTGATACAAGGGCTGCGAGCCAACGAACACGAGCTCTGCCGAACGGCATAGGGCTTCGTCGACGTGCGTCACAAACTGGCGTTCTGCTTTGTGCGGGAAAAACGAGGGCCAGTCATCCACACAGTCATAGATAATATGTTCAAACTCGAGTTCCAACACGGACAGGCTCTGGGCAAAGAAAGCCCACAACCAGCACTTCTTACTACCACCGAGTTGCTTCAACAGACGAGCAATCTCAGCTTTGTAGAGGCGCGCATTCCACTTTGCGGCGAAGGATGACCTCATATTTCCGGGAAGGTAGGCAGATTCTGGGCGGTATATCCAAAGGTTTTCCTTAATTTGTCGAAGTTGGGGTTGACCCTCCCGGTGTCGATCTTTCAGGTGGCTGTTGGATCTTTTGAGCCACGCGAGGGGAGGATGAAACGGCTCAAAATAGATCACCCGGTTTCTCGGAGTGAGGCGGAGCATGACCTGCTGAACGGGTGTCCAGTGCGCGTCCCACTCTTGCGTTGCCAAACACAGAATCGTTTTGCCAGAAAACGATTCGGCGGCGGCAGCCATATCCTTCGAGTCATCCGGCAATGATTGGGGATCTGAATGCGAAATATTGGAGATCATCTCCCGGCGTGGAGCTCCTTTGGTCCTTTTTCTTTCATCGAGAAAATAGTTCAGACCTCAGTCTGTAATAGCTTCTGCCTGCTGGCTTCGGCATCGGCGTGCGAAAGAAGGATTCCATCGACGAGCCGCGTGCAGCTCGAAATTGCACGCCGATGCAGCAATTAGCAAGCGTCAGCCCAGGCGTTTTATGCGGCGAGGGAAGTTAATGGCAGGTTCTGCCCGCGCCGGTGGTCTATGGCTCCACGGTTCCGGATGGCAGGGGCGTGTCAGGGAATCGTCGGAGTGTATAGATCACGCATTCTATAGGTGCGGTAAGAGCCGCTATTCGCCTGCAATTGATAAACAATATTTCCGCCGATGGGGTCTACTTCAGTAGCTTGCGTAACTGCATTCGGAAAACCAATAAGCCCGTTACCAAAACTGGCGTATTGATTGGAACCTGAGAACAGCAACTGGGAACTGCCTACGGCGCCCGAATACGCGCCAAGATCGGCGGAAGTTAGAATATAAACCTTACGGTTTGCCTCATCCATGAACAATACCATTCCCCGGCTGTTTCCCGTATTTCCACATTGTGAGTACCGCAAGTTACCGTCATCGAAAACGGTCATGATTTTCAGGCCGGTTCCCGTGGCATCGGACTCATATTGGAATGCCGAGTCGTGCTGGTGAGTAAACCACGGAAAGACGTTGGGGTCACCGCACGCTACGGTAGGAGGATTCAATATCTGGAAATCGCCGTAGGGCCCCAATCGCCACAAGATGCTACCGTCGCCCGCCCCATTGGCGTAGTTTATTTTTATCACCCAATCTTGGCTGCGCTCAGAGAGAATGATATTTCCGTCTGCGGTAACCTGAGCGAAGTTGGAGTGCAACCAATCATTGGCTTGAGTAAAATTAGCACTGAAGAGCGGGCAGCCGGGGTTGTTGTGTGGACACACGTCAGCAGCCATCGTCGCGGTACGGGTAATGTCCTGGTGAGCAAAAGAATCCCAGGCCCACAGGAGTTGCATGTTGTGATCCAAAACCAGAACCATATCACCCAGGATATCAACAGGAGTCGTGGGTGTTCCTCCCTGCGCAGTAGTGGAGACCACATCGCGTGAGCCGAGGATTAGGATTCTGCCATCCGGCAGCCGCCTGGTTTCGTGGTTGTTGAAACTCGTCATAGGTGGGTAACCGTGAAGAACAAGTTGTTCGTTTAGGATACTGGTGTTAGTTTCCAGAATTTTGTTACCCGCGAGATCATATTCAGCCAGCGTGTTATCCGTCATTGCAAAGAAGTTACCGCCGGGCTCGAAGCGAGTCACAAGGAACAGCGGGCCGGGGTAGTACCAGATTACATTTCCTGACAGATCGGTGGCCACGGGCCAGAACGCGTTGGTAGAAGACGAGATAAGTTGGAACAGGACCACAGGGTAAGCTGCGTCATGTGAGGTGGGGGGCACGTTTACTGTCATTTGCAGTGGAGGGAAGTTGGCCGGAAGAGCTCCGGTCTGAAAGGTCAAGTCGGAGCCAACACTGCCGGCGAAATTGGGGCCGTATTCCTCCCAGTGCATGATGTATTGAGTGAGCGGCAGCATACCTGCCACATAAAAATTGGCGCTGTGTTGTGAACAAGGCACGGAATTTGTCGTGGTTGATGTTGAATCGCCAGCTTTATGGAAGCGCACCCGGAGGAAGTGCCCTGGGGTGCACGGCGGTCCGCTAAACAAGGCTACCAACGGATTCGACGTCGGATTCACCGCCGATCCCCCCGTAGCTGTGACCCACGGCATGATCTGGTAAGGCCCCCCGACATAGGGGAAGTCGATGGGCGTTGAGGAGGTGATGTCTCGCACCTTGACGACAACCCAATAGGTGCCCTCTACGGTGTAGGGTACCCAAGTGAACGAGTTGGCAGGGCTGGAGTCCCGGACAACCTGTACGTTCCCGTTCAGTGCGACCGCGAACTGGTAGTCGTACGTATGGCCAGCGACCGGATTCTGTACCGTAGCTGTCCACGTTATGCTCGTACCAAGCATCTGAGGACTGGGCACACTTGGAGTCAGCGTGACCGTCGGAGTTGATTGTGCAAAACCCGGCGACACATTCAAGATGAGAAAGATTATGAGACAGAGATAGATTGATTTCTGCATGAGACACCTCAAATATAGGATTTCCGTTTTTGACCTTTCCGATGGGTACCGGTACATCCGCAAGACCGAAGCTCTTCCCAGCGAAGCAATTTTTTCTTCGCCGCTATATTTTCCAACAGGTGCTTTGTTGAGAAAACCCTTGGACCAGACTGGGGGTTTATGACCGGGCCTTCCAACTGGCTTGGTCGGCAATGCCTCTACATTTCGCGACAGAGTATCGTCGGCATGGACGCGGGCCGCTAACTTCACTACTAGTTTCTCAAGCTGCGCGAGCCAAAATCAGATCGGCATCCCAATTGGCGCGCGACCTCTGCAGATTTATGGATGAAGCTCCAGATGGAAACGGGGGCTACAACCAGATCCCTTGTCGCTCACGGGCACACTCTTGAGCATCTATCCTGCCGCTGCTACGGAATAGGCATCCAGTGTTTCTTGCGCCGTGCGAGCCCAGCTGAAATGCTTGGCCCTCGCCAGTCCCTTTTGCCGGACAGTCTGGCGGAGGTGGCCATCCGTGTAGAGACTATGGATTGCGCCGGCGATCTCACTGACAGAAAGCGGATTGACCAGAATGGCGCCATCCCCAGCCACTTCCGGCAGGGCAGAGACGTTCGATGTAATCACGGGAGTGTTGCAGGCCATCGCTTCGATTACCGGGAATCCAAATCCTTCAAAGAGGGAAGGGAAGACCAACATCTCCGCGGCGCTATAGAATGCGGGCAAGTGCTCAGCTTTCACGTGCCCGAGCTCGACTACATCGTTCTCGAGGTGGAGTCTGCTAATCGTCTCGTCGATACCTTCCGAGGTGTGACCTCTTCTGCCTACGAGAACCAAGCTGACATCGGCCCTCGTTTCGCTGCGAAATAACGAAAAGGCTTCCAGGATGCGGATGATGTTCTTGCGAGCTTTCATTTGGCCAACGAAGAGCAGATAAGGCCGATTAATCCCGTACTCCCGTAACAATACTTGCTGGGCTTGCTCCATAGGGACGGGGCGGAAATCGTCAGAGACCCCATGATGTACGACGGCAAGGCGGTCCGAGGGAATCCCAAATGCTTCGCTGACCATATCCCGGACGCATGCAGAAACGCAAAGGATGCGATTGGCTTTCTTCAAGCCACGAGCAATTGCCCGGTTCAAACGCCAACGAATCACTGGGTGATAAAATTCCGGGTTTTGAAAGGTCGTAAGGTCGTGTAGGGTTAGCAGATAGCCGACGGGGGACACGGGCGGCGGAACAAACGTAGCATGGAAAATGTCGATGTGATATCTGAACAACTCGACGGGCAAGCTGACAGGGATACTGGCCCAGCGTACCGCGGGCCACAAGATGTGATAGTGGACGTTATCCTGCTGGAGAGCAAAGGAATCCGCAGCTTCGCGGCTCAGGCAAAAAACATGGAACTCATTCTTGCGGTCCGTGGCCGCAATCGACCGCAAGAGATTGATTTCGTAGGTCTCCGGTCCGGCGGCTTGGCGGCCGGCCATCGTTACGAAGATTCCTATGCGCAAGTTTCTAGCACCTCGTAGTAAACCTTTTGAACCCGCTGTATAGCAGCATCGAGCGAGTATTCTTCACTCATGAATCGCTGCGCTCCTGTACCAAGGACTCTTCGCAGGCTGGAATCCCGAATCAATCGCAATGCTGCTTCGACGAAAGCACTCTCATCTCCCGCTGGTACCAGAAGTCCCGTGGAGCCGTGACGGATGATCTCGGGCAATCCCCCCACCCCTGTGGCGACAACCGGAAGACCGGCAGCCATGCCTGCACAAACCGCCAGGGGCACTCCTTCGGTAGTTGAGGGATTCACCTGAATGTCTACGAGGAGCAGCAACGAGGCCAGATCCTTCACAAACCCGACAAACTTGACGGCGGAATCCAGGCCCAATTCCGTCGCAAGCCGGCGGAGATTGCCTTCGAGCGGTCCTACGCCAACAATCCAGAGCCGCGCTTGGGGGGCCTGCTTTAGTATTTTGACGAAAGCATGAAGCAAAAACTCTTGAGCTTTTTCCGGGTAGAGTCGCGCGACGTTGGCAACGACAATCTCATGGGGAGCCACTCCCATCTCCCGCCTTCTTTGTGTCCGATCTTCCGGCGTGGTTTCTGCTTTCTCGGCCTCAAAACCGCAGGTCAACAATCGCACTTGCTCGCGGGCAAAACCCATCTCCAAGGTTTTCCGGTAAGTGTCCTCACAATGGGCCGTAACCAAGTCGAAGGAGGTGATGGCACACCGGTCTACGAACTGAATGAGGTTGCGTTTCCAACCCAAAGCATCCCAAACGTACACTGTGGTGACCGTTTTAACTGACGTCCGCCGCCCGGCGACCGCGCCGACACAATCCGCGTAGCAATTATGAGTATGAAGGATGTCAATCTTTTCTTTGCGTATTAGATCAGCCACCACGCGGCTGGCCTTGAGCAGGGGTTTTCTTCTGCCCCAAGGGACACGATGTACTTTGATTCCTTTACCCTCTGCTGCTTGTACGAAAGGTTCCTCGGTAGCTCCGGGATTGGCGAAACAGGCGACGTGGACCTGGAACTCATGCGGATCACACTTCCGAACCCAGTTAATCAGGCTGGTCTCCACACCACCATACGCCATGGTGTGAATCAAATGGAGAACGCCGATTGGTCGACGCCGAGGAGACGATGACGGGAAGGCTTGTAGGCGCGCAGAAGCCATCGAGCTAGCCAGCTTGCTCTACGCCGGCCCTTCCCCGCGGTGCTTCCTCACATAGAACTACTCCCATCACCTTTGCCCTCAAGTCTGCGAGTGCTTTCCCGGCCTCTGCCACGGCGGGTTTTCTTTGCCTCCCGTTGGGGATAACCATCACCACACCGTCCATCGACCGAACAAGAATGTCCACCTCAGCGGAGGAAAGGATCGCGGGGGCCTTGAGGACAATGAACCTGTATTCTTCGCGAAATTTGTGCAGGATGGAAGAAAACCCTGGTGAGGAGAACAGCGACAATGGGTCTGTCTTCTCGCCAGCAGTCAACAATGTGACGCCACCTGTTCCCAATGGATGGAGTCCCTTACCATTCATCGTTTTCGCGTTCAGCTCCGAAAGCCCGGGGCTGAGTTGGACACCAAACCGTTCATGCAGGGATGGGACTCGTAAGTCAGCATCCACAAGCAGCACGCGTGCCTTTCCCATTTGCGCAAGGGCTGAAGCCACCCCGGCGGCGACTTCGCCCACCCCGTCCGTTGCGGTTACTCCGGCGAAGAGAAATACGCGGTCTGCCTCGGTGGCCAGTGCTTGAATTCTTGCCGCAAGCCGCAAGGCATCTTCTCGAGGAGCCACCGAGATCTCCGCTCGCGCCGCATCGCCCGGCTCAACCACCGGTGCTTCCACGGACTCCGGCGGTTCCTTGCTTAATGGCCCCAGAATCGTTGCGCGTGCTACTCCTGTGTTCGTCATTTGAAAGCTCCTAGGCTGGAATCGAAAATCAGTGGACACTTCGCGGCGGGTGCGCGAATCAGTTAGCTCTTCAGCACTTCTATTCGGTGAAGAACCGGTCACATTTCTTCGTGACTGAGGCGCTCTCCGAAAAAGCCGTCGCCACGACCGGAAGCGGATCGGCGGCTCATAGCCAAGCCGGAGTCCGATGGGAGGGGAAACCGCCGCAACCGGTTTTTTAATGGCGGAAGGCTGTCCGCACACTGTGTCGATTTGCTTGCTCGAGACAGCCTCCGCGATGATTTCCGGAGTGATGACTGTCTGCCAACGGCGGAAGGCCGTTTGCATGGCATCAAAGCAGATGGTGTTGATGTCTCTCGGAATACCCCGGCTTGCTTTTTCAAGCAGTATAAGAGCATCCCTCGTGAACAAGGCCCCTCCGCGATGGCCCGCCACCGAAAGTCTGTGTTCCACGTACCTTGCCGTTTCGAAAGCGCTGAGCGGTACCAGATGACTGACGACGGCGAGGCGCTGGCGCAATTGTTTGAATGAGGGCTGCGCGAGCTTGGCAGCCAATTGTGGCTGGCCTGCAAGAACAATCTGCAAAAGCTTAGCGTACGGTGTCTCGAAATTAGAAAGCATCCGGAGCGTCTCGAGCACGGTGTCTCGAAGGTTCTGCGACTCGTCAACGATAAGAACAAACCGTCGGCCTGCCAGCATTTCATTGAACAAAATTTCATTCAACTGGCGATGCATCGCCACCAGCCCCATTCCCTCCGCATTGACACCCAACTCCGCGAGGACGTACTGGAAAAATTGACGTATGTCGCACTGGGTTTGAAACAGAAAGACCACGCGAGCAGAATCTGCCAAATCCTCCATGAGCCGGTGTAGAAGGGTAGTTTTCCCCATACCAGGTTCGGCAATCAGCGCAAGAAACCCACGGTCGGCTCGGATGCCGTCGGCAAGCGAGCTAAGGGCCTCATGATGGGTGGGGCCGAGATAAAGGTACGCTGGGTCTGGAGTCACGCCGAAAGGCTGTTCGAGCAAGTGGAAGAAATCGACCAGCGTTTGCGGGCCTTGTAAAACAGGAACGGCAGCAGTTGTCATGGTGTCACGTCCTCTAACCAGAACATCGTTTCCAAGTGCATCTTCAGGGAATTGACTTTCACTTTCTCACTGGCTCGGCTACTTTCTTCGATTCACTCAAGTCGCCTTCCGCACTCGTCGGCCACAGCAATTCTTGATGCGCCACGGGCACGATGCGCTTCTTCGGATGGCGCTCAAAAATGTCGCAGCCATCGCAGACTGTGGTTTTTTTGTGTTCGAGGGTACGCGATGAAAAGAGCGCTCGACCGGAAAGGTACTTTTCATTGTTCCAGAGCTTCCGAATGTCGACCTCGGACTGATTCAGGTCGGCGAAATCACGATTTTTCCGGTATACGACACAGCATGGGGAGACACCACCGTCTGAATTTACCACCATGGAGCGATATAGATAGAAGCATGGCCCGGGCTTTCCGGCCTGGCCGAACTGTTGCTCTTCATGGTCGCTCGAATTACGCCCCTCCACTGTGGCGGGGTACCATTTGTCTGCAACTTCCTTCCGATTCGTGAATTCGTACGGCATGCCTACCGGGACAAATCTCAACAAATCCACGCCCAACTTCTTCGCTAAAATCTCTGCTTCACCAACTTGGTGCTCATTCTGCTTCATCACAATGAATTGCCACTCAACGATGGGAGTTCTCTTCTTCCGGAGATTACGGCGGCGAATCAATTCGGACATATTCTCAATCACTTGGTCGTAGTTGCCGCCGATCCGGTACTTCCCGTAAGTCTCTTGATTCGTTCCGTCCAGGGAGATGACCAGATATTCCAGGCCAGAATCCAGAATGTTGTCGATATCCTGCGAGCTGACTTTCACAAAATTGGAACTCAGGTTGGTGCCCACATTACTCTTCTGCGCATAATCAATCATTTTGTAGACTTGTTTGTTCAGCAGGGATTCTCCCCAATTGTGCAAATAGGCTTCGAACAGCCACGGTGCAAGAGGATCGAAATATCTCTGGAAATGGTCAAAAGAAAGCATGGATTGCTGTCGCCCCAGATCGTTCAGACCCGTTGGGCAGAGCGGACATTTCAGATTGCAGAAATTGCAGGCATCAATAATGAGCAGATAGGGGTAGCTCTCCACGCGGATGCGCCGCATCTTCCGTTCGTACTCCGCCTTGGCAAGGTTTGCCCACTTTCGGACGTTTCCATGATGCGTCACGGTCCAGAGATGCCGTCCGTGCCGAGTGTACTGCGGGATCTTACGCAGAAATCTTTGTGCCAGAGTCATAAGCGTCCTTGTTCAATGAGCGCCGCGTGCCGAAGCAATGATCGTAACTTTCGCTCGGGGGGCGAGCAGATCTGCAACTGTCAGCTTGAGCGCTTTTGATAGTGGCAACCTCGGAGACCAGCCCAGTATCTCTGTGGCCTCCGCGTTGTCGCAGAAACACCGACGCATATCGGTGGGTCGCATGCTCTCGGGTGAAACCACAATCGGCAGATCGCTGCCCATGATGTCGAGTATCCTGCGGGCCAGGTCGGCAACGCTTTGTTCCTCTCCTCCGCCAATATTGATGACTCGACCAGAGAGTTTTGCGCCTGCTTCCGACACCAGCAGAAAAGCCTCGATGGCGTCCTCGATGAATAAAAGATCTCGCGTTTGCGCTCCACCTAGCAAAACCAATTCAGGTCTTTTTTGCATTACGCAGTCCACTACGAAGTTGACAAGATTGTACGACTGCCGAGGTCCATGCATCATGGTGGGGCGAACCGAAACGGTAGGAACTCCATGCACGCGGCGATAAAGATTGCACAATTCCCAACCAGCCGCCTTGGAAATGGCATAAGAGCTGATCGGCCGCATGGGCATGGCTTCGCGATAGGGTACACAGCTGTCACCGTACACTTTGACAGAATCTCCGTAGACAAACAGTTCCCCGCCACCTTGGCGGACAGCTTCCAGGAGATTTAAGGTGGCCACCACGTTGTTGTTCATACAGCCGAGGGTGTGCGCCGCTGACTCTGCGCCATCGGGACTGGCGGCAAAGTGAAAAACAATCTCGGGCGCAAATCTACGGACAACTTCCTCGATTTTTCTGGCATGCAGAAGATCGCATGGAAAGAAGAAATACGATTCTTGCGAATCAAGATACTGGAGCTTTCCTTTCGTCCGTGCCACCGCGGCAACGATAACTTGGTCCTTCACCAACCGCTCCACAAGATGGGAGCCGATGAAGCCGCTCGCGCCGGTGACCAGAACGCGTTTGCCCGTGAGTGGACTTGAGGTCTTTCGCTGAATATTCATCAAAACGCACCATCCCGTACAAAAACCATCCAAATAGTCTTCAAGATGATCCGGAGATCCAGCCATAGAGTGTGATTCTTTGCGTACTCGACGTCGTAAGCGACAGTTTCGAAAAATCCCAGCCGGCCCCGGCCGGAAATTTGGGCTAGCCCAGTAATTCCAGGCCGGACACTGAACTTGAGCAGCATTTCTCCTTTGTAGTAGGGAAGCATCTCAGGTATCTCCGGACGAGGGCCAACAAGCGCCATGTCTCCTTTGACCACATTCCAGAAGTTTGGCAACTCATCGAAAGAACTGCGCCGGAGCCAAACGCCTTGCGGCGTCACCCGAGGATCTTTGTCCACTTTGAACTTTAGGTCCTGCAGTTCTCGATCCGAATATTGGTAGGCATACAGATCTGGAAAGCGCTTCTTGGCGTCCGCGTACAACGTGCGAAATTTTACGAACCGAAAAGGCTTTCCATTCCGTCCCAGCCGCGCCTGAAAAAAGAGAGCAGGTCCCGGAGTGCCCCATTTGACAATCGTCGCAATCACGGCCAGCACTGGGACGCTTATGATGAGTACAGTTGCCGATACCACGATTTCGAAACATCGGAGAGTCAGAGGAACTCCGTCGGTCATGGCGGCCTCAGGATGGCTCGAGCTAAGTGGTTCTTCACTCAAAACAGCGCGAGACTCTGGAAAGTAGTCCATGGTTGTATTTGGTTTATCCCCGTGTGTTGGTGGCAATCAAAATCAACTAGCGATACTTTGGATTTCCCGGACAACTGAGCCGATCGAAGTCGTGAAGCGATGGTCGGGTTCAAAACCCAGCTTGTGGCGAGCCTTGCCGATATCTGCCACGGAATACCGCAATTCCCCGGAAACCGGTGGGACGTGTTCCCCCGGGAAAGAAGTGCCGAACAGAGTATTCAGTGTACGGAGAACGGAATTCACTGATGTAGCCACGCCAGTCCCAATGTTAAAGGTTTCGCCAGTCACGGGTGCGTCCATGGCCCTCAGGAATCCACGGACTACGTCATGGACCTGAACAAAGTCCCGGGATTGCTCACCGTCACCATAGATCGTCGGGTTCTCACCGTTGAGCAGACGATTCACAAAAATGGTAACGACTCCGACGTACGGACTGTAGGCCTGCCCGGGACCATAGGTATTGAACAATCGCAGGACTACACTTTCGATGGATGCTGCAGCACACATCACATGAACGAGCCGTTCCATGGCAAGTTTCGAAATTCCATACGGGGATACGGGATTCGTCGCGAATTCTTCATTGATTGGAGCCGGCCCAGGGGCATCGGAGTAAACGGCCATTGACGAAGCAGCGATGAATTTCCGGACCGATCCGGATTGCTGTGCCGCCCTCAAGACGCTGGCTGTCCCGGCGAAATTCGTCGTTGCGTCTGACACGACGAATTCAAACGAAGAGCGAATCGCAACCCGGGCGGCCAGATGGAAAACAATATCGCATCCCGCCATCGCACTGGTTACCGAGTCCGAATCTAAAATGTCGCCGACGAATAGGCTTGCTCCCGGCGCAACGTTTTGCTTTCGTCCTACGCTCACGTTGTCAAGCACGCAGACTTCGAGTCCGCTCTCCAGTAAGGCGCGAACGAGATGAGAGCCGATAAAACCTGCGCCGCCTGTTACGCACGCGCGTCTGTAGCTTTGGCCCATAAGTCTGGTTCTCCGTTGACTAGTCCCTGATTGCAGTCGACCATGGTTTCTGGGGTGACGATAAAGTGTTCGAGATCGCGCACGGAATCGACGCAACAATTGTCAAAAACTAGGGAATTTGCGATGCGAATCGGATGCTTGACGGTTACGTTGGCTCCGATAATGCTGTTCCGGATCTGGGCTTGCTCATTTAGGTGGTGGTTTGGCCCGATCAACCGCTCCCGGGGAACCTGCGCTGCGTGCATCAGATTGCATCGCAGGAGATCGGCGGGTACGGTCAAATTGATGTCATCGATGACGCAATTGGACGGCCGCACCGGATATCCATCCTGAATCATGACCTGGATGGAATCCGTGATTTCGTATTCGTCGCGCATTGCCGTTCTGGGGGTGCGCCGGATGGCGTCAAAAATCGGTAAATCGAATAGGTAAATTCCCACGCCTTTCAGGCGGTTGGTCGCGTGGCGTGGTTTTTCGATCACTCGAGTCGCATATCCCTCCGTATTCAACTGGATTGCATAGTTGCGACGAATGGCCAGCGGATCAAACTCCTCTTTTGTTCCCAGCACTGCCCCTCCGCCTTGTTCTTCGAAACGAGCAAAGATGCTCTCCAAGTTGCCGGGGACAAAAAAGATATCGCCCAAGAGCAGAAGAAAGGGCCGGTCGATATGGGGCTCGAGCCGTCCGACTGCGTGAGCAATACCCAGCATCGAGGTCTGCTCAATGTAGCGGAGAGATACTCCCAGGTGTGAACCATCGCCAAGCACTTTGGAAATTTCGAAACCCTTGTGGCCTACCAGGATGATCAGCTCGGAGATTCCAAGCGACTTCATGATCTCGATATGGTGCTGAATGATGGGCTTGTTGCAGACGGGCAGGAGCGGCTTCGGATAACTTTCGCTAAAAGGCACCATTCGCCGGCCATGTCCTGCTGCCAAAATCACGCCGATATAGTCCTTTTTCTCGCGCATTCCATCACCTCCACGTCCACCGGGAATCTTCGATCCCACGCGGCTGACTCTCAGCTGCCATTTGGGGGCATTCCTGCCGATAAAACTCGAGGGCATGGAGCAGACCAGCATCCCAGTCAACTTCAGAAGGCAGAGGCAAAATTGACTCGACGCGTCGCGTGTCCGTGAAGTAGTCACCCGTTTCGACGGTATGCTGCTCGCTTGGCCAAGGCTCGTAGATCACCTCTGTCCCGCCTGCTAATTCTGAAATGCGCTCGGCAGCACTTCGCAATGAGACCGCGTTTCGTCCTCCCAGATTAAAAGTCTCTCCCCAGGATTTGCTGGACATTGCGGCCAGGAGGAAGGCAGTTACAACGTCATTGACGTGGATGTAGTCACGGAGCTGACTTCCGTCTCCGAATATGCGAATGCTTTCGCCCTTAGCGGCAGCTCGGAGAAAGTGGTTAATAATTCCATAACCCTTTTTCCCTCCGAAGTGATAGGGGCCGTAAGGATTCGAAAGCCGGAAAATGCAGTAGGGCAAGTGATGGGTCTTGCCAAAGACCTGTAAATAATTTTCAGCTGTAATTTTGTGTGCCGCATAGATGCTCTGTGGGTTGAGCGGGTGCTTCTCATCCACGGGAAGATAGCGCGGCTTCCCATAGACCAGTCGCGAACTGCAGAATAGAACAAGTGGTGGGGTCGAAGCTGTGGCGCATGCTTGAAATAGCGAAAGATGCGCTCGACAATCCTGGTCCAGACTTGCCTCAGGATTACGGTTGCTTTCGACGGCCCCCATTGTGCCGGCGAAATCAAAGACGACACTCTGGCCTGCGACGGCGGCACGAGTCGTCGAACTCGCCCTCAAATCCCCGTGGAACGTGGTCCCCGTGAAGCCCACCGCTCGCGGCACCTCTCGTCGAGAGACCAGAGAAATATTTGCCTGCAATTTCTCCAGTGCGTAGACGCAGTTCATTCCGAGGAAGCCGTCCGCTCCTGCTACCAGCACTTTTCGTCCGCGATAGAAATCGCGGAGAAGCCCGGCGTAAGCGGGTGATGCAACACCGTTTGGTTTGTCTGGCATGATGAGCTACCTAAGGGGCGCTTTTATAGCGATACTGTTATTTGTAAGGGATTTCGAGAATCTGGCACGCGTACGATCAAGCGATTGTCAGTAGTGCGCAAATACCATCCGGAGAGCACGCTAGCCAGTGCCGCCTCACTAGCAACAGGAGGAATGGGTGAACCATTGTATTGAACGCTGCTAGGGGGAGCGCTGAACTGATGGTAGTAAAGAAACCAGGCGCGTTGCGGGGGCAACCAGGTGCCTTCCAGCCGTGTGAGGTTCACTTCTATGCCATTCTGGATATTCGATTTCGAAATCTGAGTCTTAAGATAAACACCTTTCGTATAGTCGAAACTCGTCCCGTCATCTTCGTAAAGCTGGAACGATGAGTCCGGCCCTGGGTAAAGATCGACCGTGAACTCCTGCGGAACCGGCGCTCCCACATTCGGCATAACCGGCCCTCCAGGCAGGACTGTCCCTTCTCGCACGAAAACCGGGGTGCTGCCAAGCGGGGCTGAAACCGTCACCGACTGACCGCCCGCGTAAGATAGATCCGAATTCCAATCGATCCAGTTGCTGCCTGCGGGAAGATACACGCCCCAGGCGGTGGCGCCCTCTTGATAAACCGGAGCTACCAGCAGGGAATACCCCAGCATGAATTCTCCGTTCTGAGAGTACGTCTGTGGGTCGGTCGGAAAAAAGAAAAACAACGGCGTAATGAAGGGTGTTCCTCCCTGGCGCGCGTTCGCCATTAACGTATACAAATAAGGGAGCAACCTATAGTGCTGGTTGATGATGTTCGTGGCCATGGTTGTGTAAGGTTCGCCGTAGGCCCAAGGCTCGCGGGGAACTGTGCCAGCGTTGGCATGATCGCGGAATAAGCCCGTGAGGTTGCTAAACGACATCCACCGAATGAAAAGCTCGGCAGAAGGTGATCCGAGAAAGCCGCCGATGTCATGGCCAAACTGATCTTGGCCACTGAGCCCCATGCTCGCGGTCATCTCGATACTCACTCGCAGGCTGTCAAATGTGCTCAGCGTGTCGCCGCTCCAAAGGGCCGCGTACTTTTCGATGCCTGCGTATCCAGAACGTGATAACACCCAGGGCCTTGTCCCGCTGCGTAGCTCTTTCTGCGCCTGGTAACTTAGGGACGTTTCATTCAGCGCGTACGTGTTTCTGGCTTGCAAGTCCGTCTGTGGGGCCCCGCCGTTGTTGTATATCGCTTCTGGCATAAAATTTTCCGCTGGCTCGTCCAAATCGTCCCAGGTGGCGCTGATTCCTTGAGAGAGGAACGTCTCCAACACCTGTTTGTACCAGCTGCGCGCGGCCGGATTGGTAAAATCAATCCAACTGACATCGCCGTACCAGATGGAATTTACGAGCGGACTGCCGTTCGGCCCTGTGAGAAGGAAATTCGATCCGTTCAAGTAACTCCAGATTGGATCGTCCGTTCGAACAACCGGCTCAAAAATGTTCACTCGCTTTATCCCAAGCGCGTCGAGTTGCGTTTCCATGGTTAGCGGAGAGGAAAAATTCACGGGGTCCCAGGTGAAGTCCTCGAGATTGTTCATATAGTTGATGTCGAAGTAGAGGGCATCGCAAGGAATATTGAGCTGGCGAAAGGTTTGGGCAATCTGGAGAATCTCGGTCGCGGAAGAATAGCCGTAGCGCGACTGATGATAGCCCAAGGTCCATTTGGGAGGGAGTGGAGCATACCCGATCAGCCGTCTATACGTATTGGCGACGCGCCATGGTTCGGGCCCGACCATCACGTAATAATTGATTTCTCCCGCGTACGCACCAAAGCGCAGCACTCCGTTGTTTTGCGAATCGAGATCGAAAAACGGGATGGCCGGGTTATCGAAGAACAATCCGTACGCCTGCCCTCCCCGGAGCCCGTAGAAGAACGGGATGCTGATGTAAAGGGGATCGGTGAATTCACCGTAACCTGCCCAATCGACGTTAAACATCGTAAATTTTCGGCCTCGCCGGTCCACTGGACCACCGCGTTCTCCCAGGCCGAAATAGTGCTCATTAGCCGGGGCGTACTTCTGGTCGAGAATGAAACCGGAAGATGCATCCCAAGCGATAGCTTGCGGTAAATCGGCGCTGACCAAACTCCCATCTGCGCGATAGAATAAGACTTGGAAGGGAGCCTTTAGAATCGCGATCTCAGCCCGGCTCGTGACAATAAAAGTAGCGGAACTGGAGTCGCTGATAGTTGCTACCGGGGGCTTCAACCCCGTCGACTCGACCGCGCCGCTAGTGTGTGTTGTGAAGGCTCCTGTCGTGCTCACTCTCACCCGAACTAAATCGTCATTCAGAATCTCGACCCGAGCCACAACGCCTTGGTCGAGCACAAAGTCTACGCGATTGGCCGAGATCGAAGTGGTCTGAACATTCCCAACATACTGGAGTGCGCCAAAGCTTGCCGTGGGCAAGAGAAGAGCTAACATCAGTGGCGCGAGCAAAGGACTGCTGGCGCGTAGTTTGTTTGCTTGCAACCATCTAACAAAGGTGCCCATCACGCGCGACACCCTTTCTCAACCAGAACGATCAGCCATGGATTCAGCGGAGAGGAGCGCAATAATCGAAAGCCTTCCCGGGAGACCATCCAAAACAAGAATCGGACGGGCAGGCCTAGCAGGAGTCCCTTCAGAGAATGCCGGCTGCGGATAAATCCCCAGTATCCTTCCACGGGAAGAGCCCGGACGTTCTCGCATCCTGCCTGCACAAACAGTCGCCGGTAGTCTCCAAAAGAGAGAAGAAATGGATTTGCGGGAGAGTAAGGCTTGGGGCGGCTGACCCCTTCTTCCCGCCCATGGAAAAGATCCAAGGGGAAGTGCCGATTTGGGCTGCTCACCAGGATTTTTCCCCCGGGTTTTAAGACTCGGACCATTTCGCTGGCTAGTGCAAGGCGCTGCTCAAAATAGTCTGGAGCCACTTCGTCACTGTCCCCTTTGACTCCCACATGGGGGAACACGCATCCGGAAAAGACACCTTCGAATGAGTTATCTGGAAAAGGGAGATGTTTTCCATTGGCCAAAAGGAACCGCTCCTTAAGTTCCAGGCGCTGCCAAGCCTCGCTTCTTTTCCCGCAATCGATTCCGACGCAAGGAAACCCCTCGCGCGTCAAGAGCTCCACGTCGCTACCCGTGCCACAGCCGACCGACAGAAGGTTAAGATTTTCCGAACTCCCGGGCCACAGCTTGCGAAACAAGGGCAAAAGATAATTGCGGGTACTGTCAGTATTTGCTTCCACTTCATAATTCATTTTGGAATCGCTGGTGAGATCATCGAAGCGGCCGCCAATAATCAAATCTGGAAATTCTCCGATCAATGGATATTCTCGTGTGCAGCCGGAGCATTTCAGGACCACCCCGTCATTGAGCAGCGGTTCGCGGCAGTCTGGGCAGACCAGGGGAACAGGCCAGCTTCGAGCCTCATGCGTTACCGTGCTTGTCCTCTCAATCGCCATCGGATATGCCGCTCGCTTGTGGAAACATCGAAGCGTCTTTGTCTGTGGGACCTTCAGGACGGTTTGAGGTGCCACTCGACCCGGCCCGATTCAATCTCAGGCTCGTGAAAGTTTTTACGAGCAGGAGAGCGCATGCGCGTAGAGAAATTAGAGTCGCCGCGAAACATCGCCGAATGCTGAGAAACGGCAAGTTCTTGTATTCACAGTAAAACCGGAACGCGCCTCGATGGAAATTGACAATATGCCACTTCTGCACTCGGAGCGGCCGTGGCCCGCTCCCAAAGCCTTCGTAGTGGATAATCCTGGATTCTGGATGGAGGAACGTCCTATGCCCCGCCTTCTTCAGACGGTCGCAAATGACGCATTCATGAAAGTAGTAGTAGTCTTCGGCAAATCCTCCAGCCACTTGAAAAACCTTACTCCGAAACATCACTGCCGCAGCCGAGACCCAATCCACCTCGAATGGCAACTCACCCGCCAGGGCGTCTTTGAAGAGATAACTGCGCACCGCCTTGGCGTTTGGAAACAAGCGCGTGAGCCCGGAACGCCTGCCAAGAAGACCATTGAGCGGCGTGGGGAATCTGCGTCCGGACCATTGTTCACTCCTATCCGGATAGAGCAACCGGCTCCCAACCACACTCGCGTCGTCACTTTGGTCCAGAAACTCGGCGAGTTTTCGAATGGCGCCGTCGAGCACCACGGTGTCGTCGTTCAGGAAGAAAAGAAGGCGGCAATTGGCGACCCGCGCCCCTTGATTGGCGGCCTTGCAGAATCCCAGGTTGCTTGAGTTGAAAATCGTTCTGACGTCCGGAAAGCTGCTCTGCAGCATCGCCTCTGTGCCATCCTTCGAGCCATTGTCCACGTAGATGATCTCGTAGTTGTATGGACCCCAGTCCGCGGCAGACAAAGATTTCAAGGTCTGCTCCAGGAACTGCGCCGAATCGCGGCCGACGACAATAACCGCAACATCTTTGGATTCGCCAGGCAATTGTGTTCAGGCTTCTTATCTGACTTAGGAGGCTACCGCTGTCTGCAGAACTTCCTTGCGATTGAACTCGTGAGCGGCCCAGGTCAGGCCGGCCACCAACCACCAACCCTTGAGTGGAAAATGAAAGACGTCCACTTGCACGGCGTAAACCAGCACGGAGATCATCGCTATTTGACACGCAACCAGGAACCAGTAGCGTTCTGGATCCCGGCGCCGGACCAATCCTGCTCCAGCAAAACTCATATAGAGCAAATACGCTACAAAACCAAAGAACACCAGCCACCCGAAGATCCCTGTCTCAATCATGGTTTCCAAATACTCGTTGTGGACCGTCGAATGGTCCGGGCCTTCTACATTCGCGAGCGCCGGCACGACAAGCTGGTTGCCGAACCCGACTCCCGTCAGCCAATGTTCTTCGATAATTTTTGCTCCTGCCTTCCAATACTCCATTCGGACTTGCAACGTACCGGAGCGAGAGTACGTATAATTTGCAAGGTCTAACACGCGTTTATAGACTGCGCCGGGACTTGACAGCAACAGCACCAGCACAAACAGGGCCGCCGCCAAAATTGCCTTCGGCCGCACCTTTACCAATTTCCGCAAAAAGCAGAGCACCACCACCCCGGCGACAACAATCGTGGCCGCCCGGGTATTGGTCAGCAGTACGTTGTAAACCACAATCAGACATGCGAGCAGGGCAGCGGCTTTCCACAACCAGCCTCGCGCGCTTCGGAAAAAATACAACAAGAACGGAACCGTAAGAATCATGTTGATCGCGTAAACTGCCGGACTCGAACTTGTGCCTAGAGCTCGATCCACTTCACTCAAATCCGCCCATTCTGACTTGTCCTTCAACACAGTGAGGAACCGGGACGACGTTAAACCACGAGCCTGTTCCGCCACTCGGTAGCTCCCAGCGTGCCATTCATAGACGGTGTAGATTCCGATCGCCACGCTGGCAATGAGCCAGACCGCCACCGCGTACCTGGCCATGCGCCAGTTGCGCACCATATTCACAATGAGGAAGAAGAAAAGCAGGTTCCCCAGAATGGCGCTCGCTGCTCGCACTCCACCTAGTTGGTCGCTCGTAAAGAAGACGGTTGTTATCGCCCAGGCACAAAAAAGAAAATAAAGCAAAAATGCACTGCCAAATTTCAATTTCCATTTGTGGAGCATGGCGTGGAGGAGAAAACTCCCCAAGGCGATGACCCCAACAATGCGCATGAAGGACATCGTGTATTCACTGGAGTCGGGCGTCAGACGTCCAATGCGTTCGAGGGGGATCACTGCCACCGTTAGCAGGAGCGCGAAGTCCGGAAACACGAACGCGGCCACGGTCACCAGGACTCCCACACCAATGATCAAACCCATCACCGGACTTGTTCGAGCGGCGGCAACGGCCAGCAGCGTTCCTAGCAGGAATGCCGCCGCCACCAAATAGGCCGGCGAACTGACAATCGCGAACCTGACGCTACTGGCGTACATTCATGTACACTCCGCCACCTTCTGTTCCCGCATACACTACATTGTGGTTCAGCGGGTCGACCACCAGAGACGTCACCGTACCGTTGTTGAGGCCTTGCGTCAGGGCCACCCAACTTTGCCCGTTGTTCGTGCTTACGAATACGCCGCCGCCTGCGGTGCCCGCGTAAACTGTGGAAGGAGTCACGGGATCAACGGCCATCGAGAGCACAAATAAAGTCGTCAAACCAGAATTCATCGGGGTCCAGTTGATGCCTTGATCCGTGCTTACCAAGACTCCCTCACCTCCGGTGCCCGCATAAAGAATGTTGGGGTTGAGGGGATTTACAGCTAGAGATAACACGACTGGATTGATCGACAATGGCAGAGTTCCCGCCGACCACGAGGCGCCAGCGTTGTTGCTGGACACAAATCCGTTGCCTCCCGTTCCGCCGTACAGAATTGAGGAATTTGTGCCTTCCGCGAGCGCAAGCATCTGTGTGCTCGGAAGCCCGATTCCTGAACCGGTCCAGGAGGCACCACCATTGGTGCTCTTAAACACTCCCTGAGTGTCGGAGACCACATAAATAGTGCTTGGGCTGAAATTATCGACCAGGATGGAACCAACACCGGTGGCTCCAAGTCCGCTGTTCGAAGCTGTCCAGTTCGCTCCGCCATTTTTCGAAATGTAAAAACCGTCATCCGTCGCCGCAAACCATAGCCCTTGCGTCGTCGGACTAGGCACCACAGACCTTACATTACTCGTTGGCAGGCCATTGTTGATGGGTTGCCAGGGCTGCCCGTTCACCGATTTGAAGACTCCTCCACCGAGGGTAGAAGCGAAGAGCGTTCCTTGAGCAAACGGGTCTGTCTCGATTTGCGAGACAATCAAGCTGGAAAGTCCATTATTCAGAGTGGTCCACGAATTTCCGCCATCAAAACTGACGAACACCCCATTCCCATTGCTCCCGGCGAAGACCACCCCCGTACTGTGGATCATCAGGGAAGTCAGCCGCGCCGATTTTAGCAATGAGTTGTTCGTTGCCGTCCAAGTATTCCCTCCGTCGGTACTTTTATAAACTCCTTCTCCCTCTAAGCTCGCGTAGATCGCCCCCGATTGGGGATCAATGGCGAGGGCATATATATTCGTTGCCGGCAAATTTGCATTGCTGTTTTGCCAGGTTTGACCGCCGTCGATACTCTTGTAAAGGCCCCCGGAAGGTCCTCCGAGGTAGACTGTCGATCGAGTTTGCGGATCAACTGCCAGACTGAACACAAACGCTGTTTTTTGTCCGAGACTTATCCAGGTGTTGCCGCCATCTTTAGTTTTCTGAACCCCTTGTTGCGTCGCGGCATAGGCGATCTGCGCGTTTGTGGGATCCACCTTGACTTTGAAAATTAGATGATCCCGCAATCCCTTATTGCTCCAGGTGGAACCCCCATCGGTAGTTTTGAAAATTCCCCCGAGCAAGGCTCCCGCATAAAGTGTGTCAGGACTCGTCGGAGAAATTGCTAAGCCGCGGATGAAGAGAGACATTCCCTGACTACTGGGATTCCATTGCGTACCGCCGTTAGTAGTCGCATAAATGCCTTGCAACGTCGTCCCCGCGTATAAAGACGAGGTCGATTGGAAGTCCAATGCAACGGGTGTGGCGCCAACGGTTGGCAATCCGGTATTTATTGCGGTCCAGGATTGACCCCCATTTGTTGTCACAAAGACCCCGTTATCTTGCACGGAGGCGTAGATTGTCTGGGAGTTGCCCGGTTCGATGTTGAGACTTGTGATCAAGCCCGAAGGCAGCCCAGCGCTGAAACCAGTCCACGTTCCCCCACCGTCCGTTGATTTGTAGACCCCATCCAAAGTTCCCGCATAGACGGTCGTAGTGGAGGTTGGATCTATTGCCAGAGAAAATATGAATGGGGAACCCAAACCATTATTCGCCTGAGTCCAGTCGCTCGTTCCAGAGACGCTCTTGTAGACTCCTCCCCCTGCTGTCCCCACATACACGACCCATGGCGCCTTAGGATCTACGTCGATGGAAAGGGCCGGAGACGGAAGACCGGTGTTAGCGGGAAACCAGCTTGCCCCCCCATTCGTCGAGCTGTAAAGACCTCCGCTCGAGGTAATGGAATAGACTGTGTCTACATATAGGGGCGAAACCTTCAGGGTGGTGACATTTTCCGTGACGGGCAATCCGCTGGACGAGCTATAGAAGGTGTAGCCGCCATCGATGGTTTTAAAGACCGTGCCATTAGCCGATCCACAATAAGCGACATTCCACCGCGAAGGGTCCGTCGCAACGCTTAGAACGTTGGGAATGGCCATGGCCGTCGCAGTGGTCCACTTGCCTCCACTGTTACGACTCACGTAGAGCCCAGAGGAGGTGCCGGCATATAAAGTGAATGGATTTACCGGAGACTCTGCGATCGAAAAAATGTAAGGGGGAACGAGACCTGTCGAATTCTGCGTCCACGTGTAACCCCCATTCACGGTTTTCCACACGCCATCCTTTTCGCTTCCCAAGTAGAGCGTATTCGGATCGGTGGGGTGCGCAATTAGCTCAAAGGTATTCACGGTAAAATTTGGTGCGTGGACCCAGAAAGGAGTGCCCGCGTTGCTAAAAAGCACTCCCTGGTCAGTGCCAGCGAAGAGCTCCGAACTCGCACCATTCGCCGCCGTCGCCAGTGCTCCCACGAAGACATTTTGCATCCCGGTCTCGATGTCAAACCATGTCGAGCCCAGGTTGAACGTCGCGGACAAGCCTCCATGAGTTCCGCCCACATAGAAGATTTGTCCGGCTCCATCATCCGCAAGGATGCCCCCTTGGATCGGATCCGTCAGCCACCATGAGTTCCCGCCATCCGGACTGAGATAGACACCCGCGTTAGTGGAGGCAAAGAGAATTATGTCGTTGGCGGGATCCGGCAGGATGTCGCTTATCGGCGAATCGGGCAGATTCGACGTTATATTGACCCAACTGGTCGCGCCCGGAGGCAACTTGTAGGCAACACCGCCGCTGCTCGCGGCATAAAGGAAAGTCCCCGTTTGCTCGTCGAATCTCATCGATACAATCGTGGAGGTTTCCATCCCTGTGTTGAACGCTGTCCAGGTCGCCCCTCCGTCGGTACTGCGATAGACCCCCGCTCCCAAAGTCCCCAAGTAAATTACTCCGTTGCTAGTCGGTGCGTAGGCCACCACTCGGCTTCGGATATTTGTCAGTCCGGTGTTCGCACTTGCCCAGCTTGCTGCACCGTCTGTGCTTTTGAATACGCCGGACGAAGTGACGGCGATGAGTTGACTCGAATCGAAAGGATCGATCGCTAAGGCTTGCACCGTGGTGTCAGTCAATCCCTGATTGGCCGCCGCCCACGTTTGGCCTCCATTTTGGGATTTGTAAACTCCGCCTTGAAACGTTCCCGCATACAGCGTCCCGCTTACCTGCGGATCAAACGCGATCGCAAAAACCGTGAAGTTGGAAAACGGTGCAGGTACGGCCGTCCACGTAAACCCGCCGGTTGTGCTTTTGTAAAGGCCCCCGAAATAAGTACCCGCCCAAAGGCTTTGCGGCGTGAAGGGATCTCTTTGGAGTGCGAGCACCGTAGCCCGTTGCGGCCCTACCGGTACCCACGGGGTGACCGTTTGCGCGTGTGCAGCTTGCGCGCAAACCAGAAGAATTCCCAAGATTCTTAGCAGCCGTGAGAAGTTCATCGTGCCGCTCCTGACATGGGTTGAAGTCAATCGCCGACTGATGCAGATTGGAGATCTTTCGAATCCACAGAGATCCGAAATGATCCAAGACAAGGAAGACCGTCCAGGTCCTCGAGATCTCGGCTCGATCGGATTGTGTCGTCCATGTACTCGGCCACTAGCCCCAAGGCCAGTCCGAGAAGCAGGCCGAAGGGTATCGCAAGGCCCATGATTAGCAGTTTTCGAGGATAAACTGGCTCAAATGAGGAAGAGGGAGCGCTTAAGACGGATACATTGGCGATCCTGCGGATGTCCAATTGCTGGGAGATACGCGATTCTTCAAGGTCTTTCGCATACGCTTTATAACTTTGCTCGGCAAGTCCGATCTGAAGATCGATGTTGTGCAGTTGGTCCTCTCCAACGTTCAAATCCTTGAGCCGCCGTTTGATTTGGCCGAGCGGTTGCAGCAATTCTTTGCTCTTCGCCTCGAGCCCCTGAATCTTGATCTCGTTTTGCTCGATTCCTTCATCAAAGTTCAATCGCACCGGATTCAGTTCCGATGTCACGTTGCCTAACAACGTGGGCTCTTCCTTTTGTAGTAGCGCCTTCAATTCGGCAATCTCTTCCTCGTTTTTCACTAAAGGCCCCGCATTGGGGATGTACCGGCTTGCTAGTTTCGCGTGTTCCAGCTGTAGCGTCGTGATGCGATCCTTGATGGATTGGATCGATGGGTTTTGGGTTTGCACTTCGGAGCTTTTCAGCTCTGCCGGAACCGCCAGCAGGCGCGTCTTCATCAGCTCTTTTTGTCTGCCGAGCATGGCCTCTTCACTCTGGTTCATGTCCATTTGCGTGTTGATGTCCGAGAGCTGTTTCAGCAGAAGCGAGCGCTGCTCGGAGACGGAACTCAATGCATATTGATTTCGTGTCTCTTCTCTCTTGGCGAGAAGTTCCTGAAGCTCCTTCTCTTTTCCCGTTAGTTGAGCATCGAAAAAATCATTAACGTCTGGATCCTGGTAGACTTTCGAATGCTGAATAAGATAGAGCTGCACCAGCTCACTCAGCACTCGCTTGCCCAGCTCCGGATCCGGCAACTCAAGGTGCAGTGAAATCACTTGGGAATTCTTTTCCGGTTGCACTTGCAAAGAGTCCGCGACGGCCGTCACGGCAGCTTCACGCTTCGTCAATCTGCGCTTCAGGTTTACGGCGATTAGAACTTCGTTCCCCTGTTTCTTCACCCAGTGGAATGCCACCTTGGCATAGTACTTTGGTAATTTGTACCAGGAAGTAGGTGGCACAAGGGGCGATTGAAACGCGGCAACCCCGATCTTGTCGACTACCGACTCCACTAATGACCGGGACGAGAGTATCTGGATCTCGGAATTGACCACCTGCTCGTTCACTCCGCCCGTCACCAGACCGCTATTTTGCACCGTGGACGGGATCTCCGAATTTTCTCGCCCAATCTTTACCATCACGTCCGCGCTGCTTTCATAGCGATCGGTCATTAGCTGGAGTGCGGTGTAGGTTCCCAGGCAGGTTGCAAGAAATGCGAGTAGCACGAGTTTCCAGCGTCGCGAAATGAACGATTCGATGTCCTCCCAGCTCAGATTTCGCGATTCGAAATCATCAGTAAGTAAGTTCACGGTACCTTTGCTCATGGAATTAATACCCCGCCGTTTAGAAGATAATTGAACCCTGCATTCATCTGGAGGGGGACTGTTTGCCGCAGATACTGATCCACCCAACGGTCCACTTTTGCGATGCGCTTTTGCGGCACCAGGATGACGTCAAACGACTGCAAGAATATCTGAGCGGCTTGCGGCGGCTGGTTTTTCACGCTGCGCAGCGAGATTTTCTGCAGCATTTCAGGGGTTCCGTCGCTTCGGCGGCGTAACAAAATCACGGAATTGGAAGTCCCTGTCGGCTTGAGACCGCCGGCAGAGATCAGCGCATCAAGCACGCTCATCTTACCCAGCAGGGGAAACATTCCCGGGCGCTGGATCTCCCCTCCAACAAAAATCTTTTGCGACGCGAACTCTTCGACCTGCACGGTGATGCTCGGAGTTTTGAGATAATTCTTGTATGCGTTCTCCAGTTCGCTGGTTGCTTCTGCGATGCTCTTGCTTTTTAGCTGAACTTCCCCAATCAGGGACAAAGTGATGTGGCCATCGGGCCGGATCTGCACTTTTTCATTGAGTTCCGGGTCGTAGAAGAACCTAATTTCCAGGACGTCACCCGGCGCAAGCTGGTATCCATGGTTCGCAGCGGGAGCTGCGCTGGAGGATGCTTGCTTTGATGAAGGGTCTTGTGCGAACGCGAGCTCGCTTGGGTGCAGGACCATCATGCATAGGACTGCTTGCGCGATAGTGGACAAACTAATTTTGCAATTGCGGGTCATAAAATTCACCTCTTCCCGGAACTTTCTCTCCTACGGCGATGAGTTCAGCTAGTGCAGCTCGTTGCATGTCCGGCCTGCGCCGCAGCCATCTCCATGCCGTGAGCTGTGCAATCGCTGCTCTTGTAACGCAGGATCCTGATGTCACCCAGGCCGCGCCAATGGCTCCGTATCGGGGAATGGCGTAAGCGTAGGACAGAATTACGAAGGGCAACACGATGCAATCCAGTGTAAAAAGAAACCGCGGCCGCACGAACATCAGAAACGTAATCGTTACAGGAAACGTAGCCAGCCCTGCGAGCGCTCCCGGCAGAAGCACTAGAATGGCGCTGTGTGCGGTCACAAACCGCCCCGGCAATACCCATGTCCCGAAGAACTTCAAAGCCGGGAAAGCCAGTGCGAATATCACCACACAGAAGGCGATCATGATGGTTTGGAATTGCCGGAAAAAATCGGCAAACTTCCCATCTCGCAGATACGGCATCAGCCGGGGGCTGTAGACGACCGCCATATACGTACCCAACATCTGAGGAATCAGTGCGAAGACTTGCGCGGCGCCGAAAATTCCTGCTTCGCTGATACTGGACCACGTCGAAACCAGGAAAATGTCCAGCCGCGAGAGCAAGGCGCCCAATCCGAACGTCAGCGCGAACCACTTCACCGTTCGAAAGAGACTTTGAAAATGTTCTAAACGCACGCGCCCAACTCCACGAAACTTCTTGCTGACGAGCGCAAGCCAGGTAAGGAAAGCCGCCAGGGGGCCGGCCGCGAAGAAGAACAGCACCCACCCCGGCTTGACCGAGCCGAAAGCCAGCAACAAACTGATCCCGCCATATTTCATCGACAATTGCAGGATTTCCAGGCCTCCGTAGAGAGGGAAATTCCGCTCGATTTGAACATTTGTTTGGGCCGAACGAAGCAGCATCAGCCCCAACGCCGCGAGACAGCTCAGAAAGATTAGTTGGCCGGTGTTCGTTCGATGCAATACATCGCGTTCGATCACCCCTGCTGACAGCATGACAAACCCGGTAGCGACCAACACCACCGTAACCTTTATGTAGAACGCCGCCTTTTGGATTATCAGTGCTGACGCGGGTGCCGTTCCTTGGTTCACGGAAGCCAGGCGTACGACACCCAGGTCCACTGCGGATCCGAAGATCGCATCCGACAGGAGAATGGCGGCAGTGCACAGCGCATACAATCCGAACTCCTCGGGTCCAAAATAGCGGAGCAAGAGAAGGTTGAGCGCTAGGCTGCAGATCCCGCCTATGATTTTGGGTGCGGCAACGCATAGAAACTCGAGCAAGTCGTTCTTCGCCAGAAGGGAAGGGGTCTTCTTTTCTGGTGAAATTGCTACTCGAATCTTGTCAATGAGAACACTCACTATTGGGCTTAACCGGCGGTGGAAGCAACGGCTCCACTGTATTGCTTTTGAAAAAAAACTGCAGATTCACCACTTCTCGCTGTTTCGACCCAATCACGGTGTTTCTCGTACCACTGGATCGTTTGAAGAAGTCCGGAGCTGAACTCCCACTTTGCTTTCCAACCCAGAGCATTTTCGAGTTTCGAGGAATCGATCGCATAACGGTGGTCATGACCCGGCCGATCGGTGACAAAGTGGATCAAAGTCTTCGGACGTCGAAGAACTTCGAGAATTTGGCAGGCCACTTCAAGATTTCGCAATTCTGATGGGCCGCCGATGTTATAGACTTCGCCGATTTGACCGTGATGCAGAATCAAATCCAGAGCGCTGCAGTGGTCTTCCACATGGATCCAGTTCCGAACGTTACTTCCATCTCCATAGACCGGGATACTTTGATGATTCAATGCCTGAGAAATGACCAACGGGATAAATTTTTCCGGGAATTGGTACGGCCCGTAGTTATTCGAGCACCGCGTGATAACGGCCGGGAAGCCATGTGTGTGTACGTAGGAAAGTACCACTAGATCGGAAGCGGCCTTGGTCGCCGAATACGGGCTGTTCGGAGCGATGGGAGAAGTTTCGGTGAATTTACCGTTTGGTCCCAAACTTCCGTAGACTTCGTCCGTGCTCACGTGCACGAAACGCGTCACCTTTGCTTGACGGCAGCATTCCATTACATGCCATGTGCCCTCGACATTGGTGCGCACAAATTCTCGAGCGGACTCAATGCTTCGGTCCACATGACTCTCTGCCGCGAAGTGAACGACTAGTTCACAGCCTTTTACAACGTCAGCGACTTTCGGATGGCAAAGGTCCAGATGGCTGAACGTGAGCCGGGGATCCTGCGATAGACTCTCCAGATTTCGCAAGTTGCCCGCGTAGGTTAATTTGTCCAGCACGACTACCTGATAATTCGGGTGGCGGCCCAGAAGGTAGTGGACGAAATTGGACCCTATAAAACCTGCACCTCCCGTCACCAGGACGCGCGTCATCGCATTCCTCCCGTTGCCGCGAACGCGCGATCCGAGGCAGACGTTTGCTTTTGCTTTACCAGGTTGCTGGCCAGCCAAAGAGAATCAAAAGTGCCCGCATCGGTCCACCATCCTTGCAATATCTCATGCTTAATTTGTCCTTCGGCCAGGTAAGAGTTGTTGACATCCGTAATTTCAAGTTCACCACGCGCCGAGGGCTTCAGACTCTCGATGCGATCGAAGACGGTGTGATCATAAAAATAGATGCCGACAACGGCGTAAGGTGATCCCGGACTTTTTGGTTTCTCTTCGATGCGCACCAGCTTGCCTTCATCGAAGACCGGTACTCCAAATCGCTCCGGGTCTGGAACTTTCTTCAGCAGCAGCAACGAACCTTTAGGATCACGCTCAAAGCGATCCTTCGCGCTACGCACGCTGTCCTCTATTATGTTGTCACCCAGAACTACGCAAATTGGTTCGCCGGCTGCAAACGATCTCGCCAGGGACAGTGCCGCCGCTATTCCCCCTTCCCCTTCTTGATAGGCGAAGCCCAATTGTCGCAGCCCGAAGTCTCTTCCATTTCGTAGCAGCCTCAAAAAGTCGCCGGCGTTATTGCCGCCCGTCACAATCAGGATTTCATCGATGCCTGCTTCTACTAAAGTTTCGATCGGATAATAAATCATCGGCTTGTTGTAAATAGGTAGGAGGTGCTTGTTCAAAACGCGTGTCAGCGGATGCAACCGTGAACCTAGCCCACCTGCGAGAATCACACCTTTCATGCCAGCCTCCCCATTCGCCAACCGTGTACCACGTGTGCATAGCTCGGAACTTTCCGGCAATGCGCAGCAGCTTTGCGGTCTTTGTTGTATTTGGTAGATCTAGAGTGACGATCTGATTCAGTCTTGCGAACTTTCTTCAGTTCTTGACTTTCTCGTCTTTCGGGCAGGAAAGATGCATCAGGTAGATTTGATCTCGGCGCATCCTAGGCCGGCCTTACATCCATGGCATCTACTTCAACCGCGAATGACCGCATGATCGCCCGAATCGACACTACAAACCGGACCTTTCCCTTCTTGCGGAGCAGAATTCCCTCTGTTCCTTCGAAAGGACCGCTCCGGAGCCGGACTTTTCGACCCACTTCGATCATTGGGCGGGGTTCGATGTGCAAACCCAACTCCAACGCTGTCCGGAGCGTCGCGATCTGTTCATTTGGCACCGTTGTGGGGTGGGCGAGCGTACCCACGATCCGAACGACGCCGGGTGTTTGCAGCACCGGTAAGCGATCACCATAGGCGATTTGAACGAACAGGTAATTGGGGAAGTATGGCAGTTGCACTTTCATCCGGCGGTCTTTCCAACGATGAACACGTTGGAGCAACGGCAGAAAATGGGAAACGCGCCGGTTTTGAAGCTGTTCCGCCACACGCTTTTCGTGACGAGACAAGGTATAAACGGCATACCAGCACGGACGGAGATGGTCCTCTTGACGCTCCGCTTCGCTGGTGGCTCTCGCTGGTAATATCCCAGGCGAGTAAACTGAATTAACCGCATTTTCGATCATCGGTACAGCTCCGCCGCCTCGCTTACAGCTGCAAGTGGGTTAACTCTTTTTCTATCAAAGCTTTATAGAACTTCAACGATCTCGACTAATGTTTCTTCCTGAGTCGGTAGCGAGAGCCGGTCGGAGTCCAAATATCTTCTAACACGTCTCTCTCCGTCAGATTCCGCAGCACTTTCGCCAAGCTCATTTGATCTACGAAGCCTTGTTCTTGCCCTATCCACCATTCCGCAATCCCCTCCAGAGTATCGGAGGCTTGTGGATGCTCGGCCAAATATTCGAGGGGCATATTGGCCAGCTCGACTTCCTTTCCGCTCCGTAGGCGGTGCCTGCTGAATGGCGTAATCAAAGCTTCGCTTCTTGTGCGACCAACAAGTTGATCTTCTGTGTGCAATGGAGAGGCCAACGCCGCGATCCCTGTTCGCACAACGGAATCAGGGATTTAGGAGCGATGCGTGGAGCATCCACTCCGCGTCCGGGTGAAAAAAGACCCGGAAACGTGCACCCGCTCTAGTATTCATGGAAGTTACGAAACGGGAGTTTGCGCGCGGGAGTACGACACAAGAATGGAGACAAGTATTCTCAAGATGCGCCGTTCTTGAAAACCGGAAGCCGCGTCTGCCGATTTGAGAAATGCCGGGGCGGGGGGTGTAGAGACCCTCGAATCGTGGAGCCACAAAAGGATTTGGGGTCTATTTGGTATTTTTTTAGAAGCTTCCCAAGGTCACGCCGTTCTTTTTGAGCCGTTTGCGCAGCGCGACTCACGTTGCCTCCGTGGTCGGACATGAGTCGAACGAGGTATGCCCTCTCAAAGTGTGCGATCATTTCTTTCTTCATTTCTTTAAACGGTTTTATCTCGCCCGATTCAACCGCCAAAGGCAACTGAGGATCTAAGGAATGACAATGTAAACCCAGGTCTCGTATCTCGATCTGGTCCGTGCTTTTCAGGTGTATGGCGCGCAAAATTACGTTTTCGAGTTCACGAATATTCCCTGGCCAATCACGCGACACCAAAGCCGCATGTGCTTCCTGCGAAAACGAAGGCACGGGTTGGTTCTTTGGAGAATGCTTCTCAAGGAAATGGGCTGCCAGCAGCGGTATGTCTGCCTTTCTTTGACGCAGCGGGGGCAATTCTATTTGGAAAACACACAGTCGGTGAAAAAGGTCAGCACGGAAAAGCCCTGTTCGCACGAGTTGCGCGATGGGGGCATTGCTTGCCGCCAAAATCCGGACGTTTGCTTCACGTTCGATATTCGAACCCACCGGCCGATATCGCTTATTTTGAAGCACTTGCAATAGATCAACTTGAGCTTTTGGCGGTAGGCTATCGATCTCATCGAGAAACAGTGTGCCCCCTTCGGCATGCGCGATGAGACCTTCCCGTCTGGCCGTTGCGCTTGTGAACGCACCTCGTTCGTGCCCAAATAGTTCGTCTTCCAAAAGCGAATCGCAAAAAGAGCCGCAATTCAGCGATACAAAGGCGCATCGGTCGCGATCGCTTTGATAATGAAGACCACGAGCGACCAATTCTTTCCCTGTTCCCGTCTCTCCTGTAATGAGCACGGGGGCTTCACTTCGAGCGATGGCAGGAATCTGTTCGATCGCTCGCAAAAAGGTCGGAGCTCTTCCAATCAAGTTGGCCATGTCCTCTGAATTGCAACGCTGAGATCTCACTTCCCCTACCACCCCCATGAGCTGGGACTGATACCAATCTGAGCGCTTGCCCGATTTTCTTCCCGAGATATTTAATTGCTGCTGTGACTGAATCCAATTAGAATTCGATACGCCTCCCCTTCCTGCGCCACGCCTGAATCTACACAAGTGACAAGGAGTGGCACTATCCGTAGATAGCTCATTGATTTTTGCACCCTCAAGACTCTCCTCCTACTGGGAGAAGCCCTTCTTATGAATGATTCGCGTCGCCGCGGGGAAAAAGGCTATTTAGGAAGTGCATAGTCTGACGACGGCCCAGCCCAAGAGAAGTAGGCGCGGGCTAATATATATCGGAGCACGATACAATCCAAGCCGTAAAAATGCAAGCCCTCGTGTTCGTAAGCCCTCGGTTCGTAAGTATTAGAACTCATAGGAAGACCATTGGATACAATCACAGCCAGCATCCTCACCGATATCCGGAGCGTAGAAAGAACAAACTGTATGGGCTTGCTCGAGTCACCGGCCTGTGAGCAAGTTGTTGGAAATCATTGGAATGCCCTGGACCCCGACTTCTACGTTTTGTTCGGCAACGTTCTTCATGGTGAATCGCAGAGCCAGGGCATGGTCTTCAATTTGCCAGGTCTGTATGATTTGCAAAGGAAAGGAATGTCCGCTGGCGGCGTCTGGCTGAGGTCTGCCGCTGTGAGAATCTTGTCCGTGGTTGCCAGCGACTTCACCGGTGAGCGAGCCAAAGCGGTCGAATAACCCTTCCATTCGCCTGCGCCAACTGGGCGAAGCCGTAGGTCAATCTCGCTCAAATGGTAGTAACCGTCTTGCGAGCGTTCGACAAGAAGTTCTCCCGGAGAAAAGTCGAAATTATTGGGGCTCCTCGAGATCAACGCAGACACTGTTTGCCAGGAACGGACCAGGCGCAACGAAAGCGCGAGACTCTCCAAGTCGTGACCAGCCGCAAGCGTCGGGGCGCTACTTCGCTTCGGCCTCGACCGCTGCGGTAAACTCATCAATCTTCGGATTCATGCCGTCCAGCAAGTCCAACAACTCTTGCTGGCGCCGGCTGGCCGTTCTTGTTCAGGAGCCATACTCGATAGTCCAAAATTGAACTGACGCAGTGACAGAGACGGAGAGACACTAAAAGGGAGAGTCCGCGGGCTGGCCTGGTGGAGATTTTTGGAGGCTGGCTCGGCGGGATTGTTAGCGGGAAGGCGAGTTCCTAAGGAGAATGAGAATGGTAGAGATGTGTTATGAAGAGGCGATAGACGAGAAAGACGAGAAAGACGAGATGGACAAGAAAGAGGAGAAATACATGAGCTCAGGACAAAAGGTAATCGCTTTGCTGGCCGGGGTGGGATTGGGTGTGGGTTTGGCGCTGCTGTTTTCGCCGCAATCCGGTGCGGACACGCGGGAATGGATCGGGGACACCACCGATGATGGAATGAAGCAGCTTCGAAAAGCAGGGCGGCGAACGCTCCGAAATTTAAGGAGCGCGGTATCGAAGGGGGAAAATACGGTGGCAAGCGCGTTCGAGAGCGGAAAAGACGCCCTGGACAGCCTGTCTGCAAAATTGAGCTAATTTAGGGGCTAGACGCAGTTGAAGGATGGGGCGTGAGCGAAGTTCGTTGCCCGAATTCCGAAGGTATGCCCATGCTAGGCGTTAGAAGCGAGGGCACTTCAGGAAGGGCATGAATGTTTGTCAGCTTTTGCTTGTTTCGGGGAATTGCGATTTCAGGGCGGATATGACGCAGGCGATTTGGGGATACCGTCCGTCCCAGCCCAGAGTACCGGCCAGCATCCCCCGTCATCGCCATCTTCCAGAGTAGATTACAAAGTTGGAAAGTAGAGCGCTGTTCTCTTTTGAACAGTACCGCCGGATGTCCTGCTGGTAAGGTGGATAGTGCCAAGGAACGCGCACCTCGTGCAGGTGTCCCGGATTGCTTATGAAACAGCTAAAAAATGGAAAAAATGGGAGCGCGCTCCCTTTCGATCCGCAGGTTTTTCTGGACACTGCCGGAGTTTCCAGAAAAATCGCAGAGTTCAAAAGACACGAATCGATTTATACGCAGGGCGATGGCGCGGATAGCGTCATGTATATCCAAAAGGGCGGAGTGAAATTGTCGGTGATAAATGGGTCCGGAAAAGAAGCGGTCGTTGCGATGTTTGGGCCGACTGACTTTTTTGGCGAAGGGTGCATGGCGGGCCAGATGGTCCGGATGGGCACGGCTACGGCCATGACACCGACCACAATACTGGTGATTGAAAAAGACGAGTTGCTGCGCGTGCTCCACACGGAGCAGGACTTATCGGATCACTTCATCCGGTATATGCTGGCGCACAACATTCAGGTCGAAGAAGATTTGGTCGATCAACTTTTCAACTCGAGTGAGAAGCGCCTGGCTCGGGCGCTGCTGTTGCTCGCGCGGTACGGAAAGCAAGATCACCCGGTTCGCATATTGCCGAAAGTTTCGCAGGAGACGCTGGCCAGCATGGTGGGAACGACGCGTTCGCGAGTGAATTTCTTCATGAACAAATTCCGGAAACTGGGCTTCATCGAATACAACGGCAAAATCAAAGTGAATAAGTCGCTGCTGACGGTTGTCCTGCACGAATAAAGCTGGGGCGGTTTATTTGGCCACGCGCGAATTCCATCCGTAAATCTCAGCCGGCGAGCCGATTCCAACCCGATTAGAAATTCTGCTCTGGCTTTCGCGAATAAATCCCTCTGGAAGTTTTCGGAGAGTGCGTTGCATGGTAGTCGACTAACTCGGATTCGCTGACGCGGTAATGTGTTTTGAGGGGGTTATTTATGGAATCCGCGAGTTCGCGATGGAGTTTCAACGAGCAGATGTCCGGGGCATTCTGAAAGCTTAGGCGGCGCGACGAGAATGCTTCGTTCAGTATGGTAAAGGTGACCTCGCGAGGCTCGATCAAGGAGTCCCGTACCAGGAAACTGTACTCACGGACGATGGCCTTCGACTTGAATCCTACGTATTGAACGTTGATGCTCATTTTGGGTCTCCGAATATACGTTTTGTGGATGAACTATTTTCCGCCTGAAAGTGAAGTGGATCTCTCAAGTTCTGCAATTCACGGTAGTAATAGAGCGGAGTGGGCCGCCGGCCTCGAAAGCGCACACCTTTGAGGAATCCGATTTCCTCCGGAGTGAGCTCACCACTGAGAGCACGATCGAGGAGGAATTCTTTGAGGCCAGGTTCCTCGTCAGGCTCTGAGGAGGGCCTTTCGACAAATTCAATTGTTCTTGGTCCGCCAGCCGCCAGGCTCTGATTGAGAACAATTTCCATGCTAAAGGTGGCGAGGTCTATATCCCAACTCTTGATGAGGGGATCGAGAAATGCAGTGTAATGGTCCACGGAGAGATTGAAGACATCCGTGTCCAGGAACTCTAGGATTTTTACGCGCACCTGTTCATAGCTGCGTCCGGTGAGGCGTGCGACCTGGTGAAGCCAATTTTCGTTGGCCAACTCTTCCCTGGCTACACGCTTGGCAAGATCAAGAAGCTTTTGCGTCACGAGGCGTTCGAGCTCGCCGAAGGGCTGCTTTTCAAAAATGGCGGCAACCGGCTTTGCCGTTTCCTTCCGGCACTTGCGAAGAATAAGTTTTCGAATTTCCTTGAACAGAGGATCCAAGGGATCCGAGAGCCTCTTCTTCAACTCGTTCCTTTGCTGAAGTTCAGCCAGTTTAGAAAGCTGGCCGCGCGGGAGCTTCAAAAAGGCCCCCATTTTTTCGTAAATATCCGTGCGCTCGGGATCAGGCGGAGTTTTTCTTCGCGTAAGGAGCTGGGAAATATAGGATTCGGTGACTTTTGCGGCCGCAGCCAGGTCGCGCTGGTCGAGATCCAGTTCGATGAGACGCTGTTTGATGACAAGGCAAACGTCCACTGGCCCTCCATGAGAATTTACTATAGCAGTAAAGTCAGTAAAATTCAATTTTAATATGCTTGACTATAATGGTTAAGTAGAGCAAGCTACAGAGGAAACCAACTCTGCCCCTCGATATTTCGCTCAGTTTCACGAAGAAAGAAGGATAAATGTTCCTAATGTCCTGGACACACGCTAGGCGTACCGGCTCATGGTTCGCCGGGAAGCGGCTTCTTGAGGGCAACGACTACGGCCGGATCATGGACATCGTCATGGGAATCGTTGGAGCCACTGTAGGAGGAATTCTATTGCAGGTGGCGAGCTTGGACGGCTCCTCGCGTGCAGTCAGCACAACGGTGGTGGCGATGATTGGCGCGGTGCTGCTAACGCTGGCGGCGAGACGGGTGCAGGAAAGAAAGTTGTACCAGAGCGGGAACTCCGGAAGCCGTGCCAGCGCGGGACTTTCACACGCCAGGAAAAAATAGACGCGGTCCGCGAGGCTCGACAAGCAAGAACGGCCACTGCGGGAAGCCGATCGCCTGAGCAAAGATGACGACTGACCTCGAAGCGACGCGCCTGAAGAACGAGAAGAGTTATCGACTTTAACTGCGGCATCTGAAGACAGAACGCCGTTGCGGACACTTTTGGAAATAGATGGTGACAGGTTCGAGTAATGCCGGTACACGCCACGCCGCGGCAGTGCAGGAAGTTTGCAAGGCTATCGCCGCCTCTACTTCACCCGCGCGCACGTACTCCGCGAGGTTAGCAAGGTGGTTTCGTTGTGCTGTATTGGACAGCGGGCATGCTTTGATCATGCGATGAATATATGTAGCGGACCCAGGAATAGTCAGGTTCTGTGAGAGATCGGGCCGAAACTGGGCGTGGGCCTGCTTCCATGCTGCCATGAAATTCGCGGGAAATCCGAGAAAGGGAATCGAATGGCATTGCCCAAAACAATCTCTCAAATGGAAAGCCTAACATTCACCGATGTGCCGGACGTTCACGAAGCCGTCGACCTGAATTCGCTTCTACTCGAAGCTAAAGCGGCGACACCCAGCCTCACACATCCCAGACCAATTTTGCCGAACAGGGTTGCCGTTGTCGGGAACTATCTTCCCCGGAAGTGCGGTATCGCGACGTTCACGACAGACCTGTGCGACGCAATTCACGCGGAGTACGGCGCCACAGAGCTGCTAGCGTTGCCTGTCAACGATATCGAAGAGGGTTACAGCTACCCAGCTCGAGTGCGGTTCGCGCTTTCCCAAGACAACCTGGCTTCGTACCGGCAAGCAGCGGACTTCTTGAATTTCAGCAACATCGATCTCATTTGTTTGCAGCACGAGTACGGCATTTTCGGCGGGGCCGCCGGTTCGCACATATTAGAGCTTTTGCGCCGGCTTCAGATGCCCGTGGTCACAACTCTGCACACCGTCCTTCGTGAGCCAAACACCGATCAGCGCAGAGTGATGGAAGAAATCGCGGCCTTGTCAGACCGGCTGATTGTCATGAGCCGGCAGGCCGCTAATATCCTGGAAGATGTGTTTCACGTTTCTCCTGAGAAGATTGACCTGATTCCCCATGGAATTCCTGACCAACCCTTTACCGATCCCAATTTCTACAAAGATGGCTTCGGAACGGAAGGGAAGGAAGTCTTGCTTACGTTTGGACTGCTCTCGCCCAACAAAGGCATAGAAAACGTAATTCAAGCGTTGCCAAGCATTCTGGCGCGTCACAGCAATGTGGTTTACATGATCTCTGGCGTCACCCACCCACACATTCTGCGGAGAGAGGGCGACCAATACAGGCAGTACTTGCAGAAGCTGGCGACAGATCTGGGAGTTGAGGCGAGCGTGATCTTTCTGAACCGGTTTGTCAGCCCTCAAGAGCTGGTTGAGTTGATCGGAGCGGCAGACATTTACATCACGCCTTACAAGCACAAGGGACAAGTCGTTTCCGGGACTCTCGCGTATGCCCTAAGCGCCGGAAAAGCGATTATTTCCACGCCCTATTTGCATGCGATCGAATTGCTGGACGATGAGCGCGGCGTGCTTGTTCCCTTTGATGATCCTCAGGCGATTGCTACAAAGACGATCGAGTTGCTCGACAACGGCACCGCGCGCCATGCCATGCGGAAGCGTGCGTACCTGTATGCTAGGAACATGGTTTGGGACCGCGTGGCCCAGCAATACATGGCGAGCTTTGAACGCGTGTACAACGAGCGCTTGCGGAATCCGCGCGCGACATATTCGGCACAGAACACAGAAAAGGCTCTCGACCGTCTGCCGGCGATAAAGTTGGATCACTTGCATCGTATGACCGACCATACGGGAATCGTGGAGCATGCAGTTTTTGCCGTGCCGAACTATCCCGAGGGGTACACCACGGATGACAATGCGCGTGCACTGATCGTGGCAATTCTCCTTGAGGAGTTCGGGAGCAGTGCTCCAACAGGCGCGGCGGAGCTGGCCTGCCGTTATCTGGCTTTTTTATGGCTGGCTTTCGATCCAATAAGCAAGCGATTCAGAAATTGCCTGAGCTATGAACGCCAGTGGCAGGAGCCGGGAGGCTCAGAAGACAGCCATGGACGGGCGTTATGGGCTTTGGGCACGGTGCTGGGCAGATCGATGGACGCGGGACTGCGGGGAGCGGCGGGACGATTGTTTGAGCTGGCGGTTCCCGCGGCCGTGGAGCTCGAGAGTCCGCGAGCATGCGCCTTTGCGTTGCTGGGACTGCAGGAATATCTCGACTCATTTCCCGGGGACCGCGCTGCGTTAATTGCGGCGGAAGCGCTTGCGAATCGGCTTTTGAATTCCTACCGCGCCGTCCGTTCATCGGACTGGAATTGGCTTGAGAACGGGCTGGCGTATTCCAACGCCCGTCTGCCGCAGGCACTGATCAGAGCGGGGATGCGCAGCGCAAACGAGGAGATGGTATCGGCCGGACTGGAAGCATTGGATTGGCTGGCTTCGATTCAGCGCTGCGAAGTTAAAGGACACTTCGTACCGATCGGATCAGACGGTTTTTACTCAAAGAAAACAGAGAAGGCGAGGTTCGACCAGCAGCCTATCGAAGCCTGTGCCCAGGTTTCGGCGTGTTTGCAGGCCTATCGTGCTACGGGAAAAGGCCGCTGGCGCAAAGAGGCGTGGACAGTTTTCAACTGGTTTCTGGGAGATAACGACCTGCAGATCGCGCTCTATGATCCAACGACGGGCGGATGCCGAGATGGCCTGCACCCTGATCGGGCCAATGAAAACCAGGGAGCGGAATCGACCCTGTCCTTCTTAATGGCGCTTCTGGAAATGCGCAGGCTGGAAGAGGCCGGCGGAGCAGGAAACCATCCTTAAATAGCAAGCGATTACATTCACCCCGAGCAAAACAATGAAAACACCTCAAGTAAAAGTTGTGGAATTCTCCGCCACCGCGAGAATGACACCGTACGAGACACTATTCACACGCCACTCCGCCAATCCGATCCTAAGCGGAAAAGATTGGCCGTACCCCATGAACAGCGTGTTTAACGCTGGCGCGACACTACTACCCGACGGGTCTACGCTACTTCTGTGTCGCGTGGAAGATCGCCGGGGGCTCTCTCACTTGTGCGTTGCGCGCTCGGAGGATGGTGTCACTGGTTGGCAAATCGATCGCGAGCCGACCTTGATGCCGGATGCGGAGAAATATCCCGAGGAGATATGGGGCATTGAAGACCCGCGAATTACCTATGTGCCCGAACTCAAGCAATATGCCGTGGCTTATACGTCGTATTCGCGTGGCGGCCCGGGAGTGTCTCTGGCCCTGACGAAAGATTTTCGCAGCTACGAGAGACTTGGCGTGGTTATGCCTCCAGACGACAAGGATGCAGCGCTCCTTCCGAAAAGGATTAACGGGTTCTGGGCCTTGATCCATCGGCCCATGACGCCGCTGGGAGCTCATATTTGGATCTCCTATTCTCCCGATTTGAGGCACTGGGGCAACCACAAGCTCATGTTGGAGGCCCGCCGTGGTGCCTGGTGGGATGCAAACAAAATTGGGATGTCGCCGCCACCGATTGAAACGCCAAGAGGCTGGCTGGTGATCTACCACGGCGTGAGAAGAACACCGTCGAGTTCCATCTATCGGCTGGGGCTGGCGTTGTTCGATCTTCAAGAGCCGGATAAGTGCCTGGCGCGGGGGGATTCCTGGATGTTCGCGCCGGAAGCCGAGTACGAACGTCACGGAGATGTGCAGGATGTGGTGTTCCCGTGCGGGTACACCGTGGCGGCCGACGGCGATACGCTCAGCCTTTATTATGGGGCTGCAGATTCGAGTATCGCTTTGGCGCATGGAAGCATTCGGGCTTTGCTGACCTGGCTAGACGCCAACGGGCATGCGGAACATTCTAATGATCGGCGACATAAGTAGGCGGCTGTCGGACCGCCCGACAGTCGCGGAATCTTGTTAACGATAACCTGAGGCACCCCCCCCCGGTTTTGTGCAAATGTTGCATCTAAAGGATTTAGCGTTTCTGTAAGTCGTTTATATGCAACACTTACGCAAGTGTTGCTTTTAAACCACTTAGAGTTGCGCTGGGATTACGCGAAAAAGGGTGCCTTAGGGCTAATAAACCAGGGCCAAGAGCCCTAGTTTGGATCCTGGGACACTCGCAGCGTCGAAGGGTCATCCTCAGAAGGATGACCCCACCCAATGGTGCTCAGGATTCTTTGAACTCAGAGTGCACGGCGAGTTCGGAGACTTTCGCGCGAATCCGCAGAAAGCATCCGTACAAAAGAAAAAGGCGGCAGAGAGTTCTGCCGCCTTTTCGCAGTCATATCTACGAAAATTCTACCGCTAGTGGCAGCGGGTGTCCATGAAGAAATTGGCGAGCTTTGCGCCTACCGAGAATGACTTGCGCAGAATTTCGCGCAACAGTTCCAAGACTTCCTGGGGAATGTTCTCCGGAATATTAACGATCTCTTGCATGACAACGCCGCAGTTTTCGAGGCGTTTTTGTTCGTGATTCCTTTCCGCGGCAAGCATTGTGCCTGCGACGAGGGTAAGACATGCAGCAGAAATCAAAAAGCTCTTCATCACTGACCTCCACGGTCAAATCTTCTTTTGCTGACGTTTGCTTCTCAAAATTGCTTGGCTGAAGGACATTCAACGCGATTCGAGGTTTTAGAGGGCAATGCGTGCCCCGACTCTCAGGCGGGATGCTTTGGTTTTGACGAGCTAAGAATTCTTTCGCGCTCCGGCAACGAGCAGGACAATTCCTCCGACCAGAGCCAGCCCGCCGAGTATCGGCGGTATAGAGACATGCTTCTGTTCATCCGCAGTGGCGTGGATGGGGCCGAGATCGATAACTTTTTCGCGATGCGTGTAATTAAAGCCTTAATATGCGAGGGCCAGCGCACCGCATACCACCAACAAAATTCCGATTATAGAAGTCGTTTTCATATTTTCTATTCCCCGATCAGAAGACGAGCCTGCGGCCCTGGAAGATTCGGATGACCAGGACCAAGATTGCCAAGACCAACAAGATATGAATGAATCACCGGAGAGTGTAGGAATTGACTAGCCCCATGGCCCAAAGAACAGGGAGGACCACAAAGACTGTCCTGAAAATGTCGACTTCCTCTTACTTTTCCGTTGTCAGGGCTTGAAGTCGAGGCCATTAGTTTGAGGTGGGTGAGCTGATTTGGAGTACAGCTCTCTTGCCATCATGCACAAGGTAATACTAACCGCATTGACCTGGAGTGTCTGTTCACTTGGGCACACATTTGGATGTTCGAATTAGCTGCGATGCCCGAGCATCAAGCGTTAAGAGGCCGCGTACGTCGGTCTAACGAGCTTGGGGAGGCTCTGGGGATGGCTCAACTTCGCGGGCCCGGACGACAAATCGCTTCGGTGCCGGGCCAATGTAGTTAAACGGAAAGCAAGTGATCAGCGTCAGAGTACGGCCGATCGACGTGTTCAAAACCTCCACGGCGGTCGGCGGAACCACCGCCGTGGATTCCACTTGATAATGGAAACTGCCATCGTGCGTCTTGAAAGCGATGGCGTCGCCCACGCGGATATGGCGCAACGGACGAAAGAAAGTGTCGCGATGCCCGGCCAGAGCAACGTTGCCCAATTCGCCAGGCAAAGCCGTTTCGGGGATGTGACCGACGGCGCGCTGCAAAAGCGTGTGCGAGTCACCCTGTACGACGATGGCTTTCAGCCCAAGACGAGGTACCTGGATTTCGCCGATCACGCCGCCCTGAACCAGGAGATGCGGAACTTCCCTCGGTCTTGCATTTTCGAATTTAGATTGTTCTATTGTCTGATAGGTGTGGGCGTACACGACGACATACCCGGTATAGGCAAGCGCAAGGATGCCAATTGTCAGAAAGAAGTAGTACGCCACTCGAACTGCGGACGCGCCCATTCGTCGATCTCTTTTAGCCGCGCGACTGGAGAGCCTCATGTCGCACCTACGCCGGTTTGTGCTGGAGCTTTCCGCTTTTCCGGGAAAGAATGGCCGGGCGCCGAGTAATAGCCGGGTCGGGAACGCACATGTAGCTTGCCCCTGCCTGGTGCGGACACTTTCACTTGAAGTTTGTGAAAGGAAGCGGCATTGCCTTGTTTCTGCGGCACGAAGCCGAGCGTGTATTGCTCGCGAAGATCACGGGCGATAAGGGCCATGATTCCCGCGACGGTTTCACCGCGGCCGGGGAAGTAGGCTATTCCGCCTGTGCTCTTGCATAGCCGCCGAAGGATGCCCGGATTTTCTTCCTCGTTGCTGCCCACAAGTACGACGGAATAAATCGCGACTCGGGAGCGTTGAGCCATGTCGAGAAGTTGGGAAAACTTTAGATGGCTGGCGTTGTCTCCGCCGTCGCTCACTATAACCAGAGCCTTCTTATCCCAATGGCCGAGCTCCAAATGGGTCATTCCCTCAGCGACTGCGTCATAAAGCGCGGTGCGTCCGCGGGCGGAAACAGCCGCGACGGCATTCGAGAGTACGTTCGGGTCACTTGTGAACGGTTTGCCGCCGAGCATCTCGGGCGAAACGTCATCATTGAAATCCACGACGAACATCTCATCTTGAGGATTACTGGAGTGCGCGAAAGCGGAAACCGCTGAGGCTACTTCGGGGAGCTTCGAACCCATGCTCCGGCTGTGGTCAACCACCAGACCAACAGTTACAGGAGTGTCTTCCTGCTGGAACAAAGTAATCTTTTGTTGCTGCCCGTCTTGGTAGACCTGGAAGTCTGGCTGCTTCAGTCCCGTAACGAAGTTTCCATGTGAGTCGGTTACTCGAACGGGCAGCGCGACCAGCTCCGTCGTGACGGAGATTACAGAGGTGTCCGAGTCGCCAGGGGAGGGAGGTGGCTGTTGAGAGGTCTGTGAATAAGCCGGCAGGCTGAAGAGGAGCAGAAAGGTGGCGAGCGGATAACAACAATGGAAGAGGTCAAGCCTATGCGATGGAGTGGCAAGAGTCACTGGAAAATCTCCTCGCGCCGCAGGTTGAGTATGACGCAACAGCCCGCGGCGCTGGAGTTTAGTTACATTTATGAGGCTCAGCTCGTGAAGCGCTTCAGTACGAAAGCGAGGCCAAGCGATGCCAGGCCGAGCAGCATGGTTAGTGGCAGCAAGCTGGCGGTCTGCGGCAGTTCCTTGGCTTCAGTAGCCGGCGCAGGAGTTGTCTCCTGTGCGGCAACCGGGGCGGTTTCCGCAACCGGCGCAGCAGTGGCTTCCTGTGTGGCTGGCGGAGTGGTCTCAATCGCTTCGGTTACTGGCTCTTCCTTCTCATCCGGGGTCACGGCGACGATCGAAGCCGTTTTCAGGTCATCTGTGTCGGTGGCCAGTGCAAGAACGGGTTCTTTCACTACCACGGCCAACTGAAGGGCCCTCTGCTTCGGGTAAACAAATTCCTGCCCGAAGTTGTCACCTGGATAAAACCACGCCTTGAGGGCTTCCGGGTTATCGCCCGCTCGTTCTGCGAACTTGACCACGGTGTCTCCCGTAGGTGTGAGGCGGTAGTTGTTGATCGCCAGGATTGTAGCGATGATGTGAGTGCCATCGGCATTGAAGATCTGCACGATATGGCGGTCGGCTGGCGAATCGAGTAAGACGAATGTGTAGGTACCGGCGGGCAGAATCTGCCCGGGGATTTCGATCGTTTCACTGAATGTCATTACGGTTTTCTTGTTCCACTCATCAGCCCGAGCGCCGGTGGCTAAAGTGGCGCCGAGCAGTGTGAGTGCAAACACTGCGAAAATTGTCTTTACAAACTTCATGTTCATTTCCTCCCAAGATTTTACGAGCTGGCCTGTTTCTCGAGCCACCAGAATAGCCTCTGGTCCCAAAACGGTCTGTTCACTTACGGACACTTTTCGCATTTATTAGCAAACTGGCGATGGGGCAAGAGCACTCCGGCTCGAGCAATCCCGGTTCAAATAGGCAAACACAGGCAAGGGAATACGGAGTTTGGTGCGGGACCTACTGTGATACGCGGCCTGTTGTCAGCCTTACTGGCGGCTAACGCTTTGCGTATGCCGCGAGGAGCCGGCGAGAGAACGCGACAACGCTGCGTGACGCAGGCTCGGTCCAAATTGTCGCCTGCTCGCTAGCCCACCAGGCGAGGATTGCTACCAGCGCTCCCGCTGCCAGGATGAGGAAGGCTACGGAGAACAATGCCAAGGAAACCAGAAGTTCGCGAACGTAATAGGAGTTAACAGCGAGAGCTGCAACGGTCACGGTGAGTCCACCCATACAGCTTAAAGTTTTCGTTTCGCGCACGGAATCCTCTTGTTCTGTTCGATTTGCAGCCAAATCCTATTTCACGGGCTCTTGAAGCTTGAGCCGAACGATGCTTGCGCTCGGCGTGACTAATTTCAACTGATTGAGCGACGCCAGGACACTCTGCCAGTCGTTTTTGTCTTTCTTCGTGTCGATGGCAAGAGAAAGGTCAGAATAGAAATGTAGAATATTGTCGCGCAGCTCCGGCGATGTGCCATCAAACTTCCGATCCGCCAACTGGGACAACAACTTGGCGTAGGTGCCATCCGTCAGCGTGTATTCCGCTGCCTTCGTTAGTACGCCGCTATCGAGGTCTCTATTGGGGAGGACAAGTGAATTCGTGCGCACTTCTTCGAGAAACGCTTTGTACTGATCCACGGTCGTATTGATGCTCTTGAAATACATATCCTCCGTTTGCGCGGTAGGATTATTGAAGGCCAGGCCCTTAAACGGCCCGATCTTGGGCATAAATCGCAGGAGGATGGCCAGAAAGCGTGCGCCGAACCCCGGCTTGGTATACGTCTTTCCCCACTCTTTTTCGTAGCCGGAGCGCGAAAGCCGGTAGAGGAATTTGCGCTTTGCGAAATTGGGCGTCTCGCGCATCAACTCCTTTTTGTGGGTGCGCAGCGCCACTTGTGTCATTTTCGGGATTAGCCGGCTGACGGAATAACGATACGACCCGACCGCGAGATCCTCGTGGGCCAACACATCCTCCAACTTGAGGCCATAAACGACAGGGAAGACGCGCTCGATCAGTGACTTCGATACCTCAAATCCGATGAAATCGTGATATTGCTGGGATGCGTAGCGATTTTTTGCCACTTGTACGGTATCGAATCCAAACTCCGTCCTCAAATGCGCGGTCTTGTCCTGCGCGTACTTCACCGAATCGCCGTATTCCGCGCGCAGTTTGGGGTATTCAATCGCCACCGCTTGATTGACGGCAGGGTGGCCGGCGATATCTGACGCATAGTGCGCGAGAGCCCCGAGTGCAAAGGCGTACTCGTCGGCATCCTGGCTTTCGAGAATCAATTCACGGACGAAGTCTCCGCTGCGCACGTAATGCACAAGGTCGCTGAATTCTTTGCTACCAAAAGGGTAGTAGCCGAGGTCCTGAATGACGGCGCCTCCGTAAGCGTAGGAGTGCGCTTCCGTAATCTGTGCTTCCGTCAATGTGGGAAAGCGGCTGAGAAGCAGCGGCCGAATCTCGCTGGTCCAGAGCAAATCCACGATTTCTTCGTGCGTCAAGACGGAATAGCCGAAGGAACCGCTGGTGCACAGAAGCAAGACGAAAAAAAACGCAGCCACGCGAATGAAACAAGATCTCAGGCCGCTGGAAGCCACCCACTGCATCGATCGCACCCTATTTGGCCCGTCTAAGATCATGAATGAGCTTCTTCGCTTCTTTCATTCTGTCCCTGTAGAAGGCGGGGGTCCCCGGAAACCCCTTCGATCCCGAGCGGACATGTTTCTGAATGTCCTTCTTCGAAAAAAACAAAGAAAGCGCCGAGTACGTATGGATTTCCTTCTCGAGAAACTCGACTACGCGCTGATTCGATTCATCCATCGCTTGCCTCCGAACAGCTAAATTCGACCGAGCAGCACGAGAATCACAACGATTACGAGAACGAGACCGATACCGCCCGTCGGCCTATAACCCCAATTTCTGCTGTGTCCCCAGCGCGGCAATGCTCCGAAGAGCGCCAGGATCAAAAAGATAATCAAGATAGTTCCGAGCATTGTTCATTCTCCTTCGCGAATTTGGCCTTGTTCGACCAACTGGCCCCAGCCGGATTCCAAATGTCAGAAAAAGTCTCCGCCTGGGGCCAAGTTGCATTTCCCTGCTGCGTTCGAACGAGCACCTAGTTCAGGTAAAAGCTGATGGCAATGCGATCGCCGGGGTAGCTGCGGTTGTACAGGTAATACCCGCCATCGCTATAGTCCACGTACACGTCATCGTTGTCATACCAGTTGTTCGACCAGTATTCCGGCCATGGGTCAACGAGTCCGAACCAGTAGCCTCCGTAGCGGAAGCGGCGATGCCCGCCAACGTACATTACGGGCAGGCTGTACATACGGAATCCATGATTCCGGCCGTAGTAGTTACGGAAACGATCATTCGGAACGCGATAGCCACGGTATCCGCCGCGTTGCTGCCAGTCGCGGTGCTGGGACTTCCAGTTATCTGCACGATCGTGCTGCCAGGCGGCCTGGTGCGTGCGCGAACGATACGCGCTTTGGCGCCGCGCGGACCTGTTGTCCCGCTGCTGTTGCCGTCGCCGTTGCTGACGGTGCTGCACCCTTGCTTGTTGTTGGTGCCTTGCGGAGTTGTTCGAGCGTTGCTGTCTGTCAGCTCGCTGTTGCCTTTCATGCCTGGCTTGTTGGTCTTGCTTAGAAGCTCTTGTTTGCTGATGTCTCTCCTGTTTAGCCTGTTGCTCGTGCCTTGCAGGATTGGCCCTTTTCCCCGGTTTCTGCTGGCCCACGATAGCTGGAGCAGCAATTCCGAGCATCAAAAAGAGCGCGGTTGTATGAATGATTCTCGTCGGGTTCATGTTTTATCTCCATTGCATCTACTCATGCGCTCGCCACTCGCTCTACGTGGTGCGCCTTTCGTATCCAGTCATTGCATCTGTCGCATGGAGTGCTACTTCATTTACCCAAGACGTCTTATGTCCCTACGTGTATTTGTGAAAGGGAGTGAAACAATCCAAATACATTGAGGAGCCACAACACGACGACTATGACTACGACTGCGTTCAGGATCGACTTGATGCTGCTGGCCATGGGGATGAAACGATTCACCAACCACAGCAGGACCCCCACTACGATCAGGCCCAATAGAATTTGTATGAGAGGCATACTTTTACCTTTCTGTCCCTATTACGAGACCGTTCTGTGTCAGCGTGAAGGGACGACTGCTTCGTCCTCCTGGTCCGGAGAACGTGCTGAATGGTTTTCATTCAACGGAGGGCGAACAATCCATCCGGTCGGGCAATGCAAGTGTTGTTCGAAAGTCCTCAGCGCTTGTGCGGGTCGTGTAGTTCAAGCTGAAGGGGATGGACTGACCAACACTGCAATCCATTTGATGCATGCAAATCCTAATCTTTCGCACTGGGCTTGTCTGTGCACTTGTGTACAACTTCTTGATCTCTTTGCGCCTGCTGCGTTTCATCCGAGACGTCGGATTGGATCACTGGATTCTATTATCTGGGGCAATTGCGGGAAGCGTGGTCCACGCTGGCGCGCGTCCGCCCCGCGGCGGAGCCAACTGCATTCAGCATGGATATAGAGAGACCGGTACCGTGGGGAATGTCTGAAGGCCCGGCTGATTAGGAGCTGCGTCCGCGCCAGGGCGAACCGCCGGCTAAGTGGCCGCTGCTACTCGGTCACGTTCCAAACGTAGAGGAAATCGTCGTCGCTGGCGGTCTCAACCTTTCGGCTGGCTTTGCGAGTCGCGCGATTCAGTGCGGAACGGACCCTTGCTTTGGAAGCTACCAATTCAGCCAGTGGCACCTTGAGCGCGACACCAGCCTTCAAGCTGTCAAGATCATTGAGGATTGTGGCGACGATCAGTCTATGTTTGCCTTTTCGGCCTTGCGGAACGTCCGATTGCACCATGGTCTTGAAGTGCATCGGGGGGGGCTTAAGTTGAGTGCGTTGCATACCGTCCTCCCGCGTGATGACACGCTAAATAAACGTATCGCTATCTTAACCCAATCGTGGCCAGCCCCGCAAGCGATCAAATGGGCCGTAAATGCGATGATTCGAAGCGTCGCGGGAGCGGGAGCGGGAGCGGGAGCGGGAGCTACCCTAATCCCCATCTGAGCAGGGCGTTTGATCCCGACAGGACCCACAATTCCATCTCCAAAAGATCTGACCCGTACGACTTCCCGGCTGATAGCGTCTAGGTGATCGGGAGGAGTTGTGATGCTTGAGACGAAAACACATTTCGAGCAGGTTCCACTGGAAATAGTCAGAAGAATTGTCCAGGAGCAAATTCGACAGGGAAAAGCGGTCGAGCAGATTCCCTCAACCTGGGAGATAACGTTGGAAGAAGATGTTTTGCGAGAGCAAGAACCATTTATGGGTAGGTTTGACACATTTTTCCAAGTGAAGTCATAGAGGTAATTTATGAATGCCGACAAAAAAAGTTCCAAACGAACGTCCTCGAAAAAGACGGCATTCGACGCGCAAGCCTTTCTCGATTCCGCCGGCTTGGTAAGAAAAATTAGAGAGTTAAAAGACACAGAGGTAATTTACTCTCAGGGGGATGCCGCTCACAGCGTCATGTACCTGCAAGCGGGCGGCGTGAAGCTTTCCGTGGTTAATGAAACCGGAAAAGAGGCTGTGGTCGGTATTCTGGGGCCGGGCGATTTCTTCGGCGAAGCTTGCCTGGCAGGCCAGTCCGTTCGCATGGGTACGGCCATCACGCTTGGGCCCGCCACAATTCACGTCATTGAGAAGCCCGAAATGTTCAAGGTGCTTCACGAACAGAACGAGCTTTCCGACCGCTTTATTAATTTCATGCTGGCGCGCAACATACGGATTGAGGAGGCCTTGGTCGACCAGCTTTTCAACTCGAGCGAGAAGCGCCTCGCCCGGACTCTTTTATTACTTGCCCGTTACGGCAAGGACGACCAGCCCCACGGCATCCTTCCCAAAGTTTCGCAGGAGACGCTGGCCGAGATGATCGGCACCACACGCTCGCGTGTCAATTTTTTCATGAACAAATTCAGAAACCTTGGCTTCATCAAGTACAACGGCGTCATACAGGTCAATACTTCTCTATTGAGTGTAGTTCTGCATGATTGACGTAGACTGCCAATTCCCTCAAAAGTGCGGAGGACAGTCATCTCCCGAGTTTTTAGAGGAAACAAGAACCCACGCGCCGGGAAATTAGTTCGTCGAAACAGGCCACTTCAAGAGGTTCCCTCTCAACGAGCCGGTTAAAGGAGTACGCCGGTCAGGCCTGCGGTCCGCTCGCTTGTCGCGTTCGAGCGCAATCGCGGCCAAACATGCCGCGCGTTCAATCAATTGGAGCTCAAGGGAGGAACCGTTGCGTGGAGTGCAACAGTACATCTCCAGGGAACCGATCTCTTCGCCATTCTCGGCAAAGATGCCCGTCGAAGAGAAAATATACAGGCCAAAGAGAGACGCGTTCCTAGCGGTCTCAGCGACGCTATCCAAATCGTCCGTGGGCAGGGAAATCAGAGAAACCATGTTTCCGATTTGACGATCGAGAGCGCAACAGATTTCATTCAGCACACTTGCAACTGGTGCGCGGACAGAAATCGATTGAAATATCTGCGCCTCCGCCTCCAGCAGATATTGAATTCTGCCGTCGGAATGCTGCGGCGGCATGGCAAGAAGCCGCCTTTCGCGCGGCCCGGAGTGGTGTTCATCCATTGGAATCCTTCCTTTGCAGCTCTTGTAAATTGCCCATGGTGCTCAGCCTTGCCCCGGCGGCTTTCGGCCGCTGGCCTTTATTTGCATAAAGAGCCCGGTCCGCCGCAAAGAGCAGGGTTCCGATGGTTTCTGCGTCGTTCGGATAGCTCGCGATTCCTACGCTCACCGAAAGCGCGGGCGCTTCGTCTTCTCCCGCGAGAAGTTCACTAATCCGTTCCGCCACGAGTGTGGCTGCGCCCATTCCCGTCTCCGGCAGGACAAGCGCAAACTCGTCACCACCGTACCGGGCCGCTGTATCTATGGAGCGGCAGCAGTCTTTCAAGATCTGCCCGAGCCGGCACAGCGCCCGGTCACCAGTTGGATGGCCGAGATGATCGTTAATTTCTTTCAATCCGTCGAGGTCCAGCAATACAAGAGAAAATCCCCGATCGGTGCGCTTGGATCGGCAGATCTCCGCGTGCAGCACTTCGAAAAGACGGCGGTGATTGGCCAGGCCCGTGAGCGAATCGCTCGATGCCTGAAGACGCAATTGGTTCTCCAGCGTCCGTTGCTCCGTGACGTCGACTACGATGATTTCCTGGCCTGCCAAGTTTCCACGGTCGTCGTAGATGCCCCGCCCGCTTAACTGGACTTTCAGAGTTGTTCCGTCCTTTTGTTTCCAGTCGATTTCCACCGGATCCATCCCTTTCGTCTGCCCGGCACGCCCGAGGGAATCCGGGCTAGTGCCTTGGCGAGAAAGGGCTTGCATTGGATGGCTCTCGGAAAGCAGCTCCTCCTTGCTTGCGTAACCGAGCATGCTGACCAGAGCCTGATTGGCATCAATCATCACTCCGTCCGGGTTACAGCGGCATATTCCATAAGAAGGATTGTCCACCAGCGCCCGGTACAATGATTGCGATTGCCGTAGAGCGCTTTTTGCCTCCGCTAACTCCTCGCGCAGCTTCTTTTCGTTCAGGGCTTGCCGAACCGCCATGGGCAATTGCGCGACATGTTCCTTTTCGACGTAGTTGAAGGCACCTTCGGCGGTTAGTTGTGCGAGGGATTCGCTTCCCATCCCTGTGGTCACGAAAAGCAGCGGGATCTCCTTCAAGGTTCGATGAAGGACTTGCGATGAGTAGGATCCTTTCCAGCTCGAACAGGGATACTCGGCAACCACTACGTCGTACAATTGCGATTGAAGCCGCTCGGCACATTGCGCCAAATTCAAAACGTAATCGGCGCTCACGATAAATTGCGCCTTTTTCAATTCCTCCAGGCAGTTCGCTACTACCTCTGCATCGCGATGGACGAACAAGACGCTAACGGCACGGCGTCTGTGCGAACTCGTTCTTTCCGTTCGCGGGCTCTCCAGATTGGATTGCAAATCGTTCTGAGCCAGGTTTGGCATGAAAGCACACGTGACCGACCGAAGCCGTCCGCCAAAATCCGGATGAGCAACTAGGAGGTCGACCCCTTCCTCTCTAAAGTATGTTGCCGCCGAATAAACGTCTGTACCATTTTGGACAGTTGAGATCGGGGCGCCCCGGGGGAAGCCCGATTCGGGGCGCGTAGCGCCAAGCTTGGGTGGCTCGGTGAACGTCGCAATAGATAGGCCTGTTCAAAACCGAACAGCGCACAGGTCCCATGGGAAACAAGATGTGTTGGCAGGTTGTGCGCCACCTGGCGTTAGGAGGATCGCAATGCTGAATTGCCCGCTATGCAAGAGCAAACGGGTCCATCAATCAAGACGCAAGGGAATCGCGGAGAAGATAATTATGGCAGCGGTCTTTGTCAGGCCGTTTCGCTGCGAAGGCTGCGACCTCCGATTCTATCGCTGGTCGTTGAGTTCCAATCCGAATTCGGCACGGCAGGCAACGACGCAGTAATCTATGTTACCCAATGCTGTCGCCCAATAGCCGGCACTGGAGTCTGTCTCAGTCATTTTTCCCAGGAGTCTCGACTGCTTATGGGAATGATTTGTCTAGAGTTGGCCACTAGAGAGCGTTTCGTAGGCAAAAAGTAACGCAAGACTTCGATTTTTGTCGCATGGATCGGGATCGCTCAGCCAAAAAACTATGTTCTCCTGCTCCTGTCCGTTCTGAAGTATCTTGAATCGATGGGGTTACTGATGCCAGGGTGCCAACCCGCCTTTCGCGAGGGAACAACTGAAGGAGCATTAGGCGCTTCTGAGTGCTCTAAACGCTCCCGGATGCACCTGAAAGGGCCCCGCAAGCTATTGAGACTCCGGCATCTGCAGAATCGCCAAGGTTTCACTTGTCGGTTTGCGATCCGTGCCGCAAATTTGGTCCCAATTGGCCATTTCGGGAGCATCTTCAGAACTGAGCTTACGGTAGGCGAGCCCAACGGGCGAGGGAACCACAAGAACGGCGTGGCATTCAGGCTAGAGAGAGTATTCGTGGCTTGCAAGCAGTGCTGCTGAACAATCCGAGCGGGAAGTTCTTCTTTGGGGCGAGTGTCCCCTTTTATCTCCGAAAAGCTAGGAGATTGCCAGACATTTCAATTTGTCCGGATGAAGCAGGACGATGTGGCCCCGGCTGAAGCTAATGAGTTTTTCTTCCCGTAGTTCAGAGAGGGCGCGGCTAACGGTCTCCCGGGAAACACCGATACTCTGTGCAATCTCTTCGTGGGTCATAAATAACGCCAGTGAGGTCCCTTCCGCAAACTCCTGTCCATGGCTGGCTGCCCAGGCGAGAAGGAAGTGTATCAGTTTGGCGTTTGAGGATGGCGCTAGCGTCACCATTCGGATTTGATCCCATGCATCATGTAGTTCCATGCTGAGATGCTCGGCAATTCGGAGTGAGGCGTCAGGATGAGCGCGAATGAACTGCAGGAATTGCAGTCGGGGAATAAAGCCGATTTGACAGGCAGAGAGCGTTTCCGCCCGGACGCGATGCGGCTCGCGTGACATCGTATTGCTAAGTCCCAAGATATCGCCGCTTTCAGCCGTTCTGAGAATGGCCGCATTGCCGTTCTCCGATCCAGTCGACAGCCGCACCTCTCCGGAGCAGAGGATATAAACACCGCGAGGGATTTCTCCCTCCGCGTACAGCACTACGCCACGGGGGTAAAAAGCGTTCTGGCGGATGGCATTCAGCTCGCGCAATGCGGACTCGGGCAATTTGCAGACCAATCCGCTCTCACGATTGGCGCAGTCGTAGCAGCTTTCCAAAACGCGTAGATTGAATGGCGTTGGTGGGCTGCTCTTGGCCATGAAGGTTTCCAGAAAACTGTAGTCCCCTGAGGGGTAGAAAAGCAAGCGACCCATTCCCCCTGGATTTGTCGGGGATATTCGGCAATTCCCTGCAATTCCGGGCATCAAAAGGACAGGAAATCGATTTGTGAGAAATGTCACAAATCGCTGGCCCACTTCTCACAGAATACTAAGCCCTTAAGGTTCAATCTCTTCTCAGAAAACGCGGGAAGGTTCCTGAAAGCGAAAACAACCTTTCCCGGTGGAGGAGGTAACTCGATGCGTGACGCCAAGGAACTGATTCGAGTACTGGCACCACTCTCCGTGGCCATGGGTGTTGTGATCGTCCTCGCGGCAATTGAGACTACACCATCTTATGCCATCCCCGCCTTTGCACGGAAATATCAGACCTCGTGCACGACTTGTCACAACAGCTTCCCGGAGCTTAACGACTTCGGCGAGGCTTTTAAGAAGAATGGATTCAAATTTCCCAAAGACGATGAAACCTTCGTGAAAGAGCCACCAGTAATGCTGGGAGCCAAGGCTCTGAAGCAGGAGTTTCCGAACGCTGTGTATCCGGGCGAAATTCCGGGCACGATACCGATTGGTTTCCGCTATTCCGGGTTCTTCAATTGGAACAAGAAACAGCCGCCGGCATTGCAAGCCGCCGGATTTGTCCCGCGGACGGACCTGTTTGCACCGAACACGTTCACGATCATCGGCGCAGGAAGTTTGGGGTCAAACCTGTCGTTCTGGATCGACGATGACCTTTCTACGGGTGGCTCCGGCGCAGACGGTGGTCTTGGCGACGGCTATCTGAAGTACAACGACCTGGGTCGGTTCATCAAGCTGCCTAAAGATTCACTGAATGTAAGATTTGGCCAGTTCGAGCTGGATCTGCCGTTTACCCAGGCGCGCAGCATGTACGCCTCAGACTATGACGTTTATGACCAGGCCAACGTGGCCGGTCCGCTCGGGACGACCAACAACCCGCTCACCCTGGGAACACCACAACGGGGCATCGAGTTCGGCGGCTACCCCAACGACGGCAACTTCAGTTGGTCGGTAGCGATAATCAATGGTAACAATGATTCTCCAGCGGCGAGGAATTCGAAAGATGTCTATGTTCGCGTCGCTCAGAGATTTAATCTCGAGCGGGATGCGGAAAGCCGGCACAGTATCCGGGCGGCCGGCGCAACAGGCCCCCGAGATCACACCTCGATCCGCTTGGGAGCCTTTTACTACCACGGAACGAACCAACTGAATTTCGGCGGGGCGACAATACAGTTTCCTTGGCACGATTCAAGAGCCTTTCTACCGCGCGGGCGGCGACGTCCGTTTCAAATACCGAAATCTGGAACTCTTCGGCCTGGGGATGGTAGGCCACGATGATAACCACTTTGTGGACACCGAAGCGGAAACTATTGCCCCGGCTGCTCCCGTCACGTTTACGGGAGGATTCGCGGGAGCAAACTGGTGGATGTACCCGTGGATGATCGTCACCATGCGGTATGACTTCGTGAATTCTCCCACCGACTATGCCAATGGGCTTTCACGCTACCGCACGCGCAGCCGAGTAAGCCCCGGCTTCCAGGTGCTTGTGCGCGCCAACATCAAAATCATCGGCGAATATCAGCACAACTGGCAGCAGCCCTACATCGACACGACGGGAACGCTTAATTTCTTCCGGCCTAACACCTTTGTGAGCGGAATCGACTACGTGTTCTAAGACTTGCGAACTTTTGTTATGGGTTACCTGGCAGTTTGAATCAGAAAGCGAGGAGATCAATGAAAGTTTCGAGCATGGTACTAGCGGTGGTTGCCGCATCAGCTATCGGTCTCGGTTTGGCCGGTGCCGCGCGGGCAGGAGAAATCAAAGGCAAGGTCAGTGTGCAAGGAATCAAATCGGCGGAAAACATTGTCGTGTACGTTGAAGCCATTCCCGGCAAGAAATTCGAAGCGCCGAAGGAACACGTGGTGATGGACCAGCATAAGTTGATGTTCGTTCCGCATGTGATGGCGGTGCAGGAAGGCACGACGGTTGATTTCCTGAACAGCGATTCCGTCGGCCACAACGTGTACTGGCCCTCGATCAGCGGCAACAGAAAATTGGCGCACAACATGGGGACCTGGCCACAGGGTCAAAGGAAGCCCTTCCAGTTCGATAACCTTGGAGTCGTGGCTCTTCTCTGCAACGTGCATCCGGAGATGTCCGGATACATCATCGTGGTCGCTACGCCGTACTTCGCGGTGACCGACAAGGAAGGAAATTTCGAAATGAAGAATGTGCCGGCCGGCAAGTATACGCTGAAAACCTGGAGCGAAGATGGCAAGCCCACGACGCAGGAGGTTGAAGTCGGAGCGGGCACCGCAACCGTCGAATTGACTGTCAAGAAGTAAATACCCGGCGAGTCAGGACATCCCGTGATGAACCGGACAAAATCGGTGGACTTGGCCTGGCTGGAATCGAACTTTCCCTGCATGCAGGCATGTCCGGTTCACACGCAGGCAGGCCGCTACGTGGCGTTGATCGCGGAAGGACGCTATGAAGAGGCCTACCGCTACGCCCGCGAACCAAATCCTCTCGCTTCCATTTGCGGACGGGTTTGCGGGCATCCCTGCGAAACGAACTGCCGGCGCGGAAAATTCGACGCCCCCATCTCCATCCGTGCCCTCAAACGATTTCTCACGGAGCGCTATGGCCCCGAGTCGCGCAATCCCATTGAGATGCACCCGCAGAAGCCGGAAATTCGGCATCCGGATCAACGCGTGGCAGTGATCGGTTCGGGGCCTGCCGGGCTGGCTGCGGCCCACGATTTGGCACTGCTCGGCTATCCTGTAACGCTCTTTCGAGGCTTCACCCGCCTCGGAGGCATGCTCCGGCTGGGAATTCCGGAGTATCGCCTTCCGCGAGACGTCATTCAGGCTCAGGTGCGGGAGATTCTCGATCTCGCGTCCGGAACTTCGATTGAATTCGCGGCTGGGCGATTTCTCGCTGCAGGATTTGCGGCGAGAAGGATTCCAGGCCGTGCTTCTGGCCATCGGCCTGCACCGCAGCCGCGATCTCAGTCTTCCGGGGCGGGATCTGGACGGCGTAATCACGGGCGTGGATTTTCTTCTGAACGTGAATCTCGGCTATCGCCTTTCCATTGGCAAGAAAGTCGTGGTGATCGGCGGCGGTAACGTGGCAATCGACGTGGCGCGCTCTGCTTTGCGGCAGCAGCAGAGGCAAACATTGGAAGTGCTGGAAAGCACGCTGTTGCCGGATCAGCTCTCCGATAAAGAACTGCAAGTGGCGATGAACGAACTGATGGATGTCTCCAGAGCCGCTCTGCGCATGGGGGCCCGGGAAGTGCATCTGGTTTGCCTCGAATCACGCGCGGAAATGCCGGCGCTTTCACGGAAGAAATTGAAGAGGGACTTGAGGAGGGGTTGAAGCTGCATGCCTCGCTCGGCCCGCAGAAGTTCCTTGGTGAGAAGCGGACAAGTCTCAGGCCTCGAAGCTATTCACTGCACCTCCGTCTTCGACGAGCAAGCGGCGTTTCCACCCGATTTTTGCGCCGGGAACCGAGAGCGTCATCCCTTGCGACACGGTGATTCTCGCCATCGGCCAGACTTCCGACCTCTCGTTTCTTGCTCCCGAGGACGGTGTCGAAACGACGCGCCAGGGAACGGTAAAGATTGATCCCGAATACTCTGATGACCACGTGCGCCAGGGATATTTGCTGCTGGCGACATTGCCTTCGGCCCGCGCTTGATTATCAGCGCCGTCGCCGATGGGCGGAAGGCTGCGGAACAAATTCGACTGCTATCTGCGCGGGAGCGAGTGGAAGCCCAAAGAACGTTTCGTGCAGATCACCGTTCTGGATCACCATAAAATGGTGGAGAGCTTTGATGAATACTCGCGCCTTGCGGTTCCAATAATTCCACTCGATCGCCGCACCGGAATCACAGAAGTCGAAGCCGGTTATACGGAAGAGCAGGCCCGCGCTGGAGGCCTCCCGCTGCCTGCGCTGCTGGATCAACACCATTTTCGAAGGCAACGAAGCCGACGGAACGGAGTGCATTCTTTGCGGCGGCTGCGTGGACGTCTGCCCGGAGAATTGCCTGCAATTGATTCCTTTGCGGCAGTTCGCGTTCACGGAAGAAACCGGGAGTCAACTCGCTGATCTGGCGGCGAGTGACCCCGTCTTGCTCCAGCACCTCACGCCGGAAGAAATTATCGGCAGGGGAGGGCTCCGTGATGGTGAAAGACGAGACCATCTGCATTCGCTGCGGCCTCTGCGCCGAACGCTGCCCGGCCCATACCATCACCATGGAAGTCTTTCGAGGTCTTCGACCACGATCCAAGCGAGCAGGAAAAGGAGACGGTTCAGCTATGAGCAAACCGTGGATCCGCCCGAAGGCACGCCCCCATCCAAGGGCCAGAATGCCGCAGGCATCACTCGGCGCGATTTCTTGAATGAGATAACCACGGCCGCCTTGGGCATCACCGGCCTGGGGGGCGTCGCCGTCACAATAAACTACATTTCGCCGAATGTGTTGTTTGAGCCGCCTGCCCGCTTCCACATCGGCCCTTCGGACGACTATCCGGTCAACTCCGTCACTTTCCTTAGGGACCAGCAAGTGTTCATCGTCCGGACGGAGCAAGGTTTCTTCGCCGTCTCGGCAATTTGCACCCACTTGGGATGCATTACCGAGTGGAAGCCGGATGACAATCTGATCGAATGCCCATGCCATGGCAGCAAGTACACCCGGGTGGGCACAAAGGTCGCCGGACCCGCGCCAAGGTCTCTCCCCCATTTCAACATCCAGGTTGGCCCGGACGGCCAGCTTGTGGTGGACAAACTGAGCGCAGTCCCCTACTCGCAAGTTTTGAGGGTGTGAGGCGCCGATGGAAACCTCCGTGAACGAAACGCTACTCGAGCGACTGCGAAAGACCGATGTCTGGAAGTCCATCTTCCGTCGCGGCCCCGCGCGCACCAATCGCACGCGCAGCCTGGCCGTCTTCGGAAGCTTCTTCCTGCACTTCCTGCCCGTCAAGGTGCGCGAAAAATCGCTGCGTGCTCGCGCCACCTATTACCTTGGCTCTCTTTCTTTTTTCCTGTTTCTCCTGCTCACCGTCACTGGCGTATTGCTGATGTTCTATTACCACCCAGCCGTGCCGCAGGCGTACCAGGACATGAAGGACCTTCGGTTTGTGGTCTCGAACGGCTTGCTCCTGCGCAACCTGCATCGCATCGCCGCCCAGGCCATGGTGCTTTTAGTTTTCTTTCACATGTTCCACGTGTTCTACCGCGGGGGCTACAAGCCGCCGCAGCAGTTCAACTGGGTGGTTGGCGTGGGACTGCTGCTGGCCACTTTGTTTCTGAGCTACACCGGCTATCTGCTGCCGTGGGACCAGCTGGCGTTCTGGGCCATCACCGTGGGAACCAACATCATTTCTTACATGCCCTGGTTGGGAAAGATTTTCCGCTTCCTGATGCTGGGAGGTCACGCCGTGGGCGAAAACGCGCTCTTGCGTTTCTATGTTCTCCATTGCGTCGTCCTGCCTCTGGCGGCGCTTTTCCTGATCGGCATCCACTTCTGGCGCGTGCAGAAAGATGGCGGTCTGACTTCGAAAGAAGACGATGAGCGAGAAAAAACAGTACACGACGGGGATTGATTCTGACGCGCTGCGCAGCCCGCGCCGGATTGTCTTCCTGACCAAGAAGACCTCCGGCAAGGTCGTTGGGGAACGCCCGCGGCAGGTGATGTCTTATCCGCATTTGATCCTGCGGGAAACCATGGTGTTGCAAGTGCTCGTCATCGGACTGGTGCTCCTGTCCCTCTTCTGGGACGCGCCGCTGGAGCAACTCGCCAATCCGCTAATGACCCCCAATCCGGCAAAGGCGCCTTGGTACTTCCTTGGACTACAGGAATTGCTTCACTATTTTCCACCGCTGGTTGCGGGAATCATTCTTCCCGGACTCGTAGTTGTTGCGCTCGTGGTGATCCCATATTTTGAAGTCAACATTAAGGGCGAACCTTTTTGGGCAGGGAATAAGGCGCAGACGGCTGCTGATACTTTTGCCGGTTCTCCTTGTACTCATCGGCGTCTGCCTAATCTTTGAAGCCTGGACGGTCATCGTGCCTACGGTCGTCGGTGGGCGCCCTGCTTCTAGGCTGCTACTTTGTTTCGCCGGAAAGCGGCGGATTTTGGGGCTACTTTCGTTCGAGGCCTATTCCCTGGTGGGTCATGACGTGGTTCATCGCCGTTTCCGTTGTTTTGACGGTCGTTGGCACTTTTTTCCGCGGCCCTGGCTGGTCCTGGGTATGGCCTTGGAGATAGGAACCGAGAATGTCTGCTGAAGACATGGGAAAAGTTTCGTACAAACTCCGGCTCATTTTCGCCGTGATGAGCGTGCTCTTTCTGATTGTGCTGGCCATCTCGCCGGTTAAGGACGCGCTTCTGCCCTGGAGAAGCTACAAGCGCCAATACGTCCGCTTCGCGAACTCGCGTCCCGAACACAAAGCGTCTGCTCGCCGATTTTCAACCTGGCGTGGATCAGATCTGGCTGCCAAAGCTGGATGTCGTGGACCGCTGCGGGACCTGCCATCAGGGGATCAGTCAGCCTTCGCTTGATGACGCCACAGTTCCTGCCGTCTTTCGCGCCCATCCTAAAATCCCCCACCCCGTCGCACAATGGGGTTGCGTGGTATGTCATCGTGGCCAGGGACGTGCCACGGAGGTTCGCGAAGCCCACGAAACGACGCTGGCCTGGGAGCAACCCATTCTGCCCACCCGCTACATTCAAGCCTCCTGCGGGGTCTGCCATCAGAATGACCTTGCTGAAGCCCCCAAGCTCATACGCGGAAGGGCGCTCATTGCCAGATTCAATTGCATCGGCTGCCACAAGCTCGCGGGAATTACGCGCCCCACAATGCTAGGTCCGGACCTGACCAATGTCGGAACAAAGGTCAGCCGGCAGTGGATCTACAAGTGGTTGAAGGAGCCACGCACAGTTCTCGACAAGGATGGAAACGTGGTGGTGGACGGCGTGCTGAATCAAGACGAGCCTCGCATGCCACACTTCAACCTAAGCGAAGCGGAACTGGGCGATCTCTCCGCGTTTTTGAGCGCGCAGAAACACATGGCGATTCCGAAGGCAAAATTTGATCCGCAGGTGCTCGCCAAATGGGGGAAGAACCCGGATACCGTGGACCAGGGCGAGCTTCGTTTCCGCCAGATGTTCTGCACCACGTGTCATGGGATTGCGGTGACGCGCGCCGGTGAAACCACGCTCATCGGCGGCGACATCGGTCCAGAACTGAGCTAAAGTGGGCAATAAGGTCAACACAGACTGGCTCGTTGCCTGGCTTCGCAATCCTGAAAGCTATTTGCCTCACTCAACCATGCCCAAATATGGGTGGTCCGACGAAGACCTCTACAAAGTTACGCGGTACATCCAAGAGAAGCTAACCGACTCCTCTCTCCTGAGTGATGTTCCCCAATTAGGCGCTCCTACGGACGCGGAAATTCAGCGAGGCAAGCGGCTCTTCGTCCAGAAGGGCTGCTCAAGCTGTCATGTGATCAACGGGATCGCCACTCCGACGGAGTTTGGTCCCGACCTGTCCCAGTTGGGTGGGAAAACGATCTCCCAGCTTTCCTTCGGGGACTCGAAAATCCCGCGCAATCTAATTTCCTACATTCAGGCGAAAATAACCGACCCCCGTTCCGTCAATGCGCTTGCGCGCATGCCGCAATTCAATTTCACGCCGGAGGATCTGGACGCAATCACCACGGCCCTTCTGAGCATGACTGGTCCGCCCGCGACCCCGGCCTGGGATCAATTGCGCGTCGCCGCCACCCCTGCGGAGTTTCATCCCGCCGGAGAATTCGGCCAAATCTTCAACCGCTACAAGTGCTACGATTGCCACAAATTTAATGGCTTCGGTGGAACACTTGCTCCCGATCTCTCCTATGAAGGCAGTCGCTCGCAGCGCGCCTGGCTCATTTCATTCTTGAAGAGTCCACAAACGATACGGCCCACCCTCACCTTCCGCATGCCCCAATTCAACATGACGGACCGGGAAGCTGGCGTGATTGCTGATTACCTGGGAACGGCTATGCAGTCTCCCAATGTGCAGCCAGGTCCGGCGGACTTGCACGAATACACTCCCGAACTCGCCAAGTTCGGAAAGGAACTCTACGAAGTGAAATACCAGTGCCAGTCCTGCCATACCATCGGTTCCTCTGGAGGTTATGTCGGACCAAGTTTGAACAACGCAGGAAACTGGCTAAGGCCGGAATGGATCGAAGCCTGGCTGCGCAATCCGCAGGCGCTCGATCCGCAAACCATTGAGCCGCGGCTGTCCTTTACGGACAAAGAGGTGAAAGCGCTGACGGCCTATCTGCTCACGCTCCGGCAAAACTCCCGCCGGGAACAAAGGTGGCTCTGGAGGAAAGCCATGAAGCGTCTGGCCTGTTTGACGCTGCTTCGTCCTTGCCTCCCTGGCGCTGGGGTCATGCCGCAAGTCGAGAACAGCCCCCGCCGGATCCGCTCGCCCGCGCATACGACGTGGAACCGGACTGGAACGACGCTCAGCATCTCATCCCCTTGAATTACACGCAGGCGCAGGGCAAGCGGCTGTTTTACACTTACTGTGTGTGGTGCCATGCTGATTCCACCGCGGCGGGGCCATCGAATCGCTCTAACATCAATCCGACGCCGCCTCTGGCTAACGATGGCGCCATTTTTAACCCCATGAGTGACGAGTTGCTGCGGAACAGCCATCACTCTCGGCGGAAGTGCGATGGGGAAATCTGGCATGATGCCCGCTTGGGGTAAGACGCTTTCTCAGGAGGATGTGAATGCACTGATCGCGTTCCTACGCGCAATTGCACAGCCGCCCTATACGGCACCTGCGCACCCTGGACCGCAATATAATGTTAAGTAGGATGGCGTGATGAAGCCATTTTCGTCCTCATTGCGGTTTTGCGCCGTGCCGATGGTTTTGTTGATGCTGGCGGGTGCACCGGTCTTAATGGCGCAGGTTTCTCCCGCGGAAGTCCGGAATCCTCAGTTAAAGGCCCTTGAGAGTGAATACTTCCAGAAGCTGATCGCCCTTAATCGCCAGATCTCCGCCGAAAAATACCCCTTCCCCTTCGTCCTCAGCCGCTATATTGGCGTGGATCCCAAAAAGCAGGCGGGAATGGACACGCGCGGGATCGAATTCGTCCAGTTTCATGACCGAATTCTTCTGAAATTTTCCGGTAACTACAACGCAGCATTCAATGCGCAACAATTGACTCAAAATCAGCGCGCCGACCTGGTCTTTACCGATGTCATCGCACCTATCCTGCGCCTGCTTCCCCAATACTTCGCAGAGAGCAGCGACTTTGAAGGCTACGGCTTCGAGATTTCCTACCACGTCAGCGATGCCGGCGGTAAAGCCGATTACGAAGGCAGGGAAAACCTGGTCGTGGTGATGGGTGTGAGCGATGCTATGCGGTTCTCCAAGCTCAAGGCTCCAGACGAAAAACAAAACATTCTCAACGCATCTGAAATCTACGTGAGTGGCGAGCGGTTTGGACTTGCTCTGGGCCAAGCAGATCCCCTTCCCGCCGAAGAAATCACCAAACGCGGAGGCGCGGATGCGCAAGAGCGTGCTTCGTCGGATACAGGAGGCAGGACGTTAAGCACTTCATCGAGTGTGGCTGGACTGGACTTCCATGCCTCGCACGAACCCACGGCTCCGCCTCCTCTGCCTGCTTTAATAGAGCATCCTCCGTCAATGACGGACGCTCCGCCGATGTCTCCCGCGGATGTGGACGCGTTCCAGGCTAAATACCAGTCTGCTCTGGACGACTACGGCACGTTTGTCGGGACCACCATGCATACGACGAGCTCTTCGCTGCCCAGCCTGGCGCTATTTCGCAACTCGCTCTACCTCCAGCTCACACTGCGCAATCCCGAGGTGTTTGACAAGGAAAAGACATCGCTCTACAAGCGTGCGGCGCTCAGCTTCGATACCTTCCTCGCTCCACATTTGGCCGACCTGGTTTCCAGGATTCCCGCCATCTCCAATCTCAAAGGCTTGGACATCACGATTCTAGTCTCAGTTTCTTCCAGCAGTTCTCCCTCCGAAGCGGTTGAATTTATCTTCCCGCTCGCGGCCATGCACAGCTTTGCGTCCTATGAGATTACGAATCAGCAACTGATCGAGCAGGGTCTGGTCATTGTCAACGGTGTGCGAATCTCTCTGAATCTTCAACAAGTCGAATAATCGTGAACAGCTATTGGAAAAAGTCTCCGAATTGCATCCTAATCCGTAATTCGTGGTGAGTGACAACACGAGTGCACTCAACAGAATGAAATCTGCGCAGAAATCGGCAGGTGCGGCAAACAAGCCTGGGAAGAATTCAAGTTAGAGAAAAGTCTTCCCCTCGGACTTGGCCCACTTTGGACACATCCACGCCTGAGACTTGTTTCCAAGTCTCAGCTTGTACTCTCTCTTGCCATGCGGGCTTAGGCCTTCACTCCGGCTTTGCGAAGAACTGCCATCATCGGGCACCAGTTGGTGAAGGCGGACTGGAAGAGATTCAGGCCGACGAAAGCCGTGAACAGATACCAGTACGGACTTACCCAGTATCCCAAAGCCAGAGAGATTACGACGAAAGCTCCTGCAATCATTCTGAGGTAGCGGTCCAAAGTCATGGTATTGACTCCTTTCAATTTTCTGCACCTGCAAGATTGCTGCCAAGCGGTGGCGCAGTGTGGAATTTACCGCGTTGGCTCAGGTAATAGAGAACTGGAACTGCCATTCTGGAAAGCACCGTTGAAGCGACTTCACCCGCCATCAAAGAAATGGCGAGACCCTGAAAAATCGGATCGAACAGGATCACGCTTGCGCCCACAACGACAGCCGCCGCAGTCAGAAGCATCGGGCGAAAACGAACTGCTCCCGCATCCACGACGGCATCTTCCAGCGTCATTCCACGCGCGCGGCGCAACTCGATGAAATCCACCAAAATAATCGAGTTTCGAACAATGATTCCCGCGCCGGCGATGAAGCCGATCATCGAAGTCGCCGTGAAAAACGCGCCCATCAGTGCGTGCGCCGGCAAAATGCCCACTAGGGTGAGCGGAATCGGCGCCATGATCACCAGCGGCGTTTTGAACGACTTGAACCACCCCACCACCAGTACGTAAATCAGTACCAGGACAGCGGCGAAGGCCAGTCCGAGGTCTCGAAACACCTCGACCGTGATGTGCCACTCTCCGTCCCACTTCAGGGAATAGCGATCGGTGCGCTCCGGCAGCGTTGTTCCGAAATATTGCTTCACGCCGTAGCCCGTGGGCAATTGGATCTTGTTTATGTCCTCTTTCATTTTGAGGATCGCGTACACCGGGCTTTCTATTTTCCCTGCCACATCCCCGGTGACGTACACCACGGGCCGCAAGTTTTTGCGATAAATGCTTTGATCGATCGTGGTCTCCCGAACTTTAGTTACCTCGCGAAGCGAAACCAAACCTCCCGAAGCCCCCGGCAATTTAAGATTTTCCAGGCCTTCAATGCTGGAGCGATCGGGCCGGGACAACCTCACCTCGATAGGGACATCTTCTCGCGATGCCGGGTCGTGCAGCAGGCCGGCTGAGGCTCCAGCCAATCCAATCTGAATCGTACGTGTCACTTCAGCCGCTGATACGCCTTGAAGCGCGGCCTTGTCGAGGTCCACTTTCATGTCGTATTTCTTCTGCGGGTCTTCGACATACCAGTCCACATCGACCACTCCCGGGGTGTCCTGAAAAATCTTTTTTATTTTCGCTGCGAGTTCGGTCTGCCCTTTGTAGTCCGGCCCGTAAATCTCCGCTACGAGGGTTTCCAATACTGGAGGCCCGGGAGGAACCTCCGCGACTTTGATACGCGCGCCAAAAGGCGCAGCAATCTTGTCCAAATCCGGTCGCAATCTGCGGGCAATATCGTGGCTCTGTGCCTTACGATCGTGACGGGAGAGGAGGTTTACCTGGATATCGGCCTGGTTTGGCTGGCGTCGCAGAAAATAATGGCGCACGAGTCCGTTAAAGTTGTAGGGTCCAGAGGTGCCCGCATAAATTTGGTAGTTGACGACCTCCGGTTGCTGGCCCAGGTAGCTCCCCAGCGCCTGTGCCACGTGGGTAGTTTGTTCGAGCGGAGTTCCGTCTGGCATGTCGATGATTAATTGAAACTCGCTCTTATTGTCGAAAGGAAGCATCTTCACCTGCACCCACTTGAGCGGGATAAACGCCACAGCCGCCAGGAGCAACACCACCACGCTACCGAGGAAAATCCATCTCCAATTCGCTTTGCGAATCAATGGATTCATCATCCGGCGATAAAGTCGCGTGGTCCAGCCTTCGACCTCGTGGCCGGAGTCGGGACGATCTGCGTAATGATGAAGCAAGCGCAACGCAGCCCAAGGGGAGACCATGAAGGCGACTAGTAGAGAAAACATCATGGCCGAAGAAGCGCCCACGGGAATCGGGCGCATATACGGCCCCATCAGACCCCGGACAAGTGCCATTGGGAGAATGGCGGCAATTACCGCAAACGTGGCCAGGATCGTTGGATTGCCGACCTCGTCCACGGCCTCGACGGCAACGTCAGCCAGGGGGCGCCCGTGGTTCTCGGGCAGGCGGAAATGGCGGACGATGTTTTCGACGACGACGATGGCGTCGTCCACCAGAATGCCGATCGAGAAAATCAGCGCGAAAAGCGTGACGCGATTCAGCGTGTACCCGAATATGTAAAAAATGGCCAAAGTCAAAGCCAGCGTCACGGGAATGGCCAGTAGCACCACGCCCGATTCGCGCCATCCCAAGGCCAGACCTACCAGCAGTGTGACGGAGAGCGTGGCAAGCAAGAGATGTTCGAGCAGTTCGTTCGATTTGTCCTTCGCCGTTTCTCCGTAATTTCGGGTGACGGTGACATGCAAGTCCGCCGGCAGCGTGTTGCCACGGAGTGCGGCGACCTTTTGCAGCGCCTTCTCGGCAATCAACGTCGCGTTCGAGCCCTTGCGTTTTGCCAGCGTGATCGTGACTGCCGGGTATTCTGCATTTGCCTGCGTCCGGCTTGTTCCTCTGCCGTTGGCAAAAAGAACGTAGGCGGCGGGTTCCGCCGGCCCATCCACAATCTTTTCGGCTACGTCACGCAGATACACCGGCCGTCCCGCGTGGACGCCCACGACGACTTGTTGCAAATCTTCCGAACGGGTGAAGAAGTTGCCGGCTTCCACCTGGAACTCCTGGTCATTGCGCGCGAAGCTGCCGGCCAGACTCCGGGTGTTCGCTGCCCCCAGCTGAGCGACAACGGAACCTGGAGCCAGACCGTAGGCGGCGAGACGTTGCGTGTCCAGAACGACGCGCACCTGCCTCGGCTGCCCGCCGATAATGGTTGTCTCTGAGACGTCATCCAACTGCTTCAGCGAATGTTCGAGTTCTTCCGCGATGCGACGCAAATGGTATCCATCGTAGTTTTTGCCCCAAAGCGTCAGAGCCAGAATGGGCACATCGTCGATCGAGCGCGATTTGATGATCGGCCGCGAAACACCCGCTGGAATCCTGTCAAAGTTCGAGTAAAGTTTGTTGTAGGTCTTGACGATTGCGTCTTCTTCGCTTGTCCCCACGTAAAACCGTACAATTATCATGCTCTGCCCCGGATGGCTGATCGAGTAGATGTATTCCACTCCGGGTATTTCGCGTAGCAACCTTTCCATGGGGACGGTGGCGCGTTGTGTGACTTCTTCGGCCGACGCACCGGGCATTTGAACGAACACATCCAGCATCGGAACAATAATCTGTGGCTCTTCCTCACGCGGCGTCTGCAGAATACTGAATGCCCCAAGCAGTAGCGCTCCCACGATGGCCAGCGGCGTCAACTTCGACTGAATGAAGGCATGCGCAATCTTTCCGGCCACGCCGAGGACACCCGGGGACTTGCCTGGATTGGGAGAAGTGTCGTTCATCGTCCGCCCGCGATTCGCTTGCCGCCCAATTCCTGTTCTCCAGGCGCAGCAACCAGTTTCTCGCCTGCCTGCAGTCCCGAGAGGACTTCCACCTGGTCGCCGACGCTCTGACCAAGTGTGATGTAGCGCAGCGTGGCAATCTGGTTCGCATCGAGCACGTAAATTCCTTCGAGTTGTCCGCGCTCGACTAAGGCAGAACGTGGTATGAGCAGCGCCGGCCGCTCGCCCCGGGCGAAACGAGCCCTTCCAAAAAGGCCGGACCGGAGACGAGCATCTGCCGGTAACTCAATTTTTACGAGAAAGCTGCGGCTGGCAGGATCGGCGGCCGGAACGATTTGCACGACCTTGCCGGAAAGCTGGGAATTCCCCAGCGCGTCAATCGTTAGGGGGGCGACTTGCTTGATGCGGACGAGGTGAATATCGCTTTCATCCACCGCTACTTCGAGACGATAGCTGCGGGTGTCTTCCACGGTGAAAATTGGCATGTTGGGCGAAGCCAAGACCCCTGCATCGGCCTTTTTCTCTGTCACGATCCCCGCGAAAGGTGCGCGAATCCTCGTGTAACTGAGTGAAGTTCTCGCTTGAGCTAGTGCGGCGTTTGCCTTCGCAAGTTCCGCCTTGGCCATGTCGCGACGCGCTTCAGCCGACTGGTAACGCGCTTTGACTTCGTCGAATTCTTGCGGGCTGACCGATTTTTTCTCGTAAAGTTCCTGGTACCGTTTGAGAGTTGTCTGGGCCAATGCTAGCTCGGAGCCCGCCGCCGTCAGGCCTTTTTCAGCGGCAGTTACCGAAGCCGCGGCCTGCTCCATTGCCGAACGAGGCTGTGCATCGTCGACGACCGCAAGAACCTCGCCCTTCTGCACGCGGTCTCCTTCATGCGCGCGGATTTCCGTGAGATTGCCGGTAATCTGGCTCGACACCTGGCTCGTCTGCGCGGCGCGCACGGTTCCAACGGCTTCCAGCCAGTCAGGCAGTGTGGTCTTCTGCGCAACAATTACCGGAACGTTGGAGACAACTTCCGCTGGCGTGTTTGCCGCTCGCGGCTCGCTGCTGCAGCCGGCTGACAGTCCACTCCCTGCTGCAATCAGCGCACACAACAATGTGTTCACTCTATTTTTACGATTCATGGCGTCACCACCGGTGACTGAGGACTCAAAGTTCCACTGGCCAGTTCCAGATTCGCGTAGCTCGTAAAATAGCGATATACAGTTTCCCAGTATTCCGTCTGGCTGCGCCGAGCGGTATCTTCCGCGGCAAGCAGGTCCGTAATTGTCGAAAGGCCAGAGTCATAACGGTTTTGGTTGATGCGAACGCTCTCCTGCGACTCTGCAATGGATGCGCGCGCAACTTGTATCTCTTGCCGAGCCGCGTCCAGTTCGTAGTAGGCACGGCGGACTTGCAGGCGAATGCTATCCGTGGCCATTTCTTTGGCTGCGGCAACCTTTTCCTCTAGGGCGCGCTCGTGGGACAGCTTTGCGCGTTTGGCTCCGCCCTGGAAGAGATCAACCTTTATTTCGATTCCGGCGAGCCAGTTATTGCCTCCGCCTCCGGCGATGAACGTCGGGTTGTCTGCCTCCCACCCCCCAAACGCGTTGATTCGCGGGCCGAAGGAAGATTTTGCGATAGCCACGCTTTCCCGCTGCGCCGCCTCTACCGAGCGAACCTTTTTCAAATCCGGGCGCGTCTCCACTGCCTGTTTCTCCGCTTCTTGCAGAGAAATTGCTGGAAGGTTTCGCTCGGCAAGCACATCCGCTGGATCGATATTGTTTTCTTCGGGAGCTCCCATGGATGTGCTCAACTGAGCCTCTGACATGGCCAGATCATTTTGGGCACGAATGAGCTCCTGTTTCCGAGTTGCCAGCCGCACTTTAGCGCTGAGCAAATCAGATTCCACGACGACACCGCTTTCAAATCGGTTCTTGCTCCGATCGAGAATGGCCTGAGCAGTCTTTATGCTTTGCTCTGCGACCTCAAGACGTTTCTTCGCGAGCAGCACGCCGTAATAAGCATCCACGACGTGATAGACGACTTCTTGATCGGTGCGTTCCAGTTGATGGCCTGCGGCATCCTTCATCCGTTCCGCACGGTTGATCCCCCGCCAGCTTGCCAGGGAATCGAACAAATTCCAGGTTCCGCCCAGGCGCGTCGCAAAGTTGCCATACGCAGGCGGGGTATTCAGGACGTTTAACCCAAAGTCTTGCGAGTTGAAACGCTGCTGCCGCAATTTGCTTCCAAAGACGTACACGGGGTCGTCCCCGCGCGTCGCCTCTTCCGAAAAGGTGACGTGCGGCAGGAGAGAAGCATGAGCCACCTTCACATCTGCAGCCGCGGCTTTTGTGTCCGCCATCGCTGCTTTGCGTTCAGGGTTCTTCTCTAGCGCGATGTTCACCGCCTGTTGCAACGTAAGTCGCGTGGATTCCGATGCCTGCCGTGCTTCAAGAAAAGCCGTCGCGCTCACCATCATGAGCCCGACTAGGGCCGTGGTTGTTAGATATCGGCTAGGTATCTTGAATTTCATGGATTCAATCCCTTTCACAAAAGCCCTGCTTCATACATGGAATATTGCCCCCATTTAGGAAACCTCTATTCTTTCTTCCTAATAATGTTTACATTGTTTTAAATTAAAACCAGCCCTCAACTCTGAACCGCTGCTGCTGATGCGTCCAGCCATGGCGTTTTCTCATCAATAATCTCGTATGTGGTTGTCACCGTGGCCGTTTGCTTCACCATCGCGCCCACCGAGCAGTACTTCTCTTCGGAAAGTCGTATGGCCGCTTCCAACGCCGAGGACTCTAGTTCGCAGCCTGTGACCACATGGTGGATGCGGACCGAGGTAAAAACTTGCGGCGGGCGTTCCGCTTGGTCTGCTTCCACACTGACCTCGTACCCGGTTACCTTTTGGTGAAACTTGTGGCGGAGGATGGTGATCACGTCAAACGCCGTACAACCCGCCAGTCCCACGGCGATCAACTCGATCGGCTTCGGCCCCGTGCCCCCGGCCGCGTCATCCAGCAGCAGATGGTGCTCGCTGCCGGTTGTCCCCACGAACTGCCGCTCGGCGCTAAGTGGTTGAGAAAGCTGTGCCTTAGCCGTGATCATAATTACCTCCCCTAAACTTATGTGTTTCCACCCACACCAATAAATGCAAGCAATCTCAATCTGTTACAACAAATATCGCTTTGGCCGCTATCCGGCGGACTTGCGTTTCCCTCGCCATAGTCGCAATGAGCTGTGAGCCATTCGTCAGCTATGGAAATGTAGCCAACTCTGGGCATTCTCAACTGTGATTAACGTCACACCGCGATGTGGCCTGAGGAAGCTCGTAGCAGGATCTGTGCTGCAAGCTCATTCTCGCGTGGGAATCCGAATATGTTGGTGAAAATTCCTAACGATTTGGAGCGGGGGAAGATCAATTTCAGACTGCGGCGACTTATTGAACTCCGCATAATATAGGGTCAATCGGGCCATAAGGAAGCCTGTTTCCAGAAGGCGGTGATGAGCGTTGGGCGGCGGCGCATGTTGCGGAGAGCGTGCCGGGCGCCGTGCTTCAATTCGGCGAAGTCCTTGGGGCAAGCGTTGGGGAGTTTGTGGTGTTTGCAGTGGCCCCAGACGTATTCCGTGGGATTTAGCTCCGGGGCGTAGGCGGGCAGGTAGGCGGTGTGGATGCGGCCGTTCTGTGCGGCCACGAACTCCTGCACCACCCGGCTGCGATGCGCGGGCAGCCGGTCCCACACCAGCAGCAGATTTCCAGGAATGTGCCGCAGCAGATGTTTGAGAAAGGCCACCACCTGCGGTGCGCGGATCGCTCCGGGATACAAACGGAAGTAGAAATTCCACAGCGTTATCCCCGCGATGACGGAAAGCGTCTTCCAGTTGAAGTGGTACTGCAGCACCGGTGTGTGGCCCCGCCGCGACCAGGTCCGGCAGCGGTGCGGCCGCTGGCTCAGTCCGCTCTCGTCGAGAAAGACCATCGTTCGCCGCTCTTTTTGGGCTTTTTTTTAAGGTCCGGCCAAGTGACCTTCTTCCAGTGACGGATGGCTTCCTCGTTACGCTCCAGCGCCCGGCCCGTAGGACGCTGGCAGCTCCAGCCGAGCGCCACCAAAATCTTCCACACGTGGCCCGGATGATAGCCAACGCCAAATTCCTTCTCGATCAAATGCGCCACGCGCTCGGAAGTCCACAGGTTGGTTTCGTAGCCCAGCCGCTCGGGGCCCGCAAGGAGGCGCTGTTCGAGACGCACTTTCTGTCGCGGTGTTAAGCGCGGCTGGCGTCCCGCGCGCCCGGCTTGCCGTAAAGCGCGTTCGCCACCTTTACGATCTAGCGCCGCCCAGCGCGCCACGCTCTGGCGCCCCACGCGCAACCGTCGCGCTACTTCGGACTGGTTCAGACCTTGGCGCAACAGCCGCAAAGCTTGGAACCTTCGCCGTTCAAGAGCGTCGAAATCACGTCGTACTCCAGCAGGGTTTCCCATACCACGTTAGACGCACGATACCCTGAAAAGTGTCTCTATATTATGCGGGAATCAATAGTTGCGCTTCCTGATATCCGCCATCAGCCCGTGGTACTCGCCGATCAGTTGGCGTCTGAGCCTCGCAGCGACGGCCGGGTCAGGCGATTCCTTGGGCAAGTTTCGGCATTGTTGAATCGAACTCTCCAGGCTCGAGAGGAAGGCTTTGCATGGTTCGCAACCGTCTAAGTGTTTTTCCAGTTCTTCGCATAGAGAATCGTCCAGCTCTTCATCGAGATAGTTCGAAAGTTCCGCGAACATCACTTTGCAGCGCCGCGCGGTTGGCTGCGCGGAGGTTTGCCGCCTATCTGGGCGCTTTGAGGTGTACCGGCGCAAACCGGCCGGATTTGGCTTGGCCAGCTCCTTTCTCACAAATAGCCGAGCGCGGTGTAATCGGACGCGGATCGTTCCCAGGCGCAGGCCGGTTATTTCGGAAATATCCGAATCGGAGAGCTCCTCCATGTCATGGAGCACAAGAATCAGCCTATAGTCCGGCGGTAATTTTTGGATAGCCTCGCGAAGGCGCTTTGCATTCTCACGATGCAACAAGGACGCTTCCGGTGTTCCATCAGGGCTGCCTGACAGCTTTTGCAATTCCTTGCGGTCCGGCATCAACTCCTCGAGCGAGAGTGCTTCTTTCGGAGCAAATTTACTTTTCCTGCGGCTCATCAGACAGCGGTTCTTGGCGACCTTATAAAGCCAAACAATTAGGGCCTTGGGGGTGTCAAAACCCGGAAGGTAAGCAACTGATTTGAGCAGCACTTCCTGCATGGTGTCTTCGGCGTCTTGCCGCTGGCCGCAAACCCTCATACTGAAGGAAAAAACCGTTGCTTGCAGCAGAGACAGAGCTTCTTCCAATGATTTGGGGTCTTTGCGCTGAATAAGTTGAACGGCTTGCTCAATCTCGGGTCGCACGAATCAACTCTAGCACGCCAGCCTCTGCCTCGGATTTACAAGTGCGTCCCACTCTTTTATTTTTGGTACCGTCTGCGAGGTGATATGCTCCGGATTCTCGCGGCCGCCCAGTCGGTGAATGGAGCACAGAAAAAGGTGCAAGTCTCTGACTTTGGGAAAAAAGTGATTGTATTCCTGATGAATGCCCGAGAATCCTCGCGATCCGCAACGATCTTGCGGTTCTCGACGCGTCCATGAGAAGGAAGTAACACAACCGATCTGCCTGCCATTGCTTTAGAGTTGTCTTTCCATCCGGGGAATGCAATCTTATCGGTCGCTTGAAGTGCCGTTTAAATCTGATTCGATCTGAAAGAAGTTAGAGGTGCGGGTCTTACCGTAGCATCCTAGAATGGATGGTTATTTGGGGGCGGCAGTAAAATGGGGCTGGAGCAAGGCGAGCGAGAGGGATGATGGGCAAGTATCTGATGGTGGGAATCGGAGGGTTTCTCGGCGCAGTCGCCCGCTTCTGGATTGGCGGCTACGTCGGGGAAAAGATGGGCACGCGGTTTCCGTACGGAACTCTCGTGATCAATTGCACGGGTTGCTTCCTCATCGGTTTTATCATCACGTTGATGGCGGAGCGGACGCATTGGAGTCCCGGCTGGCGCTATCTAATCCCCATCGGATTTATCGGCGCCTACACAACGTTCTCCACGTTCGAGTACGAAACGTTTCGCGTGATGCAAGACGGTGAGCTGCTGCTCGCTTTTTTGAACGTGGCGATCAGCGTGATTGTCGGATTCCTTGCCGTGTGGCTGGGCGTAATCGCCGGAAAGCTGACCGCATGAACGGAGCAAGAGCGGTTTGGGTACACGGCGGCGTGCCGCGCCGGGCGATGGAGGTTTCGGTCTGCCAGCGCGGGATTCCTGGAGAGGAGACGCTATGTTGAAAGCCGGGAATGCGAAGAAAGTGACCATCCACGTCGGAGAGGACCATCAATATCACGGTCAATCGTTGTACTCGGCGATTCTGGACTACCTCTTCTATCACCGGGTATCTGGCGCAAACGTATTTCGCGGCATGGCCGGATTTGGTGCCGACCATCACATGCACAGCACGCGGATTCTGCGGCTAACGGAAAACTTGCCCATCAGGATTGAGTTCGTCGAAAGTCCAGAAAAGGTGGAGGAGTTGCTGCCGAAGCTGCGCGAGATGGCGGGGACGGGGCTCATTGAGGTGCAGGACACGATGGTGGTGAAGCCCGCGGAGGTCGAGAGGAAAGATGGGCTCCGGAAAGAAGAGCGGCATGCGCTGAAGCGGGAAGGGAAGGCCAAGCTCATGCGAATCTATGTGGGGGAGAACGACAAGTGGCACGAGAAGCCTCTGTATAAGGCGATTGTCGAGGGCATGCGAGCAAATGACATTGCCGGCGTCACGGTGTACCAGGGGATTCTGGGATACGGAGCAAACCGCCGCATTCATAAAGCCTCTTCGATGGGCCTGTCGCACGACCGTCCCATGGTTCTCTCGGTGATCGACACCGAAGAGAAACTGCGCAAAGTGATCCCTTTGCTCGACGAGATGGTGCAGCAGGGACTCGTAGTGCTCTCTGACGTGGACATTATTAAATATACGCACGATTATTCTGGGGAAGACCGCCGGAAGGAGCAGCGCGTATGAAACTCGAGGGGAAAGCCAAGTTGCTGCGCATCCATTTCGGCGAAGACGACAAGTGGAAAGGCCAGCCACTGTATAAGGCCATAGTGGAAAAGTGCCGGGAGATGGACATTGCAGGCGCCACGGTTTACCGCGGGATCGAGGGCTATGGGGCCAGCACGCTGATTCGCCGCTCCCACTTGCTTTCGCTTTCGCGTGACGCTCCAGTGATGGTCAGTGTAGTGGATTCCGAAGAGAACATTCAGAAGCTCATTCCGGTTCTCGATGAGATGGTGACGGAAGGGCTGATAGCCGTGTCCGAAGTGGAAGTGATCAGATACGTGCATCAGGATGGAGCACGCTCTTAGCAGAGGGCATGAAGATGTGTTTGCGAACGGCGACAAGAAGCGCCACTTTTCTGAGAGCGGTTCGCTTGAGCCGTCAAGTGCCCGGACCGAGCTAGCGGAGACGCAAAATGATCACCCTGCTTTCCATCATCGCTCTCGGCTTCTTCCTCGGCATGCGTCACGCAACCGATCCCGATCACGTCATCGCCGTGACCACCATCGTCAGCCGCCAGCGCAGCATCCGTCATGCGGCCTTGATCGGAGTTCTCTGGGGTTTGGGCCACACCATAACGATTCTCGCGGTTGGATCGGCGATTATCCTATTTGATTTCGTGATTCCGGCGCGCGTTGGTCTCACCATGGAATTATCGGTTGGCTTGATGTTAATTCTTCTGGGGATTCTCAATCTTTCCGGATTCATGCGCTGGATTACAGACACTTTCACGCCTTCCCAGATGGCGCATCACTCGCACCCGCATGGACACGGAGATTACGTTCACACTCATCCGCATGGCCACAGTCCTGAAAAACATGGCCATGCTGAAAATGCCACACCCGTTGGCTGGATGGATCGCACTTTTGGGCGGCTGGGTTTTTATCATGTAGTCCGGCCGCTGGCCGTAGGCATCGTTCACGGTCTCGCCGGGTCCGCAGCCGTGGCCCTCCTGGTGCTCACAACCATTCGCGTTCCGTTTTGGGGAATTTTATATCTTCTGGTATTCGGGCTGGGCACCGTCGCGGGGATGATGCTGATTACCGCGGCGATTGCGGTCCCATTTACGTTTTCCGAAAGCCGGTTTGCCCGTCTCAATCGAGGTATGGCACTGGTGTCCGGCCTCGTCAGCCTGGTTTTCGGACTTTTCATCGTCTACCGAATGGGTTTCGTGAACGGTCTCTTCACCCACAATCCCACTTGGGTACCTCGTTAATTATTTCCTCACAAACCGCGTCCTCTGCCAGGGCGCGCGGCTTACACCAAGAGCGGCAACAAGCCCAGCAGCGCTAACGCCACAAGCAGCGCCAATCCCTGCCGGCCCGTTCGGCGGTCTCCGAAGCCGTACGCATAGATGCCTTTAACCAGGTTGTTGCTCGCTGCGGCGATAACAATCGCGCCTCCGGCAAGCCCTAGCGGTGTCAGCACCGAGGACGGCGCCGCCAGGCTCAAGATAAAAGGATCCACGTCCGTAATTCCCATCACACCAGCCAGGGCAAAAAGTCCCGCACGTCCCAGGTAGAGCAGCGCAAGGTGTGTGACGTACAACATCCCCACAAAGAGCCCCGCGAACAGCAACGCGGCTCCCAGTTCCAACGGGTTTTTTGGCTGGAACGGTTGCTCTGCTTTGCTGTTGCCGCCTTCTTCCAAACGCATCCAGAGCCATCCGCCGAAAAGAGCCGCGGCCGCGAGCAGCAGGAAGGGCAAGCCGAGCCGGTGAAGCAATTGCCGGTTGAAAATTCCAAGAAGCGCGAGCAGCCGCAGATACATCACGCCCGAAGCAACCAGCATCGCGCCGGAGTACAGGTGCGGCCGCTGCTGCTCGCAGGCTCTTTTGGCAAGCACTACCGTGGTAAGCGTCGAGGAATACGCTCCCCCTAGCACGGCTGCCAGCACTACTCCGCCGCGCCCCTGCGTACGCACATGTATGAGATAGCTTCCATACGAAATGGCGCTCACCGCCACCACTACTAGCCACGTTTTGAACGGATTGAAGCCAAACGTTCCATAGGCCTGGTTTGGGACGATTGGCAGGATCACCGCCGTCAGAAGCAGAAACTTCGCGAAGGTCAATATCTCTTCGCCGGGCACTCGTTTCGCGAGGCTCTCCAGCGCCGACTTCAACTCCAGAAATCCCACTCCCACCACGGTAAGCGTGGTTGCCACCCAATATTCCTGGTGGGAAACCAACGCTCCAATCGCAAATATCAGCAAGCCGGAGAGTTCTGTGGTCATTCCCGCCAGCGCCACTCCTTCAAGTTTGTGCCGGTAGGACTGCCACAAAAACGCCCCGACCACCGCAAACCCGGCGGCAGGCAGCAGCAAATTCCCTCCGGAAACCACGCAGAGTGCGTACCCCAGAAGTCCGAGCAGTGGAAACGTGCGGACGCCTCCGAATCGATACTGGTCCGATTCCACCTTGTGCTCCTCGCGCTCCAGGCCCACCAGAAACGAGAGGAAGATCACAAGCACGATCTCCGCGCCTTCCTTCGGAACGAATTGTGTCAACGAAGTGGTCATACTCGGTGCAGCGTCTCTAACTGACGCGGTTCGCTACGGTTCACCACAGTCTGCCGAAGCCCGCCGCGATTTTCACTTTTATTGCCTTGCAAAGCAAGCGCGCTCCAGCAACTAGTGCGGTGTGAAGTCTCGCGGTCTCCGGAGGCAGCCGGACCGTTTGACTTCAGCGCAAGTGGAATGGGAGAGGGACTAAGCTGCAGATTCTGAACTAATGGGTTCACCCGAACCAGCGCGTGCATGTGCAGAAAGCAGGGTGAGCCATGGAAGAGGCACGGAGTGAGAACCAGCAGCGGGAAGAGGTAGGTAGGCTGTGCGGGTGGGATTGTACTCGGACTAGGCCCAATGGAGAACTAACCCACGGCCGCTGGTTCAGAAACAACTTCTCGACAATGGTGATTCCTCTGACTCTCGGGTAGCCCCGAGAATCAGAGGAGCGCGTGCTAGTGTCTCTCTGGACCGTCGTCCGGGTGACTGTGGCGCCAGTTCCAATACCGATTCTGCTCGTGACGTTTCAGTTTCGAGAATTCGCGATAGTCTTCGTGCTGCTCCTCGAGGAAGCGGCGATAATAGCGATCTTCGTTGTCGTCCCAGTTGTGATAATCCTTGTGGGAACGATCGTAGACTCGCTCGTGCTTTTTGTCCTTGTGATGGTGCTCGTCTTGAGCCGCAGCGCTCGTTGTAATTGCAATAGGTGCGCAAAGTGCGGCACTTAGAATGATAAAACCCAGATACCGGTATCCAGCTTTCATGATGTGCTCCTCCTAGGCTGAGAAATCCCGTTGAGAGTTCCCGTCCGACTGGAAGTATGCTCGCAGCCGTGCGGGCAGGCTGTTCGATACCGGACACTTGCGTAGAGAGGCAAGGGCAATCCGTTTCGAAGGAGCGGGAGCAATTTTTCTGAACACTTGCTCCTTCGTCGGTGTGGAAGAGGTCAAAAGCCTCGACGGAAAAGGTCGGGGAAGTGGATAGTGGGTGGTGGGTAGCTAGGTGCACCCGCCATCTGCAGCAATCGTACTTGAGTACTCGCAGGAAAATGTCCTGCTACCCTCGTACTGAGTGAAGGGCCAGGACTTCGGGGAGCGGCCTATATTCACCACCGGGCAGAATAATCTCCAAACGCTCATACCATGGCGGCGAGGGCTCCGTGTAGTTCATAACGAACAGGAACCGGAAGCCATTTTTGGCACGGAGCAGAACCTGCTCGTTGGCTAGATAAATAGCCTCCTCGCAAGTCAAAAAGCTGTGTTTGTCGACGGGCTCCACGGTCTCAACCCTATAGTGGAACCTTTTCGTTACCTCGTCGCACCAGCCGTGTGTTTCCCCCACTATCCAGCATTCGTGTAGGTCGGCAGCCCCGGGGACAGGTTTGATGAAGATTTCGTAGACTTCCGACACTTCAAATTGAGGATTCGGCGTCCGGAAAACTGTCTTAGGAAAGCAGTTTTTCATTGTTGCTCCTCTCCCTCACAAAGTGAGAATGCCGACAGTAGGCAGTGATGACACACCATACTCACCTCGCTACTGTTGCAAGCGGTGAGCCAAATCGCCGTGACCCGCGTCACCTAATTGCGTATTCTTTGACATAAATTCTGTCCATCGCCTGGTAGACGCGCTGCTATCGGTTTACCGTCCGGGCCGTGGGCTTGCTCGCAGGGGCGACGAAGTCGAACAGTCTCGGTGCGCATCCAGGCTTTCGTGTGGCGGAAGACGGGCGATTCAGACTGCATCGTAAGAATGCGATTCGTGACAAAGTGCAATTGCTTTGGATCCGAGGGCATCGGTTCGGTGATTTGAATTTTCGAGGGTTGGGCGCGAGGGAGGGTGATAAGCTGTGCGAGATTTGTGGCACGCAGAGCGTGGAAGGAGATTATTCCGTGGACAGGATGAAGAGGATTTCGAGGGCGATGGGGTGTCTTGGGTTGATGGTTGGGTTGCTGGTGTGGAATGGGCCGGTGTTTGGCCAGGCGGCGACGGCCGCTGCTCCGGCTTCTGCCGAGAAAGCAAAGGCGGCTGATCCGCATGAGGCTTTTTGGGAGTCGAGAAACGCTTACGAAAAGTCGCTGGTAGAACAGAGATATACCGATTGGGGATATTTGGCGAAATTCCGGGAAGCGGATACGAAATTGGGAGCGCCTGCGGCGGGAGTGACCCGCGTGGTGTTTATGGGAGATTCGATTACCGAAGGCTGGGGAATGAAGGGAGTGAACGGCGCGCCGGATCGCGGCGTGTTTTTTCCGGGGAAGCCGTATGTGAACCGTGGAATTTCGGGGCAGACTTCGCCCCAGATGCTGGTGCGTTTCCGGCAGGACGTGATTGATTTGAAGCCGAAAGTGGTAGTGGTTTTGGCGGGAACGAATGACATCGCGGAGAACACCGGGAAGGTGACGCTGGAGGAAACGGAGGGGAATATCGAGTCGATGGTCGAGTTGTCGCGGGCGAATGGGATACGGCCGGTGCTGTGCTCGGTGCTGCCGTCGACAGATTTTTGGTGGCACAAGGGGCTGGAGCCGGCGCCTAAGATTAAAGCGCTGAATGTGCTGATCAAAGAATACGCTGCGAAGAACGGGCTTGCTTATGTGGACTACTATTCGCCGATGGTGAACAGCGAAGGCGGGCTGAAAAAGGAGTTGAGTCCGGATGGTGTGCATCCGAACGCTGCCGGGTACGCGGTAATGGCGCCGCTGGCGGAAGCAGGCATTGCGGAGGCGCTGAAGAAGCCGCTTCCTTGAGAGAGCTTTCGCTATCGAAGCATCGGATTTTTTCGAGGGTGTGAAGCGGAAGCGGGCCGGACCACAGGGTGGTCTTCTCGGTGGCCTTGCCATGGACGCGACTGTCCACAACCGTTCTTCCCTCGCGATCGCGGCGCACGAAGTCGCTCCAGTTGAGGATGTACAAGACGCTTGGCCAGCGGTGGGTGTGAAGTGGAACCGTTTCTCCCGGCGCAATCCTTGTATCCAGCACGCCGACGTGTTCATTCTCAAAGAGCAGAGTATGGTGCTGAGGCGCGGCTACGAGTGCGTCAAATTCGTCAGGCCAGACTTCTTAGTCAGGCATGAGCAATCTCCGTGGATATTAGATCAAGTGTAAAGCCATCAGGAGGGGTCAACCAGGACAAATTCCATTTAGCCGGAGTGTTTTCTGTGGGTGCCATCCGAACTGCCTGGCTAAGAAATTGTTAATGCTGAGTTGGTTTTCGAGTTCCGGAAAGTTGATCTAAATCCTCCCGGTTGCTCCCCATGTGCCAATTTCTTGGCCGAAATCCGCATGTCAAGTAGCCCCGCTAGGCGGGCGCTATGGTACGGAACGCTTGTTCAGGCGCCGCAGCGCTTGCGGTAACCGATTCGCATAGTCACGGGGCAACTCCAGCGCGGAGGTGGCATCATAACTAGAAGCCAAACTCTGTGCGAGGGAGCTTTGAGTTTAGGCTCAGAAATAGAAATAAACAGGAGACTCCCAGGGAATCCATGTCCTCCGCGACCGATTCGAGCCGCATTGCCGGCTCATTTTTTATTTTTGCCCCCGTACGCTGGGCTTGGCTCAGCCTGATCCTCCTGATGTTCAGCTTTTCCGCTGCGGCGCAAACGGAAGAGTCACCTCGTCAGGGTGTGGAGAAAAATCCACCCAATTCCCCCACACCTAAAGGGGCCGTGGACGAGCCACAGGACCAGCAAAAAACATTGGGAATCGTTTCCGGAAGCGTGATTGGCCCCGATGGAATTGCAGTGGCCGGAGCCAAAGTGAACCTAGCATTGGAAGGCCAATCGGCGGGCCAGGAAATTGTCACCGGCGAAGACGGGCGATTCATGTTCGTGAACGTGCCGCCAGGATTGTTTCAGCTAAGGATCACCGCGGAAGGTTTCTCGGCGCATACTTCCAGGGGCGTGCTGCACTCCGGAGAAAACCTGGCCGTGCCGCAGATCTCAATGGTTCTTGCCCCATATGTCACCCAGGTTCGTGTCGAGCTATCGCCCATCGAAATCGCGCAAGAAGAGGTGCACGAAGAATTGCAGCAACGCGTGCTGGGAGTCATTCCGAATTTCTATGTAAGCTACTCCTCCCACCCGGCGCCACTCACAGCTAAACAAAAATATTATCTGAACTGGAAGCTGACCATTGATCCGACCAATTTCGTGGGGGCCGGAGTTGTTGCGGGAGTTCAGCAAGCGCGAAATGAATTCAGCGGATATGGACAAGGCGCGCAAGGCTACGCAAGACGCTATGGAGCAGCGCTCGCGGACTTGACCATAAGCAACTTCCTGGGAAACGCGGTGCTGCCCTCCCTTTTCAAGCAAGACCCCCGTTATTTCTACAAAGGCAAAGGTAGCATGAAATCTCGAGTCCTTTACGCGCTGGCGAATGCGGTTATTTGCAAAGGAGACAACGGCCACTGGCAGGCGAATTATTCGAGCATCGTCGGGAGCCTGGCCGCCGGCGGCATCTCCAATCTGTACTATCCGGCAAGTGACCGCAGCGCCGCATTGACTTTCGAAAACTCCGCGATTGGCATCGGAAGCACTGCTGTTTTAAATCTGATGAAGGAATTTGTGCTCACGAAAATCACAACGAACGTCCCGCATAAAACTGACCCCACGGAAACAAACTCACGATAAAACGGTCATTGTTGACGAGGAATGTTCTGCTCGTGGACGAGGAATCGCCGTGGAGTGGTTGGGCATTCGAGCGGCAATCACGGTGCCGCAGTTCCCGCGTGAGAGTATGAATCTGGCGCGACTTGTGGTCAGGAGAGATCGTTCAGGAAGGACTCCATTTCGGAGCGGGCGTGGTCGTCGTGTTTTTTTGTGGCGGCGGCGATGCCGGTGGTCAGGATCTGGCGGGCCTCGGCGGTGCGGGATTCGCGGGCGAGGAGCTGGGCGTACATGAGGTAGGCGGGGATGTAGTCGGCGTTGCGGTCGAGGAGGGCGCGGAAGTGGGTGTCAGCGGCAATGGGGTCGCCGGAGTTCATGCACTCGAGGGCGAGACCATAGCGGGAGAAAGCGTCGTCGGGTTTTTGGGCTACGAACTCCTCGAGGAGCTGGCGGCGGGTTTTCTTTTGGTCAGGCATGTTTAGCTCTGTATTATACGGGGATTGAGACTGCGACCCAAAGCAGGCAGGGGATCGGGGAACGAATGAAGCGAGAGCAACTTGTGAAGAGTGAAATGAGCGGGGAATTGGCGCTGAAGGGGAAGCCGGTGAGCGCGTCGCGGTCGGAGATGACGGAAATTGTTTTGCCGGCGCAGACGAATCCTTTGGGGAAACTTTTGGGCGGGCAAGTGATGCATTTGGTGGATATGGTGGCGGCGATGGCGGCGCACCGGCATTCGAATAGTTATGTGGTGACGGCGTCGGTGGACTCGATTGATTTTCGGAATCCGATCAACCTGGGAGAGATTGTCAATTTGAAATCGCAAGTGAATCGCGTGTTCCGGACTTCGATGGAAGTGGGCGTGGAAGTTTATTCGGAAAATGCGATGACGGGAGAGCGGAAGCATACGACGTCGGCGTATGTGACGTTTGTGGCGATCGATCAGTACACCGGCTTGCCGAAGGCGGTGGCGCCGCTGATACTCAAAACGGCGGAGGAGAGGCGGCGTTTCCGCGAGGCGGCGAAACGGCGCACGGTGCGGCTGGCTTTGCGGTCTGGGAAGAAACGCCCAGCCGGCTGATGCTTGGTTGAGAATTAAGTGACGCCGCCGATCCAGAGTGGCGTGGAAGTTGGCCAGGGACTGCCGCCCGCGGGCTCTTCGGTGATGGCGATGGATTTGGTGGCGGCCATGCGCTCGGGGGGATTTGAAACGACGAAGACGAGTTTGCCGTCGGAGTCCGGGCGAACTATCACGGAAGGCATGGGCTTGGACCCGGGCGCCTTGGGAATAAACCACACTTGCAAGACATGATGCGCGGCAGGCATGGGGACTTTTTCGCCCATGACGCAGACGCCTAACTCGGGGTGCCACTTGGCCTCGAGTTGCGTGGGATGCGAGTCTTTCCCCCATAGATCAATCTTCACAGAGGATGGGTCCATCATGATCATGGCGCCGCGCTTGGCGAGGGCAAGTTGCTGCTCGGCCTTCTGCTGTTGCGCGATAAGCGAGGCGGCGCGATCGTTGGAGAGGCGAATTTCGTTTTGCAGACGGCGCATGTTCCAAGAAGAGTAGATGGAGAAAATCAGGAGCGCGGCGACGGCTGCCCAAAGCCAGTAGGGGATGGTGCCTTTTGCGGGAAACGCGCGCGGCTTCGCTCCTGAATGGGCATGCGCTTCGGCACGGACGGTTTGCATGAGGCGGCCCTTGAGCATCTCCGAGGGAGCTGCTTCGGGAGCCGCGTAGGCGAGGTGGCTGACGAGCCAGCGAGCTTCTTCGAGAGCTTTGGCGCAGCCCTGGCAGCCCGTTGCGAGATGGGCTTCCAGAGCGATGCGCTCTTCGGGATCGAGCGCACCAAGAGCATAGGCTTCCAGCTGCTCGCGGAATTTGTCGCAGTTGTTCACGTTGTTGCCTGCAACCCTTCTCTCAAACGAAGCAAACCATTGCGAATCCAACTTTTTACCGTACCGAGCGGCTCTTTGAGAGCAGCGGCAATTTCCGAATGGCTCAGGCCCTCGAAATAGGCGAGCTCGATGGCTTTTTTTTGCTGCGGGGTGAGCGAAGCCATCAAGGCGCGGACTTGTTGGGCGCGGCGTTTTTCGTCCAAAGTCTTTTCGTACTCGGGTGCGATGACGACGACGGGCAGTTCGTCAGGCTGATCTTCGCGGCGGCGCTGGCGCTCGCTCTTCTGGCGGAGATGATCGAGAGCGCGGTTGCGGGCCATGGTGCAGAGCCAGGGAACGAAGGGGCCGCGAGCAGCGTCGTATCGGGCGGCGTTTCGCCAGAGTTGAAGGAAGACGTCCTGAACGACTTCTTCGGAGGTCGAGGCTTGCTGCACGATGCGCAGGACCAAGCCATAGACTAGGCGCGAGTGGCGGTCGTAGAGCTGTTCAAAGGCGTCCACGTCTTTTTGAAGAAGGCGAGACAAAAGCGTCGCGTCTGGCGACACTTCGCGGGGACCGCTAGATGTGAAAGCCGCCAGAAACACGAGAGTCGGCTTCTTCCTCTCCTAGAAGACTATACGATAGGCACGTCAAAACGGATGTAGTTGCCCCGGCACAGATGCGTCAAACCAACGTCCGGCTGCGAATATCGTTTGCGACGGCAAGAGCTTGCTCAATACAGGCGCCGATGGCTGGACCGCGGAGGTAATTTCCGACCAGCCAGAGGCCCGGAAGCGCAGTCCTGAAGCTTTGAAGCGAAGCCAATAGCTCTGAATGTCCCAAATTGTATTGAGGAAGAGCGCGGGGATAAATCTGGACGTTCGTGAAAGCCGGAGATTGACGGATTTGGAGGAACGGAGAGATTTCCTTATGGACGAGGGTGGCGAGATCTTCCGAGGGAAGTGTGACAGCTTGCGGGTCCGTTGCGCCGCCGACGAAGCTGGTGAGCAAGGCGCAGCCGACGGGGGCGCGGTCGGGGAAGAGCGAGGAATTCCAGACCGTCCCGAGAGTTCTAAGTTTCTCGGAACGAGGAATGAGAAAGCCGAATCCCTCCATCGAGCGAGCAATGTCCGATTTTCGATAGCCGAGGGAGACGACGGCGACGGGGGCGTACTCGACGGTAGTGAGAAGAGATACGATTTCCGAGCGGATGCCATGAAGCAAATTCGCGGCGGCACGCGTCGGCGTGGCGAGGACCAGATTTTCCGCGATGATCTGTTCCGTATTTCCGTTTACGGACAGCATGATTTCGTAATGCTCGGAGGAAGCCGTAGCAGTACGGCGAATGCCGGTCGCGGAAAGTTCGGTGCGGAGAGCGGGGCCGAGACTGGCGGTGAGGGCGTTCACGAGAGTTTCGTTTCCATCTTTAAATGATTGGAGGGTCGGGCGCTTTTTCGGTCCGTCTGTGGATTTGGCGGATTTTGGGGCGCGCAGCATGCCCCGGATGATGCTGCCGGAGGATCGCTCGGCTTCGTAGAGTTGGGGAAAGGAGGCACGGAGGCTAAGCTTTTCCGGGTCGCCTGCGTAGATGCCGGAGACGAAAGGGCCGACGAGTTTGTCGAGTAGCTCGGAAGAGAATTTGCGGCGGACGAAAGCGGCGATGGATTCGTCCGAGTCGGGAGGAGTGGTGCGGCCGAAGAGATCGCGGAGGATGCTCCACTTTGTGCCGGCGCTGAAGAGGGAAGAGGTGAAGAAGACGAGCGGGCTGAGAGGCGCTTGTCTGAGTTGGCCTTCGAGAAGGAGGAATCTTGGGGCGCGCGGAGGGGCTTCGACTAATTCATTTTCAATCTCGAGGCCGCGGCAGAGTTCAAGGATCTGCGGAGTGCCGGTGAAACTTTGCGGGCCAAGTTCGAGAAGATAGCCGTCGCGGCGCTCGGAGCGAATCAGGCCGCCGGAGCGGGGCGAGGATTCGACGATGTGAGCGTCGATGCCGGATTTGCGGAGCGCGTGGGCGCAAACCAGGCCGGAGATTCCGGCGCCGACGACGAGGACTGGGACGTGGGTGGTCATGGGATGCGAAAGCTATCGTACCATCTTGAAACCATCGTGCTCTAAGCAGACTGCGAGCGGAAGATTGGCTGCCACTTTGTTGAATTTATGGGAATCCCGCTATGTTCTATTTTCGGCCGTACGAAAATGAAGGCCGGCGGGTTCGGCGCACTCGGACTGCGTGAGCATGACTAAGGAGTACGGCGGGACTGGTCAGCGTGAGGTGGCCGGTGTGCGTCGCACCGTTCCCGCGCGCTACCAAGAGTTCCTGAAGCGGCACGAATCCCGCATAGGCGAGGAGGACGCCCATGCCGGTCGCAGCAGGGGCCGCGATGCTTTGACCAATGAAGAGCACGCCAATGAGTACACCCAGCGCAATGCTCACGACGAGCAGACAGGGGGCCCAGATCAGGAGTTTCCGCAGCAGCAGTGGTATGCCTACGTGATGCGTATACACGAGCATCATGGGCAGGAGCGCGACATAGTAGGCAGCGGCTAGCGTGACGAGGACCAGGATCTTGGCCGCCAGCCAGTCACGGCGCTCGACCGAGGCGGTGAACACGCTCTCGACGAAGCGATTGGCCCGCGGACTGGCAAGGAACACGGCTGAGAGCGGAATGAAGGCCAGCGGGACAAGGAAGTACGCGATGATGCCGTAGCCGTCGAGCCAGGTATCCTGAGTGCCCACGGTGGCCACGCAACCGACGGCGAGCAAGATGACGCCGGCTCCGAGCCACGCGAAACGGCCGCGCATCGTAGCTTTGAGTTCCTCGAGGTAAAGAGTGCCGATTGCCATGGCTATGCCGAACCTTGGTCCGCTGCTGAATTAGCGCCAGCGCCACTCGTTATTCTCATTGACGTCATTCTTCGTGCTTGAGTGGTTTGCCGTCCGGACCGACTTGAATCTCCCGCCGCTTGGTGGCAGTTTTCACATCGGCCTCGTAGGCGACAAGCTTTCCGTTCTTGGTCAGGGATTCCACCTTGAGGATCTTTCCCCCGGCTGCTTTTGCCGTGAGTCCAGCTTTCACTTCAAGGGAGAGCAAGTCGAACGCGACTCCCTCCTTTATCTCGACGATTGCTCCGGCCGGATTCATTTCCACATCTTTGGTGTGTCCATCCACGACCATTGCGACCTCGTAACTCGCCTTGCCTTTCTCCGTTTCTTCGGTGAATCCTTTAATCGTCGCGCCCTTACTGCCCTCAGCTACTGTTTTTTCAACCGCCGGCGGCAAGTCTGACCTTTTGATCTTTCTTTCACTGGCTGAACCTATTCCGGCAGAAACCAGGCAGGCCAACATTCCGATGATCGTTGTTCGTAAAGTTTTCATGAATACCTCCTCTTTAACGTAACACCGTCGGTTGAAGGACGAGACCCTGGCAGCCCAATTATCGTGGAGGAAATCTAAACGCACGGTTAACCGCGACGTTGATCGAGTCCGTCGAAACTTGGGGACTCGGAGGCGCCGGATTTCTAGATTTGTACTGAGGCTGGAATTCAATCCAGATCAATCGTGCGGGCTCAACTGGTCAAGTGGAAGCGAGTCCGGAAATATTGCGATGCGCACTGACTTTCTAGATGCACGAGCCAGCTTGGTTGGACCATTCGAGCTGGATGGTGTAGTTGCCAAGCCTACGGGTTTTCCAAGCACAGATGTCACCGATTTCACCGTTATTGTCGTCGTACCAGCCCCGGCCGGGAATGGGGTCAGTGATCGATTCGCACAGTTCGTGCGAGGTCGTCGATGTAATGGCATCGAAAACAGCCAGGCCGCCCGTGCAACCGGAACAGCCAGGATAGGGCATAACTGCGTAGTAGACGTTGTTGCCGAACGAGTCGTGATAGCCGCAGAAAGACTGGCACGAGGCGCTGTTCCCTTGGACAACCTGCACGCCGTCGGGCAGAAAGACGAAATAAAGAGAGGCGGGGTTGGTGGCAGGTAGAGTGCCGCTGTCGATCTCCCGCTGAAGCAATTGCTGGATGTCGGTGTCCTGCACGGACCCGCCGGGATCCGTGGAAGTCATGACGGTCGTGCCAATGCGGGAGCCGTGTCCGATGGCCTGCCCGGGGACACTGTATTCACCCAGTTGGTCGATGAGCTGGCTGGTCAAAATGTAGTCGAAGAACTGATTGATTTGCTTGAGAAGACCACTGTTTGAAGCTTGCTGCCAAGCGGAGCCCCAGAAGACAGTAAAAACCTGGGCAGTAGTGATGAGCGGGCCGTTCCGATAAGTGAGATGAGGCGCAGCAGCAATAGCGGCTGGGGCTTCGGGGCGATACAAGGGAACCACACGGATCGGATGTTGCGGCGCGTCCAGTGATTTCTTGCGGCGAGGCTTCGTAGGCATGATCAGCTCCTGGTGGGACGCGACACTCGTGACACAAGGGCTGGAGGGAAAACTGGTGGGCAACACCACGGTAACGAATCGCACTCGAAATGTAAATGGGACTACGGTGTCGTAATAATCGATACTAGTGACCACAGTTCCGATATCTGGGACCGCGACCGAGGCTAGGCCCGTGGTCGTAGCGACCTCAGGGCGGCATCGCGCTCGTCGGTTTTCTGCTTGCGTGAAAGAACATCGCGAGGCAGGTCGCCAAGCCGCGGCCGCTCACCGCCATCCCAGCGAAACACTCAGAACCAAGTTTCGTTGCGATACTCCAGATAGCGTTGCCCGAATTTTTCTTCCAACACTTTGGCTTCGCGCCGGGACTGCATAGCCTGGATCACCACCAATACCGCCAGGGCAACAAGGAGCCAATACGCTTGAAAAACAAGAATTAGTCCGAAGACCATGAGGTCGAGGAAGACGTACATCGGATTGCGAATTCGTGCGTAGAAACCTTGAGTAACGAGTTCCCTCGCCTGCGGCCGAACCGTAAACGAATCGCCTAACTGTACGCGTGCGACGGTGGCGAGGAGGTATCCGAGAAGCGCGAAGATAACACCCGAGATTCGCAAAGCAGTCCACGGGCGCTCTTTGACGCCAGGCAGTAAGAAATAAAGCAACAAGGCGACAACGGGAAGGGCGATTGAAGGGAAGAATATTTTCATTGCCGAGGAGTCTATCAGAAATCGAGTCGTGAGCCGTGGATTCTGACCGGAGACCGCGCTTCCGCCCCTAACCGGGCGCCCGAACATATCCCACCGTGACAATTCCCGAAACCTCGCGTTGGGCACAAAGTCGTTACAGGAGGAGGCCAAAAATCGTCCGTGGTGTAAATGCAGGTACACTGAATGACATTTTCCACATGTCCGGGAACGCGACGAATCAGATGCTATGTCAATCTGGCCCAAACGATTATTCTGAAGTGTGACTGAAAATCCAGAGGCACCCCCCAAGACGCCGCTTCGGAAAGGCTTTCTCCGATCCTTTGCTCGATGGTTTCTAATCGGAGCGGCGCTGCTTTGGTCGCTTGGAGTGCTGATGCTTGTGGCTGCCCGGTGGATCAATCCACCGACCACCGTGGTGCATATGGAGCGCCACTTGCAGGCTTGGATTCACCACACGCCATACCACGAACGATACAAATTCGTTCCGCTGAGCCAAATTTCGCCCGACTTCCAGCATGCCGTCATCGCCGCGGAAGACGCGCGCTTCTACCAGCATCATGGATTCGATTGGCACGCGATGGAAATCGCTGCTGAAGGAGATGTGGATGGGGGTCGGATTCGCGGAGGGTCCACCCTCACGCAGCAACTGGTAAAAAACCTGTTCTTCGGAACCGGCCGCTCGATCCTCCGCAAAGTCGCCGAATTCACGCTTGTCCCGGTGACCGAATTGGTCCTTGGCAAGAAGCGCATTCTGGAGCTCTACCTCAATGTGGTCGAATGGGGCCCTGGTGTTTATGGCGCGGAGTCGGCGTGTCGCTACTACTACCGAATCTCGGCCCGGAATGTCGGCCGAGAACAGGCGGCCCGACTCGCCGCAATTCTGCCGTTGCCCCTGAAGCGACGGCCCGATCGCATGAATCATTATAGCGAGCTCATCCTAGAGCGGATGCGCCAAATGGGTTGGTAATCGCCCGTCGTATTGTCGAGAACCTTGGAAGATTGGTACTAATAAACGACTTTCCCGGATCCGTGCAGACGCCGGGAGTTCGCGTGTGCCGCTTGCTTCCGAGCAAGCGGCCTCAATGCGCCATATCCTCTAGAATCCACTCCCGCGCTTTTGCTTCTTCACTTAAGTGGAAAAATTTAACCATACCAGGAATTAGAAAACCAAAGGCTCGAAGCGTGTACCGAATCCAATCAATATCGGAAACGATGGCGAAGCGCTCCCAGCGGAAGAGATGCTCCACCCCGACCTTAAAATCGTCCCACATGGCGCCGGGTGCAATTCCCGAAAAGTCGGGGTCGGTCCGATAATAAAGGCGGACCTTGCCCTGTTCTTTTAGTGCTTTTTCCACGGCGGGAATCAGCACAGTTTCGTAATCGTGTTTCGTGACATGTCCCTTACAGGCAAAAGCGAGGACCTTTGGTGGAAATCCCGTAAGTGTTTCGATCATGCAGGCCTCCTATCATTCGGGCAGCAACACCAAGCGTCATATTTGGCATGGAGGTGATTTGAATGCAGTGCTCCAGGTCACCTGGAAACGCCGTAACCAGACACGTTGGTCCTAGTACCGCCGTAACTTGCCCGAGCCAATTCAAATTTACCATCGATAGCATCGCGTGACTGTGCAAATGGGGACAAATGAGGTACAACGCGTAGCACGCAAGGAGAGAGTGGTGTGCCCGCGGAGGGATAGAATGCCCGGAAATGATGGAACGAGTTCGACGCGGGGATTTCGCGTGCAACGGAGCGAGGTGGAGGATTGCTGGGTGGTGGAATGCTTCGGGCGGCTGACGAGCGAGAATGTGCCACTGCTGAAGGAAGCGATGCGCGAAGCGTGCGGGAGCAAAGGGCGCATCGTGCTGGACTTAAAGGAAGTGCCGATGATGGATAGTTCGGGACTGGGAGCGGTGGTGACGCTCCACGTTTCGGCGCGGACGCGGGGCTGCAGGCTGGAAGTGGTGAACGCGAGCAAGCAGATTCTGGAGTTGTTCAGCATGACGAATGTGCTATCGCTGTTCGAGGCCGCGGGACGCTACGGCGGCAAGCCGATCTAAAGGTGGCGAACTGGTGCAAAAGTTTCGGGGGGGGGAATGTATGCGCACTAAATTGCTCGGTTTGTTTCTTGTTTTAGGTTTGACTATCATTTGCACTGCGGCGCAGACGCCGCCGCAGCATGCCGACCGGATCTTCGTGAACGGCAAGATTTGGACAGAAGACGCCGCCCGGCCGCAAGCGCAAGCCCTGGCTATTAGCGGAGACAAAATCCTGGCTGTCGGCTCGAATGAGGAGGTACGCGCGCTCGCCGCAGCGGACACAGCAATCGTCGATCTGCAGGGCCGCCTTGTTGTTCCCGGGTTTCAGGATTCCCATCTCCATTTTCCAGGAAAGTCCGTCAATGAAGTGGATTTGCACGGAACAGAAACTTTGAAGGAGTTTCAGCAGCGACTCGCCGATTTTGCCAAAGCTCACCCCAAGCTTCCCTGGATAATTGGGGATGGATGGGGCTACTCGGCATTTCCAAATGAAACCGTCGACAAGAAATACATCGACGCGGTGATTTCCGATCGACCCGTCTATGTGAGCGAGCGCGACGGACACATGGGCCTGGCCAACTCCAAGGCCCTCGAAGTCGCCGGGATTAGCCGCACCACCTCCGACCCACCGAACGGGCACATCATGAAAGACGCCAACGGAGAGCCCACCGGAGAATTCAAAGAAGCGGCGCAGAGGCTGATTCGCAGCCATATTCCACCCGAATCAGCGGATGAACGCTATCAAGCCTTGATTCAGCACATGAATGAAGCGGCAGCAGCCGGTCTGACGTCCGTACAAGATGCGGCGACAAACCTAGACGATCTTCCCCTGTACGAACGGGCGGCCAGCGCAGGATCCTTGAAGCTGAGATTTCGTTTCGCTCCACTCATTCTGCCAAAAGAAGGGGGCTTTCCCCGAAATCACAAGCTGGAAAAGCCTCTCACCGATGGGGATCTGGCCCGATACAGAGAGCTGCGAGAGACATTTACCGGGCCGATGTTGAAGTTTGGGGCTGTCAAAGGATTTCTGGATGGAACAGTCGATGCGAGAACGGCGGCGATGTTCGATCCGTACGTAGGAGGCGGCACTGGAATCCCGTTCTGGGATCAAGAGGACCTGAACAAGACAGTAGCTCTCTACGACAAGGAAGGATTTCAGGTTTTGTTGCATGCAATCGGAGATAAAGCCATCCATATGGCGCTGGACGCCTTTGAGTATGCCGCCAAGACAAATGGAACCACGGGGCGCCGGCACCGCGTGGAGCATGTGGAAGTCCCTTTGCTATCCGACTTGCCGCGCTTCAAGCAGTTAGGCGTAATTGCGTCGACGCAAGCGATGTTTGCGAATCCTGATGCCACGACGCTGAAGAATTTCGCCGTGCTGCTTGGCCCGGAACGAGCTTCACACGCGGATTCCTTCAAGATCTTTGATGATGCAGGAGCGGTGCAGGCGTTTGGTAGTGATTGGGGAGTGTTTTCGTTTGCGCCGCTACCAGCGATGTATTGCGCGGTGACCCGAATGACTCCGGAAGGCACACCTCCGGGAGGCTGGAATCCCGCGGGGCGCATTTCCATTCAGGCTGCTCTACGGCACTTTACGAGGGATGGGGCGTACGCGAGTTTTGATGAGGATGTACGAGGAACGCTGACGCCGGGGAAGTTGGCGGACTTCGTGGTGTTGTCCAAGGATATCCTTACGATTCGGCCGCAAGAAATCTTGAAGACGAAGGTCCTGCTCACAGTGATGGGCGGCAGGGACACTTACAGGGACAAAAATTTCCAGTAGCGCGAGAAGAGCAGGCGTAAAACGGAGGCCATGGTGGAACTTCTGCAACACTTGATTGGCGGGGTTCACAACTGAGTTGGCCCCATTACGAACTTTTCTAAGAGTCCGCGTTGTCGGCCACGGATCATTTCGCTCCCCGTTGACGTTCTATTTGTATTTCCTGAAACAGTGAAGGGACTTGTGAAACGCTAAAACTACACTTCGCCCCATTTGAGTTTGCTGCGGAGAATATCGAAATAGGACTTGCGCGGAGGCTGGATAAGTTTGAGACATTGCGGGGAACGAGTGATGCGAATGCGGTCCTCGGACTGCATGGGGATGCCTTGCTGTCCGTCGAGGGTCAAGTAAACGGATTCGGCGTCGCCCGCGAGCTTTACGTCGATACGGGAGGAATCGCGGACGACGACAGGGCGGTCGGTAAGGGTGTGCGGGCAGATGGGGGTGATGACAAAGGCTTCGACAGAAGGGTGAACGATGGGCCCACCGGCGGAAAGGGAATAGGCAGTGGAGCCAGTAGGTGTAGAGACGACAAGGCCGTCGGCACGGTAACGGCAGACGAAATCGTCGTCGATGAACAATTCTAGTTCGATCATACGTGCCAGAGCGCTTTTGTTAACGACCGCATCGTTGAGAACGTGTTGGAGATCGACGACGGATTCGGCGCGTACGAGCTCGACCTGGAGCATGACGCGCTCGCTCATGGAGGAGCGTCCGGCGAGGGTCTCCTCGAGAGCAGGGTAGAGTTCTTCGACAGTGAAACTGGTGAGAAAGCCGAGACTGCCCATGTTGACGGGAAGAATAGGAATGCCACGAGAAGCGGCGACGCGGGCAGCCGCGAGGAGCGTGCCGTCTCCGCCCAGAACCAGAAGGATGTCCGACTGGTCGGCGAGATGCTCGCGAGTTTCGCCGTTCGAGGGTTCGGACAATGCAGAAGCAGTGACCTCATCGTAGAGGACGCGAAGACCGCGGGTTTCTAGCCAGCGGAGGAGAGGCGGAACGACGGTAGAAAGATTGGAGCGGCGAGGGCGTGAAATGACGCCGATGGTATGGAAGATAGGAGAGGTCTGCATAACCTTGAGCGATTCTACTTCAGGAGTGGTTTGCGAGCGTGTAGAAAAAACTCCTGATTGCCTTCCGCGCCAGTCAAGCGGCTGGGGAGGACATTGCCGCAGAGCAGGCCCGAGGTCTCGGCGCACTTTTGAACGGCGGCGATAGACTTTTCCTGCAAGCGGACATCGGCAACGATACCGCCGGGGCCAACGTCTTCGCGGGGCAGTTCGAATTGGGGTTTGATGAGAATCAGAAAGTAGGCGTTGGGTTTGGCGCAGAGGGACGCAGGAGCCAGGACTTTGCAAACAGAAATGAAGGAGACATCGGCAACAACGAGTTCCACCGGTTCGGGCAGATCCTCGCGGCTCAAATCACGAGCGTTGCGTTGGATGGCGGTAACTCGGGGATTTTTCTGAAGATTCCAATCGAGCTGGGCGACATTGACGTCGACGGAATAGACGCGTGCGGCGCCGTGCTGGAGGAGGCAATCGGTGAAGCCGCCGTGGGAGGCACCAATATCAAGACACACCAGGCCGGCGGGGTTGATGGAGAAGTCCTGGAGAGCGCCTTCGAGTTTCAAGCCACCGCGGCTGGCATATTTCAGGCGGCGGCTTCTTAGCTCGATTTGCGCATCAATTGGAACGGGCGTTCCGGCTTTCTGAACAGCCAGGCCGTTCACGAAGACTTCGCCGGCAAGAATAGACGCTTGCGCTTCTTGCGGCGAGCCAGCGAGGCCTTGCTCGACGAGAAGGATGTCGAGGCGTTTGCGACTAGCTTTGGATTTCATGTTACGTACACAGGTCAAGCGCGGCGCTGAACGAGGTAATTCGCGATTTCGCGGAGTCTGCCGGCGCGGTCAGCGTACGGCACAAGCTCGCGGGTGGCTTTTGCCGCAAGCTCATTGGCGATCTGGTGGGAGCGTTCGAGCCCATAAACGGCGGGATAGGTCGCTTTTTGCTGAGCCGCGTCTTTGCCGGCGGTTTTGCCGAGGGCGGCGGAGGATTCTTCGACATCAAGAATGTCATCGGTGACTTGAAAGAGCAGACCGATAGATTCGCCGAAATTGCGCAGCCGGGCAACATCTTCGGGGGAAGCTCCAGCGCAGAGCGCGCCGGAAGCGATGGACGCGCGAAGGAGAGCGGCAGTTTTGGAGCGATGGATGTATTCGAGCATTTCCGGCTCGATGCGCTTGCCTTCGGCTTCGAGGTCGGCGACCTGACCGCCAACCATGCCGTTGATGGTGCCGGCGGCGGCGGAGATTTCAGCGAGAATGGCGACGCGGCGAGCAGCATCGACCGGTGCGGCGGCGATGGTTTCAAACGCGAGGGTGAGAAGGGCGTCACCAGCGAGAATAGCGGCGGCTTCGCCGAATTTTTTGTGGCAGGTAGGCTTGCCGCGGCGGAGATCGTCGTTATCGAGCGCTGGGAGGTCATCGTGGATGAGCGAGTAGGTGTGAATGAATTCGATGGCGCAAGCGGGGTAATGCGCCGGAGAGACGTTTGGATCGAAGATGCGAGCGGTTTCGAGACACAAAATCGGGCGGATGCGCTTACCGCCGGCGAAGACGCTGTAGCGCATGGCCTGGTGAATGGACGGCGGCTGGGCGGTGGCAGGGGGCATTAGACGGTCGAGCGATGCGTCGACCGCGACGCGGTCTTCCTCAAAGAAAAGCGGGAGCGGCATGGTCACGTGAGGGCCGGACATTCGGATAAGACGATCACGATTCGCTCTCGCCTTCGGGGTCGAAGGGTTCGGCAGCAAGCTTGCCGTCGGCCTTTTTCAGAAGGATTTCGACGCGACCTTCGGCTTCTTCGAGCTGTTTTTGACATTCGCGGGAAAGCGCAACGCCCTCCTCGAAGAGCTTCATGGCATCGTCGAGTGAAAGTTGCGGGCTTTCAAGCCGGCGGACGACTTCTTCAAGGCGAGCGAGAGAGCGCTCAAAATCCGGCTTTTTAGGCGGCTCGGGCTTCTTGGGGGCAGGTTGATTCACGGGACAGACCAGTGACCTCGGATTCTATATTTGACAGTGCGCACAAAAGTACGTTGAACGGCCAGCTTGCGCGACGCGTTTGATTTCATTTCCACAGCGGCGGCAAGCTTTTCCTTCTCGATCGTAGACGCGAAGAATTGTTTCCAGGCCCTGGAACCACCACTCGGGGTCGCGAAAATCCGGCGCCGGGTGCAGACAGCATTCTAAGGCACGCGCGAGAACGGAAACAATCGCTTTGTGGAGGCGGCGAGCTTCGACGGCGCTCAGGGAATTCGCGGGGCGGCGCGGGTTGAGGCGGGCGTGCCAGAGCGATTCGCAGGAGTAGATATTGCCGACGCCGGAGACACGAGTTTGGTCGAGCAGAAAATCCTTGAGGGGACGCTTCGAAGAAGCCAGGAACTCGGCGAATCGGGCGGCGGTGAAATCGCGGGAAATGGCATCCAGACCCAAACTGGCGAGAGCGGGACAGGCCCCTTCCGATTCCCAGGCTTGAACTCGGCCGAAATGGCGAGGGTCGGCAAAACCGAGAACGCCACGGTCCAATTCGAAGGCAACATCGACATGGACGCCTGAGCCGGGCTGGTTGGCGGCGGCAAACATTTTCGTTACGGTGGAAAACCAAAGAAGGCGGCCATCGAGCTTGAAGTGGAGCGTAATTATTCCGCGGGCCAGGTCGAGCCAGAGATATTTGCCCTTTCTCTGCAGGGAGCGAATTCGTTTGCCCTGCGCCATTCGTGCGAGATGAGCCGGGCCTCGTGGGTTAGCGGCAATGGCATGAAGGACATGAACGCAGCGGATTCGACGGCGTTCGACGAGTGGCCGCAGAGTCCGCGCGATTGCTTCTACTTCCGGCAGTTCAGGCATATCGAGACGGCATACCTTCGCATTACTGGGATGGCTTGAAGGTAAGCGAGTGTTTGCGGGCTTTGGTTTCGGCGAAATCGCTAAACGGCATGACGATGGGTTTGCCTTCGTACCAATAGGAAAATTGATCGGTATAGTGACCACTGCCAAGTTGCCCGGATTCGCCCGCGGGAATCAGAAGGATGGAGTTATCCCAGTCGGCAAGATTGGCGATGAAGCGCATGGAGGGGCCGTGGTGCGTGGTCGCGGCGCGGACACTGTAAGCGGTGCCGGATTGAGGTTTGCCGGTGATGCTGAGGAAGCGCTTGAGAAAGCCCTGGCGGCCGAGCGGATGCAGCATATCCAGAGAATCGAATCGCTCCCAATCCCAGTCTCGGATGCGCGGGCTCTTCGACTGTTGCGCGAGCATGGAGACGGAGAGGTCGGCGGCAGCGGCGAGCAATTCGTCGTAATTTTTATAGTCTGGGGGCAGCCACTTCGCCGGGCGGTCTGTCAGAACTTTTTGGAGGAAAACGTTGCTGCGCCACTCATAAAGGTTGGTGTCGTTTCCGAGGTAAGGCTGGAGGACCAGATGCAAGGAGGCGCGGCGCGCCATTTCGAGGAAGGATACGAGAGGAGAATCCGCATCGGCCATACCATTCCAGTCTTTCAAATCCTCGACAAGCTTCCTTGCGCGAGGATCTTTCGGCGGCGAGATTTTCGCGGCAGACAGGAGCTGGTCCGCCAGAAAAACGTGCGGATAGCTATAGGTGTCCGTTTCGACTTTCAACATATCGATGGGGCGCAGGCCGGTCTTATCGTGGAGGAGATCGTAGATGCGCGCGATGCGATAAGGTTCTTCCCAACGATCGGTCAAATATGGTTTGGAATCGGGGCCGACGACACGGGCATTGGCAGTGCCGATGAAGCCGCTCTCGGGATTCAGAACTCGCGGAAGCTGGTCGAAGGGGATGTAACCGGTCCACTCGTAATCGTCGGTATCGCCGGGGACGGGAACTTCGCCGTGGCCTTTCTTTCGAATGGGGACGCGGGCAGCCATAACGTATCCGATGTTGCCGTCGACGTCGGCATAGACGGCATTTTGCGCCGGGCCCCAAACGTTTTTCAGGATTTGGCAGAAGTCCTGCCAATTGCGGGCCATTGAGAGCCAGTTGTACGTATTGGCGAGCCCACCCGGTTCGAGGGCAGTCCAGCGAAGAGCGTAAGCTCTGTTTTGTTCGCGGCGGACGACAGGGCCGTGGCGAGTGACGACGACGTTGAGGTGTTCGTCGGGTTGACCCTTGACGTGAATCACTTCGTCAAAAGTTTGCGCTTTGACCCACGCGCCGTTCACGCGATATTCGTCGGGCGCATCGGGATTGAAAGTTTCGATGTAAAGATCCTGGACGTCGGCGCCGTTGTTTGTGAAGCCCCAGGCGATGCGGTCATTGTGACCGATGACGACGAGCGGAGCGCCGGGCAGAGTGAATCCGGCGGCGTTGTAGCCGGGCGAGGCGAGATGAATTTCGTACCAGATGGGGGGAATGGAGAGTTCGAGATGAGTATCATTCGCGAGAAGAGGTTTTCCAGTTGCGGTGTGATCGCCGCTGACGACCCAGTTGTTGCTGCCGAGGCCCTGGCGAATTTGGCTTTGTGTTTCTTGCAAGTAGCCGCGGATGGAAGGCCAGAGCGCGGAAGTGATATCCGGGAAGGCTTCCGGGTTGGGGCCGAGGGCGGTGCCAAACTGCGCAGCTTTCAGAACGGTGTCGGCGGTGCGGCCGTCGTCTTCGTTCCCATTACGGGGAAGCGCGAGGGGGGCTTTTGAGCCGTCGCCAGGCACACGCGGATCGCCGACGACGAAATGGTCCATCGTCGAGTCTTCGGCAAAAAGATCTTTTGAGCGGTCTTCGCCGACACGAGCTTCGACTTTGGCGCGGTCAAGCTCGCGCTCCCAGGTGTTGGTCAGCGTTTGGTACATATAGCCGGCGATGACGAGGGAATCCGTTGGTTGCCAAGGCTGGGGCTTGTAATTGAGAAGCGAGAATTCGAGCGGCAAGTCATGTTTATGCTGGTCGATAAAGAGATTCACACCGCGGGCGTAGGCTTGCATCAAGGCGCGGGAGTCCTTATCCATGGAGGCGAAGTCGCGATCGGCGGCGCGAGAAAAACCGTAGGTGCGGAATTGGCGGTCGGACTTGAGAGCAAGGGGACCGACAATCTCAGAGAGCTGGCCGCGGGAGGCACGGCGCATCAAATCGAGTTGCCAGAGGCGGTCCTGCGCCATGACGTACCCTTGGGCCTCGACGGCATCTTCGAGGGAAGAAGCGCGAATGTAGGGGACACCCCAGGCGTCGCGCTCGGCGGTGACTTGTTTTTTCAGGCCGGGAAGGGAAATGGAGCCGTCGAGCTGAGGAAGCGGGCGGTAAATGAACCACCACGCCAGAGCGCCCGCGGCAACGACAAGAATCGCCAAAGTCCAGAGTAGTACACGAAGGATGGTCCGCAAGCAGTCTCCGGGCCACTGGAAGTAAAGCCTGAGTTTAGTGGAGAGTCTCGCACTGCGCAACCGGCGGCCGCGCTTGGCGGCTGTGATAATCTAACAGGATATTGCCCATGAACATGTATAGACCAGTGCCGACGAGTGCCCGATTTTCCTGCCATGGAGCGCGAGATTCTGCGCTTCTGGGAGGAGCAGCCGGATCTTTCCAGAAGTTGCGCGAGCAAACGGCCAAGGCGGCCACGATGGTCGTTCCTCGACGGGCCGATTACGGCCAACAATCCCATGGGCGTGCACCACGCCTGGGGACGCTCGCTTAAGGACATGTACCAGCGCTACCACGCCATGAACGGGCAGCGCATTGCGCTATCAGAACGGGTTCGATTGCCAGGGACTGTGGGTGGAGGTGGAGGTGGAGAAGAGCTTGGGACTGCAGACCAAGCGCGAGATCCGCGATTTCGGCATCGAGAATTTCGTGCGCGCCTGCAAGGAGCGCGTGCTGACGTATGCGGCGCGGCAGACGGAGCAGTCGATTCGCCTGGGGTATTGGTGCGACTGGGACGACCCGCAAGCTGCTGATCGAGCTGCGCGACGCGCTGGAAGACGGCGACCGCGTGATCACCGTGAAGCTGCCGAGCGGGCATACGGAGACGGCGCGCGCGAGCGAGATCATCCGCAAGCTTGGGCTCGCTCGAATACGGCGGCAGCTACTTCACCTTTTCCGACGAGAACAATTACACCATCTGGTCGTTCCTGAAGAAGTGCCACACCGAAGGGTTCATTTATCGCGGCCACGACGTGATGCCGTGGTGCGGGCGCTGCGGCACGGGACTTTCGCAGATGGAAGTGGCGGAAGGCCGGCGCATCACCACGCACACTTCGGTGTTCGTCCGATTCCCGATTCAGCGGCCAGGAGCGAGACCGCGCTGCTGGTCTGGACCACGACGCCCTGGACGCTGACGTCGAACGTCGCGGTGGCGGTCAATCCGGAGATGACGTATCTCAAGGTGAAGCATGGCGACTGGTTCTACTACGTCGCCAAGGGGAACTTCGAGCACGATCGCGTGCAGGATCTGCAAGTGGAAGGCAAGCACGAGACGCACAAGCTGCCTTCGATCCGCACGATTTTGAAGGGCAGCGGCGGGCGTCGAAGTGGTCGAAGAGTTGCCGGGCAGCGAACTGCTCGGGCTTGACGTATCACGGCCCGTTCGACGAGTTGCCCGCGCAGAATACTCCAGGCGGCGTTTTTCCTTACGGCGAAACCGGCGGCGGAAACGCGACCGCGGCGAAGCGCATCGCGTGATCGCGTGGGACGAGATCAGCGAGGCGGAAGGCACGGGGCTGGTCCACATCGCGCCCGGATGCGGCGCGGAGGACCAGGAGCTTGGCAAAGAGAACGGCATCCCGTTCATCGCGCCGCTGGATGAGAGCGCGATCTTCCTCGAGGGCTTCGGTCCGTTCACCGGGACGCAACGCGAGCGAAGTGGCCGGACGACGATCGTGGCGGCGCTGAAGGCGTACGGGATTGCTGGTGGCGACGCGAAAAATATCCGCACGTTTATCCGCACTGCTGGCGCTGCAAAGCGGAGCTGGTGTTCCGTCCGGTGGACGAGTGGTTCATCCGCATGGACTGGCGCGATCGCATCCAGAGCGTGGTGCCGGGCATCAAGTGGATTCCGCCCGAAGGCGAAGCGCGCGAGCAGGACTGGCTGCGCAACATGAGCGACTGGATGATCTCGAAGAAGCGATTCTGGGGGCTCGCGCTGCCCATCTGGGTGTGCGGCGATTGCGAGCATTTCATGGTGATCGGCAGCCGCGAAGAGCTGCAGGCGAAAGGCCGTGGAAGGATGGGAGACGTTCGACGGCAATTCGCCGCACCGTCCGTATGTCGACGCGGTGAAGATCCGCTGCGAAAAGTGCGGCGCGCATGGCGACGCGCATCGAGGACGTCGGCAATCCCTGGCTGGATGCGGGCATCGTCCCGTTCAGCACGATGGGGTATTCCACCGACCGCGCGTATTGGGAGAAATGGTTTCCCGGCCGACCTGGTGCTGGAAAGTTTTCCCGGCCAGTTCCGCAACTGGTTCTATTCGATGCTGGCGATGAGCGCGATGATCGACGGGCCGCGCGCCGTTCAAGGCGCTGCTGGGCCACGCGCTGGTGCGCGATGCGCGCGGCGAGGAGATGCACAAATCCAAGGGCAATTCGATCGCGTTCGATGAGGCGGCGGAGGTGCTGGGCGCCGAAGTGATGCGCTACATCTACGCGGAGCAGAAGACCGCGCAGAATCTCAACTTTCCCGATCTGCATCCGGCCGGCAATGCGGGCCAGACGATCGACGGCGATGCGCGGCGCAAGCTGCTGACCTTCTGGAATTGCTACAGCTTTTTTGTGATGTACGCGGGGGCCGACGGCTGGAAGCCGGGCGGCACGCAGCGCTTCCCGTGACGAACGAATTGGACCGCTGGGTCCTCAGCCGGCTGCAGCGGCTGGTGGGGGAGGCGCACGAGGCGTTCGAAAATTACGAGCACTTACAGCGTTGATCGAAGCGTTCCAGGAATTCGACGAAGAATTCTCGAACTGGTATTTGCGGCGATCGCGGCGGCGCTTCTGGAAGAGCGAACCGCGACGCTTATCAAACACTGTATGAAGTGCTGACAACGGTTACTCGGGTGATGGCGCCGGCGCTGCCGTTCTTGACGGAGGAGATTTATCAGAACCTGGTTCGCGCGGTGGATGCATCGGCGCCGGAGTCCGTGCACTTGACGCCCTATCCGCAGGTCGAACGCCGCGTTGATCGACGAGGACGCTGGAGCAGAGCATCGACGCGGTGATCCGCATCAAGAATCTGGCGCTGGAGCTGCGCACGCAGAGCAAGGTGAAGATCCGCCAGCCGCTGAGCACTCTGTACGTGCGACCGCGCGATGCGGCCGACCGGCGCGTGCTCGAGAAACACGGATTACGCTGCGCAGATTCTGGAGGAGACCAATCTGAAGCAGCTCGTTTTGATCGAGGACGAGAAGACGCTGGTAAAAATCCGGCTCAAGCCAGACGCGAAAAAGATCGGGCCCCGTGCAGGAAGGTATTTGAAAGCGATCGGAGAAGCGCTGGACAAGGCGGATGTGAGCGAAGTTCTGAAGGGCGGTCCCTATGCGCTGCGGCTGGAGGATCAGACGTTCGATATTGCGCCGGAAGAAATCGTCATCAGCTTTGAAGGCCCGGAGAATCTTAAGTGCAGTATGGAGCAAGACACTTTCCTGGCACTGGATACGAAGCTGACTCCTGAGCTGCTGCAGGAAGGACTGGCGCGAGACTTTAACCGGTTGCTGCAGGATCAACGGAAGGCACTGAACCTAGATATCTCCGACCGGATAGCCGTGAGCTATTCGGCTTCGCCGCGAATTGCGGAAGCGATCAATGCGCACGAAGCGTTTCTGCGCAACGAGCTACTCGCCGAGCGCCTGGAGGCGAGGCCGGCTCAGAACGGGGGCGTCAAACTGGCGCTCAGCGGTGAAGAAGTTTTCGTGACCATTACACGTGTGTAGAGAGAGCACGCGCAAGCCGCGGGCCGCTTCCATACTGTTACAATGCCGCTAGGGGAATCCTAAGACACCATGCTCGCGGTGCGTCTGATAGGAGTGCTGGCGCTCGTCGCTCTCAACGGCTTTTTCGCGGCCGCGGAATATTCCCTGGTGGCCGTCCGGCTTTCGCGCGTACGACAACTGGTGATCAAGGGTGATTTGCGAGCCCGGGTGGTCGAGCGGCTGATCGGGGATTTGCACAGCGTCGTATCAGGGGTCCAAGTGGGTATGACGCTGACGAGCCTAGGCATTGGAGCGCTGGGCGAATCCACGCTGGCATCCGCCCTGCAGCAGATATGGCAGGGAACGCAAGGGACGCGTGCGGTGTTTTACGCGCACGCGGCGGCCTTGGTTTGTGCATTCGCGATGCTCAGCGCGATGCACGTGGTGCTGGGGGAACTAGTGCCGAAGACCGTGAGCCTCGCGCGAGCAGAACGCGTGGCCCTTTTGGTCGCGCTGCCGTTCCAGTGGTTTCTGCGCACGTTTCGTTGGGCCATCAACCTGCTGGACGGAATGTCTGGGTACATCGTAAGAGCCATGGGAGTTTCGTCGCCGCAAGGCTACGGAATGGCACACTCGACCGAGGAACTGCAAATCCAAATCAAGCAGGCACGCGAAAGAGGGCTGCTAGCTCCGGGGGAAGAAAAGTTCATCGTAAGCGCGATCGAGCTGGGGCAAGTACAGGTGCGGGAGATTATGGTGCCGCGCCCAGACATGCATACATTACCGGTGGAAGCGTCCTTGAATGAGGTAATGAGGGTTTTCGCGACATCGCAACGTTCGCGAATTCCGGTCTACCGTGGCACGGGCGATCATATCCTCGGGTTCGTGCACATCAAGGATATGCTCTGGATTTTGCTCGACCGCGAACGGCGGATAGAAGAAAATCTGCCGCCACCGGCTTTCGATTTGAGGAGAGTGCTGCGGGAAGTGTTGATTGTGCCGGAAACGAAACCTGCAGGCGAATTGTTGCAGGAGCTGCGAGCGCGGCACATCGGGATGGCGATGGTGGTGGATGAGTTCGGGAGCATATTGGGGCTGGCGACGATCGAAGACATCCTGGAGCAGGTGGTTGGCGAAATTCACGACGAGTTCGACGTGGTCGAGAGGCCGCTGACGCTCGCGGACGGAGCCGTGATATTTGATGCCGCGTTGAACGTGCGGGATCTGGATGCGCAGTACAACATCACCCTGCCGGAAGATCCGGCGTACGCAACGGTCGGTGGCTTCGTGCTGGACCAGCTCGGTTTTATTCCGCGCGGCGGAGAGAGTTTCGAATATGGACAGTTCCGGTTCACGGTGGTGGAGATGGACGGGCGCCGTGTCGCACGAGTAAAAATACAGCGCGTACTTCCGGTGCTGGAAGAGGAGCGAGAAGTGGAATCCACCGCAAGCGGCGAGAAACCAGCGAAGAGCACAAAGACCGCCGCGGCGGATTCCTAGACCCAACAGACGAATGGCGCGCCATGTTCTTAAGCGATTCCTGCTCACGCTCCCGGCACTGTGGCTGGTGCTGACTCTTGTTTTCCTGCTTATCCATATCGTGCCTGGAGATCCGGTCGAGCAGATGCTTGGGGAGGGAGCGGCCCCTGGACAAATCGTGGAGTTGCGGCATGCGCTGGGGCTCGATCAACCGCTTTACAAGCAGTACGGCCGGTATCTGGAGAGGCTGGCGCACGGGGACTTAGGGCAGTCGCTCACGTTTCATTCCTCTGTACGGCAGATTATCTTCGAACGCTATCCGGCGACGCTTTCGCTGGCGTTTCTGGCGCTTCTGGTGTGCGCGGGAATCGCCATCCCTGCGGGAGTGCTTGCGGCGTACCGCCGGGGACATCCGATCGATCGCGGCGTAGGTATATTTACATTGTTTGGACTCGCGGTGCCAAATTTCGCACTCGGTCCCGTGCTCATCCTCTTGTTCTCCATTGAATTGGGCTGGCTGCCGGTCTCCGGGCGTGGCGGGCCGAGCCATTACATCCTGCCGGCTGCAACGTTGGGGGCAGCGCTGGCGGCGATCCTGACGCGTATGGTGCGCAGTTCGATGCTGGAGGAGCTATCCAGCGACTACGTGCGCACGGCGCGGGCCAAAGGCTTGTCGACATGGGCGGTGCTATTCCGACACGCTTTCCGAAACGCGCTAATCCCCATCGTGACAATACTGGGACTACAGCTCGGAACGCTGCTCGCCGGAACCATCGTCACGGAAATGATTTTTTCGTGGCCCGGAATAGGGCGACTGACCGTTCAGGCGATATCCGCGCGAGACTATCCGTTGTTGCAAGGCTGCATTCTGGTGATCGCGGTTTCCTATGTGATCGTGAATCTGCTCACCGACGTTCTCTATGCCGTGATTGACCCTCGGGTGAGGTTGTCATGAACCTGCTGGCCGGACTCCGCAAATTTCTGCGGCAAAGTTTTGTGGCCCGCGCTGGATTTGCTGCCGCACTTCTGCTTGTGCTGGCAGCGCTTTTCGCGCCATGGATAGTTCCGGTCAATCCTTCAGCGCAGAACCTGCCGGCACGGTTGGAATCGCCTTCGCTCAAGCACTGGATGGGCACCGACGAATTGGGACGGGACACGCTTTCGCGGACGATTTATGGCGCACGGGTATCGCTGTTCGTGGCGATTTCGGTGGTGACGGGATGCGGTACCACAGGACTGGCGCTGGGTCTCCTCGCAGGCTACGTCGGAGGGTGGTTCGATCGCTTCGTAAATCTCCTGCTCATCAACGCGTTTCTGTCGTTCCCGGGGATTTTGCTGGCGATCGCGTTTGCCGCCTTTTTCGGGCCGGGGATCGGAAAAGTCATTCTCGCCTTAATCATTACCGGATGGGCGGGTTACGCGCGGCTAGCCCGCGCGCAGGTATTGAAGGTGAAGGAGCTGGAATTCGTACTCGCCGCCCGATCGCTGGGCGCTTCCAGCCAGCGCATCATGCTGCGGCATCTGCTGCCGAATATTCTACAACCAGTGCTGATTCAGGCGACGATTGGCATGGCAGGAGCAATCCTGGCCGAATCAACGCTCAGCTTTCTCGGACTCGGGGTGCTGGCTCCCGTGCCGAGCTGGGGCTCGATGTTGAACGATGCGCGCAGCCATCTTTTTGACGCCCCGCATCTGGTGATATTTCCGGCGCTCGCGGTGATGACCGCAGTGCTGGCCTTCAATCTCCTGGGTGATGCCTGGCGTGATTGGCTGGATCCGCGGACACGTTCGCAAATGTCGGCGCTGGAGCAAAGCCGTTAAGAGGCGGTGCGCTCCAGAAGCCGGATTCTTCGTTCTCTGGTTGAGGATCGAGAAGGGAACTACGCTTTGGCAAGAACCACGGGCGCTCCGCGGCCAATACTCAATGTCCGCGAGGCGTTTCCCTTGTTCAGGGCGATCTCGAGGTAGCCGCTGGAACCAATATAGGCAATGAGTTCGCCAGGCTTGCCGTTGGCGAAGGTATCGACAAGCCGGTCGATCGTGTGGGTTCCCACCTGGAGTTTGAGGCCGCCGCCGTTCTGCGCCTCGCCGGGCAAGTCTTCGAGGCGGAAATTCGTCACCAGGTTCCCGAACGGATCGATTCGCAGGACGACGCCTTTGGACCCTTCGTCCACAGTCTTGGGACGGGGAAGCGCGAAGCGTTTGTAGTCCTGGATCTCTTCTCCCATGCTCGCCGTTTGCCATCCCTTGGAAAGCCACGCCGCTACGGGAGCGAAGAGATCGCGTCCGTGGAAGGTCTTGCTGAGGGGCTGCAAGTAGTAGTGCTCGGCATTGGCGTGCCTTACCACCACGTTGCTCTGTTCGCGTTCATAAATTACGGAAAGCACTCCGTTATCGGGAGCAATGAAATATTGATTTTGGCCGCTAACGAGGAGGGGCCTGCGTTCGGTCCCCACACCGGGATCAACGATGACGACGTGAATTGTTTTGGGGGGGAAATAAGAATAAGCGGCGCCGATGGTCAGAGCGCCGTCGAGGAGGTCGAAGGGAGTGACGTGATGAGTGATGTCGACGAGTGTGACTTCGGGATTGATTTTGAGGATGACGCCCTTAAGGGTTCCGACCAGGTGGTCGTCAGTACCGAAATCGGTGGTAAGGGTGATGATGGCGTTGGCCACGAGCTTCTCCCGGACTGGTTGTTCTGCGCACGCTGCGAGACCCGAAGTGCGAAGGCACTCCGTACCCTACGACGCTAACGGAGGCTCGCCCCGCCGTCAAGAAATCGCACGGCGGCTGCTGTGCAATTACCAACCTCCCACCCACGGTGGAGAGGTGTCTGGCTGTATCCTCTTCCCAGTCTCGAAAGACTGGGTTGTACCCCTTCGTTCTCATGAAATTCTCATGGCGCATCATGGCAGAACCGGGCGGCCGGAATTGATTGCTGGAAGTTGGAGGGGCTGGCGGAGGATCTAGCGAGCCGAGGCTACCGACCCAAAGTTTATTTCAGGTAGGAACGAAATGCCACTAATCCAAGTCAAGTGATCGAGAAGGTGTTTACGAATCAACTGAAGCAGGAGAATGTGCGGTCAGGGAACGAATGAGTTTAGGGTTGTTTGTTTTTGGGTGAAGCAGCTACTGGCGGATGGCCGGGCGGGAGACTTTGAGGCGCAGTGGATGTTGGCGCGCCGGCGTGCAATTTATCCAGTGCCTGGAAAACATCTGATTCGCCTCCCATTTGTCCGGGTGCGCCAGTTCCTTGCGACTTGTTGGTTCCCGGGTGGGAGAAATTGCTGCCAGCGGGAGTCGATTCGACCACGGACCACACGCCGTCCTTCTTTGCTAACGCGTAGTTCAGTTGCATCGTTCCCCCGCCGCTCTTGGCGTGGAACTCGACTTGGGCTTGCGCATGGTCACCGTCAAAAGTGACCTGTTTAAGTTCCATCTCGAAGGAGTCCATTCTCAAGTTTGTGTTGTGGGCGAGGTGCGCTTGAATGGCCGTGCGAATAGCGGCGTTCGGGCTAGAGTCCACGGGTGGGGCGACCTGTCCGCTCGAGAAGGAATTGTCTTGCTTCTGGTGCTGGCATCCAGCGAGGACCGCCACACAAAAGGCCAAGGTGATAGCAATTTTAAATCTCATGAGGATCTTGTCCTTTTCGCTCTCCGCCGACTGCTTCAGCAATCAGCAAGCGAAGATCTTGGGTAGCTTTCTTTTCCCTATAGAGTTCACTGCACAACTTCAACGAGCTGCTTTTTTAAAAGAGCCGCTTCCTTTGCTTCATTCCCGGCCTCCAAGGTCATGTCGTGGGCCCCGAGTGCGACTCCGATCTTTTGAAGGAAGGCACTCGGAGGTGTGCCGCCGGCGAAAACCCATACATAATCGTTTGGAATCTCCTGTAATTTACCGCGTACGTCAAGCACGACGCTAGCAGTCTTAATCTCGACAGGACTGGAATTAAACAGCACTGTTAGCTTACCCTTCTGGATGCATTCTTCAATCCGCTGTGCGTTGCGTGTCTTGATGCGGCTAAAGCGATCCTGCCGGTAAGAGAGTGTAACCTTATTTCCGCGCTGCTCGGCAAGTCCCATGGCTGCTTCCACCGCGCTGTCGCCGCCGCCTACAACGAGAACCTGCTTGTTGATGTAGTGATCGGTCTCGATCAGCCGGTACATAACCTTGGGAAGCTCTTCCCCCTTGATGCCTAGTTTCCGCGGGGTGCCAGAGCGGCCGATGGCCAGTACGACGGCCTTGGAGCGGTACTCGCCCTTGGGCGTTACGGTGGTGAAGATGCCGTCTTCACCCTTTTTAATAATTTCGACTCCCTCGCCAGAACGGATTTTGAAGTCCACCCGTTTCAGAATCTTATCCCAAAACGAAAGCAGTTCTTCTTTTGAGAGCTCCATTTTCTTGAATTTTCCGTACATGGGGAACTGCACGGGACTCGTCATCACCAGCTTTTGCCGCGGATACTTCGATACCGTTCCTCCGATGGTGTCTTGCTCTACAGTAAGATAGTTAAGCTTCTTTTCAATTGCCCGCAACGAAGCGCTGATGCCAGCGGGACCGGCGCCAACGATCAATACGTCATAAACGGCGCCCGAGTTGGCGCTTTTGTGTGTCGAGATTCTGCCAACGATCGTGTCGATGCAATCGCGGCCCTGGTTAATGGCGTTTTTGATCAATGCCAGACCGCCGAGTTCGCCGACAACGAACAAGCCGGGAATCGTTGTTTCATAGTCGGGCGTCAGCCTGGGCGTGTCTGCGCTCATGCTCGCGTTGGACGTCATCATCTTGATTGCGCCTACCGGGCAAGCTTCGGCGCACAGACTGTGCCCGATGCATTTGTAGCCATTGACGATGGCCGCCTTGCCGCCAATCATCGCCAGGACGTCGCCTTCCGGGCAAACCTGCGTGCAAATCGCGCAGCCGATGCAGTAAGTGGAATCGATATGAGGGTGTTGCGCGCGTGGCCCCTCGGAATATATTTTCCCCTTGGCCGCGGCGGCGAGCGCGTTGGCTTCCCGCCTCTTCAGGCGCATCTGATAGATGATCATCGGTACGGCGATTGCCAGAGCGCAGAAGCCGTAAATCAGGATGGTCAGAACGTGCTCAGACATCTCATGCTCTCCGAATCCTCTCCGTCAAGATGAAGCCTTCCGCCTAAACCTGTCATTAGTAGTAACCGAGCATGAGCATCAAGACAACGTGAATGGTAGCCAACAGAGCGAAAGAGTAGCTAAATGGCCGATGGATGACATGCCACAGCTGGAACATCTTATGCGATTTGGATAAAAATAGAATCTTCTTTGAAACCAGCATTTGCTGGCGCGCTAAATCAATGGTCCGTTCGAGCGAAGAATTGCTGGAGCGGCGAAACCCGGCGATCGCAAAGATGCTGCGGGTATGCGACCAAAGCATTTTTTGGCGCAGCCGCCAAACGCGAAAGGGAAACGCCAAGTCAAAGATAATCATTTTTACGAGCGGCCGTTAGCAGGTTCATACGCTCGGTTTGCTGAAGATTAGGCAAGCGAACAAGGGAGGAGATATCCTTTTGCGTAAGAATTCCCAGAGCCTGCAGTTGCGCGGCGAGCGCGTTGCTCTGATCTTGAGCCTCTTTGAAAGAGAGTTCGGCGAAATTGAGGCTTCGCGGAATCTGTGCGTAGATGTAGCGACCGACGATGCCGCTCAGCGAAACGATGATCATAATCCAATAGGCCACACCGGCAAGGCCCGAAAATTTGAACGAGGCATGAAACGTGATGACGATGGGAGCGGAAAGGCCCAGCAGGACGTGAAAGTCGAGCCAATGGCGCGATTTGCCTTGCCTGCCCAGCCACGCCCACTTCTTGCGAAGGGGATACAAATAGATCAACAAGAACATAAGGAAGCCGATCATCCCCAGGCGGAGTCCGATCGTGCCGCTTGGTTTCAAGTAGTCATGTTTTGGCGAAAGCGCGCGCTGTGCCGCTGAGAGCCAGTAGTAATTGAACCCATAGATGAGCAAGCCCAGCAAGAGCAAGCCTGTCAAGAAATACGCCGCCTTGAGAATGAAGCTGTGAAGACGCTCGCCAGCCGGTTGCGCCTTCACCGGCGCGGCCGCCGCGGTGACGCGCGGGACAGTCAGATTGAGACTCATTTCTTTGCCACCTCTTGTTTGGTATCGACGGAAAACTTTCTATATTTGGAAAACTCGTGGGTGTTGCGCCAATGCTGGTGGCGCGTTTGTACATCCACCGTCACCTGGGCCGGGAGCCAGAAGGCTTCGGGAGAATCGTGGAAGGTCACCTTGTCGAACTGAATTTCGGAATGCAAACTGCGAAGCCCCACGTCTTCCATTCCGGAACCTATGCCGGCAGTGAGCTTGACGATTACTCCGGTGGATGGGTCGATCCAGGCAGTCCCCGAAATATCCAGAGGATATTCCCGGCCACGAACGGCCAGTGCGGCGGGCGAGCGCATCCCCGGGATGTGCTGGAAGTGAATCTTGGAAAGCACCGTGCCATTGATCGATTCTTCTCCGGCCCTCGAGAACTGAAAGCTGTCAACGTAATAAGGGTGAAAGACCAGGAACAGCATCGAGAACCCGTTGCTGACGAGCAGGGGATCGCGAGGCGGCTTCTTTTGTTTTGCGTCCTTGGGGGTAATCCTGGATTCGGTGAGGCTCAGGTCGCCGCCTTCGGTAGAAAGAATGACGAGGTAATCGAAGGTCGATTCCTTCTTTTCGATGACTTTGCCATTGTCGCCGAGCTTTTCCTGCAAGACCTGTTCCGTACAATTGGTTTCGGAAAACAATCCGAGGAAGGAAGAGACTTGCTTCGAGGTTCGTTCGATCAAGGCATCCAGTTGGGGATCTGCTGCGCCGGCCTGTGGGAAAAGAGCGCATAAAAGCGCGATGATCATGAATGGCCAGAGAGCGCGGATCGGACTTGGCAACAGCGGCGTGTTTTTCATTTGTGCTTCCACTTGTTATTAAATCTGTAGCCTAGAATTATGTTCCACTGGTTGTAGTTTTGGAGTTGTCCGCGATACGCGGTGAAGCCCCCCTGCATGAAGAACATTGAGCCGAGGGAAGTGGAAACGTTCGTGGTGATGAACTTCGCGTTTTGATTCCCCGCCAGTGAAGAGGTGAAGACCTGATCTCCCGCCAGGAGTTCCAAATGAAAGCCTTCTCCCACATCCCGGGATAGAGAGAACGCGCGGTAGGTGCCGGAACCAAAGGAGCTGTTGAATCGCGAATAATGGGCGTCCAGGTGAAAGTTCAACTTCGGAATTTTCAAGAAGGTGATGCCGTACATCTCGTTAAGGGAGCTCTTGACATCGCCGGAGCGGCTGCTGCGGCCCAGGTCGGTATAGAGAATGACGTTTTTGACAGCTTCAACCCGGACGCCGCCGCTGAACCCCTGAAACAGATACTGGTCGAGCAGGCCCGTGCCCACAAGCTGTGGATCGAAGGTGGGGATATCGCGAAAGTAAGTCTCGTTCGCGTTGAACTCGATTCGCTTAAACGGCTGAAATCGTACAGTCAAGAAGCTTTGACTGATTCCGGCACCCGGAGAAGGCACTGCAGGGTTTGCGCTCGGCTTATCTGCTTGCACTGCGCTATAGATCGAAAAAGTCCGTTTGTAAGAGATGGAATTCTCAAAAAACACAAAGGGCCGATTGTCTTGGTAACTTGCTTGGGTCGTTCCGGTTGCCGTTGTGGTGGTGTAGGTCACGGTGGCAAAACTCTTACCGAAGCCCGCGGTGCTGGAATAGTGGATTGCGTCAAAGCTTCCGCCTTGTTCATTGAGGAAGGCGCCGCCGATGTGGCGGTTGGGACTATAGCTCCAAGACGTTGGGTCGGGCGTGGAGCCGCCAAAAATTCCTGTCGTAAATCCGTGGCCCAGCTTTGCACCGAAGTACCCGCCATCCAAGGTATTCAGGCTTGAAGCCCAGGGCAGAAATAATCGGCCAACCCCTAGTAACCACCGTGAATTCGGATTTTCGTAGGTGAGGCTTAGGTGATAAGTGCGATTGATGAGGTCTTGCAAGGTCTGCTGGGAGGCTGCGGAAGTCGATGTCAATCGGCCCCGCCAGTATCCACGTAAATTCCAGTACGTGCCCCCGATTCTCGTCCAATCCGCTTGTATCAAAGCACCTAGGCTGGAGGAACTGAGCTGCGAAGAATCCTGGCTCTTGGTGCCACTATAATCGAATCCAAACCGCAGGTTTGCCCGGTTGACGGAAGGCAAGGGCGGCCGAGGGACCTCGGCCCGTGCTTCCTCATCCAAAGCGTCGCCGCCCTCGCTAAAGGTGATCACTGCGGGATACTTGCGAGTCGCTCCTAGTGCGTCCTGTTGTACGAGCGCCTGCAAGTCCGCGGAAGAGAGATAAGCGACATCGCCGACCACGACAGGTCTCTTGGGAGTGTGAATCTCTGTGACCGCGGAGGTCTCCGCAACACCAACTACCACCAACTCGGCGACGGCATCGTCAATCGTCGCGGTTTTGTCCGCGCCTGCTATCGCTCCTTTATTCTTCACGAAAAGCTTCATGCCCTCCGCCAGACCTGAACTTCGCCCACCATCCAGATATGCCGTATTCTGGTCGACGAATTTCACGTGAAACTCCGTGCGCATCCCCGGATTTGCTACGGGAATGATCACTGCTCTATCCGGACTGGAAGCCGAAGTTTCGCCCGAGGGTGCGGCATTTTCAGTGACGTCTTTGGCGAGGGCATCGGGGACTGTTGTAGCAGTCTCTGCCGGCGATGGCGGAGCGACCGTCGGGGCGCTGGCTGTTGGTGCATTACTTGCGTTTGTAGCGGCAACTTCTACAGCACTGGAACTTGAAGGCGCACCTGTCGCAGGGACTTCCGGCGCTAGAGTTACATTGGTTTCGGTCGTGGCTCGGGGAATAACCACCGGAAGTGTCACGGGGAGATTGGCAGTTACGGGCAGCGACCCCACAACGAGATCCGGGGATTGCGCGTTCTGATTCTCTATCGGGGAAGGAACCTGTGCGTCGCCCTTCGGATTGGCAACTGCAGTCGACGAACTCGATGTATCGAACGGCCTTTCCGTATTTGCCGCCACACTTTTCGCAGGAGTCTGCTCAACCGACTGAGTGGGAGGAGACGCCGTGGCAGTCGCTGGCGGCGTATTTTGCACACTGTCGTTTTGGGTGGAGCTTGGTGATTGCGCGGTTTCAGATGCTGCACTGGAGGAGGAGGCTGGCTGGCTGCCCCAAATCTTTGGATGACCGTAGACGGTCGGATTGCTCCGCTTGTGGTGGAAAATTCCCTCGAGAGCTCTCACGGCGCTGGCCGAAGCCGATCCGCGGCCGGCAGGAGTTGGACTCGTACCCCCGGTGACTTCCGAGGTATTCGAGGGCCTGCTGCCCGCGGCTCCCGCCAGGGCAGGACCAACGCGCAGCACAATTGCGTTCCCGTCTGTTGAAACCAGGTATTGCTCGGGCCGATCAATCTCTACAACGATACGCGTCAGGGGTGGAATTTCACTTTGCATCCACAAGCGAACCGCTCGAACGCCTGCGGCATTGACAGGTATACGGCGCGGCAGGCCGTGGTAGAGGGCACCGGTTACATCCATAATCATGGAATCGTGATAGGTGGCAGTGACTTTGGCTTCCGACCCGGAACCGCTTACGCTCAACTCAATGCGAATTTCTGTCCCAGCCTGAGCGGAGACACTTACACCTTTGACCTCAGCCGGAGCCGCTGCCGGCTCTTGAGCAGCAGCTACCGGCACGAATAGCAGAAAGACCGCCAATTTTCTCGCTCGCAACATTCATTAAGCTCATGTTTTTCAGGCCACGGTGCGCTGCCGGAAGCGCTTCCGACCTGCTACTTGATATCGCTAAAATTCTTTTGATCCAGTTCAATCTGGACCCACACCAGTCGGTTTCAGAATCTCAAAGTGACTACTTCTCCCTGCCAGCCTCCGCCTAGAAGACCGACATCGCTGCGCCGCAGCCTACTTACCCGCCACCGTTCTTGTGGCACTGGTAACAGTTCACGCTGTTGTAGACATAGCCGTTAACCCCTGAATGTTTAGAATTTGTCTGTGCCGCCGGGTGGCAGGATCCATTGGTGCAGGAGAAAACAGTGTAATCGTTTGCATTTGTATGGCAGGTCGCACAGACGCCCGCGGCATTCCCGTGATTGATGCTCCACCACGTGTGGCTAAATGTTGCCCCGGTCCACGCCGTTGTGGTGTGGCAAGTGGTGCAAGTAGTCGTGAAAATCGTTGGCGCGGCTTTATGGATGGGGTTCGTCGTGTTGTTGTAATCCGTGGCGTGACACCCATAACAAGTAGTTGGCAGAGTCGTGTAGTTGCCGTTCACATGGCAACTCGCACAGGCCACGGTCTGGTGGGCGCCCGTCAATGGAAATGCCGTGGTGTTGTGATCGAACTTGCCGTCAGTCCAGAGGATTGTGTCGTGGCATAGTGCGCAGGTTGTCGGGAATCCCGCCTGGATATGGTTCACAGGCGTGGTAGCCCCGTTGTAGTCCTTCAGATGGCAGGAGACGCAGGTCGTGTTAGCGCTCGTCAGATTGTAATTGTTGTTGATGTGGCAATCGGCGCAGACGCGCGGGGGAACAGTGTGTGCGTTCGTGAGCGGGAAGCCCGTGGTTGAGTGATCGAATTTACCATCGGTCCACAAAATCGTGTCGTGGCAACTTTCGCACGTTGTCGGAAAGCCGAGTTGAGTGTGGTTCAACGGCGTGGTAGCCGTGTTGTAATCCTTCAAGTGACAAGAGGCACAGGCCGCGGTCGTCAGGTTGTAGTTGTTGTTGATGTGGCAGTCGAGGCAGACGCGCGGCGGGTCGGCGTGGGCGTTAGTCAGCGGGAATCCCACGGTGGTGTGGTCAAAAGTCGCTGGCTGCCACGCGACTGTGGTGTGGCAAGTCTGGCAAGTCTGGACGAATCCACCCGCTGCATGGTTCGGGTTTGTGGCGCCCTGAAAATCGGCGAGGTGGCAAGAGACGCATGCCGTGGTTGTCAGGTTGTAGTTGTTGTTGATGTGGCAGTCGAGGCAGACGCGCGGCGGGTCGGCGTGTGCATTGGTCAGCGGGAATCCCACCGTAGTGTGGTCAAAAGTCGCCGGCTGCCACGCAACAGTGGTGTGGCACGTCTGGCAAGTCTGCGAGAAATTTCCGGCAACGTGGTTTGGATTGGTGGCACCTTGAAAATCCTTGAGGTGGCAAGAGACGCATGCCGCGGTTGTCAGGTTGTAGTTGTTGTTGATATGGCAGTCCAGGCAGACGCGCGGCGGGTCCGCATGCGCATTCGTCAACTGGAATCCGGTGGTTGAGTGATCGAACTTTCCGTCGGTCCATTGGACCGTGTCATGGCAGCTTTCGCAGGTTGTGGGGAAGCCCAGCTGGACGTGGTTTATGGGTGTTGTGGCCGAGTTATAGTCCTTTAAATGGCAAGAGGCGCATGTCGTGCTCGTCAAGTTGTAGTTGTTGTTGACATGGCAGTCGAGGCAGACGCGCGGCGGATCGGCGTGCGCATTCGTTAAAGGGAATCCCACCGTGTTGTGGTCAAAGGTCGCCGGCTGCCAGGCAACGGTGTTATGGCAGGTCTGGCAAGTTTGTGAGAATCCGCCCGCGACATGGTCTGGGTTCTTCGCCCCTTGAAAGTTGCTTAGGTGGCAGGAAACGCAGGCCGTGGACGTCAAGTTGTAGTTGTTGTTGACGTGGCAGTCGAGGCAGACGCGCGGTGGGGAGGCGTGCGCGTTGGTCAGCGGGAATCCCACGGTGTTGTGATCGAACGATGCTGGCTGCCACCCAACGGTGGTGTGGCAGGTCTGGCATGTCTGCGAGAACCCCCCGGCAACGTGGTCTGGGTTCTTCGCTCCCTGATAATTCGGCAGATGGCACGAAACGCAAGCGTTGCTCGTAAGGTTGTAGTTGTTGTTGACATGACAATCCAGGCAGACGCGCGGGGGATCGGCGTGGGCATTCGTCAGTGGAAAACCCACCGTTGAATGGTCAAACGTCGCCGGCTGCCAGGCCACGGTGGTGTGGCAGGTCTCGCAGGTTTGCGAAAAGCCCCCGGCCACGTGATTCGGGCTCGTGGTGCCTTGGAAGTCCTTGAGGTGGCAGGTAATGCACGCCGTGCTCGTCAGGTTATAGTTGTTGTTGACGTGGCAGTCGAGGCAGACACGTGGCGGGTCCGCGTGGGCATTGGTGAGCGGGAATCCAGTGGTTGAGTGATCAAATTTGGCGTCTAGCCAGGTATTCGTGCCATGGCATTGCTCGCAAGTCGCAGAAAATCCAGCCGTTACGTGATTCGGATTGGTAGTGTTCTTGAAGTCCTGGGCATGGCAGGAATAACACTGCGTCGAAAGTCCCTGGAACTGCCCGGTCGCCGCTCCTTTATGGCAAGACTCGCAGTCAACGGCGGCGTGCGCTCCGATAAGCGGAAAGCGGTTCTGGTGATCGCGAATTGCCGCAACGGAAACATGCCATCCTCTAACCGTGTGGCACGACTGACAATTTGCCCCAAACTGGCCTCGGTGAATATCCGCATGGCAATCGGAGCATTTCTGGCCCACATCCGTAAAGACTAGCTTCACATGGCATTGTGTGCAGGGCACCTTTTCGTGCATTCCCCGCAAGGGATAGCTCGTTTTGTCGTGGTCAAATTCGGGAATGCTGCGGATGGGCTTCCAACTTAAGGAAGTGTGGCAGTCTTCGCATGGGATATTGATTGTACCGTGTGGATTGTGTGTAACCGGTTTCTGTACAGCACCATGCCGCGCTTGGCCAAACGCCGGAAGCGCGAATAAGCAGACCACAACCTGGAGGACTCGTCGAGCGAACACTATGCCACGTCCTTCGGCGACCCCAATCCGTCTTCCGGGGTCTGGCGGGGTAACTCAAGGATAATGAGTGGCGTTCAGACGAAACAACTGTCCCTCAGGACAGTTTTGGTCCAAGTTTACAAGTGCACCCTCGGACTCGGTTGGTTATGAGACATGCGCCGGAGGATGCCTCGCTTTCAGGTGTTGCAAGAAATATGTGCTGCCAGCGGCTAGCTATGGATTCCCATGGCATTCCCTACATTTCCGAGGTGTGGGCTTGTAGAAGAGCACTCTCTTCCCGTCGATTGGACGCGTCACCTTGTGGCAATCCTCGCAAGCTACGTTTCGGTGTGCCCCCGCGAGTGGAAATGGGGTCCGTTTGTCATGATCAAACTGGGAGGGTTTCCATCTCTCCGGGTTGTGGCAACTGGAACAATCGGTGGCATCTTTGCGGGCGGCAAACTGACCGCCGTGAGGATCGGTGTGGCACCCGGAACACTTTGTTGAAGCAGCTTTGAAATCGACATTCTTCAGACTGGTTTCAAGCGCTGGGGGACGGTGGCAGTCTGCGCAAGCCACGCCTCGGTGAGCGCCGAGAAGTGGGAACGAAGTTTTCGAATGGTCAAACCGGTTGAGTTCCCTCCAGGTTTTCGTGGTGTGGCAGGCCTCGCAGCCCCCCACCGTGCCATCGGCACGCTTGGCTTCCATTCGCTCGCGGAACTGCCCCTTGTGCGGATCCGTGTGGCAGGCCGTGCACGTCCTATCTTCAAACTTGTACTTTACCGGGATGGCCGAACCCGCGGGCATGGGTTTGTGGCATTCCGAGCAGAGGACCGCCAGGTGCGCGCCGGTCAGCGGAAACCGAGTGTTTCTATGCTGCGCAATAGTGAATACCGCTGGCTTGAAGCCCTGCAGGTTGTGGCAGGATTCGCACCGGTTCTGGTGCGGAGCCCCTCCAAACTGCCCTTTGTGAATGTCTTCGTGGCAATCCTTGCACTGCGTCTGCGTAATCTTGAAAAGAGTGCCTTCGCCCTTCAGGCCTTTTGGCACGTGGCACTTGTCACAAGCCACTCGCACGTGGCGGCCTTCCAAAGGATATTTTGTCGCCGCGTGATCTTTGACGGTAAATGTCGACGGCTTCCAGCCCTGCACGGTGTGGCACTCGGCGCATTCGCCGCCGCTGGTTCGAGTGACGAATTGCCCCTTGTGAGCCTCCTTGTGGCAGTCCATGCATTTTGCAAAGGCCATCGGCTTCTTAAAGTCCCCATGCGTGTGGCAATCGCTGCAGGCCACCGAAGAATGTTTGCCCAACAAGGGAAACTTCGTCTTGGAATGATCGAAGCCCTCTAATTTAGCTATGCGGTGCCAGTTCGTCGTGTTGTGGCAGGACTCGCAGGTGGCGCTAAAGCTGCCTTTGTGAGGATCGGTATGGCACGCCGTACACTTCGCGAAAGGGATCCCGGTGTACTTCACGTAGGGCTTTGTATCGGCGATGGTGAGGTGGCATTTGGCGCAAGGTGTCTTTTCGTGCGCTCCGGTCAGCGGGAATTTCGCCTTGGCATGAGTAAAGAGTGAAGCCGGCTTCCAGCCCTGGACCGTGTGGCAGCTCGCGCAATCTTTCCCCAGCTGACCGCGGTGCTCATCCTGGTGGCAACTGGCGCATTCGCGGGAGAGTCCGAGATAGGTTCTGTTGAGGTCCTTGACCAGGATTCCCGCGCGCGCTGCAGCAGGAATAAACGCAGCCTTGTGGCAACTTTGGCACGCGATCCCGGCGTGCTTCCCAGTGAGTGCAAATCCCGTCTTGCTGTGATCCAGGGCCTCGCGATTTGGTTCCCAGCGAATCAGTTGAAAATCGACACCATTGTGGTCCGAATGGCAGGCTGCGCACTCTTTGCCGGTTCCACCGGCTTTCACCCACACGGCATGCATGCCGCGCTTTTGGGCTAACCGCTCGCGAATTTCGGTGTGGCAATCAAGACATTTGAATTCCGCCGTGCCGCGGCCCAGGTCATGGCATTTCGTGCAGTTCATTGGGCCGGAGAGTGATTGATGAGCCTTCGCAAGAGGCCCAGGCGAGATTTGAGCGTAGGTCGGCTGCCCAGGAAATGCTGCTGACAGAAATAGCAAAATTCCAACCACGACCAGCCGGGACGTGGGCAGAACCAAGTTACGCGAGAATGAAAGCGGTGGATTCATCCGTCGTTTGCTGACGCCTTTTCGGACATGAAAACCGGTTTCACGAGCAAACGGCTGGTTCACTGGATGCTAGCACGTAAGCGGATTCTATCTTTTCGATTCTGAGCGTCGTTCTCAAATCATCAACTTGCCCTTCCGCGGAACGATCATACGTGTGCGAGTCATGGTGGATATTTTCCTGCATCAATTCGAAAAGTGGAGGGAGATATTTTGCGCTCGAGCCAGGGCCAATTGTCACCGCAGCGTTTTCCAGGGAGATAGTTTCGGAAGCGCCGGGCGTAAGCATTGCCATAATCAAGACGCGACTGCTCTTGGTGCGAATTGCATATCACGGTTCTGGCAACTCAGCTCCCGGGCAGGAATCAAGCGCTTTCGCGCTTCGCCAGCCTAGCTCATCCACCTGAGTAATCTTAAGAGGGCTCAGACGGGCTGCCGTTCCTAGCGGCAGGAACGATCACATCGCCGCGGTGTTCTGAAGTCGCCCCGCGTCGCTTATTAGTCACTTGGACATTCTCTGGCGGAAGTACTCTTGCCACACTTTAGACGTTCCCTGGAATATCGACGCGCTTACAGCGATTGCTCAGGTTTTTTCTGAAGCTGTGCTGGACGGTGGTCGTACGCGAGAGTAGGCCTGCTGTACCTGCCTTGGAGCGTACTTGCGGCGAAATTGCACCAAAGCAAATTCTTAGAATAGTTCTAGAGTTCAGCGCACAGGAGCAACTGGCAAATGTTCGCAACCCGGCTACTACATCTTCTGTACGCAACGTCATTAACAAAAATCCGTACATTCTTTCGCGTGCATCAAGGGCGTGAGCTACATAGCCTGGTGCATTTCGCCAAAGGTCCAGGCATTTGCGGCTCACTGATCTTGCTGGCAGCATTCAGCGCCGCTCCGGTTTCCGCCAGTACCCTCACTGTGACGAATATCAACGACAGCGGACCAGGTTCGCTGCGGGACGCGATTGCGAACGCGGCCTCGGGCGACACCATCAATTTCAGCACCGCGGGCACGATCACTCTGGCCAGCACGCTTACGATTAATACCAGCCTTACCATCACCGGTGCCGGCGCGTCCAATGTAGCGGTTAGCGGCAACAACGCTGTCCAGGTTCTCTCCATTGGCCCAGGCGTGACAGTAAATCTCTTCAGCTTGACCATCCAGAATGGGCTCAATGTCGGCGGCGGCACCTACGGTAGCGTCGCCGGCGGCGGCATCTACAACGCCGGAACTCTGACGCTCAGCAACAGCACCGTCTCCGGCAATACCGTTAGCGCCACCGGCAATGGCTACTACGTTAGCGTCTACGGCGGGGGCATCTACAATGCCGGAACGCTGACGCTCATCAACAGCACTATCTCCGGCAACATCGCGAATGGCGGCGGTAACGACTACTACGGTGCCGTCACTGGCGGCGGCCTCTACAACGCCGGAACGCTCAGGCTCAGCAACAGCACCATCTCCGGCAACTCCACGATCAGCGCCAACGACTTTTTCGGCAGCACGACCGGGGCCGGCATCTCGAACGGTGGGACGTTGACGGCGAAGAATAGCATCGTGGCGAATAATCCTTCGGGGGGAAATTGCGCGGGGACCATCATTTCGCAAGGCTACAACCTGTCGGACGACGCGACCTGCGCTGCCTCTTTCACGCACACCGGGGACTTGAACAGCACTCCCGCAGGGCTGGATCCCATCGGCCTGAAAACTAACGGCGGTTCGACACAGACAATTGCGCTGCTCTCCACCAGCCCAGCCGTGGATGCCATCCCGTTGAGCCCCATCAACTACTGCACAGATGCAAGCGGCAACGCGGTCACGACCGATCAGCGCGGGGTGACGCGGCCCCAGGGTGCTGCTTGCGACATCGGCGCTTTCGAGCTTACCCAGGTACAGACATCGACGCTTGCCCAGACGATCTCGTTCACCACGGCGGCGCCGGCAATCGCGACTTACAACAGCACCTTCCCAGTCGCCGCGCAATCCACTTCCGGGCTGACGGTAACGTTGTCTCTGGGTTCAGGCAGCACATCAGTCTGCTCCTTGGGAACTGCCGGCGTGGCGGGCGGAGTGACCAGCGCGACAGTGACGATGCTGAGCGGCACCGGAACCTGCACCGTTTTCGCTATCCAATTAGGTGACGCCACCTTCAACGCAGCGGCGTTACAGCAAACTTCGGCCACAGCTCAGGCGATCGGCCAGACGATCTTGTTCACGCAGGAGGCGCCTTCCAACGCGAGCTATCGCAGCCTGTTTACTGTAGCCGCGCAATCCTCCTCCGGCCTGACGGTTGCATTATCGGTGGATGCGAGCAGCACGTCGGTCTGCTCTCTGGGAACTCCCAGCGTGGCGAGCGGCGTGACTAGCGCGATCGTGACCGTCCTGAGCGCCACCGGAACCTGCACCATTGACGCCGACCAGCCTGGTAACAACAACTACAGCGCAGCCACGCAGCAGCAAACTTCGGCGGCGATAGCGGCACTCAGCTCCAGCATCGGTGACGTGGCCGTCGACGTGGGTAATAGCACGATCACGAAATTAAAAGCCGCGGATGGAACCGCCCTTTGGTCGACCTCTGTCACCAACGACGGCGCGATCGCCGTGGACCAGTTCGACTTCGGCGTTTACACCGGATACGGCAGCCATAGTTTCTCTAGCCCTGGGACGGTTTATAAGCTCGATTCAAGCGGCGCACAGATTTGGTCCAACTCCATAAGTGTCACCGGCGGCTGTAACTTCTATTACGTAAATAATGTGGCGGTGGATACGACCAGCGCTGCTCCTGGCGTCGTTTGGACGGAAGGCGGTTGTTACGGAGCCATAGCCAAATCAAGTCGCACCAATGGCGCCCAGCAATGGGCTGTCTCTACAAGCGACATCGGCCGAGCGTCAATAGATTCTTCTACCGGCCAAATTTATGCCATCACCAATGCCGGCCCCAGCTACTCGTACAACACTCTGTATCGCGCCTCCGCAGCGGGGAGCCTGACTTCTGCGAGTTCATGTGAGGGCTACACGGACCTGAATCCCGGAGACGGCACCTTGTATCGGGGCGGGAACATGGCGTCGAACGGCTGCGGGCTCACCCTTTCACAAATGAATAAGGGAAGTTTGGGTACGACAAATTGGAGCATGAGTCTTTCCACCTACATCGCCAGCTTTGACGCACTAGCCGTCCAGCCGTGGAGTGGTGGATACATCTTCGTGGCCAGCGTCAGTTCTTCCGAGATCGTCGTCGTCGATCCGGCAACTCAGACTGTGGTGAGAACCTTTACCACAGCGGTCACTCCGAACAACATCGCCGTCAATCCGTCCGGTGGGAATGTATATGTAACGAACAACTCGAGCCATTTTGTATACGCGTACAGCCCAACCGGCTCGCTCGTGTGGACCAGCCCCGACCTGGGTGGCCCCGCGTACAGCATCGCTGCGCCAAGAGGTGTCGTGGGAAATCCGCCGATGGCAAACCAGACGATTTCGTTCACTGCGACGGCGCCGGCCAATGCGAGCTACAACAGCACCTTCACTGTAGGCGCGCAGTCCGACTCCGGGCTGACCGTAACGCTGTCGGTGGATGGGGTCAGCACGGGCGTCTGCTCGCTGGGAACACCGAGCTTGGCCAGCGGGGTGACCAGCGCGACGGTGACCATGTCAAGCGGCACCGGAACCTGCACCATTGACGCTAACCAGGCTGGTGACATCAACTACAACGCAGCCGCTCAGCAGCAGACTTTGGCAACAGCGACTCTGGCAAGCCAGACGATTTCGTTCACCACAACGGCGCCGTCGACGGCCAGCTACGGCAGCACCTTCCCGATGGCCGCGCAATCCACCTCCGGGCTTTCGGTTTCTCTGACCGTGGATGCTATAAGCACGGGCGTTTGCTCGCTGGGAACGACTAGCGTGGCGGGCGGAGTGACCAGCGCTACAGTGACCATCTCGAGCAGCACCGGAACCTGCACCATTGATGCCAACCAGGCTGGCAACAGCAACTACAACGCAGCCGCTCAGCAGCAGACCTCGGCAACTGCGGTTCTGGCAAGCCAGTCGATTTCGTTCACCACAACGGCGCCGTCGACGGCCAGCTACGGCAGCACGTTCCTGGTAGCCGCGCAATCCACTTCCGGGCTGACCGTGTCTCTGACTGTGGATGCTGTAAGCACCGGCGTTTGCTCGCTCGGAAGTTCAATCGTGGCGGGTGGAGTCACCAGCGCGGCAGCGACGATGTTGAGCGCCAATGGAGTTTGCACGATTGACGCCAACCAAGCGGGTGATGGCAATTACAGCGTAGCGGCACAGCAACAGACTTCGGCGACCGCGACTAAATCCGACGCTTCCACTTATGTGACTTCCTCGGTGAATGCCGCTTCCTACGGCCAGTCAGTGACGCTAACGGCCACGGTGACCGCTGTTCCGCCAGCGACAGGGACGTCGAGCGGAGGCACCCTGACATTTATGGATGGCGCTACGGTCCTGGGCACAGGCTCGCCCCTTACTCTCTCCTCACTCCCGGGCTCGGCCCAAGGCTGGAGCTCGATCACCACCAGCGGAACTGCGCCGGGATCCCTCTGCAACCTGCCAATCTTGGGAGACGGGCAAGGAGATCTGATTTTTTACGGACAGCCTGCTTGTTCCGGCGCCAATCAACTTTGGGTTCTGAGCAATGCGAATGGATTGGGAGGAACGCCAACTTGGACGCAGCTTTCCCCGACGGGAGGAACGCCCCCGGGCAGACATGCGGCCATGTCAGTTTACGATCCTACGACCAATAGCATGATCATTTTCGGCGGTTGCTTGTCCGGCTGCACCCCTACTGGCAATGACGTCTGGGTCCTGTCGCACGCCAACGGGAAGGGGGGCACGCCCGTGTGGACGCAACTCGCTCCTTCGGGAGCGGCTCCCAATCCTCGTATTAATTCTTCCGCAGCCTACGACCCGGCAACCAACCGGTTGATGATCTTTGCCGGCCAAAACGGTGGCGGCAGCGCTTGCAGCACTTATAGCGACACGTGGGTCTTGACCAACGCCAATGGGACCGGAGGAGCGCCGGCATGGATCCAGCTCTCTCCGACCGGCGGACCTCCTGCCGGCCAATACGGGCCAACCACTTTCTACGACTCCGCCAACAACCGGATGACCGTCACTGGCGGCAGCGGCATCGTGGGCGGAAGCTGTAGTCCAACGAATGCCGTCTGGGTGTTGAGCAACGCCAATGGCTTTGGTGGCGCTCCTGTATGGACCAACTTGATTCCACAAGGAGCCGCCGGTGCACCTGCAAATTTTGGCGGCGTGGCCACCGGGGTCTACGACGCCGTAAACAACAGAGGCCTGCTGCAGTCTCAGTCCCCAACAAATACCGTATGGGCGATCATCAACGTCAACGGCTTGGGAGGCCCAGCTGCTTGGGCGAACCTGAATCCGAGCGGCGGCCCCGCGACCACCGGCATTTATGGCGTGGTTCTTGACTCGACGAACAATCTTTTGTCGTCTTTGCACGGGGACAATAGCGTCTGGGTGATGGGGACGGGCGTCGATCCGATCACTGCGATTTACAGCGGCGACAGCAACTTCAACGCTACCGGCGCGGATGCTGGCAGCACGGCAACCCCTCTGCCGCAGACGGTGAACCAGGTTAGCCAGACGATTTCGTTCACGACCACGGCGCCATCGACTGCGAGCTACAGCAGCATGTTCCCCGTAGCCGCGCAATCCACCTCCGGGCTGACAGTAACTCTTTCAGTCGACGCCGTAAGCTCGGGCGTCTGCTCATTGGGAACTTCCAGCGTGGCGAGCGGTGTGACCAGCGCGACGGTCACAATGCTGAGCGCCAGCGGAATCTGCTCCATTGACGCTAACCAATCCGGTGACGGCAATTACAGCGTAGCAACGCAGCAGCAGACCTCGGCGACAGCAGTGCCGGCGGGCCAGACGATTTCGTTCACGACCACGGCGCCATCGACTGCGAGCTACAGCAGCATGTTCCCTGTAGCCGCGCAATCCACCTCCGGGCTGACGGTTTCGCTTTCAGTGGATGCCGTGAGCACGGGCGTCTGCTCACTGGGAACTTCCAGCGTGGCGGCCGGAGTGACCAGCGCAACGGTCACAATGCTGAGCGCCAGCGGAATTTGCACCATTGACGCCAACCAATCCGGTAACGCCAATTACAGCGCAGCGACGCAGCAGCAGACTTCGGCAACGGCGATTTTGGCCACCCAGGCGCTGCTGACGGTAACAGGGCCAGCGAGCGTGACCTATGGAACGACGGGAACAGCAGCAGCGACGGGCGGGAGCGGCACGGGCGCAGTGAGCTTCAGTGCCGGAGCATCGACGGGCTGCTCGGTGATCGGAACGACGGTGAGTGTGAGCAATGCCGCCGGAACCTGCTCGCTGACAGCGACGAAAGCCGCGGATAGCAACTACAGCGCTGCAACCAGCGCAGCATTTCCAGTGACGCTGGTGCCAGCGAGCCAGGCGCTGATGACGGTAACAGGGCCAGCGAGCGTGACCTATGGAACGACGGGAACAGCAGCAGCGACGGGCGGGAGCGGCACGGGTGTACTGAGCTTCAGTGCCGGAGCTTCAACGGGCTGCTCGGTGATCGGAACGACGGTGAGTGTGAGCAATGCCGCCGGAACCTGCTCGCTGACAGCGACGAAAGCCGCGGATAGCAACTACAGCGCTGCAACCAGCGCAGCATTTCCAGTGACGCTGGTGCCAGCGAGCCAGGCGCTGATGACGGTAACAGGGCCAGCGAGCGTGACCTATGGAACGACGGGAACAGCAGCAGCGACGGGCGGGAGCGGCACGGGTGTACTGAGCTTCAGTGCCGGAGCTTCAACGGGCTGCTCGGTGATCGGAACGACGGTGAGTGTGAGCAATGCCGCCGGAACCTGCTCGCTGACAGCGACGAAAGCCGCGGATAGCAACTACAGCGCCACAACCAGCGCAGCATTTCCTGTGACGCTGGTCAAGGCATCGGCGACGCTTACGCTCTCTAACCTCTCACAGACCTATGATGGCACGCCGAAATCTGTCACCGTGACGACCAACCCGAACGGGCTGACGGGTGTTTCGGTCACCTATACTGGCACTGGGGGAACCGCTTACGGTCCCACCGCTACGGCACCGACGGCTGCGGGCAGCTACGCGGTAGACGCCTCCCTCACCAACTCCAACTACCAAGCCAGCGATGCCGTAGGCACACTGACGATCACAGCGCCGACGTTAGTCTCTATCCAAATAACCCCGGCGAATCCTTCGATTCTTTTGGGATTGACGCAGCAGTTCACTGCCACGGGGACGTACAGCGACAACTCTACGCAGAATATTACCGCGAGTGTTACCTGGACATCGGCCACTCCATCGGTCGCTACGATCGGCGCGAACACCGGGCTGGCGACGGGCGCCAGCGCCGGCACCTCCCAGATCACCGGGATACTCGGCAGCGTCAAAAGTGCGTCCATGACGCTTACTGTTGACAATCCTGCTCCGTCGATCGGCAATCTCTCACCGCTACATTCTCCGGCTGGCACTGCCTTCACCCTAACCGTAAGGGGTTCGGGTTTCGTTTCGACTTCGACAGTCAGCTTCAACGGCAAGAAGGAAGCGACCACCTTTAGTAGCGGAACGCAACTCATGGTGGCCATCCCGGCGACCGACATTTCGAGCGGCGGCGCAGTTAGCGTGACGGTGACCAATCCAGCGCCTGGTGGAAGCACTTCGACAGCAAGCAGTTTCACCATCGACGACTTTGGCGTGGCTGGCCCGGGTTCGACAGTGTATGTAATCCCCGGCCAACCGACTCCGATCACCCTTTCAATCGCTCCAACAATCGATGGCTTTGCCGATGCGATCCTATTGGGCGTCTCCGGGCTGCCCAGAGGGACAACCGCCCAGTTCAGTCAGGACCCTGTGACGCCGGGGACGACCACTACAAGGGTGACATTAATTGTTACGGCCGCTGCCGCCGCGGCGCTGCCGCCTGTTCCTACGAGGAAGAATTTCCCCGCAGGTCCGACGGGACTACTCGCAGCGATCCTGGCGGCGGGTCTCCTGTTCGTGCGGCGACGCATGCCGTCTGCCGCACTGTTGCCGGCACGTGCCGCCGCTCTCGCGCTTTGGCTAATCGTGATCGGCGGGTTAGCAGCTTCACTCGGCGGTTGCGTAAGCGTTCCCGCGACCGGGAATAGTAATGCGACGCCACCGGGCAACTACACGATCACGGTGACGGGAATGAGTGGGACCGCGCAGCACTCGTCAACCGTCACGCTCAGCGTCGAGTAAGCGCAGATGAAGCGGAGCCGCATCACCTGCCTTATTCTAAAGCGCCTTCAGGGCCATCGAACCCTGGATATGGTTTCTGACCCTCTGTGTGGCAGTCTAGAGTTCTAGTCGGATAAGAAACACCCCGCTGCCTTAACAATCGCTGGTGGCCGCGCCGCGCACAGAATCACTCAAATCGCTGTACGGAAAATCGATTTCTGCGTACAATCGGAAACAACGAGCGGGTGTCGTACAATGGCAGTATAGAAGCTTCCCAAGCTTCCTCTAGCCCATCACAAGTTGCTGGAACGGCGGCACTTATCCATGAGACAGCAAGCAGTAATTGGAAAATGATGGAAAATGGGGAGCATTCCACAATTGCGAGTCGCGCCTCTCCCAAGAACTCGTGAGACTGCTTTGAAAGAGAAACTCACTCGATTTGGGCGCTGGCGGTGTAGTTCCTTGCACCCTTGCCGTGAGCGCCGGGAATTACGAATTGCTTAAAGTTTTCCGGTGTTCCGTCGTGGTCGCGATTCGCGGCGGGATTGTCGTGATCGGTGATCCTGGACTTGACGCCAAGAACAGTGCTATCACCGCTGAACGAGGAATAGGCCGCTGCGGCCCAACGCCAGCCAATGTCGATTCCTGAAACGTCGGCGGCGCAGGTCCCACAAACGGTCACTGGCTTGATTTAAATGGTTGGCAATGCGTTGCATCGAATTACGCTGCGACTGCGGAATGATGTGTACTTAGACCTTAAGCGTGGTTCTCACGTCTGCATTCCGCATCTGCGCCTGCAAAAGGGTGATAGGTTCACTCTCGGCTAACTCCGTAGCCAGTCCATGACGAAAAGCGTCTAGCCCACGTTTTCGTCAAGGATTCCCAGGTTGCGGTGGATTGGCTTAGGTCCTGACCGCACAACGTTGTTTCTCAAGTAGGCGAAGCTTTCCTTGCGCAGGGCAGGGAAGAGTAATTTGCCCGGATTCTCTTTCCATTGGTGCTTGAGATAATTCCGCAGCAAGGCTTCCAGGCTCGATGGCATCGGAAGCATGGCCATGGACTTTTTTGTCATTTGCTGGTGAACAATCCCAGTTCGGTCGTCCGCCGACTTGTTCACACGAATCGTCTTTCGCTTAAAATCCAAATCAGGCACTGTCAAGGCCATCAGCTCGCCCGCTCTTGCCCCCATCACCGAAGCACGAGCAAAGACCGTTTTGTAAGGTTCTTTTGCGGCCCGGACAATCTGGTTCACTTGCCCGCTCGTAAAGTGCGGACGCTCTGGTGTCTCGGCCGCTCGCAGCGTCAAATCCGAGATCGAGACCATCTCGGTTCTCATCCCGGACTGCTTCGCATAGCGCAAGACTGTAAGGACTGTCTCCAAGAGATTGACGATGGTCTTGGGAGATAGGTTGTTTTGCAGACTGGTAGCGATTCGCTGCAAGGCTCGACATCCGAAGTGTGCGTCGATGATTTTGCGAAGACAGGCAACATGTGGATTCGAAGGTAGCTTTCCCACTGCCGCACCGTTGCCGGTGACAACTGCGGTGCTACATCTTTTTCCACGCATCAACGGCATCTCGGAATTTCTCGCCCATTGTGGGAGACGGAACAGCGCCGGTGAAGCAGGACTGTACCGAAAAGCACACCTTGAGGAAGCCTGGGATGACTAAGTGCGCTTCAAATACTTTGCGCGAGCCGCGATGCGCGTTCTCCCGCCCGAAAGATTTGCCGAGCTATCGCGCCGACTTTGTTGCGGCCGTTTCCATGAAACCAAGCATCGCTTGCTTCAATTGCGAATCCACCTCGTCCGCGACCGTCATTACGTCGAGTAGCACGGTGCCGAAATCGACGCTTCCTAGATTGTTTTGCAAGGTATTGAAGATGCTGACCTGCAAAATTCGCGACTCTTCCACAATCATGGGCACGGAGTAGCCTTGCTTGCGGCGCAGAATCCCATGTTTGCGTGCGGCGGACGAAATTGGAGCTTTGGCATCGGGGGCTAGACGCAGGCGACGCACAAGGTCGCCCAGAAGTAGCGGTAGGTGGCCAGTACGGTCATGGTAGTTGAGTGGAACGTCTGTGAGTTCTTCGGTGTGCTCCACACGAGACAACCAGTTTTGGATGGTCCGATGCATATCACGCTCGAGAATGGCGGCGACCGGTTCTTTCTGTCTCGGTATGTGGGGCGAGGGGTTCGAGAGTTTTTTATGAATGATTTCGGTGATTTCGACAAAACTAATAGGGTTCACAAGGACCTGATCAGCCTGAAGAAGAAGGGCGGTCATGGCGGCTTGAAGAACGGGGTAGTTGCTAAGGACCAAAGTCACCGCGTTGGGCTGGGTATGGCGCATAGCATTGACAACGGTAAACCCGTCAGAGGCATCCGGCATATGGAGGTCGGAGAGAAGCACGTCGAAGTCCTTGGTGGAGATAAATCTCAAGGCCTCGCTGACGGAAGCCACGGGAGTCACTGCGAACCCGTGGCCTTCCAAACCTTTCTGAAACGCGAGGCGGACGTCGTCTTTGTCTTCTGCCAGCAGGATTCTATTTTCCTTCATCAAGGGGTATACCTTCCCGATAGAAGATGGTTGCAACAAATCTGGACAACTTCTTGATCTTGAACCCCGAAGCTTTTCAACCAGCGAGTGACGCTAGGGGCGGGCTGCTTGGGGAAATCTTTGCGACACGATGTAGCGACTGCGGCGGCCGCTGGAGTATCGGTATTAAGTGCTTTCGCAGATCAAACTAACTCTTCACCCCATGCCGCCTTTTTGTTCTTTTTTGTCATGTAAAAGCGGTAGATGCCTTTCGCTATGCGGCTGCCGGAACGATGTTCTCCTTCGACGGGGAAGCGGACAGGATTTTGGGCAGTGAGCAAAAGCAATTCACCGAAACGGCGAAGTAGCGGAAGTACGGCTACCAGTCGCAAGAGAGGCTGTGCCAAAGCTGGCGGGAGTTTTGTAACCAACGGAACGCGAGCCCGAATCGGGCGAACACGAAGTTTTGAGAAGTAGGGCGCAGCTTCGCGGCGCAGCGTCTTCGTGGTCAAATGCTCGATAAGAATGCCGTCTTTGGAGTAGCGTCGCACGAGGGGCAGGCCCAGCAGGCGGCGATTTAAGTCGTCGTGCTCAAAACTGCCGACGTACCGTCCTTCCGCTTTCAAAGCATTCGCGATCGTTCGATACATGTTCATGCGCTCGTCACGGGAATCGAGAGGAGTTAGAGTTAGCACACGATCAAAGGCACGACTCGCAAGATTGAGTTGATTGATGTCCGCATGGACGAGGCCTACCCTGGCGCCGGTGGACAGTCGCTGCGCAAGGAGCCGCAGGGCGTTAATCGAGAAATCGACGGCCAGAACCCTGGCGCCGGTTTCTGCGATGAGTGACGTGAAGCGGCCATCGCCGCAGGCAAGCTCCAAAACGGTACTTGAGGGCGAGGCTTGCAGCTCATGCAGATGCGCGGGGACCTCCAGCATGTCGGATAACACCGATCTCCAACCATCGGGCGGAGGCACAAAAGGCCTTGGGTTTGTACAATCGTAGTCGATCGCGTCGCGGATGCTCATTTCGTGCTCGTCTTCGGCTGTAAGTTGATCTGGTAATAAGCGCGCGATACCATCCTCAATGCGAAATTCACTTCCGCAAATCCCGCAGCGTAAGACAGCGTCCAAAACTCCATCCTTATCGACTCGGAGTTCCTTGGCGAGCATCAGCTCACCAGCATCCCGGTTGCAACGGAGCAGGGAGAGCATGTCTCTGGGGAATTGATTGGACATCAACGGGCCTTGTGTTGCGAGTCTCAGACGCGTTTGGCCTGCCTGTACTTGGATCATCGTCCCCGCCATATTCGACGACTTGTGATTCCCGGAAGAGGTTTTCGTAAGTGTCGTTGCTTTGAGCTAGGGCTAGTTAAAGGGACCGGCCTGCAGGTGGGAGTTATTGGCGGAGATGATCGCGGTTGGGTTGTCGCGCTTAGTGAAGTGAGAGGTGACTGTGTACTCTGTACACCACCAGAATATCGGCGCTGGGGAAACTCGATTAGGTTCACTCGCAACTGTTCAGTCATGGCGATTGGGAATCCGCATCAAGAAAAATGCAATGATGAGTCGTGCACTGTGATGCAGTTTACGGCCGGCTAGCGGGCCGGAACTAGCGGCAAGCCGATGCTCGGCTTTTTCATGTCACGTCATTGCCAACTCTGTGGCGACTGCACGGTCTAGTTGAGGAACATAGCGCCCGTATCCTCGATGAGCTGTATCGACGGCCTGACGCATTTCCCATGCAGTTGAGAAGTGGAGATCGAGGCCGATGCGTTGGCACTCCTTGATGATGAGAGAGAGAGTGAACTCGAGGCCGCCGTCGAGTAAATACTGCGAGTGGCGTTCCTGCGTGCCATGGGTAAAGAGTTTGAGGAAAATGTCGTCGCCAATGCGTGGGGCAAGTTCGAGCCAGCGGCGGACGCGGTATTCAGTGGCGGGATCATAAGAACAGAGTTCGCTGAATTCAATTCGCGGCCGCAGTCGCTGCCCCCACCGGAGGCCGAAGGGGCCAGGAATCATCAATAAATCGCCTGTAGCTTCGCCGCCCCGAATGACGGGAACGCCAGTGTCGTAAGACTTCGGTTTGTGGGGATCGTCTATGGCCCAGTAGATTGTGTTGATCAGGCGGGCTTGCGTCGGCGAAGCTCCTGAGGGCATAGTGAAATCGGCATAGCAGCCGAGGTCGCGCAAAAGAGTAAGTTCATTGTTGAGTCCGCAGAAGCGGCCATCGGGGCGGGAATTGTCGAGTGCCCAGAGGCCATGAATGAATCCGAACGTGAGCTTGTCCGTTCTCTTTCCTAAGCAGACTATGGCGGGAGAAGAGAGTTTCGGTGAATGCTGGAGATGCGGTCAACAAAGTTTTGCTGGCCTTCGCCGTCATGATGCAAATGGACCTCAACGTCAGCGATGCCATGCGACGCCATGCGTGCAAGAGGTTCGATCAGGCGGGGCCGATACTCCTCCTCCGGATAGAAGAAGGTATAGCCTGGCGGGCGTCCTTTAGAATCCTGAAACTTGGCGGCGATGGCGGGCCAACATGTTGCCCATCGCGCCACACGCTCAGCTCCCGTCCGCTCGTCGGCGCCGTTCCAGAGAGGTTCAAAGTGGTCGGCGAAGGCCAGCCATAGCCTTTTAGCGGGCTTGCGCGCAAAGATGGACAGCCTATCCTTTACATACCCTGGGAGCCAGATTTGGCTTTGCCGGGGCAGTTTCATGATTCGGTTCTCATTCTGAAATCCAATCAGAAGCGGAATTTGCTAATGGCCATGGCGGATCCCTGCAAAGTCGTTCGATCTGGAAGCGAGGTGGTCTACCCGGTAATGCCGCTTCTTCGCCAAGCCGGCCTCGAAGAGGCTTTGATAGTGGTGCCAAGTGTCCCGGATGGCGAACCCTTTCGCCCATCGGCTGGCCGCTATTCCCAAGGCTGGAAGATCAGGCCGGTTGGCGGCAATCAGGATTTGCTCGCTGAGGGATTCGGGCTGACCGGGAGTGCAGTATCCCGATACCACGTTTTCCGGCGCAAGTTCCGTGAGACCAGGAAGGCGGGTCGAAACCACGGGCAGGCCCGCTGCCAGGGCTTCCATCAGAGAAATCGGCAGACCTTCATCAATGGAAGACAACACAAAAAGATCGAGGGAGGAGAGGAAACCAGGGACATCGAGACTGACGCCGTGAAGGAAGACGCGATTCGCGATTCCGAGTGATTCAGCTGTCTGAGAGATTGCGGAGCGGCAGGGGCCATCGCCTAAGATGTGCAGTTCCGCGGTGGGCATGGCTGCGCTGACAGTCGCAAAGCACCGAATCAAAGTGACGTGGTCTTTGGCGGGTACAAGGCGTCCGACAGAGCCCACGCGAAAGGTGGGGAGAGCGGCGGTTGGATGCGCGGGGTGAGACGCGAATTTGTCGACGTCGATGCCGTTGTAGATGACCGAGGTGTTGCGCCTCGAAAGCCGGTCTCTGGTGACGTAGAAATCGCGCACGCCTTCCGAAACGAAGACCAGCGAGTCAATCCAGCGTACGGCGTGGCGCCAAATTCGTTCGCAGTGGGGGTCCCAGTTGTTATTTCCACCGTGACGGGTGTTGACGACAACTGGAATTCTGGCAAGACGCGCGGCTGCGACGGCGTAGTGTAGAACAAGGGCGTTGTGAGCGTGTAGGACGTCGGGACGATCCACATTGAGTCTGGAGACAAGATCACGAATAAGACGGAGAGAGAATCCCTTAGTTTTTCCAAACGAATGCACAGGTACGTCTGCGGCCTGGAGGTCTGGCGCCAATTGACCTTGGTGGGAGGTGCAATAGATGGAGGACTCATGGCCTTCGGCCTTTTGCTGACGCGCCAGATCGACGGCAAGGCGTTCCATTCCTCCTAGTTCGAGGCTCGGCAAGACTTGGATAATTTTCATTGGCGGTGCCCGGTGAAGAGGGGAATGACGAGGCCCAAATCTAGTAGGGCGAATCGCCCTCGGTGTAGTACCAACTGTCCGCGACTGCGGGTGCAGAGTGCCGCTCGTGAGTGAAGAGAGTCTTACACCGTTCGTGCTGCTTCGTTTGGTTGGCCTTACTTGGCAGCGCAACCGTTCGCCGCGAGAAACCATGGCGGAGCAGATTGGCGGCAAGCGTGCCGTCGGAACAACTGAGTGACAGCGAAGAGAGTCCACATCCCCAGGCGATGGCGGTCCAAGATGACAGCAGGCAATCAAGATCTTCAGGTCCGCCCAATGCAAGAAAATCGGCGCAGACTGCCGAGTGGTCTTCAATGTAATAGATTAAGTAACCTAGGAGCCTCGACTTATCCTCCGTGAGAAGACCCAGAGTTTTATACTGGCGCAGCGGGCATTCCTGATATCGCCACTTCAGGAATCGCCGGTCGCGAACGGTCAGAACCCATTGCTCAGAAGAGATCTGACTCCAGAGTTCGTCAAAGCGTTCATCGAAAGTTGGCAAAACCTGCGTGAGCCGTCTGCTCCGCTGCCGTCCGAACAAGTGCAGTGCGGCGAATCCCTGGTCGGCCACCCTCCCAATAAAGGGAACGACCGCCCTGTACTTCCCGGACTTCTGCAGATAGGGGGAAATACGGAGAACCTTGGCGTATCGGTGCACGCAACAGAATTCTTGATACCCAACATATTTCATGACCGCGGAGCCGGCGGCATTTGGCACGCCATAGATAATTCGAACTGCGGCGCGCGCCGAGGTGAGCAGCGCCCGCTGAAGCATGAGGGCAGGTTGAAGAAAACGGTGTTCTTTGTTTACGGCGAGGTCGCACGCCACGCCAGCGGTAGCTAGGGCTTCATTGAATTTTAGTGGACGCATTCCCAGAGAAGTGGTACCGATTGGCTGGCCGTTCGACTGCAGAATCCAGATCTGCCCGGGGCCATATGGGTTGTTGAGGAAATGCCAGTCGTACTTGTCGTCGAGATGGATGGTGTCGGCGAGGTTTTGCCCCCACAAGCCAAGAACGACTTGCTTGTCCTTCATGAGATCGGCGGGAACAACTTTGTATTCAGGCATGATCGGAAGCTCGGCTCATTCATTGCACTTGAACATGAGGGTCGCGCAATTCCAAAAAGTTCTCAGGCCTGGCGCATTGCATCATTTGTTCTTGGAGCTGACGAAAATTGTGGGCCGCGTCGAAGAGTTGCTCGAGACGCAATCGGGCGCGTTCGCCAAACTCATGGCGGCGGGGTTCATTATCGAGGAGAGTCAAGACGGATTCGGCCATGGCTTTGATGTCTCCACAGGGAACCACGAATCCGGTGACGCCATTCACGACTGCATCCGGCATGCCACCGTTCTCTGAGACGACCGCGGGAATTCCGAGGGCCATAGCCTCGAGGCAGGTGCGTGCAAGACCTTCGGTAAAGGTGGTCGGGCAATGCACGAAGATATCGACGCAGTTCATGATTGCCGGAACGTCGTCACGCCATCCGGTGAAAATCACGTACTCGTCCAGATGGAGAGCGTGTACGAGATCCCGCAGTTCGCGGGTCAGAGTTCCGCCGTCTGGTCCTTCATCGCCGACGAGCAGGAAAACAATATCCGCATATCGACGGATTACCATGCCGGCCATTTGGACGAACTCCGGCAAGCCCTTGCCAATCGCAACTCTGGTGATCGCCGCTACAACTTTTTTTCGCTCGGGGATTCCCAATGATTCATGCATGGATCTTTTTGGCGGCAGCGATCCAAAGCGCTGCAAGTCTAGGCCTTCGTAAATATTGACGACCCTCCTGGTGCCTGGAGTATTTCGCTGGTCTTCCTCGGTGGCTTTAGAGATGCTTACGAACAAATCCACCCAGGGATTCAAAAATTGTTTTAGCTGGCGCGCCTCGCCAATACCTCCGGCCTTGCGGCAGATGCAAGGCTTGCCGGCCAGCTTGGCTGCGAGCACGCCGGGAACATGAAAGTGAACGTCCTGATTCAACACGACGAGATCGATGGCCTCGCGCTTGATAAACCTCCACACTTTCCAAGTTAGCGGCAATTGAACGCGGAAGAGCCGGGAGAGAACTGTGGCAGCAGTCCTCACCTTGCGCGAGCGTTTCAGACCCGCACCAAATTGCGCTGATTGGCCAGTGGAGTTTTCTGGCGGGACTGGCCGCGTTTGCTTGAAAAAAACAACCGGATTTCCGCGGCGTTGAATTTCCTCAAGGGTTTTGCTTTCATTGGGGAAATACAATCCAGTAATTACATGTGTCGTTGCATGGTTCACGTGAAGCAGGAAGTCCCGGATGAAATTGACGGAGCCGCCGGGTCCTGTGCCACTCTCGAGAAGCAGAATGCGAACGGGACGCGGGGCCTGCGATTCAGGCTTGGACATCGCCAGGGACCTCGGATACGTCTTGACAGAGCACGGGGTGGCAGTGGAGATAGCGCGTGGCGCTGCGGGTTGCATCTATCACGCGGTAAACGCGAGTCACCTGTTCAGCGGTAAGCTCGACGACGGGCGCAACTTCTTCCGGCGGGAGACCGTGGTTCTTCGCATACAAGCACAGGTCCATTCGTTCGTAGGGCAAGGGAAAATAAAACTCTTCCTGTGATTGGTCCAATGGATAGGTGTCGGTCGTGGGAATCCGCTTCTGAATTTCTTGAGGTATGCCGAGATGCGCCGCCAATTGATAGACCTGCGTTTTGTAGAGGTGAGCAATAGGTTTCAAATCGGCCGCGCCATCGCCATTCTTGACAAAGAAACCCTGGTCATATTCGAGACGGTTCGGAGAGCCAGCGACCGCAAAGTTGAAGCGGTCTGCATAGTAATACTCCATCATCTTGCGAGTGCGCTGCTTGAAATTGGTCGCGGCCATCACGCCAAGGTATGAATCCATAGTCAGCCTGGCTTTCGTCCGTTCACCCTTTGGCGATTCGACGACGACCGAAAATATCGGGTAGGCGCTTCCGTTGACTTGGTCGGGAAGCATGACCTTGCACTTATAGCCTGCTGCGTATTGCGGTATGACCTTGCGGATGGCGTCGTCACGGCGCTGGTAACAGCCGGCCGATGTCAGAATGCCGGAAATGTCCTCCACCTGCGTTCGGATTTCCAGCGATTGCGCGAGCAGATTCGCAAAGTGAAGGCTGTCCGGCGACGAATCCGCCTCGGGCAACATGAGGCCGAGCACGCGTGCATTTCCCAGTGCTTTGAGAGACAGCGCCGCAACAACACTACTGTCGACCCCGCCTGATATTGCGACGACGACACCCTTGCGGTGTAATCGTTGAATCACGATATCGCGAATATCGCGTTCGATGTCCGCCGAGACCGCGGCGGCATCGATCTTCAACACGGCAGCCGAAAATGCGGTGGTGACATTGCTCATCGTCGCCTCTCAAACGCCACCGGAGGGGCGGGCATCCGCCATCGCCAGTTTCCTCTTGTCGATTTTGCCGTTGGAGATCCTCGGGAGCTCACCCTGAAAGTCGACGAATTTGGGGACCATGAAATTTTCTAGTTTCAGTGAACACCAATGGATGACCTGTTCGGCCGTTAGGTTCACGCCGGCTTGGGGCCGAACAACAGCCTTGACAGCTTCTCCCAGCACTTGATCGGGAACGCCGATAACCGCGGCCTCTGCCACTCCTGTCATCGCGTAGAGGACGTCTTCTACCTCGCGCGGGCTGACTTTCTCCCCCCGGGTCTTGATGATGTCGTCCTTTCGACCTATAAAATAGAGAAAACCGTCCAAGTCCATTCGGAAGAGGTCACCGGTGTGAAGAACCTTCTCGCCGGGCAAGGGCCCGGGCTTCAGAACTCTGTCAGTCTCTTCCGGTGAATCCCAGTAACCCTTCATTACGTTGGACCCACGGACGACAAGTTCGCCAACGGTCCCCGCGAGCGCCCGCCGGCCAGCGTCATCCACAATGTAGACTTCTTCGTTGGGCATACCACGGCCCACGGAAGTTGGACGGAAATCAATCTGGTCAGGCGGCAGAAAGGAAACGCGCTTGCACTCGGTAAGGCCATACATGGAGAAAATCTTAACAGTGGGGAACAGGTCCCGGAGCTGTCGAATATGCGCCAAAGGCAGGGCTGCAGCCGTATTTGTGATATAGCGCAACGACGGAAAACTATGAGCGGAAAGATCCAGTTGGAGCAGCACTGCAGAAATCGTTGGGACAATCGGGAATCCTGTTACGCCCTCCCGGTTGAGCAGCTCGATGGTCCTGTAGGGATACGTGAATGATCGCTCCAGGACCACCGTGGCGCCGATCTTGAACGCCATAAGCACTTGATACAAGCCGTAGTCGAATGAAAGCGGAAGCACGCTAAGGATGATGTCGTCGACTCGGTTTTCGAGGTACGTGGTGATCGAAGTGGCCGCAGAGACGATATTGAGGTGAGTCAACATGACGCCCTTGGGCCGCCCGGTCGACCCGGAGGTATAGATCAAGGCCGCAAGGTCGATGTCGATGCATTTCTTGTTTGGGGGTATGGCCGAAAGTTCGACATTTTCGAGTGCGGCATTCAGATCAAATAGGCGCTTGGTCGACGTTGATTCCGCAATGGGTAGACCGCCTACTACCCAGACGCTTTGAAGATGAGGAGCGGCGACCATAACGGCTGAGAGAGTACCGAGTTTCGCTCGATCGGTGATCAATCCCGCGGCGCGGCAGTTATTCAGAATGTAGGACACCTTGTCCGCCTTGGTGGTGGGATTTACCACCAAAAACGCAGCGCCAGCCTTTAAGATGGCGAAGATCGCGATAACCGCTTCCACGGAGTTTTCGAGGTAAATGGCGACCCGATCGCCTCGTTGCATCCCTCCCCCGATTAACGAGTGCGCGAGCCTGTTGGCCTTCGTTTCCAGCTCCGCGTAGGTGAACCGATTGCGGGTACATACGAGGGCGGTTTTCTGCGGGAATGTGGCGGCGCTAAGTTCCAAGAATGATTCGAGCTGCATCACAAGTTCCCCTTAAATTTGGTTGAACGCGGCTTTCTACAAAGCGGACCAAGCCGTTGATCGAATCCAAGTTCTCTGGAATCAGCTCCTGGTCCTGCAACTTGATGCGATAGCGCGATTCCAGAAAGGCGATAAGTTCCATTACGGCAGTGGAATCGATGATGCCGCGCTCTATAAAGGAGTCGTCATCAGCGAAGCCCTCGTAGGGCTTGCCAAACAAGAAGCTGTCAATTACAAAATGTCTCAGTTCGTCGTTAAGCGCCATGGGATGTCGTCCTGCTTTCAAAGTGATTTATGAACTGGTGAATTAAAAGCTGCGTGGAGACGATGCCAACCAACCCCATGTTGTCCTTGATGCCAATGGCGGCGCCCTTGCGAAACTTGTCATGGAGCATCGCCACGGCTTGCCCATCGAAAATGCCATCGCGGCGGATTTGCTCGGGGGAAAGCAGTTCCTCCATGTACTCGCGGGCTGCGGGCTGGAGGAAGCTGCACGCTTCAGGCGCCCGATAGGGCTGCTTAGGCCGTTTCGCCACCGAGGTAGGAATGAGCCCAACCGCACAACGCTTCAAGAGGTACTTTTCATTCAGCACTTTCATTTTCAGCGAGACAGGAAGCCTGGAGGCGAATTCGACTACCCGATGGTCGAGGAAAGGGAACCTGCCTTCGACAGAGTGCGCCATTGCGACCCGGTCACCTTGAGACGACAAGATATAACCGGGTAACAGGTATTTGGTCTCGAGATATTGCGCCTGGCAGAAATTGTCCCACGACGCATAACTCCGAGGCAGCCCCGATCTGACTTTGGAATAACCATTGTCTTCGCCAATTTCTGTGCGTACCGCGTCGGAGAAGAACGTCTTCAGCTTGGCTGTCAACTGCCAGCGCGGAATATGGGAGAAGAATGGCTGCAGATGGGGGTCGACATTGATGTGGAAGAACGCTTTGCGATAGGCATCGGGCTGGTTTTGTATGTTCCGCAAGTAAGGATAAAGCCGGCGAAGCAGAGCCGGCCTCATCCTGGAATTGGGCTGGGATTCCCAGAAACGGCGAATCTTGTTCTCCTTGAAAATGTCGTAGCCGCCGAGAACTTCGTCAGACCCTTCGCCGGTTACAACGACCTTATAGCCACTGTTTCGCACCAGCCGCGAAAGCAGATAAAGAGGAGCAGGCGCGGTTCGCAGCACCGGTTTCTCGGTGTGCCAGATGACGTCCGGAAATACCTCGCCGATCTGATTCTTGCTGCAGCGGATGTCCTGGTGCTCGGTGTCCAGAAAGCGGACCGCTTCGTTTTGGAATGAGCTTTCATCGAATTCGGCGTCGTCGAAGGAGATTGAGAAGGTCCGAAGCTTGGCGTTCGTAAACCTCTTGACTAGAGCCGTGGTGACGGTTGAGTCGAGCCCGCCGCTGAGGTATGCGCCCACCGGGACATCGGCGCGCAACCGCATTTGTGTCGCACTAACTAGAAGATCGAGGAGCTGATCGGCATACGCCTGTTCTTGGCAAGGAGCGACAGCGCCTGATGTCTTCTCGAATTGGTAATCCCAGTAAGACCGAATCGCAATTCCTTCGGAATCCACGGTCATCGAATGCCCCGGCGGAAGTTCGTGAATGTTGCGGAAAAGAGTGGTCGGAGGAATGGTGCACCAGTAGGTGAACACCTCATCCAGCCCGTGGAAGTCGATTTCTCTCGCGACGCCTGGATGAGCGAAGATCGCTTTGATCTCGGAGCCGAAGAGGAAGGTCTTCTTCGCTTGCGTATAGAACAGAGGTCTTACGCCAAGGCGGTCGCGGGATAGAAATAGGCGCCGACGCCGGTTGTCCCAGATAGCAAAGGCCCATTGGCCGTTCAGGTATTGGACGCAGTCGTCTCCTTTTTCCTCGTATAGGTGTAGGAGGACCTCGGTATCGGAGTGTGTGGCGAATTTATGTCCCTTACTGAGGAGAATTTCCCTGAGTTCGAGGTAATTGAAGATTTCCCCGTTGAAGGTGATCCAGAGCGAGGAGTCCTCGTTGGACATGGGTTGGTGGCCACAGGCGAGATCGATGATGCTGAGCCGGGCGTGCGCCAAGCCCACTCCGCTCTCCAGGTGGAATCCGGTGTCGTCCGGACCACGGTGGGCAAGCATCCGGATCGTGCCTCGCAGGTCTTCCGGAGCGACGGGTGCTCCATCGAGATTAAACATGCCAGCAATACCACACATATTGATTTAGTCCTGAGAAAGCCTGAGCCAAGAGCTACGTGGTAGAAGCTTGTTGTCCGAAGAGCTACTCCTCGGCGACTAGAAGGAGGCAGCGATTCTGGTGCCAGGATCGAAGACTGCCTGACGGAACCCGTTGATAAGCTCGCTTAGAGCAATTGCATGTAAGTCCAGCATTTGGGTGAGTTAGCTCCCTGCTTGGAGAGGCTTCTCGGTGCAATTCTGCCTGGTATTTCCTTGTTGAGCTTTCATTTCAGACGCTTTTGGCAGGTTGGACACCTAAGGACAGCATTTGGGCAGTTCCCCTTTTTTGGACTGTTGGGCAGATGAATTGGCCGCCCCGCTCCTGTATTCAAAGTAGGCAGGAGCGCGTGTTGCATTTCAGCACGGAGCTTATGTAGAACCCGGAGCCAAATGTTGACTGCCTGTCATTCGCCACGGACTCAACGGTACGCAGTTGTTCTTCTCGTGACTCTGTTGGGGGTCTTCACCCTTTCGGGATGCGCGGGTCTGACGACGACCAGCAATGCTAAAGGCAGTGGCGCGAGTGGAGCCCCGTTAATTACCGCCGAGCCCGTCAGCGCGGATATCACAGTTGGACAAACGGCGACTTTCACTGTGGCGGTAACAGGTACTGCCCCGCTCAGATACCAGTGGCAGAAGAATGGGGCCGCAATCAGCGGGGCGACCTCTTCGATGTACACGACTCCACCGACGACAACCACGGACAATCGCGCGCTTTTTGCAGTAGTCGTTACCAATAGCGCGGGCAGCGCGAAAAGCACCAACGCGACTTTAAACGTTGCTGGCGCCGCTGGTGTAGCGGTGCAAGTGAGCCCGAATAGCGCAACTGAGGCAGTTGGATCCATACAACAGTTTGCGGCAACGGTAACCGGCAGTTCGAACACGGCGGTAACTTGGAGCGTGAGCGGCGCGGGTTGCAGCGGTGCAGCGTGTGGTATCATTTCAGTTGGCGGACTTTACACCGCACCAGCCAGTGTACCCTCGCCTGCAACACTCCTCGTGAAAGCGACCAGCGTGGCGGACCCAACCAAGTCGGCTTCAGCGAGCATTACCGTCGTTCTGGCGACTGCGGTTTTGCTAAGCATTAGCCCGTCGACCGCTGCTGTCCCCACCGCTAGTGCCGACACATTCACGGCAACCGTGACAGGAACATCAAATACGGGTGTCGCGTGGAGTTTGACTGGCCCGGGGTGCAGCGGCGCCTCTTGCGGGACACTGGCGACAAGCTCGCTAAGGGCTGTATACTCCGCGCCAAACGTGGCACCTTCCCCGGCCAGCATCAATGTAGTTGCAACCAGCATGGCGGACGCCAGCAAAACAGCATCTGCCAACGTAACCATAGTGCCAGTTGTAGAGGTAACTGTGACTCCGGCCAACACTTCGGTTGTAACGGGCGCAACCCAACAGCTAAACGCATCTGTTGTAGGGACCTCGAATTCAGCGGTGACGTGGACCGTGCAAGGAGCGGGATGTAGCGCTTCGGCCTGTGGAACAGTCAGTGGCGCAGGACTGTACACAGCCCCTTCGACAGTTCCCTCGCCATCCACTGTGACCGTCACAGCGACTAGTACAGCGGATACGTCCAAGACGGGTTCAACATCCATAGCTATCTTCTCCTCAACTGCTACAAACACGATTGACGGCCTCAATATTCCTACAGGCCACCCCAGGTTGTTCTGGAACGCGGGAAGAGTCGCCACGGCCCAGGCATGGGTAAAGAGCACAGGCTATGCCGGACTGAATACGCCATTCTCTCGGGGTGCCCTCGACGATCAAGATATGGTTTTTACTTGCTTCATCATGAATATTTCCGGGGCATGCGCTCAAGTCATCACGGACGCACTAGCATTTACCCCTTCCAGCACAAACGGCGGGGGAGCGGGCGACGACAACATGCGGCGAAACGGCGAGTGGATCATGTTGGTTCGCGACTGGTTAGCTCCGGGCTGCGGGAAGGCACAATGTCTCACAAGCTCACAGGCGTCCACAATTGATACTAACTGGAGCACTTGGCAGTCAAATCAGGATAATCCCGTCCAAACCTGGGGCAACGTTGGAATGCCGGCCAGCAACTATTTCGCTGGACAGTTCCGCAACGACTTCGACTTCGGAATCGCCAGCTATATCGACAATGCGAATGCCAACGCTAACCTGTCCTACGGCGTGAACAACCGCTGGAACGATCTCTTGAACTTCGTCTCTCCAACTGGTACGGGCAAGAACGGCGCGCATGGCTACGCCATGCACAACCAAGAAGGCGGCGGTGAGTACGGCCGCTACTCGCTCGACTACTACGCACTGGCGCTCGCATCTTCGGCACTTCTTGGCCGCGATATGTGGACCGAGACGACGGCGTTCAAGGCAGGTGTGCTTCAGACCATCTACAACACCATGCCTACTGCGACCACGAATCGCGGCACGAAGAACGACCTCTCGACGTTTACCTGGTCGGATGACGAGAATTGGGTTAACGGAGCACTCTGCGGATACCAGAGCCACAACGGGCCCGACGGACATGGTGGCTGCGAGGCTTCCAGCCAATACTACGGCGACTTCATGCAGGCGGCTGCCACGGAGTTCAATGGAATCAACATCGGCAAGTACGCAAGGCAGTGGATTTCGACGGTCAATCCCGCCATCGGCCCAATATTCAAGTCCATCGACCCTGGTGGCTCTGCGCTTGCTTACAACAACCTGCCGCTCGACTATTACGCATCCGGCCCGCAGTATATGTACTCCCGCAGCGATTGGACGTCGAACGCAACGTCCATGCTGTGGCAGATGGGCATAACGCAGGGCACCAACATGGGTACAACCCAGTCCTGGGGCGGCGGGCACGGGCATTGGGATGCGGGAACCTTCCAGGTGTTCCGCAAAGGCGTAAACATCATCCGTGAGACGCCGGGATATAGCGAATTCGTCGCCGGATACAACGGCGTTGGAACCTCCGACACGTTCGCAGGGTTCGCGCATAATATTCCACTTGTAGGCGGCCAGGCGTCCATCAATGTGCAGGGATGCTCTGACGGCCCTGGCGTAGTAAAGAGGCTGGAGACTCAGCCCAATTACTCGTACGCCGTAACCGACCTGACGCTCGTTTACAAGAATACTGTGTGCGATTCGGGGCATCCAAGCCGGCAGAATCCGCATGTGGTGTCCGTGGTTCGGGAGCTTATCTACTTCCGAGGTGTCGATGTTCTGATGGTCGTGGACCGCTTGCAAACCGATGCATCGACGACGAGCACGACGTTCGTGAGCCACTGTGAAACGAATCCTACAGTGAGGGCTGCAACCGTCGCCTGCATTGACGGGACGCAGGAAGCGTTCTATACGGCCTTGGTTCCAGCCACTCCCACGATCGCTATCGTCGCTGAGAACGCAAACGGGGCGAATGCAGCCAACTGGCAATATCGGATCGAAGCGAACAACGCCAATCCAGGGAACGCGGTCAGCTACAACATCTACATGATTCAGCTTGGGGACGCGTCTGGTTTCAGCGCGTTGACTCCAACGGTTGTCGATTCGACTCCAGGGAATCCATCGAGCGGCACGTTTACAATCACAATTAATGCAAACAATAGCCTTGTAATTAACAAGGGGATCACGTCATCGGGCGGGACAATCAAGGCAGCTGGCTCGACGAAGGCACTGGCCACAGCGGTCCAGGGCATGACGATCACCGATGGCGGGCCCGTCTGGCAATAAATACAAAAGGTATAGTTATTTATCTGACCGTTTCCCGCTCAGCAAGACCGTGTTATAAGCTGAGCGGAAATACTGCTTAGCCGCCCATATTTCTCGTTCAAGAAATGTCTTTAGGGGCATTTCAAGAATTGATCCCAAATCATGTCCGCCGCCCCCCAGCATTGGTCTGGCCCCAGACATCCTTGCAACCTACACAAAGAGGAGCGCCGGAGGGGTGGCATGTTCGATGAGCCTCACGGTATTGGCGGAGTGAGGAACCATGCCAGATCTTCAATAGCGATTCGTGATTGACGTTGCCAAGTAGAAAGCCGCCGTCGGATACTTTCAACCTCTCCTCAATAGCGGGGCAGAGAGGCACATCGCCGTTCCAGCAAATCCCCATGGCCTTAAACGGATATTCGCATTGGCGGAATGAGCCTTCCACCTTCGGCATTATCGTGAAAAGGTTTGTGCCGGTGCCCGTTCTATCAAACAAGTGCTGAACCGAGACGGAATCGGCGTGTTGCTCCCAGTAGTGGCGAAGATCGCTCACACGTCCGATATCGGAAACCTTAAGCATGATGCGGATGTGCAGCACCATTTTAGAATGCTCTTGAGCTGCCGCGGACCGCAGCAATTCGATTCCACTCAAGAGTTTCTTAAAACTTCCACCAACTCGGTATTTTTCGTATTCCGTCGCGTCGCTACCATCCACGGAAATTTCGACGATATCAAACGAGGCTGCAGTTTGACGCGAGTTTTTCTCGGAAAAGAGTTGGCCGTTTGTCGTGAGCGTCGAGACTCTCGCCGCACCTCGTAGTCGAGTTGCGAACTCCGCGAATCGCGGGTGCATGGTGGGTTCCCCTCCCCCAATGACCCGCAGGGTCTGCAGGGGAAATCCGCGGAGCTGCGAGGCGATTCTCGCGAAAGTCGAGCCCGCCATGAAACCGCGTTGTCCCCGAACAGGCCCCATCTGTGATGCGCAGTACGGACACCGCAGATTGCAAACGTTTGTGAATTCCAACGCCACGATGCGCGGGAATTCAGCATCGGGCAGGCGGAATGGAAACCGACTTTTGAACGCGTTCAACAGACCGCCCGTCGAGATAGTTCTGGAAATAATTCGGAGGTAGACTTGCGGCCTCTCGCGAACCCGAGCTAAATCTCCCAAGACGCTCATGGATTGCTCTCCCGCTTTTTCTATTGTCGTGGTCTCAACGCACCTGATATCAGTTCTCCAGATAGACGACCAAGCCGCTTGCGAAGTGCCTCATGAAGGGCAGAGCGCTGAGGATCGCGTGATCGAAACGTTTAACCGCTGGCCGGTTCAGTACATGGATGCGTTTGCGCAAACGCGAAGCAATGTGGAAAGGTCTGGCCACCAGCCGGGAGAATTCCGGCCGTATTTCCTCGACCTCCCTCCATGTTATGGGGCGCTCACTTTTCGTGTAGTCCTTTTCCTTCGGACGGAACCGCTCGATTAATTCGGAGTTGCCCATATGCTCGAAGAACAATCCTCGCCCCCCTGGTCTTAGGAGACGTTTTATTTCCATCATGCCGATTTTCAAACCGATGTGATGAAGAATTCCGAATCCGTGGATGACATCAAAAGATTCATTGGGGAATTCGGTCGGGTCACAGCGCATCAGCATCGCATTGACGCGATCGCCCACGCCGTTCAGTTTGGCGCGCTCCGTCGTGAGCTTAATGCCAATAGGAGAAATGTCGATCGCGGTCACGTGAGCGCCCATTTTGGCGAGATAAGTTGACTCCTCGCCCTGCCCGCATCCGTAGTCCAGGACGCGGCAACCTTCAACGGACCCGAGAAGCTTGGCTCCGTATTGTCGCCAATCCCAATTGTCTTGTGGCTCAGCGTACTTTTTGAAGAAGATCTGGTTCAGGTGCAAGTTATGTGCATACCGAGCGTACGCTTCATCCGCAAATCGCGCCTCGTCAGCTAGTCTCGCTTGCTCTTGAGCTGACGATACGGAGCGGTTGGCGGTTTCTCCATGAAGAGAAGCGTTCAGCATAGTTGACATAGTGTCCTCCTTTAAAAACGTATCGAAATGAACTGCTGGCCTACCGCCGCACTTGCTGGCATCAAACTGTGGCGGCGTTCTCTATGGACACAGACTCAACACTCGGCAATTGACGATGCACATAGTCCCGAGCACAGCGGGCGCGGGAATCCTGCGGAAAAGCCAATGAGGACTTATCACTTTGCCGCACAGCTTTCCTGAACACGTCCAAGAACATTGTTGCTGGAGTTGACGCGCTCGGCCGCCATCGTTTCCTGCAGGCCGGAAGCGACGCCGACGCGCGGTTGCCAGCCAAGTTCGTTTTCTGCACGGGCGCAATCAAACTGCATGCGCGCGAGCGCGGATTTGACACGATAAATGGAAAGCGGGACAGAGCGGTTTAAGACCTTAGACAAAAGTTCGAAACCGAGCGCCAGACTATACACAATGGCTACTGGCACGTGGATAACCGTTGCCTTTTTTTCGTTCTTAGAGACGTAGTCACGTACGACTTGATTCTGTGTGATCTTTGTTCGATCTACGATGTGAAAAACCCGGCCATCGAACTTGCTTGTTTTAGCTGCCAGGACAGCAGCATCGATCACGTCTTCTACGTAAACTAAGGGTAGTTCGCGAGTGCCATCGCCGAGGATAATGAAAAGGTTGCCCATCCTGCGGGCAACCTCAGGTGTGAGTAGGGTCATTCCGGGACCGAAAACCCTTCCCGGGCGAAGCAGTGCAGCCGGGAGATGCCGATCTCGGACCGCATCGAGCACTATTTTTTCGGCCGCGGTCTTCGCCTGAGTATAGGCTCCTCGCTTCGTAGGGTATGGTTCCACTGGCCAATCCTCTGTTACCACGTCGCCGCGGCGCGCAACCGTTGCGTGCAGACAACTTAGCGAACTAATATAAACGAGACGGGACACATGGTGGCGAACCACACTATCAACGATATTTTGCGTGCCGCAGACTGTGCCCCGTTGATGGTCGTGAGCGCCTCCTTTCATCGCCGCGCCCACATGGTAGACAATCTCCGTGCCCGCCATGGCTCGATCCACGGCAGTGGGATCTCCAAGATCACCGAGGAAAACTTCGATATTGCTATCGGTCATGAACTCCGCCAGCGGCTGCCGTCGAACGAAGATGCGAACACGGTTCCCCTCTTGCAAGAGTCGCCGAACCAAATGTCGCCCGATCAAACCATTTGCCCCAGTCACTAGAACCGTCGCATGTCCCACAGTTCGGAATTGAGACAGAAATGTGATTTTCGCAGCATCGGCTTCCTGGGATACGCGGTTCGTCCAATAGACTGTGGAGCGCGCCTGATTGACCGGCACGGGCATCGGTGCGTCCGTTTGCAACGCGTTATAAAACGCAGCCACTAAAGAATGCAGGCCGTCGTACTGGACGATTTTCTTGAGCGCGAAGCGAGCGACGTTTGTTGGAACCTGTGCGCAGATGCTGAGGCCCTCGGTCATTGCCTGTAACGCGCGTGCGGGTGCTTTCGGGAGCGGGAGATGCGGGGTATGAGTCACCCACATAGCAAACAGATTCGCCCGAATCACTCCTTTCGTCCCTTGGACCACGAACCAGTTCTGCAGAGGCCGTACATTCCACGAAATCTGAATGTTCGCGGTGCCACGTTCGCATTGGGCTGCCACGCGCCATTCGTCAAACAGCAGGTTGGAGTCGCCTCCATGTGTGCCGTAAAAAGGCTTCACATCTTCGATTGCACCCAAGAAAGATTCGGCCAGATATAACGCGTGCACACCCTGGTCCAAGAAAGGGTAACCGCCATCCTGGTAGTGGACCGGAAGCGGCCCTCCGCGGTAAGGAGGATACTCGCTGCTGCGGAAGTAATCGAAACTAAGCGGAACTCCTATGGCGCCCGAGCGGACCAAGCTCAGCGCTTTGGAGACAAAACGGTCGTACAGCATGGAATGGTTCACGCAAACGGATTTATTCGCGACTGCGGCAGCAGCAGAAATAGAGTCGACTTCTTCCGTATTCATCGCCAGAGGTTTCTCCACCAACACATGGCAGCCATTCTTGAGCGCTGTGATCGCTAATCGTGCGTGAGTGTCAGGAGGAGTCAGAATATGAATTACGTCGACTCCCTCGTCCAGCATAGCGTCCATTGTTGCAAAGGCTTTCGGGATGCTGAACCGAGTAGCCAGAGCTGCCGCGCGGGAGTTTGCAACATCGGCGATCCCAATAATTCGTGTATTCGGAACTCGTTGGATCGCACGGGCATGAAATTCACTTATATAGCCGGCACCAACTAATCCGACTCGAAGATATGCATCTGGAGGCATTCAAGTTACCTTTCCAATCTATTGGGTGTCGCAATCCGCTTGTTTCAACTTACCGAGTGGCCGAGCCAAGCTCTCACCTGCAGCCAACTGAACCAGGAAGCGAGCGTTCGCGGCCCACGTATGTCGCTCGAAAACAGCCTGTTTTGCCCGTTCACCGATTCGATAGCGAAGCGCGGAATCTTCGGTAAGCCTGAGAAGAGCTTTATCCAACGCGGCATAGTCTCCGTGGGGAAACATGATTCCCGTTAGGTTGTCCTCAATCACGTCGCGCATTGGGCCGAGGTCAGGGACTACGCAAGGCTTGCCCATGGCCATGAACTCAAACAGGGCAATCGGGGAGCCGAAAGGGTTGGAATCAGGGAGCACGCAAATATCCATTGCGTCGATGTAGGCAGCCACTTCATCGCGAGGAACTGGACCAGAGAAAATGATTGCGCTTTCCATTCCCAAACGAAATGCTGTACGCTTCAGCTCTTCCATCTCGGGACCGTCGCCCACAAGCAATACTTTTATTTCTGGATGCCGGTCGCGGATGCTCCTCGCCACCTCGATCAATACGTCTAGACGATCCCAGCGATGGAACAGTCCCATATGACCAATGACGATTGAGCCCTCGAGACCGAGGCGTAATCGGAGCGACTGCTCAGGTGAGGGGCTTCGGAATCGATTTGGATCGATTGCATTGGGCACGACATGTACTTTTTCACTTCTTGCGCCATGCTGCTTGGCTTCGTCGGCAAGGACGCTAGATACGCACAGAATGTGGCTGGCTCGCGAAAATACCCATGTGTCGATCCTTCGCGCGAGGCGCTCCATGATCAAGCCTCGGGCTCGAGTGAACCCTGCAAGTTCATTTATTTCGAGCACCACTGGCCGCCTTAACCATTTCCCCAGAAATACGCCTATAAACATGAAATAGGCGTGTCTCTCATAGAGAACGGCCTCCGGTTGACGCCACAAAATTGGCAACAATCGAAATGGGATAAACAAGTTGTACAGAAGCTCAAAGACTTCAAAAACGAACTGGGGACACTTGCAGCTTATGTATTTCCAAAGCCTTTGAAGGCCGCGTGCCTGATCCGCTTTACGCAAGAATGGCATCATTCCGGCGGACTCGAGTGGGTCCACACCTGGAGGGGATACGATGGTCACCTCGTGACCATCTGCTTTCAACGCTTCCACCATGCTACGAATATGCATGGCTTGAGAACTGCGGCCCATGGTGCGATGGTGGTAGATAAATTTCAAGGTATGAGGCCTCGGACTTAGGTCAAGAAAAGGAGCAGCGACTGCGGCGTGCCTCGCGGAGACACTGAAGGATCAGCTGCTTGCCCGCTTCGGGATGGAGTCTCTTCTGACAAGTTGAGCCAGCGCGTCATTCTGTGCGGGCCGCGGCTCAGGATTATGAGAGAGGCAACCATTGTAAAGTCTCATGTAATCATCGAGCATGCGTTCCGGTCGAAAATATTGCTCGTAACATTCGCTGGCCAGCTGCCCCTTCTTTGGCAGCTCCTGCCTCCGTACAATCGCTTCGGACAAAACAGCCGCCATGCCTTCTGGGTCGGATGACGGCACTACTGTGACTGCTTCCGACAAACGAGCGATCTCGCTCATGCCTCCGACATCAGTGACCACCGCAGGCAACCCGACCGACATTGCTTCCAGCAGAGATACTGGCAGTCCCTCGGTCACGGAAGAACTAACAAATAAATCAGCTGCCAGCAGGAATGGCGAAACATCAGCCTGTTCTCCGAAAAAGGTAACGCAGTCGTTCAGGCCGAGCTCAAAGGAGAGCTTCCGCAAACTGAACTCAACAGGCCCATCGCCAACTATCCATAGCTGCACGTCAGTATGATGGGTGCGTGTCAGTGCAACGGCTCGCAACAGAGTGGCATGGTCTTTCAGGGGCGCCAAGCGGCCAACGTACATTAAGGTAAAGCCTTTTTTGGGCCGCGGGACAGCCTGCATATTCGCAGGCCAAGCGCCGTTATAGATGTGAATGATCCTGTCGCGGGCGGCAAACGGGGCTGCCAGCAAATTGGTTCGCGTGCCTTGGCATACTCCCACGATCCAATCACACCAGCGGGAAGCAAGTGCAAATTTCAACTCACGACGTATCTGGTATGGAGGCTGAACCAAACCGTGCCGGGTTGCTATGACCGTCTTCACTCCCGCGAGCCGGGCAGGAAAGGCGGCGATGATGGCCGCAGTAGCATTGTGGCAATGCACCACGTCAGGGCGAGAGCGCCGAAACGACTTATACAATCCACGCACCAACTGAAGAAACGAGCAAGGGTGGTGGAGAATAACCTCAAAGCCTTCGGCCTGCAGCTCTTCGCCGAGCACGCCAAGACGATAAAGACAGTGGACGGACGCAATGTGGCCCCTATCGCGTTGCAATCGGCATAGCGTGGCGGTTAACTTTTCTGCACCGCCCATTTCCATGCTGTCACCCACGTGCGCGATCCTGAGGGGAGAGATCCGCTCCGCCTGCGTGCCTGCTCTAGGCGTAGCACGTGCTAGTGCCGTCACGCTGCTCATTCGAATGCAGCCTTTCCGTGTTTACCTTGAGACCTGCACAACCGCTGGTTGAGGAACCAGAAAGTCGATCAAGCGTTTGAACGAAGAACCGACTGGCGTGGGCAGCAATGCAGAAAGCTGAAGCAGACGCCGGCGATCATCCTTCTGCAGAACCATGAACAGCCGGCTGGTGACCAAGAAAACAATCACACCTGCAGGTACCGCAACACTCAATTTCATGAGGGGGTCCAACGGCATAGTCACAATGCCGAGGACGACGATCGCCATCGCAAGAGTAGCAGCGGCAAGCCTCAACATAACGCGCACATCGATTCGGACGGGATAGCGAACCAGCACGCGGCCCCAGATAGTTAGCGCAGCAAACGATTGGGCGACCCCATTTGCCCAGGCTGCGCCAAGTGCGCCATGGCTTGGAATCAACGCGAAATCAAGGCCCACGTTGACCGCTGCGGCTACACAGCCCCACCTCAGAATGAACCCCAGGTCTTCGGCCGAATACAGCAGAGTCTGAGCGGGGGTCAGTATCGCCTTCGGAATGCTGAGAAGCGCCACTACAACAAAAACCGGAATGGCCGCTAGATATTGCGGCCCATACATGACACGCACGAAGGGACCGGCGATGCACGCTACGCCGATCAATATCGGAAGTGCTCCCAGAAGGACATACGTGGATGCCTTCGAGGTCATCCTAAAAAGGCGATCCTTATCGCGTCCGTACTCAGCCATCTGCGTGGCCGAGAGCGCATTGGCAAATGTCTGGGGAATTCGCATGAGCCTATCGGCCACACTGAAGCAAACCGAGAAGAAGGCGAGTTGACGAATATCCGATTGCAGTAATTTTAGCAAAATGATGTCGGACCGATCCCAAATCACGATTTGCAAAATCATCAGTCCCGTGCTCAGACCGGAGAAGGAAAACATTCGCTTGCGAAGGTCCGCGGGCAGTGGGATCCGGGGAACAGATTTCATTGACCTAAACACAGGAAGTATCTTCACGGCCAGCTCCGCAGTGCGATAGAGCACGACGCCCGCTGCAATGCCAACCAGATCCCAGCCAAGCAGGAGACTTATAGCCACTACGATTACATAGACTATTGCTCCGACGAAAGCGCCTCGCGTATTGAGCGCGGCATCCTCGGCCGCGGTGTTCGCCTGCGAGGGCACGAACGTCACCATGTTGGGCACCATGCTCAATGCGAGCAGAGCCGAACAGATGCGATACGCGGGATCAACGATGGTGAAAGCCGCGATCACGCCGATGACCGCTAGGACGGAGGCAATCACCGTTTGGACCCAAAGATTGTAAAAGAATACGGCGCGCGCTAGTTCCTTCCGTCCGCCACCAAGGAATTCGCCCATGTACTTGAAGGTTGTGAGCGGGATGCCCAGCGAACCGACCGAGCACGTGATGGAAGTCAGCCAGAAAACGAGATTGAAGTAGCCAAGCCGCGTCGGCCCGATAACTCGCGCGATGACGACCGTCGTCAGCAGTGTGCAAACGAGCGTAATCACCACTTCCAAGCCCATGAAAATAAAATTTCGCCCGATTATCTTGGCATTACTGGGTGCGGGTGTGGGCACGTGAATGGTCGGCAGCAGGGAACTGATTTTCGGATTGGATAGGGCTGTCAAGATAGGTACGGGCTTTTAAGGCACGCAGCAGGTTTAGATTGTCCACGCGATTACATTTCGGGTGGCCTTCTGTTCGTCTTTAATAATTGGAGAAGACGTCAGCGGAGTTTCTCCGGTCTCGGCAATTAGGAAGCTAAATGGTCGCAACGACTGAAGAAATCTTAGACATTCTACCGGGTCGCGCTTGGTGCGCATGGCAACTCGAGGATTGGCTTCTACAGTTATCACACACTTTCGAGCCGACGAGATCGTCTCCGCAGCACCCTTCAGCACCTCCAGTTCACCGCCTTCTACGTCAATTTTTATGGCTACGTCGCCCCCTTGCACGCCAAGACTATCGATGGTAACTACTTCCAGCGGGCCATCGCCGGGGACAAGAAAACGGGCGTGATCAGAGCTGTCATAAGCTGGAACTTCCAGCCGGCCGGCTCCCTTGAAGCAACCTACTGCCTTAGTGATTGCTCTCGATGGAATCTGCAGTTGAGACAAATTGCGCTTCATGAAGCCTCCTACGTCGGGGTTGGGCTCGCAGGCAATCACTTGCGTGATGCGGGAAGTTTGCGAACAGACGAGCGCTGAGAATGTCCCAATATCTGCTCCACAGTCGAATAACACCACATCAAACAGCGGTTCAAGCAATCGGCAAAACGAATGAATGAGTTGTCTTTCATAATCTTCAACGTCTCGCTGGTCCCAGCAGGTGTCGGCACGGAACAAAGGCACGCTGAAGCTCACGCCCCGGCCCAATTGATATTGCGCGACCAAATTGAGCATCCCCAATTTCCCAAGGATTGCCACCAGACGGTCGCCGCCGCGGATCCCCGAACGGCTCATAGTTCTGGCTAATCTTAAGAGTAGCGGAGCCTGTGTAACTGTCCTTGGAATCGAGGACGTACTCGCGGTTCGTGGCGATATCTGTTCAGATACCGCCGCACTCGGGCCTGAGCGGTTTGACGACTGGGGATAGGAAATTGTTTTCATCAGAAGTACGCTTTAGTGAACTTGGAACTTTTCGTGGGAGAAAATCCTAGTGTTGCATGAGCTCGGAAATAGTGACGGCCTCGCGATTCTTATCTAGCGCGGCTCGGATTACGCTTGGCAGTGCTTTTAATGCAGGCGTGTTAATGCCGTGATACAGAATTATGTCTCCAGAGGCGAAGCTAGTTCGATCCAACTGTGCTTCGACATCTCCCGAAGCAGCGCAGTAGTCCTTCAGATCGACGTTCCACATCACTACCTGTTGGCCGACCGCCCAGGCTGGGATGAGGCTACGAAGTGACAATTTTCCGTGAGGCGGGCGGAAGAGCTTGCATTTCTCTCCGAGGATACGATCTAGAACCCATCCGGTCATTCCTATCTCTCGAATGGCACCAGACCAGGAAAGCCTGTGGAAGTAGGGATGGCTGTACGAGTGGCTACCGACTTCGTGGCCCTCTTTTTTCATCCGCAGAACGATTTCCGGATACTGCTCGGCAGCTCCTCCCACTACAAAAAACGTCGCCTTCACCGCATGGTCTCGAAAAATGTCTAATATCCGCGGGGTATGAACTGGATCGGGCCCGTCGTCGATTGTTAAGGCAATCTGTGCTCTGTTCCTATTCCCGTGCACAAGTAATTGTCGACAGGGAACGGCGCCAAACAGGGCTTTCTTCACCAGCGCGCGCCCTCTTGGGACGTGCCCGTTCGCGCCGTGCGAACCATTTTCACGCCATAAGTAGGTATCGCTATAGTATTTCGCGATGATCTCCTCGGAGCCTAGACGGAGAGCGGGAACTTGTTTCGACTGCTCCGACAGCTCCAGCAGCGCCTCTTGCAGCCCTTTCTCATCGCCATCGCGAACGAAAGTGACTGTCTGCTGCCCCCGAAGGGCTTCTGGAACACGGACAGCCGTCGTAATTATTGGGATACACGAAGACATCGCCTGAAGCACTAGGAGGGGTATCCCGTCCTGAAGCGAAACGAGCACATCGCATGCTTGAAGCGAGTCGCGTGTATTCAGTTCATTCGGCGCCCATTGAAGGTCCGGACGAAGCTTCTGAATCGCAGCTTTAATGGCACGTTGCTGCGTATCGTGTGAGGCGAAGACAATCACCTTGGTGGGTCGGCCAGCTTTGCGGAGTCTCGAAGATGCAGCAAGCAGGCGATCGAAACTGCCATTGGAATCTGGGCCAAGCGCTGCACCAAGCACAAACTCTTCTGGGCGACGGTGCAACTCGCCAGAGGAAGCCTCTGAGGGACTCGTCCGTGCAGTTGGCAGTTCTGGTTTTTCCACTCGAACCGTGTTGAACCGAGTCCGGAACTCAGCAAACGACCGTCGCAGCCCTTCGGAGGTTGGTACCGACGGCCTCCACCCGATAGAACGTAGCTTGGAGTTGTCGAAGCGATTGCCGCCCCACAGACTTGCCGCCTTATACGGGGAGAGGACGGGCGGCAGTTGACCCTTTGAATAACGATGATATTTCGCCACAAGGTAAGAAAGTATCCGCACACCGAAGTAGGGCACGGAAATGGATCGAATCTTGGTGACATACTTCTTATAGGCACGCAGATATTCACGGCACGTCGGCAGATCATCGTCAAGCACATTGTAGACCTGACCTACAGCCTGCTTATGGGTACCGGCACACACCACGGCTTCTGCGCAATTGTCGACGTAACTCAACGGGAGCAGATTGCTTCCGCCGAAGTGCAATAGCCGGCTGCCAATCGTCAAGCCGACGCGGTTGGAAAAATGACCGCCCTCGGGACCATAGATTACGCCCGGGCGTAAAACCACTAGTTCGAAGCCATTGCGCCGCTGGTATTCCCAGAACAGTTGTTCTTGACGAAGCTTGGAGAACGAGTAATGGTCGCGCCACTCTGGATGAGGTTCGAGCACGGTCTGCTCGTTCACCCTCGCCTTTCGGTCGAGACCCGCTACCCCGTATACAGCGAATGAACTCACTAGAACGATGCGTAGCGGCTTGCGATTTCCAACAGCATCTAGAAGATTTCTGGAGGCGACTACCGAGTCGAGGAAAAGATCCGCTGCAGTTCCCTTCATTCCCGCGGCGAGATGGAAAATAAGTTGCACATCATCCACGGTTCGAGTGGCGTCCTCCGGATACCTTAAGTTTCCAACACAATACTCAAGACGAATCTGCGCGCCTCGCCCCAGCAACGCGTCTAGCTTGGGAATATCTGTCTGTCGGCGCACATTGCAACGGATATTAGTATAGCCGTGAGCCAAGAGGCGCTTGATCAGGGCCCTCCCCAAAAAGCCGGCGGCACCAGTGACGAGTACCCTCATGCCAGCTTCACCGGATAAACCTGTGCGGAGATCACATCCATGATTTGCGATACACGCAATATTTCTGCATAGGAGATCGGCACCGGTGTGTTCTGCAGGATGCTTTCGTAGAATAGGGACAATAACCGGTTCATCCCCTCAAAAAAATGGAACCGCGACCCCGCAAACTCGCGCGCATTGTGGGTGGCTTGCCGCAGAGACTGCCAGCTGGACTTAAAGGGCGGCAACAAGCGACCGACCGCACTTGGAACCGTCTGTTTTTCTTCCACGAACATGCCACGAAGTGCAAAATCAATATGAGCCGTATTCTTGGTGCCGTACACCCTCATGAAATGGCCTACTGGCCGGGCGTGCGAGCTGAAAGTAACGTACGCGGACATTCCACCGGCGAGAATCATCACCCGCAGTTCGTCGAGGACGCCATCCGTGCGGTCACCACTCGAAAGCCGCCGGCGGTAAGCACGGGCGATGATTTCCAGCGGTTCGTCGGGAAGGAATGGAGTGATTTTATTGATGGCGTGATCGATGATGTTTTGAAACAACTTGCCTGGTAATTGATGTACCCAGTGCCGATGGTCGGAGAGCAAAGCTTGGCCAAATCCCCCGGCCAAATCGTAGCCGTAATAACTTTCGATATGGATTGGGTCACCTAATTTCCCTTTTGCAACGAATTCTTTCAGGGCTAGAGCGGGCGTTTCGAAGTTGTACCAATAATTGATAGTCATCTTTCGATTCGTCTCGTCCAGGCACTCGATCAGGCGCCGCCCATCTGTCGCGTTCAAGGCGAGAGGTTTCTCTAGAAAAACATGGCAACCGGCTTCGGCCGCCTTCTGCGCTAACGCCAAGTGAGAGTGCGGGGGAGTGGCAATATGAATTACATCAAGCCGATGCTCGGAAAGCATGAGATCGAAATCTGTATACTGGTGAGGGACAGAGTAGCGAAGTGCTAGCTGCTCGGCCAGGATCGGCTCAAGGTCGCAAACCGCCACGACGCGGGCACACCTGAGCTTTTGAATCTCCTCGATGTGACCGTCAGCGATTTTCCCACAGCCAACAATGCCAATATTCAACATTAGTGAATTCCGATACCAACGCCGGCGCGATCGCTCTTGCCAGCGCGCGCAGCGACTGCGGGACCGCCGCCTTGCCCGATGGCCTCAATCGCGAGATACATCTGCCACGCGGTGACGAAATGAATGGCGCACCCACGCCGGGCCGCTTCCTCAACCAACATGTTGAAAGCTGACTCCAATACGCCGTGCAATAACGCCGAGGAGTTCCGCTCCTGAGCCCCATGTGTGAATAATTTGATGAAGCTATCGGATCCGATCCGCGGGGCTAGGTCCACCCACCGCCTTACCCGGTACGGTGTCGCCACATTGCCATAACGAAGCTCTCCCGTTTCAAGCCGGGGAAGTAAACGGTCTCTCCAGCGCATTCCGATAGGCCCAGAAATCATGAGCAGGTCGCCTTTGACGCCTCCGCCAGGTGTGACAGGGATGCCAGCGTCATAAGATTTCGGCCGAGCGGGATCATCCATTGCAGTAGTAGATCGCATTCACCAACCGAGCTTGAGTCGGAGAATCGCCGGACGGCATTGTGAAATCGGCATAACAACCCAGGTCTCGCAGCACTCGAATTTCATCGTTGAGGCCACACTACCTACCATCCGGCCGGGAATTGTCCAAGGCCCAGTTGCCGTGGATGAAGCCGAAAGTCAGCTTGGCATTAGACTTGTGTAGCAACCCATGCTCACCGTGCAATACTCTGCAGAAATTGGTTATGCGGTCGACAAAGTTCTGACGGCCTTCGCCATCGTGGTGAAGGTGGACCTCCACGTCCGCTATTCCATCGCGAACCATTTCTGCCAGGGGTTCGATAAGAGACGGATGATATTCCTCTTCTGGAAAGAAAAACGTATATCGAGGTGTGTTACCAACAGAGTCAGGCCTACATCGCCTTGCAATGTCCGGCCATCCCGACCGCCACAGAGCGACGCGCGACTGCGCGGTGCCTAAATCAGCGCGCCGCCACTTGGGTTCGAAGTGGTCCGCAATGGCCACCCAGATACGCTGAAGTGACGGAACGTTGTGCTGCGCGATCCATCGCACGCGCTGCCTGATGTAGGAAGGGCCCCAGATTTGCGAATTGTGAATTAACTGCATAGAAGTTCGGTCAATTTGATGCGAAAGGCTTCAACGGCTTAAGACAGTCGAAGCTCTGGCAGGCATTTGCCGTTTCTCTCTACGCTGCTGTAATGCCTGCTCGCAGATGCAAAGCAGTTCGTCTGCAGCTTCATCCCAACTCCTGCGAAATTGTTCCGATATGGAATGTTCATCCCAGTGTCTGTCCATCGCCATTCCAATAGCATCGGCGAGTGCACGCGAATCCCTCGGAGCAATCAATATGCCGGACTCTTCATTCACTAGTTCCAGTATCCCTCCGACATTCGTCGCAATCACAGGGCGTCCGCAGCTGAGGGCTTCGATGACGACATTTGGATATCCCTCGTTATAGCTGGGCAGAGCGAGCACGTCAGCAGCCGCGAGCCACTCGGCGACGCGCAGCGAAGAACAGGCGCCAATAAAAGTGATTCGATCTTCAAGCTCAAGATGTTTGGCTTTACTTCGCAAATGCCCGCCCCCCGGCCCATCCCCGACGAATGCCAGTCGAAGATTTGGACGGCGGTTTGCCAGTAACGCGAAGGCTTCGAGCAGTTCCCCGATGCCTTTGGCGGTATCCAAACGTCCCACGAACAACACGAGTTCGGCCTTGTCGTCAACGGCTAGCTGCGCGCGCGCGGCAGACCTGTCCCTCAAGTGAAACACATTTGGATTGCAGCCATTTCGGATTGTCCGGACCTTGCTGGCATGAATACCCATCTGAATCGCCCGCTGACGCAGATGCTCGCTTTTGGTTACCACGAATGTTGCCCGCTTCATAGCAAGTCTCGTCAACCATCTTGAAGCTGGGTCGACAAGGCGATTCAAGTCTGAACCTATGGAGCCAATAACGGCCGGTATACCAAGACTGCGGGCCACGGCGACAGTTGCGTAGCCTTCGGGGTATAACCAGAAGTTACAAGCCACGTCCGGCCGGCACTTACGGAAATATGTCTCCAGGTACTTTGCGCAAGTAAAACCGTTGATGCCCCTCGTCAAGCCCGGTAACGCTGGATACTCGAAGTACCGTGTAACCACCCCAGGCGGAGAATAGGACAAGTCAGGATGGCGGTAGTCGAAATGCGGCGGGAACCATCTAGGGTAGCGCGGAAAAGGGCATATAACGTTTACATCGGCACGTTTTGAGAGCGCCAAAACGATCTCGTACTCTGAGTGTCCGCGGTACGGTTGAGCCGGGATGGGGAAAATCGGCGTGACTACTGTCACCTTCAACCTCATCGCGTCATCCTCTGGTCTCGAAGTTGATCTTGTAAGCGTAGGTTGAGCATCGTTGCGTTCCATTCCGTGGCCTGGTTTTCAGCCGATGCAGTGGAGGCGAGTTCCCCGACGGTCCATATCTTCCAGAGCGGCCCCCGCGTAAACAGGAACTTGTAGAAGCCCACAATGACCGCAGCGTTCAACACACAGAAGGCGCTCGCCGGGGCAGCGATCCGCATCAGGACTGGAATACCTCGCACCGCGCCCACGGTGGCCAGGAGATAGAAGACGATTTGCGCTGCAAAAGCGCCCGTATAAAGCAACGAATGGTTTGCCAACCATGCGCTAGTGAATAGAAGAACAATCAACAGCATTGGTACAAGCAGACGCATTAGCTTGTGCGAGATCAACTCAAACCGTAGCCGATTCTGCCGCGACAACAACCAGGGCGCCAACTGAAGCAGTTGGAAGTTGCCCGCTAGCGTTCGCACTTTGCGGTGAAATTCTCCCCGCAGACTCTTAGGCCAGGTGTCATAAACCCGCGCACGGAGGTCCAAGACTGACCGATATCCCTGGCGAATCACATTTAGTGGCTGCAGCATATCGTCGAGAATTGTGCCCGCCGGAAGAGCCCTCGCGAGTTTGCGGCGAATCGCATAAAATCCTCCGTATACTCCCAAAGGCGAATCAACTTTCGCCTCGCAATTTCGAATCCACTGCTCGTATCGCCAGTAGAGGCCTCCAACAGCTTTTGCGCCCGCGCCGTGGCCGTCATCGCGCAGCACTAACTCGCCGGCTACACATCCCACTCGAGGATCCGCAAAGTTGCTGAGCAATAATTGCAGTGCGTTATTTTCAATCCAGGGTCGAATGTCGAGGAATAGCAGGATTTCGCCGGTGGCGATTTGCATTCCTACGTTCAGAGCTGCCGCCTTACCGCGATGCTCAGGGCATCGGAAGCATCTGACGTGCGGGCCTTGGATCTCGTCGAGAATATCGTCAGTGCCATCCGTTGATCCGTCGGACACAATATTGATTTCAATTCGATCTTGCGGATAATCCAACGACAGAAGGTGAGCGACCTTCTGCCTGAGCAACGCCGCACCGTTGTGGACGGCGAGGATGATGCTGACTTTGGGAAGCATTGCTCCCTGCTGCTGCTGCTGTGGATGCAGGCGGCTGCGTAGATAGATCCACAAAGGGTACCCGGCATAGGTGTAGATGAGAAGGAATGCGGCACACCAGAAGGCATAGCTAAGGACATGCGTGGCACTCATCGTATTCGCCTTGTGTTTGAGGAGGGTGCTACTGAGTCACAACAGCACTCAATTCAGGTAGAGGGTTGTCTGACTTGATCGTACAGCAAGCTCCGGGAATGAACTGCGGATCAATTCTCATTCCCGTGCCCGCCGCGGGCTTGGAATGTCGATTTGGATTTTTAGTGCCTGAGACGAACTAGGCAGTAAATCACAAAGATCAATACGGCCTCGAGCGTCACTGTGGACAAAATCCAGTGCCCACGATCCTCCGTTTTGGTGATATCGCGCTGCAGTGCGATCGTAGCGACGGCCAGCCCCAGAACCAGGTACATTGTGGTTGTATAGCTGCGCGATAAGAACCAAGCGCTTGTCATAAACGACACCATCGCTAGACGCATCACCACAACCCAGTGGCGCGGTACGGTCGGCGCTTCTGCGGGCTCTGCCTCGCTCACGATGGCAATCCCGGTGGCCATGGTGGGTAGCGCCTGGCGGGCATGCGTGTATTTCAAAGGGATGGCTCCCGGCGAAGGCGCGAGTTCTGTAGCCAGCGCGCCGGCGCGACAAAAATAACTCGCTTCAAAAAGCTCTCGGAGTCCCAAGAGTCTGCTCGTCCGCCTGTTGTTTTGCACTCCAAGGATGCGATTTAGGCCGATTGTAGTTGTGACAAGCAATGCCAGCCACAGCGTGCTCCCCAACAAACCTAGCTCAGCAAGGCAGAGGACGAAAGAATTATGCGCCGTGATCTGATACAAGTCCGTAAAGCCGTTGAACCCGATTCCGAACAGCGGAGCGCTTTTGAACATTTCCAGCCCATTGGCCCATGCTTCCAGCCGGTCCGCGCCGTCCGCCGCCGAGATCCCACGGCCCCCTGTGAAGTCAAGCGCAAGCATGCCCAAAATGAATATGGCGGCCAGAGCGGTGGACGCGGGCGTTCCTATTTTTTTCCGGGCGACCATGAGCGTGACCGCAGCGAGGGCGAGCAATCCACCGCGCGAGTGTGTCAGAACGGTGGTCCATAGCAGCAAGGCAACCGGCAAGAGCACGACAAGGAAGTTGGTAACCGTGCGCCCTCGCCGCCACGCGATGAACACGAGCGGAAGTGCAATTAAGAGAATTTGCGCAAGATCATTCGGGTCGCTCAGAAAACCGGCGCCGCGTATTCGCGCCAATTGCCCTATAACGTCGCCGTGCGGAGAGTAGAGATTGGTCTTGAAGATGAACATCTCTCCTTGAAAGCCCGCGTAATATCCACAGAGTGCTTCCGCTGAAACAATGAGACAGGATGCGACTGCGGCCAGTGTGGCAATCTTCAGCCTTCGAAGTGTTGTTACGTTTACGACAATGAAGAAAAATACCGCCGCGCTCGGCAGGAAGATTCGCCAACTTTCGAAGACTCCGCCAAGCCATCCGTTAGCTACCTCTGACACAGAAATTGCAACGATAAGACCGAGCAGCAGAAATGTCTGTACCGACGATTTCCAGAGCTTGTACGTGGCAATGTTGGGCAAAGACGCTAAAACTGTAATCCCTGCGAGGTACATCAATGCGTGATAGCTGGCCCATGCCTTTCCGAACTGCTCCGGTGAGATGATCGTAACTACGATGTAAAGAATGGTGAGTGCGAATCCCATGGTGAGGCGGCAACTTCTATCGGCTGATGTAGTGCTGCTAAACTACTAGACAGAGTTAATATCCGGCTCTCGATCGAAACCGGGTATGGCTAGTGCAGCCCGGGGGAGCGGGCGTCACCTCGCGCCACGGCCTACAAGTACACTCTTGATCGTGTTCAGGAGTATCAGGAGGTCCAACCCCATCGATGCGTTCTTAACGTAATAGAGGTCATAACGCAATTTTTCCTTGGCGTCCTCGACAGTGCTTCCGTACTTGTAAAGGATTTGAGCCCACCCCGTAATTCCCGGACGAATCGAGTGCCGTAGCTGGTAGTAAGGAATCTCTTGACTGAGCCCTTCGACAAACTCAGGCCGTTCCGGACGCGGACCGACAAGGCTCATGTCGCCCCTCAACACGTTCCATAATTGCGGGATCTCATCCATGCGAGTCTTGCGAAGGAATTTGCCTCCTCGAGTAATTCGAGGATCGTCGTCCTTGGCCCAAGTTGGCCCACTATCGGCCTCAGCGTCAGAGCGCATCGTGCGAAATTTGTAGCAACGAAAGACTGCCCCATCGCGTCCCACGCGACTTTGTGAGTACAACAAACGCCCTGGCGAATCCAGCTTGATGACCAGATAGATGAACGGCAGGAGCGGCAGGCTGAGTAGCAATCCAATAATTGAAATGACCACTGAGGCGAACCGCTTGTAAATTAGGAACAGACGCGAAGCAGAAGTGCCCGGCGAAAATAACAACCAGCTCACGCGGATGGATTCGATGGGAACTTTTCCAGTAATCGACTCGTAGACATCATTGCCATCTTGAACTAGCACGCCACGATTCTTCAGCGATAGCAATAAGTCGACCGGTAGCTTCCCGCGGCGTTCCTCCATCGCGACGACGATGCGGTCTAGACCCCGGATCGGACGACTGACCGTAAGATTTTCGAAAAAACCGGTCTGCGAGAGAGTGATCGGCAACCCACCGCGCTCCTGATCGACGGGAGGGTTTCCATTTGCGAGCATCTCCTCGCGGCTCGCTACACGAAATCCCAGTTCGGGGCGCGTTTCAATTTCATGCCGGAGAGATTCAGCCAGCCCGCCCTCACCCAAAATCATCACACGCTCAGCAAGTCCCTGTCGGCTATTAATGACAGAAAACAGCCTTCGCCAGAGCAGTAACACAATCCCGACAAGAAGAAATCCGATGAGAAAAATGCCGCGGCCCAATTTCACTGGTGGATATAGGTAGTAGACGAGGCCTAATGAAACGTAAGCAACGCCCATCACTTGGATGAGACGAACCAGTGCTTCGCGCCGATTGTTTACAATCGTGGAATCGTAAAGGTCGAAATAATACATGCACGTCAGAAAGGCAACTGCTACGAACAGAATTTTCAGAGCCCCGTATTCATACGTAAGCATGAAGCTGGCCTCTCCCGCGCCCAGCCGCGCTAATACGGACACCACGAGCGCGAGAAAGATCAGACAAGCTTCTGAAATCCCCAGCAGAAACGTTCGCTTTGGAGCATAAGCATGCAAAAGACGGATCAAGGAACACTCCAGGTGATACGGGACTTGGGTAAGGAAAGGTATTCCTGCCGAACGGATGAGAATAATTTATTTGGGCCCATGATTGCGCCGATGTCGGACGATAGCTCCGCTGATCAAAAGCGCGGCCCCAAATAACAGCGCAGTGGCCGGCTCTGGCACGGGGGCTGGTCCAGAATCGATGGGAGTCGCCGGAGGATTAAAAGCTTGAAGTGGATCCTGTTTCGGGCAGCCCCAACTCAGTAACGCTGCGATGAGAGAAAGGCCAAGAATCCATTTCTTCGTGCTCATCCTCCATCCCTTTCTTGATACGGCCCAAGGGAGACGTGAACTAAAGATCCAGTTTTTGTTTCTCATTGGCATACCTTCCTTTTATCTATCTGTAAAGACTTTGAATCATGACTGACATTTATTCTTCGCTTGCCGTCACAAGTAATTCGGCTCTGCCTCATCGGAAGATAAATTGCCTATCGGCAGGGAAACGAAATGAAATGTCAGTTCGCTGCAGCAGCTTGCAAATCAAACCGGCTATTTGGATAGGAATTCATCTAACTTCGGATAGACGAGGTGCGCGAACTCGACTGCGCGCGCCTGAGCGGTCTCTTCTCCGTCAGATGCAGTAGTCCAGATCCGAATCATGGCGCCGTCGGTGGGTCTGTTCTTCAATCCATCGGCAATCAGCAGAAACTTAACCAAGAATTCGCTTGCGGCGATCCGTCCATGTGACTGGTACCAATAGAGAACCATATCCCGCTTCGCTCCCTGTGCCACCAGGTATCCGTTCACAAGAACGGGAAGTCCGTTCACCGAACCAATTTGAACACGAGTGGAATGGACTGGTTCCCAGCCGGAACCCGGAAGGCAATTCTTGGGTGAGTGCATTCTATCGCCGGAGCGTTGATCTTTGTAGTATCCAATATAGAGTTCAATTGGCAGGGCGCTTCCGAGATATACCCGATTGATATAGTCGTCAGCACCGATTGCCTGGACGACCTGCTTCTCGAACGGACGATCCTCACTATGCATGGAATCGATAGCGGAGGGGAAGTCGCGCAGTGGCTTTTGCAGCCCACCAGCTTCCTTTGGTTTGAAGCCGTGCGTCGCGAATATCCCTCCTACCAGAACCATCGCGGCCACTGACACTCGTAAATAGGTCATAGACAGAGGCCTGCGGGATTCCGATGTCTCAAGTGGAGGCCAAGAATCTTGTGAATGAGCACGATCGACAGAAAAGCCAGCGCGAAGAATCCCATGCCAAGCGCCAAATGGACCGCTCCAGAATCAACGCTCGGTCCGAAGTAGTAACTTAGCGCGCCTGTTGCCACGAGACGGAGTCCGTTGGTAGCAATCGCAATTGGGATACTAGCGAACGCCAACAGGGTGCGCTTCCACGTGCTCGGTTCGGCCAAGTATCCGTAAGCAACCACCGCAGCCACCAGAGAAAGAAGCGAGCGGATCCCGCTGCATGCTTCAACCACATTTAGCGTGCAGTTTGGGAGCAAGAGAAGATTCCCTTGCCGCACGGTGTGGATCCCGATTGCGACCAAACCGGTCGCACCCAATCGCGACGCCCACAACTGTAGCGGAAGTGTCAATTGGTAATAGATGATTGCTGGCAGGGGAATCATGAAAAGCAGATAGCCGATCGGAAATGCAATCGACCTCAGCACCTGACGACCCGCAAGAAATAGGACAAGTCCTGCAATCATGATCACCAGCGAGAGCCGCGCCGTGAACAGCTCCGCTCCAAGCATGCCCAAAACTCGCAGTGCAATTGCCAATAGCATTACCACCAGTCCGACATTGTTCGGCCGGTAAGTAGCTGTACCGCATCGATCGCGCTCGCTCCATAGAACGTAGCCCGCAAAGACTGGAACGAAGAATCCGTGACCATAGTTCGGATCGTCCCACCATTGCCCCACAAGAGAGACGAGGACCGGCGCGTACAGAATCAACACCAACGTGGAAAGCGATAACACGGCGACCCAGGAACCCATCTGCGCCTTGACCGCTGATGCGTTGTCCTCCAGAATGACGGTGTTCGGCAACTTTGAGCCGGTCTCCAGCCTATTCAGGCACACCGCATTCTCTCCATCGAGCGTGTCCACACGGTTCCTCAGGCCTAGCCAAACAAGATAGTTGACCAACGGACGCATTGAGTACGACATCTGATTCGATCCAACGAGATGTGCGAAAGAGATTCCTAAGCAAAGTTTTTGGGAGGAAGTGTGAGCACGTCACCACAGGTCCTGCGTGGCTCTTTACAATGAAAGAGGCTACAACTATCGCGGCAGGGAGATAGACTTTCCGGGCGAAGGCTGATTCTCACGACTGGCTCGATGCTATCTTCCGTTCCTCGAGCTCTTGTCTCCGTACTTTCGGGCACCATAATACTGCCCGTGGTAATCGACTTGATCGAATTCGGAAGCCTCATTGACTACCACGCCGATCAAGTTCGGATTGTCGAGAGACTGCAACCCATTCTTCAGGGCCTTAAGTGGGGCAACACCCTCCCGGACCACGAGGAGTGTTCCGTCCACCAATCTAGACCATAGGTTGGCATCGATGACCGGCAGCATGGGAGTGGAATCTACCACGATCCAATCAAATCGGCCTGCCAACTGGACGAATGCTTCCGCAAGTTGTGCAGAGCGCAGAATTTCCGAGGGCCGGTCGCAGGCCTTCCCGGCTGGCAGGAAGTATAGTGCCGTACCGGTGAACCGTACGAGGAAGCGCGCGAGGTCCAGGCTTCGCCCGGTCCACCAGTCACCCAGCCCTTGCAAGTTTTTCAAGCCGAACATCGATGCTAATGTCGGTCTGTGTAAGTCTCCTTCAATCAGCAACGTCTTGGAGCCGGAATACTTCGCCATCGTTACCGCTAGATTCGCGGCCACAAATGACTTGCCCTCGTTGATCACGCTACTGGTCACTTGCAGAGATTTCAGCTCCAGCTGCCTGCGCATATCGTCTAGTCGGACAGCAAGGGCTCGAAATTTCTCCGCGCCCAGACTATTGGGCTCACTCCAAGCAACTAAACGCGATGTCGAGGCAGGTTGCACCATCACCGTCCGAGTCTTATCGCTCTCGACCACGTTGTTGATCTCGACCGTTCCGGTTGGACCGGCACCCTCCAACTTGGCAGCGCCAAGCACATCCGACGTTTCCAAGGGCTCGGGTGAAACTCGCTCAACAGGAGCCAGGTCCCCCCGTGGGACAATATCTGGCTGGCTTTGTCGAACCCTTGCTGTGCTGAATCCTTCAAATAACTGGCTCATTGGTGTCCATTCCCGATTCTGAGTTGCCTTCCCTGCAAAGAACACCTCAGCTCATGTTGGCGAACAGTTTGCTAAGGTGCCTATTGGGAAAGGGTATCGCATCAAGGCCGCGACTCTTCAATCCTGCCGCCGCTCAACCGTTGTAGTAGGTGTAGAGGTTTGCTGTGAAAATCAATAACGCGACTATCGCCACGACGCCGTACTCGACATACCGTGCAATAGCTCGAGTATGGTCCTCTTCGGGCGTGCTGAGCCGGGGAATTCCGACCAGCATACGAGCAGGAAGAATCCCTTCCAGATCCTTCTCTTGCCGGAAGCGCACGTCGGTCACTTCAAGAAATGTGGCTAGACCCAAGCCGAGAGCGGTTCCCAAGGCTAAGCCAACAATACTGATCAGGAAACGATTCGGCGCCGAGGGCTTGTTCGGCAACTTTGGCGGATCAATGATGTGAAACTGTTGTCCCTGCTGCTGCTGTCCGAGGCTCGTGGCGAGCTGTGACTGCGTTTGCTTCTGCAGAAGCGAGTTGTAATTGAATTTGGCTTCGTCATACCCGCGGGATACGACCGACAGCTCTTGTTCAGTTTCCGGAGTCAAATTTAGCCGGGCTTGATACGCGGCAGTCTGCGACTCGAGCACCTTTGCGTTCTGTTTCTCGTTCTGAATCTCCAACTGATTGGCCTTAAGCTGGCTCTGCAGTTGCATGACTGCCGTAGGTGAGCCACGCTGCACTCCGTCTGCGACGGAGATATCTGTCGCGCTTGCGGACTTGCCGTTCTGCTGACGCGAAGCGATTTCCGCCTCGCTCTGCTTCCTCAAAGCTTCAGTTTTGGCTATCTTGTCTTTGAGCGCCACGATGTCTGGATGTTCATCCCTATAGCGCGTGCGCAAGTTTTGGAGTTGAAACCGTAGATCCTGAAGCACTTTATCCAGCGCCTGCGTTGATATGACACTCGAGTCTCCGCCCAGACTCGCTTGCGCTGATTGATATTGCTGCAGCAATGATTCCAGATAAATTTTCTGCTGCTGCGACGTGTCCAACGCATGTTGAGTGCTCGCTAATTGTGCTTGCAGACCTGCCAGAATTTGAACGTTGCTCTGCAACTGGCCCGGGAGGTTTCCTGCGTGTTTCTCCTTAAACGCTGACACTTCGGCTTCCTGTTCTTCCATCTTGATGCGCGCGTCCGCCAGCTCACTGTCAAGAAAAGCCGTCGTATTTTCGGAAAGCTGCCGCTGAGCCCTAACATTTTCGTTGATGAACAAGGACGTTAGCTCACTATTTACCTCCTGTGCTATTTCTGGTGTATCCGCAGAGTAATTAATCTTGAAGGTAAAAAACTCTCCTCGATATCCAGGCGCCCCAACTAGCTGAATCTTGATGTCGTTCCGCATTTGATCGACTGGATCCTTGGGCTTGAAAAAACTCATGCCCCGAGGAGGGGTAGCATAAAGATTAAACCGGGCGATGATTTTTTTCAGGCTGGCATAGCTCAAGACCTCCTGCGTAGTGCTTTGCAATCGATTTTGGAGGTTCACATTGACGTTCTCCATGACGTATGTGTCGGACACTTTTTCCTGTTCCGCGGAGATCAGCGCATCGGAGGTGTAGGTGGTCGGCAAGAACCAGCTCACTCCCCAAACCAGTAACCAGGTCACAAACAGCGGGAGCACTATCCACCAGCGCCGACGCACTATGATGGCCAGATACTCTTCCCAGCCGCGCGGAACTACTTCAGCTACTTTGTTAGACATTGCCAGCCTCTCAGTGGATCTACTTCAATTCGTCTATGAGACGAGACTTCTTTTCGCCGTAGCATCAACCCTCTCGTTCAACCACGCGGTTTGGCGGTGCTCCAAAACGTCGAGCATCATTTCCGGCTAAGTGATTTGCAGGTGCTTGTTGTGCTCTTGGCGCAGTCTATCGGAATAAGATCGGGCGCAGTCCAAAATTGAAGCCTACGGAAAACTGGTGGCTGATGAAGTTGGTTGAACAATTCGGCGAAGTGCAACCGGCTGCGTTCGTGGCCTGCAGCCCTGCACCATAGCTCACAAATAAATTGGTCCCGGGCCGCATTTGATGATTGAATCGAACCGCGGTATACCAGGAGTTGTAATGCTGAAGATAAGAGCTAGTGGTATTTGGGATCAAGCTCCCATTACTCGCATAACCCAGCGAGGCCGAGAGTCGCCATCTTGGACTCAATGTTCGTTCTACAGTCGCCTCCAACTGCCCCGTCTGCGCCCCCACCAGCACTCCGCTCCCTCCGGTCACCAGGTGATCATAACGAAGTGAAAGCGTCGTGCGATTCCACTTATAATTCAACGCGCTGTCGAGCGCCCAGGAGAGATTGTTCGCGTAACCAGTAACTACGCCCCGAAGCAATACCAAGCTTGGGCCAGCGGCAAGTTGGAAGCTCAGTCTTCCGGTCAGATATCGCGCATACCCAAACTTCACCACGTTGTACTTGATCGTCTGGGGAAACTCGGGATACCGGAAGTCATCGAAGGTGTAGATCACCGCGATCGTGCTCTGCGGACTAACGGAGTAGTTGTAACCGGTTTGAAATAGCGTGTCGGCGCTGTTGATAAAACCCACGCCGAAAAAATTCAGCGTCCCGTAAGATCCGGCAGCAGTCCACGAAGCTCGTGGACTAACCTTGTATTCTATCTGCGAGACTAGCGTATTGCTCAATCGGGGCACCATTATCGTTGGAATCGTCTGGTTGGGACCCAGTATCGAATTCAGAAAGCCGCTGGCACCGAATGGAGAATCGCCGCTGAGGAACTGCAGACCACCGACGCCTCCAAATCCAAAAGATGATTGCGAGAGAAAGCTGACATCGTCGCCCATCAGGAGTGACCAGCGTTGCCATTTGTAGGTGTAAGAGAATTCCAAATCTTGAATAGCCGAGTTTAAATACGTCGAAAACATTCCGCCGCCGGAATAGTGAAGCAGCAGTTCGGAACGATTTGAAGCGCGGTTCAAATCCAGCGTGCCCAGCAGGTAGTTGAAATCCGTCGGCTGGCCAAAACCAACCCCGGTAGAACTCGTGCTCAGCTGCGAAGTTGCACTAAAGCTTGGCGCAAGGAAATTGCGAGCGCCGAAAGCAGGACCCAGAGTTGGTTCCTGCACTCCACTTAGCGGCCGATCGTTCCCCGCTACCTGGACTTGCTCAGTCGGCCCCCCCAGGGGGGAGTTCAGAGCCAAGACGCTAGTGCTCCCGGCCGGCAAAGGTGCTAGATAAGGTGCGGCCGGTTGTTCGCGCGGATCATTCTTGGCAGGATCCGTCTCCTGAGCTCGGATTACGGGCCCATACAAAAATACCGCAAGAAGCACGCAGCCGTGTATGCGCATCGTTATCGCCATGTTCTTCTCTACGGCACGACAATCGTATCGCCAGGTTTGAGATGAATATTCTGTTCCGTCTTGCGCCCGCTAATCACTTCCTTGTAGTTCATGGAGAAAATTTTGTCCTCGCCATTTTCTTTGCGCATGACGTGAATCTTCTTCACATTGGCGTAGGGGGTAAATCCACCAGCGATCGAAAGGGCCTGCATCACCGTCATGTCGGGCACTAACGGGTAGGCTCCGCCGCGAGTTACTTGACCTAGAACGTAAATTTGCTGGCTACTCATCTGCGCCACAATCACCGTTACCTGCGGATGCACAATCGTTGCGCGCAATCTTTCTACGATCTCAGAGCCTAACTGGGTGGGCGTCAAACCCGCGGCCTGAACGTCGTTTAGCAATGGGAGAGAAATCTTGCCATCTCTGCGCACCGGCACAGTGCGGGAGATCTCTGGCTCCTTCCACACATCGATCGTCAGGACATCGTCGGGAGCGATGGAGTAATTCGGATCTTTGGTCGTTGCTTTCCGGGGCTGCGACGCGACATCCGCCGCTGTCAGGATCTTAGCGCTATCGCTCTTAATGTCCTTCCGTGCCTGTCCTTGCGCCCGTACGGACACCGAAAGCAACGCTAGAGCTACGGAGGTCGTTACATAGAACCATTTTTTCATGGCTTCCTCACTGGCGAGTCTCGCCTTCACTCGAAGTCTTGCATCTCAATCTGCTTCAGCTTTTTGGGCATTGCCCTGCATCTCAGCATTTAGGATAAAACTCTAGCTTCAGCGCCATCGGTATGCACCGAAGCACCGCCATATCCGGCGCCGGAATCTTTTGCACGAGGAGGGCTCACTGCCTCAACCTGGAAAGCTGCCACTTCGATAGCTGCCGCCGTCCCCAATATCTCCACGGAGAGTACGAGGCGAGAGATATTTTTCTTCCGCACCAGGATCCCTTGTATCCCCGCAAGAGGGCCGCATTTCACCCTCACCCAGTTTCCGCATTTTAGGTAAGGATGTGCTTCCACGCGCACGCCGCTTTCAACAACTCGCCGAATTGCTTCGATTTCGATATCCGGAATCGCAGCTGGCTGGCCCGCGCTGGACACCAGACCATATATTCCTGGCGTTGTTAGGATATGAAGCCGGCGGTCAATGCCCCCTTTCAAGAACACGTAACACGGAAACAGGGGCAATGTAAGGGCTTTGGTCCTGTCCTTCCAATTATGGGTGGTTGCGTAGAGCGGAAGGAACGTGTTAAATCCCTTGTTGGTTAGAACTTGATCCACCATTTTTTCGTGCTGATGGCGAGTGTAGAGCGCATACCAGGAAGCTCCACTGAGATCGCCGTCCGCCCTAGCCGTTGACTGAGAAAGCATAAAGCTCCGCCCTGTGACTCACAGCCATGTATCCTGTAAGCCTTTAATTACACTCGACTTGCGGTCGGCCCTGGCTGCAACACCGCTGCCTGGCCCGAAATCTTCCGCTTTTCGCTTGGCACATTCCTGGTGCCAATTCCTTCAGAGATCGGTTCCCGAATTTATTTCGACCGATCTCTACGATCACAGGGAGGACGGGAGTCTTAAAGGACCGGGATCACACTTGCCTACGATCATCGTCACCCCCGGTCAATATTGAATCGCAAATCCACCCGTTAACATTCCCCTCTCGGCGGGACATTTCTCGACTCGCAGAACTTCACCTTCCACCTCAACCGGAAGGCGTCCGATTTCATCGGGGATTCCTTCTAGATCAATCTTGAGTCTCAGACTTGTCCCAACCGGCGGACAACAGGATGCAAAAACAAACGCGCCGTGCTCACTAACGTCGCGGCTGCGGCCTTCGCCCGTTCGGGGCTCACCGTTCCCATTCGTCCACCAGAATGTGACTGCTGTTTGCAGCAGCACCCGCAGAGTCTTTCTCGCTGGCCGTACAAGATTCAACTGCCACCCCCACCACTCTCTCGAGTTTCACAATAGCTAGGTCTGCCGGGACAGCCAAGAGAAGGAATGTCATCAACCGATTGCTCGAAACGTCTTGAGACGCTCACCGTGATTATTAGGTACAAAAGTATCTGTTCAATTTTATACAGATAGGTATCGAATGGCACTGGGGCTGGACTCTTGCTGAAGGAGACTCTGCTGGCTGTTGGCAGAAGTGAACGACTACTCTAAAACCGCTAAAACGCTGATCTGCGCGCGCTTTCCACTCGGCGGAATTATTTCCGCCCGTTCGCGCAGCCTTGAGCCTTTATCGAAGTTCCCGACTGATGATCGTTCAGAATTAGTGGAGCCGGAGAAATGAATCCGCCTTAGGGAGCCTGCGGATCAGGCTCGTCTTGAGGAGACGGTTTGATTCGCGCTTGAATTCGACTCATCCTGGTACGCGTTTGAATTCGGCTGCTCATGGTCTTCACGTCTATCGAGCGCGTAGAGAGCCAGCTCAAGTCGATTCGAAGTTCCTACCTTGTTGAAGATCCTGAATAAATAGTTCCGGACGGTGTGTTCACTGAGCTTTAGTTCTTGGGATATGTCCCGATTGGTCATACCTTCCGCTACCAGGTTTACAACTCCCTCTTCTCTCTTGGTAAGCAAGCCCGTTGCTCGGACGGACACTGACTTTGCCGCCGCAGCCGGACCCAGCGCGTCGATCACGAAATGTAACTCCTCGCTGCTCGCCCACACTTGCCCCTTGTATACCGCGTGGATGCATTTGCACAGCAAATCAGATGATTGATCTCGGGAAAATATGCCGCTGGCTCCTGCTCGAAATGCTTCCACAACCATCGCAGGTTTGTTCGAATCGAGTATTAGGATGACGCTTGGCTTAAAGGGCGATGCGAGTATCTTTCGCGTTATATGGAAACCAGCAAGATCCTCGTTTTCTAAACGAGCGCCAATCACGGCAACGTCTGCACAGCTCTTTTCGAGTCCTTCTCGAATTCCAGCCGCGTCTGTCGCGTAGCCGACAACCCGAGTCCGATAGCGACCCCGTCGCACGGCGGCCGCTATCAACTGGCAGCTAAGTTGACTGCCGTCGGCTATAAAGACTTTTACCGTGCTTGCGCGCCCCGGGGATTTCGACAATTGCTTGCTCCTTTAACCTAAGCCCACGATACAAAGCTTCTCATCTACTCCAACCTTCTCGAAAGACTAAGATTCATCGACTCTTAGCCTCTGGGTCGCGGTGCGGAAATGACGTTTTACGGTCAAATGCCTCGACCCACCCTCTTGCGGTAACTTTCTGCCAGTCTCTCTTTCCAGTACTACATTCTTGGTACTTTCGAGGGCGAGCGCTGTCCTCTTTTGTACACTCGTGTAGAACTCTCGCGTGGAAAAGAGCGCCTGCTTGGAGAACATCCATGCTGGGATCGTCTTTCCATCGATCTCGTAAGCCGAAGCAAAGCGAAAAGGATGGAAATCACGAAAGCATCAAGCAGTTTTTCAGACGGAGCTCGCTCTTCTATAGTTCAATCTTAAATCGCGGAAAATGAGGAGGGCGGAATCAAAATAACAACGAATACATTACCGAGTATCGTATAAAACCAGCAGGCCCCACAAAGAGGCCACAATTCCGCCACGATTCCTCGAGACGCCACCCATTGTTTCTCAAATTAATTTCTTTACTGTGAAAACCGCCCGGCAGCATTCTTTCCCCTGTCAGATAAAGTGAGTATTAGGGTGGTGCGGGCCCAAATCATCCGCCGCTCATCACTGACATGGCTGAACCCCCCCGCACTGGCCCTATCCTTCTGGCTCTCGAGTTCAATATGGTGAGTACACTCCGCGATTTGATCATCAATAACTCTGATCTCCAAAGCCAGACGGAGCTCATTAGGAGTTTTCTGATACCTCTTGAATAGTAGATCTCGTCTATTCTCGAGATCTTCGCGTTTTCGCTTCCAAATGCCTGCGCGGGCGGTCATTAGAGACTCCTCAGCAACAATTCTCGGCTGACTCTAAATTATTCGGCTGTACACTTTTGAACACTCCGCTATCTAAGTTCGCTATTCTCCGGAGTCTTCTTTCTGGTCTTCGGAGGACTTTTTGTTTAGCGCAGGTACAGACGTAGTATTAATCTCGAATAAAACAGCGAAAGTAAACCACGCAGTAAACACAAACCGAGGAAGCGGCTTCTTGGATTGTTCCGTAATTCACTACCTCGCTTTGATCCAGTCGAACAGTGGCAAATTATTATCAAAGTATTCTGCGGGCAGTTGATGCAAGGGTTGCGGCGCAATGACGATGGCGCGTCGAATGCTCTCAAATACTGAGAGCAGACAAACAAAATTGGGTGGAGTGAGTAGAGTCAAACCTGGAATTCGATGGGAGGGGCGGGCGCTCAGAGAACTTCACGCATGATCTTCTCGTACCACTATCCACCGGTAATAACCCAAGCAAACATAAACTTGTCATTCAAAAAGTAGTTGTTCCCGCACCGCAATGGTGATTACAATCAAGAGCAGACAAGCGGGCGTCGTACAATGGCAGTATAGAAGCTTCCCAAGCTTCGGACGTGGGTTCGATTCCCATCGCCCGCTCCAGAAATGCTGGTGGCCCAGTTAGCTTTCTCCGTTTGAGACCCAGGGAATTCGCTCTCCAGTTTTCTTTCCGCGGACTGCGAGCCCGGATGACACCGGCCGCCCGCCGATTCTTCCCATGTATTCATGCATCCGCGAAAAACCAAAGGATGAAGTCTGCCTCAGAACGAAAGAGGCACAGGGCTGCTCATTTCAGATAATCATCAGACAACTATTTCCGGTGTGGAAAGCGTCTTCTTCTTCGGTGGGGCGAACGCCTACAATGTTGACTATGCACAAGCGAGCTTATTTTGCGGTGGCGGCATTGGCGGTCGGCTTTTTTCTTCCGCACTTCCTCTTCGCCGACGGCGCCAATTTTGACCTGGATGGTCCGGCGCTGCGGGTGAGGGTCACACGCGGCAAGCAAACGTTGGACATTGGACAAGTTCCGAATCTGCTCGACGGCGACAAACTTTGGATTCAGCCGGATTTTCCGGCCGGCCAAACCGTGCGGTACCTCCTCATCGTGAGTTTCCTTCGCGGCGCGACAAATCCACCGCCTGAGGCATGGTTCACGAAAACGGAGACTTGGAGCGATGCCGTGCGACGCAAAGGCATCACGCTGGCAATTCCCAAAGGCGCCGAGCAAGCTCTTTTGATGCTGGCTCCCGTGACCGGCGGCGATTTCACGACACTCCGTGCGGCGGTTCGCGGCAGACCGGGTACGTTTGTCCGCGCGGTGCAGGATTTGCAACAAGCCAGCCTGCAGCGCTCTCGTCTGGACCGGTACCTGGCTGGGGTGCAAAGGATTGCCGCGATTGATCCCGGCGAACTGCGCAAACAGGCTCCGCTACTGGCCAAGAGCCTAAAAATCAAGCTGGACGCGGACTGCTTCGATAAACCGCCGGACCAGCAGGCCGAGTGTCTGACGCAGAACTCCAACAATTTGGTGCTCGACGACGGCAACACGAAGTCTATGGTCGCGGAGTTGACTTCGCAGGCCAACACCGACCTTATTGGCGAAATCAGCTCGACGAGGATTGCCGGCGGCGGAGCTTATAGCCCCTATGTGGGCGCAGTCGTCGACATGGTGAAAATTTTCGCCAACCTGCACACTGCCAAATATCAGTACATACCGGCGATTTCCGTTCTTAACGGGGCTCGTATCGGGTTGAAGCTGAATAATCCGCCTTCGTTCCATGATCCGAAGTCGGTCATCGTGGTGGGCCTGCCGCCGATAGCAACCTCGCATCTCCCCGTGCTGATCGATCCGCAAGTCGAGAAAACACACTGCCTGCAAGATTCCGCGTTTGTTCTCCCGGTCGAGGGCGCTCCGCTGCTCTTTTCAACGGAATACGGACATAATTTGAAGTTGCAACTAAAAGACGCCGCAGGCAAGTCCTTCGAGTTGCCTGTCACGGGAGATGCGGACCGCGGTGGGCTGGTTCTCCGAGGAGCCAAAAACCTTCCTCCAGATATCGATGGCAAAGCCAGGCTACAGGGATATTGGGGGTTCGATAGTTTTGAGGGGCCGGTATTTCAATTATTGAGCGCCTCGGAACCCGGGAACTGGAAACTGCGGCCCGCCGATCAAAGTGAGTTGCTGGCTGGAAGAACCGACACTATCCACCTGCTGTCGCGAGAAGCAGGATGCAGCGAAAAGATCGCGCTGGCGAGTGAACCAGCCGAGCCTCTGTCATGGAAGTCAGATAAAGCGGGAGAGATAGAGTTGCGGCTGCCGCTGCAGAACGTGAAACCTGGTGAAGTGGCGCTGGAGATCAAACAGTTCGGGATCCCGCAAGCCGAGAGGGTCGCTCTGCGCGCCTACTCGAATGACGTCAAGCTAGCGAGCTTCCGCTATCACTCCGGCGACGCTTCGCTGAGCGTAACGGGAGTTCATCTGGAGCAACTCGCCTCTCTGAAGCTGGAGGGCATTCGGTTCCTCCCCGGCTCAGGAATGGCTTCGGGCAACCAACTAACTCTCACCGCGCAAAGTGATGCTTCCTCCCTGAAACCGGCAGACGGCCTGAGCGCTGAAGTCTTGCTGCGAGACGGTAGAACGCTGGAATTGAAGGGAGCGATTGCGCCTGCTCGGCCACGGGTCACCTTGCTGGACAAGACCGTGCTTGCGAACCGATCGGGGGGCGACCCTCTGGCGTTTCTTCGCCTGGGTGATCCCAACGATTTGCCCATCGACGGCACGCTGACATTCTTTGTGAAGACGGCTACCAAATTCAACCGATCGATGAAGATCGAGATAGCCACTGCGGATGAAAGCGCCAGTGTCCAACTAGGTTTTTCGGACGGCGGGCTGATCTTGCAGGATTCCACCACGGCACGCGCCAGGCTTGAGCCCGCGAAAAGCTTCGGCCCCTCGGTTTTCGGCGAACTTCGTTTTCGCGCTATCGACAGCACCGATAGCAAGGGAGACTGGCAGCCGCTCACGCGCCTCGTCCGCCTGCCGAAAATCACCCGTATCGTCTGTCCCGAGGATATCGGGAAATCCTGCCGGCTCGAGGGCTCCGATCTTTTCTTGATCGATTCGGTCTCCGCTGACGAGAAGTTCAGCGCGCCAGTGATCGTTGCGGAAGGCTATGCAGGTACTTCGATTTCAGTACCTCGCCCGAACGGCGCACTGCTCTACGTCAAGTTGCGAGATGCGCCCGATTCTATCAACCACCTTCTCGCTCCCGTTTTCCCGGAAGAGTGAGAATCCCGTGTCCGAAATCCACCGCCTGCAATAGGCGGAAAATTCTTTAGGCGGGTCAGTGAGCCATCAGGATGATCTCTCAACTCTGTGGGCCCACTGCCATGGCAATATCCCGGATTTAAGAATCAGGTGATCCGGCCGGTCAGCGGGTGCTCGGGTGCTGCTCCATCCAAAGGAGATCTTCCAGCAAAAAGTATTGTCCGTAAATCAAGCCCGCGTCATCTGGCCGGACGCTGCACCCGTGCCGCAAAATTCCCGGCGGCGTGGGATCGCTGGCGCCAACTGGAGTCAAATACCGATCGATCAGGGATTGCACGATACGTTGGCCTTCCTCCCGGTAGCGTGCTCCAAGCGCGGAATCCGGCGTAATTAAGGAGAGCCGGAAGAGCCCGCCGGCGATGATCGCAGCCGCGGAGCTGTCTCGATTCCTGAAGTGAACGCCTTCATCATCGAAGTCGTACCACGGCACGTAATCGGAGGGCAGATTTTCGATCGCATAGTCTGCGATCCGTTGTGCGGTGGAAAGAAACACAGGGTCGTGCGTCTCCGCGTACGCGACGGAAAAGCCGTAAAGCGCCCAGGCAAGTCCTCGCGACCACGTCGTGTCCGGCCCATAACCCTGATGCGTATGCTTGAAAATCCATTCGCCCGGCACCGCGCTCATTTCCAGCTTCAGCTCCGTTATCGGTGAGGCGCTGCCCCGCGTCTGAAAATCTTGCTGGTTGGTCCCGGGATTGTAGTGCACCGATTGGAAAACGGATCCATCAGGCCGCACTAACCACTCCGCGGTCCGGAGCGCATGTTTCCTCGCGATGTCCCGCCACTTTTCGTCTCCGCTCTTATCGCTCGCCCACCAGAGCAATTGTAAGTTCATCATGGTGTCCACGATGGTGTCGTCCCCACCAACGTTCCATGCCGCGATTAACTGCGTTTTCGGATTGAATAGCTCTTCCAACCGCGCGGCCCCGCGCATCGCGCTGGCTTCCAGCGCCCCGTCGTGCGTCAAATCGTACCCAACCGCAGCGGAGTAGTAATTCAAAAAGCCTGTATCGTGATTCTCCTGCGACTCCTGCCCGATCAATTTGGAACCCCAAAGTTCCGCCCACTTGCGATACTTTTCGTCATGAGTCTCGGCGTAGAGCTGCCACAGTTCTCCGATCCAGAAACTCCCCGTCCAGAAATATCCGTTTTGTTTTTGCCATTCCCCCGTTTTGTTGTCGGCCTCGGTGAAGAATCCTGATCCTTTGTTTGGGCTTAGCGGCTCCGTTGTACCTCGAAGGATTGGTTCCCAGCTTGCCGCTGTGCGGTCGGTTCCTTGGCGCAAGAGTTCCAGCGCCTCCGCCACGGTCTTTGTCTTGTGGGGAACGAGCGTGTCGCCAGGGGCGCTCTCGGCGCTTGCCGCGCTCGAAAGAATCCGAACTTCAGCCGGCATCTCCATCCGGCTGGCCTGCTCTTTGACCGCATGCAGGAATTTCTCACGGTCCTTAATACCATCTGACGGCAGAACCAGCGAGGGGCTTGCTTCCTGATCGAGGCCATTCCATTCGCCGATTTTATGATTCGAACCCTCCTGGTCCCACGCCGCCGTGGCGTACCAAGCAGCAGAGCCGCCCTCTAAATGAAATTCCACAAGATGATTGTTCGCGTCATCCTCAAACTTTGCTCCCCGCGCTTTGGTGAGCACCGCGAGTCCGAGATTTTCGTCCGTAAAGTTCTGCGCCGCCTTGTCTCCCGGAGTGACCACCTGCTTTCCCCAACTCGCGAGCCACGTGACGGCCGAATTCCTGTCAGAATCCACCGGGGTAATTCCAGTGTGTACGGGGAAGCCGGTCACGAAAGCGAAGCCGTCGCTCGCATCGGATGATATCGCGTGCTCGAAACCGCGCTCTCCGGCCCACTGCGTGATTCGCGATTGAAGATGAAGAATCTTCCCTGCGGAGTTCCAGCCGTCGTATTCCAGTTCCGCGATCGAGCGCACAGGCCCGCTGGCCAAAATGCGCCACTTCCGCTGCTTTACATCGGCCACCTTGATCAGCTTTCCATCCACCATCGCAGCGACGCCACCGATTCCGATGGCGTCTCCGACTGCAAATATGTCGCGCCCTTCCGGCGATTCCTCGTGATACACGTAGTCCGGCGATGCATACATGGCGAGCTGCAAAGTCGGACGGCGTTTTCCGTAGATATCAATGGCGTTTCTCGGATCGAAGTAGATCCGAAAAGCAACTCGCTCCGACTCCCATCCAACTCCTTCAATCTTCGGGCTAAAAAGCGCTGCGGTTCTTTGTTTGTAATCGCTCCTCAAGCGCCAGATGCGATTTTCCCTTCCGTAAGAAATCGTCACAATTCGGGACTGATGCGGGGCGAGGTCAATCTGAAAGGCCAATTCGTCCCCTTTCCCATCTCCGTTCAGATCGTCCACCTGCGAGGGAAGCTCTTCTGTCTGATGTAGGGCGGCGTCTTCTTCCAGCGTGCTCGCGTCGTTTGCCGTCACGATCACCGCGCCTGGCTTGAAGTCGGGCGCCACTTTCCGGATTTCCGAAATCGGAATGACGATGTCCGACGCGCTCCGGGCTGTTGAGCTGGGGTTCGAGACGGCCACTTGGATATTCTTGATTTGTTGGCCTCCCCAGGCCGGTGCAGCGCAGAGGACGGGGAGTAGCCACACCGTTCGTAAATAGAGTTTGCGCATAGAGTGCGATTCTGGCCAAAAGAAAACTACAACTACAGGGAACAAGATCTCCCTAACGGCCCAGCCATCCTCCGTCCACCACAAGCACATGCCCGTGCACATAATCACTCGCGGACGAGCACAGAAATACCGCAGCTCCCGAGATGTCGTACGGCTCGCCCCATCGTCCCGCGGGAATTCTATCCAAAATGTGCCGGCTACGAACGGGATCGTCTCGTAGGGCTTTGGTGTTGTCCGTGGCCATATAACCCGGCGCAATCGCGTTCACGTTGATCCCTTTGCTCGCCCATTCGTTGGCCATCGCTCTGGTAAGTTGCGCGACGCCGCCCTTGGCCGCCGCGTAGGCGGGCACCAGGATGCCACCTTGAAAAGAGAGCACGGAAGCGATATTCACGATCTTTCCGCCCGCGCCTCTCTCCATCATGTGCCGTGCAGCAAGCTGCGACAGATGGAACACTGCCGTTAAATTCACGGCAATTACTTCATCCCAGAATTCCAACGGATATTCCGCGGCCGGAGCCCTTCGAATCATTCCAGCATTGTTCACAAGTATGTCGATCGAGCCAAACTCCGATACCGTTTTTTCCATGAGGGCCGGGTATGCCTCCGCATCCGCCAAATCTGCGGGGAAATAAAATGTCTTGCGGCCCGCAGCGCGAATCTCGTCGCAAGCAGCGCCCGGCTGCGGATCGCGCCCGTGGCAACCGACGTTGGCGCCAAATTTTGCTAAGCCCACCGCGATGGCAGCGCCCAGCCCCCGATGCGAACCGGTTACCAGCGCATTTTTTCCATTCAAGTCAAACGTCTCGGGGTTCATCGCCTCACTCTTGTCTGATATCGAGAGACACGCGCCGTGGACTCTACTCACTATTCAAATGAAATGCGACTGGTAAGTGCGTACCTGGAGGTATTCAACCCCGGAAATCGGAATCTCCCGGCGCTTTGCCCAAGCTGGTCCGATTCCATCGCTTACTTGCGGCCTACCTCCAGCCCCGAGCCACCCTGCTGAAATCCCGGCTGAATATTCACAACGCCAAACTGCCGGTCCGCAACCTCGCGATGAGCGGCCATGGCCCACAGAAAAGCGATTTTGTGGCCAGGCACGGAAACGTTTGGGTGATAGCCGCTAGGCATTAACACCGCATCGCCGTCGCGCACTCCCGTGATCAATTCGGGATATTCCGTGTCGTTATACACCAGCTGGATTCCAAACGCGGGCTCGGGCATGTCGAAGTACACATAGATCTCCTCCAGCATTTTCGCGTGCTCGTGCGGCGGCCAGCTCGTCCAATTGCCCGGATCGGAATGCGTAAATCCTAAGATCAGGCGGCCTGCTTCCACATTCTTCGCGATTACCATGTTGAGGTCTCGCGAAGATCCCGGGCCGCCCGTCGTAAACTTCAGCCCCGGGTTCTTGGAGGTTTCCGCGTAACGCACCACTTGCAGGGGGTATTTCCCTTGGACGTCCGAAGAAAACTCAGCGATGTCCACTTCGCTCTTTGTGGAAACTTCAATCTTCGAGTCCCTCGGAACGTAAATTGCGTCGTACTGCCCGAGTTCGAACTCTTTTCCGTCTGTCTTCACGGTGGCCCTTCCGGACAGCACAATCAGTCCCGATTCGCGGTTTCCATTGGCGAACGATACGTTCGGAACGGCGGCGTTCAGTCGAATCCTGCCATACGCCAGATGCCGCATGGTGCTGTTCTCGGGAGTCACTGCTATGTGCCGTCCCGTATGGCTGTTCGTTTTTCGAAACACCATCTTGTCCACCGCCGCCTGTGCTTGTGCGCTCATATACCGTTCCTCCGGGATCGTTTTTCAATTGTGCGACAATGCGTATCTCTTAAGGCCGCTTATCCCACAGTTCCCAAAACAGTTTTACAGTAGCCGGCGCATGCCCCGCGTAATGATTGTTCGCAAAAGCAAATATTTTCAAGTTGCGCGCCACAAATTCCCGGAAAAGCTCCACCCAACGCTCCATTTCCGGCCGCCTGTCGATTATCGTCTTTTCCCACGTCTTCGTCTGTTCCTCGATCCCTTTTCGGTCTCCGAGCCAGCGAATATACGTAAAATCCGCCGTGATCCAATCGAGCTTCGCCTTCATTTCCCACGGCCGCGGCATCCACGATTGATCGATCACCGCAAGCGCCACGCCATTTTTCCGCAGGGTGTCTGTAAATCGCTCGTCCAGCCAGTATTTATTGCGAATCTCTACTGCGAACGAATAGTCCTTCGGCAACTTCTTCAAAAACGGCGCGAGCCGGTCCAGAAATTCCCGTCCGCTCTTGAACTTTGTCTTATTGAAGTATCCAAACTGAAAAAGCAAGGGCCCGAGCTTCTCGCGCAGCTCGTCCATCGTCTTCAAGAATTGATGCAGTTCCTCGTCACAATCCAGCAGGATTTTTTCGTGCGTAATCACTTGCGGCACTTTGGCCGCGAAGACAAATCCCGGCGGCGTTTTCCTGTACCACCCTTCTACGGTCGAGACCGCCGGCGTCCGATAGAACGTGCTATCCACCTCGACCGTGTCCAACTTGGTCGCGTAGTAGCTCAAATACTCCGCAGGCCGCATCCCGGCAGGGTAGAAACTTCCTTCCCATCCCGCTGCCGTGAACGCCGACGTACCCACGCGGATTTGCGCTTTCTCCGTCATCGCGCCACGGATTCTACACTAGCGCCTCGTTCCGGAACCACGGCTGGGCGGAACGGATGCGCCTATGCCGATCTGGCCAGCTTGCCCAATTCGCGCATCCTCTCGTCGTCCAGTGTCAGCGCTGCCGTAGCCACATTCTCTTCCAAATGATTCACACGTGACGTCCCCGGGATCGGCAGCATCACCGGCGAACGCCACAGCAGCCACGCTAAGGCCAGTTGCGAAGTTGTGATCTTCATGCTCTCGGCAGTTCTTGCGAGTTGTCCGCCAGGCGCGGACAATTTGCCTGCTGCCAGCGGGAACCACGGGATGAATCCGATACTCTCGCGCTCGCAATACTCCAGGACGTCCTCCGTTGCCCGGTCCGTCAGGCTGTACCGGTTCTGTACCGACACAACTGGCACAATTTTTCGTGCACGCTCGATTTGTTCCACTGAAACTTCCGAAAGCCCGACGTGCCTGATTTTGCCCTGCGCCTGCAAATCCTTCAGCGTTCCTAGCTGATCCTCTGCCGGCACTTTCGGATCGATGCGGTGCAATTGGTACAAATCGATTCGCTCCAGCTTTAGCCGCTTCAAGCTCCCTTCGCACGCTTCACGCAAATGTTCCGGCCGTCCATTCATCGTCCACTGATCCGGACCAGAGCGGTCAAAACCTGCCTTTGTCGCTATCACCAGCCCCGCTGGATACGGATGCAAGGCCTCCGCGATCAGCCGTTCGCTGACTTCCGGCCCGTACGAATCCGCCGTGTCAATAAAATTGATCCCCAATTCAACCGCCCGCCGCAGCACCCGAATCGCCTCGTCGCGGTCTTGCGGCTCACCCCAAACTCCTTTGCCGGTAATCCGCATCGCTCCAAATCCCAGCCGCCACACCGGTAGATCCCCGCCAATCCGAAATTCGCCGCTCTTCGATGCCGGTGAATCCTTGCTGGATTTTTTCGTGATGCTCGACCTTTTGGCCTTGGTTTTCATAGCGTTGCTCCTTGTTTTGCTCCGGGGACCTAGGCGTGCTGGCCTCCCGTCGCTTGCGCCGTTTGGGCGGCCCACTCTTTACAGGATCGCCGGCGTCAAGACCGGTCGCGTCCGAAGGTCAATTCAGTTGGATGCATCAGGTATTTCAGATGGCGCACACAATTTTCCGGCGCGCTCCTGGCTTTCTGGACTTTCACGGGTGAATTTTCAGGTGCGGCAGAGCGCGGCGGCACCGGCAATCCCGGCATCCGCGCCGTACCTCGCCAGGACGATCGGAATTTCCGCGAATCGCTGATTCACGCACCATTTCGGCAACTGTTCGCGGATGCGTCCGAAAAATTCGCTCATCAGTCCCGCCAAGCCTCCGCCAAAGACAATTACATCCGGTTCGAGAAGGTCGATGATATTCCCCACCCAAACCGCCAAATAATCCGCCGTCTCTCGCAGAATCGCGGCGGCCAGCGGGTCGGCCTGGCGAAACGCTTCGGCGACAACCTCCGCAGTCACGTCGTCCATATTTCCGCCGGCAAGCGCCAAGACTTTGGAATTGCTCGCTGTCGAAGCCGCAAGTCTCTCCTGCGTTCTCCGCACGATTGCTGGACCGGAACACAGCGCCTCGATGCACCCGCGCTTCCCGCATCCGCATTGCGGCCCGCGATAATCGATGGTCAGGTGGCCGCCTTCAGCCGCGCTTCCGGTTCGTCCGTGATAAATGCGCCGGTCAAAGACGATTCCCGTTCCAATGCCCGTGCCCAGAGTTACGTAGAAAACATTTCGGTAGCCGACGCCCTCGCCCCAGATCGCCTCGGCCAGCGCCGCCGCGTTTGCGTCGTTATCCACTCGCGCCGAAAACCCAAACACGCGTTGCACTTCCGCCGCCAAGGGAAAATTCCGCCAGCAAGGCACATTGGGCGGATTGAGAATCACACCGGTTGCGGGGTCGAGTGGACCTGGCGCGCAAATTCCGATTTCCAGCAGGCTGGAGCGCGCCTCGGGCCGCGCCGCGAACACAGCTTCGATCGCCGCTTGTACCGCGCCGAATCCCTCAGCCGCGCTTTCGCGTGCGGGCATCGCCACACGCGTCTGAAATTGAATCGCGCCCTCGGCGTCCACGAGGCCGGCGGCCACCTTCGTGCCCCCGATGTCCACGCCAAGCGAAAAGGCATCAGGCGCGTTCAAGACTTTTGCCTCGGAAAGCTCTGAAAAGTATCACTCGATACCCAGGCGATGCTGCAACTCTTCGAGAGAGTACTTCTTCGTCTCCGGATAGAAGAAAAGCACCACGAAAAACTGCAACACCATCATCGCTCCAAAAAAGACGAAGGGATACGCGCCGGAAGACTTTGCCATCTGTGGAAATGTGAACGCGATGGCGGTGTTCATAATCCAATGCGCGGAACTGCCTACGCTCTGCCCCTTGGCGCGAACTCGATTTGGGAAAACCTCGCCAATGTAGACCCAGATCACCGCCCCCTGTGAAATGGCGAAGAAGGCAATATACGCGATCAGAAACCAGAGAAGCGAACTTTGATGGCTATGCGTAAAGAACACACGCGAAACGCCGAACAGGCAAACAGCCGTGCCGACGGATCCAATCAGCAGAAGAGTCTTGCGGCCGAGCTTGTCGATCACGGACATGCCCAAGAGAGTCGCCAGCAGATTCATTCCGCCAACGGCCACTGCTTGCAGGTCGCCGGACATCTTGCTGTAACCTGCCGCCGCAAAAATATCATTCAAGTAGTAAAGAATGGCGTTGATGCCGGAGAGCTGGTTGAACATGCCTATCGTAATCGCCAGAAAAAGAGGGAAGCGGTATTTCCAGGAGAAGAGCGGCTCGGAAGTTTGCAGGCGCTCAAGATGGATGGAATCGACGATCTCCCTCAGCTCGCCGTCGGGATTCTCCGCTCCCATCAACTGCAGCACCGAACGCGCTTCTTCCACACGCTTCTGTGTCACCAGCCACCGCGAGCTCGGAGGAATGCCGAAGAGGAGGATCAGAAAGATCCCCGCAGGAATCGCGGCGATGCCGAGCTGCCACCGCCACTCGATTGCGCCCAGCCCCAGGCGCGCGATGCAATAATTGGACAGGTAGGCCAGCAGAATCCCGATCACGATGTTGATTTGGAATGTTCCGACCAGCCGCCCGCGCGTTTTGGCGGGCGCCAATTCGGCGATGTAAACCGGCCCGAGTACCGAAGACCCGCCGATGCCCAGTCCCCCTAGGAAGCGTGCGAAGAGAAGCGCGTCCCAGTTCCATGCAAACGCGCATCCCAGCGCCGAGACCAGGTAAAAGACGGCCAGTACGCGCAGTGTCTCGCGGCCGCCCCATTTCTGGCCCGGGATCCCCGCGGACATTGCGCCGATCACGGTGCCGACAAGCGCCATCGCCACAGTGATGCCCAAGTCTCGAGGCGATAATCCATACGCCAGGGTCAGCGAATGCGTTGTGCCGGAGATGACCGCGGTGTCGAAGCCGAACAAGAACCCGCCCAGCGCTCCAACAGCGGTGGCTTTCGCGAGATTGCCGTTCATCTCCGCAGGCTCCAACAGCAAGGTGTCATTCGTTTTTCTCCCGACGATTGCGTGCGATTGCTCCGAGATGGTACATCAAATTGGCGCGCGAAGTGCATTTCGCAGTTGCCTTCCAACCGCGCGTTCAAGCACGCGGATCGGTTGCCCCCGATCCTGCGCGCCGATCCTCGCCTGCGCTAAAAAGAGGCGGCAAGAGCTCGGCTGCGTTTGGGATGTGGTGCATCTTTCTGTATGCTTTTAGACCATGGTTATCGTTCTGAGTGAGGCGGGAGCCAGAGTGCTAGGCTGTTTGGTCGAGAAGGAAATTACAACGCCGGAATACTATCCTCTTTCCTTGAACGCTCTTCTCCACGCCTGCAACCAAAAATCCAATCGAGATCCGCTTATGAATCTGGACGAAGATGCGCTGCGGAGCGCGTTGCGCTCGTTGAGCGATGAAGCTCTCGTGAGGTCCGCCGGGGGCGACAGCCGGGTAGCGAAATACGAACACCGCCTCGCGGAAATGTTTAATTTCACGCGGCCGGAGACGGCGATCCTCTGCGAGCTGTTGTTGCGCGGGCCGCAGACTCCGGGAGAATTGCGCAGCCGCGCGGAACGCATGCATCCATTCGAGGATTTAAGCGTGGTCCACACGGCTTTGAAGCACTTGATGGAGCGCGAACCACCCCTCGTGGCGCTCCTCCCGCGCCAAGCTGGCCGTAAAGAAGCCCGCTACGCGCATTTACTTTCGGGGAATGCCGAAGCACAACCCGTACAACCAATTCCGGAGATGCTGATATCCAAGGTCTCAGCGGACGCCGGACAGGTAGCTCAGCTCAAGCGTGACGTCGAGGATTTGCAGCGAGAGCTTGCCGACCTGAAACGGCAGTTTGCTGAATTCCGAAGGCAGTTTGATTGAGTGGAACGCCGTCGGATTCAGAATGTGGGCCTGAAGAAAAGTTTTATTTTTTTTCAATCAAGTATTGACACGCGCCCAGGCGGGTTCATAACATGATGCTTCACCGATGAGTTTTTTGAATCTGCCCGGGACGGTTCGGAAGTCTTGCATCTTGCAGTAAAAAACAAACTTTTATGATTACAGTAAAAGAGCTTACGAAAAGGTACGCGCACAACACGGCTGTCGATCACATCTCATTTGACATTCAAAAAGGCCAGATCGTCGGTTTTCTGGGCCCGAACGGGGCCGGCAAAACAACGACGATGCGCATGTTGACGTGTTTTATGCCGCCGACGGCGGGCACTGCCACGGTGGCGGGCTTCGATGTCCTCGAACAGCCCATGGAAGTGAAGAAGCGCATCGGCTATTTGCCGGAAACGCCGCCGCTCTATCCGGAAATGCGGGCGGGTGAATATCTGGAGTTCGTCGGAAGGCTAAAGGGACTCCGCAAGCCGGAACTGGGCAAGCGTGTGGATTACGTTTGCGAACGCTGCGCCGTTGCCGACGTGCGAGACAAGCTCATCAGCAAGCTCTCCAAGGGCTACCGCCAACGCGTCGGCCTCGCCCAAGCCATCATTCACAACCCTGAAGTCTTGATTTTGGACGAGCCTACCGCGGGTCTTGACCCAAAGCAGATCAATGAGACTCGGGATTTGATCAAGAGCCTTGCCGGGGATCACACGATTATTTTGAGCACCCATATTTTGCCGGAAGTGGAACAAACCTGCGAGCAGGTGATCATCATCAACAAGGGCAAGGTCATCGCCACGGACTCGGTGAACAATTTGCAAAGCCGGGCGCGTGGGGCTGAATCCGTCCTTGTCGAAGTTGCTGGCCGCAATGGATCACTGGACTCCGCGGCAATCCAGAACCGCCTGGAAAAAGTTTCCGGCGTGAGCAAAGTGGTGTTTAAGGAGAAACGGGAAGCGCGAAACGTGTTCGAGGTCGAGAGCGGAAAAGGACCGCTTGTGCGAGGCGACCTAGCGCGCGCGGTCGTCGAAGCCGGCTGGGACCTGAATGAGATGCGTCCTTCGGCCATGAGCCTCGAAGAAGTCTTCTTGCAGCTTACCGGCGAGCCGGACTCCGCGCCCAAGGAAGAACTCGCGGCCAAGGGGGCAGGCAAGTGAGAAACGTTTGGATAATCTGGCGCAAGGAATTGCGGAGCTACTTCGTTTCTCCGGTTGCTTACTTGTTGTTGGCGATGTTCGCCGTCATCTTTGGCTTTTTCTTCTGGAACATTCTTGGTTATTTCGTATTTACGGGAATGGAATCGCAGATGCGCGGCGAGATGTTTCCGATGAACCTCAACGAACAGGTGATTCGTCCGCTGCTTTCGAACGTCGGCGTCATCGGATTGTTTTTTATTCCTATGATCACCATGCGGTTGTTCGCCGAAGAAAAACGCAGCGGCACGATTGAACTTCTCGTGACTTCACCCATCCGGGACGGCGAAATCATACTAGGAAAATGGCTCGCGGCCCTCACCCTCTATGCCTGCCTGCTGGGTCTCACGGCTTTGAATTTTGTATTCCTTTTCAGGTACGGCAATCCGGACTGGAAGCCCCTGGCCATCGGCTATCTGGGCCTTCTGCTGCAGGCCGGGGCGCTTCTCGCCATCGGGATGTTTATTTCCACCCTGACGAAAAATCAGATCATCGCGGGCGCCACGACTTTTGGAGTCTGTTTACTGCTCTGGGTCTTGGAATGGGCGGGCGGTTACGAGACCGCCACTTGGGCGCAGGTGCTCGCTTACATGTCGGTGGTCACGCACATCGGCTCATTTTCCAAGGGGGTCCTCGATTCGAAGGACGCCATCTACTACATCAGCCTGATTTTCCTCGGCATTTTTTTCACGGCGCGCTCGCTGGAGTCGCTGCGGTGGAGGTCGTAAGTGAATACTGAGTTGTTGAAGGCTAGACAAACAAAGTACGCGGCATACGCGACGGTTTACATCGTGGTCACTTTGGCTGTCGTGACGGTCGCCAACGTTCTTGCGAACCGCTACGACAAGTCGTACGACGCGACGTCCAACAAGCGCTACAGCCTCTCCGACCAAACCGCAAAGATTGTCAAGGGCCTGAAGCAGGACGCAACCATCACCTATTACGACCAGGGGAGCCGCTTCCAGCCTGCCAAGGACAAGCTCGATTTGTATGCAAATCTCTCTCCGAAGGTGCACGTCCACTATGTAGACGTGGACAAGCAGCCGGAACTCGCACGCGAAGCGGGCATCAAGAGCTACGGCACGTCGATCGTGCAGGTTGGCGCGCGAAAGAGCGAAGCCAAGAGCACGAGCGAAGAAGACATTACCGGCGCTTTCATCCGCGACCTCAAGCAGACCGCCCGCACCGTCTGTTTCGTGACGGGGAGTGGGGAACACCAGATCGACGACACGTCTCGTAGCGGGTACTCTCGATTCAAGGATTTGCTCGGCAAGGATGACTACCAGACGAAGTCGATTGATCTCCTCCAAAAGGCAGAGGTCCCTGCCGATTGCACCGTGGTCGTTGTCGGCGGGCCGAGCAGCGATTATCTGCAGCCCGAGGTCGACGCGCTGAAAAAGTACGTCGAGGATGGTGGACGCGCGATGTTCCTGCTGGATCCGCCATTGCAAATGGGACGCGAGAATATCGCGGACAACAATGCGCTTTCCAGCTTGCTTGAAAGCTGGGGGGTGACGCCGAATAAAGACTTAATCTTGGATATGAACCCCATCGGACAGCTTGCCGGGCTGGGTCCGCAGGTCGCGCTGGTGACGCGATACGATTCGCAGCCAATCGTGGACGACATGAAAGGGTCTGCAACTGGTTTCCCTCTCTCCCGCTCGCTGGACACGAAAAACGGGGACAAAACCAGCGTGGATAAACTGTTCGATTCTTCGGACAGCAGCCTGGCCACCACAAAATTGAATTCGCCGAGCATCAATCCGAACGACCCTTCGAACAAAAGGGGGCCGCTGACGATCGCGGCGGCGGGTACCTACAAGACCGGCAAACCCAACTCCCCAGGACGCTTCGTGGTCGTCGGTAGCTCGGCATGGGCGGCCAACTCCTTTATCAATTTCAACGGCAATAGCGATCTGGCGTTGAATGCGACGAACTGGCTCTCCTCCGATGAGGATTTGATCTCGATAAGGCCGAAAAAGCCGGAAGACCGCAGAATCACGATGACAAAGGCGCAGGAGAATTGGGTGCGCATTACCAGCCAATTCCTGTTCCCGATCGCGGTGGTACTCGCCGGACTTGGAGTCTGGTGGCGCAGAAGGTAGCTCGCTGCCGGGTCCGCAAATAGCTGTTCGCAAAATTTCGAGGCAAATCAAATGAAAATCAATAGTTTGCTTGTGGCTGCGATTGTTCTGGCGGCGCTGTCTGGATTTCTGTACTGGTCGAACCACAAAAAGACTTCCGCTAGCGATGTGAAAGTCGCCGCCGACGCCCCGCCGAAGATCCTCACTCTCTCTCAGGCGGACATCAACAAGCTAGGAATCAAGAAAAAGGGCGGGGAAGACGTGGCGCTCGCGAAGAACGACGCGGGCAAGTGGCAAATTACCGCGCCGAAAGAGCTGCGCGCGAACCAGAACGAAGTTTCGAGCATGCTCTCGACGTTGTCTTCGCTGACCTCCGAGCGATTGATAGATGCGAAAGCCGGCAATCTCGCCGAATATGGGTTGGCGCAGCCCGCCGTCGAAGTGGACGTGGCCGAGAAAAACAACAAATCGCAAAAATTACTGATTGGGGACAGCACGCCGACCGGGAATGCGTTCTACGTTGCCCTGGCTGGTGATCCGCGCGTCTTCACGGTGGACAATTACAACAAGAACAATCTGGATAAGAGCCTGAACGATTTACGGGACAAGCGGCTGCTGATTTTCGACCAGGACAAACTCAGCCGCGTGGATCTCGATACCAAGAAGCAGGAAATCGAGTTCGGACGGAACAAGGATCAATGGCAGATTGTGAAGCCCCAGCCGCTGCGCGCGGACGACTCAAATGTGCAGGATCTGATCCGCAAATTGGCGGACGCGAAAATGGACTTGAGCGTTCCGGAGGACGTTCAGAAGAAAGCGCCGGCCGCGTTTGCTTCCGGGACGGCGGTGGCAACCGCTAAGGTCACCGACACTTCCGGAACTGAGGTGCTGCAGGTACGGAAGAATCACGGCGATTACTATGCGAAATCGAGCGAGGTTGCGGGCGTGTACAAGGTGGGAAGCGATTTGGGTTTGGCGCTGGACAAAACTGTCGACGATTTCCGGAACAAGAAACTCTTCGACCTGGGCTTCACCGATCCGGACAAGATCGAGTTTCACGATGGCGCAAAGACATATTATTTGACGAAAGGTGGAGCGGATTGGTGGTCGGGAGACGGCAAGAAAGTGGAAATGATCGATGCGGAAACCTTCGAGGAGAAAGTGCGTGACCTCTCGGCGAGCAAGTTCGTGGATTCAGGATTCACGACGCCCGCGATGCAATTGACGGTAACCGCGAAATCCGGGAAGGACGTCGAGAAGGTGCTTATCTCCAAAAACGGCGACCGCTACATTGCCAAGCGGGAGGATGGACCGGCGTTGTACGAACTCGATGCGAGTGCGGTAAAGGACATGGAAAAAGCCGCGGCGGATATGAAGCCGGCTGTCGAGCCAAAACCGGCGGCGAAGCCGAAAAAGTAAGAACTAAGAATTTCTGTCACTGTAGCGCATAGCGCGATCGAGCGAAAGCTTCTCCCCAGCCGTCAACGCGCGGACCGCAGATTTTGGCAAGTCGCCAAGTGCGAGGGGCCCGATGGCGACGCGGATCAGGCGCAGCACTTCCACGCCGAGAGTTTCCAACATGCGGCGAATGTGCCGGTTCTTCCCTTCGTCGAGAGTAATCTCCAACCACGAATTGCGCCCCCCTTGACGGAGAAGGGAAGCGTCCTTCACGCGAAGCAAGTCTCCCTCTTTCGTACGAACCCCGTTCTTGAGTGATTCGAGCAGCGCGACGTCGGCAATTTTTCCAATCTGCACATGGTAGGTTTTGCCGAGATGCGTTTCGGGCGCGGTAATGCGAGCCGCCCACGCGGAATCGTTGGTGAGCAGCAGCAGGCCTTCGCTGGCCTTATCGAGCCTTCCTACGGGTGCGACCCACGGAAGGTCGGCGCCTAGAAATGTGTACACGGTGTCGCGGCCCTTTTCATCGGCGGCGGTAGTGACAATACCGCGTGGCTTGTTGAGGGCGAGATAGACTTTCTTGGCGGCTGCAATCCGCTGGCCTTCAATTTCGATGCGGTCTTTCAGCAGGTGCACGGAAGTTCCGGGGTCGCGTCGAATCGCGCCGTTCACTCGAACTTTTCCCTTTCGAATCAGTTGCGCAGCTTGAGCTCGGGAGCAGTAGCCAAGCTTGGAGAGTGCTCTGGCCAAACTCGACGAGCGGGAGCGCCCGTCCTGCGACTGCGAATTGTTCACGGTAAGCAATTAGTCTAGCGGCATCAGGGAAGCTGCAGGTGTTGCGGAAGTTGGCGCGGGCGCATCGTGCTTCACAGCGCCGTAGCGCGCCGCGAGCCACGCGCGGACTTCCTCCGGTTTGTAATCGAAGGGTCCCATGCCTCCGCGATAGGCGATGCGGCCTTGCTGGTCGATCACGTAAATGCGCTCCGGCCAGGCGGCGTAAGCGTCATTCGCGGCGTTGCTCATGTCGTCAATGCCGAACGGGAGCGGATAGTGGAAGCGCTTGATAAAATCGTTGGCGATGGCCACGCGTTGGGCAAGAGTTTTCGGCTGGGCATAGCAGACGTCGTCCTTGATATTAGACTTCATTTCCCACTCGTCAGTGGGATGAGCTTCGCGAACATACACCGTAAGAAAATCGGCGTGCTCTTTGTAGTCGTTGTAAATCTGCACCACGTCGCCGACGTGGCTTCGGAAGGGAGGTCAAGTGTAGCTGCCGAAAATGATGACCAGCGGCCTGCCGCCGGTGCGCTCGCGGATGTGGAAGTGCGTCGCGCCGTCGAGAGCGAGCAGCCGGGCGTCGGGGGCGGCGTCGCCAACTTTGAGGTTGCCGCGGCGCATGTGAGGCAAGGCATAGCGCAGCATGAAGTAGGCGTCTTTGGGACTCCCGGTCATTTTGGAGAGAATTCCAAAGGCGACAAGCACCAGGACCACGACAACTCCAAGCGTCCATTTCCAGAAGAGAGGCATAGTCAGTTACTCCAGCCGATATACCTTGCATTCATCTAAAGTTTGCCGCAAGCAATAATTTCTGCGCATCCCTAATTACAAGAATCGCCTGACAGGGAAGCAAAACGTAACACCGTCCCCTAGAACGTTGGATAGTATTTTTGCATTAGCGATGATTGTCCGTAGTTATTTCCGCGCATCTTTAGCTAACAGGTGTTCCCGCTCGTGCTTATAGCGAGCCAAAGCCCGCTCGATCACCGTCAATGCGGCATAAGCAGGCCGGATCTCTTCCACCTCGACCTTCTTGCCTTCGAGTTGTTTGTAGTCCTGGAAGAAGCGCCGGAGGACAAGCAATCGATGCGGGGGAAGATCGCGGGCTTCGAGGTAGCTGCTGAATTCTGGATCGCCCGTGGCCACGGCGATAATTTTGTCGTCGCTGGCCCCGGAATCGATCATGGTCATCAGGCCAATGGCTCGAGCCTTGATAAGAGCCAGAGGCTGCACCGGTTCCTGGCAGAGGACCAGGACATCCAGAGGGTCATTGTCCTCGGCGTAGGTCTGGGGGATAAAGCCGTAGTTCGCCGGATAGAAAACGGCCGAATGGATGATGCGGTCGATTTTCAGCAGCCCACTGGGCTTGTCCAGCTCATATTTCACGTTGGACCCGAGAGGGATTTCGATAAGCGCTTGAAAATCCCGGGGCAATTCTTTTCCTGGTGAGACGTCATGCCAGGGATGAAGCATTAGAGCACGTCCTTTTCCGAGGGGTTGCTGACATCGTGGTTTCGCTGCCCTCCATTATCGCTGGAAAACAAGCCGCAAGCCAACGGAGTAGGGGACTACGAAGAAGGGCGCGCGGGAGCAATGGCGATACAAGCACGCCTCGCGCTCAAGCCCGCGCCTTTTCGATCATTTCAAACCAAATGCCCTTCGACTTTAAAATAAGCTCGACGGCTTCGCGCACCGCGCCCCTGCCCGCATTCGCCTTGGTAACGTAATGTGCCGCGAGCTTTACCTCGAGAACCGCGTCACCGACCGCTACGGCCAGCCCCACGCGGCGCATGACTGGCAAATCCGGCAGATCGTCACCAACGTAAGCGACGGCTGATTCGGGCACTCCTGCTTTTTTAAGGATTTCTTCCAGGGCCGGAATTTTCGTGGGCTGTTTTTGATAGATAAATTCTATTCGCATTTCGTGGGCACGGCGCATCAGCGCAGCGCTTTCGCGTCCCGTGATGACGCCCGTGCGGATACCGGCGGTATTCGCAAGTGTCAGCCCCTGGCCGTCGTGAGCATCAAATGTCTTAATTTCGAGCGCCGTGCCATCGGGCTGCGAGAGCAGCGTGACCGAGCCGTCCGTCAGCGTGCCGTCCACGTCCATCAGCAGGACTTGAATTTGCGCCGCGCGCTTTTTCACACTTGCGGGGATTTTGACCATGCCTTTTGCCAAGGCTTGCTCCTTTCAGAGAAACAGCAGAACTGTCAATCCGAGCATCCGCTGCTACATAAGTTCTAGAGTCCAGAGATCGTGGAGATGGATGACGCCGAGAACCTTTTGTTTCTCGTCGACCACAACTACCGAGGTAATTTTTCGCTTTTCCATTTGGTTTAGCGCTTCGCTGGCGAGCACGTGCGGGCCAATGGTTTGCGGGTTGCGTGTCATCGCGGTGCCTGCGGTCATTTCAAGTGTTGCGCCGCGATGCTTTTCCATCAGGCGGCGCAAGTCTCCGTCGGTGAGAATGCCCGCGAGTCGTCCGTCCGATTCGAGAACAGTCGTCATCCCGAGACCTTTGCGGCTCATTTCGTGGATCACCTCGGGCATCGGCGCATCCACCGTAACTCGTGGGAGAGCATTCCCTGTGTGCATTTTATTCTCTACACGGCAGAAGCTTGGTTCCCAAGCGGCCCGCCGGATGCAGCTCCGCGAAATCCTCCGGCTGAAATCCGCGCCGCTCGAGCAGCGAGATTGCCAAGGCATCGCCGACGGCCATCGCAACCGTGGTGCTTGCCGTCGGCGCGAGATTTAGCGAGCAAGCTTCTTCGCGCACGCTGACGTCCAGCGCCACGTCGCTTGCTTTGGCCAGCGTCGAGTGGGTTTTGCCCGTGAGCGTGACGAGCGGGACGTCCAAGCGCTTCAGGGCTCCTAGCAATTGAATGATTTCTTCGGTTTCGCCGCCATACGAAACCGCCAGCATCGCGTCGCCTCGCGCGAGCATTCCCAGATCGCCGTGCAAAGCATCCGCGGGGTGAAGGAAAAACGACGGAGTGCCGGTGCTGGAAAGTGTGGCCGAGATTTTGCGGCCGACAAGGCCGGACTTCCCCATGCCCGTGACGACGACGCGGCCTTTGCACGTGAAAAGAATTTCGACGGCGCTTTCGAAGGTGGCATCCAGCCGCGCAAAGACATCCTGGATGGCCTGCGCTTCGATTCTCAGGACGCGGCGCGCAGTTTCGAGACTCATTGCACGCTCCAGCGCGCGGACAACCGTCGAGAGTTCCTTCAGTCGTTCGAGCAGGGCAGGGAGTTGCGAAAGCGGAAGGGCATTGGCGCCGTCGGAAAGCGCTTCCGCGGGATTGTCGTGCGTTTCGAGGAAAATTCCGTCAACGCCCGCGGCGACACCCGCGCGCGCCAGCGGTTCGATAAATTCCGGCTGGCCGCCGCTGGCGTGGCCCTGCCCGCCTGGCAGCTGCACGGAATGCGTCACATCAAAAACGACCGGGTAGCCCAAGTTTCTGAAGGATCGGAAACGAGCGCATGTCCACGACGAGATTGTTGTAGCCGAATGAAGCGCCGCGCTCCGTGACGATGATATTGTGTATTGCCGGTGCTGGCGATTTTCTCGACGGCGTTGCCCATGTCCCAGGGCGAAAGAAATTGCGCTTTCTTGACGTTGACGATGCGCCCGGTCTTGCCGGCGGCGAGAAGCAGATCGGTTTGCCGCGAAAGGAATGCGGGAATTTGCAGCACGTCGCAAACTTCGGCAGCGGGCTGCGGCGTGCGAGGGCTCGTGAATGTCCGTCAAGATCGGCAATTTCAGTTCGGACTTGATTTTCCCCAGGATGCGCAGACCCTCCGCCAGGCCCGGGCCGCGAAACGCCTTCCCGGAAGACCGGTTTGCCTTGTCGTAAGAGGCCTTGAAGATGTATGGAACGCCGCAATCAGCTGCGATCTTTGCCACTTTCTCCGCCAGTTTTCGCGCGTGTGCTTCGCTTTCGATCACGCAGGGTCCGGCAATCAGAAAAAGCGGGTTGCCGAGCCCGAGCCGCAGACTGCCGAGAGTGATTTCGTGGGCTAAGTTCATGGAAGTCATCGAAGATAGCATACACGCGGCACGGTTTTGGAGATTTGCTGGCTGGCGCCTCGGGCCTTGCGATTAGGCGTTTGCGCGAGGTGCTACGCCCGCAGCTTGCGGACGCTGCGGCCCTGTGACTGGGCGCGACAGAAATTTCTTATGTTCTAACGCGGCGCCGATGAACGCAGCGAAGAGCGGATGCGGCTCCAGCGGCTTGGATTTGAACTCGGGATGAAACTGGCAGCCGAGGAACCAGGGATGGTCGGGCGCTTCGATAATCTCCACGTAATTTCCGTCGGGGGTGCGGCCGGTGATGCGCAGGCCGGCGCTAGTCAGAGTTTTTTCGTAGTCGCGATTGAATTCGTAGCGGTGGCGGTGGCGTTCGCTGATTTCGAGCTTGCCGTAGGCTTTGGCGGCGAAGGAGCCCGGGCTCGAGTTTGCAGGGCCACGCGCCCAGGCGCATCGTGCCGCCCATCTCGTCCACGCCCAGCAGTTCGCGCAATTTGTAGATGACGCGATGGGGCGTTTGCGGGTCGAACTCCGTGCTGTCCGCGTCGTTTCAGACCGGCGACGTCGCGCGCATATTCGATCGTCGCGCACTGCATTCCCAGGCAAATGCCGAAAAAGGGAACTTTATGTTCGCGCGCGTATTGAATGGCGTGGATCATGCCCTGAATGCCGCGTTTCCCGAATCCCCCCGGCACCAGAATGCCGTCATACCCGCGCAACCGCGCGCGCGGCGGTTTCGGCTGAGTCGATCTCTTCGGCTTCGATCCACTCGAGCATCGTTTTCTGATTGTGGGCCAGCCCGCCGTGCAACAGTGCTTCGCGCAGGCTCTTGTACGCGTCTTCGAGCTGCACGTATTTTCCGACGACCCCAATGCGCACTTCGCCCCGCGGATGATGGATGCGATCGACCAGATCGAGCCAGGGCTGCATGTCCGCAGGGCCGGTCTTCCAGCTTCAGCAGCCGCAGAATCTGTGCGTCCAGCCCTTCGCGCCCAGCTCCACGGGAACGGCGTAAATCGTGTCCACATCTTCCATGGAAATCACGGCAGATTCCGCAACGTTGCAGAACAGCGCGATTTTTTTCTTCAGCTCGCTGGGAATGTGCCGGTCGCTGCGGCATAGCAGAATGTCCGGCTGAATCCCGATACTCGAGCATCTCCTTGACGCTGTGCTGCGTCGGCTTGGTTTTCAGTTCGCCGGCGGCGGCGATAAAAGGAACCAGCGTGACGTGCACGAAGAGCGTGTTCTCCGCGCCAAGTTCCAGCCGCATCTGGCGAATGGCTTCGAGGAAGGGCAGCGATTCGATGTCGCCGACCGTGCCGCCGATTTCCACGATGACCACGTCCACGCCGTCCGCGACCTTTTTGAAGGCGGCCTTGATTTCGTCGGTGACGTGCGGGATCACCTGCACGGTCTTGCCGAGGTAATCGCCGCGCCGCTCCTTGGTGAAAATAGTTTCGTAGATGCGGCCAGTGGTCCAGTTATTGTCGCGGGAGAGTTTGGCGTGCGTGAAGCGCTCGTAGTGGCCGAGGTCCAGGTCCGTCTCCGCTCCGTCGTCGGTCACAAACACTTCGCCGTGCTGAAACGGGCTCATCGTGCCGGGATCCACGTTCAGGTACGGATCGCATTTCTGTAGGGTGACTTTGAAACCGCGACTTTCGAGGAGACAGCCGATGGAGGAAGCTGCAACGCCTTTACCCAGTGACGAAACAACACCGCCGGTAACAAAAATGTATTTTGGCGCCATCCATGCAGCCCGGGTTCTTACGCCGGGCTTATATGCCCTCCACAGGATTGACGTACATACAATTATGTTCGGAACGCGAGAATCTGTCAAATCGAACTCTTTGCGCCGGAAAAACGGTCTTTTTTCTGGCTCCTGCCGAGCAACTTTTGTCCGGGAAAGGGTTTGCAATAAACTGGGAACCAAAGTGAAGTCCGGCGGTTAGTATTGAAGTCGCAAGGTTCGAACTCTGTAGCTTTTGTGAGGAACCGTTTTCGAGGGATTCGCCATCTAAAAAATTAGACCTTTCGCTTGTGCCTTGAAGCGGTTTTTTCTTTTGTTTCCGCAGCGCAGAAAGGTTACGACTGGGACCTTTGCAGGTGGAAAGGGGAAGAGAAATTGGCTCTCCTAAGAAGCAGGAGTAGTTTGTTGGTCGCAGTGATGCTGGCGTTCAGTTTCTCTGCTGGCGCGCAGCAGTTGGGCAAACGGCCGCACAGCCCAGCCACACGTAGCCTCGTTTACGCCGCAGCTCACGAGACCGTGCTCGAAGGCACGGTCGTAAGTTACACCGCGGAATCCTCGGCACCTCCAATCGGTGCTCACCTGCTGTTGCAGACCGCTAGCGGCCCCGTGGATTTGCACCTGGGTGCCTCCTCCTTTCTGCAGGCCAACCATTTTTCACTGGCAAAGGGGGACTCCGTCAGGGTTATCGGCATGAATTCTCCCACGCGGCACGGCTCCGTCTTTCTTGTGCGCGTTATCCAAAAGGGCGGGCAATCCCTGACACTTCGCACCACCAAGGGGACACCGCTTTCCCTCGCCGGCGGCCGCGCCATGCGCCTCCAGAAAAGCCAGCAGCAGGTCGTTCAACCGGAAGGTCCGCGATGAAACGCAACCTCCGGTTGACCACGCCCGCTGTGGTGCTGTTTGCTTTCCTTGCTGTTGGCTGCAGTAACGGAGGACGGATCGTCGGGCCGCCGCCTCCGCCGCCAACGGGAAATTTCTCCAACGCGAGCCTTAAGGGGCAATACGCATTCTTGATGAGTGGCTCCGAGCTCTGCAGTGGTACAAGCAGCTTCTTCACCCGCGCCGGGAGTTTCACGGCTGATGGCAACGGCAATATTACCGATGGCCTCGAAGATATCAATGTATGCAGCGGGGTCTTCACCCTGCAATTCACCAATAGCACTTATTCGATCAGCGCGGATGGCCGCGGGACGCTCAATTTGAAGAACAGCACCGGTACAACTCACTACAGCATCACGCTGACCACGACGACCCAAGGTCTTATCGCTCAGACCGACGTCAACTCCACGGCTAGCGGCTCATTTCTTAGGCAAAATGCTGCGTCCTTTTCCAATCCCGCTGTCGCGGGGGGCTACGTCTTTGACTTTGCCGGTATCGACGCGAACTTTAATCCCGAATCCCTAATTGGGCGATTCAGCGCGGATGGCAACGGTGGCGTCACCCAGGGTCTTTTCGATGACAACCTCGCAGGCACGCCTTCCGGGCAACAGCTCTTTCCAGCCGGTGCATCCTATCAACTGGATACGAACGGTGACGGCCTCAACTATGGCCGCGGCACCGCTAACATCGCCGGCCACAATTTTGCCTTTTATATCGTTGACTCAACTCGCCTGCGGCTCGTCAGCCTCGATTTTCCCGAAGCCTTTTACGGGGATGCGATCGCGCAGCAAAACATTTCTTTCACTGCCGCCTCATTGAACAGTGGCTACGCCTTTCTCATTGGGGGAGGAGTTTCCAACGGGCCCATTGCCACGGCCGGCCGGTTCACTGCGGATGGCAATGGCAACCTGTCAGAGATTTTTCTGGACGAAAACAACAGCGGGACTATTACGCTTCTCCCTTCCAATGGCGGCACAGTCTCCGGAACCTACACCGTGGATGCCAACGGACTCGGCGGCGGTACCGCAACATGGACGGACACAAACGCCGGAACTTTTTCCTTCATTTTCTATCTCGTTTCGCCGACCCAGGCCGTCTTCCAGGAGACCGACTCCGGTATCACCAGTGACGGCTCGTTCCTGGCACAGGCAGCCGGCCCCATCTCTCCAGCTTCTCTGGCTGGGGAACTTCTCCTTTCTCTGGAGCGGTGTCAGCAGCGACGAAGAGGATTTTGTCGGCCAGTTGAATTTGACCCCCGCTTCGGGAAACAGCGCTGCGGGCCTCATGGACTTTAACGAGTTTGGAGCGGGGAAGCAGTACTTCGATATACCGTTCAACGGACCGCTCGACATCACCGCACCCGGCACCGGTCCAAACACCCTGGCCTTGACGACCACGTTTCCTTCTGCGGTGACATTCAACTTCACGGCCTACGCCGTGGATTCGAATACTGTATTTCTGGTCGGAGTGGATAGCAACCGTGTTCTCGCAGGCACCATCACTAGACAACCTTAAAACGCATTCGCGGCAAATTGTCACGCCCGGCGGAGTCCCCGCCGGGCGGTTCTATTTTTCAAGCAGCTTTTCCACGCGCGCCACGTCTTCCGGCACGTCCACGCTCACTGCGTCGTGTTCCACTTCGGCCACGCGAATCTTCCATCCATTTTCCAGCCAGCGTAACTGTTCGAGTTGCTCGATTCGTTCCAGCTCTCCTTGCGGCAGCGTCGGATACTCGAGCAGTACTTCGCGCTGGAAGACATACAGGCCCAGGTGCTTCAGGTGCCTCGCTTGAACCTTGTTGCCCGTGTCGCGTACCCACGGAATCGGCGCCCGCGAAAAATAAAGCCCATTGTTGTCGAAATCCAGCACCGTTTTCACGACGTTGGGGTCCATGATGTCCGCGGGCGTTTTGATCGGCGTCGCTACTGTGGCAATGGCCGCGGCGGGCTCCTCGAGCAGGGCATTGATGGCCGCATCCACAGCTCCCGGATCCAGCAGAGGTTCATCCCCTTGGACATTCACAAAAACATCGCCCTTTTCGTGCGCCGCCACTTCCGCCACGCGCTCCGTCCCCGTGCGGTGGTCCACCCGTGTCATTCGCGCCTCTCCGCGGAAGGCTTCCACCGCTTTCACAATACGTTCATCATCCGTTGCGACAATCACTCGGCCCGCTCGCGCCGCCATCTTGGCTCGCTCGTAAACCCGCTGGATCATCGGCTTGCCTGCCAGTGAAACTAGCGGCTTCCCGGGTAGGCGCGTTGACCCATAGCGCGCCGGAATGACGATGACGACCTCTGGATTGTCCAAACTCATGTTATTGAGTTTCCCACATTCGGGAATTTTTGGGCACTCCCCGGACATACACTGCGACGCCGTTGAATAGCCCAGTACTCACGTTGCGCCGCCGCCTCGGTTCCAGCCGGAAGCCCCGGCAGAACGGACTTCTGATTCTGGCCGTTTACCATTTTTGATGTGAGAAGGGATTTGCCTTGTCTCCGCTCCGCTCGGTGGTAGAATCGCCGGTAGTCCGAGCCGCGCGGCCGTTCCTGAGTACCGGGACGATGGGGGTGCCGTGAAACGCGATCGACACGGGTTTCGCGTTTTTGTTTTTTCCGTCGTTGTTCTGCTATTTGCTTGCCTGGTTGCCTCGCGCGCCGTGATCCTGGCCGCGCCGCAAGCCCCTCCCGCTGAAAACCAGCAAAAAGTACACAAACCCAAGGACGATGTAACCAAGGATACGCCCGGGCAAGCCATCCGCCCGGGACGCGAAGTGCACATGGACGTGGACCTCGCGCTCGTCAACGTCACCGTCACGGATCCTTACAACCGCCTGGTCACCGGCCTCGACAAGGATAACTTCCGGGTCTTCGAGGACAATGTCGAGCAGGAAATCGTCACCTTCTCTTCCGAGGACGTGCCCATCTCCATCGGCGTCATTTTTGATTTCAGCGGCAGCATGTCCAACAAAGTTGGTAAGGCGCGGGAAGCTGCCATGCAATTCTTCAAGACCGCCAATCCACAGGATGAATTCTTCCTGGTCAGCTTTAACGAGCGCGCCGAGCTCACCAGCAACTTCACCAACAGCGTCGAAGACCTGCAGAGCAGCCTCATGCTTACTTCCGCCAAGGGCCGCACCGCCCTCCTCGACGCTATCTATCTGGGCCTCAGCGAAATGAGGGGTGCACACAACGGCAAACGCGCCTTGCTCATCTTATCCGATGGAGGGGATAATCATAGCCGCTACAGCGAAAGCGACGTCAAGCGGTTGGTCAGGGAAGCGGACACCCAGCTCTATGCAATCGGCATATTCGATCCGCTTGGCTTTCGCGACCGGACCCCTGAAGAGTTGAACGGTCCGTCGTTGTTGTCTGAAATTACTCAGATGACCGGAGGCCGCGTTTTTTCCGTCGAGCGGCTCGAAGACCTTCCGGACATCGCCACAAAAATTAGCATGGAGCTGCGTAATCAATATGTCCTGGGATACAGACCGAGCAACAAAGCCCGCGATGCACGCTGGCGAAAAATCAAGATCAAGCTGCGGGTTCCTAGAGGGCTGCCGCCGCTCAACGTCTACGCGAAGACCGGATACTACGCCCCTGCCCACTGAGAGTTTCTTCACGGGCGTTCGCTGGATTGCCTGTTTCTTATTCTTTCTCTGCGCTTCCCCTGGTTTCGCGCAGATTCCCATTCCCAACGAACAGCCCCTCCCTCCCGGCGCAAATGTCAATGCCGGCAAGCAGGGCTCCGCCATTAAGGTCGATGTTGGCCTCGTGGTTCTCCACACCACCGTCCTCGATGATCGCGGCAAGTTCGCCGACGGCCTCAAAGCCGAAAATTTCCGCATCTATGAAGATAAAGTAGAGCAGAAGATCGCCACCTTCAAGCGCGAGGACGTTCCCGTCAGCATGGGACTGGTGATTGACAATAGCGGCAGCATGCGTGACAAGCGGCCCCGCGTCAATGAAGCCGCCCTTACCCTCGTCGAGGCCAGCAACCCCCAGGACGAGGCCTTTGTCGTCAACTTTAACGACGATTTCTATCTTGATCTCGACAAGGATTTCACCAACAGCATCCCCGAACTCAAAGATGCCCTCGAGCGCATCGACTCACGCGGCAGCACCGCCCTCTATGACGCCATTATCGGCTCTCTCGACCACCTCAAGAAAGCCACCAAGGACAAGAAAGTCTTGCTCGTCGTCACCGACGGGGAAGACAATACCAGCCATTACTCGCTGGAAAAAACCATTCGCGAAATCCAGAAAACGAACACCGTCATTTACACCATCGGTCTTCTCGGCGATGAAAAGAGAAAAGTGAAGAACAGTGCCATGCGCGCCTTGAAGCACATCGCCGAGGCTTCCGGCGGCATCGCCTTCTTTCCCGAGAACGTCGATGACGTCCACAGCATCTGCGAGCAGGTCGCTCACGATATTCGCAACCAGTACACCCTGGCCTACTATCCCTCGAACACCAAGAAAGACGGCACTTTCCGTTCGGTCTCGGTGCGAGTCATTTCTCCACACGGTCGTGGGAAGCTCGTCGCTCGCACGCGAAATGGCTATTACGCTCCCGGCAGTCCTTCGTCCGCCGACGCGGGGAACTAACTCACCTCTGGAATTTGCCGCAGGGCTTCGGTGGCTGCTCGGCGACGCCCCAAGTACTTTCCATCCGGTGGAAGGCGCATCGGCGTCGCCGTTCAAAAGCCGGCAATCTCGATGCGCCGATCCTAGTTCTTTGTGTGCGCGTGTTGTGTCAGTGCCTCGGCCGCGTTGGCCGTCAGAATGAAACCCGTGGCTGCATCAACCACGTATTCGTTTTCATACCAGAGGAATGGCCAGCCTTCGTCGAGTTCCGGAAAATCCGGCTGAATAATCGTGACGCCTGGAATCACTCCGCCGGGAATAAACGTGTAATCGGCGCGGTTGTTTCCATAGCCGATCAGCCTCGACTGCGTTCCTACCGCCGAGACGTAAGACAGATTGGAAACAGGATGGGTGCCTAGAATGTAGTCGAGTCCGCGCAGCGTGTACTCCGGCCCTACGATTTCCGGGAATGCTTCATGCAGGAAATACATTTGCACCGCAAATCCCGTTACCAGTCCCGAACCGCCCCACGTGCCAGTCGCGATCGGAACTCCGTACGGGTTTTCCGCCAGCCTTTTGTCCAACCCCCCTAGGTACCTCCGCAATGCCGATTCGAGGCCTTTCGAAAATTCCGGTTCCATCAGCGGGATCGCGCGCGCCGCGGTCCATCCGATGATTGCAAATCTTTCCTGGATCACCGGGAGCAGCTCTTTCAACCGCTCGCGGTAAACTTGCCCGCCCTTTGTAGCGATTAGGAGTTCGACGGCCGCTCTCACTTCTTCGTCTCGAATGTCGCCGCCGGTGGTGTTGAAAGAATGGAATAGCGCGGGCGGCTGCGTGTGTTCCTGCTCCCAAACACGTTCCGCTGTTTCCAGACAATCTTTGGCCATCTTGTCGTTGAATCCGCGCAACACCCGGCTCGCGGCGGCCAGCGAAGAAATCGCGTCATAGTTCAGCGGCGTGATGTGCGTCGTGAACGCCCAGCGGTCGTCCGGTACTCCCGAATGAATGCCGTCCGTCGCCAGCGCATCCATTCCCGAAACGTAAATCCGGCCATCGGTCTTCGAGGCCGCGTCCCCCAGGTGCGTATATTCCTCGAGCGTTGGAGCAATGATTCCTGGAATGGCGTGTCCGAAGACGCGGTATTGCGCCAGTAGAAAGGTAACCCCGTGCTCGATCTGCTGAATCACATCTGGAATGCCGTCCGGCCTGTGCATCTGCACGTATCGGGCTCGCTCATCCACACTCGTGTCGTCTCCCGCAATCCCGAATTTTTCCCGCGCTAGCGCAAGCTCGGTGATCACGCGCGCTTGCGATTGCGTTCGCAAATCGAAATCCCCGGCGTCGAACCACCCACCTACATTGATTCCGGGAATATGCTGTCCCGGCTCAAAAGGAGAATCCGTCTTCGGTCCTTGCGCGTACCCGTCGAAGTGCGTGTAATTCACAGGCGCTTGTCGCGCATCGTCCAAATGCGAAGCCCCGTGCCAGATGCGATAACCCTCTCTCACTTTAACGTGGTCCATCTGCTCCGCCAGATAGATGTCGAGCGACGGCCGCCAAATCCCTTCGTACACGTCCTTCGCAATTCGGAACGGTCCATTCACCTGCTCCGCGTATTCGATTTCGTAAACTCCCGCTTCGCGCACTTCCGAAAAATCAAATCGTGCATACTGATACCGCATCCACTTGCCCCACGGTTTGATCTCGCCTCGGAACACTTCGGTGCGTTCGCCATCCGGCAGTATCCGTAGAACTCGAGCCATTTTCGGCGCTTGATAAAGAGGATCAAGCTCTATCACCGCGATTTTTTTCCGTTCCGGTGTGTACCCAACTTGGTTGTAAGCTACCACCGGCGGCCGCGTCCATCCCGCCACCACATGGGGACGCACATGCCACACCACGACATTTCCCGCCTTTCCCGCTGGAATCAAACTGCGCACCACGAACCATCCGTTCTGTGCCTTGTTCCGCCCGTCGAAGAGCATCAGAGGTCCGTCTTCGGAGGTAATCGTCACGCGCGTCAAGGGAGCCTCCGGCGAAAGGACGATCCGCTTGCCCGTCGTCAGTGCCTCCGGCTCAACGCTTCCATCCGCCTCTTTTTCCATCGGCTCATCCGGATGGCGAGGGAAAAGTCCCGGCCAGTCATCCATCAAGTAAGTCTTCCCGAAATACGCCGCCGGCAAAAACTCCAGGTTGAATCCCGCCTTCCCGACCAGAGTTGCCGGCAGTGGCTCATCCAGCCGGACCGCCACGCGAAAGCCTCCCGGCTCCGGCTGCAAATCGAGGTGGTACGTCAATCCCTGCTTCGCGTACGTGCACAGCGCCGTCAACCCGCCATCCGTTCCCCGTTTTCGCTCCTTGAAGACTGGAATCGCATCCCACTGCTCCGGCGTCGCCGACAATCGCACATCCCCGTTCGTTGCGATGCGCCGGTCCTGCAAAATCATTTCGATTCCACTCATCTTTTGATCGCCAAATACGGGGTGATACTTGTTCTGGAAAAGCAGGACGCTCAGTCCATGCGTTTCCAGCGTTTCGTGCTCGCTCACTTTTAATTCATATTGGCCACTCGCTGCCGCGGGGTTCTCAGCCCGTCCCGTCGCAATTCCCGGCCCTTTGATATACCTGCTCGCAAACTCCAAAAACGTCGGCCAATTCGGCCCGGGCGTGTGCCCGCCGGTGTGCTGCCGGAACGCAATCTCCCCGTCAATCAGCGGCGTCTCGATCGGCGGAAACACCGTCGTCCCCAAATCCTTTTTCCCCAACAGCCGATAAACCGGCCCCGCCCCCACCGCCGCTAGAAACATCCCGTGCGGGTCCACCCAGCCATCGCCTTTGATCGCTCCTCCGCTGATAAATACCGGCCGCGGCGCGCACAGCGCAATCAACTCGTGCGAGTCCACCGGCAAGTCGTTAGGCGTCAACGGCCCTGCATACTTCAAAAAATTTCCCGCCATCCAATGGTATTCGCCCGTACCCGCCACATTCCCGATTTGCTCTCCGAAATTCCGCCGGTACAACGCCGCCCCGCCCGCTCCCGAAGAACTGATGTACCCGATTGCAAATCGCGGATCGTAGGCCATCGTCACGAGCGCCGCTTTTCCATAGCGCGAATGCCCCCCGATCCCCACTTGACGCGCGTCCACCGCTTTGTCCGTCTCGAAATAATCCATCGCCCGGCTCGCGCCCCACGCCCATGCACGCAGCGCGCCCCAATCCTCCAGACCGCGCGGCTTCCCTTTGTTCACTAGCCCAATGATTCCCTCCGTCAGCCCCGCTCCGTTGTCCGCCTGAATGCTCGTCGGGATCAGCACCGCGTAGCCCCAGCCTTTTGCCAGAACTTGTTGCTCCCACGTCGGTCCCTTTTGTGCCGCGGCAGTCATCTCTGGAAACCGCTTCGCGATCGCTGCCATAAATTCCGGGCTGAAGCTCAGCCACATCATCACCGGCACCGGCCCCTTCGCCTCCGCCGGCGTCGTCACCGTCAAATCAATATTTACTGAAACCGCCGGATACGCCGAATTGTCCACTTGCCCCACGAGCTTCTTCGTAATCACCGGCACGTCTCCATTCATCCCGTGCGCCGTGCTCGTCACCTCCCAGGTAACTTTCGGCGTCTCCCGCGGCACTCGCCCATAAATCTCGCGGTCAAAATCCTCCACAATCTCCGGCCGCCGCTTCTTCCACCATTCCTTCGCCGTCTTCACCTCTTTTCCGTCGTTCAATCGCAAAGGGTCCGGCAGCTTTGCACCGGTATTCGCTTTCGCTTCATCGTAGTTCGCCGCGTTAGGCGACTTCGGATCGCCATCCGCTCCGCGCCGCAGCGTTTTAATGTGCAGCAACTCCATCAACCGCTGATGATCCTGCTCCGCCGTCAAATGCACCGGTTCCGCAGCCGCATTCGATTGCGCGCTCACATTCTTCGCATCCTGTTGCCCTGCGCCAGCGCCCTTCAAAACCGGTTGCACCGCCACCGCCAACACCCCTACGCCGCAAATCCAACTAAGGTATGTACGCTTTGTCACGAATGCCCCTCGACTTGCCCAGGAATTTCAAAGCGGAAGCCGCGTGTACGTTAACGCTTACCCAATTCCCATTCAACCCCATTCTGGATTTCGCCGTCCCACCATCCGTCCATCACTTTTTCTTTCCCACCATCTCGACCACGTCAAATACGCCCTCCATCATTCCACCAAGCACGTTCTTCAACATCATCGGAGTTTTCTCACCCATCAAAATATGCAATCCCAGTCCCGGCGGCCCGCCCGCCGCCATCCGCGCCGCCGCTCGCTGCGTAAGCTCAATCGCAAACGTCCGGTGGCTCCGCTCCGTTTCCACCTCGAATCCCGCCGCCTCCAACGCCTTGCGGTAACCCGCCGCGTCCGCCACAAAGCTCGTTTCCTCGCTCAGCGACCACGGCAAGGGAAATCGCAGCGCCCCTTCCCGCGCCCGCATCAAATCAAAAATCGTAAACCGCCCTCCATGTTTCAGCACCCGCCCCACCTCGCGAAACACTCCTTCTTTGTCCGTCAGATTCATTCCCACATGAATCATGTAAGCGCCGTCAAAACTCTCGGTTGCAAAGGGCATTGCCAGCGCGCTCGCCAACCGGAAGTTCGCCCGCCCATCCAGCTTCACCAGCTTCGTCAAACTCTCTGCCGCTTTCACAAACTCAGGCGTCACGTCGATTCCCGTCACGCGGCATCCCTGCTCCCCCGCGAAGTATCGCGCCGGCCCGCCGATCCCGCATCCCACGTCCAGCAACTCCATTCCAGCCCGCAACCCCATTCCTCGCGCCAGCATTTGCGTCGATTCCAGTCCTCCCACGTGGAATTCGTCCACCGGCGCCAGATCCGCCGCCGTCAACTGCGCCGTGTCCTTTCCCGCAGCCCGCGCCGCCCCCAAAATCGCCTCTTCCAGCTTCCCCCGCGTGTAATGGCCCGCCACCTGTTCTTCCGTTTTCATTGTTTCTCCGCAAGCTCACGATTTCCAATACGAGAGCGCACTTTGGCCAATCCTGAAATGCGACATTTATCCTTCAGAACTTCGGTTAAGTTAGCGCCTCCACGTGGCCCGTGTTCTGTTGCAACCTGCCGGAATTTCCGCTAGCAATTGACGAGCCTCGCCCCTCCTGTCGAGAGGTGCACCGCACTATATTCGAAAGACATTTGGCACCGACAACTGCGAACTCGGCTCCCGTAGTCGTAGCGTGTTTCCGGCGGGATCAAATCTCCGCCGCCACCGCAATCGCCAATTCCTGCTCTTGCTTCTCCCGCACCGCGGCAGAAGCACGCGAGCCGATGCTGATAAAATACCGATCGCTGCCTTTCAGAACGTGGACCGCATGATTGGAATCAAGGTATGCGGAATCCCCAATCCCCGAGGGCCGCGACTTCGGCGGAAACCACATCGACAATTTCTGGAACGTCTCCTTCGCTTCTGAGGGCGACTTGTCGACATAGAAGATCAGTGTAACTTCCAGATCTCGGTCCTTCAGGGCGGTGTAGGTGCAGTTTTTGCCGGAAGATTGGCCACGGTACGCCGCGGGTGCCGTAGCCTCTACAGCAGGGCCAAAGGCCTGTCCGAGCGTCTTCTGCAACTGCGCCGAGCTAAGCAACGTGCAGACGTCCGCAGGCAGCCCCTTCGCTCCCGCGGCACTCGCGCCAAACGCCAACAAGAATATGGCAACCGCGATCACCATTCCCAATTCACCAGCCACGAATCGCACCATTCTCATGCAAACCTCCCAATAGCAAAATTCCGTCGGCCTCCCAACCGGCAATAATCTACATTCGATTCCTCGCGTTCGCAACGCCACATGGCGTGTGATGCACCGCATTCCACGCCGTCCGAAACTCCTGTAGATGCAACATTTACAAAAAAACAGGGGGTGGGCTATCGCCAACCGGTGTTACCCAATTCCTTCTCATTTTTTCCACACGCAGTAAACATCCCCTGCACTCAGCAATGCTCGCAACCCTTCTGCCTACATTCACTTCCGCATTGCTTCCGTCACACAGGGGCCGGGGTACGGCGTGGCTCGACTCGAACTTTGCGAATTTCGTGTTTCCAATTTCGACTTTCGTCTTTTCTGCTCGTCACTCGCCACTCGCCACTTCTTTCAAGAAACTCTTCCCATGCAAAATCGCTCCTCCAAAATTCTCCGCCACCGTCTGCCCCATATCCGCCAGCGTTGCCCGCACTCCCAGATTCACACCCGCTCCGCTTCCCGCCGAATACGCCAGAATCGGCACGTACTCCCGCGAGTGGTCCGTCGTCGGCCATCGCGGATCGGGGTCGCAGCCATGATCCGCGGTAATGAGCAGCAAATCCGTCGCTCGCAGCAGCGCCAAAAAAGGCCCCAGCATGCGGTCGAACTCTTCCAGCGACTCCGCAAAACCTTCCACGTCCTTGCGATGCCCGTACAGCATGTCGAAATCCACCAGATTACAAAAAATCAGCCCGCGCTTTCTCTCAACCAAAGCCTCGGCGATTTTCGCCATTCCATCCGCGTTGCCGGTAGTCGTGACGTACTTCTCCACGCCGCGCCCGTTGTAAATATCGTGAATCTTCCCAATCCCGAAAACCGGCACTCCGCGTTCCGCAAGCACATCCAGCAGCATCGGCTTCGGCGGATCGACCGCATAATCATGGCGTCGCGCTGTCCGCTTGAAATCTCCCGCCGTTCCCGCAAACGGCCGTGCAATCACGCGCCCGACGCGGTTCGGCCCATCCAGCAATTTCCGCGCAATCTCGCACATCCGGTACAACCCAGCAATCGGGACAACATCTTCATGCGCGGCAATCTGAAATACGCTGTCGCCCGACGTATACACAATCGGCTTTCCCGTCCGCACATGTTCCTCGCCCAGTTCCTTGATAATCTCAGTTCCCGACGCTGGTTTGTTCCCCAGCGTTCCGCGTCCAATCTGCTTTTCAAATTCCGCAATCAACTCGCGGGGAAATCCCTGCGGATAGACCGGGAACGCCTGGTCCAGCCACACGCCCGCCATCTCCCAATGTCCGGTAGTCGTATCTTTTCCCGGCGAACGAGTCGCGCCTTTTCCGTAAGCGCCAGTCGGCGATACCGCTGCAGTCAAATGTTTCAGAGTCGCAATATTCGCCAGCCCCAGCCGCACCAGATTTGGCAATGCTAGCGGCCGCGATTCCGCAATGTGTCCCAGCGTGTTTCGTCCCACGTCGCCATAATCCGCCGCGTCCGGCAACTCGCCAATCCCCACGCTATCCAGCACAATCCAGATCACTCGTTCAAAATGTCCCATCGTAGCGCCTCGTTCCCCGCCTCTGATTCCCGGCAAGCGTCTGCAATTCCATCGCTTCGCCGCACTCTAGCACAGTCGGCATCCGCCGCCTCGCCGCCGCGCTCTATTGACCGGCTCCTTAGTGCCAACTATCCTCATCTCGCAGCCCGATTTCAGCGCGAACAGCTGAACTTTTTTGTCTTTTCGTGCGTAATACCAGGTGGGGAGGTCTGCAATGGCTCAAGGCAGCGGTCCGCGGCGCTCTTCACTGGTTTTTCCAATACTCCTTATCGCGCTCGGCGCGATTTTTCTCTATGCCAACTGGCATCCCTACTTCAATCCCTGGCCCATCCTTTGGACTTACTGGCCGCTCATTCTTATCTTCATTGGACTTGGAGCGATTTGGGACAGTTGGCGCCGCCGCCAGAATCCCGATGCGCCGCGCGGATCTTCCATGGGCGCGAGCCTGGGCGCCATTGCTTTCATCATCATTCTGGTTGCTCTCCTCGCCTACGGACGGACACCTCGTCGCTGGCGTGGCAGTTCGTACTCCTTGCAGCATCAATCGCGCATAGTCGACCGTCAGAATGCCAAGAGCGTCGATGTAACTCTGGAAATGGGCGCCGGCGACCTCAATTTGAGCGGCGGCTCCAGCCATCTTCTAGAAGCCGATTTCGACTACCGCTCCCCGTCCGGCACGCCCAAGGTGGATTACTCCGTTTCCGGCACGCAAGGCGATCTGCATGTCTCTCAGGATAATTCGGAGAATCACTTTCGCACCACCAGCGACAATCACTGGACGCTTCATTTCGCCAACGATATTCCGCTCCAGATCAAGATCGACATGGGCGCCGGCCACGGCAATCTCCGCCTCCAGGACATTGACGTCACGCGCCTCAATCTGGATATGGGTGCCGGGCAGGTGGACGTCGATCTCACTGGCGACCGCAAATCTGATCTCACGGCGGACATCGAAGGGGGAGTCGGCGAAGCCAACATCCGCTTGCCAAAAGATATCGGCGTTATCGCCAACGCAAGCGGCGGCATCGGCTCCATCGAAGCGCCCGGATTGCATCGCGATGGCGACGAATACACCAACGACGCCTATGGCAAATCTCCCGTCACCATCCACCTTAAGGTCGAAGGCGGCGTCGGCACCATCCGGCTGCTTCCCGAGCCATAATTGACTCGAAACTTTTGATGCATGGTGTTTGCAGCGCGCGCTGATTTCTGTGCGCGCTCAAAGTGATGGCGCCAAACCTGATAAACGGCACGAGCCCCGCAAATAGCTTCGGGCGGGACTCCGGTTTGCTCCCGCTTTCCGCAAGCCGTATACTTTGAAGTTTAGGCAGTGCTTCCCAAGCGCGCTGTCTGGGCTTCCCCCGTGGCGACAAAAGAACTCACGCCGGTGCTGGATGAACAAGAGGCGATCCGCGTGCGCGGGGCGCGAGTCCATAACCTGCGCGACATCAGCGTCGAAATTCCTCACAACGCCATCACCGTGGTAACCGGAGTGAGCGGATCCGGCAAATCTTCGCTGGCATTCGACACGATTTACGCGGAAGGGCAGCGGCGATACGTCGAATCTCTCTCTGCTTACGCTCGGCAGTTTCTGGAGCGGATGGAAAAGCCCGACGTCGACGAGATTTCGGGAATTGCGCCGGCGGTCGCCATCCGGCAGAAAAACTCGACGCGCAATCCGCGCTCGACGGTGGCTACTTCTACGGAAATCTACGACTACTTGCGGCTGCTCTTTGCGCGGTGCGGACAAACCTTTTGTATCAAGTGCGGCGTGGAAGTCCGCCGCAACAGTCCCGACGAGATCGCATCCCGGGTGCTTGCGCTAGTGCCGGGCCGCCGCTTTTACATCCTCTATCCGCTGGAAATCCCGCAGGCGCAAGCCACCGGCGGGGCACGCCGCGTCCAAAAGAAGAAAGTCAGCGCACCGCCGCAAGAATCGCTGAAGCAAGCGCTTGGCGACATTCAGCGGCGCGGCTTTAACCGGCTGTACCAGGATGGCCGGGTACACGAATTTTCGTCTCCCGAGACTCTCCTGGATGTGGATTTCTCAAGGCCGGTGTACGTATTGGTTGACCGGCTTTCGGTGAATCCCGAATCACGATCGAGGCTCACGGACTCGATCGAGATTTGCTACCGGGAAGGCCAGGGCGAGGCGATTCTTGAATTCATCGCGGATTCCGCCGGAAATCACGCCGAGCGGCTGAGCTTCAACGAACGCTTCGAATGCAAAAACGATGGAACGCTTTACCAGGAGCCTGAACCGCGCCTATTTTCTTTCAACAACCCGTATGGCGCCTGCCCGCGCTGCCAGGGCTTCGGCAATACCATCGATTTCGATCTCAATCTCGTGGTTCCGGACCATAGCAAATCGCTGGAGGAAGGCGCGATCGAGCCGTGGACCAAGCCGCGTTTTCGCGTACTCGTTCAAGATGCAAAGAAATGGGCGCGGGCACGCGGGATTCCGCTGAACGTTGCCTGGCGCAATCTGACGGTGGAGCAGCGGCGACTCGTCCTCGAAGGCGATCCGGAGAACGATTACAAGGGAGTGAAAGGGTTTTTCGATTGGCTGGAGCGCAAGAAATACAAATTGCACGTGCGCGTTTTTCTGAGCCGTTATCGCGGATACGCCACCTGTCCGGATTGCAGCGGCACGCGCCTGCGGCCCGAAGCCCGCGCTGTGCGCGTGGCCGGCAAGCCGATCACGGAACTCTGCAAGCTAACCGTAAAAGAAGCGCGAGCGTTTTTCACGACGCTCGTTCTTTCGGAGGCGCAAGCGAAGGTGGCGGAAAAAATTCTGGAAGAAATTCGGACCCGCCTGCAATTTCTCGATGAAGTCGGCCTGGACTACCTGACGCTCGACCGGCTCACGTCCACACTCTCCGGCGGGGAATCGCAGCGCATCCAACTAGCCACTTCGCTGGGGTCGCATCTGGTCGGAGCGCTGTATGTGCTCGACGAGCCTTCCATCGGACTGCATCCGCGGGATACGCAGCGGCTGATCGACATTCTGAAATCGCTGCGCGACCTCGGCAATACCGTACTCGTCGTGGAGCACGATCCCGACACGATTCGCGCGGCCGACCACGTTATCGATCTAGGGCCGGGAGCGGGAGAACTGGGCGGCACACTGCTTTTCGCCGGGAATTACGAAGCGATGCTGGCCGAACACAAATCTTTAACTGGCCGCTACCTGAGCGGGGAATTGAACATTCCGGTTCCCAACAACCGCCACAAGCCTACCGGAAAAGTTCTCCGGCTCTACGGGGCGACTCTTCATAACCTGCAAAATATCGACCTGATGATGCCGCTCGGAACGCTCACGGTAGTCACCGGCGTCAGCGGTTCGGGCAAATCCACGCTGGTTCACGACGTTCTTTATCGCGCGCTCGCCGCGAGGCGCACAGGCGGCAGCGTGAAGGAATTTTGCGAGCGCCTGGAAGGCGACACCAACATCCGCGAAGTGGTGATCGTGGACCAGTCGCCCATCGGGCGCACGCCACGTTCGAATCCCGCGACTTACCTGAAAGCATTCGACTCGATTCGCGAAGTATTTGCGGCCACGCCGGACGCCAAACGCCGGGGATTCACGGCGGGGCATTTTTCCTTCAACGTGCCCGGGGGACGGTGCGAAACCTGCCAGGGCGATGGAACCGTCACGGTGGAAATGCAATTTCTTGCGGATGTGGAACTTGTTTGCGAGGAATGCCGGGGAACGCGCTTCAAATCGAGCGTGCTCGATGTGCGCTACCGCGGAAAAAATGTTCACGAAGTTCTGCAATTGACGGCACGGGAAGCCTTGGCGTTTTTTAGTGGTGTGCCCAAAGTAGTCTCGAAGCTCCGCATCCTCAACGAAATCGGGTTGGGCTATCTCCGGCTGGGCCAATCGGCGACCACGCTTTCCGGCGGGGAGGCGCAGCGGCTCAAACTCGCGGCGCATCTCGCGCGTACAGAAAACCAGGGCGTCCTTTACATACTGGACGAGCCCACCACCGGGCTTCATTTTGACGACATCGCGAAACTGCTTTCGGCCTTCCGCAAACTTCTGGAATCAGGGGCTTCGCTCCTGGTGATCGAACACAATCTCGACGTAATCAAATCCGCCGACTGGCTGATCGATCTCGGTCCGGAAGGCGGTGACCGCGGTGGCAAGATTATCGCCACCGGGACGCCGGAACAGGTGGCGCGCAATGCGCAATCGCATACCGGGCGTTTCCTGGCGCGCGTTCTCGCCGCCGGCGGGCAGGCAAAGCGTTCCCAGAACGGCGCATCCAAGACGAGAGTGCCATCAGGTACAATCGCAAATGGCGCCGGAAATCCACCGCCCGAACCATGAAGCTCAAGAAACTTTCCAGATGCCCGACGATCGCGCTGTCCATTGCAGGGGCAGGAACTATGGCGCTCTTCTGCGTGGGCGGGGCGGCCGCCGCGGGGCCTTCCGCGGCGCAGAAGTCCGGGCAAACCCGGACGCAGACACTTTCCAACCCCCTGAACGATCTTCTCAAAGAAGCCCAGCATGACATGGAGACCAACCAATTTGCAGCGGCGGTGACCCCGCTGCAAAAGCTGCTCGCTGAAAAACCGGACATCGCGTGGGCACACTTCCAGCTCGCCTACGCGTATACCGCGCTCAAGCGCACCGATGAGGCCCGTGCCGAATATGAACGGGCCACCGTTCTCGATCCCAAAATGTCCGAAGCGTTTCTGAATCTTGGGATTCTCTTGACAAAAAAAGATCCCGCCGCCGCCGTCCCACCGCTGCGGAAAGCGGTCGAACTTCTCCCGGCGCAGAGCAGGCCGCGCTTTCTGCTTGGCTACGCGCTGGAGCGCTCCGGCGATATCCCGGGCGCGGCCGAATCCTACGAAGCCGCTCTGCGGCTCGACCCTCGCGATAGCGAGACGGTCGTTCACCTCGGGAATCTCTATTACGGGCTTAAGAAATACCCCGAGGCCGAAGCCAAATTTCGCGCCGCTCTGGAGTCGCAGCCCAATTCCCCGCAAGCCCTACTGGGCCTGGCGCGATCCCTGGACGCGCAAAAGAGCCCCGAGTCGGCGGCGGCCTATCGCGAGTATCTCGCCGTGGATTCGAAGAATGCCGCAGTGCGGACGCGGCTCATCCATTTGTTGCTGGAGCAAAAGCAGTACGACGAGGCACTCTCCGAACTCGACCGCGAGGATGCCGGCAAGCCGCCCAGCCTGGATTCACTCCGCTCGCGAGCCGACATTCAAATCGCCCAGAAGAAATGGGATGACGCCATCCTCACGCTTCGCAAAGCCCTGGTGCTTGCTCCCGGGGATGCTCAGCTGCACGGCGGCCTGGGCCGCGTGTACATGCAGAAGCGCGAATTTCCGTTGGCGGAAAAGGAAATCAAGGCCGCTTTGCAAATCGACCGAAATAATCTGGCGTACTGGAAGGATTTGAGTTCGACGTACTATTTGGGAGGAAATTACCCGGCGGCCATCGCGACCTTGGATTTGGTCGCCAAGGCGGAAACGCCAAGTGCGGGGGAATGGTTTATACGCGCGCTCTGCTACGATAAGTTGAACCAGCCCAAGCCGGCGCTCGAGGCGTACCAGAAATTTCTCGAGCTCGATCAGAACAAGAACGCTGACCAGATCTGGCAGGCGCAGCAGCGCAGCAAGGTCTTGCGCCGGATGCTGGGCCAGGATAGGTGAAGGGATGGGCCCGCGGGTGGCGGAACGAGTTGCGTGTCCGATACTGGCGCTGCTCTTCTGTATGGCGGCCGGGACCAGGGCTACGGAGAAGCTGAGCGAACTACAGGCCAAGTTCGATCGCGAGACAAATGCCGTGCACAAGGCAAAAATGGTGCGGAAACTTGGCGATGCGGAATTCGACGAAGCTGGGCGGGCGGCGCAGGCGGGAGATTACAGCCGGATGGGGTTGCTTCTCGAGAAATACCGGGACAACGTCCGCGCCGCGTCCGAGGCGTTGCAGAAGGCCAACCCGGACGCCGTGCGACATCCCAACGGCTACAAGCAGCTCGAAATGCATTTGCAAAAAGCATTGCGCGAGATAGACGACTTTCTGCTGGAGGCACCGGACCCGTACAAGCCGCCGCTGCAGCTAGTTCGCCGGGATTTGCTGAACCTGGACAACAGACTCCTTCGCTGCCTCTTTCCCGCTCATGCGATAGACAAGCCTAAATCTCCGAAGGCCGCAAGCGTCGCGTTTGCTGTTTCAAACCCGGAGGTGCTTCGATGAAACTTGGCGTTTCTATTTTGTGTCTATCGCTGGCGGGGATTTGCTGGACACTCGTGGCTCGGGCCGCGCCGCCGCCGCCGCAAAAGGATTATCTTTCTACCGTCGAGGCCGACAAGATCCGCGATGCGGAGTCGCCAGACCAGCGCATCACGCTTTTCCTTTCTTTCGCGGACGACCGGCTCAAAAAACTACAGTATGAGTTGGAGCATCCCTCGCAATACCGGCACGATGAGATGGTCAATTCGCTTCTAAATGCTTATGTGGGCTGCGTGGATGACGCCGCGGATCTCATCCAGCTGGGGATTGAAAAACAGGAGAACATCCGCAAAGGGATTAATCTGATGGCTTCGCGGACCAAGGAATACATCGCTGTTCTGAAGAAGATTCCTACCGGAACCCCCGAAGCGGAAATGTACAAGGACAATCTGGAAGACGCGATTGAAGGAACTCAGGACGCTGCGAGCGAAGCGGAAGCCGCCAAGAAGAACGTGGCGCCGCCGCCCGTGCGGCGAAAGAAATGAAGCGGGCGGGGGAAATAATGGCCTCGAAAGAATTGACTCGATGATGGCATTAAGAAGGAAGGCGCGCGGCGAGAACCTCTCGGTACCTGGCGGGGCGCCACTTTTTCAGCGCGTTTTCACGAGATTGGGATGTGATGGGCGGCCGCCGCGATTTCGAGTGGAGTTTTATCCTTATTCCAGCCTAGTGCTTACCATCCGGCGCCGCGAAGATGTTGTCACCGTGCGTTTGTCGGATCTGTTGCGCCGCGCGCCGCGTGCGGTGCTGGAGGGAGCGGCGGCCTTGCTGCTTTCCCGAGTGTATCGGCGGCGCGCGCCTCGCGAGCTTGTGGATCCCTATTTACATTACGCCCGCTCGGACCGCACGCGAGGACGGATAAGCAGAATGCGGCGCGGACGCGTGCGGATTGCCTCTAGCGGTCCGCGAGGCCGTCACTTCGATCTCGAGAATATGTTCGACCGGCTGAATGAGCAGTATTTTTCTGGAAGTTTGGAGCGGCCGCACATCGGCTGGAGCATGCGGAGCTGGCGGCGTCAATTTGGCTGTTACGATCCCGGTCCGAATCAAATTTTATTGAACCGCAGGATGGATCATCCGGGCGTGCCGCAAGTCGCGGTCGAGTACGTCCTTTACCATGAAATGCTGCACGTGAAGCATCCGACTCGGCGCTCGGGCTGCAGTTTGGTTTCGCATTCGAGCGAGTTCCGTGCGGCCGAAAAGCGTTTTACAGAATTCGAACGCGCCAGGCGGATCCTCGATCACCTCGCCCGCTAATTTCTCCTCCCCGTTCGTGGCGCGCTTCTGAAGGGATTCGTTTTGAGGCGGAGTGCACGTCCGACACGTCCGATGCGACGGAGTGCGTCGTTATTTGAACGATTTTCGATCCTTCTGAACTTCTTTATACAGCTTGTCGATTCTTTTCTGAATTTTGTCCTTGTCTGGCGCCTTCGGATATAAGTCCAGATAGCGCGTGTAGGACTTAATGGCTTGCCGCTTCAGCCCCCTTTTCTCCTGGGCTTCGCCGAGGCGCAGGAAGGGAAGCGCGTAGCCGGGTTTCGCGAGCGCGGCGTCCTGAAAGCGGTCGATAGCGGCGTCGAGGTCGCCCTTGTGCATATAAAACGTGCCCACTTGCATGTCTTTTTCCGCGCGAAGGGGATCCCACATCGGCTGGTCGGGAGCATTCTGCGTGGCCGTGTCGGCGCTCGGCTTTGCCTGCTGCGTATGGGATTTTTTCGGCGGCGCGGAGGGATCCGCCGGCGGGGACGGAGGGTTTTGCGCAAAAAAATGCACTGGCGCCGCCGTTACCAGCAAACCGGCCAGGGCAAAGTGCAGCGGAATACGCGTTCTTCTGGGTGTGTTTTTCATCTAGTCGTTTGGATGCAGCGATTCTGCCGCCATGTTGCCAGCGTTCCTCCCGGATCAGCGACGAGCCACGATTTGCGCCCAAGAAGGCAAGGCGCACATTCTAGTATGATGGAGATTAGGCAATAAATAAGCATTTCACGCTGAGCCTTCATGGAACCCCGAGAAAAAGCCGCGCTGCTTCCCGAAAGTCCCGGCGTATATCTATTCAAGGATGCGGGCGGAAACGTGCTTTACGTGGGAAAAGCGCGCTCTCTGCGCAGCCGAGTGCGGTCCTATTTTCTGGAATCGAGCTGGGTGAACGCCAAGACTGGTTCGCTGGCGCGAGAAATCGCCGACCTGGAAACGATCCTCGTCGGAAATGAACGCGAAGCGCTGGCGCTAGAGCACAACCTCATCAAGGAATACCGGCCGAAATTCAACGTCGTTCTGCGCGATGACAAAACGTACCCCTATATCAAGTTCACGGCGGCGGAAAAATATCCCCGCGTCTACTTTACGCGGCGCATCAAGAAAGACGGGTCACTCTATTTCGGGCCGTATTTTCCGGCGGGACTGGCGCGACGCATTCTTCATTTCGTGCATAAACGATTCCTGGTGCCGAGCTGCACGGTGGACCTGACGCGCAGCCATCCACGCCCGTGTTTGCAATATTACATTCACCGTTGTCTCGGACCTTGCGTGACGGGATTAACGACCGACGAGCGGTACGCGGAAGCCGCGCGCGACGTCCGTCTGTTTCTGGATGGGAGGCGGCACGACCTGATGAAAAGCCTGGAAGCGCGCATGACCGCGGCTGCCGAAAAAGAACAGTACGAACATGCGGCGGCCTATCGCGATCTCCTCCGGACTCTCGAAGACATTGAAGAACGACAGAGGATTGCCGCGGCCCAGGGCGACGATACGGACGTGCTGGCGTATTACGTGGAGGCGCCGCTGGTGGCCGCCAATTTATTTCACTTGCGTGGCGGACGAGTGGTCGACCGCCGCGAATTCTATTGGGAAGATCTCGAAGATTTCGATCCGGAGGAATTCGTACCTTCGCTGCTGAAGCAACTTTATCTCGAAGCGGAATACTTGCCGAAAGTCGTCCATGTGCCCATCGATTTTGAAGATCGCGAACTTCTCGAAGAAACACTGGCCGAGAGCGCCGGCCACAAGGTGGAAATCTTTACCCCACAACGCGGCAGCAAGCGCTCTTTCCTCGATCTCGTCGAGAGCAACGCGAAGCATTCCTTCGAGCAGCGGTTTCGCGTCCTGAAACCCAGTTCGAAGGCCATCGGGGAAGCATTGCAAAACGCGTTGAATCTGGCGGAAGAACCAAAGCGCATCGAGAGTTTTGACATTTCCCACATTCAGGGGACGGATACAGTTGCGTCCCTGGTGGTATGGGAAAACGGGCGTATGAAAAAATCCGACTATCGAAAGTTTATTATTCGCGGCGAGGATTTGAGCAATCCGTTGCCTATCCCTGCATCGGCAAGCGCGGGAACGCCAATTTCGAAGAACGACGATTTCGCGAGCATGCGCGAAGCCGTCTCTCGGCGCTATCGGCGCCTGCAGGAGGAGAGAAAACCGCTTCCAGGATTGATTCTAATTGACGGCGGGATCGGCCAGCTTCACGCAGCCGCGCAGGCGCTCGATTCCCTGCAAATCATCAATCAGCCGCTCGCCAGCATCGCGAAAAAAGAGGAGATACTCTACGTCTTCGGCCAGGAAGACGAACCCATCGTCCTCGATCACCATTCGCCGGTGCTCCATCTCATTCAGCAAATCCGCGATGAAACGCACCGTTTTGCCGTGACGTTTCACCGGCAAAGACGCGCCGGACGCCAGACAAAATCAGCGTTAGACGGAATACCGGGAGTCGGTCCACGAACGGTGCAAAAGCTGCTGCGGGAATTCGGAAGTGTTTCGAATGTCCGCCGGGCGGGACTGGAAAGATTAAGCCAGGTCATTCCGCGGAAGCTGGCCGAAAAGCTATTCGAACAACTTGGCGGGGCAGGTTCGGGCGAAAGTGGAGCCAGTAACCGGATTCAATAGCGCAGAGTGGTTAGGGCGTATTGCGGATGAAGTGTCGCTATGTTACGGTTTTTGTGGAGGTTCTCATGTCGGATAACGTAGGTTCAAAGGTCACATACTTTCTCGTGGGTCTCGGCGTGGGCGCTCTAGTAGGAATTTTGTTCGCGCCAAAATCGGGCGATGAGACGCGCGAATTTCTTTCGAAGAAGGCCGATGAAGGCCGGGACTATGCGCAACGAAAAGCGAAGGAGCTTCGCGAGCGTGCGGATGACCTGGTCGAGCGCGGCAAAGACGCCGCTTCGAAGGGCAAGGATTCCATCAGCGCTGCCGTCGAAGGCGCGCGGGACGCGTATCGACGCGAGGCTTCGAAGTCCTGAAGAAGCCCAATGCGGAAGCCAGCAGGCTCCGAACGGCGAAAGAAAGCTCGAAACGGCAGGACAGTGAAGAAGGAAGGTTCGGCAGGGCATGATTCGGTCCCCGTGAGGGGAAGCGTGGGGCATGTATGCAAACCTGGCTGATGATTTTCAGCATCGTCGCGTCAATCGCACTGGTGGTTCAGGGCGCGATGTTGATCGCGCTCTTTATCGAGATTCGGCAGACGAACAAGAAGGTAAACGCGCTGGTCACGGACTTGCACGTGCGCGTGGGTCCAATATTGACGCGGGCGCAAATTCTGCTTGATGACACGCAGCCGAAAATATCGAACATGGTTGCGGATGCGGCGCACATAGTTTATCTGACGCGGGGCCAGGCACAGAAAATGGACCGCGTGGTCACCGATGCCGCGGACCGGCTGCGCGGGCAGTTGAATCACGTGGACAGAATTCTGACTGGGGCGCTCGAAGCCGTCGAAGACGCCGGCTCGCAATTCCGCCATACCGTGTGGCGGCCAATGCAGAAAGCAAACGCGCTATTGCAGGGGATCAAGGTGGGGCTGGAACTCCTGAACTCGAGGCGCGGGAGAAGGCGCCGCGACGAGCCGCTCGAGCATGAAGAAGAATTGTTTATCTGAAGCGGCCACCTGCGGCATCGCCGCGACTTGATTTTTCCCACAGAGAATTCCTAGCGAATCCACGCGCCGCCGAGGACGCGATCGCCGCGGTAGAAAACGGCGCCCTGGCCCGGTGTTATGGCGCGCTGCGGATTATCGAAGGTGATGCGAGCGCGCGAATCGTCCAGAGCTTCGACCACTGCGGCCGCGGGCTCGTGCTTGTGGCGGATCTTTACGGAAGCGCGGATCGGTTCCACAGGGCGTTGAACCGAGACCCAATTCACTTCGTTGACCTCAAAGGAAGCAGTACGCAAAGCTTCGTCATTGCCAACGACAACGCGATTCGTTTCGGAGTCGATGGATAGCACATACAGCGGCTTGCCTGCGGCAAAGCCGAGTCCCTTGCGCTGGCCGATCGTGAAGTTGTGAACGCCGTTGTGGTGGCCGACGACGGCGCCCTCTTCAGTGACAATTTCCCCTTCATTCTGCGACAAAGAAATTCCCACGTCCTTGGAATAAGCCTGGATGAACTGCACGTAGTTGCCGGTCGGGACAAAACAGAGTTCCATGCTTTCCGGCTTATCCGCGACGGGAAGACTTGTGCGACGCGCGACTGCACGAACTTCTTCCTTGGTTAGTTCGCCAAGAGGGAACTCGCTGCGCGAAAGCTGGTCTTGCGAGAGTCCCCAGAGAAAATAGGACTGGTCCTTGCTTTCATCGAGCGCGCGTAACAGTTCCCAGCGGCCGGTTACTTCGTTCCTGCGGATGCGCGCGTAGTGGCCAGTTGCGAGACGCTCCGCGCCAATCTGCCGGGCCATACGGAGGAGTGGCTCGAATTTCACGTCCGTGTTGCAGTTGGTGCAGGCAATCGGAGTGCGGCCGGCGAGGTATTGGTCGACAAAGGGGCGGACGACGCGCTGCTCGAACTGCTCCTCGAAATTCACGACGTAGTGCGGAAAATTGAGATGCTGCGCGACACGCTTGGCGTCGTAGACGTCGTCGAGCGAGCAACAGCGATGCTGCTTGGGACCGTCGCCCTGCAGTTCGGGGAGACGGCGCTGATTCCAGAGCTGCATCGTGAGGCCGACGATGGGATGCCCCTGCTCCTGGAGAACAGCAGCGACGGTGGAAGAGTCGACGCCGCCGGACATGGCTATGGCGATGAGGCCGTGTTGGAGCTCGGCGTGTGTCGGCAGAGTGTCGAATTGGGTCGCTCCGGTCATAGACATTTCATGATATCGCGAAAGATGGGCACGGCGTGCCGTGCCCCTACGGGGCAGTGACCTCCTTGCGGTAGACCGGCGAGATGGCACGGAGTTGGGCAACGGCGGCAGGAATGACTTCGAGGGCGAACTCGATTTCGGATTCCGTAGTGTGACGGCCGAGGCTGAAGCGCAGGCTGGACTTGGCTTCTTCTTGAGAGAGGCCGATGGCGGTGAGCACGTGCGAAGGTTCGACGGCTCCCGAGGAACAGGCGGCGCCGACAGAGCACGCTAAACCTTTCAGGTCGAGGGCGATCACCAGGGCTTCGCCTTCGATACCTGCAAACATTATGTTCGTCGTGTTGGGAGTGCGCGGGGCGAGGCTGCCGTTTACGCGGACTTGCGGGACGCGTTCGAGGAGGCCGCGCTCGAGTTTGTCGCGCAACACGGCAACGCGCTTCGCGTCTTCGGCCAGAGAGATTCGCGCGATTTCGGCGGCTTTTCCGAGGCCAACGATTCCGGCGACATTTTCCGTGCCGGGGCGGAACCCGCGCTGATGGTGGCCGCCATAAAGAAGCTGGCGCAGGCGAGTGCCGCTGCGGACGTAAAGAGCGCCGATTCCCTTGGGCGCGTAGAGCTTGTGGCCCGAAAGAGAAAGTAAATCCACATTGAGAGCGTTGACATCGATGGGAATTTTTCCCGCGGATTGCACGGCATCCGTATGGAAATAGAGTTTGTGTTCCTTGGCGATGCGGCCGATTTCCTCGAGCGGCTGGACGGTGCCGAGTTCGTTGTTGGCGTGCATGACGGTGATGAGGACCGTCTCAGGGCCAATGGCGCGGCGGACGGCTTCGGGATCGAGTCGGCCTTCGCGATCGACGCGCAGATAAGTGACAGCTGCGCCCTGCTTTTCCGCGGCTTGGCAGGCGTTTAGGACGGCTTCGTGTTCGATCATAGTGGTGATGATGTGAGGCGGCGAGGATTGTGACGTAAGGGAAGCAAGGGAGGTTGAGGAGGCAGAGGACAAAGAGGGCTGTGCGGACGAAGTGGCCGGCGAATGGCGTTCGTCAGCACGCGCGGACTCAGAAAGGCGCACAGGCAGGGATGCCTGTGCCACCATGCCGAAGATGGCGTGGTTGTCGGATTCGGTGCCGCCGCTGGTGAAGACGATTTCCTGGGGCTTGACGCCGATGAGAGCGGCGACTTGTTCGCGGGCGGTTTCGACGGCGGCGCGGGCGCGCTGGCCGGGAGTGTGGATAGAGGAGGCATTGGCGAAGTCGGCGGAGAAATAGGGAAGCATGGCGTCGAGAACTTGGGGGTCGACGGGGGTCGTGGCGTTGTAATCGAGGTAGACGCGGGTCATGGTGCTCCTCTCAGGATACTACGAGAGGCAGAAGGGTGAAGGGCCGCGAGAGGAGCGAGATGAGTACCCGGCCAGGCATCCCCCCTCCCCCTTTTTCTGTAAGTGTTCATTCTAAAGGGTTTTAAGTCCTGTGTTTTGGAAGTGCGGATTCCAAAGGAGTTATTTGCCGATTGTCTGGAAGTGCGGATTCTAAAGGCGTTACGGCCAGGAGAGAACGAATTTATGGGATTAGCGATCCTGGGAAAAGAGAGCGTTTGCGAAAGGGGGCTATCGCGCTTGCGCGAACTTGTTGTGAGCTGATGACAGAAATCAGGGGTTGTCGACTGGGCGCGCGTAAGGTTGCGGGGCGAGGTTGCCGCATAAGAGAGAGGATGTCGAGGGGCAAACATGAGGCAAGGTAGCAGAAGAGAGGGCGGCTGTCTACTAGTTATTTAGAGTATTGAATGAGTATTCGAACGGGAGGGGTTGGTTCGAAGGAGGCATGCGGAAGTAGCAGGGGAGGAAGCAGTTAGCGGAGGGGTAATTGCGGCGTTCCGGCTGTGGAAAAGTGTGGAAAAGCCGAAAGCTAGCATCAAAACCCAGTTTCCGATTATCCGACTTCCATGATAGGTCTTTGTCAAGAGGGCAAAAGCTCTCCTGACGCGCTACGGAGGAGCGCGGGTGTAAGTTCTTTCTGATTCTTCGCCGCGTGCTGTTGGCTTCTCAGCCGTGGTTCCTACTTTCAGATAGAACCAGACTTCCATTTGCTGTCTCAAGCCCGCGAGCGGGCTTGCCCAGAAGATTGAGTTTGTGTTCTCCTGCCAGTCTCGAAACTTATCAACGGGAGCATCCAGAGCTTGCGCTCCTTCGCCCAGTCGGCTTAACGGCAAGACCTGGCAGGCGACGCGCCGAAGAAATCCTCCTGTATTTCGCGCCGCCCTGCTACGCGGCGGTTTGGTTTTCTCTTTCTACCTGTAAGGAACTCTTTTTGGCGGCGATCCACGGCAACCAAGTAGGCCACGAGCTTGCGTGCCACCGCTAGCGTGGCGCGATTGGCATTGCCTTTCTGCTTCTGCTGTGTCGTAGAGCAGGGCCAGTTCCGGGCTGTTGCGCGGTGCCATTTTCGCCGCCTCGATCAGCGTCGTCTGCAAATGCTTGTTGCGCTGTTTCGACAACGGCGTGCGTTGCACGGTGCTGCCTGAACTCTTCTCGGCGCCGCACAACCCGCAGTAGCTGATGGCTTTCTTGATCGAGGAAAAACGCTGTACATCCCCCACTTCCAGCGCCCAGGTCAGCGCCGTGATCGGCCCCACCGCGGGAATCGTCATCAACCGCTCCACGCGATCCATCAAGCAGCGAATCACGTTCCAGCGAGCGCACCAGGGCACTCTCGGTTTTGCTGCAGACGCACCACCGTCTCGCGGCATAGCCGCAGCAGCGAACGCAGCCCTTCATTGATGTCCGGGTTGGTCGCCAGCAATTCGCGGAAGTAACCGGCTTTGTGCAGCCGCTGCTTGTTGTAGCTCACCCCGGCTTCCATCAGCAGCATGGCTGATCTTGTTCTTCATCTGCACCATCTGCCGAACCAGCAGGTTGCGATAGCGCAGCGTGCGCCGCCGCTCGCGAATCGCGGTCGAGGCCATGTAGCACTCCGGCAGAAAATCACAGCGCAGGCAGTCGCAAATCTTGCTGGCATCGATGCGATCGTTCTTCTTTTTCGCCGCCGCGATGGCCCGCAGCATCAACGGATGCGCCACTTTCAGCGCGGCGGCGTGCGGCTTGCAGATGATCGTAGATCCACCCGGTGAAGACCGTGGCTTCCATCGCCGCGGTCCACGGCTGCGGCAGAGTTTTCATCCAACGGTCCAGATCCAAACGCGTGGCAGGGATCGTGCCTTCGGAATAAATCTTGCCACTGCTGTCCTTCACGCAATAGCTGATCGTCCTCTTGTGAACATCCAGTCCGATGTAATACATAGGTTCGCATGGGGGAGCCTCCTTGGTGTTTCTGAATCAGCGTGCTCGCTGAGTTCAGCTTTTGTACACCAATGCGCTCCTCCTCTTGACCTATACATTCAAACTTACCGGGACTTGCCCGACGTAGTGAGATATGGGCACCGTGCCGAGTACGGGGATTCGACTTGAACGAAGCCGCCCGCGCGGCGGACGCTACGCGTGAGGCGAACGGAGCAGTTTGTGGCGAACGGCTGAAGTAAGTTGTCGGGTCATAAGGAGGTCCTTATGACCCGACTTCGCAAAATGATGCTCGAAGAACTCGAGCGTCGTAATTATTCTGAGGCTACCACACGCTGTTACATCCGCACAGTTGAAGATTTCTCAAAACGATTCAAGTGCTCTCCAGATGGTCTGGGTCCTGAGCACATTCGTGAATATCAGGCCGAGCTGTTCAAGAAGCGCAAGTTGTCGCCGGGCACGGTTACGCAACGATTGGCAGCTCTGCGATTCTTCTACGTCAAAACTCTCAAGAAAACCTGGAGCATCGCCGAGACGCCCTATCCGAAAAAAGGGTTTCACCTTCCTGCGATCCTCAGCCGGGAAGAAGTCGCACAACTCATCAACGCAGCTCTAACTCCTTTTGAGCGCACTCTGTTGATGACCCTCTACGCCACCGGAGTACGACGCGCTGAATTGACACACCTGAAAGTCGGCGACATCGACAGCAAACGCATGGTGATTCACGTCCAGGGCGGCAAGGGACGCAAAGACCGGGATGTGATGCTCAGCCCAAAACTGCTCGAGGTACTGCGTGAGCACTGGCGCGGATTACGGCACAAGCCAAGCACATGGCTGTTTCCAGGCAACCGCTGGCATACCGGTGATACACCGATCACCACCAAGGTAGTCTGGACCGCTTGCAAGAAAGCCGCTCAGCAAGCGGGCCTTCAGAAACACGTGCACCCACATACGCTAAGGCACTGCTTCGCCACACATCTACTGGAAGCAGGCGCGGATCTGCGAACCATCCAGATGTTGCTAGGACATCGCGATCTGGAAGAAACCACCATCTACCTCCATCTCTCTGAACGTCACCTCAGTGCGACCGGGAGCCCTCTGGACTCGCTGGAGCTAAAAGACCGGCCACCACAGGACGAGTAGATGGACCGGCCACCCTTCGAGGTGGCCGATCTGGTCCGCGCTGCGGGAGACGCCTTCATCGAACGAAGCCGTAAGTGGATCACCTGGAAGCATGTCAAAGTGTTGCTGGCCGTTGCGCGGTGTCGCACGGCCATGCTCGGCGGACATCTCGATGAGTGCACGCGCTGCGGACATCGCGCCATCTCCTACAACTCGTGTAGAAATCGGCACTGCCCCAAGTGTCAGGCGGGCGCTCGCGAACGTTGGCTTGAGAAGCGTCGCAGCGAACTTCTTCCGACGCAGTACGTGCACGTGGTCTTCACGCTTCCTCGCCAGTTAGCCCCACTGACTCTTCAGAATAAGAAGCTCGTCTACGATCTCCTGTTCCGAACCAGTGCAGAAACACTGCTCGAAGTTGCCCGCGATCCCAAACATCTTGGCGCAGAAATTGGCTTCTTCAGCGTGCTGCACTCCTGGAGTCAGAAGCTCGACTTTCACCCACATGTGCATTGCGTGGTGCCGGCCGGTGGACTTTCTGCCGATCGCTCGCGTTGGATCAAGCCCCGCTATGCATTCTTTCTTCCCGTCAAGGTGCTCAGCCGAGTCTTTCGCGGCAAGTTCGTCGCGGCACTCCGGCACGCTTTTAAGGACGGCAGCCTCAGTTTTCACGGAGACTTGCAACCCCTGACTCAGCCGAAAACCTTTGCTGCCTGGTTGAGACCACTATTTCGAAAGGATTGGGTGGTCTACGCGAAACCACCGTTCGGAGGCCCGGAGCAGGTACTCCGTTATCTTGGCCGTTACACCCATCGTGTAGCCATCTCCAACCATCGACTGATCTCGTTTGCTGATGGCAAGGTCACGTTTCGTTGGCGCGATTCCGCCCACAACAACGAACAGAAGTTGATGACCCTATCTCTCGATGAGTTCTTGCGCCGCTTCCTCTTGCACCTGCTCCCGGAAGGTTTCGTGCGCATCCGCAACTTCGGCTTCCTGGCCAATCGCAAACGTGCCACCACCTTGCCACTTTGCTTCCAACTGCTCGCTGGGGCACCGCAAACCAAGCAACAGGCCTCCACCGCCGGAACGAGCGATCCTTGGTCTTGTCCCAAGTGTGGTGGACCGATGATGCTCGTCGAAAGACTCACCGCTGCTGAAATCCAGCTTCGCTCCCCACCGGTGGTCACGGCTGCGACATGAAGCGACTCTCTCCAATTCGAAAGTGTTTTTCCCACCGCTCCCTACCCCTGTGCCTTGCCTCGCAACGGACCTCCATTTCCAGTTGGTCAACCACGCTCTTCACGATCCTTTTTCGCATTCAGCTAGCTTCCGAGCTCATTCTGTCACGTGTCGCACTCTGCGGCACAGCCTCGGCACAGCTCGACGACGCTCCTTCCCATCATTGAATTTGCATAGGGCCCGCGTCCGCCGCGCGGGCGGCTTCCTTCAAGTCGTTGTATCGAAAGCGCGCCAACACACCGTGCTCGTGCAGACACCTTGCCCCATCGCGCTTCCGATACAACACTAGGACTTCTATGAAGCACCAAGGAGCTCCGGTCCCGTCACAGCGGACGACCCAATGGTCGTAATAGGGGTGCGTACCCGATGATTCAGAGTTTGCTTTCTCCTCAGCAACCATGAGCTGCTTCAAGACTTGGCGGGCAGGCTTGTTGTCGGCTCCAAAGCTGATTTGCGCCGTCCCCCAGGAGACTCCGGCCACTAGCGCTTGGCAGCAACCGACGTGCAACCCTGTCTGCTTGCTGAGTTCGTCCGCCATCAGTGTGGCGTGTTCAGCAATGCTTCGCGTCCCCAAGGGAATCGTCACGTTTCGGTCTAGTAGCGGCAGTACATCTTCAAGGTCACCGTTTGAATTTCGCGTGCTTGTGGGTACCAGTGCATAGTCGCCAGCGCTCGCATCGAGCCGATACCCATAGGGCATTTCCTTGTTTGCTGCATCTGCCACCTGGCGCAGCAGTTGCCCGACGTCGTCTGGATGGTTGTTGCCGGAGGTCGAAAATCGCACCTCAACGGTGTGGCGCTTCATGACCTTATAGTGAATGTTGTTGTGCTGCTCACTAAATTCTGGGTCGGCAACAGCAACATCTTCGGTATCGCTGGGGAAGGCCCACTTTGGAGCTTCGACGCTCACGCTAATTCCATAGCGGTCTGCGAGCGTGCGACCAATGTTGAATACCGGGTCCCACGATGTGGCTCGAATCGTTACCTCATCCCCATTTTCTGAGACAGAAGCGCACTCGTTAAGGTTCTGTTCAGCCCCGATGAGAGAGGTTGCCAACAGACCGGCCAAGAAAAAAGCGATGGGACGCACATCGAAAAGTATAGTACAGGTCTGTCAGCCGTGATGAGGCGCACTCTCTTGATTGTGGGAACTCGGACCTTAGGCTCCCCAAGCCCTTCCATGAGAAGGCCGGTATGAGTCAAGTGTGTTTTTCTGTTTTTTCTCTTTTTCTTCCTGTAAGGATGTTTTTGTTTTTCTCTTCCTCCCTGTGAGTTCCTGCCTTTGAGCCAAGCCGCTCCTGTCGCCACCCTTCCATCCGCACTCTTTGTTGAGCGATTGTCGCTCGGTGCATGGTGGGTATACTCGATTCAGTAGGTGCTGCTACCCGGCGCGTGTCAATGACGTTGAGACAGGTGCTCAGAGAATTTAGTGAGCTTTTCATGTGTGCTGGACCGGCTTGTTGATCCAGACTTCGCCGGGAAGCTGGGGTGGTTTCGGAGCACTTCGCACGAAGCGCTCCGGGTGAAGTTGGTAGGCAACATTGAGCACTTCCTGGCGTTGCCGGAGGATGTTTTCGGCTTGGCCATAGTGCACCGTCGCCGGCGTGAGCAAGCCCAGACCGGAGTGGCGATGTTCCTCGTTGTACCAGCGAAAAAATCCCTGACAGAAAGCTCGGCTATCCTGAATGCACCCGAAACGGTCCGGGAACTCCGGCCGATACTTCAGGGTGCGGAATTGGCTTTCCGAGTACGGATTGTCGTTCGAGACGTGCGGCCGGCTATGCGTTTTGGTCACGCCCAGATCGGCCAGCAAAAACGCCACCGGTTTGGAGCTCATCGAGGTGCCGCGATCAGCGTGCAGTGTGAGCTGGCCCGGTGGAATGTGTTGTTTGTTGCAACTTTCCTCGATCAGCCGCTTGGCCAACTCCGCGCTTTCACGATAAGCGACCATCCAACCGGTGACGTACCGGCTGAAGACATCGAGGATCACGTAGAGATAAAAATATGTCCATTTGGCGGGCCCGAGCAGCTTGCTGATGTCCCAGCTCCAAAGTTGATTGGGAGCCGTAGCCAACAGTTCCGGCTTCTTGTAGGGCGGATGAGTCCGTTGATCGCGACGTTCACGAGTTTCGCCCTGTTGTTTGAGCAAGCGATGCATGCTACTGATCGAGCAGAGGTACTCGCCTTCATCGAGCAACGTCGCATAAACAGCGGCCGGGGAGCGATCCTGGAAACGTTCTTCGTGAAGACGAGTCAGGACCGTTTCTCGCTCTGCCCGATCAAGGGCCCGCGGCGGCGAAGGTCGCGGGGACGCCGCTACGGCTGGGGCAGAAGCCTTACGGCACTGCCAGTAGTAAGACGCCCGTGGCACCCACAGAACCTGACAAGCCGCGCTGGTGCCCACGTCGATGGCCAGTTCGCTGACCGCGGACATCAGGATTTCTCTTCCGGGTCCACGTCGGGAAGTGGGTTCCCCAACAGCGCTGCCACTTTTTTTTGAACGTCGATGATGAGCTCCGCTTTGCGGAGCTTTTCCGTCAATTGACCAACCTGACGGCGCAGCTTCTGGTTTTCTTCCGCCAGGGGATTGTGCTCGGATCGGGGACCGCGTTTGCGCGGCTTCAGGGCCTCAACGATGCCGGCTTGGCGCTCCCGCCGCCAGCTCACCAAATGCGAGGAATACAAACCTTCCCGGCGAAGCAGTGCTCCAACTCCGCCCGGAGTGGCGGAGGCAGCATCGGCCTCTTCGAGAATACGGATCTTGTACTCCATGGGAAACGTACGACGCTTGGCCTTGGCCACCACCTCGGAATCAGGTCGCGACGAGAGGCCAGGCGAGGCGCCCGCTTCGGCTGCCGCTGCACTCCGCTTCGGCTCGCCAAAAGACGGCGAGCCTTCGCTCCGTTCCGCGGCAGCCGAACCCCCAGAAGAAAGAACAACACCAAGAGAATTCCCGTTCATCTCTTTCCTTTTCCTTCTCGCCCTGCTCATTAAATAAGGGTACTAGACTTGTCTAAGCGATGTTGGCACGGAGGGACCTGGTAATCGACCTCGTTCCCCCTTTCGAAGGGTACTGGGCCAGGACCTGTCGCAGTCACCTGATCTCGGCGGTTGAGTTCGGCTGTTCGGATACCATCTCTCTTCTTTCTTTTATGCTCTTCTTCTTTTTTTCTTGTATGCTCTTTTTCTTTGTATGTTCTTTTTCTTTCTTTCTGCCTTTCCCAGTATTCCACAGATAAATTTCGAGCCAGGATCGCCCAGCAACGACGATCGCCAATTCCATCGAGCCCTAACATCCCCTGTTTTGTGGGGCGCTCTTCACTTTAAGCCGCAGCGCGCATCGCTTTGTGGCTATTGCGCAGTGGTTCGTACACCTCTCCACTCACCCACAACCGATGCAGGAGTACCGCCAACTTTCTGGCCACCGCAACAACAGCTCGTTTCTTGGCGTTTTTCCCTCCGCGCTCGGCAAGTCGCAGTCCCCATCGCCGCAGATCACTATCTTCCCCAAAGGGTCCCAGGATGTAGTGTGCCCCTTGCACCAGCATCGTTCTCAAATAGCGGTCTCCTTCTTTGCTGATGTGCATCTGCGGCTGGCTCTCTCCGGAGTCCCTGCGCCCAGGTTTTAACCCGAGAAAACAGCCGACCTCGCGACTCTTTGCAAACCGATGCGGGTCGTCTAGGGTCAGGACATACGTCAGCGCGATCTGTGTTCCTACCCCCTTCACCTGTTTGAGCAGCGCCACTTGCGGGTAGCTCTCCCTGGCGATTTTCTCCATCTGCACGTCGTATTCCTTGATGCGCTCGTTCAGCGATTCGATTTCTTTCAGTAACGGCTCCAGAACCTCACGCAACTCCGCGCTCAATTCCGCGGCCAGCTCTCGGCTCACCTGCTCCGTGCCACACTTCGGCAGCCGTTCGCCATAAGACTTCACCAATCCTCGCACCCCATTCACCAGCGCGGTTCGTGCACTCACCAATTCCGCCCGTGCCCGGATCACCGTCAGATGAATTTGTGCTTTCGCGCTGCGATGCCGTACCGGCCCCAATAGCTCAGGATCGATTCTTGCCAGCCGTGCCAGTGTCCGCGCATCGTGGCGATCATCTTTTCGATTGCTCTTGCTGATCAATTCCACCTTTTGCGCGTGCGCCACCAGCACCTCGTGTCCCAGCTCCTTTAACAGCCGGCTTAGCCACGGGGAATGTGTTCCGGTCTCCAGAGCGATGAGACTTCGCGGTATTCTCTCAAACGTCTGCTTCATCGCTTCCGGTGTTGTTGGTAGTTTCTGTTCCAGAAGGACTTCGCCCGCTTCATCCAAAACGCAGTAGTACGACCAGCGATCGCCGAGGTCCAAACCAATCGTGAGTTTGTGTCCTTTGAAAATCATGTTTCCATTTACGCGAACAGTGCTAGTCTTTTTCATAGCCGGTCTCCTTTTCTTTGCGCCACGAGCGCGTCGATCCTTGGGAGCTTAATGCATCCCGCGGAGACCGGTCTTCTCATCCCATCTGGTAAACGCGCTAATCGGAAAGGTCCTATAAAAGGGAATGTCAAGAGACATTCTTCCCCGTCGGCTCGATGCCGACACTTTTTTTGTCTCGGCATTCAGCCCAACCGTTTGAACGTGCACTCGTAATCGAGTGGTCTTGCTCAGGCGACGTAGTTTCGTGCTTCGTTTCGTCACACGAAACGGTGAGATCCTTCTTCCTCCCTGTGGTTCCATTTCACTGTTGTGACGGCGCCATTCGTTTCTGAAACATCAAGCCTGACAGTTATCCACTTTATGAGTGGCAACGCATGGTCCTATCGGAGACTCGTGGCCTATGGCTTTCTTGGATTGTCCGAGAGGGCATAGGGTGAAATCGGAGACTCGCGTGCTTGAAGCACGGGCCTGACTTTTCCGATGGATACTTCCCCTCGAATCCGAGCGTCTCAAGAACCCGACAGCTACCGCCAGGAATAGTTCCCAGGTGGAACGGACTCTTTGCCAGAGACGCTCAAGCTGCTTGTTGTTTCAAATAGTTGGCGTCGAAACGTACCTCCTTCTTCCAAACGATCAACGTGATCGCGGCAATCTTCCTCGCCAAGGTCAAGCGCGCCATCGTGGGCTTCCTTCCCTTAGCCAGCAAAGCCTCGTAGAAATCGTGTAGCGGGCCAGCAGCGGTGCTGGCTCTCATAGCTGCACCCTTGAAAATATCTTTGAGGTCGTGGTTGTGATTCGTATTAAGACCCCGCAGGGTGACGGATTTCTTCGAGCGTTGTAGCTGTTGCTCCACGACGCGGTACTGCGCGCTGTCATGGGTCTCCAACCCCAGCCCGCTGTAGGTCCACAGTTGCCGCTTGGTGCGGAACCGATGAGGCGTCTGCATCAATGCAACCAAGTGAGCCGCTCGAAGCGGACCAATACCAGGAATCTGGCGTAGCAACTTCGTGGCACGGTGCTTCTTAGCCTCGACCAACAGCTCTTTCCGGGCTTGTTGGCGCACCAGCCGAAGGGCGTCGAGTTGTTGGTAGTAAAGTTCTGCCCGCCGGCGCACGCCGGCTTCCCCGATCTTGCTCAACCATTCCGAACGGTAATGCGGTGCGTAGACTTGCGTCCCGGCACAGGGAATGGCCCAACTCCGATACAAGGCCTTGAGCCGATTCATCACCCGCCCGAGATCCTTGCTGATGGTCAAATAACTGCGGGACAATTCCTTCAACATGCGCAGGCCATGTTCTCCGTGATAGACCGGCTTGATTTTGTTCATGTACAACAGATCGGCTAGCTTGTGTGCATCGATCCGGTCACTCTTACTGCCATCCTTCAGCAAGGCAATCTTCCGCGGATTACACACCACCAATTCCGTGACATGCGGCTTCAGCAGATCGTGCAACCAGCCAGCCCAGGTGCCTTCTTCAAACGTGACGTGCACGTCTCCGCGCAGCCCGTCGATAAACTGCAGAATGGTGCTCGCCTTGGTCTCGATGACGCATTCCATCACCGCCTTGCCGGCGAAATTCAGAACTGCGATCGAAATGCTTTCCTTGTGCACGTCCATGCCGATATATTTAGTGCTAGTCATAAAGGGTGTTCCTTTCTGTAGGGAATGAGCCAAGCACTCAAAACCTACTCCAAAAGGGGCGCCCTTTTATAATGTGTGAAATCCTCTTACGGCGCTCGCCGGTTCGTCCCGGATGGCTAGTTCCAGATAGCCTCCGGTTGCCCGCCATTCGACTCAAGCGTCAGAGCGAGGTGCCATCACCAGCCAATTACAGAAATTTTGTACACGAGCAGAATGACTGCGGTCACCAGTGCGATCCAGGCGGACAGCGTGTAGCGTCGGAAGAAGTACGAGGTCGCGCCTGCCCAGCAAAAACATGCAGCTATTAGGGCGCCACCGACATACGGCGTAGCGACTGCGACCGAGAAGCTCGTGCCAAGGACGTGCCTGAGCCGGAAGAACTCACCTAGTGTGCCTACCACGATGAAGAATTGAACCGTGATTCGTATCTGAGATCACGGCTGGGCATGCGGCATCGCTTTATTCGGCGCGGAGGGCCTCGACGGGGTCGACGGCGGCGGCGCGGCGTGATGGAAGATAGCTGGCTATGAAGGCGGTGGCAACGAGTCCCAGTGTGACGGCGATATAGGTGATGGGATCGACGGGATTGACGTGGAAGAGGAGGGATGACATGAGGCGCATGACGATGACGGCGAGGATGAGACCGCAGGCAGCGCCGATACCGGTGAGGATGAGACCGTGGCGGACGAACATGTTGGTTAGAGATCGCGTTTGTGCGCCGAGCGCCATGCGAATGCCGATTTCGCGAACACGCTGAGAGACGGAGCAGGCGATGACGCCGTAAATGCCGACGACGCCGAGGAGAAGGGCCATGCCGCCGGCGACGGCGAGCATGATGAGAGTGAAGGAAGTGCGGGCCATGGAGCGCGTGTAGAAAAAGCCCAGGGTGTGGACATTGGCGAGCGGCAAGTTGGGATTGACGGACCAGATGCTTTCGCGAATTTCCTTCAGAAAGGCTTCCGAGCCGGCGCGCGGACTGCGAACCATAAAGCCGACGTAGCGGTTCACTTCTTCGGGACTGCCTTCAAAGCGGGCCCTTTCGACGGGCCAGTAGACCATGGTAGGGGGTTTCTGAGTGACACCGTCGTTATAGGTGTTTGCGACGACGCCGATGATTTCGCGCCAGTCGTCGGTGGAGGCGACGCGGATGCGTTTGCCGAGAGCGTTTTGGGGGGAAGTCCAGTATTCGCGAGCGAAATTTTCGGAGATGACGGCAACGGGAAGATGCTCGTAGATGTCGGTCCAGGAAATATCCCGGCCAGTAATCAGAGGCGTGCCTAGCGTGGAAAAGGAGCCAGGAGTGACAAAAGAAAAACGACGGATCGGGGGAATCTGGCCCTCGTGATAGGTGTGATCCTGGGCGTAGAGAAGGTCATTGCTGGAATTTCCGCCCATAGGGATTGCGGTGGAGATGCTGGCGGAGGAGACGCCTGGAATGGCGGAGATTTTTCGGAGGATCTCCTGATACATGCGGACGACCTGCTCTTTGTCTTTGACTTGCGACTCCGGAACGAAAATATGGAAGGTTTGGATCTGATCGGGCTGGCGGAAGCCGGGATCAACATGGGTGAGGGCGCGGAAGGTGCGAATCATGAGGCCGGAGCAGATGAGAAGAACGAGAGCGAGGGCGACTTGAACAACGACGAGCACGCTACGGGCGCGATGCTGTTCGCGAGTCTGGCTGTTGGCGCGGCCACCCTGGCGAATTCCGGTACTGAGGCGGATGCCGGCGTACTTGAAGATGGGGATGGAGCCAAAGAGGATGCTGGCGAGAATGGCGACGACGAAGGTGAAGAGGAGAACGGGACCATTAATGCCGATTTCGTTGATGCGAGGGATTCCGGAAGGGGCCATGGCGACGAGGGCGCGCAAGGCAGCGAAGGCGAGGCCCAAGCCGACGGCGCTGCCAAGCAGGCCAAGGACAAAACTTTCGAGAAACAGTTCACCGGCGATGCGGTAGGGACTGGCGCCGAGGGCGGAGCGGACGGCAAGCTCCTGGCTGCGGCCTTCGATACGGACGAGAAGGAGGTTGGCGACATTGGCGCAGGCAATGAGCAAAACCATGCCGATGGAGGCCATGAGAACCCAGAGAGTGCCGCCGACATCGCCGACGACGTCTTGCTTGAGAGGGCGGAGGTTCGGGGCGAAATGGGCGTCGTCAAAAATCTTCGCACTAAAACCGGGAGGCGCCGAGAACGAACTCGCAACGAGGGGCAGCATGCGAGCGACGTCGGCATCGGCCTGTGCGAGAGTGACGCCGGGTTTGAGGCGGGCGAGACCTTCGTAGCTAAAATTGCCCAAGAACACTTTGTTGCGGTCCCACTTGAATGGAAGATAGAGGGATGATTCGCGCCAATCGAGAAAATGAAAACGTGGTGGGAGGACGCCAATGATTTGGCGGGGCTTACCATCGACGTTGAGGGACTGGCCCAAGACGGAAGTGGAGCCGTCAAAGCGTTTTTGCCAATAGCCGTAGCTGAGGATGACGGAGTCGGGCGAGCCGGGAGAATCGTCCTGGCGGGTAAACAAGCGGCCGAGGACGGGGGAAACGCCGAGGAGAGGAAGAGTGCCGTCGGAAACGTCCAAGGCGTCGACTTGTTCCGGTTCGGCGCGGCCCGTGACGCTGACGGAGTCACCGTTGTAGACGCCGATGTCTTGAAAAGAGCGGTTCTGCTCGCGAAAGATGAAGTAATTGGAAGGAGCCATGTTGAGATTCTGGATGTTGACGCCTGGGGCGGTGAGCCAGACGCCGACGAGTTCGTCGGGGCGGGGATAAGGAAGAGGCTTGAGGAGAACGCCTTCAAGGACGCTGAAGACGATGGTGTTGCCGCCAACGCCGGCGGCGAGGGTGATGAGGGTAATGGCCGTGAAGAGCGGGGCGCGGCCCAGACGGCGGAAGACCTGCTTCAGATTGAGCATGAACGTTGTCATTGGCGAAGCCTCGCGGGGCTCAGCGTCAAGACAGGGAAATGCGTTGCAGAGCCTCTAGTGATAGAGACGAAGGGGCCGCGAGAATGTTCCTTAAAGTTTTGCGGCATGGGAAGAAAAGGGGAGCTGAAAGTGGGGCTTGAGGTTAGTTTGAGTTTGGCTGAAGCAATTTCCCAGAAGAGGCCGAGCGGCAGAGACGCGGGCATAGGTGACAAAAATGCCAACCGAGATGGTGGCGGGTACTTTGGAGCCGGAGGTGGGCGATCTGCGTGGATTTCCGAAGTCGGGTGACCACCGAATTTTCATCGGGATCAAGGACACCGGGCAAGTCGAGATCGGCGCGATCGAAGCCCACATCCAGCCGGCGAGAAGGAACCTTTAGCGAGAGACTTGCTGTGGCTCGAGGGGGGAACTTTGCCGCTTGCAATATTCGGTGTGGTAGGCATACGCTCCTTGCAATTGCGATTCCCCGCGAGGCGTCCGTGAAGCTCGCTGGATTTTCTCTAATTCGTCATGCGTTCTTGCTCCTGGGCATTGCGGCAGCCCCTCTTGCTTGGGCGCAAGAACTTCCAAACTTGCCGTCGATTACTCCAGAAGATCTGGCGTTGCAGGACAATCCGCGGTTGACCGGAGCCGCGGCGATGATCCTGTATTACTCGGTCGACACCGATAACAGAAATTGGACCGAAACACAGTCCTTTCGAATCAAGGTATTTCGTGATGAAGGCAGGAAATATGCAAACATCGAAATACCTTATTACGACAAAGATTCCCAAATAGAAAGCATACGTGCTCGGACGATTGTGTCAGACGGTAAGGTGTCGGAGTTTACGGACCAAGTTTACGACCGGGAAATCGTGAAAGCCCGAAAAGTTCGAATCAGCGCCAAAGTTCTCACGCTGCCGAATGTGCGTGCGGGAAGCATCATAGAATACAGCTATCGTCTGCGCCATAAGGAGAAGCTGCCTGACGTATTCCGGCACCCAGGAGAGTACCGGATAACGGAAGCCTATACATATCCAGCGGCAGAGTGGGAGATTCAACGCGATCTATTTGTCCGCCATGGGCATTTTGTCCTGCATGGAGTGAAGGGAGCGGAAATACAAGACTTCTACGTTGCGCTTCCGGGTGACGCGAAACGACAGACGTTAAGCGACGGCAGCTTCGAAATGGACCTCGACAATGTTCCGGCATACGAGGAAGAGAAATATTCACCGCCGGAAGAGAATCTAAGGATTCGCGCTAATTTCTACTACGTAGCCGGGTATTACAGTCCGGAGACATACTGGACGGGAGTTGCAAAGCGCACTGCGGAGGCTTTAGACAAATTCATAGGGAAGTCCAAGCTCATTCAGAGGGAAACCGCGAGCCTGATAAAACAGGATGATCCCGACGATATAAAATTGAGTAAGATCTACGCAAGGGCCCAGAAGATTCGAGCACTCAGCTATGAACCTGCGAAGAGCGAGAAGGAGACCAAGCAAGAAAACCTCAAAGAGAATAAGAGCGCAGAAGACGTTTTGAGCCGTCAATATGCATATGGAAATGAAATCAATTTACTTTTTGTGGCGATGGCGCGCGCCGTTGGATTTCAAGCTTATCCGCTGCTGATTAGTTCGCGTAAACAGGCATTTTTTATGGTGGGATACCCTAACGAGCAGCAACTAAATGCCATGGTCGTCGCGGTGCAAGTGGGCAAGGGCTACATCTATCTGGACCCCGCGACGCGGCTCTGCCCCTTCGGATTACTTCCGTGGGAAAAAACGGATACTCAAGGCATTCTTGTGAGCACCGCCTTGCCGCACTTGCAATCCACCCCGGCCCCGAAAAGCAACTCCTCCATAACGAGGTGGGAGGCAGATCTGAAGCTAAACAATGATGGAGGATTGAGCGGAAAAGTCGCGGGGGTTTATTTTGGCCAGGAAGCGCTAAGCATGCGTCTAGATGCAATTCGTGAAGATGAAGCGGAACGGCGGAGGGTGCTTGAGGAATCGTTGAAGAGTGAGCTTACTCAAGGCGCGACGGTGAAATTGCTGAAGGTGGAGGGCTGGGAAGAGTCCGAACGGCCGTTAAGAGTTGAATTTGAGGTCGAAGTCCCCAATTTTGCTACTCCTGCCGGGAAGAGATTAATTTTGCCTTTGGGTTTTTTGCATACACACGAGGAAAATCCATTTTCGTCTCCCCGTCGGACAAATCCGATCTATTTCGGGCACCCCCAGGAAAAATACGAAGAGGTCAGGATGCAGTTGCCAGCCGGGGTAGAAGTGGAGGCACTTCCGGCGGATGCGAAGGCGGATCAGGGCGCGGCTTATTATGAGTTCACCTCAAAGAAGAGCGGCAACGAGCTTGAGCTCATGCGCATCATGCGAATTTCCAAGTATTTCTTCCAAAAGGACCAGAATAGAAATTTGAGCCTCTTTTATAGCCGAGTGCTCCAAGGCGACGCCCGGCAGGCGACGCTGAGAAGCACTGAGACTGCCGTCCCAAACTAGCCTGCGCCACCCAGCGTCCGCGTTGAGGCTTACGGATCGTGATACAGTTTTTGCTCCGCGCATTGCCGCGGAAATGCTGCGGGAGGAATTGGTGGCCTACCGAGACTTACGGGAGTTTGTGCAGAAACTGGAGAAGGAAGGGGAACTGCGCAGGATACGCGCAGAAGTGGATCCCGTTCTGGAGATTACTGAAGTAACGCAGCGTGTGGCGCGCGACAAGGACCGGCTGCCGGACAGTGTGGGGCCGGCGCTGTTTTTTGAGAAGCCGAAGGGTTCGCGCGTGCCCTTACTGGTGAATACCTTTGGAAGTGTGCGGCGCATGGCTCTGGCGTTTGAGGTAGGGGAACTGGATGAAGTTGCGGCGCGCATTCAAGGCTTCTTGAAGATGGATACGCCGCAAGGTCTTTTCGACAAGATCAAGATGTTGCCGAAACTGGCGGAGCTGGGTTCGTTTTTTCCTAAGTGCGTGAAGACCGGCGCGTGCAAGGAAGTGATGCATCACGGGAAGGACGTCAACCTTTTGGATTTTCCCATTTTGAAATGCTGGCCGCAGGATGGAGGAAGGTTCATTACGTTTCCGCTGGTGTTTACGAAGAATCCAGAGACGGGTAAGCGGAATGTGGGGATGTACCGGATGCAGATTTACGACGAGCGGACGACGGGGATGCATTGGCAGACGCAGAAGCACGGCGCTGAACATTTCCGGCGGGCGCGTGCGAAGAGCCCTGAGGGGAGAATTCCGGTGAGCGTAGCGATTGGCGCGGACCCGGCCACGGCGCTATCCGGGATGCTGCCGATTCCGCCTGATCTCGATGAAATGATGTTCGCAGGATTCTTGCGGCGCGAACCGGTGGAAATGGTGTCCTGCGAAACGAATGATCTGGAAGTGCCGGCGAATGCGGAGATTGTTCTGGAAGGATACGTGAATTTGAACGAGATGCGCACGGAAGGACCCTTCGGAGACCATACGGGGTTTTATTCGCTGGAGGGGGAGTATCCAGTGTTTCATGTGGAGTGCGTGACGCATCGCAAGGAGCCGATCTATCTGACGACGGTGGTGGGGCCGCCGCCGCAGGAAGACTATTACATGGGTTATGCGGTGGAGCGCGTGTTCCTGCCAGTGATGAAAATGCAGTATCCGGAGATTGTGGACGTGGCCATGCCGGCGGAAGGAATCTTTCACAACCTGATGATTGTGGCGATTCGCAAGTCCTATCCGGGCCACCCGCGGAAAATCATGAACGCCATATGGTCGCTGGGGCAGGCGATGTTTACAAAGGTAATTGTGGTGGTGGACCACGACGTCGACGTGCACAACTACCGGGAAGTCGTGTGGAAATCGTTGTGCGCGATGGACCCCGAGCGCGATGTGCAGTTTTCGCTGGGCCCGGTGGACACTCTGGATCACGCGCAGCGCATGCAAGACTACGGATCGAAGATGGGAATCGATGCGACAAGGAAATGGGCCACGGAAGGATTTACGAGGCCGTGGCCGGACGAGATCGTTATGGACGAAGGAACGAAAGTGCGAGTGGCGGCGATGTGGAAAGCACTGCAGAAATGAAGTAGCGGGAAAGAGAAACGAGAGTTTGTTGGAAATTGACGACAAAGAATAACTGTCCCGGGGAACAGGAAGAAAGGGTAAAAATCTACAACTAATTGTGGTCCTGTTAGCTACTGAACGCAATATGCAGTATCAACCTCCCTGAATACCCCCGAACTGCCTAAGAATAGGGGTAGTTTTAAGGCAACTCCGGTAGAGAATCTCTTGACGCTCTGAGCTTTTCAATGGGATAAACCTTGCACGGACAGCACTCCGGTAAGCCGCAGCGGTAAGAGGGGTGCACTGGACAGTGGTGGGTATGGCGTGAGTTCGGGCGCCGGGGTGAAGTTCCTCGTGATTGAATCTCGTGAAGTGATGAATGTGAGACAGGCGTCGCAGTATCTGGGGATCTCCCCGGATACCCTGTACCGTTACATCACCGAGGGCGAAATTCCCGCGTTCAAACTCGGAAATCGTTGGAAACTGCGTAAGACGATTCTGGACCGCTGGATGGAACGCAAGATGAGCCAGGCGCATGCGAGGCGCCGATAGTTTGCCGGGTGTAAAGGCGAAAGAGGCCGCGATATGTTGGGAATGGGCAAAAAATCCAGGCAGCTGGTAGGGCTGGACATCGGCTCAAGCTCGATCAAGGCAGTGGAGCTGAAGGCGACGAAAGCCGGCTACGAACTGGTTAGCTTTGGGATGGAAACGCTGGCGCAAGACACGGTGGTGGATGGCGCGATTATGGACGCGCCCCAAGTGGCTAACGCGATCAGCAAGATCTTCGACGCACAGCGTATCAAGACAAAGAACGTGGCCACCTCGGTTTCCGGGCATTCGGTGATTGTGAAGAGAGTGCCGCTGCCGCTGATGACGGAAGAAGAGTTGTACGACCGGATCCCCTCGGAAGCCAGCCAGCACATTCCGTTCGACATCGCGGACGTGAACCTGAGTTATCAGTTACTGGAATCGATGGACGCGCAGATGGACGTGCTGCTGGTGGCGGTTAAAAAGGACAAGATTCTGAATCATACGAACGTGCTGGCGCAGGCCGGCAAGACGCCGGTGGTGGTGGACATCGATGCATTCGGCTTGCAGAACTGTTTCGAAATTAATTACGAGCCAGACGCCGGACAGACGGTGGCGCTGTTGAACATCGGTGCGAGCGTCATGAATATCAATATTGTCCGCGGCGGCGTGCCCTTGTTCACCCGTGACGTGAGCGTCGGCGGCAATCAGTATACGGACGCTCTTCAAAAAGAATTGGACTTAAGCTTCGAGGATGCGGAACGCTTGAAGAAGGGCGACACGCTTCCCAGCGTAACGGACGAACAGAAGCAGCAGATTCTGAGAAGCGTCTCGGACATTCTGACGCTTGAAATTCAGAAGACCTTTGATTTCTTCCGAGCCACCGCAAGCGGCGAGAATATCCAGCGCATCGTCGTCGCGGGCGGAACGGCACGAGTCCCGGGACTGGTGGATCTGCTTCGGGAAGAGTTCGCAATGCCCGTGGAGGAATTAAATCCCTTCCGGAAAGTGCTCATCAATCCCAGCCGGCACAGTGATGACCAGATTCGCGAGATGTCGCCGCGGCTTGCCATTGCGGTGGGTCTGGCGCTGAGGAGCTTTGACTAACCATGATCCGCATAAACCTGCTTGGACAAATTCGGCCCAAGGCGTCCCGACGGCCAGTCGATACAGGGGCGGCGCTTCCCGTGCTGTTTGTTGGAGCGGGTGTCCTTCTCGGCGTCCTTGTTCTTGGTTTTCTCTTTTATTCGTGGCAAAGGCAATTGAACGAGGAAAATAACCGAATAAAGGTTTTGCAGGCGCAGAAGACCGATTTGGAAAACATCAAACAGCAGGTCGAAGCCTTTGACAGGCAGAAGCAAGTCCTCCAGCAGAGAGTGTCCACCATCGAACAACTGCAGAGGGACCGGACTGGCGGGCAGGACCTGCTCGATATGGTAGCGAATACGGTCTCGCGGACGGAAAACCTCTGGCTCACCTCCATGGTTAGGAAAGGGACCAATCTTTCGCTCGAAGGGTCGTCGGCTTCCATTAATTCAGTAGCCAATTTTATTACAGCACTGAAAAGATCCGGGTACTTCCAGAAGGTGGAGATCAAGAATACAAAGCAAGACGACAAAAATACGGGGGTGCAGACCTTCAACTTCGAGTTGACTGCCGAAATCACACCGCCGCAGGCAGGGGGGGCAGTTCCGGTGCAAGCGAAACCGGCGAACACGCCCGGGAATTCGGCGCGACGTTCGGCCCCGGTGAAGAAAGGATAAGGGAGCGTCATGGCCAATCCGTTTCGCGACATGTCGGTATTCATGCAAGGTCTGGTGGCAGTGGCCATTGCGGTGGTATTGCTCCTCCTTGGAGTTTACATTCCAGTATCGCCGGTGGCGCAGGAGCGGGACGCGGTGGATAAAGCGGTCCAACAACGCTCGACACTGAGCACGGAAGTGCAGCAGTTGCAGGTTTACAAGCAGCGTTATGGAGAGCTGAAGCAGCAGATGGACGCGCTCTCGAAGCAACTGGACACCTTGAAGACCATCGTACCGGAAGAAAAAGAGACGGACGAATTCATTCGGCTCCTGCAGGGAGCGGCGAGCGCGTCGAATGTGCAAATTCGGTCGCTGACGGCGGAAGCAATTGTCCCGCGGGAATTCCACTACGACATGCCGTTTCGAGTGCAAGCCGACGGGCCGTACTTCAGCCTCATGGACTTCTTCGGACGTTTGGGGCGGCTGTCCCGAATTATCAACGTCGGGGATTTGGAATTTGACGATCCGGCGAAGGCCAAGGGAACGAAGTATTCGTTAGCGGCCGGGGACGACGGTTTCCGCGGTATTCACGGCCACGACATTTCTTTACCAAGCCAGCCGACGCAGGCCCGAGCACTGCAGCAGGGGCAAAGTCCGCGGCCAAGCCGGCTAGGAAATACTGAGCGGGAATGAGCGAACTATGCGTTCAGCAATGACACTCGTACTAGGCATTTTACTCGCGATGCTCTCACCTGGGCTGGGCGCGCAAGCCAAACCGGCGCATCCCGCCGGCGCGAAGACTGCGCCAAGGGTCGCAAGAAAGGCTGCGAGGGATGCTCAACAGAAAGCAAGCCCCCGGGCGGCGAAGCCCGCGGCACGACGTAACGTCCGAAAAACTTCCAAGGCGCTGCAAGCGGCAAAACCGGTTGAGCGGGCGGTGAATCCCGGCGCAGCAGCAATTCTTGAAGGAAAGGTTGCGAGGCGCGACCCGTTTGAGTCCCTTGTCGCACGCCAGCAGGCGGAGAAAAACGCGGGGAAGAATTTGCCTCCCGGCAAGGCAGGGTTGCAGGTCAGCACCCTGAGACTCAACGGGATCGTCAGGGCGCCGAACGGGATGATCGCCGTGGTGACGAATCCGCAGGACCGGACGTATTTTCTACGAGAAGGCGATCAATTGTATGACGGCCGCGTGGATAAGATTGCGATGGACGGCGTTTCCTTCAATGAAATGGGCAAGGATGCTTTTGGCAAGCCGGTGGAACGCCAGGTAAACAAGAGAATTTACTCCAGTGCAGGAGAACAGCAATGAAGACGAATTGGCCCGCCTTTCGGTGCGGCTGCCTGATCCTTTGAGCGCGGTTTTGAGCGTTAGTCCGCTGCGCGCTCAGACGCAGGAGCCAGCCGGCGCGACCGCGACTTCCGCGGTGATCTCTAGCGTGGCAATTTCCCAAGAGCCACAACGCGCTAGCGTGCGCGTGGAAGGCGAGGGGCGGCTCAAGTCCATGCCGTGCGCATGCAAAATCCAGATCGACTTGTACTGGATTTTTCCGGTGCGCGTCTGGCCGTTGATAAGACGATCATACCCGGGAGGTGCGGAACCTGTTCGCGAAGTGCGTCTGGGCCAGTACCGGCCAAACATAGCGCGCGTAGTGGTGGACCTGATGGCGGCGTCACCGTATCAGATCTCTCGCGAAGGTGCGGCCGTGCTGGTTTGTTTTCGACTCCAAGCCCAAGGCGCCGAGCTCTGCGGAGCCTGGTCGCGCAAACCGTGATCGCACAAGCGGATCCGACTGCTCAAGCACATTCGCGTACAAACCATCGACACCGCTTTCCATGCGAGGTCCACGCACAGAATTTGCCAGATTCCCGCTCCCCGCTTCGCGTTGCCTGGCGAACTGACCCAGCCCTCAGTCACCCTGGCATCATTTGGCGGAAGGGATTCTGCAGCGAACGAGGCAAAAGCACAGGAAGCAGCCCGGGAAGCGGTCCAGCAATCAACCGCTGCAGCCAGCACCTTGGCAGCCTCTTCCGGGCAGGCGCAGCAGCCGCAAGCGGTGCCTGCAACTCCTCCGACGAGCGGAAAGTACACTGGCGAACCGATCTCCGTGAATTTAAAGGATGTTGATCTGCGGGACTTTTTCCGGTTTAATCCATGAGATAAGCGGACTAAACGTGGTTCTGGATCCCGCCGTAAAGGGGTCTCTAACGATCGTGCTCGATGAAGTGCCGTGGGATCAGGCTCTGGATATCGTCCTCCAGAATAATGGTCTCGATAAGCAACTCAACGGAAATGTATTGAGGATTGCCACGCACGACACTTGCGAAAGGAAGCGGAGACGCGAGCGCGACCTGATAAAAGCCCAGGCAGAGGCCGTTGCCCCGGTAACCGTGACGCGCGTGTTGAATTATGCCAAGGCGTCGCACCTTGAGGGACACCTTAAGAAATTCCTCAGTCGCCCCGAGGAGACATTCTCGCGGATGATCGTTCGAACCAGCTCATCATACGGGATATCCCTTCGGTCATCCCGACGATAGACAATCTCATCCACCAACTGGACCGGAAATCGCAACAGGTCGAGATTGAAGCGCGGGTCATCTCGGCTTCGCGTTCTTTTGCGCAGGACATCGGCACGGAACTGGGTTTTGCCGGCACGACCACAGTGGACGGAACATTTTCGGTGGCGCGCCGCAAGTGGGCGTTAGCCCGGCCCGGTCAATTCTACCCCGCCGCCTCCGCTGATCGCTGTTCCCACGAACGCTTCGAGTGGAGGTGCGCAGAGCGGTACTCCCGCTGGTAACGAGCTTTGGGGCTGGGGTACCATCGAGCGGCTTGGGATTTTCGCACCGGTCGCCCAATTTCGCGATTGACTTCTTTATCACCGCGGCCGAAGCCAAAGGCGTGGGCAAACTGCTCTCGAAGCCGCGTATCGTGACGCAAAACAACGAAAAGGCGATCATCAAGCAGGGCGTCAAACTGCCGATTCAGACGACCATCAACAACACCATTTCGGTTCAGTTCATCGACGCGGTGTTGCAATTGGAAGTGACGCCGCAAATCACGGGCGACGGAACGATTTTCATGGACGTACTCGTAGAAAATACCCAGATCGATCAAGGTATTCCCCGAGTGCAGGGCATCCCGGCATTGGACACGCAGTCCGCGCAGACTAAAGTGATGGTCCCTGACGGCGGAACGGTGGTGATCGGTGGCATCATCGTCAACACTCAGAAGACGAACATTCAGGAAGTGCCGATCGTGGGCAGTTTGCCAATGATCGGTAATCTGTTTAAGCGGACGAACGTCAACATCCAATCGCAGGAGTTGCTGTTCTTCCTGACGCCGCGGATTATCCCGGGAATAATGTCCGGAAAAGACACTTTCAACTGAGGTCGGAAACGAGGAGACTGCGGTCTCCTCGATTTCTTTATGATGCAACAATTCCAAAGCGGCTGAAAGCAACTCAGCCAAGTGGCTCCGAGAGAGCCGGGTTGGACGCTCTGTGATGGCCATGCTCCGGCAATTGCTACTACCTGACTGGTTTTACGGGAGAAGCAGGGTCGTTGGTTGTTGACGCGCAGGGGAAGCGACACTGATCTCCGACGGACGATTCACCGTGCAGGCGAGGAGGAAACCGGGGGGTTGGATACGTCGAGCAAAAGGGTTCATCTTTTGCGAGTCCGCCGGGGAATATCTCAAAGGAGTGAGAGTCCGGCGGGCGGGATTTGAAGCCGTCCAAATAGCGTGGCGGGCTGAGTCCGAACTGCGAAAGCGCGGCCGGGAGGCGCTGCAAGGCGTGGGTTTCGAGCGGCGGGTTGGTTGGAATCTCTGCGGACTCAGAAAGACCCGGCAGAGTTGGAGCGGATGCGCGAAGCGGCGATTTTGGCAAGCGAGGTGGTTCATCGGCGATCATAGCTATGCTGAAGCCGGGGGTAACGGGAACTGGAGATTGGCGTCGGAAATTGAATACGAGATGAAGCAGGGCGGGGACCGCGGCCGGGCGTTTGAGACAATTGTGGCCTTCGGGAAGCGATCGGCGTTGCCGCACGCCGGCCGACTCCAAGCGCTTGAGGAAAAATGAGTTGGTGGTGCTGGACCTGGGTGTTATACTCGCGCACTATTGCAGTGACATAACCCGCACAGTGTATCGTGGGCCGGGCCCTGACCGCATTCGGAGATGGTATAAGGCGTACAGGAAGCGCAGGCGGCGGCCATAGCTGCGTCCGAGCCGGAAGCCGGACTGCGGGGAAGTGGACGAGGCCGCGAGACAGGTTCTGGCAGGGCACAAACTGGACCGGTTTTTTACTCACAGCACGGGGCACGGTCTTGGGTCTGGAAGTGCACGAAGAGCCGCGAGTGGCCAGGGGCCAAACAACGCGGCTAGAAGCGGGAATCGTCGTCACGATCGAACCAGGGGTTTACGTGGAGGCAGCGGGGGGAATCCGCATTGAGGACGACGTCGCTGGCATCCATGAGAAAGCGAGTGGAAGTCCTGACCCGCGGTATCGCGGGAACTCATCGAGCTCTAATACAGGCATGAAACGCAAACAGCCCTCGAAAGCCGAGCAATGGAAGAGCATCCGATCGCGAGGCCCGAAGATCGAGCAGATCGAGCGATTGCTTCGAATGATGACCGAGCACAACCTCGAGGAATTCGAATATTCGCGAGGGGACTTGCGCATCCGGCTGAAGAAGCCTTCCATGGGGACGGCCTGATGCCGCGGCCCATGCGCATGCCGGAAATCATCGTGCCCAGCGCGCCGCCATCCGGTGCGCAGAGAATGCGGCCGCTTCGGGCCGGGAGTCGCGGCGGCGCCTTCGAAGTCCGTGGCGCGAGGACCTGCACCTGGTCAAATCTCCGATTGTGGGCACGTTCTATAGCTTACCGAGCCCGGGCGCCGGGGCCATTTGTAAAGATCGGCGTGCATCGTGGAAGCCGGCCAGACCTTGTGCATCGTCGAGGCCATGAAACTGATGAACGAAATCGAGTCGGACGTCAGCGGCGAAGTGATGCGCATCTTCGTCGGAAAACGGGCAGCCCGTGGAATATGGCCAGCCGCTGTTCGGCATCCGTCCTAGCCGGAAGAGATAGCCGGCGTCCGGGAGCCATGTTCCAGAAGATCCTGGTAGCCAATCGCGGGGAAATCGCCCTGCGGGTCATCTGCGCCTGCAAGGAACTGGGGATTTCGACGGTAGCGGTGTATTCGGAGGCGGACCGGAATTCGCTGCACGTGCGCTTTCGCGGACGAAGCGGTGTGCATCGGCCCGCCCGCAGCACGCGAAAGTTACCTCAACATTCCCCAGGTCATCAGCGCGGCGGAAATCACCAACGTGGACGCCATCCATCCGGGCTACGGCTTTCTTTCCGAAAATGCCAACTTTGCGAAGGTTTGCGAAGCTTCGGAGATCACCTTCATCGGGCCGACTGCCCGAAGTGATCGAAATGATGGGAGAAAAGGATCGGGCGCGGCGGGAAATGCAGACGGCCTGGGAGTGCCGACGGTCCCCGGCAGCGAGGGAGTCGTCGAAGGCGAAGAGCAACTGCCAAGGAGGCCGATAAGCATCGGCTATCCCGCTGATCATGAAGGCGTCTGCGGGCGGGGGCGGGCGCGGGAATGCGCGTGGTGCACAAGCAGGAGGAACTTGTCTGCCGCGTATCGAGACGGCCCGGAGCGAGGCGCAACAGGCTTTTGGCACTCCTGATGTTTACGCGGAGAAGTTTCTGGAGCATCCCCGAGCACATCGAATTCCAGGTGCTGGGGGACCAGCATCGGCAAAGTGATCCATCTGGGCGAGCGCGAGTGCAGCATTCAGACGGCGTCACCAGAAGCTTGATCGAAGAATCGCCGTCGCCCGCGATGGATGCCAAGCGACGGAAGGAATTAGGGGCCAAGGTGGTGCGGGCGCTCGAAAAGGTGGGCTATACGAACGCAGGGACGGTCGAATTTCTGATGGATCAGGACGGTTCGCATCTACTTCATCGAGATGAACACGCGCATCCAGGTCGAGCATCCGGTCACGGAGTTGGTGACAGGAGTGGACCTGATCAAGGCGCAGATTCGAATCGCTGCCGGCGAGAGACTGGACGACGCCGTCGGAGAGATGAATTTTTCAGGGCCACGCAATCGAGTGCCGTATCAATGCTGAAGATCCCGAGACCTTTGTGCCTTCGGCGGGGCGCATCACCACGTTTCAGGCGCCTGGTGGAACGGGAGTCCGCGTGGATTCGGCTGCCTATGCCGACGCCGTGATACCGCCGTATTACGATTCCATGATCGCGAAACTCATCGTCAAGGGCCGCGACCGCGCCGAAGCCATCGGGCGAATGAAGCGCGCGCTCGAAATGTTCGTCATCGAGGGAATCAAGACGTCCATTCCGCTGCACCGGCGGATCTTGGCCGATCCCGATTTCGCGGAGGGCACGTTTCGACACGCACTTCATTGAAAGAATTCTAGGAACAAACGGAAAATAAGTGCCTATGCGCCTTGTCCTCCCCAGGCTGTATGTGATACTAGACGCAGCGTTGATTACTTCTCCCGAAAGAGAGTGCGCCGCGAGCTTGGCCGAAGCTGGGGTCCGTTTGCTCCAGTACCGGAACAAGTCTGCCGCAGCGCGCCGCTATCTCGAGTCCTGCCGCGAATTGGCGGAGATTCTCGGCCGCATTTGGAGGCACCTTTTTTGTAAACGACCGCCCGGACGTGGCATTTCTGGCGGGAGCGAACGGAGTCCACGTAGGACAGGATGATTTGGGCGTCGAGCAAGCGCGTGGCGTGGTCGGGCCAGACAAACTGGTTGGGGTTTCCACGCACAATTTGCAGCAGTTCGAACAGGCAGCGGCCAGCTCGGCCGACTATATCGCCGTAGGGCCAATCTTTGACACTTCGACGAAAGCAAATCCTGACCCGGTCGTTGGGCTAGATTTTCTGCGCAAGGTTCGAGCGTTGACGCACAAGCCAATCGTGGCGATCGGCGGAATCACGCTGGAACGCGCTACCGCGGCCATTGAGGCCGGCGCCGATTCCGTAGCGGTCATTAGCGGAATCTTGAGCGCCACCGATCCGGCCGAGAGTGCCCGGCAGTACATCAAGACACTTGAAACCGCGAAGCACGCGGCTGCGGTCTGAGGCGCCCCCCGAATGGCCGATACCACTCATCCACTTCCGCAGAACTCGATGAAAGACGGACCTGGCTTCGTTCGGGCCATCGGATTGTTCGACGGCACGATGATTGTCGTCGGCTCCATGATTGGGTCCGGCATCTTCCTTGTTTCCCCAGCCATTTCGCGGCAGACCGGTTCGGCGGGGGGATTGCTGCTCACCTGGGTGTTGACGGGTTTGTTGACCATCTCCGCGGCCCTCTCCTTCGGCGAGCTTGCCGCGCTATTCCCTCATGCCGGCGGGCAATACATTTACCTGCGCGAAGCTTATTCGCCACTTTGGGGCTTTCTCTACGGCTGGACGCTATTTCTCGTCATTCAGACCGGAACGATCGCGGCAGTGGCCGTAGCGTTTGCCAGATTCCTCGGCGTTTTATTTCCCGCCATTTCGCCGACTTCCTGGATCGTGCCGCCCATCGCCCTCGGTTCCAAGTTCGCCATCAGCCTCTCGATTCAGCAGTTTGTCGGCATTCTGATGATTGTTCTGCTCACGTTCTTGAACTCACTGGGCGTTCGGCTTGGCAAGCTGATTCAGAACATTTTTACCAGTGCCAAGACGCTCTCGCTGGTGGGATTGATCATCCTTGGCATTTTCGTGGGAAGGAACGCGGGCGCAATCGCAGCCAATTTTTCCCATCTGTGGTCCATCAGCGGGGCGCAGCCGATTGAGCCCGGCGCGAATTTCCTGCGCGGTTTGGTTCCCACGGTAACAGCTGCCAGCGGTGTATTTGGCTTGATTGTGGCGTACGGTGTCGCCCAGGTTGGCTCCCTCTTTTCCGCGGACGCCTGGAACAACATCGGCTTCACCGCCGCGGAAGTGAAGAATCCGAAGCGCGATGTGGCGCTTTCCATGGCCTTCGGCACGAGCATCGTCATCGTGCTCTATTGCCTCGCGAACCTCGCCTACCTGCTGGTATTGCCGCTCTCGCAAATCCAGAATGCCCCGGACGATCGCGTGGCCACAGCCGCCTTGAACGGTATATTTGGGGCTCCTGGAGCGGCCATCATGGCCGTCGCCATCATCATCTCGACATTCGGCTGCAACAACGGGTTGATCCTTGCTGGCGCACGTGTGTCCTACGCCATGGCGCGCGACGGACTCTTCTTCCGCTCAACGGGAAAGCTGAGCAAGAGGGGCGTCCCGCAAAACGCGCTGCTGTATCAAGGCATCTGGATCGTCGTGCTGATTTTGCTGAGGACGCGCCATTTGGAGGATTCGGGCGCCGTCACGTATGGCAACCTCTACAGCGATTTGCTGAATTACGTAATTTTTGCGGTCCTCTTGTTCTATGTGCTGACAATCATCGGGATATTTGTTTTGCGAAGGACGCGCCCGGACGCGGACAGGCCCTATAAGGCGTTTGGCTATCCTTTTGTGCCACTTATTTACATCGTGGCAGCCACAATAATCATGATCGTGTTGCTTCTCTATCAAACGCAGACGGCAGGTGGCGGCCTGGTCATTGTTCTTCTCGGCCTGCCGGTTTACTGGTTGTGGTCCAGGCGCTCAAGGCCGCCGGCTCAGGCTGGCGAGTAAATTTCGCGATTTTTCTGTAGGGGCGAAGCGCGCTGCACCCCTACAATGTGCAGAACCAAATTGGCAGCGGTTAGAGATTGGGGCGCAGATCCCCGAAAAGGAGGAGTTGCATGGGCAACCCCTTATTCGCAACCAAGTCGATGGCCACGCTCATGCAGGAAGCCGGCACGACCGGCGAGCATAGCCTGAAGCGTGTACTCGGCCCGGTAAACCTGATCACTCTTGGAATCGGCGCCATCATCGGTGCCGGCATCTTTGTGATCACGGGATCCGCCGCCGCGCTCTATGCCGGGCCGGCCATCATGCTGTCCTACGTGCTCGCGGGAGTCGGCTGCTTGTTTGCCGGGCTGTGCTACGCGGAGTTTGCGTCGATGATTCCGATCGCCGGTTCCGCCTATACCTATGGCTACGCGACTCTGGGGGAACTGGTTGCTTGGATCATCGGCTGGGATCTGATTTTGGAGTATGCGTTTGGCGCCGCAACCGTGGCCAGCGGGTGGAGCAGCACGCTGGTGGCTTTCCTGCAGGACTATGGGATCAGCCTCCCGCCGCAAATCTGCGACGTTCCGGGGGCGAAATGGGTGCTCTATGACGGGCGGTGGACACCGCTCAACACGCTGAATCTGACAGCCGCGCAGCTTGCAGGTCTTCATACGGCGACGGCCAGGTTCAACGTGCTTGCCTTTCTGGCGATGCTTGCGGTTACGGCTCTGCTGATCATCGGAATTAAAGAGTCGGCAAACTTCAATACCGGGGTGGTTTTTGTAAAGCTTACAGCCGTTCTGGTATTTATCGCGGTCGCCGGCGCCTTCGTTTTGAAGCATCCCGCCATCGCGCACGCTAATTGGAAGGTTTTTATCCCACCGAATACCGGAACTTTTGGCGCGTTCGGCTGGTCGGGCATTTTGCGGGGTGCGGGCGTAGTCTTCTTTGCATACATCGGTTTTGACGCCGTTTCGACCGCAGCGCAAGAGTCAAAAAATCCGCAGCGCGATATGCCTATCGGCATTCTCGGGTCTTTGGTGATCTGCACGATTTTGTATCTGCTCGTTTCCGGAATCTTGACCGCCACCGTGCACTACTCCCTCCTGAACATCGGCGCTCCCGTATCGCTCGGCATCCGCGAAACCGGCGTGAAATGGGGTAGCTACGTGGTGAACGCAGGCGCGCTTGCAGGGCTAAGCACCGTCATGCTGGTGATGATGCTCGGCCAGTCGCGCGTGTTCTATTCGATGGCCAATGACGGCTTGTTGTGGAAATGGGCCAGCGATATTCATCCGCGTTTCCGAACGCCTTGGAAGTCCACGGCGATAGTCGGAATCTGTGTAGCGTTTGTAGGCGCCCTGGTACCCATCGGTGATCTCGGACAGCTCGTCAGCATCGGCACACTTCTCGCCTTCGTGATCGTCTGCGCCGGCGTGTGGGTCCTTCGTGTGCGCCGGCCTGAGCTTGTCCGGCCGTTCAAGACTCCGTGGGTTCCCCTTGTACCGATCCTGGGCATCATTGTTTCCCTCGGGTTGATGGCCGGGCTGAAAGAGATCACCTGGATACGATTGGTCGCATGGCTGATTATCGGCATGGTGGTTTATTTTACCTATAGCGTGAAACACAGCCGCGTTCGCAACGCATCGAAGTAGGCCCCGCTGAACCGGGCGCGGAAATACCAGCTTGATTCTCCTCGGGGGTTTGTCCTGCGCGAGAGAGGCCTCTTCGGGTAGAGTAGTGTTTCTAGCTTGATCGCCCGATGACAGCCCCTTCTGCGAAACTTCGACATTTGTGGCGCCGCCTCTCGCGGATCGACTTCTTCGTCGTCCTCGTCGTTCTTGGCGGAGCGGTTTGCGCTCTTTTTGGTTTTGGCGGTTCCTTTGCCAGTTTCCTCAAATTCCTTGCCATTCTCGCTACCGTTTACGTCCTGATTCGGCTCGTTGGATGGTGGCGAACGCGGCTGCTTTGGAGTCTCCGCAACCGCCTCATCGTTGCCTATCTTTTCATTGCCGTCGTGCCCATCCTGCTCCTCCTGACCTTGGTCATCCTTGCGGGGCAAATCCTGTATGCGCAACTCGGCGCCTACCTGCTCTATGGGGACATTCAGCGCCGCATCGCCATGATGGCCGACATTTCGGAGCACATTGCCGCCGCGCACAGGATGCTTCCGAAGGGCGTTTCCGAGGATGCCTCCGAACGCTTGCTGGCCGCGCAGTCGCACATGGTCCACGATAAGGAACTTCCGGACTTAAAAATCGAGTTTGCAAGCGACCCAAGTTTTCTGCATAAGGTGGCCGGACCGGCCAGGAACTCATTCGCGGGCCTGGTCGAAGAACGCGACACACTTTACCTCATGAGCATCCGGGCGATGCCTGAGCAAACAGGAGTCCGCGTGGTGAACCTGCGAGTGCCGGTGAATCCAGAATTCCTGGCGACGATTGCGCCCGATCTCGGGGCGATACAACTTAATCTCACGAAACGATTCCAGGGAGGGAGCCGCCAGGGAATTCTCTACGACGCGAACAACTTGGAATACGAAACGACCGGAAGGATTCTCGCGCGAAACAGGGCACTGTACCCGGCGGAGTACTGGATCGATCCTCCGGTTAGGGGGCTGTCCAGGCTTGATGCGGTCTACGTGAACGCGGATGGAAGCATCGATCCCCGGCGTCCCGTGCTGGCCACATTTAATGCCCGGCCCTCGCGATTGAATGCGCGGATCTTTTCATCCCTGGGAGAATTGAGCGATTCCTACAAAATTCTGTTTATTATCGTCAGCGTTGTTTTTCTCCTGATCGAGATTGCGGCCCTCATCACCGGGATCGTTATGACCCGCAGGATTACCAAGGCGGTGAGCGACCTGTATCACGCGACGCAATACGTGAAGACCGGCGATTGGACGCATCGCGTGCGCATCGAGCGCAGAGACCAGTTGGGAGTGCTGGGAGAATCCTTCAATGACATGACGGGATCGATCAGTGGGTTGCTGGAAGAATCCAAGAAACGGCAGCGGCTTGAAAATGAAATCTCCATCGCCAGCGAAGTACAAAATCAGCTTTTTCCGCAAAGAGTGCCTTCCGTTAGCGGGGTCGAACTGGAGGCGATTTGCAAAGCCGCGCGCACGGTGAGCGGCGACTACTACGATTTTATTCAGCTCAGCCCGACGCATCTAGCCATTGCGCTGGCGGATATATCCGGAAAGGGCATTTCCGCGGCCCTTTTGATGGCCAGCCTTCAGGCGGCACTGCGGAGCCAACTTCTCTCACCGGGCAGCGAGAAAATGTGCACGGCGGAACTGGTGGCGCGGCTAAATTTGCACATGGTCCGAAATACCGCCGACGACCGTTTTGCCACTTTTTTCATCGCCGTGTACGACAGCGCGACGCGGACACTTCGTTACACCAATGCGGGACATTTGCCGGGATTCCTGATTTCGAATGGGACGTCGAAGCATCTCGACAAAGGCGGGATGGTTCTTGGCGTGATGGAAGATTACGTCTACCAAGAGGATTCCGTAATCGTTCCTCCCAATGCGATGCTGGTGCAATACAGCGACGGGTTAGTCGAGCCGGAGAATGTGTACGGCGAAGAATTCGGTATTAAGCGTTTGCAGCAAGCGGCGACACGCCTGCAAAATTCCGCGCCGCTCGTGGTCGGGCAAGCCCTCATGGCGGCCGTCGAAGAATGGGCCGGCACACCGGAGCAGGCGGATGACATGACGGTGCTAGTGGCACGGCTCCGTTAAGTCCTGCCGTAACGTGGTCCCGCAGTGGGTTGTGGACAGGAGCCGCAGTAGTGCGCGTTTGGCGAGTGAGCTATACTGACAAGCTTTCCATCCTCTTTGCCAAGGAGAAGAATGCCGCTAGTCAACCGCGTGGCGCTGATTACCGGGGGAAGCCGGGGGATTGGAAAGGGAATCGCCCTTAGGCTGGCGCGGGAAGGCGCGCGCATCGCCATCTCCTATCGCTCCAACAAGACGGCCGCGCAGCAGACGCTCCGGCAATTGCAAGCGAGCGGAGCCGATTGCGTTGCCGTGGAAACGGATGTCACTGACGCGGCGCGGGCGGAGCAACTCGTCGAAGCCGTCGCCGCGCGGTATGGCCGGATCGACATTTTGGTCAACAATGTGGGCGGATTCCGCTGGGGCACGCTGGCGGAATCCTCTTTGGACGACTGGCTGGGCATCTTTTCGTCGAATCTATCGAGCGTTCTGTATGTGAGTCGTGCTGTGTTGCCGCACATGCGGCGAGGCCGCTGGGGCCGCATCGTGAATTTGGGGGCCGTGGGCGCGGAGCGGGCGTTCGGCCAGGCGAAGATTTCCGCGTATGCGGCGGCCAAGGCTGCGGTCGTGGCGTTGTCGCGTTCGCTGGCGCTCGAAGAGGCCAAGGGCGGCATCACCGTCAATGTGGTGAACCCCTCAAGCATCGATGAGAAAGAACTTTCGCTCAGCGAAGCGCGGCGCATTCGCGATGCACGGTTTCCCATCGGCCGGCCGCCCACGGTCGAGGACGTGGCCGCTGCCGTGGCATACTTCGTCTCGGACGATGCGGAGTACGTGACCGGGCAAGTTATCAACGTGAGCGGCGGATGGATGCTGTAATCTGGATGCTGTAAGCTAAACGGAATTGCACACCGCGTGAATCTGCCATGAAAGCCCTGACCGCAGCCGAGATGCGCGAAGTCGACCGCCTGACGACGGAGCGCTTTGGGATCCCCAGTATCCAATTGATGGAGAATGCCGGTCGCCAGGCTGCGGAGGCCGTGTTGAGGGCCCTCGCAGGCCGCGAACAAGTACGGGTCTGTGTTCTTTGCGGGAAAGGGAATAACGGCGGGGACGGATTTGTTGTTGCGCGCTATTTGAAGGAAGCCAATTTGGCGACGGACGTGGTTTTGTTTGGCAAAAGGCAAGACCTGCGTGGCGATGCCGCAGCGAACCTGGAACTTTGGCTGAAAGAGTCTGGTGCGCTTACGGAAATAAGCGGCAGTTCCTCCTTGGAGAAGTCCTGGTGCAAAATCGCGGACTCCCATGTGATTCTCGACGCCATGCTGGGGACAGGTCTGCGCGGTCCGGCTACCGGAGATATCGCGGAAGCGATCGCTAAGCTCAATCAGCTTTCGCAGAACTGCACTCTTGCCCGCCCGGCGATGATACTTGCGGTGGACATTCCCTCGGGGCTGCCATCCGACGGTCAACACGCCGAGGGGCCCGTCCTATACGCGCACCGTACCGTTACTTTCACTGCGCCCAAGATTGGACAATTGATCTCTCGCGACGCGAACTGCTGCGGCCAACTCGAGGTTAGGCAGATCGGTTCACCGGCCTCGCTGGTCGAAGAGATCGGACAAGGTACTGCGCGCGACGCCGAGCCAGAAGAGTTCGCGGCGATGCGTCTGATCCGGCCGGCGGATTCCAATAAGGGGACGTTCGGGCACGTGTTGCTGCTTGCCGGTTCTTTGGGAAAGAGCGGCGCGGCGATCCTCGCCGGGGGCGCAGCGCTAAGAGCCGGGGCGGGACTGGTTACTACTGCGACGCCGGAAGCGGTTCTGCCGATCGTTGCCGCAGCCGAACCAGAATATATGACGGTGCCGCTTGCGGCTACAAAGTCAGGAACGCTCTCACTGCGGAGCTTGACGGACGGAACCTTTGGCGACCTTGAGGAAGGGAAAAGCGTACTGGCCATTGGTCCCGGCCTCGGCCAAAACCGCCAAACGCAGGAGTTTATTCGCGCCATTGTGACACAAACGGAATTGCCGGTGATTCTCGATGCTGACGGGCTGAACGCCTTCGCCGGCGATGGCGCGCAGCTTCGCAAGCGCAAGACAAAATTCCTCGCTGTTACCCCGCATCCCGGAGAAATGGCGCGGCTGCTTGGCGTATCCACGAAGGAAGTGCAAGCGGACCGTTTGAGCGCCGCACGGACCACCGCCCAAAAGTGGAATACATACGTGGTACTGAAAGGATTTCACACGATTATTGCCTCTCCTGAAGGCAAACTCTTCGTCAATACCACCGGGAACGCGGGATTGGCGAAAGGCGGAACCGGAGATGTCCTCACGGGCGTGCTTGCCGCGTGTACAGCGCAGTTCGGAACGGAAGACTGGCTTCGCGTACTTGCATTGGGCGTTTTTTTGCACGGCACGGCCGCGGAGATCCTGGCGCAGGAAGGGGAGCTCTCCGGAATTCTTGCGCACGAGGTTGCCGATAGTATCTCTAAAGCACGAGAGCGGCTCTTGCAGGGGATTCGGTTTGGCGGCTGAAGAGATCATCACGCAGTCGTCGGAAGAAACGACGAAATGGGGAAGGGAATTCGCGAAGCGGCTTACGCCGCCAGTGCTCCTTCTGCTCACAGGTGAGCTTGGCAGCGGAAAGACGACCTTGACGAAAGGCATCGTCGCGGGCCTGGGGGCGGCGCGCGAAGAGGAAGTGACCAGCCCCACGTTTACGCTGGTGCACGTCTACGGAAAAGAAGCCAAGGTTTATCACGCCGACTTGTATCGCATCGAAAATTTCCACGATTTTGAGACGCTGGGTTTGGAGGACATCTTCGCGAAACCGGCTGTGGTGATTCTAGAATGGTCAGAGCATTTTCCGTTGCCGTCGCCGTGGCCGCAAGTCCGCATCCGCCTGGAACACCAGGGCGGCGACACGCGTCGCATCTCCGTCGAGCAACTCCAAGCCGTGAGCCGACCTACCTCCCCCCTGTAAACCCTCTGTTTTTCGCAGTTTACAGCGTGGCACTAACTCTCTCGTTACCGAGGCGGCCAGTCCTGTTGCGGAGCCTGGCGGGCGCTGCTAGGTTGGTTATAGCCCCTTCTGGTGGAGTGCATGGCCGACGAGATTCTTACACTTGGCGTGGCAGAAGCGGCCCGGGTCGAACTTAAGAGCTATAACTTAACGATCCCCATGGGATCGTTGTCCATCGGGGTGGACAATATCCACCACGATGTGTTCCTTAGCCCGAAGTTTGTCCAGGTGGCGCGCGACTATTTGTTTGACCTGATACGCCAGAGCACCAGTGCCACGTATTTCTCCGGCATCGAACTCAGGAACGTCAAGAGCGTAGAAAATGCGGTGTTCCGCAAGCTGCTGATCGAGCTGCTGCAAAGCGCGCTGACGCAGGCAAAGTACCATAAGAACATCGAAATTGACCTGGTTTTCCGGCTAGCCCTCTTGAAATTTCTCACCCAGGAATTGACCAATCAATTTGCTAACTTGATCCTTGAAGGGAAAGAGTGGGTTCGGAAACGAGGCGAATTCTTCGAGCGCAGCCAGCAAGCGCACGTGATTAAAGCGCGCCTTTCCGAATTGCAGTCCGCGCGACACAAGGTAATCCGCGGCGTAGGCCAGCAAGTCGCGCAAATGTTGGTGGACATCGAAGAGAACTTTATCGCCAAAACGCGGCGGGCGCTCTTTGGGGACGATTTCGGGCCACTCTACGAACTGCTCAAGAATCGGCTTATCTTTCTGGATGGCGGAAAAGACGACGTTTATTTTCTGGAGCATTACGTCCTGCTGGGAAATTACGCGCGAGATCCCGACCGCTTCGAGGCCATGGATGTGCTGTTCCAGGAGTTTCTGTGCGAGGCAGGGTTGACGATCGGCCAGGATCCCGCGTTTACCGAGGCCAATCAAGCACACAACGCGCTGCTTGAACAAGCGGCCGGGATGCGCGCCGAGATTGCCAGCCTGGAGGAACAGCGCGAGGACATTCGCAAGAAGATGGAGCGTGGCGAAAGCTTCTTCAACAAGTTCCGGAATTCCGCCGATCCGTCAAATTTGAAAGCCTCCCTAAGCGATGTGGAAATGCGGCTGAAGCACCAGGAAGTGAAGCTCGAGGAGATGGGACCGCAAATCGACGCCGCAAAGCAGAAGCTGGACTTCTATAACAAAGATTACCGCGGCCGCCTCGGGGATTATTTGAATGATCCGGAAAACGCCAAGCGGCTCTTCGATGCATCAGCCGCGGGCTCCGAGCCAGCGGAGCGGACGCGATTGCTAGGGCAATTAGCGGACCGATTGGAACAGCATGACGTGCTCTATCATGTGCTGGCGAGCTATGAAATCCGGCCGATTGCCAAAGACTATTGCCCGCCGGTGCACTTGCAACAACTCCGTAAAGCGCTGGTCTCGAAAGAGGAGATGAAGCAAGTCGAACAGGTGTTGAAACATGTGCCCGCGAAGCAGCTTTCGCTGAAGCCCATCGAGGAACTGTCGCGCAAGATCCGCCGATACTCGCGCGATGAAATGCACGGGCTGGTGCTGCGCTTCGCGACGGATTTTCTAAGATTGCGAAGAGACCTTCGCGATGCGGAGCACTTGACCGCGTGCATGGAACGCGTTCATCTGGTAACCACGGAGAAGGCCCGAGAGCTATCACGGTTGAATAACCGCCTGTACGAGTGCGTGCTGCAGGAAGAAGCCAGGCTTGAGCAGGACCAAGTTGTCTCGCACGTGATTATCAAGGCTGACGTGCGCGGCTCGACAAAAATGACGCAAGATTTGCTCTCGCGAGGCCTGAGTCCGGCGTCGCATTTCAGCTTGAACCTGCACGAGCCGGTGAAAAAACTTCTGGACCGGTTTGGAGCCAAGAAAGTGTTCATCGAAGGGGATGCGGTCATCCTGGCGATCTTCGAGACGGAATCGACGCGCACGTATGCGCGGGCCGTCGCGAAGGCTTGCATTCTCTCGCGCCAGATTCTTGCGGTGTGCAATTCGTATAACGATCGCGCGGCCACCAGCGATCTTCCCGCGCTTGAACTCGGCGTGGGCGTGGCTTTTCAAGGTTCGGCGCCGACCTATTGGACTGACGGGGATTCCAAGATCATGATTTCCAAAGCGCTCAATCTTTCAGACCGACTGTCGGGCTGCGCGAAGCTCGCGAAACGCATGCTCTCCGGGCAAAAGACTCCTTTTTGCGTGTACCAGTTTCTGACCGCGATGAAAGGCGCCTCGGCCGAGGAGCTGGACGAATTCCTCGTGCGGTTCAACATGAACGGCATCGAGCTGAATGAGGAAGGCTTCGAAAAACTGGCGGAAGAAATCTCGCTGGATTCCGTGGAAACAAAACTGGAAACGCCGTGGGGCAGAGAGAACGTGACGCTTCACTATGGAGAGGTGCCCATAGGAGAATCGGTGGAACTCATCGTTCTGCGCAAGAGCCTGGCGCGCGAACTTCTTCCCGACGGCAAGATCGGTGCGGCTTCTTCGCATCCCTACTATGAGGTGTGTACCAGCTCCAAGCTCTATGATCTGGTAGCAGCCTTGATTCGCTCCAAGGCTTCTGCCGCTGCGATTGAAACGGTGCGCGCCTGACCCCTATACTCTTCCCGGAGGCGAAAGGGGTCCGGTGACCTTCCCGGTCTTCAAAACCGGTGATTCGGTCCTTAGCGGGTCGAATGGTGGGTTCGACTCCCACACGCTTCCGCCAAAACTTCTTGCTGCCAATTCACATGGCAATTTCTGGGGTGAAGTGGGAGAACAGCCGGCACACGGGGCATACTGAGGTTCAGCGCGTCGGGCAAGACTGCCCTCAATGAAACCTTCTTCCAGCAAACAGATTCGCGGCGGATCCGTTGGTAATAAATCTGGCCAACTTAGGCGGGCAGTCGTTTCCTGTGGCGCCGTGTGGTGATATGCAATTTCTTTCCCCTGGTGATACTTCTCGAAAGCGGGAGCAATGCTCCCGCAGTCCAAAAGATTGTGGCCGTGTGAACAGGGATTGACTTCGGCGAAGTCCTGGCAGCGGCTACTGGACTGGAGTGCTTGAGAGGCCGCAGCCTGCACCGGAGGGGTCAAAGCGAGTAACGCCGGACTGATCCGTGCAGAACATACGCTGGCCCGAACCACCAACTTTTAAGGGAGTAGCCGTAACCCAATAAGCGACGGAAGGAGTTAAGCCGTCGGGGGTCCAGACAAAAGCATAACCGCTTTTCGTTCCTTGGGCGATGGTCTCGTCCAGCATGCAGGCCGAAGTGGAGGTCGGCGTGCAGGGCGCTACGCCGCCCATGCTGGCCAGGGTCGGAGGATATCCGACATCTTGATAGGTAGAGGAATAGGTGATGGCAGCGGTGTTGATCATGCGGAGAGAACTGACAGCCGACGCTTCATTGGCCTGCATCCGAGACCGCATGTAACTCGGGATGGCGATGGCGGAAATAATCAGAATAATCGCCACCACGATGAGCAACTCAATGAGAGAGAAACCCTTGTGATTCTTCATGACGACCTCTATAACCGGAGCAGGCAGAAACCGACCTCTTTTCGGACTCCCGGAGCATTCGTGATTCCCACGGGAACCATATCATCACATTGGATTTACGACCAAGTGAATTTAATCGGGGCACGAGCGGGTATAGAATCTGGATGTGCAGCAGGAGGCGGGCGGGCAAATGGCCATTCGTACGGTGCTTCAGCTTGGTGATCCCGAATTACGCAGGCAGGCGCGGAATGTGGAAGTTCCCACGGTCCCGGAGATTCGCGCTCTGGTCGAGGATCTTTCCGATACGCTTACATATTGGAACAGGACGACGGGCTACGGGCGAGCCATTGCGGCGCCGCAAATTGGAACTCTTCTACGCGTTATTTTCTTGCAGTTGCCCGGAGCGGAGCCGTGGGCGCTGGTGAATCCCGAAATCATCGAGCGCAGCCAGGAAAAAGTCGTGGTATGGGACGCCTGCTTGAGCTTTCTCTCCATCTTCATGCAGGTGGAGAGGCACCGCGAAATAGCGGTGCGCTATCAGGACTTGCGAGGCGAGTGGCACGTCGTCCGCGCCGGGGAAGAGCGAAATCTCTCCGAGCTTTTGCAACACGAAATCGATCATTTAGACGGGATACTTGCCGTGGACCGCATCACGGATATTCGCACCATGTGCACGCGCGAGGAATTCGAGAAGAGATACCGAGCGATGAGTCCGTATGCGGCTGCGACTTCCGGAGGCGGGCAAACGGGATGAAGGCGTTCGAATGAGCACGGTTTCTTTCACCACGATGAAAAGCCCCATCGGACGTTTGCTGCTGGCCGGCGATGAGCGAGGCCTTCGACTGGTGCACTTCTCCACAGGGCGCCGGCCGAAGCGCCCGCAACGCGGTTGGATCGAAGAGCGAGGGCCGTTTAGAGAAGTGATCCGGCAGCTCGCAGCGTATTTCGATGGAAAATTGAAAGAGTTCGACGTGCCAATCGTTCTCGAAGGGACGGAATTTCAACTGCTGGTTTGGAGCCACCTGCGAAACATTCCGTACGGAGAGACGGTCAGCTACGGGCAACTGGCTCGGCGAATCGGGAATCCCGAGGCAGCGCGCGCGGTGGGGCTTGCCAACGGCTCGAATCCGATACCGATCATAGTACCGTGCCATCGCGTGATCGGCAGCAACGGAGACTTGACCGGATTTGGCGGCGGGATTCCGGTAAAGAAAAAGCTGCTGGCTCTGGAAAGCAGCCAATTGAGTCTGCTCTAGGCACGCACCTGGCGAGCCGTGCGATGCCGTGGAGTCTTTCTTTGTGACGCTTCCCTGCACTCTCGCTCCAAATCCACTTTGAGGACCGCCCTATGAGGAGCCGGGAAGAGCGGCATTACTGTGAAACGAGAAATCTGGGTCCGCCCAGCGTTGCGACAGTTTTGCCGGTGCAGTAATTGCGTGATAGAAGAATATTTCGGCGCGGAGGGAAGAAGTGGGCAACAAAAAGGTGAAGTGGGGAGTTCTGGGCACGGCGAGCATCGGCGTGAACAAAGTGATTCCCGGGATGCAACTGGGGAAGTGGACGGAGATTTCCGCGATTGCTTCGCGCGATGGGAAGAAAGCGGAAAGCGTGGCTCGAAAGCTGCGCATCCCGAAGGCTTATTGGTCTTACGAGGACCTTCTGGCGGACTCGGAGATCGAAGCAATATACATTCCTCTGCCGAATCATTTGCACATGCCGTGGTCGATCAAGGCCGCGGAAGCAGGGAAGCACGTGCTCTGCGAGAAGCCCATCAGCTTGACGGTTGCGGAAGCGAGGCTGCTGCTTGAAGCGCGGAATCGCACCGGCGTAAAAATCGGCGAAGCGTTCATGGTGCGAACACATCCGCAATGGCTGCGGACGCGGGAACTGATTCAGTCTGGGCGAATCGGCGACTTGCGATCGATTATGGGGGCGTTCAGTTATTTCAATCGGGACGCCGGGAACATACGAAACGTTGTGGAGTGGGGCGGAGGCGGGATATACGACATCGGCTGCTATCCCATTACCATGTCGCGATTTATTTTTAACGAAGAACCAATGCGAGTGATCGGGCTGGTGGAAAGGGACCCGGAGTTCAAGGTCGACCGGCTGGCTTCGGTGATGCTTGATTTTTCGGCAGGGCAAAGCATTTTCACCTGCAGCACCCAGATCGTGGCCTATCAGCGGATGCAGTTTCTGGGGACAAAAGGAAGAATCGAAATGGAGATACCGTTCAATGCGCCGAACGACCGACCCTGCCGGATTTTCGTGGATGACGGGCGCGATGTGTTTGGCGGAGGGCTGATTACGGAGACGCTGCCCACCTGTAATCAGTACACGATTCAAGGAGACGTCTTTTCGCGGGCCGTGCGCGGGGAGGGCGAAGTGCCGGTTTCGATCGAAGATGCCATTGGCAATATGGCAGTAATCGAGGGGATATTCCGTTCGGCGGAAACGGGGAGTTGGGAGCGGCTGTAGCACGGAGATCGTGCGCTCAGGCGGTGGGGAGATTCGCGACAGGGGTATGACGTTTTGGTTGCCATTGCACTGGTTCGACGGGGCCGACGATAAAAGCCCAGGAGATCGCGCCTGCCATCAAGACGCCGGAGGCAACCGCAAAAGCCCAGAAGAAATGGCCGGTGCGCTCGACGACTAGGCCGGTCAGCGCCGGAGAAACAATACCGGCAAAATTGCCTACGAAGTTTTGCAGGCCTGTCCATTTGCCGGCTGCGTTGGGTCCGGCCAGGGTCTGCGTGATGGCCCACAAATTGGAAGTGCAAAGGCCGGCCGCGGCGCAAGTCGCGAAAAGAAAGAACAGTGCGAGGCGTGAATCGAAAGCGAACACAACAACCGCGATGCAGAAGCAGGAGGCCGCTCCCAGGCCAAGCGTGGTGAACGTCTTGCGTACTCTGGTTGGCGTGCCGCCGCTTGCGATCCAGACGTCTGAAAGCCAGCCGGAGATCATCGCGGATGCAGCGAGGATCAGATAGGCGGCGCCGCCGATCTTCCCCATGTTCTGCATAGAAAAGTGACGTTCGCGAACGAGATAGAAGGGCAGCCAGGTGAGCAGGAAATACGAGAGGTAGTTATAGGAGAATAGCCCGGCGAACGTACCCCAAGCGGAACGCTGCTTAAGGATTTCCGGAATGCCCGGAGTTTGCGCAGATGGGGAGACGTGCAGCCCCGATCCGGTGGGCATCCACTTTATCCACGGAAGCAGCCATAAGAGGCAAATAACCCCCAATCCAATGAAGAAGGGCCGCCAACCGTAGCGGGCCATCAGGATCGCGCCAAAAAATATGCCGAACGCCGGGCCAGCCGCGATGCCTACAGCGATAAAGGCGTTGGCGCGGCCTCGCAGAGATTCCGGAAAATGCTTGGCGAGGATTTTGCTGTAAGAGGGGAAGGCCACGGACTCACCCATGCCAAGGAACAGACGCATGAGCAAGAGCATCTCGAAGCTGTGCACCAGGCCAGTGGCGGCGGTGGCCACGGACCATACAAAGAATCCGCCGGCGATGACCCAGTTCACATTGAAACGGTCAACGAGCCATCCGGAAACTATTTGAAAAGCGACGTAGGTCCAGAAAAACGAGGAGAGCAGCACGCCGAGCTGCCCGGCAGAGAAGTGAAGCTCATCCTTGAGGGCCGGGGCAGCGATGGAGAGGCTGCCACGGTCGATGTAATTGATAAAGACGGAAAGGGCGAGGAGTGCGACTACCGGAGTAAGAGACTTGGAAAGAGCGGGATGCCGAGGCTCAGGTGGGAGGGTGCTTGCCGAAGCCAGCATCGTTTGGGGTCTCCATCGAGGAAGTAATTTGAAAAGTATCGGTGCTGGAAGCCAGGGCGAACTCTATACAGGCTGCCAACGGGCGTCTAGTCGAAAATCGAGAGGAGGTGTTTTCCAATGAATGCTGAAAGTGGACGAGTGTGGCAGTGCGGTTAGCGCTTTTGCTGGCCGACGAAGAGCGAAACTAGAGCCTGCGCCGGTGCATAGAAAGCGAGCAGCAGCAGGGATGCGGCACCGTAGATGGCAAGCCTTAGCCTCATATTTATCAAACACTTTGGGACGGTGAAAGTTGCGGTGCTTCCGCGAAGAGGAGCCGGGCAAGGCGGATTATTGCAGGGTTAAATCGCCAGCACCGACATGTGCGTGCAGGCGATACCTTCCATTGCCCTCTTTATGAAAGGAGCGGAAAAGGCCACCGTGGGATTCGCCGAAGGGGCTGGCTTCGATGCCGCCGGTGTACACGGAGGCGTCCACGCGGTAATAGTCGCCGGGGTCGCCCACGTCGATAACCATCTCTCCGGCGTGCAGTTCCACATCCTTATTGCCAATAATGTGGCGTAATTCGAGGTTTCCGGCGGGCATGCGGACAAAAAGCCCGGTCTTACGGGGGACCTCGATGGTCACTTCAAGGTCGTTCCTGGGGCCGCCGCTGACGGTCAAATCGGCTTTATCATTCGAGCCGTCGAGCCGCACCCTCAGATCACTTGCCCGATAAGCATTTCCGCCGCTGATCCGGACGGTAACCTTGTTGCCGTCCCCACCCTCAATGCGGATGTCTCCTGAACGCAGATACATACGAAGCTTGCCGCCGGAATTGAAATCGGCCGTGAAGGGATGATTCTCTATGTCCTTAACGTCGAGTTTGGTTTGGGCGGGGCCTGAAACCGCGGAGAGTGCGAGCAGGGTCACCAGCAAGACAGGCGTGCGCATAATCATACCTCCGGGGGGTCTGGACAAAGTAACGAAATGGCCCCCGGAAATGTTTCCTGCTGGATGAAATGAACTGCCATCCGTCAGAGTTGGCGGAAAGTGAGACCATCCATTTGGGCGACCTCGTAGTGGCGGACCCGGCGGTCGTAATCGGCAAGCAGAGCGGCAGCCTCGGCGGCCACGATGGCCGTTTCTCGGTCGGAACCGGCAAAGGCATCGATAGCTTGGAAAGAATCCCAAACAGTTACCACCAGGATCTCGACCGAATCGCGATACGGACGGACGAGTACGCTGGCGGAGAGGTAACCCGTAAACTTTCGCAGCATGGGCACGATTGTCTGCCAAAAATGTTCAAGATAGCGGGTGGAGAGCGCGCTCGTCGTGCGCGCGGACCAAAGTCGAGCAATCATTCCAGGGGTCTCCTATTGGTTCCCCACGACAACGGTCCACGGACGAATTTCCCAGCGCTTCACCAGGCCGTTGAGGACATAGGGATCCCTGCTCACAAAATCCTCCGCTGAGGAGGGGTTATCGCCACGGAAAACGAGGAGCGCGCCGTCGGGAGGGTCGGCGAGCGCTCCGGCGAGAACCAGGTCACCCCGTGCGTGTGCTTCGCGCGCGAGGCCCAGATGCTCATCGCGATAAGCAGTACGGCGCGCAATAAAGTCCGGAACAACTTCCCGATAAAAAAGTGCGTAATATCCCATTTGCTTCTTCAAGCTCCTTGGGTGTCGGTCAGTTTGATGAAATTCGAGTTGGAGAGGATAGAACCGTTTGCTTATCCCGTCCTAGATACGGACTTGTCAGGTTGTGCACCGGGCAAGTTCGATTGCGTAGTCAACTAGCCTCCGGCGATCGATGGAACGAGGAGGACCCGGTCGCCCTCCTTTAGTGAACAGCCCTCGCCACCCAGAAAGCGAATATCTTCCTCGTTGAGATAAACGTTCAGGAATTGCCGGATTTGGCCTTGCTCATCGCGAACGTGGCGCGAGAGGGCCGGGAATCGGGTGGTTAGATCGTCGAGAGCCTCGGCGACGGTCGCGGCGCTGCAATCTATCTTCGGCGTGCCGTCGGTAAAGCGGCGGAAGGCCGTGGGGATTTCAATGGTAACAGGCATTTCTTGTGCGTCTCCTTGCTTCTAGCTTTACTTCGCCGCGGTAGCAGCGGCGGTAAATTGATTGTCGAGGTAGGCTTCAAAGGCCTCGAGGCGCGGCGCGATGGCTTCCGTGACGGGAAAATCCGCGGAGATCGCGTCGGTGGTTTTCAGACCGTTTCCGGTGATGCAAACGACAGTTATCTCCTCAGCGCCAATGCGTCCCTGACCAATGAGTTTTTGGGTGACGCCCGCAGTGACGCCGCCGGCGGTCTCCGCAAAGATACCTTCCGTTTCTGCCAGCAGTTTGATGGCTTTGACGATCTCCGGATCGGAAACGTCTTCCGCCCAACCGCCGCTTTCGCGGATGAGTTTGATGGCGAAGGGGCCGTCCGCGGGATTGCCGATGGCCAGAGAGCGCGCGATGGTGTCAGGCTTCTGCGGCTCGAAGCGTGCCAGATTGCGTTTGACGCCGTCAGATATGGGGGAACAGCCGGTCGCTTGCGCGCCAAAGAATTTCACCGGCTTCGCGTCCACCCAGCCCAAGGTAACGAGCTCTTGGAAGGCCTTGGCGATTTTTGTGATCAGCGAGCCGCCGGCCATCGGAACGACCACGTTGTCCGGCAAACGCCAGCCGAGCTGCTCGGCGATTTCGTAACCATGGGTCTTCGAACCTTCGGAATAATAGGGGCGAAGATTGACGTTTACGAGGCCCCACTGGAAGCGGTCGGCGATTTGGGCGCAGAGCCGGTTTACGTGGTCGTAGTTCCCGTTGATGCGTACGATGCGGGCGCCGTAGACCGCGGTATTCAGCACCTTGGCGGGCTCGAGATCGGCGGGGATGAAGACGCAGGCCTCAAAACCCTGTTGCGCTGACTGCGCGGCAACGGCATTCGCCAAATTTCCCGTGGAAGAACAGCCCACAGTCTGAAAACCAAAGCGCCGTGCGGCTACCAGAGCCGTGCCGACGACGCGGTCTTTAAAGGAGAGAGAAGGGAAGCACACGGCATCATTCTTGAAGTAGAGGCTTTTGACGCCCCAATGCGATGCGAGGTTGCGAGAAGGGACCAGCGGCGTTCCGCCGACGGCGCCAGCGGGTTTGAAATCATTAGGAAGGGGAAGGAGTTCCGCGTAACGCCACATGTTGAAGGCGCGGCCGGCCAGGTCTTCGCGACGGACTCTACTCTTGAGAACTTCATAGTCGTAGGTTACTTCCAGAGGGGAAAAACAATCTTCGCAGAAGGAACGCGGGGCATTTCCCCAGGTTTTTCCGCAGGATTTACATCGCAACTTATACAGTTCGGACATTCCTGCACCTTATCCAAGAGACAAAATCACGATGGGTTCGATTAGGGCAGCAGGGAGGCCAACAAAAAACCCTCCGTGCCAAAGTGCTCGGAGGGTCTCAGAAATTCTTCTGGGATACTCTACAGCTCTTTAGCAGTTTTTTACGTGGAGCAAGTTGCCCTAAATCGCCACGTGTCGCCGCAACCGCAGCTTTACCATTTAAGCTGGATAGGAAAGCGGTTGTCAAGCACTAATGACACAGAAAGTTTAGAAATCAGCAACCGCCTGCAACCTTGCTGAACAACAAAGTGATGGCTTGCTGCGTCTAAACACCCGAGACAACGAGCCGAGTGGATGCGGATGGGCTTGTGGGGCCCGTCCTCTTGGGCAGTGATCACCCCGGCGCATCCGTTTTCCGGGAGAACCGCTTCCTATCAGCAGTGTTATACTAGCGTGATGATTGTGGGGCGGACGGCCTGGACGGAATCGCGCAAGAGCCGGCCCGGAACGCGGAGCTACTGAGGCGAAGAAGGATAGGAGTTGCTAGATGGGTGACCATGTGAAAGAGCTTTTCAATTGGACGCGGCGCCGGAAGATTTTGGCGTCATTCTTTGTGGGACTCACGCTCGCTGTCGGGATCATGATTGGCTCGGTCATCTCGGGGCGCGTCTCCGCGATGAAATCGTTCGCCGGCACGGATGCCGCGCGGCTCTCGATGCCAGATCCTATTCCTTCGGCCAGTTCGTTTTCGGGGATTGTAAATCACGTCGAGCCGGCCGTGGTAAATATAGCGACAACTCAGGTTCTCGAGCGAAAATCCGCCAGTAGAAAACGCCATGTTACGCCCGGCAACCCCGGCGACGATAACGACCCCATGCAGGATTTCTTTGACCGCTTCTTCGACGGGCGACAGGACGCTCCGCCACAAGCGGAACGTAGCCTCGGCTCAGGCGTCCTCATCGACAAACGCGGGTACATCCTCACCAATAATCACGTCATCGACAACGCCACCAAAATTCAAGTACAGCTGAACAACGATACCACGCGCTACACCGCGAAGGTCATCGGGGCAGACGACGATACGGACTTGGCGGTAATTAAGATCGAAGCAAACAAGGAACTGCCGACCGCCAAACTCGGCAATTCGGACGGTGTGCAAGTAGGCGACTGGGTCCTTGCCATCGGCAGTCCGTTTGGATTGCAGGCGACCGTGACAGCAGGAATCATCAGCGCAAAGGATCGCGCCGGGATCGGCGGTACCAACCACCAATTCCAGAAGTTCTTGCAGACCGATGCGGCCATCAACCCTGGAAACTCCGGCGGGCCGTTGGTGGATCTGGCGGGACAAGTTATAGGCATCAACACAGCCATCATTACCGGCAGCCGCGGCTATGAGGGGGTCGGTTTCGCGGTTCCCTCGAGCACGGCGATCAGTGTGTATAATCAGATCGTTGCGAATGGCCACGTGACGCGCGGATCCATTGGCGTGAGCTTCCACCCTGATTTCAGCACCAATCCAATCACCCTGAAGTCGCTCGGCGCGCCGTATGGCGTGGTGATCGAAAGCGTCGAACCCGGCAGCCCCGCGGAAAAGGCCGGGCTAAAAGGCGGCGACGTCATCACCAGTGTGAACGGCCATCCCGTGAAGACCGGCGACGACCTTGTGAACCCCATAGCGCAGGCGCCTGTTGGGAGCAAAGTGAAGCTCTCCTACGTTCGTGATCGCACGCAGAAAGAGACGACTGCCATCGTAGGAGACCGCACACACATCTTCCCGACAGAGGCCGGCAATATGGGCGCCCAGCCGGACGAGCCCGCACCAAGCGAATTCGGCCTCCATGTGGACAGTCTGACCAATGATCGCGCGCAGCGGTTCGGCATGGATGGCATGAAAGGAGTGATCGTGACCGATGTCGATCCCGCCAGCTTCGCTTCCGACGATTTAGGCTTCACTCGCGGCGACGTTATTGTCGAACTCAACCATCAGCCGATAACTTCCTTGGCGGACTATCGGGCGGTCGTGTCAAAATTGAAATCGGGAAATACTATCGTCTTCAAAGTCATGCGTCGCCAGGATAGCGACCGCGTCTTGACAATGTTCCTCTCCGGCGTGGTTCCGGCGGAAAGTCCGCAGGAATAGAATCCCCTGGAGGGACGCGATGGGTTCCCCAGTATCTAGACGGAGACCAGTGAGCGTACTAAAAGCAACCCGGCTGGCCCTCACGCTGCTCTTGGCGGGAGGTATTGGTGTGAGCGGCGCGGCGGCGAAGCAGGGAACTGCGAAGTCTTCAAAAACGCATTCGGTGAAGCACCGCCCCAAGGCGCGGCACGCGAGGTATCACAGACGCTCAAGGCGCCGCGCTCGGGGACAGCGAGCGCCCACTCCCGAGAGGATTTCTGAAATTCAAAGCGCCCTTGCCAGGGAGGGCGCGTTTGGCGGCACACCCAATGGCAAGTGGGACGCCGATACGGTGGCAGCGATGAAGAAGTTCCAGGAGGCCCAGGGGTTGAATCCTACGGGCAAGTTGGACGCTAAGACATTGCAGAGACTAGGTCTTGGTTCTCAAACCGCCGGCCTCGCTCCTCCCTTGCCTCTGGTTAGCTCGTCGTCTCTCGAGACGGGCCCGCCGCCGATTGCTCCCCGGCAGCAGTGAAGTACCCCTCCGTTGCGTGAGCAGGCCTCGCTTATTGGCTAGTTTTCCATTTGCGCCTGGAGAATCTCCCCGGGCAGCGCAATCATTGCGGGTCTAACCTCGGATTTATTCAGAAGTGTCGGCGATCCGGCTGTCGTCCGGGGCCGCTCGTAAAGCTTGGTTGAGGTTGTTTCCATCCCTGGGCGTTCGATGCGAATGCCCAGCGTACGCTCCAACTGAAACAATTCAGAACGCTGGTCTCTCGAGAACAGGGTAGTTGCTACTCCGTGCTCCCCGGCCCGCCCAGTACGTCCAACCCGGTGGATAAAATTTTCCGCGATGTCTGGCAGATCGTAATTGATTACGTGCACGATGTCCTGCACATGAATCCCACGGGATGCCAGATCTGTCGCCACAAGAATGCGGTAGCGACCTTGCTGGAACCCGGCAAGCGCGGCGTTGCGCTGCGATTGCGAGCGGTCGCCATGAATCATGGCTGCGGAAAAGCCGTCGCGGTTCAGGCTCTTGGTAATGCGTTCCGTGCCGCGCTTGGTGCGAGAGAAAACCAGGCAACGGCCTGTTTCTTTGCCAAGCAAACGCTGCAGCATTTCCTGTTTGCGGTCGACGGAAACTTCGAACGCCTGCATGCGCACATTTTCCGAAGGCTTGAGAATGGAGCCGAAGGCGAGACGCGCCGGATTTCGCAGATAGTCCTTCACGAGGTGCGCCACGGATGCCTCCATGGTCGCGGAGAAGCACATGGTTTGGCGTTCTTTCGGGAGAATAGCTGCGATTCGTTTGATGGCGGGTAGAAAACCCATGTCCAACATGCGGTCCGCTTCGTCGAGGATTAGGATTCGCAGGGAATTGAAGTGGAAAAGCCGCCGATCGAGGTAATCTTCAAGACGGCCGGGAGTGGCCACAACCACGCGCGCACCTTTGCGGATGGCATTGAGTTGCGCGCCTTCCGACAGCCCGCCGACAACCAACGCTGCGGGCACCAGTTGCGTGCCACGCAATGCGTTGAACTGTGCCACCACTTGCATGGCCAGTTCGCGCGTTGGAACGAGGACCAGCGCCGCGATTCCCGGCGTTTTGTTCTTGAGCAACTGCTCGATCACCGGGATCAGGAACGCCAGCGTCTTGCCGGTCCCGGTTTGTGCGGTGGCGAGCACGTCCTTGCCCTCAAGCGCTTGCGGTATAGCCGCGGCTTGCACGGGGGTCGGCGTCGAAAATCGAGCGTGTGCCAATCTCTCCTTCATATAGGCAGAGATCGGTAATTCTGTAAAACTTTGCATTCGTATTGCTTTCTTGCTGGCGGAAGTGAGAGCGGCGCGCACACTTTTCTGGTGCAAGCGCGGCAATTCGCATTGCCAGTCTTGTTTTAGATTACGCTGAAGACTTACGGAGAAACCTGCAGGCGGGTAATCTCAGATCAACAGTTCAACTTGAGGGACCGCACAACACAACCGAGGTATTAAGCGCAAACACAGTGTAACACGCCTTCCGCCGGAAGGCGATCTCCTTGTTTTCGTATAATGTTCAGTTTCTAACGCTCGGCCGATCGCCAGATAGTCCCCCGTCTGCCTCCCCCCAGGCTTGGCTTTGAGGCTAAAGGCGCGTGCCCTCGCATAGAAAGTGAACGAAATTGTAATTCGCCCGCGGGCGGTTTTATTAACGGGGATTTTCAGTCGTTCTCGGGTGCTCGGCGCAGATGTGGGAAACAAACTCCTTGTCGCGCTGCCGTTCGTACTGCTCCTTCATCTCCTCAATGGATTCGCCAACGAGTGGCCCTTTGGGGTTGAACACCCATGCGCATTGGGAGCAGACCCACCCCTGAAAATCCGAGCCTTCGACCCAGATCAGTTTGCGACGTACGGCCGTCATTGTTCGTCTCAAGACTCCTTGCGTTTGTGCTTCCTTGAGAAGCGGACTACCTCCCGTCTTCCAAGGCACAGAGGCGAACAATCAGGCGTTTTCTCATCGCCCACGGAAGGTCTTGCCCAAATCATTGCCTCTGAACGCATAGCAAATCCGAAATGAATATGCGAAGCCGGAACACTAGCGATAGCGGGGGGTTGCTGTCTGTGGGGTATCCAACACTGACAAGAATTACTATCTCAAGCCGAGTTCATCCTCTAGCTGTCGAATTACGTCGTAGCACTCACAGGAGGTTATTTCCAGCTTCCTGCGGTTTACAACCTTCACCGCGCCGCGCACGTACTCGATGATTCCTCGTTTTTGCATGGCTAAGGCAGCCAGGCTCACCGTGGCACGGTCGGTGCCCATCATGGTTGCAATGAAATCGTGGGTGATCTGAAGCATGCCGGCATCCACCCTATCCTGGGTCATCAGCAGCCACCTTGAGAGGCGCTGCTGTATATCGTGCAAGCGATTGCACGCCGCGGTCTGGGCGACTTGCATGCCTTGCAGCCCCGTCTGGCTGTTCAATATCGCGCGTAACTGGGGAGCCGACTGGAGAATGCGCTGCAACGCACTCCCCTTCATTCGAAAACCGTCGCCGCCGATTTGCATTATTTCGCGGATGGAACTTCTGCTCATGCCCGCTGCCAACCATGCCCCGACGTAGCCCTCCTTACCCACTACACCTACTTCCACGGTTCGGCCGTCTTTGGTGACTACAACTTGAGAAACCATTCCGCGGTTTGGATAATAAACGAATTCCACAGCTTGTGTCGGCTCATGAAGGCTGAGGTGGCTCGGCAAGTCGATATACGTCAAGTCGCCACGCATCAACTCGTATTCCTTATCGGGCATTGCCAACAGCACCTTGTTGAAAACATGTTTTCCCTCCGCATTGGTTCGCTGGCTCGTCTGTTGGGCTCGAAGGTTTTTTCCGCTCATGTCCATCCTGAATGGCACCGAAGTGCCTCGCATCCGGTAGCTAAAGTTTCCCGAGCTCTGAGATTTCATGTCCATTCGACCAAAAGAGGAGTCAAACAATCTGTGCGAAATGGGACATTTCCAAAAACCGGGGTTCAGTGAATTAGGTTGTTGATCGAGGCTAGTTGGATGGAAGCCTAATTTGACGGTCATTGCAGCGGACGGTAGAATTTACTTTCCACGTGGTGCTGCCTCGTGTTTGAGCCCGCAGGCACAAAGAGACTTATGGATCTGCACTGTAAGACGTCTTAGGAGGAAGTATGGCTACAGCAGTCGCGCCTCGAACCTTCAAGAATTTCATCAACGGCGAGTGGGTGGAGTCGCACAGCGGCAAGGCCCACGAGAATCGCAACCCGGCCAATGCGGACGAGTTGGTTGGGATGTTCGTGTCCTCGACGTCCGAGGATGTCGAGGCGGCTGTTGGTGCCGCCAAAGAAGCTTACAAAAAATGGCGACTCGTCCCCGCTCCCAAGCGCGCCGAAATACTTTTCCGGGCGGCCGAACTGCTCTTGCAGCGGAAGGAACAATACTCGAAGGATATGACTCGCGAAATGGGCAAAGTCCTTGCGGAGACGCGCGGCGACGTCCAGGAAGCCATCGACATGACGTATTACATGGCGGGCGAAGGGCGGCGACTGTTCGGCCAGACGACTCCCTCCGAGCTTCCCAACAAGTTCGCGATGAGCGTCCGGCAGTCCATCGGCGTCTGCGGAATGATCACACCGTGGAATTTCCCCATGGCCATTCCCTCGTGGAAGATGATGCCGGCGCTGATCTAGCGGCAACACGGTGGTCTGAAGCCCGCGACAAGATACACCACTCTCTGCGTACCATCTGGTTCAGGTGTTTACCGAGGCGGGAGTTCCGCACGGCGTAGTGAATCTGGTAGGCGGCAGCGGGCGGCGCAGGTGGGCGATCCGCTGGCTGCAGCACAGTGATGTGCCGGTGGTCAGCTTTACCGGCTCCACGGACGTCGGGCGTGTCAGGTTTCCCAGGCTTGCGCGTCGAGTTTAAGCACTGCAGCCTGGAAATGGGCGGCAAAAACATCATTATGGTGCATGGACGATGCGAACCTTGACCTCGCTGTTGACGGGCGCGTTTGGGGCGGGTTCGGCACAACGGGCCAGCGTTGCACGGCCTGCCAGCCGCGTGGCTGGTCACAAGAGCGTTTACAGTGAATTTGCCTCACGATTTGTGGATCGTGCGCAGGCGCTCTGAAAGCTGGCAACGGCCTGGATTCTGGCGTTCACATGGGACCGCTGCATCAACGAAGCGCAGCTGCAAGACCGTGAATGCCTACGTCGAAATCGGTAAGCGTGAAGGCGCCAAACTCCTGATGCGGAGGAAATCGCCTGACCGGCGGCGATTAGACGCGAAAGGCTGGTTCCACGCTCCCACGATGTTTGGCGATTGCTACCCCGAAGCATGCGCGTCGCGCAGGAAGAGATTTTTGGGCCCGTCGTCTCGGTCATTCCCTTCGACAGTCTCGAACAGGCCATGGAAGTCGGCAACAGCGTGGTCTATGGGCTTTCCGCCTCGATTTACACGCGCAATGTGAACCACGCCTTTGCGGCCATGCGCGAAATCTAAACCGGAATCTTCTACGTCAACGCACCCACCATCGGCGCGGAAACCCACTTGCCTTTCGGCGGAACCAAACAAACCGGCAATGGCCATCGCGAAGCCGCCATCGCCGCAATCGATTTCTTCTCCGAGTGGAAAACCATTTACGTGGATTATTCCGACAAGCTGCAGCGCGCGCAAATCGACAATAATTAGCACTCGCAAGCGGAAGCAAGCAACCATATTCCGCCGTATCCGGCAGACGGCCGCTATCCGAAGCACCGTCTCTGTCCGGTCACCGAAATCGGCGACCCGCGTTGACGCTGCTTGACACGCTTTCTACAATAGAGGTAGCGCTCTTCAGCACTTAGCGTAGAGTGCTGCTATGAGGAATCCGGCCCTACAAGAACGGCGCAACCGTCAAATTCTTGCCGATCTCGTGCGCACGTACATCGAGACCGGCGAGCCGGTATCCTCGCGCGCCATATCCAAGCGCTTTGAAGAAACATTGAGCACTGCGACAATCCGGGGCGTCATGGCAGATCTCGAAGACGGCGGCTTTCTCTACCAGCCGCACACTTCCGCCGGCCGTGTCCCGACATCTGCCGCCTACCGCTTCTTTGCGCAGGAGATTGCTTCGCAGGCCACTTTGACGGTCGACGATCGGAACTGGATCCAGCGCGAAATGGGCGGCGCCAAAACGGCCTCAGAAATCACGGAGCGCGCCGGCCACGTCCTCGCAGGGGTATCTAACGGCTTGGGAATTATCGTTTCGCCGCCCCTTGGCAAAACGGTTCTCGAGCACGCGCGCATGTGGCTTCTTCCGGACGGTCGCGTCGTCGTCGTGCTGATTTCGCCCGGGGGCAACACGCGCGATAAGATTCTTCGACCTATCCGTCCCTTCGCGCAGTCCGAGCTCGACGCCACCGCGGACTTCTTGAATCGGCACTATTCCGGCTGGACCCTCGAGGCGATTCGCGGCGACCTCCTCCAAAAACTCGCTACCGACCGCGAGCAATACGAGGGAATCATCGGTAGCGCACTCACGTTGTGGGACCCAGCCATGCTCGGTGAGGGCCAATCTAGCCAGGTGCACGTCGAAGGCACGCCCCAAATCGTCGGTACCGCGGAGTTCGCCAATCAAGCGCAGCTTCGCGAATTGCTTGCGGCCATTGAAGAGAAGCATCGTCTGGTGACCGTTCTCAACGCCTGTATCGAAACGCCGGAGCCGGTGCACGTGCAAATCGGCGTCAAGGAGATTTCGCCCGCCGGAGAGAACCTGGCCATCATCAGCGCGCCGTACACGCGGAACGACTTCGTGCAAGGCTCCCTTGGCGTTCTCGGCCCGACTCGCATGCATTACGAGCGTGCCATGACCGCTGTCGCTTACGTCGCTCAGCTATTCAGCGAAGCTTTGAGCAAGATTTGAAGAACTATTTTCAGAGGAGAGGCAGCAAAGTGCCAGACAAGGATCGCGTTATCAAGATGGACGACCAAACGAGAAAATCGGGATCGGATCAGCCCGACGAAGCCACGCTTGCCGCCGATTCCGCCGCAACCGATGCCGAAGTGGCCAAGCTCGCCGGCGATTTGAACGAACTGCGCCAAACCCTGATGCGCCGCCAGGCCGATTTTGACAACTACCGCAAGCGCATCGAAAAAGAGCGCGCCGATGACGCCAAGCGCCACACCGCTCGAGTAATCGAGAGTATGATCCCCATTATTGACGGCTTCGAGCATGCCCTCGCGGCCCACCGCGAAGCCGAGTACGAAAATTATCGCAAGGGCTTCGAACTCATCTACAAGCAGCTCGTCGACAATGTCGCCCGTCTCGGCGTCGAGCGTCTCGATCCGCTCGGCAAGCAGTTCGATCCACATTTGCATCAGGCCATGGACCGCACGGAAACCGTCCAGCACGAAGACGGCACGATTCTGCAAGTCTTCCAGCCCGGCTACATTTTCCACGGCCGGGTTCTGCGTCCCGCGATGGTGCGCGTAGCCGTTCACCCGGGGGGCGCATCCAAAGAAGCAGCGAACTAACGCACGTCAGGACGAACCAAAACCTTTTGAGGGGATTGCATGCCAAGAGGGAACCAAAGAGATTTTTACGAAGTGCTCGGTGTCTCGCGCACCGCTTCCGTCGAGGAAATCAAGACTTCCTATCGCAAAGCCGCGCTCAAATGGCATCCGGACCGCAATCCGGAAAACAAGGAAGAAGCCGAAGTAAAATTCCGCGAGTGCACCGAAGCCTACAGCGTCTTGAGCGACCAGCAAAAGCGCGAAGCCTACGACACCTACGGCCACGCGGGACTTTCCGGCGCGGGCGGCGGCATCGACTTCAACAGCACCGTCTTTCGCGATTTTCACGACATTCTCGGAGACTTTTTCGGCTTCGAGGATCTTTTCTCAACCGGCCGCTCAGGTCGCGGGCGCAAGAAGCGGGGCGCCGATCTGCGTTACGACATGACGCTTACTTTCGAAGAGGCTGCCACCGGCGTAACCACAAAAATTAAGCTTCCGCGACAGGAATTCTGCGACTCTTGTAACGGTACCGGCGCGAAAAAGGGCACGGGCGTTATCGCCTGCCAGACCTGCGGTGGCCGAGGCCAGCTTGCCTACCAGCAGGGCTTCTTCACCATTTCGCGCACATGCCCGGCCTGCCAAGGCGCCGGCCAAATCGTCCGCGAACGCTGCCCCGATTGCCGCGGGCAGGGCCGCATCGAGCGCGAAAAAACCATCGAGCTCCGCATTCCCCCCGGCGTCGATTCCGGAACGCGACTCCGCGTGACTGGCGAAGGCGAACCCGCTCCCAATGGCGGCGCGTCAGGGGACCTCTACGTCGTCCTCGACGTCAAGGAACACCCCTTCTTCGAGCGCCGCGGCGCGGATCTTTACTGCACCATCCCGCTCAGCATCGCGCAAGCTGCTCTCGGAACGGAACTGCAAGTTCCCGGCCTGAACGGCGAGGAAAAGTTAAAGGTTCCCGAAGGCACGCAAAGCGGCGCCGTCTTCCGCATCAAGGGAAGAGGTCTTGCCGACCCGCGCGGCGGCGGCAAGGGCGATCTGTACTATCACGTTTGCGTGCTCACGCCCACGAAGCTCACGCGCGAGCAACGCAAGATTCTCGAACAGCTCGGCGCCTCTCTCAAAGTAGAGAATAAGCCGGCCGAGCGCAATTCCAGCATCTTCGACAAAGTCAAAGACATCTTCGGCTAGCGTGCCGCTCCTGGGATAGAATCCTCGCGTGCGCCGTAGATTCTTCGTCGACCAATTCATCGGTAATACAGCCGTTATCGAAGGCGACGCCGCGCATCACCTCGGCCACGTGCTCCGCGCCCAAACCGGCCAGCTGTACGAACTCAGCGACGGTTCCGCCGCCTGGCTCGCGCGCATCGAATCCGTCGCGCGCAATCGCATTGACTTTGCCCTGATCGAGCAACTCTCGTCACCGCAACCCACCGCAGATGTCACGCTGCTCCTTTCGATCGTGAAATTCGACGCCTTCGAATGGGCCATTGAAAAGGCCACTGAGCTCGGTGTAAGCAGAATCGTTCCGCTGGCTGCTGCCCGCAGCGAAAAGGGCCTTCTCGCAGCCGCTGCGAAGCGTTCCCAACGCTGGCAAAAAGTCCTCCTCGAAGCCAGCCAGCAATCCCGCCGTCTCCGCGTCCCGCTTCTCGAGACTGTTGCCAAACCTCCAGACGCCTTCGACGCCCAACGCAACAAATTGTGTATCGTGCTTTCCGAGCGCAGTGACGCCCCATCCATACGCAATTTCCTCGGCAACGCAACGAACACAAAATCCGCCGCCCTCGCCATCGGCCCGGAAGGCGGCTGGACCGATGACGAGCTGGCCGCCGCCCGCGCCGCCGGTTTCCGCGAGGCCTCCCTCGGTCAACTCATCCTCCGCACCGAAACCGCCGTCATCGCCGCCGTCGTCACTTTGAACTACGCACTTTCTGCCGGATGAGCCGTTCGCGCGCAACCCCCGGATCACCCCCATCGGTCAATGGCTCCAGGCAATAGAGAAATTCAGCCTCTTAGTCTGGCAGAATCGCCAATCCGTTAACCTAGTGCACAAATCGAATCTAGCGCGGCCTGTAATCCCCATGCTATAAATAGAAGGCCACCAAAAATGCAAAGCACGGACCAGAACCAACCGCTAGCTCCATCGGTTCCGGAAACTTCGGCTCCGGTACCCTCGCCCTCGCATTCCCTGCGAAGTGAAATCCGTGTTTGGACACGCGATCTTCTCATCGCCATCGGCCTCGCGCTCGTCATCATCGTCTTCCTCTATCAACCTGTAAAAGTCGAAGGCACGAGCATGGCGCCGCTCCTCTCCGACCAGGAACGCATTTTCATCAATAAATTTGTCTACCGCTTCGAGCCTATCGAGCGCGGCGACGTCGTTGTCTTCTGGTACCCGCTCGACCGCTCGAAATCTTTCATCAAGCGCGTTATCGGTTTGCCTGGCGACAGAATCGAGATTCGGCAGGGCATCGTCTACGTCAACGGCCGCGCCATGCAGGAGCCCTACGTTCCTCCGCAGTACGAGGACATGAGCGACTTCGGCCCCATTCGGGTACCCCGAAACAACTACTTTGTTATGGGCGACCATCGCATCAGCTCCAATGATTCGCGCATGTTTGGGCCGGTCGCCAGTAAATATATCTATGGCCGCGCCGTTTTCGCTTATTGGCCGGTCGACCATTTCGGCTCTCTTTACAGTACCGAAGCTAGCACCAAAAAATGACCGCCGCGCGTCATACACGGCATACTTTGATGATCATGCAGGGAGGACAATCTGACCGAAGTTCCGCACCGGCCCGCCACTCTCGCACTCGAAGACGGGCGCATCTTTAATGGACGCGCTGCTGGCGCGATTACGCGCCGCGGCGGTGAAGTCGTTTTCAATACCAGCCTCACCGGTTATCAGGAAGTTTTCACCGATCCCAGCTACGCCGGTCAAATCGTCTGCCTCACCTATCCGCACATCGGCAATGTCGGCGCGAATCTGGACGACGAAGAATCTTCGCGTCCCTACATCGAATCGCTCATTGTGCGCGAGTTCTCGCAAGTCTCCTCGAACTGGCGCTCCGCCGAAACCGCCCAGCTCTATTTGAATCGCAACAAAATCCCTGTCATCTGGGATATCGATACCCGCGCTCTCGTTCGCCACATTCGTAATGTCGGCGCACTTCGTGGCGTTGTCGCTACGGACGGCACGCCCGCTGAGCAACTGATCTTCGAAGCCAAACAGTTGCCTCCTATGGCGGGTCAGGAACTTGCCAGCCGCGTCTCTTGCCAAAGAGCTTACGGCTGGGAAAAAGGCTCCATCGAGCTCACGATTCCTCCATGGTCGGAATCCATGGGCGAGTCCGGACGAACTTCGGATGCGCGCAAATTTCGCGTTGCCGCCTACGATTTCGGCATTAAACAAAATATTCTGCGCCTTCTCGTCGATCATCATTGCGATGTTTGGATTGTTCCGGCCCAAACTAGCGCCCAGGACGTTCTCGATCTCAAGCCGGATGGCGTGTTCCTTTCGAATGGTCCCGGCGATCCGGGGCCTGTCGGCTACGCCGTCGAAAATATTCAAAAGCTTCTCGGGCGCGTTCCCGTCTTTGGGATATGTCTCGGACACCAGCTCTGCGGCCTCGCCCTCGGCGGAAAAACCTTCAAACTAAAATTTGGCCATCACGGCTCGAATCATCCCGTGCAGAATCTGCTAACGCAAAAAGTCGAAATCACCGCCCAAAATCACGGCTTCTGCGTCGATCCCGAATCGCTCCCATCCAGCGACGTTGAAATCACTCACGTCAATCTCAACGACCACACCAACGAAGGTATGCGCCACAAGAAACTCCCCCTCTTCAGTGTCCAATACCACCCCGAGGCCTCGCCGGGCCCGCACGACTCCCACTATCTCTTCACCCAGTTCACCGACATGATGAAGGAGCACGCTACGTGAAACTACGTCTGCTCATCACTTTTCTCCTGTTGGGATCGCTTGGAATTTCGATTTCCGGGAACCCGGCGGACACAACGGAACCTGTTTTGGTGAGCGGGATTTGCGGCAGACTCGTCACTAGCAGTGGACGCGAAGTTAAGTCGATCGAGCACGCTCGCATCAGGCTATTTTCACCCACGGGGACTGCTGATTGCTGTTCCTTGACGACACCGATCGCGGAAGCTACGACGGGACATGACGGCAAATTTCAATTCAAAAAGCCTCAGCCTGGTGACTACTGGCTCGCCGCCACGATTACTGGCACTGAGTATAAAATGTTGATTCGCTATCAGCCGGGGAAGAAGGGCGCGGTGGGCTGTGCGGGCTTTCTTTATGTGATTGAGAATGGCAAGTTTCTATTTCGGAATGCTGACGCCCTAACCGGCGGCGAAAAATGAGTGATCTCGCAAACTACTAGCTCGGAGCAAACGACTACATTCTAATTCCCAATGCCGAAACGAAAAGACATTAAGAAGATACTTATCATCGGCTCCGGCCCCATCGTCATCGGCCAAGCCTGCGAATTTGACTATTCCGGCGCCCAAGCCTGCAAAGCTCTTCGCGCCGAGGGTTACGAAGTTGTTCTCGTCAATTCCAATCCCGCCACCATCATGACCGACCCGGAATTGGCTCACCGCACCTACATCGAGCCGCTCACCAAGGAATATCTCGAGGAAATCCTCGCGCGCGAAAAACCCGACGCGCTTTTGCCCACCGTTGGCGGACAAACCGCCCTGAACCTCGCCGTCGAGCTAGCCGAAAGCGGCATCCTCGAAAAGCACAAGGTCGAAATGATTGGCGCATCTCTGCGCGCCATCAAAGTCGCCGAAGACCGCCTGTGGTTCAAAGACGCCTGCCGCAAAATCGGCCTCGAAGTTCCCGCATCCGCTCTCGTCAATAACGCGCAAGACGCCCTTCGCTTGTGCGATCAGCTCGGTTTTCCGCTCGTCATTCGTCCTTCTTTTACGCTGGGCGGCACCGGCGGCTCGATCGCTTACAACAAGGAAGAGTTTGGCGAAGCCATCGCCCACGCCCTGGACATGAGTCCCGTCCACGAGGCCCTCGTCGAAGAATCCGTTCTCGGCTGGAAAGAGTTCGAACTCGAAGTCATGCGCGATCATCGCGACAACTTCGTGGTCATCTGCACCATCGAGAATTTCGATCCCATGGGCGTCCACACCGGCGATTCCATCACCGTCGCTCCGGCGCAAACCCTCACCGACAAGGAATACCAGCGCATGCGCGATGCCGCCGCCGCGATCATTCGCGAAGTCGGCGTCGAAACTGGCGGTTCGAACGTCCAGTTCGCCATCAATCCGGAAAACGGACGCATGGTCGTCATCGAAATGAACCCGCGCGTCTCGCGCAGCTCCGCCCTCGCCAGCAAAGCAACCGGTTTCCCTATCGCCAAAATCGCCGCGCGCCTCGCTGTCGGTATGACGCTCGACGAAATTCCGAACGACATCACGAAAAAGACGCCTGCCTGTTTCGAACCGACCATCGACTACGTAGTCGTGAAAATTCCCAAGTGGCAATTCGAAAAATTTCCCGGCGCCGACAGCACTCTCGGAACACAAATGAAGTCCGTTGGCGAAGTTATGGCCATCGGTCGCACTTTCAAGGAAGCTCTGCAAAAGGGAATTCGCTCTCTTGAGCCCCACGCCCCCTGGCGCGCGCCCGCGGAAACTCCGGACTCTCTTTTGCGCGAAAAACTCGCCACTCCCCGCCCCGATCGCATTCATTGGCTGCTCACCGCTGTCGAGAAAGGTTTGCCCGGCGAAGAGATCTGCGAACTCACCAAAATCGATCCTTGGTTTATTCACCAAATCGAAGAGCTCGTCGCGATGAATCGCCGCGCCGCCTCCGTTACGGTCGAAACCGCTTCGAAGGATCTTTTGCGTGAAGTGAAGCGCCACGGCACGAGCGACGAGCAACTCGCTCAGATCTGGAAAAGCACTCCGGCTTCGGTGCGCCTCCAGCGCGCCCGCTACGGCGTCGCCCCTGTTTTCAAGCGCGTCGATACCTGCGCCGCCGAATTCGAATCGTATACGCCCTATCTCTATTCCACGTACGAGGACGAGGACGAAGCCGACGTCCAGGCACGGCCGAAAATCATGATTCTTGGCAGCGGCCCCAACCGCATCGGGCAGGGAATTGAATTCGACTACTGCTGTTGCCACGCGGCCTACGCTCTTCGTGAGGACGGGTTCGAAACCATTATGGTGAATTGCAATCCCGAGACGGTCTCGACCGATTACGACACTTCCGACCGTCTCTATTTTGAACCGCTCACGCTGGAAGATGTTCTCGCCATTGTCGACCGCGAAAAACCGCAAGGCGTCATCGTCCAATTCGGCGGGCAAACGCCCCTAAATCTGGCCCAGGAACTGAAACGCAATGGCGTGCCCATCATCGGCACGGCTCCCGAATCCATTGACCTTGCCGAAGATCGCCGCCGTTTCGGCGGGCTGCTGGAAAAGTTGAGGATTCCTCAACCCCGCAACGGCACTGCGCTCATACCCGAAGAAGCCGCGCGCGTTGCCGGCGAAATCGGCATGCCCGTCTTAGTGCGCCCGAGCTACGTTCTCGGCGGACGCGCCATGGTCATCGCCTACGACGTGAACACTGTGCAAGACTACGTTGCACAAGCCGCCTTGATGGGCCCCGCGCGGCCCGTGCTGATCGATCAGTTCCTCGAGGAAGCCACCGAAGTCGATGTCGACGCTCTCGCCGACGGAACCGACGTCGTCATCGGCGGCATCATGGAGCACATTGAAGAAGCTGGTGTTCATTCTGGCGATTCCTCGTGCGTCTTGCCGCCCGTCAGCTTGTCGCCTGCGGTTCTTGAGCACATCCGCGAATACACGAAACGCCTTGCTCTCGCATTGAAAGTCATCGGGCTTATGAACGTTCAGTACGCCATTCAGCGTGAGACAGTCTATGTCCTCGAAGTAAATCCGCGCGCGTCGCGGACCGTTCCGTACGTCAGCAAGGCCACTGGCGTGCCGCTCGCTAAGGTCGCTGCACGCTTAATGGCCGGTAAAAAACTTGCCGGCATGGAACTGCCTCTTGTGCATCACAATGGCATCGCCGAAATTGCTGTGCACGAATACTACTCGGTGAAATCGCCGGTCTTCCCGTTCAACAAATTTCGCGGCGTGGATACGATTCTAGGTCCAGAGATGCGCTCCACCGGCGAGGTCATGGGCATTTCCACTTCCTACGGACTGGCCTTCGCGAAAGCGCAGCTGGCCGCCGGGCAGCGGCTTCCCCGCAAGGGCACCATTTTTCTTAGCGTCAATGATCGCGACAAGAGACACTTGGCAACCCTCGGAAATGAATTGCACGAGCTTGGCTTCCGCCTGCTTGCCACACGCGGCACCGCGGCGGCCCTGGAAGCCGCCGGCATTCCGGCCGAAGCTGTCTTCAAAGTGAATGAAGGCCGGCCGAACATCGTCGACCTTGTCAAAACCGGAAAAATCGATCTGGTCATCAACACGCCGCTCGGCCGCGAATCCTTCTACGACGAAAAATCCATCCGCCGCGCCGCGATTCGCTATAACATTCCGTGTATCACGACGCTTGCGGCGGCCCATGCCGCGGCGCGCGGAATTCGCGCGCTGCTCGATCAGGGCACGGAAGTCGCAGCTCTTCAGGATTTGCATCGTGGCCAGCTAGCTGCCTCAGGCAGCGGCGGCTCAAGAGACTAGCCCGGTAAGGGCTTAGGAGAATGACCATGAATCTTTCCGGTGTTTTTCCCGCGCTCACCACTCCCTTCGCGGCGGATGGCTCCGTCTCCGTCGACGGCATCAAGCACAACATCCGCAAGTACAACTCGACAGGTCTTGCGGGCTACGTCGCCATTGGTTCGACTGGCGAATCCGTGCTGCTTTCGCGGAAGGAAGTCGACGCCGTCCTCATTGCGGTGAAGGAAGCCGCCGCGCCCGGAAAACTGCTCATCGCGGGCACCGGTGCGGAGTCCACGGAGGAAACTATCGACCGCACCAAGCGCGCCGCCGAACTTGGCTTTCAGGTCGCGCTGGTCAAGACGCCGTACTACTACAGGCCGGCGTATAAACCGGAAAATTACGTCGCTCATTATCGCCGCGTTGCCGACGCTTCTCCGATTCCCGTGATGCTTTATTCCGTGCCGCAATTCACGGGCGTGGCTCTTGAAGCCCCGGAAGTTGGTGTGCTTTCGGCGCATCCCAATATCATCGGCATCAAAGAGAGTTCCGGAAACGTACAGCGTGCCGCGGAAATATTGGCCGCCGTTCCGTCCTCCTTTCAAGTGCTCGTGGGCTCGGCGAGCATGATGTTTCCCTCGATAATCCTTGGCGCGGTCGGCTCGATTCTTGCCCTGGCCAGCGCGCTCCCGGAACTGTGCGTCGCGCTTTGTGATGCCGCCCGAGCCGGCGACCTCGATAAGGCTCGCGAGCTGCAAGCATCGATTTTGCCGGCTTCCAAGCTCATCGTCTCGCAAAACGGCATTCCCGGCGTGAAGTATGCCATGGACCAAGCCGGCTACCGCGGCGGCGAGCCACGGCTTCCGCTGCTGCCACCCAACGATGACCAAAAGCTGGCGATCCGAAGCCTTATTGCGAAAATGCACGTCGGGCAGCCTGCCGCGGAATCCGCTCGCCTTTTCGGGGCCGTTTCCGTCTAAGCGAAAGACCCCTCCGACGGCTGAATGGACGGCTCGATCTTCGGACTTCGCTCGCCGGGCGGGTTCCAAAGTTTGCTGTGACGAAAGGCTCCCGGTATCATCTAATTGCCGATGGAATGTCGAAGCCTGCCGTTTCGCCAGCTCCCGCACCAGTCGAAGCTATTTATCCAATTCCTCGAACATTTTTCCTCCGTCAAGCAGTTCTACGGGCATCCTCCAACCATCCAGGCGGCAAAGAAAGCAGCCAGGTCGCTCGCGTATCCGCGCGAACGAAGAGCAGAAGTAGCCGCAATTCTGACCGAGCAAAATGCGGCCGTCGGTGCGGGCGAGGCTACGCATGAAAATTTGGCGCGTTTTGCCAAGGGGGCAGCGGTAGTAGTGAGCGGGCAGCAGGTCGGATTGTTTGGCGGTCCGGCATACGCGGTGTACAAAGCGGTCAGCGCGATCCAGATCGCGCACGAATTCACGCGTGCGGGGATTGATGCTGTCCCGGTTTTCTGGATGGCCACGGAAGACCACGATCTCGAGGAAGTACGTTCGTCGACGTGGTTCCACAACGGGAAGCTGAAGAGGTTTGAACTGCCTGGGAATGGCGACGCGGGATTGCCGGTGGGGAAGATTGCGCTGGGGCCGCAAGTGCAGGAAATGGTTGATGAGGCGGCGGAGATTTTGCAGGCCGCCGGAGGAGAGTTTGTCGCGGCAATTTTCCGCGAGAGTTTTACGGCGCAGGAAACATACGGAAGCGCGTTTGGAAAACTGTTCGCGCGATTGTTTGCGGAACAGGGGCTGATTCTGCTCGATCCGCTGGACGCGCGATTGCATCGCGTCGCCGGGAAAGTTCTGAGCAGAGCAGCGGAAGAGCGCGATGAATTGAACGAAGCGCTGCTCGCTCGTGGAAAGGAATTGGAAAAGGCCGGTTTCGCGGCGCAAGTGAAAGTGACGGCGCGAAGCACATTGCTTTTCAAGATTGGCACTGGCGTGCGACAGCCCATTGGGTTTACCGGCGGAAAATTCACTTGCGGCGAGCAGAGCTGGACGAAAGAGGATTTGGTCCGGGTGGTGCAGGCCGAGCCGGAGAATTTCAGTCCCAATGCGCTCCTCCGTCCGGTGCTTCAGGATTATCTTTTGCCGACGGCGACGTACATCGGAGGACCGGCGGAGATTGCGTATTTCGCGCAAGCAGAAGTGATTTACAAAAAACTGCTGGGACGCATGACGGTGATTCTGCCGCGGGCGTCGTACACCATTCTGGATGCGAAGGCGGAAAAGCTGCTAAAGCGCTACGGCCTGAAGGTCGAGGACTTGTGGCGCGGTTCGCAAGAGTTGCGACGCAAAATGGAGATGGCCAGCGTGCCGCCAGCGCTGGACAAAACTTTTGAGAAGACGATAAAAGAGTCGGCGAAGACGCTTTTGAAATTGAAGAAGCAGATTGTGCGGCTCGATCCGACGCTGGGCGGAGCCGCGGAAACGGCGCTGAAAAAGATCGCGTTCCAGCTAGAGAAATTGAAACGCAAGGTGGGGAAAGCACAGGCGCAGAAGGCTGGGCTGATTGCCGCGCACCAGGAGTTCCTCGAGTCTCTGCTTTATCCGCATAAGACGCTGCAATCGCGCGAGTTGTGCTTTCTGCCGTTCCTGGCAAGCTGGGGCATGGGCGGTTTGAAAGACCTGCAGAAGCTTTCCGCGAGCGCAAAGATGAAAGAGCACAAGATTCTGCGGATTCCGTGAGTTGTTGAGTGGTCCTGGTTTTCCACCATGACGCTGGCAAGACGGATTTGCATGAGCGGCTTCTAGCAGAAGCCGTATTGGGCAAGGGCTGCGTTGCCGGAGATTCTACCTGAGACATGTGATTTGAGAAGCCCCGCGAGCGGAGGCAGCGTTTGCCGAGTGGCCCGGAAAAAATTCTGTGCCTTTTCTTCTCGTCGGATCCGTGGTGATGCCGGAGCATGTGCACCTGCTGATCGGAGAGGCGAAGAAAAGAAGGTCATCCTCGGAAGGATGACCCTACATGATGACCGGACACGGCGGAGGTTTAGGAGGAGGGCTGTTGCGAAGGTGGGGCAGAGCCGGCGGGACGAAGGAGCGAGGGCGGGAAGGGCGGTGACGGTCAGATGCTGAGGACGGGGATGGGGAGGGCGGTGATTACGGCGTAGCCGTGGGTTTTGAGGTAGCCGCCGTAGGGCTGGAAGCCGGTGACGAGAACATCGGCTTGGGATTGCTGGGCGGCCTGGCTGAGGGCTTTAGGGATGTCGCCGCTGCCGATGAAAACTTCGGCGTTGGTGCCCATTTCTTTTTGGAGGGCGGCCATGTGTTCGGAGGCGTCGCCAACGAGTTCCTTTTTCCAGAGGGGATTCTCATAATCGCCGCCAGGGCCCCAGGATTCGAAGCTAGCGGTGACGTAAGCGAGGGTGAGGCGGGCGCCGAAATCTTGGGCCAACTGCGAGGCCCAGGAAACGGTGGCGCGATTGTGGGCGCGGAAATCAACGGCGCAAAGGACGCTGCGAATGGCGTATTTCTGCGGAGGAGCGTCCGTGGCGTGGCCGCCGGTCCAGACGGGGCAATTCGTGGCGTAAAGGATGTTGGCGGGGACGGTCCCCATGAGGAATTGGTCGAAGGTGTAACCGTGTGAAGGAAGCATGATGAGATCGGCATTTTCGCGGTCGGCGGACTCCATGAGGGCCGTGGGAGGATCGCCATCGAGAAGTCTGGCGCGGATGGAGAGGCCCTCGAGATCGGGCTGAAGAATCGAATCGCCACTTTGGCGGGCGATTTTCAGGATTTCGTCGAGCATGTTCCAGCCAGCGGGAACGCGGCCAACAGACGGAATGCCAACGGCGCGGCTGCGGTCTGTGACTACATGAACGGCGATGATTTCGGAATGGAAATGGCGGGCGAGCGTGGCCGCTTGATGAATGACGGGGAGAGCAGTGTGGGGAAAATCAATCGGAAGAAGGATTTTTCTGAGGCAGAGCATCAAGCACCGGGAGAGAACAAAATACCACGTTCAGACGCGTAGTGGTGAGAAGGCGCCGTCATTCTTATCGTGGGCCACCGCAGCAAGAGAGCTAGTCAAATTCGCCTGAGCGAATTATAGGTGATACACCCACCAGGGGTGGGGCGTCGCTAAGCCGGCTTGCGCGAGCCGTTGGCGATAGGCGCCAGTTGCATGGCGGGCTTGCGGATGCTGGCGAGGCGAGCGAAGGCGAGCTCGGCGCACTTTACGAACATGTAGAAGCTGATGACGACGATGGCGACGGCTACAAAGCCGATGGCAAACAGAGCGAACGCGGCGAGGAGTTCGTGCACGAAATAGAATTGTGAGGCGGCCCCGAAAGCCAGGAAGATCCAGAGCCAAGTGCGCCGACGGTCGTTTGTGGCAGCTTGCTCTGCGCCGCTGGCTTGAGCGATAGAGTTTTCGTAGTCCTCGAAACTTCCTGGCGTTGTTAAGCTCGTTGCCACTGCTGCGCTGGTTGCCACTGCGACGGCTGTTGCCACGACTGCCTCCTGATTTGTTTTGAACGGCGGCCCTGACCTGGGACATCGGCCGGGCCCGCCGTTCTGCTTCCTTGGTGGATTGCCAAGTCAGCTTCGTGTTGGATGACGATGTGCACTTTCGCTCGAATGGGGAAAAGCGGCAATGCACCGCAGGTGAACTCTGGGTGGACTGGCGGTGAACCGCAGACCGGGCGATAGAAAGTGTAGATGATAGAATTCTCTGATTGCGGGAGGGCGCGTGATGGAAGTTGTGCGAGTGAAGACGGATCGGCGGACGCAATTGGTCGATGTGACGGACAAAGTGAGGCGAGCGGTGGAACAAGCGGGAATAGAGTCGGGCGTTTGCTATGTCTATGTGCCGCATACGACGGCAGGAGTAACCATCAACGAGCATTTTGATCCGGATGTGGCTGAGGATCTGGAGGGAGTGTTTGAGTGGCTGGTGCCCAGAGCGGGGCCATACCGCCATGCCGAGGGGAATTCGGATTCGCATGCCAAGGCGGCGATGGTTGGGACAAGCGCAATGATTTTTGTGGAAGAGGGAAAATTGGCTTTGGGGAGATGGCAAGGCGTGTTTTTTTGCGAGTTTGATGGGCCAAGAGAGAGGAAAATTTGGGTGAAAATCTCGAAGTAAAGAAGTAAGGAAGTAGCGACGTAAAGACCGGTCTTGCTCCGCAGCGGAGCGATCCCGATGCGGTTTTACGGCTTTCTTGGACAGGACGCACAGAGGACAATCAGTAGACGGAGCGAGGGTATGCTAAAGTTTTTGCGATGACCATGGCAAAGAACAAATTGGGAATTTACGTGCAGGTTCCGTTTTGCCAGACGAAATGCACGTACTGCAATTTTCATACAGGAGTAGTGTCGGCGGGGAGGTTTGCACCGTATGCCGAAGCGGTGTCGAGGGAGATTCGTGGGCACCGGGATTTCTGCCGTGCTGCCGGCGTGGAGCTGCCGGCGGGATTCGAGAAAGCGGTTGTGGATACCGTGTACTTTGGCGGCGGAACGCCGAGTTTGTTGGAGCCGGAGCTATTGCAGGAAATGATGGGGGCAATTCGGGAGATATTTGCGACGGAGCTGAGCGAGGTAACGCTGGAGGCTGATCCGGAGACGATCGACGCCGAGAAAGCGGAGGCTTGGGTCAGAGCTGGAATAAACAGAGTCAGCTTTGGGCTGCAGTCGTTTTCGGATAAGGAACTGCGTGCGGCTGGGAGAATGCATCGCCGGGCGGATGTTTACCGGGCCGTACCGCTTTTGCGGCAAGCGGGAATTCGCAATATAAGTTTTGATCTGATTGCGGGGTTGGCCCGCCAGACGCGGGAAAGTTGGAAGGAATCACTGGAGCAATTGCGTGCGCTGGAGCCTGAGCACGTTTCGGTTTATTTGCTGGAGGTAGATGAAGGGAGTCGATTAGGCAAGGAACTCCTGGCAGGTGGAGCGCGCTATAGCGCGGGGGCGGTGCCCACTGACGATGAGATGGCGGATTCTTACGAGAAAGCCTGCGAATTCCTGGGGGAGGCCGGTTATCACCACTACGAGATTTCGAATTGGGCCAAGCCTGGCTTCGAATCGCAGCACAATTTGAAGTATTGGAGGCGGATGCCTTATTTGGGATTTGGCGCTGGAGCGCATTCGTTTTCGGGCACTGCAAGGTGGGCGAATGCGCATGACTCGGCAAACTATGCGAACGCGATGGTCGCCGGGCGATTGCCCGTGGAACAGCATGAAGTAGTTACCGCATCGGCGGCTTTGGAAGAGGAGTTGTTCCTGGGATTACGTCAGTTGGACGGAATTGATGTGGGGCGAATTGAGCGGGAATACAAAGTTTCGCTGGGAGAGAGATTTGGCCCGCTGGAAGTGGCGGGACTTGTGCAGAGAGATGGTGACGTGATCCGGCTGGTACCCACGAGATTGAGTGTTTCGAATGAGGTGTTTGTGGAATTGATGCGGTGAGGGCTCTGCGTGGATTGACCGCGACGGAATTTTGACGGGGACTTTACGCCGAGGGCACAGAGATCTCAGAGAAAACGAAAGAGAGGATGGGGCGACGTGGGCACGATTGCAAAGAGTGGGATGCGAAGTGATCCGGACGACGTGACGGGCTTGGAAAATATTGTGGATTTGCGGAGCGACACCGTTACCCGGCCGACCGAAGAGATGCGCGCGGCGATGGCGGCAGCGGAGGTCGGGGACGATGTATATGGGGAAGACCCGACGGTGAACCGCTTGGAGAAGCGCGCGGCCAATGTATTTGGGAAAGAAGCGGCATTGTTTGTTCCCAGCGGATGCATGGGAAATTTGATCGGGATCAAGGTATGGACGCATCACGGCAATGAAGTGATTTGCGATGAGAAAAGCCACGTCAACCTGTACGAGTTGGCGTCCATGGCTGCAATCGCAGGATGCATGCCGCGGGTAGCGCGCGGCGAGGACGGGATTCTATCCTGGGAGCTGATTGAGGAAGTGATTCGGCCAAAGATTTATTACGATTCGCAGACCGCGCTGGTTTGCATCGAGAATACGCACAATATGGCGGGCGGGACGCTGTATGCGACGGCGGCGGTGGATGAGATTTGCGACCATGCACATGCCGCGGGATTGAAAGTCCACATGGATGGAGCGCGGATTTTCAATGCGGCCGCAGCGCTGGGCGAGAGCGTCGCGCGGATGACGCGTGGAGTGGATTCGGTGATGTTTTGCTTGTCGAAGGGATTGGGAGCGCCGGTGGGGTCAATGGTGGTGGGGTCGGCGGCGTTTATCGAGAAGGCGCGGATTTACCGGAAAATGTTTGGCGGCGGCATGCGCCAAGCAGGCGTAATCGCGGCGGCGGGATTAATTGCGCTGGAAAAATCGCCAGCGCGCCTGCATATCGATCATGAGAATGCGCGGTTCCTGGCGGACGGGATTGCCCGGATGCCAGGACTAAAGATTGACCCGGCGAAGGTGCGCAGTAACATCGTGATTTTCGATTGCGAAGGGACGGGGAAGAACGCGGTGGAATTGTGCGATGCGTTGAGAGAAAAAGACATTTGGGCACTGGATACGGCGGCGCATTCGGTGCGATTTGTGACGCATTGCGATGTGAATCGAGAGGGCTGCGAGAGCGCTCTGCTGGCATTGGGCGAGATTGTAGCGCGGCCACAGAGGGCGCGCGCGTAGACGGCCAGCGCTCCGAACAGAACATATCTCATCACAATTGGACGAAGCGCTAGCCGTCATTGTGTAAAATGGAGGCATAAGCGCAGCTTTGGCTGCTTATAGCCGAGACGAATGGCCTGGCCAGCCAAACCATAGACAAAGCGCCGCCGGAGACCACGTGGACTTCACATTCAGCGAGGAACAGCAGCAGCTTCGCAAGAGCGTGCGGGAATTTGCGGAAGGGGAAATTGCGCCGCACGTGATGGAGTGGGACGAGGCCTCGCATTTTCCGTTGGAGATTATGCCCAAGCTGGGGGAGATGGGGCTGCTCGGCGTGATTTTCCCGGAGGAATATGGCGGTGCGGGGCTTGGGTACATCGAGTACGTCATCGCGATTGAAGAGTTGGCGCGAGTAGATGGTTCGGTTGGATTGATCGTTGCGGCGCATAATTCTCTGTGCAGCAATCACATTTACAAATTTGGGACCGAGGCGCAGAAGCAGAAGTACCTAGCGCCGCTGGCGAAGGGTAAAAAGATTGGCGCTTGGTCGCTCACGGAACCGGAAGCGGGGTCAGATGCGGGAGGGACGCGGACGACGGCACGCCGCGATGGCGAATTTCTGGGTGCTGAACGGCGCGAAGACGTTCACGACGAATGGGCACTACGCGGATTTTTGCGTGGCGATGGCGGTGACGGACAAAACGCAAAGGATCGCACGGAATCGCGCGTTTATCTTGGAAAAAGGGATGCCGGGCTTCAAGCCCGGAAAAAAAGAAAACAAGCTTGGAATGCGCGCCAGCGACACCTCTGAGGTAATTTTTTCGGATTGCCGCGTGCCGCGCGAGAATTTGCTGGGGCCGGAGGGCGAGGGATTTACCGGCAGCTTGAGGATTCTGGATGGCGGGAGAATTTCGATCGCGGCGCTGGCCTTCGGGATGGCGCAGGGCGCGCTGGAAGCTGCGGTAAGTTACGCCAAACAGCGCAAGCAATTTGGACAGTCGATCAGCGAATTTCAGGCGATTCAGTTCAAGCTGGCGGACATGGCCACGGAGATGGAAGCGGCGCGGCTGCTTGGTCTACCAGCGCGGCGTGGCTTGCCGATCGCGAAAGACGTGCGCTTCACGCGGGAATCGAGCATGGCGAAGTTGTTATGCCAGCGAAGTGGCGGTGCGCGTAGCGAATGAAGGCCGTGCAAGTGCATGGCGGCTACGGATTCATCAAGGACTATCCCGCGGAAAAGTTTTACCGCGACGTGAAGCTCTGCACGATCGGAGAAGGCACGAGCGAAATTCAGCGGTTGGTGATTGCGAGGCAGATGTTGGGGAAAAAGTGATCGCTGACTTGTGACTGATCAAAACCCCTTTTAGCAGCGAAGACGCTTCTGGCGTTTTGGCTGCCTGTAATTGGCGAAAATCAGGATAATAAGCAGATGCGTCCGGTCTCGTCCAGAGATCCACGGGAAGAATATGCCGCTACCGTTGAAAGTTGGGCGGAACAAATCCGCGCGGGGGATGTCCGCGCGATTTCGCGCGCGATTACAGCCATTGAAAATCATCAACCGGAAGCGGAGGAGTTGCTGCGACATCTGTTTCCGCAAACAGGACGCGCTTATCTGACCGGCGTGACGGGCGCGCCCGGAACGGGGAAGAGCACGCTCGTCGACCGGCTCGCGGCTTACTACAGAAGAAAGCAAGAGCAAGTTGGCGTGATTGCCGTGGATCCCACCAGCCCCTATACCGGCGGGGCGATCCTTGGCGACCGCATCCGCATGCAGAGCCACGCGAGCGATAATGGGATGTTCATTCGCTCGATGGCCACGCGCGGTTTCATGGGAGGATTGGCGCGGGCGACCGCGGAAGTGGCGCTCCTGCTGGACGCCGCAGGCAAGCAAGAGATCCTCATCGAGACGGTAGGCGTGGGCCAGGACGAAATCGACATCGTGCGGCTGGCGGACTGCGTTCTGGTGGTGATGGTTCCCGGACTGGGCGACGACATTCAGAACATGAAAGCCGGATTGATGGAGATCGGGGATATTTTTGTGTTGAACAAGGCGGACCGCGAAGGAGCGGATCGACTCGAGCAGCAATTGCTGGCGATGCTTTCCTTAGTCATGCCGCGAGACGGCTGGCATCCGCCAGTGGTGCGGACGGTGGCGACGGAGAGCAAGGGGATCGAGGAGTTGGCTGCAGCGATTGGAAGATTTCGAGAACATTTTGGGGCGAGCGGGGAACGACAGCGGAAACATGTTGAGCATTGGAAGCGACGGCTTTTGGGATTGATTGAGTCGCGTCTGGTGGAACGAGTGTTGGGCGGGGCTGGCGGAGAAACTCGGCTGGAAGAGATGGCGAAGGCCGTGGCGGGACGAGAGAAGGATCCGTTTACGGCGGTAAATGAGCTACTCGCAAAATGTGGAGTTGCGTGATGCGTTTCGGCGACATGGAAGTGCGCTACATTGACGCTGGAAGTTTCTGGCTGGACGGCGGATCGATGTTCGGGATTGTGCCGCGAACGATGTGGGAGAAGAAGATGGTCCCAGACGAGCGGCATCGACTGAAGTTTGCGTGCAATTCGCTGCTCGTGCGAGTGGACGGAAAAACAATCTTGGTGGAAACGGGAAATGGGACGAAGTGGGACGAGAAGCTGCGGAAGATTTACAGCTTTCCGGCGAACGACCCACTGACTGAATCGTTGGCGAAAGAAGGCGTGGATACGGAAGAGATCGATCTGGTCATCAACACGCACCTGCATTTTGATCATGCGGGAGGGAATACGCGGTTGATCGATGGACGGGCGGTACCGGCGTTTCCGAAAGCGAAATATGTAGTGCAGAAAACCGAGATGGAGCATGCGCTGAAGCCGACGGAACGCGATCGCGCAAGCTACTATGCGCAGGACTTCGTGCCGGTGACGGAAGCTGGACAGTGGGAGTTTTTGGATGGGGATGCCGAAGTATTGCCAGGAATCTCGGTGACGAAGATTCCAGGGCACAATTTGCAGATTCAGGCGATTCAGATTCGCGGCGGGGGGAAAAAGCTGATGTATGTCTCGGACCTGCTGCCGACGCGCCATCATTTGCCGTTGCCCTGGATCATTGCGTACGATCTATATCCCTTGACGACACTGGAGACGAAGCGCAAGTGGATTGAGGAGTTTGTGCGGGATGGATGGATTGTGGTGTTCGGGCATGATCCGGATTTTGCGGCGGGAACGTTGCATGAGCGGGATGGAAAAGTGGCATTCGAACCGGTAGACCTCAATAGTTGATTTCACGGAACAGTTCACGGAGAAATAAGAATGGCAGCCGCTAAAACAGGGAAGTCGAAACGTGCGAAGACCCAAGCGGAAATCGGCATCATTGGCGGGAGCGGGCTTTATTCGATGAATGGATTGACGAAGACGCGGGAAGTTCGCGTTAAGACCCCTTTTGGGGAGCCCTCGGATGCAATCGTGCTCGGCCTGCTGGAAGGGAAGAGCGTGGCGTTTCTAGCGCGTCACGGGCGCGGCCACCGTATTTTGCCGGGCGAAATCAATTTTCGCGCGAACGTGTATGCCATGAAACTGCTCGGCGTCGAGAGGATTATCTCTGTCAGCGCGGTTGGCTCGCTCCTGGAGGAATTGCGGCCGGGAGAGTTTTTGGTGCCGGACCAATTTGTGGACCGCACCAAGAATCGCGCTTCGACTTTTTTTGGCGATGGACTAGTGGCGCACGTGGGGTTCGACAAGCCCACGTGCGGGCAGATGTCTGGCGTGCTTGCCGACGCCAGCGTGCACTGCGGCGTCATGGTTCACCGCCGGGGAACCTACGTGTGCATCGAAGGACCGCAGTTTTCGACACTGGCCGAAGCGAATATGCACCGGCAGTTGCGTTTCGAAGTGATTGGCATGACGAACGTGACAGAAGCAAAGCTCGCGCGCGAAGCGGAGATTTGCTACTCCACGATCGCCATGATTACGGACTTCGACTGCTGGCACCCGGAACATGAATCGGTGACGGCAGCACAGATCATCGCCACCCTCGTGCAGAACGCGGAGAATGCGCAGCGCGTCTTGCGCGAGGCCGTGCGGGCCATGCCGAACGATCGGAATTGCAAGTGCGGCGCGGCCTTGCAGCATGCGCTGGTTACGGATATGAAGCTGGTGCCCAAAGCCACGAAGAAGAAACTCGAAGCGATCATCGGAAAATACATTTCTTAGGAGAAACCAGTGTCCTTACTCGTCGTTGGATCGGTGGCATTTGATGCGCTCGAGAGCCCCTACGGAAAAGTGGATTGGACGCTTGGAGGAGCGGCGACCTATTTCGCGGTTTCCGCAAGTTTTTTTACCCCGGTGAGCCTCGTGGCCATCGTGGGTGAGGACTTTACGGCCAAGGACGAGGAGATTTTCCGCGGCAGGCACATCGATACGGAAGGGTTGGAACGGGCAGTTGGGAAATCCTTCTTTTGGGCGGGAAAATACTCGGAGAACTTGAATGAGCGGGTGACCCTGGCGACGGACCTCAACGTATTTGCCGGTTTCAAGCCGAAGCTGCCAGAAAAATACCGGTCGTCGAAATATGTCTTTCTCGCGAACATTGCGCCGGATTTACAGCGGGACGTTTTGAAGCAGGTGAAAGGCAAGCCGAAGCTGGCCGCGCTGGACACCATGAATTACTGGATCGAGAGGACCAACAGCGAATTGCGCGAGACGCTGCGGCACGTGGATATCCTGATGATCAACGATATCGAGACGCGGCAGCTCTCGAGCGAGCACAACCTTTTGCGCGCGGCAAAGCATATATTTAAAATGGGCCCGAAGACGCTGGTTGTGAAGCGGGGCGAATATGGCGCCATGATGGTGGACAACCACGGCGTGTTCAGCGTGCCCGCGTTTCCGCTGGAGGAGCCTCACGATCCCACGGGTGCTGGAGACAGTTTCGCGGGCGGATTCATGGGTTATCTGGCGGGCGCCGGTAACTTGAACGATGTGACTCTTCGCCGGGCCATGGTTTATGGTTCGGTGCTCGGAAGTTTTGCCGTGGAACGATTCGGGCTGGACCGGCTGCGCGTTTTGAAACGGAGTGAGATATACGGCAGGGCACGGCATTTCGCGAAATTGACGCAATTCAAATTGTAGTGTGTAGAATCCAGCCATAGTCCCTGCAATGCGGGAGAACATGCTGCCTCCAAGTGCCATTGAGGTGCTGGTGCGAAAGCCGCGAGCACTCGATTCGCGTAGCGTGCTTATGCCGTTTGCGCCGGCATCTCCGGCGGAGTTTGCAAAAGTGGTTGCGGGCGCCGAGGAGTTACGCCGTCTGGGGTTTGGCGTGGCGGATTCCACCCCTCTTGCGGCAGAGGGTTATTTCGCCGGGTCGGCGCCGGAGAGGCAGGGGGAGTTCCTGAGCGCGCTGGAGCGCGAAGATGTGGATGGACTGGTAGCCATTCGCGGCGGGTACGGATCCAACTATATTCTGGACCGCCTCGAAGTGCGCCATCACGATGCTCCGAAAGCTATTTTGGGCTACAGCGACTTGACGTCGCTTCAGGCCTTTCTATGGAAGCGTTATGCCTGGGTTGGATTTTATGCGCCGATGCTGGCCGCGGGCTTCGACGCCGGCAGTGGCGCGCCAAAGGGCTATGACCGTGAGTCCCTGCTTGCCTCGATTGGCAAAACAGATGGCGGCTGGACATTGAAGTTACGCGGCGAGACGCTGGTGGGAGGAGAAGCGGAAGGGCGAATTTTGGGCGGGTGTATGACGCTGGTGGAATCGACACTGGGCACTCCTTGGGAACTGGATACTCGCGGATCCATTTTGTTGCTCGAAGATCGCGGCATGAAACCCTGGCAAGTTGACCGCTCGCTGATGCATTTGAAGCTGGCGGGAAAGTTGGAAGGAGTGCGAGGGTTCGTGCTGGGTGAATTTCCGGAATGCGATGCGCCGGGAGCAGGCGGGGCCTCGGTGCGAGATGTATGCGCGAGAATTCTTGGCGCGATGAACGTGCCCATTGCGTTTGGCGCGGCGGTGGGACATACGCCGCGTCCTATGTTGACCGTGCCTTTGGGAGTACGAACCCGTCTCCGAGCGAGCGGGGAAGGGGAACTGGAGATACTTGAACCGGCGGTAGCACCATGAGCGAAGCGAAGCATGTTCATGTAATTGGGATCGGCGGATCGGCCATGGCGCCGCTGGCGGGAATGCTTCGCGAACATGGGTACCGGGTTACAGGATCGGATTCTGGCGTCTATCCACCGGCTTCCACCTTGTTGGAGAAGCTGGGAATTTCGTTTTTTCATTCGTTTGACGCGGCGCACATGAGCCCCGCGCCGGATCTCGTGGTGATTGCAAATATTATCGCGCGAGGAAATCCGGAGCTGGAAGAAGTGCTGGACCGGAAAATTCCCTATCGCTCGATGCCGGAGATTTTGGAGGAAGTGTTTTTGCCGGGGCGGCACTCGATTGTCGTCAGCGGCACGCACGGCAAAACGACGACCACAGCGATGCTCGCATGGATTTTTCAGACGGCAGGCAAGCGCCCGAATTTCCTAGTGGGCGGCGTGGCTGAGAATTTCGGCAAGAGCTACGGGCTCGGCGGAGGCGAGGAGTTTATTCTTGAGGGCGATGAGTACGAAACGGCGTTCTGGGATCGCGGACCGAAATTTTTTCACTACCACCCGGATGATTTGATTGTGACCTCGCTCGAGTATGATCACGCGGACATTTACCGCGATTTTGAAACCTACGAACTTGCGTTCAAGCGATTGGTAAATCTCGTGCCGCGGCGCGGAAAAACTGTGATTTGGGGAGATACAGAACAATCTGGCCCGGCGTTGCGGCGTGCGGCGGAGAAGGCGTTTTGTCCCGTCGAGACCTACGGATTTTCCGCGGGAAACGACTGGCTGGCGAGCGAATTGGCGGTGGACGGCGGGGGAATGCGCTTTAGTGTCACTCATAAGGGCAAGCCATTTGGCGAGTTTGCGCTGGCGGCGAGCGGGCGGCACAATGTTTTGAACGCGATGGCGGCGATGGTCGTGGCGCATGGGCGCGGGATTGGCGTGGAAGACCTCCAGAAGGCGCTCTCCAGCTTTCAAAGCGTGAGACGGCGGATGGACGTGAAGGGGGAAGTGCGCGGTGTATTGGTGGTTGATGATTTTGCCCATCATCCGACAGCCGTGCGCGCGACGATCGAAGCGGCGCGGGCGCGGTGGCCCGGCCGGCGTTTGTGGGCCATTCTCGAGCCGCGTTCCAATTCCATGCGGCGGAAGATTTTTCAGGAGACGCTGCCCCAGGCGCTGGCACTGGCGGACCGCGTCGTTCTGGGCGGAGTGTTCCGGGCGCAGCAGCTTGTCGACGAGAACCGTCTTGAGCCAGAAGCCGTGGCGGAAAGCGTGCGAGCGCTTGGTAAGGACGCGCGCATATTTCCAAGCGCCGACGCCATCGCAGCGCAACTTGCCGCCGAAGCGCAGCAAGGCGATGTGTTACTGGTGATGTCCAACGGAAGTTTTGACGGGCTGTGTGACAAGCTTTTGACGAAACTCGCTCCCGCCAGTGCGCAACCAGCGGAGGCTGTCCCATCGTGAAGCATCTTCTCGCGCTGGCGGCCTGCGCGCTTTTCTTCGTCTTTTCAACTGAGTGCATCCCTTCCGCCGATGCTGCAGGTAAGCCCAGCGATGAGCCGATCCTCTACGAGATTTCGCTGGAGCATCCGGATCTGCACCTGTTTCACGTGACGATGAAGGTCCCCGATGTGACCGGCGAACTGACGGTGCAGATGCCGGCGTGGAACGCGCTTTACCAGATAAGGGATTTCAGTAGCCAAGTGCAACAGGTCGAGGCCCACGCCGGAGTCGAGAAACTTCCCATCGAAAAAATAGACAAGCAAACCTGGAAGATAACGGGGAGCGGGACGATCCGGATTGACTATGCGACGTACTGGGACGAGCCGGGGCCATTCGCTACCCAATTAAATAGCGAGCATGCGTTTATCAATCCCGCGATGATTCTCATGTATGTCCCCGGGCGTACGGAGGACAGGGCGCTGCTTTCGATCGGCGATTTGCCGAGCGATTGGCGCGAGGCCAGCGCATTGAAGATGGATTGCGGCACCTCGCCCGGAAAAGCGCAGTGCAATTCCGGTAAAACGACCTACGACGCGATTGTGGACGCGCCCGTGGAATTGGGAAAATTCAAAGAGTTCAGCGTGCCGGGAGTGCCGACGAACATTCACGTCGTGGTGCATGGGAATGACTGGAGCGAAAAAGAAATCGCCAGCGAACTGAGCCGGATCTGCAATTACGAACTGAAGCTGATGGATGGCGCGCCGTTTGAGCATTACCTTTTTATTCTGCACATCGGGAAGGGAGCGGGCGGCGGTGGGATGGAGCATGCGAACTCGACCGCGATTGGAATTCCTTCGGATGAATATTTGACGAATGTGGCGGCACACGAATTTTTTCATTTGTGGAACGTGAAGCGGATACGGCCCGCTTCGCTCTGGCCGGTGGACTTCACGAAGGAGCAGTACACGCGGGCGTTGTGGTTCGCGGAAGGGGTGACCAGCACATACGCGGCCTACACGCTGGTGCGAACCGGGCTCTGGAGCAAGGAGCAATTTTATGCCGACCTTGGAGAGCAGATCAGCGAGCTGGAGTCGCGCCCGGCGGACCATTGGCAGAGTGCGGAGGAATCGAGCCTCGATGCGTGGCTGGAAAAATATCCGATTTACAATGGACCGGACGACAGCGTCTCGTACTACACCAAGGGCCAAGTGCTCGGCGATTTGCTGGACATTTTGATTCGCGACAGGACGAACAATCAAAAGAGCCTAGACGACGTGCTGCGCGGGATGAACACAGACTTCGCTAAAAAGGGGAAAACGTATCGCGATAGCCTGGACATACGGCTGGAGGCGGAAAAAGTAGCAGGCGGGTCGTTTGAGGAATTTTTTCGAGACTACGTGGCCGGTGCGGAGCCTTTGCCGTATCAGCGAATCCTGGCGCTTGCGGGCCTCGAGATCCAAATGACACAGGGAGTAAGGGCCCTGCTTGGATTTTCCGTTCAACGCGGACCCGGTGGAGTGGAGACGGTTGGGGCGGTGGACCCGGGGAGTCCCGCCGAGGGCGCGGGATTGGAGACCGGGGACGCGATTGTGAGGTGGAATGGCGGAGACGTGCCGCGCTCTTTGGGGCGATGGGCGCGGGGACGGCAGCCAGGAGAGACGATCAAGATGCGCATTCGGCGTGATGGGGATGAAAAAACTTTAAAATTCCCTCTTGGTGAACAAAAGGAAAGCTTTTATCAAGTAAGGGAGGACCCCCGAGCTGGAGAGAATGCGCGGAAGATCCGAGATGGGTTGCTCCGCGGCGTGACGCAAGCGGCTACAGTACACTAAACGGTGAAAGGGATTTAGGTGCCGCTTGACCTGCGGGGCGGATTTCGAGAGAGTTCTGCGTAATTCATGCTGCGGACGCTCTTCATCGCTGTATTCCTTTCGCTTTACATCCTGATACTTGGGCCACCGCTGCTGCTCTACACGCTGGTTACGAGACACGTGGATCCGCTTTATTGGGTGGGGCTTAAGGGGGTGGTGTTTTTTGTATGGGCAGTGGGCGTGAAAGTTCGGGTGGTGGGAAAGGAGAAAATTCCGGCGGGAGTGTGCTTGTTCGTGGCGAATCACACGAGTTCGGCGGATGCGCCGGCGGTGGTGGGGGCGATTCCGAGGCGGATCGCGGTCTTGTTGAAGGGGTCTTTATTCAAGTGGCCGATTGTGGGGCAGGCGTTTACGTTGGCGCACTTTATTCCCGTCAACCGGAGCGACCGGGAATCCGCGATCGCGAGCGTGGAAAGGGCGGCGGAGGCCATGAGAGCGGGGCAATCGTTTCTGATTTATCCGGAGGGGACGCGAAGTCCTGACGGACGGCTGCAGGAATTTAAGAAGGGGGCTGTGGTGCTGGGGATTAAGGCTCGGGTTCCGATCGTTCCGGTGCTTTGTTCGGGAGCGCAGAGGGTGATGGCCAAGCGCTCGTTGGTGATTCATCCGGGAGAGATCCTGGTTGAGTTTCTGGAACCGATTGATGCGGCAAAGTATACCTGGGAGGAACGCGACGTGCTGAGGCAGCGGGTGCATGACGCGATGGCGGCGGGTTTGCCGCCGGATCAGCGGCCCACCGGGTTTCCCGGAGCAACGTAAGAGTTAGCGATGAGGTGAGGAGCGCGGATGGCCGCCGAGGCGTTCAAGTTCCGCTTCCAATTCGCGGACTCGCTTCTGAAGTTCCGGCAAACGGTTGAGGGCGGCGACGGTTTTGAGCCACTGGCGATTGTCGACGGCAGGGTATCCGGAATACATGGAACGTGGTGGAACATCGTTGGGGATGCCGCTTTTTGCGGTAATGACGGAACCATCGCCGATGGAGAGGTGACCCGCAGTGCCGACCTGTCCGGCGAGAATGCAGCCATCGCCGACCTGGGTGGAACCAGCGAGGCCCACCTGACCGCAGAGCATGGTGTTGACGCCGACGTGCGAGGCGTGACCGACGATGACCAGATCATCGAGTTTGGTGCCGCGGCCGATGCGGGTTTCCCCGACGGTGGCGCGGTCGACGCAGGCGTTGGCCTGGACTTCGACGTCGTCTTCGAGAACGGCCGGGCCGGACTGCTGCATCTTGTACCAGGTGCCGTCGCTCTGCTTAGCAAAACCGAGGCCATCGGCGCCGATGACAACGCCGTTTTGCAGGATGACACGATTTCCGATCTGGCAAAATTCGCGGACGACGGCATGGGAATGGGCGAAGAAATCGTCGCCGATGCGGGCGCCCTGGTAGATGGTGACGAAGCTGTGCAAGACGGCGTTGCGTCCGATGTGGGCATTTTCCTCAACGACGCAATAAGGGCCGATATGCGCACCAGCACCGATCCTGGCGGATTTGGCGATAAGCGCGGTGGGGTGAAAGCCGGGATCATAGCGGGGTGCTTGATAGAAAAGTTCGATAGCGTGCGCGAAAGCGAGGTACGGATTGGAGGTACGCAAGGCGGCGAGACGGGGCATGGCAGCGTCGCGCTCAATGTTGATGCCGTCCTGAACCAAGACGGCCGAGGCGCGGGTGGTCTTGAGCAGAGGGAAGTAGCGGCGGTTGGCGAGAAAAGTGATTTGGCCCGGCTCGGCGTTTTCAATGCCGGCAATGCCGTGAATGGAAGTATCGCCGGGGCCGTCGAGACGGCAGCCGAGTTTGTGCGCAATGTCGCCGAGTGTCATGGACATAAAGACAGCTCCTTATCGCTGAATGCGAGTCTCGCACAGCGAGAAGAGGGAAGTACAGCCTGCAAGCTACTCGTTGAAAAGTCTTGGTTGAGATGCGGCAGCAGCGGCGGCGGGTTTGCGGCGGGCGATGCCGACAACGCCGAGGACGGTCAATTCGGTGAGGGCGGTGCGAGGGATAAAAATTCGGTCGGTGGGGGAATTCAAATCGGGAGGAGTGATTTGGATGCCGTTGTCGAGAACGGAGAGAAGGTCATTGGGAACGACGCCTTCGAGAGTGTCGCCGTCGAGATAGCGAAGACGAACCCAGAGTCCATCGAGCTTGGGACGGCTGAGGAAAGCTTTGCGCTCCGGCTCGAAGTCATCGGAAAACTCGCGGACAAAATAGATGGAACGAACCCTGGAGAGAGGAATTTCCTGGTGCTCGCCGTCAGGAGTGAGAAGGTCGATGGGATCGGCCTGGCCGAGGCGGGAAGGGTTTAAGTAGCCACGGAGGGGCTTCTTGTCGGCAAGGACAATGACGACTTTCTTGTGAGTAGAGGCTGGGGCGCGATTTTTCAAAGAAATAAGTTCGTAAGAAACTGTAACGGCTGAAATTTGCGAATAAACAAGATGTATGTTATGTTAAGCGAGTTTTTCCTGTCAACCTATTGTTTTCATTAGGGTTAGGTCCCGGAGCACCGGCCGTTGACCGATAAAAAGCATATCCTCAAATCGGCCTCGATCATCTCCATGGTAACCGTAGTGAGCCGTGTTCTCGGCTACCTGCGTGACCAGCGGATTACCCTTCTCCTCGGAACATCGCCAGTGGCGGACGCTTACGTGCTCGCGTACCGCCTGCCAAACCTATTCCGGAGACTGGTCGCGGAAGGCTCGGTGACAGCTTCGTTCATCCCGGTATTTACCACATATATGAGCGAGAAGTCGAAGGAGGAGGTGTGGGAGTTTGCCAACAAACTTTTCTGGACGCTGGCGCTGGTGGCGGCGGTCATCACTGTTTTGGGGATGCTTTTCTCGCCGACCGTGGTGCACTTGTTCGCAGGGGATAACATTGCGGCGGCGAAAGCCATCGACCTGAACCGGATCGTGTTTCCGTATCTGTTTTTCATTGCGCTGGCGGCGCTGGCGATGGGGATATTGAACTGTTTTCATATATTTGGGCTGCCAGCGGCGACGACGGTGGTACTGAACGTGGCGACGATCCTGTTTACGTTCGCCGTATTTCGAAAGTACTTCAAGGACCCGGCCACGGCTATCGTCGTGGGAATTCTCGTGGGCGGGGTTCTGCAGTTTCTGATGCAGGTGCCAACACTAGTGAGAAAGGGGATGAAGTTCAACTTTGGGATTTCGTTTTCTCATCCTGGGATCAAGGACGTGGCGCGATTGATGCTACCGCGGCTTTTTGGGATCGGCATCGCGCAAATCAACTTGTTCATTGATACGCGATTCGCGACGGCGAGTCTGATGCCGGAGGGGAGCCTGGCGTCGCTGTACGTAGCGGATCGAGTGATGGAACTGGTTTTGGGAGGATACGCGATCGCCGTGGCGACGGCGATCATGCCGATGATGTCGCACCAGGCAGCCGCAAGGGATTACGAGTCTCTGAAAAAGACCCTGGCGTTTTCGGTGCGCATCGTGGCGTTTATCACGGTGCCGGCGGCGTTGGGGCTCATGATTTTGCGCGAACCGATAATCCGGGTACTGTTCCAGCACGGGGAGTTCGTTGCGGAATCGACGAAGCTGACGGCCAGAGCGCTGTTGTATTACGCGATCGGGTTGCCGGCGCTGGCGAGCGTGAAGCTGGTGGTGCCGGCGTTCTACTCGACTGCGGATACAAAGACGCCGGTGATAGTGGCGTCCATTTCGCTGGTGCTCAACATTGTTTTAAACATCGTGTTCCTAGAGTTTTTCTTTCGGCGAGTGCAAAACGGTGGGCCCGCACTGGCAACAGCGATCGCCAGTTTTTTCGATTTTTTCGCGCTTTTCATCATATTCCGGGTTCGGCACGGGGCGATGGGAACGTGGGAGGTGTTGCGTTCGTTCAGCAAAATTTCGCTGTGCGCCGGGATCATGGGAGTAGGTTGCTGGTTTGGCAACCGCTACACGGCGTTTACGGTGCACTCGCGTTTTCTGATTCAACTGCTGGTCTTCTCAGGACTGATCGCGGGCGCCACGGCCCTTTATTTGGGGCTGGCATGGCTGTTCCGTTGCAGTGAAATTCATGAGATTTATGGAATTGCCACACGGCAGCCAGTAGCCGCAGGGAATGGTTACACGGAGCATTGATGGAGATGACGGCAGCCATTTCGCAGTTTTTGACGCACGTGAAGGTGGAGAAAGGACTTTCGGTGAATACGGTCGCGGCGTACAGGCGCGATTTGGCGAAGTTCCATGGGTTCGCGCAGAAACAGAAGCTGACACTCGAGGGAGTGACCCGGGACGACCTGGTGGATTTTCTCGCGGGGCTCTACAGGGGAAAGCTCGAGAGCCGGACGGTGGCGAGGCATTTGGTGACGCTGAGGAATTTTTTCCGATTCGCGCAGATCCAGGAGATCATCCCGGCGGACCCGTCGCTGAATCTGGAGTCGCCCAAAATCCGGCGGACATTGCCAGGTTATCTGAGGCTGGAAGAAGTGGAGCGTCTGCTGGCGCAACCAGATGCCAAGACGGCGCTGGGTCTGCGGGATCGCGCGATGTTGGAGGTTTTGTATTCGACGGGATTGCGAGTGTCGGAACTGATCGGGCTGCGCGTGACGGATGTGGACACGAAGGTCGGGTGCATTCGCTGCGTCGGCAAAGGAGACAAGGAAAGGATTGTGCCGGCGGGGCGGAAGGCAGTAGGGATGGTGGAGAAGTACCTTCGAGATGCGAGGCCTGGACTGCTGGGAAAAGGCGCGGCCACCCCGGCCCTGTTCGTGAACCGGCGCGGACGGGCGTTGAGTCGAGTGGGCGTATGGAAGATTCTTTCGGCTTACGGCAGGAGAGCAGGACTGCGCGTGGCGCTGACGCCGCACATGTTGCGGCACAGCTTTGCGACGCATCTGCTGGAGCGCGGCGCGGATTTGCGGTCGGTGCAACTGATGCTGGGACACGCGGACATTTCCACGACGCAGATTTATACCCATGTGGTGGAGGAACGATTGAAGCAGATTTACAAGGCGCATCATCCGCGCGCTTGATGCGCGGAGTCCCGGGCCCTTAATGCGGTTGCCTCCGCGGCGGTCAGCGCGGGCACCCAGAATGTGAAGGAGAGCGATGCCAGATTACATGTTCTTGTTGGAGAGCAGGTTGTCACCCGAGCAACGAGCGGCGATGATGCGCGTGCAGGAACTCGCTGCCGCGATGGGATTCAATGTGTACTTGACAGGGGGAACCGTCCGCGACCTGGTCACGGGGGCATCGCTGCGCGACCTGGATTTCACTGTGGAAGGGAATCCTTCGAAGATCGCGCGGGAACTGGAGAAGGGCGGCGCGAAGCTCCTTTCGGAGGATGAAAAGCTGCGGCAGGTGGAACTGCTCTTTGCCGGAGATTGCGAGGGGAGCATTTCCGCGGCGCGAGACGACCACTACGTGCGACCGGGTACGCGGCCGGAGATCCGCTGGTCCACGATCATGGAAGATCTACGACGACGGGATTTCTCGTTGAATGCGATCGCTATCTCATTGAATCCAGCTTCGCGGGGCCTGCTTTTGGACCCCACGAACGGGCTTTCGGACATCGAACGAGCGGAAGTGCGAGCGCTCACGATTCACAGTTTTACGAACCAGCCGGTGCGCCTTCTGCGGGTGCTGCGATTTGCAGCGAGAATGGGATTCAAAATCGAAGCGCGTACGCAGGAGTGGTTCGATTTGGCCATCGAGCGCGATTTGCAGCACACCATTGCGCCGGAAGACGCGGGAGCGGAGCTGCGAGCTGTGGCGCGAGAGGAGCGCCCCACGGTGGTTCTGAAAGCGTGGGAGGAGCACGACCTTCTGGAAGCGATCCATCCGGTGCTGGCAAAGCGGCACCCGGATTATGAGGCGATCGCGCGGCTGATGAAGGTTCGCGAAGATTTGTTTACCGCGGGATTTCGACCGAGGCTGGCCACGGCGATGATGCTGGCGATTCTCGGGCGGCTGAAGGAACGGGAACAGGGCAGTATTCTTTCCAAGGCGGGATTCAGAGCGGCGGAAGCAGACGCAATTTTGAACTTCGATAAGGAAGTGCATGCCGACCTAAAGGAACTCACAGGCCGGAAGATGAGCGCGCTGGCGGATGCGTATAAGTTTCTGGAAAAGCTTCCGGCGGAACGGATCGCGTACGTGCTGGCGGAGTCGAGCAATTCGGGAGCCCTTTCGAAGATCCGCGCCTATCTGCACAAGTGGAGGCCGATCCGTGCATCGCTGCCTTTGGTGGGGAGTGAACTGGAAGCCTTGGGATACGCGCACGGAGCGAAGTTCGACGCGATAGTCGAACAGGTGTTCGCCATGCAGCTCGCAGGACGGGGAAAGACTCCGGAAGAACGGCAGAAGATCTTGCGCAAGTTATCTGGAATCAAGGAGCAGCCAAAGAAGAAAGAGAAAGAAAAGAAGGCCGCAAAGGGCGGAGAGAGGCCGGCCGGGGCAGCGGCGAGCGGAGCGGCCGAGAAGGAAGCGGTAGCCAAGGGGGCGGGCGGGCAAGCGCACAAGAATCATCCAGAGCTGCTAAAGCAAGCCGCGAAACATAAAGCAGCCCGGGAAGCGGCGAAGCACGCCCCATCGGGGAAAAAGAAAAGCGGACGGAAATAATTCGCGAGGGCGGAATAGTCCCGCCGAAAATTGCCAAGAATGCGATTCGCAATTCTCGCGCCAGAGTCTTAGAATCGAGGTCCATGGGTCAACCGCAGTTCGTCCATCTGCACGTACATACGGATTACAGCCTGCTCGACGGAGCGTGCGAAACGTCGGAGCTGCTCGACAAAGCATCGCAGTTGAAAATGCCCGCGGTGGCCATCACGGACCACGGAAATCTCTTCGCCGCCGCCAATTTTTACAATGAGGCGAGCAAGCGCGACGTCAAACCGATCATCGGGTGCGAAGTGTACGTGGCGAAAGGCAGCCGCCACGAGCGAGGGGAAAAAACAAACGGATCGAACGGTGCGGAGCGTGGCGAGAGCGAACCGGGCACGCGCGGGAGCAACCACCTGGTGCTTCTGTGCGAATCGCTGGAGGGCTACCACAACCTCATCAAGCTGGTTTCCGCAGGATTCCTGGAAGGGTTCTACTACAAGCCGAGAATCGACTACGACCTTCTTGCGAAGCACAGCGCGGGGCTTATTGCATTGTCGGCCTGCTTGCGGGGCCCGGTTACGGAAGCGGTGGTCGACCAAAAATATGACCAAGCGAGGGAGAACGCCTATCGCTTGCGGGATATTTTCGGCAAGGGGAATTTTTTTCTGGAGATTCAGGACCAGGGGCTGGAAATTGAACAGGGCGTAAACCGTGAACTGGTAAGGCTCTCGAAAGAAACAGGAATACCCCTTGTAGCCACGAACGACTGCCACTATTTGCATCATGCAGACGCTCACGCGCAGGAAGTTCTGCTGTGCATTCAGACGGGAAAGACGATGAGCGACGCCCATCGGATGAAGTTTGCCACCGACCAGTTCTATTTTAAGTCGGCAACGGAGATGACCCAGGTGTTCGGAGAGCTGCCGGATGCGCTGAGCCGGACGGTGGATATCGCGGCCCGCTGCAACGTCAAAATCGAACGTATCCCGAATCCATTCCCGGAATTTACGATTCCCGAAGGGCACACCGCCGGAAGCTATTTTGAGCAGGTGGTGCGGGAAGGATTCGCGACGCGCATGCCGAATTTGGAGCGGTTGGCGAAGCAAGGATCACTGCACTGTCCGCTGGCGGAATACGAGCGGCGGCTGACCTCCGAAATCGAGATGATCAAGAAGATGCGCTATGAGGGCTACTTCCTGATCGTATGGGATTTCATTCATTACGCGCGAGCCCAGGACGTGCCGGTCGGACCGGGGCGCGGATCGGCCGCCGGCAGCCTTGTGAGTTATGCGCTGCGCATCACGGATGTGGACCCGTTGCAATACAACCTGCTTTTCGAGCGCTTTCTAAACCCTGAGCGTGTTTCGTTGCCGGATATCGACATCGATTTCTGCATGCGGCGGCGCGGCGAAGTGATCGAGTACGTAACACAGAAATACGGGCGGGAAAACGTCGCGCAGATCATCACGTTTGGAACCATGGCGGCGAAGGCGGCGGTAAAGGACGTCGGCCGGGCGATGGATATTCCCTATGGGGAAGTCGACCGGCTGGCGAAACTGATTCCGCCGACGCTGGGAATAGACCTGGAGACGGCTCTGGCGGAGGCGCCTCAATTGAAGGCGGCAATCAGCAGCGATGAGAAGCTGAAGGATTTGATGAGCGTGGCGCTGCGGCTGGAGGGCCTGGCGCGGCATGCTTCGACGCACGCGGCGGGAGTGGTGATTTCGCCGAGGCCACTGACGGATGTGGTTCCGGTGTACAAGACCAACCGGGATGAAATCACGACGCAATATGACATGAATGCGTTGGAGCGCGTCGGCCTGTTGAAGATGGACTTTCTGGGCCTGACGACGCTGACGGTTTTGCGCGATACCGTGCGAATGATTGAAAAGAACCGCGGCGTGATGGTGGATATAGACAATCTGACGTTGGATGACCCGGAAACCTACAAGCTTTTTGCGCGCGGAGATACGACTGCCATCTTCCAGTTTGAATCGCACGGCATGCGGGATATTTTGCGGCGCTATCAGCCATCGCGAATTGAAGATCTCACCGCTCTTAACGCGCTGTATCGCCCTGGACCGATTCAGGGCGGGATGATCGACGACTTCATCAATCGAAAGACCGGGAAGACGAAAGTCAGCTACGAATTGCCGCAGCTGAAAGGCATCCTGGAGGAAACTTACGGAGTCATCCTGTATCAAGAGCAGGTGATGCAGATTGCAAATCTGCTGGCGAGTTTCTCGCTCGGCGAGGCCGATATTCTGCGCAGGGCCATGGGCAAGAAGAAGAAGGAGGAAATGGCGGCGCAGCGCGCGAAATTCACCGCTGGATGCCTAACGAACAAGGTTCCGGAGAAGAAAGCCGAGCGCATATTCAATTTGATGGAGGAATTTGCGGGGTACGGCTTCAACAAGTCGCACTCGTGCGCGTATGCGCTACTGGCGTACCAAACGGCCTATTTGAAGACACACTATCCGGTAGAGTTCATGGCCGCGCTGCTGACCTCGGAAACGGGCAACGCGGAAAAAGCAGTGAAGTACATCAACGAGGCGAGGGGCATGAGCATTTCGATCCTGCCGCCGGACGTCAACGAAAGCGATCTCTATTTCACACCTGTCGGAGAATCCATCCGCTTCGGGCTGGCGGCCATCAAGAATGTGGGGGAAAACACTGCGAAGGCTGTTCGTGACTCTCGATTGGCAGCGGGAGGGTTTACGTCGTTATACGACTTGTGTGAGCGAATCGAAGCGCGTTTTTTGAACAAGCGGGTGTTCGAAAGCTTGATCAAGTCCGGAGCGCTGGATTCCCTCGGGCCACGGGAGTCCATGCTGGCGTCCGTCGATGACGCATTGGCGGCCGTGCAGCGAGCGACGCGGTCGCGCGAATCGGGGCAGCATGGCTTGTTCGGCAGCGCCGTGGCTCCCGCGCCGATGCCCTTTGTATTGCGCGAGGCGGAGCCCTGGGGCGAAGGGGAACGGCTGGCCAGTGAGTACGCCATGCTTGGCTTTTACGTGTCCGGACATCCGCTCGCTAAGTACGCAGCGAGGTTGCAGGAGTTGAAGTGCGTTTCGCTGGACCAAATCGAAGGGCAACGCAACGGCAAGGAGATCTCCGTTGCGGCGCTCATCGTGGGCACGAGGCCGATGCGATCCAAAAAGGGCGCGCGCTGGGCCATCTACACGATTCAAGACATGACCGGGGTACAGGAAATGCTGGCCTTCCCGGAAAGCTTTGGAAGGTTAGAGCAAATGCTCAAGGCTGGAACGCCGCTGCTGCTCAGGGTGCGCGTGCAGGTGGAGGAGGCAGGGACCCGCCTCTCTTTGCAGGAAGCGGCGAAGCTGGGAGAACTTAGGGAACGGCCAGCTACTGGACTGCGCATCCGGGTGAAGCTGGAAGAATTGAATGAGGAATTGCTTGACCGCCTGGAAGAGATATTCTCTTCTTATCGGGGATCAAGCCTGGTGTCGCTCGATCTCTTTGCCGCAACGGGGGCGATGGCAACCGTTCAAGTGGAGCAGCGAGTCCGTACGTGCCCGGAACTAATTGCTGCTGTCCGGGAGTGCATGGGCGCGCAGTCGATAGACCTGGTGATGTGATGAAGCCCAAGGACAAGACAAAGCACGGAACGGCCCAGGCGAATCGGCAGAGCGAGATCGAGCGCCTGGAGAAGGACGTCGAGGAGTTGCGCCAACTGGCCGGCGACGAAGAGGCGGATGCCGAACTGGAGCGGATTCGCAGGCAGGTGACCGAATTGCGCAACGAGTTTTACAGCCATCTCGGCCCATGGCAACGCGCGCAGATCGCGCGGCACACGCAGAGGCCCTACCCCTTGGATTACATCGGAGCACTCTTCACGGATTTCGTGGAATTGCACGGGGATCGGAACTTTGGCGACGACAAAGCTTTGATCACCGGGCTGGCAAAGTTTCAAGGGCGGCCTATCGCCGTCGTTGGCCATCAAAAGGGCCGCGACACGAAGCAACGGCTTCTGCGGAATTTCGGCCAGCCTAAGCCGGAGGGCTACCGTAAGGCGCTACGGGTCATGCAACTGGCGGCGAAATTCAACCGGCCGATCTTTACGTTCATCGATACGCCTGGGGCCTATCCCGGGATCGGCGCCGAAGAGCGCGGACAGGCCGAAGCGATTGCGCGAAACTTGCGCGAAATGGCGCGGCTTCCGGTTCCCATCATCGTCACGGTTACCGGCGAAGGCGGTTCCGGAGGGGCGCTGGCGATTGCCGTCGGCGACCGCGTCAATATCCTGGAGAACAGTTTTTATTCCGTAATCTCGCCGGAAGGATGCGCCGCGATCATGTGGCGAGATGCGTCCAAGGCGGAGACGGCCGCCGCGGCTTTGAAGATAACGGCCAACGACCTGAAGGAACTTGGGCTCGTCGATGAAATCGTGCGCGAACCCGAAGGAGGGGCGCACGTCGATCCAGAGGCGGCGGCACAAATGCTTGGTGAGGTGCTGGACCGCGAACTGCTGGCTCTGACGCAACAATCGACGAAGGAGTTGTTGGAATCACGGTATGAGAAATTCCGCAAGATGGGGCAGTTCTTCGATTTCGGCAATTAACGCGGCGCCTGGAAGTCCTGATCATGTCCTGGCCCACCCTTAGCACATTCGCAACGGTATCGAGAGCAATCGTTGTCGGCTCCCTGGGTGAAGGTTACTCTGAATGAGCATTCATTCAGGTAATCCGGCTCGGGGAATCTTCTGCTCTCAAATGGGGGCCCGTCCACGGAGGACAGGATTGATTATGTCGGAACCGTTTCGCCCCTATGAAAAGCTCGTTGAAATCACCGTGATGGGCAAGAAGTTCCAGGTCCCGGAACGAAACTCGCTACTCCGCTGTTTTCAATTCATCAGCCCGGAAACGATTCCTTACGGGCGTTTTTGCTGGAATCAGGAGTGCCAATACTGCCGAGTTTCCTGTCAGCTTCCGGACGAAGACGAGCCGCGAGAAATGTTGAGCTGCAAGTTTATCGTGATGGCGGGGATGGAAATTACCGAGTTGAGCCAGGAACTGAAGTGGTGCCTGCGCTCCAAACTGCCCGAGGACGCCGCAGTCTCATCCTGAAATTCTCCAGTCCCGTGGTGCAGCGAGGGCCTACAAAGCGCGACTTTTGCCGAGCCTCAGGGTTGACAAGCGAAGATGCACGTTTCACAGCGCGGCGGCGGTTGTGCGACCCAAAAAACCAGTGAACCATCCCCGTCGCACAGCCGCCGCTGCAGCCTGCCGAGACACGCATCCAGGATGCTCAATTTGCGCTCCCTAGTCTTAGTGGGCTAGGATTCCTTGTTGCAAACCCGACCCAAACATTTATTGACCTGCGATGGTTGCGGGCAGCCCGCCACGCCTGAGCATATCGCGCGGCGGTTGGAGCGCCTGGAATGGAGCACGCGGTACCGGCCTGTTCACATTGGTGCACTTCTGCTGGGTGCAATTTCGCCGCTTTCTGACGTAGATTTCTTATACTCCGGGCAGTTTGAGGGTGAAGCGGGCCGCATACTCGAAGCGGTCGGCATTATTCCTGCGGGTAGATCGGCAGAATCCGTGCTAAGCGAATTTCAACGTTGCGGTTTTTTCCTCGCGCATGTGCTGGAGTGTCCACTGGAAGACGGAGAAGGGAAAGAGTCTTCATGTGAGAGGCTGCTTGCAGGGCGGCTTTCCTCTGTTCTGGCGCGCATCCGGAGGTCGCTGAAGCCCAAGAAGGTGATTCTGGTGTCTGGAAAGCTAGAGCCGGTCGTTGGCCTGCTAAACAAAGCTGATTTGGAATGTCCAGTGATTCTGGATGGCGAAAAACCGTTTGGACTGGACACCTTCGATCCTTCCGGTGCATCTAAAAATCTGCGCGGCGCTCTTTCCGGGGCTGGTAGTGGAAAGTGACGGGCATCACAGCGCAGGGATGTACTTTAGGACAAGATCACCTGGCACATGGACGGGCGTGCCCGGGTGCCAGCTGTGATAGAATCACAAACTGAAAGATCGAGGGCCTGCGGTAGGAGTCGAATCGTGAAAAAGCAAATCAAGTTTGGAGTCGGAATCGGTGTGATCGTGGTATCCATGGCGCTTCTGGCGTGGCTAGGATACGGAGAGAGCAAGACGTACTATCACACTATCGCGGAGCTGCAGACTCTTCACGGCGCGGCCTTGGCTCAACGAATCCGCGTGGGCGGAATCGTGGAACCCGGCAGCATTCACCATTTGAACGGTCGCGTGGATTTCGTTCTGGAAGGTGAAGGAAAAAAGCTGCCTGTAAGCTACATTGGCAACGACCCGCTGCCGGATACCTTCTTCGTGAATAAGTCGCAGGCGTTGGTGGAGGGACGGCCGGGACCGGATGGGCGCTTCGTTGCCGAAGTTGTGCAGGCGAAATGCGCGTCCAAGTATGCAGCGGCTCCGGGGGGAACTGCTACTGCTGCCTCCCCGGCAACACCGAACGGAAATATGTAACGAGCCCGGCCTGACCGGGGGGAGGCGGGGTCTCCGTGGATGTATTTGGTTCGTTCGCTCTCATCCTGGCCTTTATTTGCGCAGTGTATGCCTTCGGAGGCGGGATTGCGGCGATCCTCACGCGGCATCCGCTCCTCGTCAAAAGCACAAGACAAGCGGGCATCGCCACTTGCTGCCTGATTTTCATTGCCACCTTCAGCCTCGAATATCTATTTTTCAGCAATAACTACTCCGTTGCGTACGTCGTGGAGCACAGCAACCGGACGCTTTCCAATTATTTCAAAGTGACGGCGCTTTGGTCGGGGCAGGAAGGCTCGCTGTTGTTCTGGAGTTTCCTGCTGTCCATATACGTTTTTTCGGTGCTGGTTGCGTACCGGAACAAAAACGGGGAGCTCATGCCCTATGTCGGTGTGATTCTCGCCGGCGTCCAGATATTCTTCCTTACCCTCAATAATTTTGTGGCCAGCCCGTTCAAGATGCTGGGCATTCCGGCGGCTCACGGCGCTCTCCAGATGGTCACCCGCGCCGACGGCAACGGCTTGACGCCTTTGCTCCAGTACGTGGAGATGGGGATTCATCCACCGAATCTCTATGCCGGCTATACGGGTTTCACGATTCCGTTCGCCTTTGCTCTGGCCGCGCTGCTGGCGCGCTACCCGGGCGAGAAGTGGATCCATCTGACGCGCAAGTGGACGATGATTGCCTGGGGTTTCCAAACCGCGGGCATTCTACTCGGCGCGCATTGGGCGTACGCCGTGCTTGGCTGGGGCGGCTATTGGGGCTGGGACCCGGTCGAAAACGCCTCCTTGCTACCTTGGCTGACGGGCACCGCGTTTCTGCATTCGGTGATGATGCAGGAAAAGCGCGGCATGATGAAAGTGTGGAACGTCTGGCTGGTATTCTCGACGTTTTTGCTGTGCATTCTTGGGACGTTTTTGACGCGGAGCGGAGTCGTAAGCTCCGTGCATGCCTTCGCGCAGTCCAGCATCGGGAGCTGGTTCGTCGGCTTCCTCGTCATCATTTTGACGGTTTGCCTGGTGGCGTATCTCAAGAACCGGGACTATTTGAAGAGCGAGAACCAGCTTGACGCCATTGTTTCACGTGAATCCAGTTTCCTGTTCAACAACCTGGTTCTTTTGGTTGCCTGCATTGCGGTGCTCTCCGGCACGCTCTTCCCGGTTTTGTCGGAAGCTCTTACCGGATCCAAAATCAGCGTGGGCGCGCCATTCTTTAACAAGGTAAACATTCCGCTTGGGCTACTTCTACTTTTCCTAACGGGCGTTGGGCCTTTGCTGGCTTGGAGGAAGACTTCGCTGGAGAGCCTGAAGCGAAATTTTGCTTGGCCGCTGGCCGTTGGTCTAGCGGCAGGCGCAGTTATTTTTGCGCTGGGATACCGCGAACCCTACTCGCTGGTCTGTTTTATATTGTGCTTCTTCGTTGCGGCGACGATCGTCATGGAATTCTACCGCGGGGCCAGGGTCATCCGAACGCGCTCGGGCGCATCCTACCTGACGTCCGCCATCGAATTGACGATGCGCAATACGCGGCGCTACGGCGGTTACATCGTCCATATGGGCATGGTGTTCGTGTTCATCGGGCTGGCAGGCCAGGCCTTCAACCAAAACGTCCAGAAAGAATTGCAGCCCGGCTCATCGATGAAGATCGGAAAGTACACCCTCGTTCTGCAGAACACCGACACGACTCCGGAAGCGAATTACACGGGATTCCGGCTGATCGTGGAGGTACTCGCCGGTGGCAAGCCACTTATGATGCTCTATCCTGAGCGGCGCGTGTTCGATACCAACGGAGAGACCGGGACGATGGTGGCAATTTATTCGACGCTGCGGGAAGATTTGTATGTTGTTTATGCGGGGCAGAGTCCGGATACCAAACTGCCTGTGATTCACGCATACCTGAACCCGTTGGTAAAATGGATCTGGTTCGGTGGCGTAATCGTGTTGTTTGGCACGATGGTGGCACTGCTTCCGAACCGGCGCGCGGTGCTGGTCTTATCCACCGTGAAGCAGCCGGTGGCGGAGCCACTTGGACCTAAATTGGCGCCGTCATCCACTCTTCGAGAAGGGCATGACTGAAATGCGAAAGATTAGAAAACCCGTGCTGTTTATTTTGGCGTTTTTATTGTGCGTCGTGGGCGCGATGCCTCTTTTGTCCGCTTTTGGGGATGCGCAGCAGCCTGATCACGCGCACCGTCTGGGCATGAAAGTAAGATGCATGTGCGGGGGGTGCAACGATTCCGCCGGGGGATGCTATCACGTCGGCGGCGCATTTTCCGGCCCCTGCGACACTGCGCTGGGGATGTTAAAGGAAATCAACGAACGGATTGCCAAAGGGGAGTCCGATAATCTCATCATCCAATCGTTCGTTCAGGAATATGGGCAAGCCGTGCTCGTCGAGCCGCCGCACACCGGGTTTGGGCGCGTGGCCTGGTGGATTCCGGCGCTTGCGTTGATCGGCGGGTTCGCCCTGGTGTTAGGTGTCATCTCGAAGTGGCGGAAGCGATTGGTCCCCGAACCGGCTGTGGCCGGGGGCGGGAACGCACGCCCGGTCACAAGCGAGCTGCTGGAGCGGGCGCGTGCACAAGCTGCCCGCGATACCGAGGATTGATCTTGACCATTGCCGCAGCCATGGCAGCCTTCCTGATTGCCTCCGGGGACTGGGCCGTTCTGGGTGCCTGTCTGGCGCTCGCGTTCGCCGCGGCGCTCTTCATTTTCTATATTCAGCCGGATGCTTCGGATCTCGCTCCACGCCGCTCAAAGCTCGATCAAATGCTGGAGCGGCGCGACAGTCTTTACGACAATTTGCGGGACTTGCGGTTTGAGTTTCGGTCGGGAAAATACGCGGAGAATGACTACGAAGCGATGAAAATATCCCTGGAGAACGAAGCGGCGATGGTGCTTGCGGAAATCGACGAGATTACCGACTCGCAAGTACGGAGACCTCGGGGCGTGAAGCCAGCCGGGTCTGAGCGGGGAACGCAATGAAAACGCGGTTCCTCTCGTATTTGGTGGTGGGCGTTTGCCTGTTAACGCCGTTCTCTTGCGTTTTTGCCGGAACGGTTCACGGCACGGTGAAAAACGGCACGACCGGCAAACCCGGCGCAGGCGTCCAGATCATCCTCATCCAACTGCAGGGCGGAATGCAGCCGGTGCTCAACACCACGACCGACGCGCAGGGCCATTTCACGTTCGACTATCCCGCCATCGGGACGCAGCCCATGCTGATCCGGGCAGTGTATCGCGGCGTGATGTTTCACGAGCCCTTGCCTCCGGGTCAAAACGAAGCGCAAGTCGAGATTTTTGATCCCTCCAGCGATCCCAAGACCATCAACGTGGGAACGCATTTCGTGATTTTTCAGCCGAACGGCGCCACTCTCCAGGTCGGCGAGGAATACGCTATCAAGAATAACTCCCAACCGCCGCAGGCGTATTTTCGCCCTGGCGCCACTTTTGAATTTGCTCTGCCCCATAATGCGGTGCTCAAACAGGTCGCCGCGCAGGGCCCGTCCGGAATGCCCGTGGTGGAAACGGCGGTTGATCAAGGCAAAAATCACTACAGCGTGGATTATGCGTTTCGGCCAGGCGATAACGGGGTGCGGTTTTCTTATGATTTGCCTTACACGGGCAATGCGGCAACCGTGAAACTACCGACTGTCTATCCGGGTGCTCGGCTGGTGGTTGTGGCGCCCCCCACGGTTCAGATCACCGGCGATGGTTTGCAACCGGGCGGCCTGGAACAGGGCATGAACGTCTACAGCAGGGAATCGCTGGCTGCAAACTCGACTCTGAGCGTTAGCGTTTCCGGGACCGCACCGCCACCCAACAACGATGCCGGCGCAGACGGAAACGGGCAGGGCAGCGACGCGCAGCAGGGAAGCGGTTCGTCTGCGGGAGAACCTATCCAGGTGGCTCCGGAACGTCTGGATGTTTTGAAATGGCCCATCGTGGGCGGCTTCTTCGCGGTATTCGTGGTGCTGGCAATTCTTCTCGCACGCAGGCCCGTTGTGGCCGTCGCGAACGGTTCCCTTGAAGAATCAGCAGGCCCGCTGGGAAAAGCGGCCAAGAAGACGGCCAAGGCTCCGGTTGCGGCGACGACGGCGCGCAGCGCAAAGCTTTCCGATATGGATGCGGCTGTCGGCACAAGTCTGGATGCTTTGAAAGACACGCTCTTCCGGCTGGAACTGCGTCGCCAAGCAGGAACGATCTCCGAAGAAGATTACAACCAGGAACGGGCGCGAGCGGAAAAGGTCTTGCGTGAACTTGTGCGAGGCTGAAGGGTGAAGCTGGGCCGCGACCTGTCCCGTGGCGAGGTTCATCCGTGACGCAGGCAGAATTTTCTCCGGTTGGACTTCATTTTGAAAATATCGAGAAGCGGTACGGCCGATTGCTGGCTCTGCGCCGGGTCTCGGTTACGATCGCTCCCGGAGAGTGCGTGGTTCTCGCAGGGCGGAACGGTTCCGGAAAAACCACACTTTTGAGGGTCGCGGCAGGATTGGTGCGGCCCTCGAGTGGAACACTGAGCTATTCGAGCACGCCCGGCAATGAAAGAGACAGTGCGATCCGTCCGGGTTTTGTCTCCCATGCCACGATGGTTTACGACGAGCTGACAGCCGAGGAGAATCTTCTACTTTTCGCAAGGCTTCTGGGAGTGCCGCAGGCCCGGAAACGTGTCGAGGTCTTGTTACACGAAGTAAATTTGGCGGAGCGCCGCGCATCGCTGGTGCGCACTTTTTCTCGCGGCATGCGCCAGCGCGTGGCCATAGCCCGCGCCTTGCTGCATGAGCCTGCCATTCTTCTTCTCGACGAACCCGCCACGGGGCTCGATCCGCAGGGCGTCGCGTGGTTTGCAGGGGCGCTGCGACAGTTTCGCGATTCGGGCCGCACTATTCTGATGAGTCTCCACGGAGAATCGGAAATCTCTTCGCTGGGAACGCGTGCAATTCGGCTGGATGCCGGCGCTATTGCGGCGGATACTCGCACGGGCGCAACCTTTCGTTCGATACTCACGTTCGCAGACGCCTGAATGAGCCTGTTTCCCAACAGCGCCCTTTTGTTTGGCAAGGAACTTCGCACGGAGTTCCGTTCCAGAGAATTGCTGACGACTACGATCGTTTTCATCCTGATTGTAATCGTACTCTTCAGCTTTACTTTCGATCCGACCTCCGACGAATCACGCCGGTTCGCTCCCGGACTGCTGTGGCTGGCATTCCTGTTTGCGGCTTCGCTGATGCTCCAGCCCTGCTTTTTGCGCGAACAGCACAACGATACGCTGGGCGCCCTGAGACTTTCGGTGAGCGATCCCTTCGCCATATTTCTGGCCAAGCTCGCGGCAAACACGGTGTTCCTGCTGCTGACCGAGTTTTTCCTGCTGCCTTTTTTTTCCGTCATGTATAACGTGTCCATCGTGCCCGTGCTGCACTGGCTCGTGCTGGTATTCTTTCTCGCGAGCCTGGGTATTTCCGTGGCCGGAACGGCGCTATCTGCCATTTCCGCCCAGGCACGGATGCGGGAACTCTTGCTTCCGCTGCTGATGCTGCCTGTCCTGACGCCGATTCTCGTGGCCAGCACGGAAGTCACCAAATCGCTTTTTGACCGCTCGCCGTACGTGCAGTGGAAGGGAATTGGCTTCCTCGCGGTTTTCGACCTAGTTTTTTTGACGGCGCTATGGCTTTTCGGAGAATATCTTCTGGAGGAATAATCCTAATGAGGAAGAATGTGCTGGCCGCGGCGGCGGTGTTTCTACTCCTGGGAGCGGCCGCATATGCGTCGTTTTTTATTGCTCCGACAGACGCGAAGCAGGGCCTTATCTACCGCATCCTGTTCCTGCACGTCGCCAGCGCGTGGACGGGGCTTACTTCGTTTTTCATCTGTTTCATCGCCAATCTGCTTTACGTTTGGCGCCGCCAGCCGCGATGGGATTGGCTGGGTCTTTCGACGGCGGAAGTGGGCTTGGCGTTTACCACGGTGGTGCTGGTCACCGGTCCTATTTGGGCGCATCCCGTTTGGGGCATCTGGTGGACCTGGTCTCCGCGGCTCACCTCGACATTCGTTCTTTGGCTGCTCTATGTGGTCTACCTGGTCTTGCGCACGCTGGTGGAAGAGCCGGAACGGCGCGCGCTGCTGAGCGCGCTATTCGGCATCTTTGCGTTTATTGATGTGCCCCTGGTTTTTGGCTCGATCCGCTGGTGGCGCGATCAGCACCCCCAGCCGGTCGTGATGGGCGAGCCGGGCTCGGGGCTTGATCCTATTATGTATAGGGTTCTTTTCTTTTCGTGGTTCGCCATGCTGGCACTGATGACGCTGCTGCTGCGGCAGCGGTACCGGCTGGAGGGCATGAGGAGCGAACTTGAGACGGTACAGCATGAATTGGAGGCACGATGAAGAATCTCGACAGTTTGTTCGCCGCCTACATGGCGGCTTGGGCCATTTTCTTCGTTTACTATCTCACGGTGGCGCAACGTGCCGCGGCGCTACGCCGCGACATCGATCGCTTGAAGAATTCCATGAATCCGGGGAAATAGTTGGCCGCCAGGAAGAAAGTCGGAGTCGTGATGTTCCAGCTCGGCGGGCCGGATTCGCTGGAGTCCGTCGAACCATTTCTCCTCAATCTGTTCCGGGATCCGGACATTATCCCAATGGGGCCGCTGGGCTTCCTGCGGGGACCGCTAGCCAGACTTATTTCGTCCCGGCGCTCTCTTCCGGTTCGCGGCCGTTATGCGCAGATTGGCGGCCGCTCGCCGATCGGAGCACTGACGGAGCGGCAGCGAGGAGCACTGGTAGAAGCACTCACACCGGATATCGATGCTGTGGCCGTGATCGCCATGCGCTATTGGCACCCGCTGACTGCGGAAGCCGTCGAGGAATTGCGAAAAGCCGGGCCGCTGGATGAAATTGTGCTGTTGCCGCTCTATCCGCATTTTTCTTATGCCACGACATTAAGCAGTCTGAAGGAATGGCGGCGCGTCTACGGCGAACCTAAGAATGGTCCGCCACAGAAAACTGTCAACCAGTTCTTTGATCATCCTCTCTATATTCAGGCGCTCGTGCAGCGCATCGGCTCCGTGCTGAGGCAATTCGCGGATAGTTCCCGCGTTCATCTCATTTTCAGCGCACATGGGTTGCCCATGAGTTTGGTGGAGAAGGGCGACCCCTATCCGGAACAGATCGAAGGAACCGTGCGCCTGGTTTGTGAAGAGGGAAGGAAGCAATTTCCAGGCTGGCCGGTGACGCATTTGTTGTGCTACCAAAGCCGGGTCGGGCCGGCCAAGTGGCTTCAACCGCCACTGACGGGCACAATCGAGAGGCTCGGCGGGGAAGGGGTGAAGGAGATGCTTGTGGTGCCGATTTCCTTCGTGACCGAGCACATCGAGACATTGCACGAAATCAACATCGAGGCTCGGGCGGAAGCGAAGAAGTTCGGCGTCGAGGTATTCCGCATGATGCCGGCAGTCGGAGATTCGCCCCTTTTCATCGCGGCGTTGAAGGATCTTGTGCTCGGAGCGGTTGGAATGTCCGGAGAACTGCACACTTCTCAAACTTCATCAGCCGCCATTCGATAACCCGGGAGTCGGTCCCTTGCGAGGAGGCCGCCGGTAATGTTGAAGCGGGAAGTGGATTTTTTCCAAACGAAGAGCAGAAAATTTCTCGTTGCGCTATAATTTTGCATTCAAAATGACGCTATGAAAACCTCCTATCATTCGGGCATTTATCGCTTGGCTGTATTCACGGTATTTTGGACGGTAATCCTCCTGATTGCTGGAGCTTTGGTCACCTCCAACGACGCGGCACTCTCAGTCCTGGACTGGCCAAAATCGCACGGCGCTTGGATCCCGTCGCCGCTGACGGGCGGCGACATCTACGAATACACGCACCGGGTGATCGCTGGGGTCCTGGGGATACTTACGCTTATCCTTGCCGTCTTGATCTGGATCAAAGAGGAGCGCAGGTGGCTGCGCTGGTTCACGGTGATCGCGCTGGGCGGGATTGTCGCGCAGGCGATACTCGGCGGCGAAGTTGTAATTCGACTGTTGCATTACTGGCTGCCGGTGATGCACGCGTGCTTCGCGCAAATCATGTTTGGGGCGCTTCTCAGTATCGCCGTATTCACCAGCAAGTGGTGGGTCACGGACCATCCTCTGCTGGAGGATCGCGGTTCTCTTTCCATCCATTCGCTGGCTGTGCTGAACGCGGTCGTAATTTTCTTCCAAGTCTTTCTAGGCGCGGGATTCCGGCATAACGATATTCCCATCTGGCCGCACGCCGCCGGCGCGTTGGCAGTGCTTGGAATGGTGATCTGGACGGCCGCGGTTCTGCGCAAGCGCTTCGAGAGATCGCGCGAACTTACTTTGATGCGCATACTTCTGCATTCCATCTTTGGAGTGCAGTTTCTCCTGGGTATCGGCGCTTATTGGGAGCGGCTGGTAACAGCGGAAGCGCCCAGGCCCCCGCAATTCCTAGTCGCTTTGACGGTAACCCATACCGTGGTCGGGGCGCTGTTGTTCGCGGTCTCCATCTTGACGATTCTGGTGTGTTATCGATTGGTGCCGCGCTCCAGCGAAGTGGCCGTTTCCACGATGGGGCAGGCCACGATTCGATGAGCACCGCGCGCACCACGGAACTGACGCTGGCTTCGCGCGCAACCGCCTACGTCGCGCTGACGAAGCCGGATGTTTCCTTCCTCGTTTTGATGACTACCGCGGCGGGATATTACATGGGCTCGCGCGGAGCGGTGGATTGGCTTCACCTCATTCAAACTGTATTCGCCACTCTGCTGATTGCCGCGGGCACGGCGACACTGAACCATTACATCGAGCGCGACTCGGACCGCTATATGCGGCGCACGGCTTCGCGTCCGTTGCCCAGCGGGCAACTTCAGCCCCGGGAAGCGCTATGGTTTGGAGTGATTCTTTCGGCGGCCGGCGCTCTGGATTTGTATTTGACGGCTGGTATCCTCGCCTCCGCGCTTGGAATTGTTACCTGCCTGGGCTATCTGCTTGCGTACACGCCGCTGAAGAAGCGCACGGTTTGGGCGACCTTTGTAGGGGCATTCCCGGGAGCGATTCCTCCGATGATTGGCTGGGCCGCGGCGGCCGGTACTCTGGACCGCGGGGCATGGCTGTTGTTCGCGATTCTTTTTGTGTGGCAGTTTCCTCATTTTTACGCCATCGCATGGATGTACCGGGAAGACTACGCCCGCGCCGGGATTCTAATGCTGCCCGTCGTGGATCGCGAAGGACGGCGCACGTTTCGACAGATTATTCTCACCGCGGTCGCGCTGGTGGGCCTCAGCCTTCTGCCTGCGGTCATGGGACTGGCCGGAGTGCGCTATTTCTTCGGCGCGCTGGTCGTAAGCACGGCGCTGGTTCAAGTTTGCTTATGGGCCGCCAGTGCGAAGACGAACATGCGGGCCAAATGGCTGATGCACGCCACAGTGCTGCACATTCCCATTCTTCTCGGTTTGATGGTTTACGACAAAATTCCGCGTTGAGCCGGCATTCGCCGGGAAGGACATTACCCAGACCATGTTTTCACAGGCCGCGCTCAACGCCTCCCTCAACGGCACCAGCGCAATCCTCCTGGCCTGCGGATACGCGGCAATCCGCAGCGGCAAAATAAAAATTCACAAAGCGTTCATGATTTCAGCTTTTGCGGTTTCGACCGCGTTTCTGGTTTCCTATGTGATTTATCATATTCGTGTCGGCCATGTGCGGTTTCAGGGGCATGGCTGGATCCGCCCGGCGTACTTCGCGTTGCTGCTCTCCCATACGATTCTTGCCATCGTGATCGTGCCAATGATATTAATCACGCTCCGCCGAGCTTGGCTGGAGAAATATGACCAACACCGTCTGATTGCCCGCTGGACTCTGCCGCTGTGGTTCTACGTCTCGGTCACGGGAGTGATCGTGTACCTGCTTCTCTATCAGGTTTACGCTCCGCGGGTGGGTTAGCAGCGTCCGCCGCGGCAAGAATCCCCCGATGACTGCGGAAAGAGCGAGTGAAAAAGAACACGTTGGGGGAGCAGAGCAGCCGAGTGTGCGTCAGGCTCGCGGCGGGATTCTCGGACTTCTTTCGGGCTGCACAAGCGAGCCGGTCCGCGATGAACGAACAGCTTGCCGTGTCCCGGCCGTGGGAAAGACGACGTGCCAGAAGTCATTTTTGGGACTCGCAAAACTAACCCCAATGAATCGACGCTCCTGCTTTTCGCGGACCGAAGTCACAAGACACTCGACGGAGTCGGAGGTCATCTCATTGAAAACGCGGACCATCTGCCCTGGCAAAAGCGGTGCATCCATCACGATGAGGGCTCCGTGCGCGCTGACAAATTGCGTAGAAGCTTGTAAATCTATGGCCTCGCCTTCCGGCATCTGGCAGCGAACTTTTAACGGTATCTGGAGGGTCATTCGGACTGTGCGGCGTCTTTCAGGGTATTTCGACCGATGCATGAACCCGCCTTGGGATCTTGCCTGACCCAGAGAGCTTGCCACGGTTCGGCAAGAATGACAAGCGCCCCGATTCCGTTCGCGAAATCTCCGTCCGGCAGAGTCATTTCCCAAGTAGGTCGCGTTCAAAGCACCCGAATTAGACGGCCATCGCGCGCGCTTTACGAGTGAGTTTCCTCGAGTATTTGGCGCCGGTGCGGCCGAAATAGTGGTAAAAAGCCAAGATGCGCACTGGAGACAAGCCGCGACTCCTGCTCGATTCTGTGATATTGGGCGTCGTTGGAGGCTTGGGCGCCCAACTCTTCATGTGGATGTTGCGCGTCACCGAGCATTTTTTCCTTACATGGCTAGCGGGCTACCGTCCACCTGGTCTTCCCCAGGAAGGCGGGGTACTCCGGGAGATTGTCGGTCCGCACGGTTTGTGGCTTGTGCCGGTGGCCACGACGCTGGGCGGACTTATATCCGGAGCGCTCGTTTACGGCCTCGCGCCAGAGACCGAAGGCCACGGAACGGACACGGTTGTGAAGGCCGTCCATTGGACGGGGTCGGTGCTACGCGCCCGCGTAGCCCCTGTGAAGATGGTGGCCTCGGCAATCACGATTGGTTCCGGCGGCTCGGCCGGCCGCGAAGGCCCTACCGCATTGATCGCCGCCGGTTTCGGTTCTATCTATGCATCGCTCCTGCGCAGGCCGGAGCGGGAGCGGCGATTGCTGGTCTTAATGGGCATGGCGGCCGGACTCTCCGCGATTTTCCGTTCGCCAATCGGGACCGCCATATTCGCGGTCGAGGTTTTGTATGGCGGCGTGGAGTTCGAGTCAGACGCACTGATTTATTGCATGCTTGCCGCCATCGTGGCGTATGCGGTTAACGGATGGTTCGTCGGGTGGGAGGCTCTGTTTAGAACTCCGTCTAATCTGCGTGTAGGGAGACTTTCGGAATACGGATGGTACGTGGTTTTGGGGGGCGCCAGCGGCCTCATCGCCACAATTTTTCCTGAGATTTTTTATCGGATGCGAGACGCGTTTACGTACCTCCGAGTTCCTCACTGGACCAAGCCGGCGATCGGTGGACTGGGAGTGGGCCTGCTGGCGCTGCGATTACCCCAGGTGCTTGGCGGTGGATACGGCTGGATCCAGGAAGCGATCGATGGTCATCTCGTCTTGAGCTTGCTCCTGATTCTTCTCATTGCCAAAATTCTGGCTCTGTCTCTGACAGTTTCCTCTGGCGGCTCCGGCGGTGTGTTTGCGCCAAGTTTATTTGTCGGCGCGATGTTAGGGGGAGCCTTCGCATCCATCGTGCATCACCCGCCGGCGGGCTTTGTGATCGTCGGGATGGCGGCGGTTTTCGGCGGCGCCGCGCGCGTCCCCATTGCCACCCTGCTGATGGTTGTGGAAATGACAGGAGGCTACCAACTGCTCGTCCCGGCAGGTCTGGCGGTCATGCTGAGCTTCCTGATTCAAATTAATTTGTCCTCTTTTTTGAAATACGGGAGCTTGTACGAAGCGCAGGTGGCTGGGCGCTCTGATTCACCGGCGCATCGCGCTGAGCATGTCCAGATAGCGATTCGCCTGCTCGATCAGGGCAAGATCAGCCTGCCGCCACAGGTCACGCATCTCCATCTCGCAACCGTCTTGCAGTCGGGGCTTGCGCTGGACCTTCCGGATGGCTCGCAACTGATCGTTGGCGCGCTTCGGCCAGACAGTCCTTGGGTGGGAAAGAAGCTTCAGGCGATCGCCATCGGAGAAGAGATTGCGGGAACGAAAATCGTCGCCTTATTGCGAGGCAAGTCCGTAATGCTGGCCCTTACCGAAACTATCCTGCAACCCGGTGACAGGCTGCTGGTGATGGCTCCGCCGTTAGCGTTGCTGGGCTTGGGAAGGCATCTCGCACTCTCCAGTGCACTGAATCAGCAGGGACCGGCGAGGGACGCTGGTTAGGCGCGTGAGTGCTATGAGGTGCATTTTGAAATAGGGCCGTGAATCGCACATTGCCGCCGGCAGGATGGATGTAATGTCGTTTGCCGGGCCTGCGCGGAAGGGAATCACTCTGGCCCAAGAGACGAGATCACGGCTTCGGTGAACTCCTCGGTGCCGGCCTTACCGCCCACGTCCGGCGTAACGTGCTGGCCCAGCCGATGCACGGTTGCGAGAGCGCTTTCGATGCGTCGCGCGGCGGACCGCTCGCCTAAATGGTCCAGCATCATAATGGCGCTCAGAAGCAGAGCGGTCGGATTGGCCACGCCCTTTCCAGCGATATCAGGCGCCGTTCCATGGACGGCTTCGAACATGGCCGCCTGCCTGCCTATATTGGCGCTGCCAACCACGCCGAGGCCGCCAACGAGGCCAGCGGCGAGGTCGCTCATCACGTCGCCGTAGAGGTTTGGCAGCAGCAGCATGTCAAACTGCTGCGGATTGAGCACCATTTGCATGCAAGCGTTATCGACGATGAGCTCTTTGTACTCGACTTCGGGATATTCCAGGGCGACGTTGCGGATGGACCTCAAAAAAAGGCCATCCGAAAGCTTCATGATATTCGCTTTGTGGATGGCATGAATTTTCTTCCGTCCCTCACGCTTGGCGTATTTGAACGCGAAGTGGGCAATTTGAGTGGAGGCTTTTTCGGTGATGATCTTCAGGCTCTCCACCACGCCGGGGACGACTTCGTGTTCCAGTCCGGAATAAAGGTCCTCTGTATTCTCTCGAATCAAAACAACATCCACGTTTTCAAATCGCGAATACACTCCCGGCAAATTCCTGACGGGCCGAACATTTGCGTAAAGATCGAGTGCTTTTCGGAGAGCGACGTTGATGCTGGGCGCACCGCCGGCTACGGCTGTCCCCATGGGCCCCTTGAGCGCAACCTCATTCCGGCGGACGGACTCGACGGCGGCTTCCGTGACGAACTGCCCCGTTGCCGAAGCTTTGTCCGAACGCGCCTCGACCTCTTCCCAGTCGATCTGAACGCCGGCCGCGTCCAGAATAGCCCGCGTGGCGGCTGACACCTCTGGTCCAATGCCTTCTCCGGGAATCAACGTGACTTTGTGGCTCATGGCGCATCCTATTGTATGCGAAGCCCTTAAAGATGTGGAAACACGCTCGTTCCATGTGTTTCCAGGCAAGGAAACGAGAAAAGAACACCGGAGTGCAGTTGTGGAAAGGGTTTGCTATACTTTATGTGATAGTTGCATCGCGGGCTTGCCTGCGAGCGGAGGCCAATACAAATTATGATTAGTCTGACACCCACTGCCAGTAGCAAGGTCAAGGAAATAATGGGCATGCAGAACCCCGTCCCGGTAGCGTTGCGCGTGGCCGTAGTGGGGGGTGGCTGCTCCGGTTTTCAGTACCACATGGCTTTTGAAAACCAGACCAATGAGACCGATGAAGTCGTGGATTTTAATGGGCTCAAAGTCGCGGTCGACCAGATGAGTTCGATGTATTTGGATGGCGTCGAGATCGATTACATCGAAACCATTGAAGGCGCTGGCTTCAAATTTAATAATCCCAACGTGAAGAGCACCTGCGGCTGCGGGAGCTCGTTTAGCGTTTAGCAGGCTGCATTTGGATGAAAAATATCCAGGCGCACCGCGCGCCATTTGCCCAGAGGGCGAGGCTCTTGAATAGACCATTCAAGGGCCTTTTTTATGCCTGCTAACGCAGCGGAATGGGATGCTCGTTACCGCGAGGCCGGGCAAAACGCAATTGCGGAACCCGCAAGTCTGGTCTCTGAATGGTTGCCAATGCTCCCGCATGGTCCAGGGCTGGATATCGCCTGCGGGACTGGACGGCATACTCTTCCGCTAGCTGCCCGTGGCGCACCGGTGACGGCAGTCGATTGGTCGGCCGCTGCGCTCGACATTCTTGCGAATCGTGCACGAGAGGAAAAGCTCGCCGTGTGCAGAGTAGTTGGCCTGGGCCTGGCTATGCCCGAAAAACCCCGGATGCGCGGGATTCAGCTTTTCCGGGAAGATCTTGAAAAGATACAGCTGCCTGCGGCGTCCTTCTCCGTGATTCTCTGCCTTCAGTATTTGCAACGTTCACTTTTCCCGCAAATTACCCGCGCTCTGGAGCCGAACGGTTTACTTCTCTTTGAGACCTTCACCCGAGCGCAACTGAACTACGCGGGCGGTCCACACAATCCTGACTATCTTCTGGAACGCGGCGAGCTTCGCGCGGCATTTCCCGAATTGCGCATCCTGTTTTATCGAGAGCTGAATTCCGGGCAGGGAATCGCCAGTTTGGTTGCCCGGAAATCGCCGCTAAACATGTGACGAACGTGACCAATGAGTCCGACACAACGCGATACGCCGATGTTTGCAATCCTCCTTATGCAACCGTATTCTAAAGTGCCAGCATGAAGATAGCGCTCGCGCAGTTCAACCCTACGGTAGGCGATTTCGCAGGGAATTCGGCTCTCATCCTGAGCCTGGCGGAGAAAGCCCGGCAGCGTGGCGCCGAGCTTGCCGTTTTTTCCGAACTTTGCCTCTGTGGCTACCCTCCGCTAGACCTTCTCGAGCGGCCGTCCTTCATCGATCGCAACCATCTAGAATTGAAACAACTTGCCGCGAGGCTTCCATTGCCGGCCATTGTTGGATATGCGGGCCGGGTGAAGAATGAAACGGGAAAATCCATCGCCAACAAGGCGGCATTGATCTGCAGCGGACGCGTGGTGTTCGAGCAGAGCAAGATGCTTCTGCCGACGTACGATGTGTTTGACGAGTCCCGTTATTTTCAACCGGCTGGAAGACAGTCCGCATATGGATTCGGTAAAGAGCAGCTGGGCGTCACGATTTGCGAGGATGCTTGGAACGACAAAACGTTCTGGGCGGAATGCCGGTATGAACGCGATCCCGTTACCGAACTCGTCGGGCAGGGGATTACCCTGCTGATCAATATTTCCGCCTCGCCTTATACGCTCAACAAGCGTGCTCTACGGATTGAAATGCTCCAGTCGATTGCCCTGCACCAGCGGCGGCCTATTGTCTACGTGAACCAGGTCGGAGGAGACGACAGCCTGATCTTTGACGGCGCGAGCATGGCATTTGCGGCGGATGGGAAAGTTGCGGCGCAAGCGCTGGCGTTTGAGGAAGATCTGGTTCTTTTCGATTCGGTCACGGGTGAAGGCGAAATCCATGAGCAGCCGAAGGAAAAGATTGCGTACGCCTACCGCGCTTTGATTACCGGGACTAAGGACTATGTGCACAAATGCGGGTTCAAGAAGGTCCTGGTCGGGCTCAGCGGCGGAATCGATTCCTCCGTCGTGGCGGCCATTGCAGTTGAGGCCTTGGGCGCCGGCAACGTTCTGGGGGTTTCCATGCCTGGACCCTTCTCCTCCGAGGGCAGCAAGTCCGATGCGCAAGCCCTGGCGCACAATCTGGGCATCGAATGCCTTACGCTGCCGATAGGCGATGTGTTCGATGCCTATCTAAAGACATTCAAACTCCCATTTGGCGATCTGCCGATGGATGTCACCGAAGAGAATATCCAGGCGCGGATTCGCGGAAACTACTTAATGGCGCTTTCCAACAAATTTGGGTCCATGGTTTTAAGCACGGGCAACAAGTCTGAAATGGCAGTAGGATATTGCACGTTGTACGGCGACATGGCCGGAGGACTCGCTGTAATCTCGGATGTGCCGAAACAGATGGTTTACGACCTGGCGCATTGGATTAACAGGGAAAGGGAACTCATCCCCCTCTCCAGCATCAAGAAGGTGCCTTCTGCGGAACTCCGGCCCAATCAGAAGGATGAAGACAGCCTGCCACCCTATGAGGTCCTTGATTGCATCTTAAAAGCGTACATTGAGGATCTACAGAGCCCGGAGGAAATTGCGAATCAATACAGATTCGATCTCAAGCTTGTCCGAGAGATTGCTTCGCTCGTCGACCGGAACGAATATAAGCGCAAGCAAGCTCCGCCGGGATTGAAGATCACCTCACGCGCGTTTGGATTTGGAAGGCCGTTTCCGATCGCTCAGAAATTCATACCCTAAAGAATGAGGTTCAGAGTGAAGACACTACATATAGTGACAGCAATCATTTGCCTGTGTCTTGCAATTCCGGCAGCCCGTGCAAAGGTGCCGCAGGGGACAGCGAAATCAAGCGCGGTCACCGTCCAATCGCCAATCCAGAAGACCGTGGAAGCATACCTGCGCAATCTCTATGCCTTCGGAAGCGATACCACGGTCGAGGTTTCGTCTCCCAAAGAAATCGGAGTGGAGGACTTACGGGAAGTCGATATCGAGATCAAGGTTGGTGGAAACAAGCAAACTGGCAAGGTCTACGTCACCAAGGACGGCAAGTATATGTTCCGAGGAGAGCTATCCGATCTCTCAAAGGATCCTCTGGCGGAGGCCCGCGCCCAGTTGCAGACAAAGGACAGCCCTTCGCTCGGCCCAGCGAATGCTCCTGTTACGCTGGTGGAATTCTCGGACTTCGAGTGCCCTGTCTGCCGGAGTCTGCACGACATTCTTCGAGGGCTCCTCCCAAGCTTCACTCAGGTTCGAGTAATCTTTAAGGATTTTCCGCTCGAGGAAATCCACCCTTGGGCGCGAACGGCGGCCTTGGCCGGGCGCTGCGCTTACCAGCAGAGGCCTGAAGCCTTCTGGAAGATGTACGACCTGATTTACGACAACCAAGACATCATCTCCGCGGAAAACGCATGGACCAAAATGACGGAATTTGCCAGCCAGTCCGGGCTTAACGAGGACACATTCAAGTCCTGCATGGCCAGCCCCGAGGCTGGGGCGGCTGTCGACGCCAGCCGTGCCAACGGAGTTAAACTCGAAGTCGGCAGCACGCCAACCATCTTTATAAACGGGCGGCGAATTGTGGGCGCGAATTCAGAACTCATCGAGCGGTACATCAAGTTTGAATTGGACCGTCTAAAGACAGGAAATTCCCAAAGCAAAAATTGAGGCTCAGCTAAAGCAGGGGAGAAAGGAAGCACCGGGGCGACGAGAGCTCTGGCGAGGGTGCGATTCACGCCGATTTTGTAGTTAACATAATATAACTTATAGGACGCAGCGTCAAGCGAAATCTTTGGGTATTTTGCGGTTTTCCACTGCTTTGCTTCAGGGCTGCTTCTCGTAAATTCGGTGTTTCTTGGGAGGGGATCCGGCTGGCGCGGGGGGTGCGCCAGCCGGATCGAGCTGCGGTTGCCTTGCAGTTGGTGTAGCGGATTGAAAGTGAATGGCTTATGCGGATCTTGCGATGGCTTCGGACAGTTGCACTGATCCGCACAAAAGGCCGCACGCCAAATCATAGAAATTTAGGGGGCAGCTTTCGCAGCTATCGCTCCTGCTGCGGCCCCGATGAGGAGCCACTTCGCTGCGCGAAGGATGCGATGGATGACGCTTCCCCCTTTTGCCGCGGTCACAGCGGCGTCTCGCTCCTTGGTTAGTACGGCTGTTTTGGTCTTCTCGTCGTTTAAATCGCTCTGGGCGGCTGCCAGCTTTGCCTGGCAAGCCTTGCAGTCGATGGCGAAGTCATAGAGGGGCTTCAGGTCGGCTGCGGGCAGAACGGCGTCCGGGGGCTTGTCAGCGGTTTGGGCGGCGTAAATTGGCGCAGGGCTACTCTGATTTTGGTCCGCAGGCAATGTCTGAGCTGAGCGCGACGCTTTCGCCTCCAGTTTCGTCAAAGGCGCACGCGGCACGGGCGCGCGGGCTTGGATCGGGAGTGGATGGGCGTTGACTGTTTTCGTGGGGGTGCTCTGAAGCGAGATTGCAACCGGCAGGGGGATGGCGCTCGGAAGAGCTTTGAGGATCTGGGCTTGGGTGACGACCGCTCGTTTCTGCGCAGCTAGTTGAGCAAGGGACTGTTTTAGCAGGGTGTCGCGATCGTGCTGGCTCGCGGATGCATCGGCGATCGTTTTCTGAGCGGCGGCAAGCTGAGAGGCAAGCTGCGCGCGATCGCGGCGATCCGCTCGCCACGCAACCAGGATGGTGATGGCAAGGAGTACGGAGACGAGAATCTCAGCGAGGCGCAACCAGTTTCTCGGCGTCATTCGTCGGACCCTTTCTTGAATTTTGATAGAGCTTTTCTCAGAAAGCCTTCAAGCCGAACGCGCGGCTACAAATAATGTGCACGCCGCGCGAGAACCTGTCCGGGGTAAGCGGGATTCGCGCCGCCGTTCCATGCGAGAAGGCCGCGGGTTGTGTCTCCATCCATGGCGTCGAGTTTTTTTCGCAGAAGCTTGCAGCCAATTGTGAGGCCAAGCTCCGGATCGCACAGCGCCGAAAGAAACGTCCCGTCGAAGCCCGTTTCGCGAGCAACCTGGCCCATCACCTGCATCAATCCCCAGGAGAATCCCCGCGCGTAGGCTTCCGAAGCGCTGATCTTGTTATTCGTGTAAAGGCCCGCGACGTACTTGGCGAAGAACGCTGGTTCGTAGCGCATCGCCCAAGTGTTCCAGGCCGACTCCTGCTCGACGATGGCGCAAACGAGCGTAGGGTCAAGTGATTGCGCGGCCGCCGCTTTGCGAACCAGCACAACGAGCTGGGATGGGGCATTCATTTCAGTCAGTTGGCGTTAGGCGAAGGGAACTCAGTCGCGGCGCCGGTGTCCGTTGATCTCCACAAACCGGACCATAGGCGTCTCATGAAGCTCAATTCCCTGCTCCCTCGCGATCGCGGCCAGCGCAACATAAATGTGAGGGAGATGCGTTGTGGCGATGTCGCTCACAAACGCGCGCACAATTTCCTCGTTACGCATGCGGCGGTGCAGCCAGCGGAGAAACAAGACGAATTGCACGCCGATAGGAACGAGGGCGGGCAAAATGCCGTACCAGTGGAAAGGCATGACAGGGGTCCTTACGACATCGGCCGGTTGGTCCGAGGATGTGTTCGGGGTTATCAGAAGTGCTCGATCGTGGAAGCAAAGGCCGAAGTCTGTTCCACCGTCAGAATAACGCGCCGGGAAGCGCGCCAAGTGTTGTGCCTAGTCCGCTGCCCAGCGAACTGAAGAATCCCCCGCCTGGGCGCGACGCGTTTGCGCGCACGTTTAGCAACTGAGCCGGATTGCCGAGCGTGCGGCCGAGAAGGTTGGAGTCCACACCATAGAGGCCGGAGAGCCCTTGCAACGCGGACATCTGACGTTGGAAGGCGGTGTTGGTGAATGCCAGCTGATTCTGCTGCGCCTGATTCCTCTCCGCGATTCCCTTCTGGCGCGCCAATGCGTCGGTCAAATCGCTGAAGCCGGCGGAGTTGCGGGTGCGCGCGGCGCGGTTTGCCGCGGATTGCTGGAGCGAATCGAAGGCGCTGGCTAGAGCACCTTGGGATTGTCCTGTGACGGCAGCTTTGTCGGCAGAGCTGAGGCCAGGATTGTTCAGGATGCCTTGGTACTGCGAATTAAGCTGGTTGCCAGTTTGCTGCTGCTGATTTAGGAATTGCTGATTTTGGGCGTTGATGCTGGCGAGCTGCTGGTCCGTCAAGTCGCTCGGCACGTCCTGCGAAAGCACGGCGATAAACGACAGCCCAAATCCCTGATAAAAATTCGTGACGAACTGGTACCGCGGCATTTCCTCGAGTTCGCGATCGTTGCCGGAGCGGTTCTCGTATGGCAAATGCCAATTCATGTCGTTCGAGTTCCACCACGCGTACTGTAGCCCTTGCCAGAATAGCCGCGCCTGGCGAATGCGCCGGATTTCATTCCGCCGCGCGACGATACCTTCCTGGCGATACTGCCGCACCAACTCGCGCAGCGCGTTCACGAGTTCCGGTTTCAAATCCTCGAGCCGTTCGTTGTTCGGTCCGAGGTCAACAGCCGCGTCGGATAGTGAGGCGGTATTCGACGCGCTTGTCACTGGCGGCTTGCCAGTTCGACGATTTTCTTCCTCGGCGTCGAGCCATCCGTTGAGCCCCATCGTGCCCTGTGGGTCAGAAGAATCCGCCGGGGCCGCGCCGTGCGACGCTTCCGCTGCGTAGTTTCCATCGGCCGGTGCGATCACGCCGGGCATCCCGGCAAACAGTTCAGCTGTGGAGTGCAGGTCCATTCGTCCTCGCATCGTTTCTGCTGTCAAAATCAGCGGCTGCGTCGCGGGCCGCCCCGTTTTCGCGCCAGGCTTGCATCTGGTGCCACGACCGTTTCCTCAATCGCGGAAGCGCCTGCGGCTTCGGCGCTTCGGGAAAGTCCACCGGCGGGAATCCCGCCGTTCCGAGCAGCGAGTTTGTGAGCGCACGATTCTCCGCCCGCAACCGCGCCACTTCGCCTTCGAGCAAACCGACGTATCCGCCCTGCAGCAGCCGCTGTAAGAAATCTTTCATGGATGGATGAATCTCTCCTGGCTCTGACTCTCGAGAGCGCGAGCGGCACAGGCGCTCTTGCCTGTGCCCTATTGCCGATCGTTTGAAGCAAACACGCACGGCCAAGAGTGGCTGTGCTACCAGCGCCGGCGAAGCAGCGGCTTTGGCCGGAATTTTTTACGCGCTTCGGCTTCGAGGCGCTGAAAGTGAATCGCTTGCGACGTCGGATCCGTCGCGCTCACTTGCCTCGCGATCTGTTCGCCGAGCGGCATACCGGTGACGAAATGCGCGGCGCTCCCCGGCGGATGTAGGGGCGGGGCTTGCCCCGCCCTGGACGGCGCGAAGGCCGTCGCAACACCGGCGATTCTTCCGCCGGAGACCAATCCATACCTCGCTGAATCCGCGGGATCATCGCCGTCCATCTTGCGAATGTCCTCATGCCGGACGTTGTCGCGCACCAGCGTCGGAATACACTGAATCAGCTCGTTGCAATTTTCCGTAATGACCCATGCGTTTGTTTCCAGCAGTTGGTACATGAACTGCCATCCACCGACGCGATCGTCGTCCGCCGGCGCGGGCCGCGGCAAGCCGTTCACCATGAGAACTTCGCCGAGCTGCTCCGCGATCGAAGTCTCCGCGGTGCGGTGCGCGAACGCATCCGGCGAGAGAAACACTTCGCGGATGTTTTCCCGGCCGCTGCGCTCCGCAATTCCCTGCGCCAGCATGCGCGGCGAAAGTCCGTTCTGCACGAATTCGCGGTAGGTCACAATCCGCGCGGGGTTACCGGTGCTTGGTACCGCGCAGTGCCAATAAACTGCACTAGGATGCTGAAATCCCCAATCAATCGAAACCCATCGCGGCCACCAGGCTTCGAGCCGGATCTCTTCCGGCCGCGCGGTGTGTCGCCCGTAATCGAAAATATCGAAATATTGTCCGGCAAAAACGTTCCAGTCGCCGTCGAGAAACGCTCTCCGCAAATGTTCCGGCAGCGTTTCCAGCGTGCGCCGGTAATCCGCGTCATGCGCGTAAATGGGATTGTCTTCCAGCCGCGCCTGAATAAATTCGTAGTCGCGCTCATCGTAGAGACTTGACTGATCAAATCCCGCCGGAGCTTTGTGATCGACCCACAGCGCTTTCACCCAGGCATGGCCGATATTCCCAGGATTCGTCGCCCCCGCCATCGAAGGAACAACAGCCTTTCCACGGTTTTCGCCCTGGACATAAAACTTGATCGGGCAGCGGTTTCGCGACGTAAGAAATTGCCACTGCTTCAGCGTGAAGTGCGTCAGCTCATCGAGGCCGATGAATAGGAATTCCGCACCCTGGTAGCGGTATACGTCGTTCTCGCTGCGGCAATAGCCGAAGCGCGTCGTCGAGCCGTTGAGCCAGGTCACGACGTGCTTGGACTCGTTGTATTTCTTGTAAAAATCGCGCGGCACGTCGCGGCGAAAATACGCGAGCAGCGACGATTCCAGTTCGGGATAGGTTCGCCGCAAAAGCAACGTGTCGCTGCCCGGCACGTCGGCCGCCTGCAGGATTGCTTCCCAAAGCAGCGCCTTGGTCTTGCCAGGCCCGGCGGCTCCGCCGAACAGCCGGTATTTGGCCTTCGACTCATGGAACTGCCGCTGCCGCGGAAACGGTTCGTAGCAATCGCTGATGCGCTGCGGCCATACGCCAGACGGCAACTTGCGGTGGTTCCTGTTTCGGCTCAGGCGCATCATGGCGTATTTTCTATTCCCGTTCGTCCGCGAAAAGCGGGATTCGCAATCGCTACGAGGCGCGCAGCTTTTTGCCGATGAGATACGCTACGCCGCCGCCGATCAGCGCCGCGGCCGCCGGCCAGTGATGCAGGCTCAACACGACGCCGGCCACAGCCGACGCCACTCCCGCGATCTCCACGATCATTCCGATGAACTCCAGATGCGTATTGGGCGTCGTTGTAGTTGTCGTTGTCATTGTCATTGTCTTCCCCTTGAAATGTTTTTCTGGCTAAGCAATATTCACGCGAAGCCGTTCAGTCGCGAATCGGCCGCGGTGCATCGAAAATAATCTGTGGGACTTCGTCGCCGGCCGCCGCCGGACTCTTGCCGTAGGACATTTCCAGCAATCGTTCCACCATGCGCTGCGCGATCTTTTCGTCTTCCGATCTTACGAGCCTTGCGCAAGCCAGATAGAGGTCCACGCGTTCGTGCATGGCATCCACAAATCCCATTCCGTCCTCCGGCAGCGGTTCGCTGCTCGGTGGAATATCCGCGGCCTTCTTCTTTTTCCTTTCGCTTGGGACGCGCGACGTTCCCTTGCCATCCCTTTTTCTGCTCTTCTTGGGATGGCGCTCCCCTTCACCTTCTGTGGTTCGAGCCGCCTCAGCGTACGCATCGCGCTCCTTACCGGCCACGGCGGAGGACGCGGCGGCCGCATTGGGAAAATCGCGTGCATCGTCAGACGCAGCCCTGCCCTGCTCCACCGGCGCATCCGTTTCCTGCGCCGTGCGGTAAGGCGGAGCGGGACCATGACCGTTCACTCTTCCTGCGCCCGCATCATGGCCGTTGCTTTTCATGTTCGGAGTTTCTCTCCGATTTGCCGGGGTGACGCCGCGCGTCCGGCGAATCTGGCCCGGCGAACCGGGGTCGGGCGTCGCCGGGGACGCTTCGCGCACCCCGGCGACTTCTTCATAGTTGATGTAGCGTTCACGGCCGTTTCGTTCTGGAAGGCCCGGATCTTTCCGCGGACTTCCCGCAATACATGCGCTCCGGGAAGCCGTTCACGCACAGGCCCAGGTATACGCCGCAGATCGCGCTGAGGTGGCTTGGGCAAAACAAGGAGTTCTTCTCTGCGCGGCTCTTGCACCGTGTCCACGCGTGAGAGCAATTCCTGGACGCGCGATAAGCAATGCATCGCATCTTGCGTTTCCTGAAGCGTTCGCTATGGGGCAAGCTTTCGAGATGGGCCGTTTAAACCAGGAGTTTTACGGTCAAACCGCTGCCGCCAGTCGAAGAGGTGAACTTGATGCGCAAAAAATTTGCCTGTACGCCAGTTACGGTGCGCGCTTCGCCGGCTGTCGTCGTCGTGGTGTCAATGGTCTGATACTCGGAATCGACATCGGCCATGGCCCCCTGCAGAGAGATGCTTACGGCCCTGGGCGCCGTGCCAAAAATCGTCTGCCAGCGCACCGCTCGGCCGTTGTCCGGCAGTCCTGCATAGCTGGGGATCGCAAACTGGCTGCCAGCCATTGCGCTGCCGGGGAATGCTTCATTGCTGAAGCTAAATCCCACATCACCGGGCGAAAGCGAAAGCGGTGGAGTCACATTCTGGTAGCTAGGCATCTTGGCTCCTTTTTGTGCGCGGCACTTATGCGCGCGACTTCATCTGGGAATCGGTCGTGCAAAGACACTTCGGCACCTGCGCCCGTCGAGGACCGAAAATTAATTGGCGAAGACAAAATTCAAGTTTTGTTGAGAGTTTGGCGTGCCGAAGGAACGCTTGTAGGCGACCCTGAAAAGCAAAACGCCCCGGCATCGCCGGGGCGCAACTTTCTACGAAAGAAAGTCTACCACATTTCTTATTTTTGTCAAGGGAAATCTTCAATAATTTTCTCTTTTTCTTGACTCCCTTTGTTTTCAAGAGCATAGTCACCCCATCTCCGTGTCACTTCCCCCGAAGGAGGTTCCCCATGCCTTATTTTTGCCACCAAGTCACCTATACGAAGGAAGCTTGGGCACGTCTCATGGCCAATCCTGAGGATCGCATCGAGATCGTCCGAGCACCTATCGAAAAGCTAGGCGGAAAGCTGCATACCGCTTTCTTTGCGTTCGGTCCCTTCGACGCCATCGTTATTACAGAGATGCCCGATAACATCTTGGCGGCAGCAATCTCGATAGCCTTTGCTGCCGGCGGGTCCGTCGCTAACAGCCAAACAACTCCGCTCATGACCGCCGCACAACTGATCGAGTCGCTTCGGAAAGCCGGTCACTGCGGCTACAAGTCGGTCGTGTCAGCGGCAAGTGCTTCCGCAGCCGGCTCTTGACGCGCTTCGCGGTCGAGCTTTATTGGTCCTTCAAACGGGCCCCGAAGGCCTGTAAGGCCGCTTTCCCTGCAACTCGTGAAAGTGTGTTCGCACCGCAAGTTTTCTCATGGCGAATACAATTCATTCTGCTCGACTTGAATCTATTGGATAGTTTATACTACAGTTATTCCACCGCGCATCAGCCCGCTGCGAACAGGGGCGGAGCGGGCTACTGAGGAGCACTGCATGATCATCGGCGAACGGTTGCGCGTCTTGCGCGAAGAGAAAAAGCTATCCCAAGGTGACATTGAGAAACGAACCGGCCTGCTACGCTGCTATCTCTCCCGCGTGGAAAATGGGCATACTATTCCGGCCATCGAAACTCTTGAGAAACTCGCTCGAGCACTGGATATGCCGCTCTACCAACTTCTCTACGACGGAGACCAGCCGCCTCGGCCGGATGTTCCCGCCTCCTGGACCGATTCCCGCGGGAATGGCTGGGGAAGTTCCGGCAAAGACTTGCGCTTTATGCGCAAGTTGAGGCACTTGTTGAGCAAAATGCAAGCGGAAGACCGCCAACTTCTGCTTTTTACGGTTCAACGAATGACGAAAAGGAAGAAACCAGCGGCCGCTGCTTCCGCTGACTGAAGTTCGGTCTCGTTCCTTGCGCCCCAAGATTTGCGGCCGGAATTCTTTCGTTTCACCGAATTGTTTTTGGTCACATCTGCCGCGCCGCGTATCTTGCGCTCAGCTCTCTGCTAAACTTCAACTGTGCCTCCTCAGAGCTCAACCCCGCGCCTGGCAATGATTCGCCTGCACCCGATCAAGGCTCTCGATCCCGCTGCGGTGAACGAAGCCCGGATCGGCCCCAATGGCGGCCTCGAACTTGACCGCGTATGGGCGCTCTATTCCGCCGACGGCCGATGGGTCAACGGCAAGCGTACTCCCGCCATCCACCTCATTCGCGCGGCCTTTCCCACAGACGTGAGTTCCGTTACGCTCACCGTCCCGGGTGATCGCCGCAAAATTCCTCCGATGACGTTCGCTTTCCCCGGCGACATAGATGGCGCGTCGGAATGGTTCAGCATGTACTTTGAGCAGGCCATTCACGTCCGCTACACGCGCGACGGCTTTCCCGACGATGGCCTCGCTTCCGGCCCAACAATTGTTTCCACGGCCTCGCTTGAAGCCGTCTGCGAATGGTTTTCTGGCTTGCCGCTGGACGAAGCCCGCCGGCGCTTCCGGACCACGCTGGAAATCGATGGCGTGCAGGCATTCTGGGAAGATCAACTCTTCGCCGATACCGAAACCGCCGTAGCGCGCTTCAAAATCGGCGAAGTCGCCTTTGAGGGCAGCAATCCCTGTGCCCGTTGCCCGGTTCCCTCCCGCGATTCGCTTTCCGGCACCATAGACGAGGGTTTCCAAAAGTGGTTCACAGAGATGCGCCGCGCCCAGTTGCCGCCAGGGTCGCCCGCCGCCCGATTCGACCACTTCTATCGTCTCGCCACCAATACCCGTGTCCCCAGCTCCGAGTACGGCAAACTCCTCCGCCTCGGCGATCCACTCTCGTTCTCGTGAGAAAGATCTCATTCTATGAGAACATGAGTCTGTGAGGGATTGCTTGCTGTGATCGCACCGACCAATCTGGCTTTGCGTGCATTCTACCTCCTGGCGGGAATCGGATTAATTGTCTACTCCTTGGCGGAGTCTTCCAGCCGTGTGGTTATTTATGCGCCCGCGATCTTCGGCATCCTCCTGATCATTCAAGGCATATCAGGCGCTTGAATCAGTTGCCTGCTGTCCGGTACGGGCAGACGAAATTGAAACGCTGATCCCTGATTTGATTTACGATTCGTTGCGAAAATACCTTCTAGGTGGAAACATCTCCCGCTGCAACAACTCCTTACCGCACCGGCGCCGCACTTCCTCCGTCCAATTCACCCAGCTACGCTCACTCAACCCGAGAAAGTGCCGCGCATTCTCGTAGGGCGCAAGTCCGAGATAATACAGGCGGAAGAGCACCATGCGCGAGGCCCAGTCCGGCCCTTCAAGCGCTTTCTGCCCTGCCAGCGCGAAGTCCGCGACCCATTCGTTGAGTCGCGGCCGGAAGTCCGGCGGCCACAGAAATTTCCCCGTGTCTTTCCAATTCAATGCGGAGATGCCGCGTTTCGTCTCCAGCACTTCCCGCGCTCCGCGGTACACTTCCCAGCAAACATCAAATGCCAACTCTGCCTTTACGCTCATGGCTCCTCCGCCAAGGCGCACTCTTCGTGCGCTTCGCACTCCCCGATCAGCTCGGCCCCGTAATTCCCTCTCCCCACGTAGTTCGTCGCTTAACAACTCGACGCCACCAGCGCCATCCGTCCTTTCCGCCGACGATCGCCCGCCTTCCGTACCGGCGCCCGCCCCTCTTGCCGCACCGAGTACTCCCACACGGCCCCGAAGCCGTCCGCTCGCATGGCTTTGTCGACGGCCCTGCACCGCTTGACCACCGCAAACGCCCCGAACCGCGGCTTTCGCAAATGCCGCAACTGCGCGGAAATGCTCGCCGGCGGGTAGTGCGTCAGCTTCGCCAGTTCGTCGAGCGTCAACCAGGCGGCGCATTGCCCCGCGCTGAGCATGACGTCGCGAATCACTTCCCGTTGCCGTCTCAACTGCACCGGCCTTGTCTCTTCTTCTTTCGTCCTCCGCATTGCCGTCGCCTCCTCTCCCGCTCGTCATCGTTCTCGTGCAGGAAACTCGTCCTCTTGTTGGTCCGCGTCTTCGGCGTGTTCACGCGCCTCTCCGAGCAACCCCTCGTTTTCTCCCGGTTCCGGCGTCCCAGCCGTCTGGTCGGGGTCTTCGTAGTCCCCCGCACAGGCGCTGCAGGCAAGCAAAGCCCCCTGGGTAGCGCCGGATTCTCTATGAGCAAGTCTCAGCGCCGGGCTTTCGCCGGTCCCTCTCTCCATTCCGAGGGCCGGAAAGTTTTCCACAGCATTCCACAGAGTATTACTCATCAGTATTATTGATATATATTACTCGTTATGGAATATACGTGGCGTTTAGTTTCCCGGAGGCCCTACGTCTGCCCGCTCGTCTCAGCCGCCTTGGGAGTTCCTTCTCTCCGCTTCCCGGAACTCCCTGCAGAGCTTTGAATTGTCTCGTTTGGCCCACGCCGCCAATCTCCGTAAGAAAATTAGCGCTTTGATCGATCAATGGATGGAGGAAAACGCCGCCGCCATGCTGGCGCGATGGCTGATGGAGCAGCGCGAGCGCTCCGCACGGGCGCCCGAGGTACTTTCCGCCTCCGAGTCCGGCAAGAACGGAACGCATGCCGTGTCCGATAATTTTCTTGCGGATCGAACCGCCTCGCGGCCCGTACACGGCACCACGCCCTGAGATTTTCAACGGATTTCGCTGTTTGCTAGTAGCTTTGGCGCTGAATATGTCCCCGATTCCACGTGTCGCCTCGCTGCCTGAAGGTGTGTCTTGTGGAAACCTCGCAAGCGCTCCTTCCGCTCTCGCTGAGATGGCCCGCCCGGGAGTGTCCTCCCAGTGCGCCCCTCCGCTCGTTTCTCGCTCCATCACGCCTGCCTCCAATCCAAACGAAAACCAGACTTACGTCTTGGCTGCGTTATATGTATTAGAGGACGTTCCACGCGGCGTCCGGCCTCTCAAGCCCGAAGCGCACGCACACAAGTAGACAGAACCTGCGAGGACACAGGTCCAAACACAATTTAGGACTGGATTGGATTAACGCCCGGAAGGTACAGCGGCCGGCTGCTTCTCGAGGAGTTGTTCTTTGCGATAGACCAGCGAATTGATGTCGTACGTGGCCAGTTCAAAACCGTGACCATGGGTAATTGCATCGGTCGGGCATGCTTCGACGCAGTATCCGCAGAAAATGCACCGCGAATAATCGATGTTGTAAACGCTGGCGTAGCGTTCCCCTGCGGAAATCCGGCTGGCATCGGTATTTTCCGCAGCCTCGATGTAAATGCAGTTCGCGGGGCAAGCCGCCGCGCACAGAAAGCATCCAACGCACTTCTCCAGGCCGGATTCGTCGCGGTGCAATACGTGTATCCCGCGATACCGCGGTTGAAAATGGACCGGCTCGAAGGGATAGTTCTCCGTAACCGTTTTCCGAAACATATTCCGGAAAGTGACGCTAAAGCCCTGCACCAGCGTGGTGAAAGTCTCGCCGACTTCTCTTAGGATGGAGGCCATGAGTTAGAAGTCTAACAAACGCTTCTTGCGCGGGCAAATCCGTATATTTGAGCCGAAATGCAACCTCTCACCCCTTCAACGACTCGATGATTTGTTTCCCGTGAAAACGTCCGTTTTCAATAAAAATGTCGCCGGTATGCCGCCCCCCGATCACCACACCCGCCAAATGAATTCCAGGAACATTGCTTTCCAACGAATTGGGATCAAGCGCCGGCCTCCGCGTTTCCGGGTCCAGTTGCACGCCCAGACTTTCGATAAATTCATAATCAGGATGATAGCCAGTCAGGGCAAAGACCTGTTTTGCCGGCATGCGCTTCTCCCCTGCTCCGTTCTGTACCACCACTTCATCGTTCGTGATCTTCGTTACGCGCGTTTCGAAAAGCGCTTTGACCTGTCCCGCCTTGATCCGGTTTTCGATGTCGGGCCGCACCCAATACTTTATCCCCATGCCCAGCTCCGCGTTCCGGTGAATTAACGTAACGCGTGCGCCGTTGCGGTAGAGGTCCAGCGCGGCCTCGGCTGCGGAGTTCTTCCCGCCGATCACCACCACGTCCTGATTCCAGAACTCGAACGGTTCGCTGTAGTAGTGCGAAACGTGCGGCAAGTTTTCTCCGGGAATCCCCATGATATTCGGAAGGTCGTAATACCCCGTGGCCACGCTTATCTTTTTCGAAGTGTACCGCGCTTCCCCTCCGTTCTCCGTTTCCGTCACCACGGTAAAGTTGCCGTCCTGCCCGTCCACCCGCAGCACCCGTTCGAACAACCGCAATTCCAATTCAAAATGTTCTGCGGCCTTGCGGTAATACTTCAATGCCTCGACGCGTACCGGCTTTTCCGCCGCGCTGACCAGGGGCAAGTCGCCGATCTCCAGCAGTTCCGGCGTGGTAAAAAACACCATGTTTACGGGGTAGTGGTAAATCGAATTGCACAGGCAGCCCTTGTCGATCACCAGCGGCTTCATCCCCGCGCGCTTCGCCTCAATGGCGCACGCCAGGCCTGTTGGACCCGCACCAATAGAAATTATGTCGTAAGTGGTCATAGGATTTTTAGTTTGCCGGGTGTCCGCCGGAATTGCAAATCGGCGAAAAGCTATTGAGTTGGCGCTATTTTCAGGATTTCAGCAAGTTCTCGCCCGAATGATTCCAGCTCTTCCAATCGATCCGGCGTGGCCGTTATTTCGGTTTTCTTCCACACAAACACTTCGCCAGGGCCGCGCTTGAGCCGTACGCTCAGGTTTCCCTCCACCAGGTAGCAAGGGCTGGCGAGCATTTTCAGACCGCCGTTCGGGACGGGTGACAGCACCGCCGCGCACTCGCCGCGCCGGACGCACAGTGCGCTTTCGTACGGAGCAATCGCAATGGGCCGGAACCCCGCCTCGAATAATCGCTCTATCGTTTGCATCTGCTGCGGCGTGAGCTCAACCATGGCGTGGTGGGAGAGGCTTCAAATTGTCTCTTAAGGTGTGGTCCAGCCAGTACCCGGTCAAGCCGCCGTGGAATCTGCTTCCGAAGACGATCCCTCGAGTTGCGCCAGGATCTCGCGCAACGTGTGGACCAGCTCATCTCTCGAAACATGGCTTTTCTTGAACTGAATGCGAAACTTGAAACTTTCGTTCTCCGGCTCGAAGTGAAAGATAAACGGCTGCGGCCTCTGCGGGCCGCCCTGTTCGTCCCGGCGTTCGCGCCGCGCTTCATCCCTCGTCAGCCCGCCCTGCAATATACGGTGCAGCATCTCGATCATCTTCTTTTCTGTCGGTTGGCGCGCAATTTGAAGCAGCAGCGATTTCGAAATAATTCCATGCTCGACGCATTTCTTCCGCAACGAATCGGGGATATTTCGCAGCGACAGCGTCTCCGTCACCGAGGAACGAGCCCGCCCAATCTTCTTCGCCACATCCTCGTGGGTGTATTCGAACTGGGTAGCCAGACGGTGCAAGCCGTCGGCTTCCTCGAATGCCGTGAGGTCTTTCCGCTGGATATTCTCGATCAGTGCGATTTCCAATGTCTCCGCGTCGTCCGCCATCTTCTCGATGCACGGCACCTCGCGCAGGCCCGCGGCTCGCGAAGCGTGGTAGCGCCGCTCGCCGGAGATGATGTAGTAGCAATCCTCGCGCGGCACAAAGCGCACCAGCAGCGGCTCGAGCACTCCCTTTTCCCGGATCGACTCTGAAAGTTCGCGCAAATCTCCCAGCGCCTTGCGCGGTTGGTCCGGATTGGGCCGGATTTGATCCACGGGGATCATCCGCCCAACCGCCGCGCCGCTGTAGCTTGTCAGCGATTCGACATAATGCGCGTCATGCCGCATCTTCAGCGTGATGGGTAACCCGATTCTCTTCGACACGTTGGATAACCTCCGCTGCCAGTTTCTTGTACTCGATGGCGCCCGGTGATTTCGGCGCATACGTTAAAATCGTTTCCTTGTATGCTGGGCTTTCTTCCAGCCGCACGTTTTTGCTGATTTTTGTTTTAAACAGCACTTCTCCGAAAACGCTGCGAATCTGCCCGTGTGTATCGCGGGAAATATTCGTCCGCTTGTCAAACAGCGTTATCACGACTCCCAGTACCTTCAACCCAGGATTCGGACGCGCTCGAATGCGTTCGTAGGTTTCAAGCAGGTCGTCCGTTCCCTCGATCGCAAAGTACGCTGCCTGAATCGGTACCAGCAAATGAGTCGAAGCCACCAGCGCATTCACTGTCAGAATTCCCAGCGACGGCGGCGTGTCCAGCACAACGTAATCATAATCCTTCAAAACCCCTGCCAACGCGTCCTTCAACCGGTAGGGCGCGTCGAACTGTCCCGCAAGCACTTGCTCCAACTTGGCCAGCGCCAAGCGGCCCGGACCCAAAAAAAGCATGGGATCTTTCGTCGTCTTGATCACCGTTGCCATCGCAGCGCGGTTTTCGTTCAGCACCTCGAACATCGAGGAGGCAATCTCGCCAGAATCGTAAAAGGCGATCGTGGAATTTGCTTGCGGATCCAAATCAATCAGGAGCGTGCGCTTACCGCGATGCGCCAGAGCGGCGGACAAATTGATTGCCGTCGTCGTCTTCCCGACGCCCCCTTTTTGATTCGCAACCGTAATGATGGCAGTCATATTCTTCTGCCTCCGCCTATGCGCATGGCAATTCGCGTCGACGTAATCCAGCAACCCCGTCCCTATATGTGGGTGCAGCTTGCAGAAAGCCCCCTAGGCCTAGGCTCACTCTACGTTTGTATCCCTTTCTAGCGCAAGGGAAAAGTGGAACTTTAGCTTCGGGGCGGTGGAAATCTCAGTGGAGCAGTTTTCGGACGCGGGCAGCCGGCAACGAAGATGTCCCTGCCTCATGCAATTCGTAAGTTATTAGGTACTAAACAAGAACTATTGTCCTGCTCGATCGAAGGCTTCTTCTTCGGGGAAAGCAGTCTCCTAGAAGTCCACGCCCCAAAATTCCATGGACGCCTCCTGCAGCTCCAGCCCCAGCTCCCATCCCGTCCGGCCTTCGTGCCCTCGCCAAATCAGGATCGCTTCGCAAGCATTTTTATTTAGGAGATTCACCAGCAGAAGCCGCTGCCCCACCGGGAAATTTTGGGGGATCACCGCGAGGCATCCCTTCGTGCTGGTATCCACTGTGTAGCCCTCCGCGCGCATCGCGCGGCCGGACTCCGCCCATTCGACTGCCACAGGCACCCGAGAATTAACGCGAATGCCGGCTCTGGCATTCTGCAGGTGCGCTTCAAACCTGGATATGTTCCCAATGGCCACGGTTGTCTCCTGCGTTTGCCGGATTTCAATCGCTCAGCAGCCCGAATTTCTCGGTTTATGGGACGTCAGCCAAACGTGCCAATCGGCAAGCGCCCATGTCGGCATGATCCGCAGACTACGGTTCCTCTCTTATCTGGTCAATGGAACTTCAGGCCTAGAACACCTTCAGAGTTACTGACCCTTCCCGGTCCTTTCACTTTTCTCTCTCGGTTCAGTTGGCGCATTCCCGGCGCGCCGTCCGTTTGCTCCTTTTCTTCGCTCCGCTTACACTCTTTCCAATTGTTTTCCGACCATGCTCCGGATTAAGACATTCCGCGCCGAACTAGCGCCAACTCTGCGGCTGGCCTTGCCTCTGGTTCTCGCCGAACTCGGCTGGATGAGCATGGCCATCGTCGATACCATGATGGTGGGCCGCCTTCCCAATAGCGCTGCGGCCATTGGTGCCATCAGCCTCGGCGGCATTTTGGTCAACGTGCTCTCCCTCTTTGGGGGAGGGCTGCTTATTGGCCTGGACACTCTCGTTTCGCAGGCCTTCGGTGCCGGCCAGCGCGAAGACTGCCATCGGTCGCTTCTGCACGGCATTTATATCAGCTTTGCGCTCACCCCGCTGTTGATGGCGCCCGTCTGGTTCTTCGGCCCCGTTCTTCGTGCTGCCGGAATTCCTTCAGACGTAATCGCACTCGCTGTTCCCTATTCCAAGGCCCTCGCCTGGGGCACTTTGCCTCTGCTCCTCTATTTCGCCGTACGCCGCTGTATGCAGGCCATGAACATGGTCCGACCCATCGCCTTCGCCCTTGTTTCCGCGAATGTCATCAACGCCGGCGGCAATTGGATCCTCATCTACGGTAAACTTGGCGTTCCCGCCATGGGCACCGTCGGTTCCGGCTGGTCAACCGCCTGGGCGCGCATCTATCTCGCCGCCATCCTCGTGGGTTTTCTCCTGTGGTACGACTATCGCCACCGCACTCGCCTGCTCCACACTCCCATTGAGCCCGAATTGCGCCGCATCCGGCGTCTGCTCGCTCTTGGCTTGCCCACCGCTGTCCAGATCACTCTCGAGATAGGCGTTTTCGCCCTGGTGACCGCTCTCATCGGTCGTCTAGGTGCCGTCCCGCTCGCAAGCCACCAGATCGCCCTCAACACCGTGGCTTTCACTTATATGGTTCCACTTGGTATTTCTTCGGCCGCCGCCGTGCGTGTTGGCCAAGCCGTCGGGCGTAAGGATTTCAGAGGTGCGGGGGACGCCGGGGACACTGCGATTTTCCTCGGCGCCGCCTTCATGACCTGCATGAGCATCGTTCTGCTTGTCGTTCCGCGATGGATCGCCCGCGCTTATACTCCGGATGAAGCCATCATCCATAGCACGATCGTTCTGCTCGCGGCGGGCGCCGCTTTCCAGCTTTTTGATGGCCTCCAAACAGTCGCCACCGGAGCCCTCCGTGGCCTCGGGGATACGCGTACCCCCATGTTCTGCCATTTCACCGCTTATTGGATTATCGGGTTGCCGCTTGGCGCCTGGCTCTGCTTCCGTCGCGGATGGGGAGCCTTCGGCCTCTGGTCAGGCCTCAGCCTCGCGCTCATTTTGATTGGAATCGTCCTGCTGGTCGTCTGGCGGTATCGCGTCCGCCACGCGACTCTGGCTTTTTCGTCGGAATAACCGCGTGCCCGCTCACCGGCAGTTGTAACCGCGCTTAAAATGCAACGGCGCCGGGAGAACCTGCTGTGGAAACCTACATCTTGTAGCGGCCGAGGTCGTCGTCCGAGAGGCCTTCGAGGTAGTTGCGCAGTTGTTCGCTCGTGCTGCGCTCCGCGATCACACTGGAAACCTTCGAACTCTTCAACACTTCTTCATCCACAAAAATCGGGCAATCCACCCGCAACGCCAGCGCCAGCGCATCGCTTGGCCGCGAATCGATGGTTATCATCTGCCCATCGCGCTCCACCCAGATCAGCGCGTAAAATGTATCGTCCTTTAGATCGTTCACCACGATCTTGTGAACTTGCACTTCGAGCCCCAGCAGAACGTTCTTCAGCAGATCGTGTGTCATCGGCCGCGGCGTCTGCACTTTTTCGATCTCCAGCGCGATGGCGTTGGCTTCGTATACGCCTACCCAGATGGGAAGAATAGCGTGGCCCTGCACGTCCTTCAGTACCACGATGGGCATGTTGGTCACGGGATCCATCATCAGGCCGCGGATTTTCATCTCCACTTCCATGTGACCTCCCGTAGCACCGACCTTAGTCTGTGCTTTGTAAATTTTCGCACGCCGTAGAAACAACGACTACCATATTTCGCAACTCTACGCCCGTTCTCCTACCAAGCAGTTCGGCGTCGTTCCCGTCACTTGAATCTGCACGTACTTTCCCAGAAGCTCCGTCTCTTTGGAAGTAAAATTTATTACTCGATGGCAGGAAGTATGCCCGGACCACTGATTTTCCCGCCGCGATTTGCCGCTCACCAGAACTTCAAACGTCTCTCCGACCATCTTGCCATGCTTTTTCGTCTGTAGCTCGCGCTGCTTTTCCTGCAAAATTGCCAGCCGCCTGCTCTTTTCCTCTTCCGGGATAACGTCCTTCATCGCCAGCGACGGCGTATGCGGCCTCGGCGAATACTTGAACGCGAACATGCCGTCATACTGCACCGCATCGAGCAAGCTCAGTGTCTCCCCGAAGTCTTCTTCCTTCTCGCCGGGGAAGCCCACGATAATATCCGTCGTAATGCTGATGCCGCGCTTCGCCTCGCGGATCATCGCGATCTTCTCCAGATACTCTTCGCGGCGTGTACGTCCTCTGCATCCCGCGAAGCACTCTGCGTCGAACCCGATTGCACAGGCAGATGCACGTGGTTGCACAGCTTTGCCTGCGTATCGATTGCGTCCACAATGTCTTGCGTGAAATCCCTGGGATGAGAAGTCGTAAACCGAACTCGCCGAATGCCCGGCTCATCTGCCACGGCCAGCAGCAGTTCCGAAAATCGCAACTTCCGCGCCGTTGGATCTTTATAGGAATTTACCGTCTGCCCCAACAGTTGCACTTCGGAGTAGCCCAGCTCCGCGAGCTGGCGCACTTCGCGCAAGATCGAATCGCTCGCGCGGCTTCGCTCCGGACCGCGCGTGTACGGCACCACGCAGTAGGAGCACGCCTTGTCGCATCCCTCGATAATCGTCAGATACGCTCGCCAGGGGTTATCCCGCCGCGTCATCTCCGTTTCAAAAGTCTCGTCCGTATCGTTGTCCAGCCCCGTCACGCGCTGGTTTCCTGCCTCGACCCGCCCCAACAGTTCCGGTAGCTTCCGGTAGCTCGCCGATCCGCACACCAGGCTCACCCACGGCGCTCGCTCAAAAATCTCTTCGCCTTCCTGCTGCGCCACGCAACCGAGCACCCCGATAATCCGGCCCTCACCTTGCTTCCCGCGGTATTCCCCGAGCCGCGAGAAAACTTTCTGGGCTGCTTTTTCTCGGATGCTGCACGTATTGTAAAGAATCAGCGAGGCCGATTCGGGAGACTCCACCTGCCGGTACCCGCGTGAGAGCAAAACGCCCGCGACTTTTTCCGAGTCGTGGTCGTTCATCTGGCAGCCAAAGGTCTCCAGAAAAAACGTTCCCCGTGGCGAGTCGTGGAACCCTGCAAGTTCCGCCACCTTCTCCGCTTCCGCTCTTGCTTGTTTGTGTCCTGGGGAACCGCCGTGAGGTATCCCGACTCCGCCTGTCAATCTGTCCAGACCGATGTCGAATGTCTTTCCCATGCGTCATTCGCAGTTTAACACACCTGTCCGCGTCCAATTCGCGGCTCGAAAGCCCTCCTCTCAACCCGTTGCCACATCCGGCCCTCATTCATGCCGTGTATCCAAAAAGGCAGCCCCTTTGTCGCCTTCTGCATCTCATTTGTTTGACCACCCTTTAGCCCTATGCTACGTTTCTGAGGTCGGCAAAATTTTACTTCGAACTGTGAGGTTGCGACATTTTCCTGCTCTTAGCCTTTTTCATCGCTGATCTCGGTAATATCCTTGGAGAAACCGGCTGGGTCGCTCGCGGCATTCTGGTCCTGCTTGGAGTTTTCTCCGTCGTTTCCTGGGCCATGATCTTTCAAAAGCTCGGTCTTTTCGGCCGCGTTCGCCGTCAAAGCGACCAATTTCTTCGCATCTTCCGCGCCACCAAGGGTGTGGCCAATCCCCAGGCCCTTGCTTCCGCCGGCTCTCCCTTTTCCTTCGTCTATGCCGCCGGCTATCGCGAACTTCTGAGTCAGGTTGGCACCGGCAATCCTCAGCCCACCGGAAAACTCAAAAGCATTCAAGCCGTTACCGTCAGCATGCAGCTCGCTTCCGCGGAAGAAGTCCGCCGCGTCGAAAAGGGCATGGCCTGGCTGGCCACCACTGGCTCCACCGCCCCTTTCATCGGCCTTTTCGGCACCGTTTGGGGCATCATTGACGCTTTTTCAGGCCTCGGCAATGCCGGCGCCGCCAGTCTTCGCGCCGTCGCTCCGGGCATCGCCGAAGCGCTCATCACTACCGCTGCCGGCCTCTTCGTCGCCATCCCGGCCGTCATTTTCTATAATCAATTTTTGCAGAACATCCGTGAACTGGCGCAACGCCTCGATTCCTTCGCGCTGGAAGTCGGAGCCCAAATCGAAAAAACCTTTACCTAGCCTTGCAGCCGCCCGTCGAGGCCGCCCTTCAACTCTATGCCGCAACTCTCCAAACAAACGCAGAGCACGCTCTCCGAGATCAACATGGTCCCGTTCATCGACGTTGTTCTCGTGCTCCTCATCATTTTCATGATTACTGCCCCTATCCTCCAGTCCGGCATCGAAGTCGACGTCCCCAAAACCACCACCGTAAAAGAAATCAATGAAGTGCGCCTCGTCATCTCCATCGACAAGAACCAGCTCATCTATCTCGGCGACACTCCCATCAACATTCATCAGCTTGGCCCCAAGGTAAAGGCCAAGCTTAAAAAGCCACAGGACTCTGTCTTTCTTCGCGCCGATGAGACCATTCCCTTCGGCACTTTCGCCAGGGTTATCGACATTTTGCGGCAATCAGGTATCAGCAATATCAGCATTGTCACGCAGCCCCTCACGGAGCGTGCCCGTACGCGGTGAATATGAGCACTGCCGCCAATCCGGTTCAGCGCTTTGCGGCCTCCCCAGCCCAAGACCTAAGACTCAAAAAATTCCTCATCTATTCCCTGATTCTTCATGGTCTCCTGGTCCTCTTCATCGCCGCTTCCATCTATTCCAATTTCCACGGGCCGGAGTGGGGCGGCGTTGGCGGCGCGGCAGGCAGTGTCAACGTAAAGCTCGTCGGGCCTGCCGCTGGCATTCCCATGCCCACCCAGCCTTCCATCACCGACAGCAAAGCCTTCGATGAGACTAAGGGCCTGTGGAAAGCTCCCAAACCGGAACCCAAGCCAGAGCCTCCGGATATTAAGACTCCCGCGGATGTCTTGCCTCGCTTCAAGAATGAAAAGCCCAGGCCGCCTACTCATAAATCGAAGATTGACGAGCCCAAAACCCCGCCTCCCGACAACGCCGTAGATTATGGAAAGAACGGGGCTCCCAATCTCCCCACCAATTACGCAACACAATCCGGCGGCGGCTCCGGGCCCGTCAGTGTTAACGGTCAGGGCGGCGGCGACTTCGCCTCGCGGTACGCCTGGTATATCGAGTCCGTCCGTCGCCGCATCGGCCAGAACTGGCTCCAGTCCACGATTGATCCCGCCGTCCGGGCCGCTCGCCAGGCTCACTGCGTGATGACCTTCCGCATCTACCGCGACGGCACCGTCAAGAACATGCAGCTCTTCCAATCCAGCGGCAATCTCTCCATGGATAATTCCGCGCAACGCGCCCTGCTCAGCTCCAATCCCATGCCGCCGTTGCCCAGCGATTACTCGGGTTCTTATGTGGACGTGACGTTCGATTTTAATCTGGCTTTAACGCAATAAAACTACCGCTTCTCCCGCGCTTTGCGCGGACGAAAAACTGGAGGCAAAAGTGCTAGTGAAGTTCAGATGCTTGGCTTGCGTGCTCGCAATCGCCTTACTGGCAATGGTGGCAAGGCCCACACCCGCTCAAGAGAATCGCGCAGCTTGGTTTCGCACTGGCACTGGCCTCGGCGTCGAAAAAATTCGCCTCGCCGTTGCCCCCTTCGGTCCTCGCGCCGAAAACTCCAAAACTCACGCCGAGCAATTCACCCAAATCGTCCGCGACGACCTACAATTCAGCGGCATTGTGGACCTCGTCAGCCCCAGCTTCTATCCCACCCAACTCACCACCATGCCCGCGGAGCTTCAGTATCCTGCTTGGACTGACCCCCAGGTCAACGCCCACTACGTCGCGTTCGGAAATCTCTCCGAAACCACCTCCGAAGTCGCCATCCAGGCTTGGCTCTACGACGTCACCAACCCTTCCTCTCCTGCCATCGTCGGCAAAATCTATCGCGGCGCCCCCACCGACGCCCAGGTTCGCATCTTCGCTCATCAGTTCGCCGATGAAATCATCAACAAGCTGTCTGGGGGAATACCCGGTGTCGCCTCCACTCAGATCGCTTTCATTAGCTCCCGTTCTGGCTTCAAAGAACTCTGGATGATGGACTACGACGGCGCCAATCAGCACCAACTCACCCACCTCCGCACCATCTCCCTCATGCCTCGCTGGTCCCCCGACGGCTCGCGCATTGCCTTTACCTGCTATGAGCCAGACAATCGCGTCGTAAGCGCTCAAATCTGCATGTACTCCATGGACCTCGCCAAAGTCATCGCTTTCCCTCGCTTCCGCGGCACGAACAGCGCCCCCGCCTGGTCACCCGACGGCAAGCAACTCATGTTCTCCTCTTCCATGCAGGGCACCCCGGATCTCTACGTATCCGACTCCAACGGCGGCAGGCCCAAACGCCTCACTTTCTCCGGCAACGGCGGCGCCACTTCCCCTGCCTGGAACCCTAAAACTGGCCAATCCGTCGTCTTCGTCAGCGACCGCGGCGGCATTCCCAAGCTCTACATGATGAACGCCGATGGCACAAACATTACTAACATCGATCTTCCGGACAAAGGCTACCTGATCGACCCCGCGTGGTCTCCCAACGGCCAATTACTTGCCTTCAGCTGGCGCCGGCCCTCCGGCAACTACGATATCTACGTCATGGAGCCCGGTTCCCAGCAGATTATCGACCTCACTCCGGATATGGGCCGGAACGAGCGCCCCTGCTGGGCCCCTGACGGTCGCCATCTGGTCTTCGAGTCCACTCGCAACGGCACGCGCCAGATTTGGACCATGTTGGCCGACGGTTCCCAGGCCCGCCAGCTCACTCTCACTGGTCACAACGAGTCGCCCAACTGGTCGCCCAAGTAGGCATCGTTTTCGGAGAGCGATTGCGGGAAACCTATTAGCCTCGCGGCGCGTCTCAGTTTCTGGTTGCTCGCTTTCCTTGTTTTCTTGGTGCCTGATGTTGCTTCTTTCGATTTTTTCTAGTAAATGTCCGTGTACGATGTATATTATATCGTGCTACGATGTATCTGCCTTAACCCAGCCCGCTAGTGATAAATTTACGGCTCTGGTGGGACAATCAAGGAATTCTTTACTCTGAGGAGGATTCGAATGATTCGGGCTTCTAGATCTGTGTACCGCGGGGCCTTTTTCACCGCCATTCTTGCTCTTGTTTTTGTTGCCGGCTGTCACAAAGCAACGCCGACGCCACCTACGCCACCGCCGCCTCCGCCTCCCCCGGCCGCGAAGCCTACCGTTTCGCTGCAGGCCAACCCCTCCTCCATCAACAAGGGCGACTCCTCCACCCTTAGTTGGACTTCCACCGACGCCACCACGCTAACCATTTCGCCTGAAGTTGGCGCCGTGACCGCGGAAGGCTCGACCAAAGTCTCGCCCTCTGATTCCACGACGTACACGATTACCGCCAGCGGTCCCGGCGGCTCCGCGGATTCCAGCGCTCGCGTCACCGTAAACGCGCCTCCGCCGCCTCCTCCTCCAGTTGCCGGTCCAACGGATGAAGAGTTGTTCCTCCGTGACGTCAAGGACGCCTACTTTGACTTTAACAAGGCCGACATCCGCGAGGATGCCCGCACTGCTCTCGGTCAGACTGCGGATTTCCTTCGCAATCACCCGCAGATCAAAGTCACGATTGAGGGTCACTGCGACGAGCGCGGCTCCACCGAATACAACCTCGTCCTCGGCGATCGGCGTGCCGCTGCCGTCAAGGCTTACCTCGTTTCCCTTGGCATTTCCGCTGACCGCATGAACACCGTGAGCTACGGCAAGGAAAAGCCGTTCTGCACGGAGAGCAACGAGGAATGCTGGCAGTCCAACCGCCGCGGCCACTTCGTCATGGCGAAGTAACCTGCGGATAACTACGTAACTGTTTCGATGACCTTCAGAGCCGCGTGATCGAGCAATCTCTTGCTCGCGCGCGGCTCTGCCGTTAAAGTGAGTAAAGAGGATTGCGGCGGCCTGTTTCGCCGCGTCCTCCGGAATGACAAGTGCACGCGTGCTTCCCTGGCCCGAACACACATCTAACCGAGTAGGCGCATTATAGGAGGTCTTTTCCATGCGAATTCGCAACATCGCCATTTTTGCCGCCGTCATTTTTGCCGGGGCCCTCGGCGGCAGCATCATTGGGCCGCGCCCTGCGGAGGCCGTCGCTCGCGAAATCATCGACATGCAGCGCGATATCACCACTCTTTTGCAAGGCCAGCGCGACATGACCACGCAAATGACTCAGGACCACGCCGTCATCAAGACGCTTGTCCAGCAAGCCAACGACAATGTCGGCAAGCTGAATTCCGCCATGGGCGCCGTCCAAAAATCCGTTCAGGACGTCCAGGCCAATTCCGGCGCCCGCTTGGACACCATGTCCACGCAGGTCCAGGGCCTTTCCGATAATCTCGAGGAAATTAAATCCCGGCTTGGCAAGCTGAACCAGCAAATTGTGGATCTGCAGAGCGCCGTGCAAACCATCGACGCGAAAATCTCCGGCACCGCCCCCGCCACGACTCCCCCAAGCGCCGGCACGAATCCGAATTCAGGCGCCGTCGCTCCATCTATGGGCGGCGCTTCGTCTCTTCCGTCAACCGCCGTCAGCGCGCCCGCTCCCTCCGCCGACATGCTCTATTCCAACGGCTTGCGCGACATCACCAGCGGAAAATACGATCTCGCCCGCCAGGAATTTCAGGACTATCTCAAGTACTACAGCACCACCGATCTCGCTTCCAACGCTCAATTCTATCTCGGTGAAATTGCCTATTCCCAAAAGCAGTATCAGGACGCGGTTTCGGAGTACGACAAGGTGCTCACCGCCTATCCCAAGAGCTTTAAGCTCGCTCCCGCGCTCCTAAAAAAGGGCCTGGCCCTCATCGAGCTCGGCCAGAAGACTTCTGGCGTCCGCGACCTCCGCGAGGTCGTCCGCCGTTATCCCGGCACCGAAGAAGAACGCCGCGCTCGCTCCAAGCTCAAGGAACTGGGCATCGGGACCACTGCAGCGAACTAAAATCGTACGGTGCTATTCCCCGGCTTCTTCGTAATCCCGCGCCAAGCCCGCCGCTACGCCCCTTCGATAAGCAGCCTATCAATCCTCTGGCTCACGTCCCGCAGATAGGCCTCGTCTCCCCCGTCCAATTCCGCAATCGCGCTCCCCGAATACCCAATCTCCGCGAACGCCTGCCGCACCGCGCCCCAATCCACATCTCCCTCGCCCAAATTCACCCAGGCATACCCGCCTTCTTTGCGCTTGAAATCTTTCAAGTGCACGTTCGAAATACTCTTCCCCAGCGTTCGAATCCAGTCCTGCGGATACCCGTAAAGCACCACGTTCCCCACGTCAAACCACGCCCGGATCCATGGGCTTTCAAACTCCCCGATGTATTTCTTCATCTCCAGCGGGCTCAGCAAAAACTTGTTCCACACCTCTTCAATCGAAATAACCACTTTCAGCTCCGCCGCCATCCGAATCAGCTCGCGAATCTGCTTCTGCGACCGCGTCCACGCCTCCAAATAACTCGTCTGCGGGTTTACCACCGCCGGCACCAGCAACACCGCATCCGATCCCCAGAGCTTCGCGTTCCGCAGTGATGTCCTCATCCCCTCCATGCTCTTCGCCACTACCGCCGCGTCCCCCGACGACAGCGGATATTTCCAGTGGTCCATGTTCATCACCGAATCGATTCGAATCCCCGCCGCCTCCGCCGCCTTCTTGATCTCCTCCGCCTCGTGCAAGTCCGCCGTCGTGTTCGCCTGCACCACTTCAAATCCCACGTCCTTCGCCAGCTTGCACCGCTCTGCATGACTCATGCTGCTCGGCAGCATGTCGTACACCAGCCCCTTCTTGATCGGAAGCGGCCCCGCCGCCCGCATCGACGTTGCCGACGCGCTCACTGCCCCGCTCGCCGCCGCATTCTCGTCCGGCCCATTAGCCTTCGCCATCAATTCGCCGGCTAACGCACCGCCGCCGATCCCGGCAGCCATTGCTCCCGCCAGAGTCGACTTAAAAAATTCCCGCCTCGATGCTTTTCGCATTAGCGCTCCTCTTCCTCTAACTGCCCTCTGCGAACTCTGTGTGAATTCTTTGTCACCGAGTCCCGCATAATATTGTGAAGTAGCGATTTGGAGTGCGGCAGCCCTGCTGCCGCTTTCCTCATCGACCCGCACGACTCTATATTTGGCGAGGCTCGATAGGTCGCCACAAGACAACATCGTCATCCCGAGCGAAGCGAGGGATCTGCTTTTTCCTTCATTCCCGTCTTAATTCTGTCAGCTAACTCAGCTTCTCCAAATCAATCCCCGACTTCCACTCCTCCTTCGACCCCATCTGCTCCTCCCACGTCACTTCCTTCCCCGTGTACGCTGCCGTCCGCGCCATCATGCACGAAACCGCCGACTCCACTCCCTTCGCCGCCTGATTGTGGAATTGCCCGCTCGTGATGCTCTCCACAAACAGCCTCTTCTTCTCCGGATCGGCCTGCTCCAGGTTCGACGTAAACTTCCCCGTCGCCGAAAATCCCTGCGCATCTTTCACCGGGATCAGCGGCGCCTGCCAAGCTTCGTCTCCCCAAATCCCCAGCGGCCCCGTGTACGGCGATTGCGACGTCCCCTTCGTCCCGAAAAATCGCTCCGTCACATCCCACCAGCCCTTCGCAAACTGCGTCGAGCTGAACGTCACGTCCACCGCGCCCGGATACGTGAACACCACGTTGTAATTTCCATACGCGTCTCCGTCTTTCGGCCGCCCCAACCGCCCGCCGGTCCCCGACACCTTCAGCGGATGCCCCTGCAAAATCCAGTTGCAGATATCAATCACGTGGATGTTCTGCTCCACGATGATGTCCCCCGACAGCACGCGGTCATACACCCAATTCCTCAGCCGCCATTCCGTCGGCGAAACCCCTGGCCAAGCCGGACGGTCCAGATACCCCGACAAATAGTGCGCCTCGCCGCAAACGATATTCCCCAGCGCCCCGCCATGAATCCGCTTCACCAGCTCCACAAACGGGGGACAATCGCGAATCTGGAATCCCACATCCAGGCTCAGCTTCCCTTCCGCCCGCTTCCCAATCTCCAGCACCTTCTTCGCCCCTGGCACGTCCACCGCCACCGGCTTCTCGCAATAAACATGCTTCCCCGCCGCCACCACTGTCTCCAAATGCTGCGGGTGGTAATAAGGCGGCGTAGCAATCACAATCGCGTCCACCTCTTTTGAGTGCGCAATCTTCTCAAACGCGTGTGGCCCAACAAAAAGCTGCCCCGCATCGATCGCCGCATACCCCTTCGCCGCCTGCATCTTGTCAAACGCCGCGTGCGCCGTATCCAACTGGTCCTGGAACATATCCGCCAGCGCCACAATGCGCGCTCCGCCGGTATCCACAAGGTTCGTAGCGTCCTCCGTCCCTCGCCCTCCGCATCCCAGCAACCCAACCCGCACCGCCGAGTTCGCCTCCGTCCCCCACACCCGCGCCGCCGGTATAAACATCACCCCTCCCACCGCCGCCGCCCCTCCAATAAACTCCCTCCGCCCCACCGCATTCCGTTCCTTCGCGTCACTCGTCATCACATTCCTCCTTAATCCTCAACAGCGGGGAACAGTGTCATCCTGAGCGAAGCGAAGGATCCTGGCTTGGTCTCGCACGTGCAACCAACGGTGCGATCAGAGACAATCCCGTCCTCGCTTCAGCTGTTGAACGACAAGCAGCAGTTATCCCCGATGAAAATCTTCACTCAAATCCCGGAACCCCGGATTGCTGGCCTTGATCAAAGCCAATTTCTTCGCCCTGAGCCAGCCTTTAATCTGCTTCTCCCGCGCAATCGCATTCCGTACATCCCCAAACGGCTCAAACCACACCAACCGATTCACATCATATTTCTGCGTGAACCCGCGAACCAGCTTCTGCTTGTGCTCCAGCACCCTCCGCTCCAAATTGTTCGTCACCCCGACGTACAGCACCCCAGTCGCCGAGGACAGAATATAAGTATGGTAAACGGCCATACCCGCGCATTCTGCCACGCGCCGCAATCCCTGTCACCCGATTCTCTCCAAAACTGTCGTCCTGAGCGCCTACATCTGTCATCCCGAGCCCCCATGTCTGTCATCCTGAGCGTCGCGAAGGATCCTGGCTCGATCGCGCCCCACCAAAGCTAACCGTAACCAGCACTGATTGCACCCTGTCATCCTGAGCGTAGCGAAGGACCCTGGCTCGATCGCATCAATCAAAACTCGACGTGCCTCCGACAAATTCTTCCCCACCAAACCAACAATCACGCCCCGATCCTTCGCTGCGCTCAGGATGACAGAAAAGACTATTTCCCTCTCGTACGTCGTGTCGGCCCACGCCTCGCTGTATCACATGCACCACGCACACGCAACACACCGCGCAACCTGGCGGGTGGCGCAGAGACCGACGGGGTGCCGCACCCTCCGGTATTGAGGGTGCGGGTTTTGATTCTTTTTTAGGTTTTCGAACCATTGAAATTGGCCTGTACGCATGCTACGATATGTACAGTCCTGTACATACGACATGCGCTTTGAATGGGACGAGCGAAAGAATATCCGCAACCACGCGAAACATCGCGTGAGCTTCGAAACCGCGCAACTTGTTTTCGACGACCCGCGCCAAATCAGCATACTCGACCGGATCGAAGAGAACGAAGAACGCTGGCACACCATTGGGATGGCAGGCGGCCTCCTGCTTTTGCTGGTCGTCCATACGTTTCGAGGCCAGGGCACGGACGAAGTCACGCGGATTATCTCAGCCCGCAAAGCAACTTCCAGGGAGAGGGCCATCTATGAAGAACAAGCTGTCTAGAAAACAAGCCAAGGAACTCGCTGAACTCGCACGCCTCCCGGACGACAAAATCGACCTATCCGACGCCCCAGAACTCCCCGACTGGACCGGCGCCGTGGTCGGCAAGTTCTACCGCCCCATCAAACGCCCCGTCACCGTCCGCATCGACGCCGACGTCCTCGCCTGGCTCAAACGCTCCGGCCCCGGCTACCAAACCCGCATCAATGCCCTCCTCCGCCAAGCCATGCGCCCACTTCGCACCCCAAAGCCCAAAAAGCGCCGCGCCTGAACAGTGGCACAGACTTCAGTCTGTGCTCTGTTTTTGTTTCGGAACGCCCCAGCCCGCACCGGTCATTTCGAACGGAGCAGGCCGGCGCTTTTTCTTTCACGTTCGCTTCCTGCGAAAGTGTCGGCCTGCGCAGAGAGAACCGCTGCCCCATCGCGCGTCTTTGCGCGATGAAATCTCTCTTGAGGTTTTCGTCTCTGGATCTCATCGTTCCCCGCGCCGCTTCTCCCCTCACGCCTTCGGCCGAAACGACAGCAGTGCTATCTGCCGCGTGCCCCGGGTTCGCTTTCGGAACTGGGTCTTGGGTTTGACCTTTAATCCTGTCTAACTCGGTTAGATGACCTTCAGCCCATTTATTCGCCGGAAATGCCGTTTGTTGAATGTCGCCACAGCGCTCCCACGTTCCAAAGCCGTCGCGCCGACAATCAGATCGTAGTAGCCGATCCTTGTCCCTGCATCTTCCAGTTCCGCCCACAGTCGGGCATGTTCGTACGCAGTTTGCTCCGTGTACGGAATAATTGGCACAGATCCCAAAATCATCCTTAAATACTGCTCTCGCCCGGTCCTGTTCCTTCCAGTGGCTCGCTCCACGCCGTGCCACAGTTCGGCCACCGTAATCGCCGCGATTTCAAATTGCTCGTTAGGATGAGATGTGAGCCACTTCCGCAGATCGAGCTTACCCTTCTCGCCAGCTATAATTACATCCGCGTCGAGAATTACCGCCATTTGTCGGTTGCCGGCCTCAAGCGCTTGCGCGCCGTCTTCAAATCGCGCCGCCACGCCCGAGCCTCTTCTTCGCTCAAATGCGTTTTCCCCAGCGCCTCAGCCAAATCCCGCCCGGTGCACACTTTCTCTTTCCCCGGTACAATTCGCGCCACCGCTTCGCCATTCTTCAACAGCACGAACGTCACATTCTGATAGTGTGCCCGGTTCACGCAATCCGCAAAATTGCGTGAAGCCTCTGTCACTGTAATCTTTGTTTTCCTCATAATCTGATTCTCAGATTATCAGATTCCGGCACTCCCAAGCAAGGCTCTTGCCATCCAAAAAGACAAAACAATAGACACGCAGTTCTCGCCCGCCTTAAGACGGGTATCTTTGGATGTTCGTTCTCCGGTTTTCGCGCCGGACTCTTTCGGGTCTGCGCTCGCCTTCAGTGGCAAGACCCTTCATCCACATACTGCCCGCTGGCGGCCATCGCCGCCAGTGACCGCGCGCAGTTCAGAATTTTCTGATCCAACGGATCGCTCTCTAATGCGTCCAGGGATGTGTAATTCATCGCTGTGTGCGCATCCACAAATCGATCGCTCAACTTCTTCATGTTGTCGAACTCATTCGAAAGCAATTGATAAGCTTTTCGGTCGGAATCGGTGGACGCCGCCACCGATGCAATTCTTAGGTCTTTAGCCGCTGGACTCTGGTAAAAGGCGATCCAATCATTCGTCACGGCATATCCTTTTTGCACGGCATTCACAAGCGCGATTCGCCATTCCCGGATCACCGCCATCTCTTCGATGCCCGCCCGCAAGAACTCTCTTGAAAACTCGGACTTTTCCCCGGCAATGGTCGTGGCAGTAGCGCCAGAACCCGGCAGCGTCAGCGTTACCTGGGTTCCACTAAAGCTCAGCGACCCATGCGTCAATCGCGCCAGCGCCTCCAGTTCCACGTAAGACTTGCCTTGCATCCGCGCAATCGGCGCCTCTCCCGCCTGGCCATGGATGACCAACGTCCGGCCCTCCTCCACGCTTTGCGACAACACCATCCCCGGGACAACCACGAGCCCTGCGACCACCGCCGCTGCCGCCAATATCGCCCATTCCTGCCATAATCTCTTTCGCATAAGTCCGCTCCCTGTTCGGCAAGTTCACTGAATCAGCTTGCCACACTGCACCGTTTTGGGCGGCAAAATAATGACCCGGCCTGAGACGCTCAAAGTGGCGACCGCTTGATTTCCGGTGGCCACCGGAAGGACAGACTGGCCTCTCCGCTCCTCATGAAATCTCGTTATTACTAGGTCCTGCATAATATTGCGAAGCAGCGATTTGGAGTGCGGCAGCCCTGCTGCCGCTTTTCCCGATGACTCGCACGACTCTATATTTAGCGAGGCTCAATAATTCAGAGGAGTGGAATCACATTCCTCGAACGCCTGCAAGACACTCTGGTTAATAAAAAAGCGCCCCGAACGAATCGGGGGCGCCAAGCAATACACTTCTTTAGCCGCCAGACTATTGTGGATTAGTGATCGTGGTCGCGATCCCGGCCACGGTCGTGGTCATGATCGCCCCAGTCGCGGTCGGTGTGCCAGGCGGGCGTCGCATCCTTGCGGTTTTCAGGGTGCGAGTTTTGACTTTTTTTAACTGAGGCATTCCGCCGTTCATTCCCTTCACAATTCACGGCGGACGCCGCGCGCCGCCCTTAAGCTCTTCTCTCCACTCGATTTATAATCTTCTTGACAATATTACTAGTTTATGCTACAGGTTATTGTGACTTTCGGTTGCCAGCACGCTTCCCATTCCCAGTTTGGAACTCATCGACGCTCCCCTCAACCTCACCCTCGCAAGTCCTCTCACTGCAGCCTTCAATGTTCGACCTTTTCGAGTCCTTCCTGCCATCACGCCCTTAACCCTTTTGGAATCCGCACTTACGCAAAATACACCCGTAACCCGTTTAGAATCCGCACTTCCAAAACGCAGGACTTAAAGTCCTTTAGAATCCGCACTTACGAAAAAACCGGGGGTGGGGGAGTCACGACGGCGGGGTGTAGCGGAGAGCAGCACTCAAAAGAAGTGTCATTCCGAGCGAAGCGAGGAATCTGCTTTTGCCTTTTCAGGACGGATCACTGCACACGGGCCACTTCCCTCTCACCCAATCAGCCGCTCGAGATACTCCTTCTCCCTCCGCACATCCTCCATCTGCTGCGGCCCGGAAGTCTCTCGCTCAATCGTCACGGCACCCGGATACTTCATCTCCTTCAACCGCGCGATAATGCGCGGAAAATCCACTTTGCCCTTCCCGATCGCCACTTCCTCCCCCAACTCTTTCGGGTTCGTCGGCCAGAGCCCATCTTTCGCATGAATCCCCTGCACATACGGCCCGAGAATCTCAATCGCATCTACGGGATTCGCCTTCCCGTACATGATCAAATTGGCCAAATCAAAATTCACTCCCTGATTGTCCAGTGCCACATCTTGAATCGCGCGCACCAAAGTGATCGGCGTCTCCTGGCCCGTCTCGTACCGGAAATTCTGCCCATTCTTTCTGCAGTGTTCCGCCACGTCCCGCATCGCCTCTACGGTTTCCTTGTACAGCGCATCATTTGGATTCTCTGGAATGAATCCGCAATGCGTTTGCACCGCGAGGATCCCGCATCGCTTCGCGAAGTCCGACGCCTTCTTGATATGCACCATTCTTGCTGTCCGCGTCTCACGCGGCACCAATCCGATCGTCAGCGGTCCTCCATAGAAATCCCACACCTCTTTTCCAGGTCCGCCCACCACAACCGACGTCGCCTCAATCCCGAATTTCTCCAGCGCTTTCGTCAGCCGTTCCGCCATGTCCCCGCCGAACTCATTCACAAATGCCTGGCAAGTTGGCAATCCCAGCACCTTCACCTTCGCCATCGCCGCGTCCGGATCTTTTCCAATGTCAATAATCAATCCCATTCGCAATGGCTTCTTCCCCTCATTCCCAAACGCTTTCTGTATCGTTCCGCTCCCGCTGCGGTCCTGCGAGCCTCGTCGCGCTCCCTCAGTCCAGTCGCTCGCCAGCGCCACGTCCTTCGCCCCCCATCCCGCAACCACCATCGCCATCCCCTTCAAGAATTTTCTTCGGTTATTACCCGTCATAATGCCTCTCAATCTAAGTCCCTCCCTCCAGCTCCTCTCAATTCCTCTCATGAGGACCAGCGTGATTCCCCATGCTTCTCTTTATTTGTGCAAGGACGCGAATCCTCCAGCAGGCCCCGGCGCTTTTCGCTGCGGAAAATTCTTCTTGTACCATCCCGCCGCCGGCCCCACAAACGATTCGCCTTTCGGCCCAAAGACCTCCACCGTGTCGTTGGTATGCTCCGAGTACTGGAATTGACCCCCGTGGTGCACCATCTCCGCGCCGATTCTGCCATTCACAAAACTCTCGATCGGCAACAGCCGAGCCGGCCGGTAATCCGGCGCGCCGTCCCTCTCGCCCACTACCGCGAGATTCGCTCGCTCGTGGCCCACGACAATGATGTCGTACAGATCGTAATCTCCGTGCAGATATTTGCCCTTATACAGCACGCATCCGTAGTGTCTCGATTTCGGATCCGAATCCACGGCGTAGTCCGCACTTCTCGCGTCAAGATACATTCTCTTGAAATCGCCCCACAGGCCCAGCGCCGAAGCGGCCTTCCCCCCGGAGTACACGTTCTTATGCACCGTGGGATCCACCACCAATCCCGCTGTGTCGTACCTGGATCGAGGCATCTTTGGACCCAAAAAAGAATCGATATCTGCCGTCTTCGCTTTGCAGGTAATCGGCTTGGGAAAATACTTCGGCAAGCCGATATACTTCCAGGAGGCCTCATTAGTTTGCCGGACCACTAGCCATACCTCAAAATTCCTCGCCGCATCTGCAAAAACTCGCCGGTCCTGTGGTCGGATTCCGTCGCCCATCTTCAGCTCCTTCGGCCCGGAACAGCGGGGGAGTCGGCGCGATTGCGCAAAACACCTCGAGGTTGCGTGAGTTTTCCGGTCTGCTGGCCTGCCCGCAACCCCCGAATCTATTTTCGGCGCCTGGCACTGGGCCCTTTATACCGCAGAACTTTACTACGCCCCCGCCAAAAAATCGCGAACAACCTCGTTCGACGTGGATATATGTCTGATTTTGTTGCTGCTTCGTTTTGCCTCGGGGTGGGCTTTCTGTTATCGTCAGCGCGGCAGAGAGAAGCGGCTTTCGTCCGTGAGTTCACCTTTGCCTGAGAGGCTCTATGTCAGTTAACAAAGTCATTCTTGTCGGCCGTTTGGGCCGCGATCCCGAAACGCGCTACACCGGCGGCGGCCAGGCGGTGGCCAATTTTTCCGTCGCTACCGACGAATCCTACAAAGACCGCAACGGCGAACGCCAGAAGCGCACCGAGTGGCACCGCATCACCGCATGGGGCAAGCTCGCCGAAATTTGTCAGCAGTATTTGAAAAAAGGAACGATGGTTTACATTGAAGGCCGCATCCAATCGCGCGAGTGGCAGGACAAGGAAGGTCAAAAACGCACGAGCTTTGACATCGTTGCCAACACCATGAAAATGCTCAGCTCACGCGGCGACGCCGCTGCAGCCGGGGCTGGTGGTGGGCGATCTGGCGGCGATGATGTCGAAGCGCACCCTGCTCCCGCAGATGACTCTTATGGCGGCAGCCAGGCGCCCAGCGAGCCGGAAATTTCCGACGAGGATATTCCGTTCTAAGCGGCACGCCTATTCTTGGCTGAGTTTCGGAAGAAGGCAACGTGAAAATGCCAACCACGAAGGGAGGAAACCTATTCATATTTTGCGTCTCCCTATTCCTCCTCGCGCCGTGGGTCGCGAAGGCCGCAGGGCCGCGGGAATACAAGAATCCTGACGGCTCTAGTGTTGTCATCTTGCCAGTGGGCAAGGCGTTTGGCGATCCCGACAACGAGAGCAAAATTGAATTTTATTCACGCCAAAACGAGCTGCTCTGCACGTTGGATTATTCGTCGGAAGATGGCGAGCACGGCTTCGGCGTGGTCAAGGCCGCGTGGACTCCCGACGGTCAGTATTTTGTATACAGCATGACCAGTTCGGGAGGTCATCAATCCTGGCACGCTCCGACACTTTTCTACAGCCAGAGGTACAGAGCAATTTTTGATCTCGATAGATATGTGGAAGCCTCCGGTATATCCAAGGCCGATTTCGTTTTGAAGGCTCCAAATACTGTCCTGACTGAGGCCTGGAGAGGCAAAGCAGTGTCAGTCAGCTTTCGTCTGGATAAGTTGACGACGGGCGGCCGTCGTTCGAGCCGGGCCTTAGCGTGTGTCGATGGAAAGAGGATGAGACCGGAACGCTAGCACACAGATTTATGACAGCGATGAACCGTCAACTTCGTTTGCAGTCGCGGCCCAAAGGCTTGCTTGCGCCGGGTGATTTGCAGCTAAGCGAAGCGCCAGTGCCGGAGTTGCAGGACGGTCAGGCGCTCGCGAAGGTCAAATACCTCTCCATCGATCCGACCATGCGCGTGTGGATGGCGACGGACAGTTATTTGCCCGCGGTGCGCATCGGCGACGTGATGCGCGCCGGTGGCCTCGCCGAAGTCGTGGAATCGCGCCACGCACAATTCAAAAAGGGCGATAAGCTTGTCGGCCTCACCGGCCTCCAGGAATACGTGGTGATCGAGGCGGAGTCCAAATTTCCGCTTCAGAAGGTTCCTTCCATTCCCTTTCTGGCCGATACTGCCTTTCTCGGCGTGCTCGGGATGACCGGCCTGACCGCGTATTTCGGTATGACGGAGATTGGCAAACCGCAAAAGGGTGAAACGCTTGTGGTCTCCGCGGCTGCGGGCGCAACCGGCAGCGTTGCAGGCCAAATCGGCAAGATTCACGGCTGCCGCGTCGTCGGCATCGCTGGTTCGGACGAAAAATGTAAGTGGCTCACCGATGAACTCGGCTTCGACGCCGCCATAAACTACAAGCATCCAGACTGGAAAGAAAAACTTGCCGCGGCTACACCCAAAGGCGTTGACATTGATTACGAAAACGTCGGCGGTGAAATCATGGGCGCGGTCCTGAACCGCATGAACTTGCACGGCCGCGTCGTGTTGTGCGGCTTCATTTCCGGCTACACGAAAGAAGCTCCCGAGCAGCTCAGCTTGGGCCTTATGATTGTCAAACGCCTGAAGGTCGAGGGATTTCTAATTCTCGATTACGCTTCGCGCTTCACGGAAGCGGCCACGGAACTGGGCAAGTGGAAAATGATGGGCAAACTGAAGGACCGTCAAACGGTCGTCGAAGGGCTCGAAAAGGCGCCCGATGCTATCAATATGCTCTTCACCGGCGGGAACATAGGCAAACTGCTCGTAAAAGTATGAAGGAATAACTTCCGGCAGACTTTTTCCGGCTTACCGTTCTGCCTTTTCGGGCAAGCCCACTCTCGCCAAGGCAATCGACCTGATTTTCTGATTTCCCAGTTCCGCGTTATTTTGAGGTAGGCGGACCTGGAGGAGGCGGCATATTGCGCTTTCGTTCTTCGTCCAGGCGCTTCAGGAATTCCTCGAACTTCGGTTTCTGCTCGGGCGTAAGGATCGCCCGGATTTGATCGCGCCCCTTCTTCCTCGTCTGATTGATCTGCGCATCGGACTGCTCGTGGATGCTCTTAAACTCCGCGTGTAGCTGCGTCAGAATGACGTCCAGTCGCTGGCTTTGCGCGCTGGTCAGGCTCAATTCCTGCGTTAATTGCTCGACCCTCCTCGCGCGTCTTGCCTGCTCGCTTATGGGCGGATTCGCCGCGGACACCACCCTCCGGTGGCCATAGAAATAGCCGAACACGCCGCCGAGCGCCGCGCCAATCACGAACACAACGGCGACCCACAACGCCGCATTGCGCTTCGCGGAGCTATCACTCATCGCGGTTTCTCGGCAAGGCTGACGAGAACTTCGTCGTTTGTCGCCGGCGCCGCGTTGTTCACCAGCGGCTCACCAGTGATGTCCGTCATGACCGACTTCGTGGCCGCCGGATTGTTCGCCGGCTTTTGATAGAGCCAGCCGCTCGCCAGCAGCAAGGCAATCGCCGAAGCCCACGTCAGGCGCGCCGCCAGCTTCGGTAGAAAGGTCCACGTATCCGGCGCTCGTTTAGCTTCTGGCTTGCGCGCCTCGATTGCGGCCATCACCTGCGACGCAAACCACGGACCGCCCAGGTCGGCATGCGAGGGCAATCCAGCTAACAAAGCGCGCGCCTCCTGAATGTTCTCAGCGGCCGCCCGGCATTCCGTGCACGCGGCGGCGTGTTCCCGGAGCACGGACGGCGCGGCGGCCAGCAATTCCGCCAATTCTTTCGCGCTCGGAGAGGCGGATGCCGCATCTTCGAGCTGCGCGCGGAATTCGCGGCACTGCGCCCGGTTTCTTTTCACTAGGCCCATGTTTCAGCCTCCTTCGATCTTTCGCAAGAACCATACAACCTTGTTCGGCCACTAACGAGCGGCCAAACAAACTCGATTTCACCGGCCGGACTACTCTCCCCGCTTCCGGACCTTGTTCACAATTCGCCGGCGCGCGCGGAAAAGCCGTACCTTGACGGTGTTCGCGTTCAAATCCAAAACCTGCGCGATCTCCTCGACCGCAAAACCTTCAACTTCCTTCAAGATCAGCATCAGCCGGTCTCGCTCATCCAGCCCGTCCAGCAACCGCTCCACGCGCTCCCGGGCCACTAGCCGGTCGCTGATATCCGGCCCGCCTCCTCCCTCTTTCTCGGCGCTCACCACCTGCCGCGCTTGCTCTTCGCTTAAGTCCGACTCGTAGACCAGCGGCCGTACTTTTTTCTTCCGCAACAGGTCCCAGCACTCGTTCACCGTGATCTTGTACAGCCACGTGCTGAAGGCCGCCCGCTGGTCGAACCGTTTCAGCGAGAAATACGCCTTCACGAAAACCTGCTGCGCGATGTCCTCGACGTCCTCGCGGCGCCGCAAAATGCCTCCGGCGACGGCGAAGATCCGATGCTGATGGCGCCGCACCAACTCTTCAAAAGCCTCCTGGTCTTCACCCTGGGCCCGGCGGACCAGCTCGCGGTCGTCCGCGGCGCCAGCTTTGCCAGCCATGGCTTTGGCTCCCCCCGCACCGGCGGGAGACCCCAGAGGCTCTACTTTAGGGACGCGTGGCATGTCAATCCGGTTACGTCTAATGTAGCTTGGATTCCCCGTGCCGCATCAAGTGTTTCAATCGGCCGGTGCCAAGTTTCTGCTTGCTTGCCCCGTATCTACATGGAATAATGCCGTCATGATTATAGGCGACCGTCTTCGCGCACTCCGCGAAGAGAAGAAACTCTCCCAGGGCGACATCGAAAAGCGCACGGGCTTGCTTCGTTGTTACATTTCCCGCGTCGAGAATGGCCACACAGTACCGGCCATCGAAACGCTGGAAAAGCTTGCGCGTGCTCTCGAGTGCCCACTCTATCAACTCTTTTATGACGGTGAGGAACCGCCGCAGTTGCCGAATCTGCCCAAGAGGAAGTCGTCCGACGACATCGCCTGGGGCAGCGCCGGTAAAGACGCACGCTTTCTCAACAAGCTACGCCGCTTGCTGGGCAAAGTCGAAGAACCGGACCGCAAGCTCATTCTCTACATGGCGCAGAAAATGGCGAACCGCTAGTTCTGCGGCCAATTCTTTAGAGCTTGCTGTCAAACGAATGGGCACTCCTGGATAGGCCGCGACCCGTCCCTCCGCGGCCTCTATCTCTGCGCCTAACCCAAAACGCCCCTAACAGCCCTCCTTCTCCAACTCGATTCCAGTTCCTTCTTTGTGCGGCCCGCGTTCCCGGCAAATGGCTTATTCCCACTCGATCGTGCTTGGCGGTTTCGAACTGATATCGTAGACCACGCGGGTGACGCCGCGAACTTCATTCACGATGCGTGTCGAGATCCGCTCCAGGACTTCTCCGGGAAGACGGACCCAGTCCGCAGTCATGGCGTCCTCGGATTCGACCACCCGAACAGCGATGGTAAGACCGTAGGTACGGTAATCCCCCATTACTCCGACACTTCGAATCGGAAGCAAAACCGCGAAGGCTTGCCAAACTTTACTATATAGCCCGGCGGCACGTATCTCTTCGACCACTATGGCGTCGGCTTCTTGCAAGGTCTGGAGGTGCTCCCGGGTAATCTCGCCCAGGAGCCTAACAGCCAGTCCGGGGCCCGGAAACGGATGTTTCAAAAGTATCTCTTCCGGCAAGCCAAGGTCTTTGCCAATCCTGCGTACTTCGTCCTTGAAGAGGTCCCGGAGAGGTTCGATCAGGGCAAAGGGCATGTTTTCGGGGAGGCCGCCGACATTGTGGTGCGACTTGATGGTGGCAGACGGGCCCTTCACCGAGACCGATTCGATGACATCCGGGTAGAGGGTTCCCTGGACTAGCCAGGCGATTTCGCCGTGGGCTTCACCGCGCTGGAGTTTCTGAGCCTCCTCGGCAAAGACGGCGATAAATTCTCTGCCGATAATCTTGCGTTTTTGTTCAGGTTCGGTGACGCCCGCGAGTTTATCGAGAAAGCGATCGGAGGCGTCCACGCCGACGACGCGAAGGTGCAGGCGGCTCCGCAACATTTCCAGGGTGTCCGCAAACTCGTTCTTCCGGAGCATCCCGGTATTCACGAAGATGTTGGTCAGGCGATCACCCAGCGCGCGATGCACAAGGACGGCGGCCACGGTGGAGTCCACGCCCCCGCTGAGCGCGCAGATGGCACTTCCCTGGCCAACCTTCTTCCCGATGGCCTCGGTGGTTTCTTCGATGAAAGCAGCTCCGCTCCATTTTTTCTCGGCTTTGCAGACGCGGAAGAGGAAGTTGCGGAGAATTTCGGTGCCGCGTTCCGTGTGATTCACTTCCACGTGGAACTGGACAGCATAGATTTTTCGATGAGGGTCTTCTAATGAAGCGATGGCGTTGTCGGTATGGCCCGTGGCGTGAAAACCGGCGGGCACTTCGCGGACGTGGTCGCCGTGGCTATTCCAGATGCGCAGGGACTCCGGCACGCCTGCGAACAGTTTCGATTCCTCGGAACCAGTCCCACTCTTAACTCTTAGTTGGGCGCGGCCGTATTCGCGGTGCTCCGCTTTTTCGACCTTTCCGCCGAGAGCGTGCGTTATCCATTGCATGCCGTAGCAAATCCCCAAGACAGGCAACCCCATGGTCAGGATTCCGGGATCGCATTTGGGCGCGTCGGAATCGTAGACCGAACTAGGCCCCCCCGAGAGGACCAGACCAGCAGGCTCGAACTTGCGAATTTCTTCGATGCCCGCAGTGCACGGAAGGATCGCGGAGAAGACTTGCTGCTCGCGGATGCGACGCGCGATGAGCTGGGTGTACTGGCCGCCAAAATCGAGGACTACCACGCCACCGAGTTCGGATTTGGGTTTTGGCTGGTCTTCTTTCATCGTTGCTCCCGTCGCCATCGGTATCCTCTTTCGATTCGGCAGTTACAAGGGCGAATTGGAGGATTCGCCATTACAGATCCAGTGCAAGAGAAGCCGCAGGCCTCCGCCCTGCGTTACAACTGCGCGGCGCAGGTAGTTGGCGGTCATCGGACCACCAGATTGAGGAGTTTGTTGGGCACGAAGATGACTTTGATGATGGTCTTGCCGTCGAGGTGACGAGCTACAGCGGAATCGGCTTTGGCTTTGACGACCACGTCGGCTTCGCCGAGGCCGGCGGGAACCTTCAACGTGGCTCGGAGGCGACCGTTGACCTGGACGGGGATTTCCACTTCGTCGTCCTTCGCAAGGCTTAGCTGCTCGTCAGCCAGGATCGGCCAGGAAGCCTTCCATAGCCCGTCGGTATTGCCCAGCATTTCCCACATTTCCTCGGAGATGTGCGGCGTCATGGGCGCGAGGAGCAACGTAAGTATTTGCAAAACTTCTTTGCGAATTTCCGGGCGCACGCCGTTTTCGAGAGGCTCGGCGAGATAAATTTCGTTGGTTAATTCCATGATCTGGGCAATCGCCGAGTTGAAGTGCCAGCGCTTCTCAAAGTCCTGCGTGACCCTCAGCATGGTTTGGTAGGCGACCCTTATTAAATCGCGTTCCTTCTCGGACATTCCCTCGGGTTTAAAATCCCAGTCCTTGGAGTCACGAATCGCCCCGGCATGTTTCTCCACGAGGCGAAACACGCGGTTCAGGAAGCGCCAGGAGCCTTCGATGCTCTCTTCGCTCCATTCGAGGTCTTTTTCCGGAGGAGCAGCAAAGAGGGTATAGAGGCGGCCGGTATCGGCGCCGTACTTTTCGGCCATATCAATCGCGCCAACGACGTTGCCGCGCGATTTGGACATGGCTACTCCCCCTTTTTGCACCATGCCTTGTGTGAAGAGCCGGGCGATGGGCTCGTCATGCTTGACGAGACCGAGATCGCGCATCACCTTGCACCAGAAGCGCGAATACAGAAGATGCAGAATGGCGTGGGTGATTCCGCCGATGTACTGGTCGATGGGGAACCAGTAGCCAATCTTCGCGAGATCGAAAGGGGCGTTATCGTTCTGCGGGTCGCAATAGCGATAGAAATACCAGGAGGAGTCGACAAAGGTATCCATCGTGTCCGTCTCGCGGCGCGCGGGGCCGCCGCATTGCGGACAAGTGGTGTTGACGAATTCCGGAGTGGAAGCAAGCGGGGACTCGCCTTCGCCAGTGAGTTTGGGATTCGGCGGAAGCAAGACGGGCAAATCTTTATCCGGAACAGGCTGCATGCCGTGTTCCTGGCAATAAACCACAGGAATCGGCGTGCCCCAATAGCGCTGGCGTGAGATCCCCCAGTCGCGAAGACGGAAGACAACTTCGCCTCGGCCAAAGCGTTTTTTCTGGGCGACGGAGGTCATTTTGACAATGGCTTCGTTGACGGAGAGGCCGCTGTACGGGCCGGAATTGACGAGCTTACCGTTCTCGTGTTCATCGAACGCGGCGGTCATTTTTTCTTCGTTGAGAGCTTCGCCATCGCGCGGCTGGACCACGATGCGCACGGGAAGGCCGTACTTGCGGCAAAACTCGAAGTCGCGCTGATCGTGCGCAGGCACGGCCATAATGGCTCCCGTGCCGTATTCCATAAGCACGAAATTACCCACCCAGATGGGAACCTTTTCTGAGTTGAAAGGATTTATCGCGTAGCGGCCGGTGAAAAATCCTTCCTTTTCCATGGTGGCCAGGTCTTCGGTCTTCACCGAAGCCTGGCGCATCTTTTCGAGCCGCGTCCACGCAATGCTGTCCGCGTGCGCCCAGCCAAGCAGCTTCTCGAGCGCGGGGTGCCCAGGCGCGAGGATGATCGCGGTCGCGCCGAAAATGGTGTCGATCCGCGTGGTGAAAATCTCAATGGGTTCCGCGCCCGCCACATCCGCTATGACGAACTTCACCCTGGCCCCCTGCGAACGGCCGATCCAGTTGCGCTGCATGGTGATGACGCGTTCTGGCCAACTGCCTTCGAGTTGCTTCAAGTCATCGACAAGCTGATCGGCGTACGCCGTTGTTTTGAGGAACCACTGCTCGAGTTCGCGAGACTCGACGAGCGTGTCTTCATGGCGCCAGCAGTAGCCGCCGTTAATGACCTGCTCGTTGGCCAGCACGGTAGAGCATTTCGGGCACCAGTTTACGCGGCTCTTTTTGCGGTAAGCGAGGCCGCGCTCGAGCATGCGCAGGAAAAACCACTGGTTCCAACGATAGTATTCTGGTTCGCAGGTGGAGATTTCGCGGCGCCAGTCATAGCTAAAACCGAACCGGCGCAGGGTGCGCTGGAATTCGGCGATATTGCTGTTTGTCCAAACACGCGGATGCGTATTGTTCTTGATCGCCGCATTTTCCGCGGGCAGTCCGAACGCATCCCAGCCCATGGGGTGGAGAACATTGAAGCCGCGCATGCGCTTGACGCGAGCAACCACGTCGCCAATGGCGTAATTGCGCATGTGGCCCATGTGCATCGTGCCAGAAGGATACGGGAGCATTTCCAGGGTGTAATACTTGGGTTTTGCGGGATCGGCTTCCGATTCGAAGACGCGCTCCTCGGCCCACCGCTTTTGCCATTTGGCTTCGATTTCTTGTGGGTTGTATTCCGCCACGCCTCGCTATCCCCTCTTGTTCTTGCGTGATTTTTTTGGTTTGCCGGTGGATGCTTTTGCCTTGATAGCTGCTTTTGTTTTTCTCACGGCGGCTTTTTCTGTTTTCGCCGTTTTCTTCTGGATCTTCTGGATGGCCGCCGTGAGCATTGAGAAGCCTTTTTCGGCCGGGGGAGCCTGCTCGCTCAAGCCAGCGAGTTCCCAAAGCCTAGCGACGTTGCGGCGGTCATCGCCGGGATTATCGATGGGCGTTTCCGCAAGGAAGGCGCGTCCGGGCAAGCCTTCGGGAGGCGTTGCACCGAGCCTCGGATGCGTCAGGATTCGGTGAAAGGCTTCGGCGCCGATTTTCCCTTCGCCGATGTTTTCGTGGCGATCGACGCGGCCGCCGAGCGGGATTTTCGAGTCGTTGGCGTGAAAGACGGGCACGCGATCGAGACCGATCAAGGAGTCGATTAAGTCGATCGTCGATGTCAGGCCAGTTTCGCTCTTGATGTCGTAGCCCGCGGCAAAAAGATGCGCGGTGTCGAGACAAGCGGCGGCGGGAACATCTTTCAGCCCAGCCAGAATCTCCGCGAGCTCCTCGAGGCGCGAAGCGACAGCGCTGCCCATGCCCGCCGTGTTTTCAATGAGGATGCGCAGGCCCTTGAGAGGAACTCGCTTGGAGCCTTGCTTTACAGCCTCGACCACGGTGCGAACAGCCTGCTCGGGCGAAGCATCGCCGCGCGAGCCGGGGTGTACGACAAGAAAATCCGCCCCGAGGGCCACGCCGCGCACGAGTTCATCCTGGAAGGCCTGGATCGAGCGTGTTTGCAGCATGGGCTGAACAGCAGCCAAATTGATGAGGTAGTTCGCATGAATGACGAGCGGGCCGAGGCCCAGTTCGGCGCGGCGGGCGCGAAAAGCTGCGGCATCGACTTCCGGGATACGCGCGGAACCGCCCTGCCACATGCGCGGGCTAGCCGAAAAAATCTGGAGGGCGTTGCAACCGAGCTTGCGCGCGGATTCGAGTGCGTTGAGATGGCTGCCAGCAATCGAGGCATGAATGCCGATGCGCAGGCTGCCGTCCATCCAAATGGGAGGCAGCGGCTCCGGCTCGGGCTCCGGGCGGTATTCGTCTTCGGGGTCAAACTCCGAGACGCGTGTGAGCGGTTGTTCTGGCGTTCCCATGGGAAAAATCGGCCTATCCTTAAACTAGCTATTCTAGCACACGCCGCAAATGGGCTTGGATGCGGCAGATTTGCGGCTCCGCATGGGCGTGCCGTAGACTAATGGATTGCCGGGAGTACAGGGGAGCCGCCGATGCTGGTCGTCATGCAGTCGCACGCCACGGAGGAACAGATTCGCGGCGTGTGTGAGCGCATTGAAAGCCTGGGACTGAAAGCGCATCCGATTCCGGGGACGGTTCGAACGGCGATTGGCATTACCGGGAACAAGGGCGCGGTCGATCTCGGCGTTCTGGAATCGCTGCCCGGCGTAGTCGAGTGCATACCGGTCAGCAAGCCGTACAAATTAGTGAGCCGCGACGCCAAGGAGGAAGACAGCGTACTGCGGATACCGACCCCATCGGGTGACGTGATTGTGGGTGGAAAGAAGATTGCGCTGGTGGCTGGCCCGTGCGCCGTTGAATCGGAAGAGCAATGTCTGGCCATCGCGGAGCGCTTGCAAAAAACCGGCGCGAGGCTGTTTCGCGGCGGAGCGTACAAACCGAGGACGTCGCCGTACAGCTTTCAAGGGATGGGCGAGCCGGGCTTGAAGATTCTGGCGAAGGTGCGCAAGACGTATGGATTTGGAATCATTACCGAGGCCATCGACAACGAGAGCCTGGATTTGGTTGAGGAATACGCCGACGTGATTCAGATTGGCGCGCGGAATATGCAGAATTTCTCGCTGTTAAAGCGCGCGGGGCGTGCCAAGAAGCCGGTGCTCTTGAAGCGGGGGATGTCCGCGACGCTCGACGAGTTTTTGATGGCCGCCGAATATATTTTGTCCGAAGGAAATTACAAGGTGATGCTTTGCGAGCGCGGGGTGCGAACGTTTTCGGATTTTTCGCGCAACACGCTGGATTTGGCGGTGGTGCCGGCGGTGAAAAAACGCAGTCACTTGCCCATCCTGGTGGACCCTTCGCACGGAACGGGCAAACGGCATAAAGTCTTGCCCCTGTCGCGCGCGGCGATTGCCGTCGGGGCGGATGGACTGCTGGTGGAAGTGCACCACGAGCCGGACAAAGCGCTTTCCGATGGCATGCAGTCCATTTTGCCGGAGGAGTTTGCCGAACTGGTGGAAGAAGTGCGGCAGATAGCGGCGGTCTTGCAACGCGAAGTGAACTGAGGCGTCCGACCAATCCCCGTTCCGATCCTACAAGTGCAGCTCGAGCCGAAAAGCGGGCTTCTGGCTAATTCCGCCAGCAACGTGTAACAATTCCCCCGCCAAATGAAACGGCAGCGCAACTTTCGCGTGTTTTTCCTTTTGGGCATCCTGCTGATTGTGGGAATGGTGGAAGTATTGCGCGAGCACCAGCCTTCCTTCCTGCGTCCGGGACTGCGGCTGTGCGCGTATGTTTCAGCGGCCGATGGCAGCGTGACGGTTGTTGATCTCGTGAAATTGGCCGACGTGGCGCGAATCTTCGTGGGGAAGGACATCTCCGGGATGCGGGATCATCCGACGCGCGCGGAAATTTGGGGCGCAAGCACAGAGGGTGGATTTATCTGGGAGATCAACGCGAGGCTAAACGAGGTTGCCGCGCGCATTCCCGTCGGGCCGCTTCCGTACTCGGTCGATTTTTCGCCGGATGGGAGCCGGCTGTACACCACGTCGGCGGGATCGGACACACTTCTGGCCATCGATTGCGAATCCCACAGCGTGGTGGCACGAGCGAGGACAGGCAGCGAACCCGTGGTGGCGCGTGTTACGCCGGACGGGAAAAGCGTGTTGGTGCTGAATCACCGGGACGGGACGCTGAGCATCCACGACGCGATGACGCTGGTGCGACGCAGCACGATTCGCGTCGTCCAGCAGCCGGAAGCGGTGGCGATTCTTCCGGACAGCAGCCTGGCGTTTGTTTTGAGCCGTACCGAACGATTGCTTTCCGTCGTCGATTTACGGAGAAGCGAGTTGTTGACGAATCTTGTGCTGGCCGGGAAGCCCTCGGACATGCTGCTCAAGCCCGACGGAGGCGAACTGTACATTATTTCTCCCGAGGCGCATGGCTTGCAGGTGATAGACACATGGACGCACGAGGTCGGCGACTACATGGTGCTCGGGTCGGCACCGACGCGCGGCATCCTGAGCGCCGATGGAAGCACGATGTACGTATCCGACAGTGGAGCCGACCACATCATTCCCGTGGATATTGGAAATCGGCAGGTGATTCGCGACCCGGGCACGGGAAAGGAGTTCCCGATAACCGCGGGGGAGTCGCCCGGAGCGCTGCGTTTCGATCCCAATGAGAATCTGCTTATCGCCGTCGACCAGGGATCCGGAGATGTAGCCGTGATTCGCGTCCGCACCAACAGCTTGCTGACCATGATTCCCGTCGGAGATGGACCGCGCGATTTGGCGGTGAAATTGTTTTAGAAGCGCGGGTGGAGCTGGTTACGATGCCGAACGCGAGAGCTGCGAAGGCGGTGAATCCAGGGTGCTTGCGCAGCATGCGCGCGCCGTAACGCAGATCCCGCAGAAGGGTTTTGTTAGTCCTCGCCCCATGACCTTCCCCGCCCTCCTCCTTAACGCGTTCCACTCAGCATATTCATGGCGTCCTCATTCGTACCTCAGCGCCACTATGGGATCCACGCGAGTTGCGCGACGTGCGGGTAGATAACTGGCGAGAAGTGCGACGACGGCCAGCAGGAGCGCAGCGGCGGTGAACGTCAGGAAATCCGTCGAGCGCACGCCAAAGAGCAGCGAAGAGAGCACGCGTGTGGCTACCAGCGCCCCCACGAGGCCGAGGATCAGCCCGAGGCTTGTGAGTCGCAGGCCGTAGGCGAGAACTTCGCGCAGGACATCCGTGGCCGACGCGCCTAGCGCCATGCGAATGCCGATGTCGCGCGTGCGCTGGGCCACGGAGTAGGAAATAACCCCGTAGATCCCGATGGCCGCAAGAACCAGCGCCAAGCCGCTAAAGAGCCCGAGCAGAACGAGAGTAAACTTGCGGACCGGAACGGAATCGCTCACCAGCTGATCCATAGTGGAAATACCGAAGACAGGCTGATCCTTATCGAGCGAGGAAACGACACCGCGAAGCGCGGAAGTCAGAGACGCGGGATCCACTGCCGATTTGACGAGCAAAGTCATAGTGTTTCGCGGGAATTGCCGGAATGGAACGTAGACTTCGAGACGGGCGGGTTGCGCGAGTCCGTATAGCTTGGTGTCCGCGACTACGCCGACAATCGTAAGCCACTTCGGGGGCTCTTCGGATGATCGATGGCCAAACATGAGTCTTTTTCCAACCGCATCGCCACCCGGAAAATACTCTCGCGCGAGCATGTTGTTAATCATGGCCACCTTCGGCGCGGTTTCTGTATCCCGCTCGGTGAAGGCGCGCCCAGACAGAAGCGGCACTCCCAAGGTGCTGACATAGCCGGGGCTAACGATGTGCACATCCGGATGTGGGAAATCCCCCGGGTTTGGCGGGGACATTCCCTCAATCGTAATGTCCGCGCGGCTGTGGTTGAAGGAGAGCGGAATCTCCGTACCCACGGCGGTGCTCTGTACACCTGGCAAGGCCCCGGATTGATCGAGGAGTTGCTGCCAGAAGTTGAGAACCGCTGGATCCTTGTCGTATTGCGAGGTGCGCAAATCGATCGTCATCTTGAGCACGCGGTCAGCCCGGAAGCCGGGGCTCACCGAAAGCAACAGATGGATGGACTTCATCATCAGCCCCGCACCCGTCAACAGAATCAGAGCCAGCGCAACTTCAGCAACGACGAAGACGCCTCGAAGCCGATTCTGCCCGACGCCCGCGCTCAGCGTTGCGCTTCCCTCTTTCAATTGAGACTGAATCTCTACTTTCGCGGAACGCGCTGCGGGGAACAATCCGAAAATAAACGCGGCGAGCACGATCACGACGGCTGCGAAGAGCAGCACTGCGCCGTTCAAGCTCACCGTCGCTCCTCCGAGCATGCCCTCAGGAATGAGCTGCGTTATTCCACGAATCCCAGCCGATGCCAGCGCCAGACCCAGGCCTCCGCCCAGCAACGAAAGCAGCACGCTTTCGGTCAGCATCTGGCGAATGACGCGGCCCCGGCTGGCGCCAAAGGCAGTCCGAAGCGCAATCTCCCTGGTCCGGCCCGCGCCGCGCACGAGGAGCAGATTGGCCACGTTGGCGCAAGCGATAAGCAAAACCAGCAGGACCGCGCCGAAAAGACTCAAAATCGCGGGCCGCATGTCACCGGCAAAAACCTCACGAATGGGCTGCAGGGCCACGCCAAACTGATCGTTAGCGCCTGGATATTCCTTGGCTAGCCGCGCCGCGATGCCTTCCATTTCGGCCCGAGCCCGGGCGAAAGTCATCCCCGGAGCCAGCCTGCCAACCACAACCAGATCGCCGCGCTCGCCGCGTTCCGTGGCTTCGGAATTTCCAGTCGCCCAAACACCGATAGGTTCGAGCACATCGGTTTTGTCCGGCGAGCGATAGTTTGGCGGCAGGATGCCGATGATTGTGAAACTCTTGCCGTCGAGCGTGATGGTACGTCCAACGGCATCCGGATCCGCCCCGAGATGCGACTGCCATAAGGAATAGCTCAAGAGAACTACCGGGGCCGTGCCGGTCTTTTCCTCGGAGGGATCAAAATCGCGGCCGAGAAAGGGGCGCATGCCCAGCATGGAAAGAAAATTCGGGGAGACGGCGTCGCCCGTGATGTGCTCCGGCTGGTTGATCCCCGCAAGGTTGAAATCAACTCCCCGCATAGCCGCCATCTGAGAAAACGCGTGGCTTTCCTCGCGCCAGTCCTGGAAATTCGGGTAAGAGACGCTCACCGTGCCGACCTTTGGAGTGGTTTCATTCAAGACGATCAGGCGAGAAGGGTCTTTATAAGGCAGGGGCCGGAGTAGTACGCCATACACGACGGAGAAAATGGCGGTAGTCGCGCCAATGCCCAAGGCCAGCGTGAGGATTGCAACGGCCGTGAACCCGGGGCTTCTGCGCAACATGCGCAACCCGTATTTCAAGTCTTGAAGGATAGTCTCGATCATGCTGACACCCCGCGCTTCACGGCACTCTTCCTTCGTGCCTTCCACCGCGCCAAATTCGAGACGCGCGCGCCGCAGCGCTTCTTCACGTGCCACGCCCTGGCGGACCAAATCCTCGGCGCAGGCCTCTATGTGGAAGCGCAACTCCGCGTCCATCTCGCTTTCCATGCGAGAGCGGCGGAAAGTGGCCTGCGACCAGGAGCGGAGCCGGCTCCAGAGCGTCATACTTCCTCCGGCTTGGCACCGAGAATTCCGGCAATAACATCGGCCATGCGGTTCCAGTTTTCGGTTTCCGCCAGCAGACGGCGCTTCCCCGCCGCGGTGAGCCGGTAAAATTTTGCCTTGCGATTATTTTCAGACTCGCCCCATGCGCTGGCGATCCAACCCTGATGCTCGAGGCGATAAAGGGCGGGATAGAGCGACCCCTGTTGAATTTCGAGACGATCCTGGGAAATTTGCTGGATGCGAAGAAGAATGCCGTAGCCGTGCAAGGGGCCGAGAGACACGGCTTTGAGAATGAGCATGTCGAGAGTCCCTTGCAGAAGGTCGAGCTGTTTGTCCATGGAGCGGCTTCTCCTAGATGAACTAGGAATATAGGCCTACTCTCCTAGACAGTCAAGGAGAAAGAGATCAGGCCAGCGTGGCCCGAGATGGCTATCGCTTCCGCGCCGGGAGCGGCTCACACCAGAAAACCATGCTGAGGGACGGCGGACGAACGGGTGAGTATCCCGGAATTCCTACTTCTCTTCGGGCGGCCAGGCGAAGTTATCTTCCCCCAGGTTGATCTCGAGGAAGCCCTCCGCGGGCAAGACATCCACGGGCAACCCGCCATTCCACAGCGCGGCGCCAAGCTTCAACTTCGTTTGTCCCTTCAGGTTGATTTCGCTGCGCTGGATGGCGACTTCGAGGATGCGATCGAAAGAGGCGTCGGCGACGGCCTTCGGGTTCAGAAGGCACGAGCGCCCCCTCTCTACCGCGAATTCCTGTAGTCGGCCGCGCACCATCTTTACAACGACCGCAGTCTCCTCCGCTCCGGCGATGGTGATCCGAAATTCCGAATCTTCAAGTTCTCCTAGAAGATCCATAAAAGGGTCGACGCGGACACAGAAGCGGCCGTCCTCGAATCCGTAGCGCAGTTCATGGAGATAAAAAGTCCTCCCGTGCATCGCCCCGCCGCGGCGTTCGGGAGAATAAAGGCCGGCGCCCAGCCACTCGAAGTAAGAAGTGTCCCGCCCGTCCACCGAGATTCTCAGATATCCAGCAGGTTCGAGGTGCAGCGCATGTTCCGGCCTTTGCTTGATCGGTTTGGCCAATTCTTCCGGCGCCACCTGACCGAGTGCAAGGTAAACCGCCGTCAGATGCTTTCGATAGAGGGCGTCGAACTCCGCATCGTTGGCTGTGCTGTGTTCCGGTCCAAACCACCAGCACCAATCGCTCCCTTCCGCCGCCAGCAATGACTCCTGCGCTTCCTTCAGTCCGGTTTCCCCCGGCGCGCCATCCAGGCCTTGCCGCCGCGCGTCCACGGCATGCCCATAGGCTTCGCGGGCGTCCCAAAGCAATTCCCAAGCGGTAACGTCCTCGCTATGGCCAATCCAAACGTCAAAATTCGCATTGATCCACGAAGCGGGGAAAATTCCTGCATTGGTTGGGATTACGCCGGCGGCCGCAATGGCTTCGCTGGCCGTAAGCGCCCGGAAATCCTGATCTCCCTGGATGCGCCCGTAGAATTCGCGCAGAAATTCGCGCCCATTTCCTGGATAGTATTCCCAGGCGTTTTCGCCGTCGAGAAACAGGCAAACCGTGAGAGGTTCCCCGGTCTGCACGCGTTCGCCAAGCTCGCGAAGTCTGCCATGCAGATCCGCGGCAGCCTCCTTGCCGTTCATCCGGCTATAAACGAAACCTATCAGATCGGAAAGGTGGTGATCGCGGAACAAGCCGGTGATAGGTTTCCCGCCAAGTTGCACGCGCAGAGGTTTGTAGAGGCGGTCTGCATTTGCCGGAATACCCTTGGCATCCCTAAAAAATCCGACATTCAGCGTTCTCCCCAGGACGCCCTCATCCGTGCCAAACCACTGGAAGCCCTCTTCGGCGGCGATCGTTAACGCCTGATCGGAGACGGAGCCTTCCGAAGGCCACAGTCCCGCGGGTTTTGTGCCAAAGACGCGCTCGTGGAATTCGCTGGCGCGCCGAAGTTGCTCGCGCGCATCTTCCGGATGCCGGTAAGCGCGACGCGGGAGAGGCGTAGACGGGTTGGCAACGCGCGCGATATCGGAATCGCAGATCAGCGGAAGGATGGGATGATAAAACGGCGTGGTGCTCAGTTCGACCTGCCCGCTTCGTGCGGCCTCGCGATACGCCGGTAGAACCAGCCCCAGCAGCTCGATTTCTTTTGCCTGCAGAGCGGCTTTGTCTTTTTGCGTGAAGTCTTTTCCCTTGTTCGCCAGACGGCTTACCGTCGGGTCCTTTACAAACCACGATTCTTCCATCCACGCCAATTGCGAAAGTACCTGAATATCTCTCCAGTCGCGCGCGGTAAAAGAAACCAACGCCTGCACACCCCCGGCGGGCTGCGACCATTCGTACAGCTCGACAAAACGCGGCCAGCGCGACATCAACCGCTCATGATTCACCTGGAACGCCCTTCCCAGAATTTCCGCTTTGTCCTCGCGCGTCAATTGCTCGGCCGGCTTGAACGCCAAATCAAACCATGGGTCGTTGAACTTGCCGCTGGCGTATTCCTCGAGCTGCACGCCGAGCGAAGGGACCACGTTAAATGTGGCGTGAAAATTGGGGAAATCCTTGAGCATGGTCACCATGCCCCAGTAATCCTTGAGGGCATGGAGCCTCGTCCACGGCAGCACATACCTGCCCGTTTCCGGATCCCGGTACTGCGGCTGATGCATGTGCCACAAGACAGCCAAATGCACGCGATTCATCGCCACTCTCTTTCCCATTCCTGCGGCGATGCCGTGTTACACTCACGGTTCGCGCCATGCGCATCCTGGACCGTTATATCGTCCGCGAAGTTTTTCGTCACGCACTCCTCGGGCTTGCCGTATTTACATTCGTTTTCTTCGTGCCGCAACTGGTTCGATTGATGGAGCTCTTTGTCCGGCACAGCGGTTCGGAAACGCAAATCTTCGAGCTTTTTCTTTGCATACTCCCCGCAGTCTTCACGTTCACGCTACCCATGGCCGTGCTGATCGGAGTGCTACTGGGCCTCGGGCGCATGTCCGCCGACAGCGAGATTATCGCCTTGACGGCCCTGGGGATTGGCCGGCGCCGGATTCTTCTCCCCGTGGGCGTGCTGGCCGCCGCGGGCGCCGTCGTCACACTTTGCATGACGGTTTGGCTGGGCCCGATGGCCGTGCGCAAATACCGCACGCTCGAAACGCAGCTCGCGGCATCCCAAATCTCTTTCGCCGTGCAGCCCCGCGTTTTCGATGAGCGCTTCCCCAAAATGGTTCTTTACGTCAATGACGTCTCTGCCTCCGGCACCCACTGGCACGGCGTTTTTCTCGCGGAAGCGGGTGGAGAAAGCGGCTCCCAAATCACCCTCGCGGAGGATGCGATTGTAATTGCCGAACCCAAAGAGGGCAAGTTGGAGCTGCACCTCCGGGGCGGCACTACACACGAATTTTCCCGCGCAGTGCCCGACCGCTATTCCGTGACCGAGTTCGGCGAGAGCGACTGGCCCATTGAGGTGAGTGGGCTCGTTCCGAAGGGGCCGCGCCAAATCAGTAACGCGGAACGATCCCTCCGGAGCCTGGCCGGGATAAATAACGCCGGTTGGAGGGAGGCTCGTGTCGAGCTTCATCGCCGGCTAGCCTTTCCAGTGGCGTGCCTGGTATTTGCTCTGGTGGCCGTGCCGCTGGGCGCGCAACCTCGGCGAGGTGGGCGGGCTGCCGGATCGCTCATTGCAGTGATCCTCATCGCTTCTTACTACCTGCTCACCGTGGTCGGGGCCGGCCTCGCGCGCCAGGGCGCCCTTCCGCCTGCGCTCGGCATCTGGGGCGCGAATATTCTGCTGGCCATTCTTGGGCTGGTGCTGCTCCCCCGAATGGAACAATTTCGCGGCGAAAGCCGATGGTTCAAACCGAACATCCGCTTTCGCACCTGGGCCCGGCTCTTGCGGCGCAGGAAGTCGCGCGCTCGCGCGGCGGTAGTGGCACATATTCCCAATGGGCAATCCGAAACACTGGAGAATGGCGTGCAATCCAGCGGCAGCTTTCCTCGCTTGATGGACATGTACATCTTGCGGCGGTTCTTCTCCTATTTTGTGCTGCTGATGGCCGCTTTCATTTTTCTTTTTGAAACCTTTACCTTCTTCGAGCTGCTGGATGATATCGCTCGTCACCGCGTCCCTTTCCTCATCGTGGTCGACTATTTCCGCTACCTGGCGCCCTACTTGCTTTATAACCTTGCGCCCCTGGGAGCGCTGGTGGCGGTCCTTGTCACGCTTGGGGTCATGAGCAAAAACAACGAAATCGTGGCCTGCAAAGCGAGCGGCATCAGCCTCTATCGCCTGGCCGTGCCCCTGCTCTTCGCCGGACTGGCTCTTGCCGCCAGCATGATTGCTCTCGACGAAACCTATCTCCCTTATGCCAACCAACGGCAGGACGCCTTGCGCAACCAAATCAAAGGCCGTCCGCCACAGACTTACACGCATCCGCAGCGCTGGATCTTTGGAAATAACGAGAAAATCTATAATTACGACCTCTTCGACCCCTCGCGGAATTTGTTTGGAGGCCTCAGCGTCGTCGAACTTGACCCCGCAACGTTCCAAATGAAGCGCCGCATTTTCGCTACGCGAGCCATCTGGTCTGATTCAGAGAAGGTGTGGGTCCTCGAACGAGGTTGGGTACGCGATTTCTCCGGCGGAACCATCACCCGCTATGATCCCTTCCAGGTAACTTCTGTCCCTGAACTTTCCGAACCACCCAATTACTTCAATCGCGAAGTGCGCCAAGCTTCCCAAATGAGCTGGGGGGACTTACGGCAGTATATCGCGGGCCTGCATAAAGCCGGATTTGACGTCGCCAACCTGACCGTGCAATGGCAAGTTAAGCTGGCCTTCCCGCTCATTGCCCCCATCAGCATTTTGCTCGCTATCCCTTTCGCGCTGCTGGTCGGCACTCGCGGCGCTCTCAGTGGTGTGGCGCTTGGCGTGGGGATTGGAGCCGTGTACTGGTTGGCGACGCGGTTACTCGAAGCGATGGGCGGAGTTGGGCAACTGCCGCCTTTTCTGGCAGCGTGGTCCACGGATATCACATTCCTTTTTCTAGGCCTCTACTTTTTCTTTAAGATGTCTACCTGAGTAAAAAGAAACCGCCGGATATGCAAACATCCCTTGAGATGTCTGCACGCCGACGGCTTCAAGTATTACTTTATGTTTTACTGAAAACTATCTTTTGCTATTTCACCTTCTTTTTTCTTGCTTCCTCTTCTTCAACCATTGCTTGAGCTGCGGCAAGCCTAGCCACCGGCACCCGGAACGGCGAACAACTTACATAAGACAGCCCGGCACGATGGCAGAACTTGACGCTATCCGGATCGCCGCCGTGTTCGCCGCAAATACCTAGCTTTATGCCGGGGCGAGTCTTATTCCCCTTTGCCACCGCCATTTCGATCAGTTGGCCAACACCAGCCTGGTCGATCGTCGCGAACGGATTCTTCTTAATGATCTCCAATTCCTGATATGGCCCAAGGAAGGAACCCGAATCGTCGCGGCTCATGCCGAGGCAAGTCTGTGTCAAGTCATTGGTGCCAAAACTGAAGAACTCCGCCGTTTGCGCGATCTCGTCCGCCGTGAGCGCACCACGAGGAACTTCGATCATGGTGCCGACCAGGTAGTTCAGCTTTACACCCTTTTCCTTCATCACCTCGTTGGCTATCCGATGGACCACCTCAACTTGCAGATCAAGTTCTTTCTTAAAGCCCACGAGCGGGATCATGACTTCGGGATGTACCTTCATGCCCGCCTTCTGAACATCCGCCGCAGCCTCGAAGATGGCGCGGGACTGCATCTCCGAAATCTCCGAATAAACAATGCCTAGCCGGCAGCCCCGGAAGCCCAGCATGGGGTTGAATTCATGTAGCTCTTGAACTCTCTGCTTGATTTTTTCAACCGGCACTCCCATCTTTTTGGCCAGATTGTTTTGCTCGGACCCCTCGTGCGGAAGGAACTCGTGCAGCGGCGGGTCAAGAAAACGGATTGTCGCCGGGTATCCCTTTAATTCCCTGAACATCCCGGCGAAATCTTCTCTCTGGTAGGGCAGAATCTTCGCGAGGGCGGCTTTCCTGTGCTCCTTGGTGTCTGCCAAAATCATCTCGCGCATGGCGTCAATGCGATTGCCTTCAAAGAACATGTGTTCCGTGCGGCATAGACCAATGCCAACGGCGCCGAACGCGATGGCATGGGCAGTCTGTTCCGGTGTGTCGGCGTTGGTACGAACCGCCAGCCGGGTGGCTTTGGCACACCAGTCCATGAGTTTCTTGAAGTTTTGATACGTCTGGCTTTTGCCGGGTTCGAGCGACTTCTCGATCAGCACTTGAACGATTTCGGACGCGGCGGTCGGGATCTGGCCCGCATAAACATCCCCGGCGGTGCCGTTGATGGACAAAAAGTCCCCTTCCTTATAAGTTGCGCCATCGACGGTCATAGTCTTCGCGGCGTAGTCAATCTCGAGCGCCGCCGCGCCGCAAACGCACACTTTCCCCATCTGCCGTGCGACAAGTGCCGCGTGCGAACTGACGCCGCCCTTTGCCGTCAAAATGCCTTCGGCGGCAATCATGCCGCGCAAATCTTCAGGCGACGTTTCATTGCGGACGAGCAGGACCTTTTCCCTTTTTTCAGCAGCCGCAGCGGCGCGATCCGCGTTCAGGTACATTCTGCCGGCAGCCGCTCCGGGACCGGCGGGCAGTCCTTTCGCAATGACCTTGGCGGCCTGCATCGCCTGGCGATCAAAGATGGGCGCCAGCAGTTGGTCGAGTTGGTCGGCGGGGACTCGCTTGATAGCGGTCTTCCAGTCGATCAGTTTCTCTTTTTCCATTTCAATAGCGAAGCGCACGGCAGCCAATCCCGTTCGTTTACCGTTGCGCGTCTGAAGCATGAAGACCTTTTCATCCTGGATCGTAAATTCGAAGTCCTGAACATCCTTAAAGTGTTTCTCTAAGGTTTGTCGGATCTTCTCTAATTCGTGAAAGGCCTTGGGCATGTAATTCTTGAGCTGTGCGACGGGTTCAGGGGTGCGCACGCCAGCCACCACGTCTTCTCCTTGCGCATTGATGAGGAACTCGCCATAGAAGACTTTTTCACCCGTCGCGGGATCGCGCGTGAACGCCACGCCCGAACCAGACTTGTCGCCCGTATTTCCGTAGACCATCGCTTGCACGTTTACCGCAGTTCCCCACTCGGACGGAATATTGTACTTACGGCGATAAACCACGGCGCGATCGTTCATCCACGAACCAAACACGGCGCCCGTCGCGCCCCACAGCTGCTTCCAGGCGTCCTGCGGAAATTCATCTCCGGTGCGCTCGTGGATCAGTTTCTTGAAACGGACAACTAACTCCTGAAGATCGCTCACGGTCAACTTCGGGTCGTCCACATTCGCGTGATACCGTTCGTGCTTGAGCCCGTGAATCACAACCTCAAACGGCTCGTGGTCCTCATTCGGGCGTTTCTGCACGTTCATGACGACGTCGCCATACATCTGAATGAACCGGCGATAACAATCCCAGGCAAATCTTTCATTCCGGGTCGCCTGTGCCAATGTGAGCACGGTCTCATCGTTCAGGCCTAGGTTCAAAATCGTGTCCATCATGCCGGGCATCGAATCGCGGGCGCCGGAGCGGACGGATACCAGCATGGGCATGGCTTTGTTATCGCCAAACCTCGTGCCCATGATCTTCTCCACGCGCGCGACGGCTTTCTTGACTTCCGCTTCGAGGGCCTTGGGATAGCTCTTTTTTTTCTCGTAATAGTAGGTGCAAACTTCCGTTGTAATGGTAAAGCCGGGCGGAACCGGGAGGCCGATGCGACTCATCTCGGCAAGACCCGCGCCCTTTCCACCCAAGAGAGCGCGCTGACTCCCGTCGCCTTCCGCTTTACCCGCGCCAAAAAAATAGACCCATTTATTCACTGTGCTCCTCGCTTGTTCTTTGAATTTGGAAAACCGCCTGATGGCCACCCAAGCACGCTGCGGCCGGAAAAATTTGTCGGCACGCCGACTTGACCCACGCCTTCAGAACTTAAAGCAAAACTTTATCTCCTCTATCGTCGTTCTTCGCCGCCCAGTTCCGAGAAATCAGCGATCGTCGTGAACTCCCTGAGAATTTCGGAGAGCAGTGCCAGCCGATTTTTCCGCACCGCCTCGTTCTCCGCCATCACCATAACACTTTCAAAGAAGCCGTCTACCGCCTTGCGTAGGCCGGCAATAACTTCAAGTGCTTCTTGATATTTCCCTGCACGCTTCTCCGCCTGCACCTTGGAGCCAGCGGACCGCACTGCGGAAAATAGTTCCCGCTCGGCTTCACTCTCAAATAAATCCGTCTGAATTCCCGTCCTTTCTTCTTTTCCGTAATTGGACTTCTCCAGGATATTCCGGATGCGCTTGAAGGAAACTGCGAGCGGCTCAAAGTTTTTCGATTTGCGGATCGCTCTCAGGGCGACGAGCCGTTTTTGCGCGTCGACCAGGTCTTCGACGCCAGCGCGAAAGACGGCATTGACTTCGTCGTACTGAAACTTCTCCCTCTCGCGAAGGATAAACTTCGCGCGGTCCAGGAGGAATTCGAGGACCCGCGCTTCTTGCTCCGGCGTAACGCCCCGCTTCGGAGGATGAGTCAGCAATGCTTTCGCCGCCGCGCCCACGGCCAGTGACAGGGACACGGGCAGCTTGCGCTCCAAAATGATTTTTACGACTCCCAAAGCGGCTCGGCGCAGTGCATACGGATCGCTCGAACCCGTCGGCACCAGCCCGACGGCAAAGCATCCGGTGATCGAGTCCAGCTTATCGGCGAGAGCGACGGCACAGCCCGTAAGATTCCTTGGGATGGGATCCTCCAGCCCCACGGGGCGGTAATGATCGTAGATCGCATCGGCGACATCGTCCGGCTCGCCTTGTGCGCGCGCATAGAGCCCGCCCACCACGCCCTGCAATTCGGTAAATTCGCGGACCATCTCCGTGGCCAGATCGCATTTGGAAAGTTCCGCGGCACGATCCGCCTCCGCTACGTGCGCCTGGATTAGTCCGGCGCTGAACCATTGCTCTGCGAGCCAGCGGGCAATCGCGCGGACCCGCTCGACTTTGTCGCGGTAACTACCCAGCCGCGATTCGTAGGTAACACGTTCCAGCTTTGGCAAATAGTCGGCGAGCCGACATTTTTGATCGGACTCCCAAAAAAATTGCGCGTCCGCAAGCCGCGCCCGCAACACCCGCTCGTGCCCGGCTCGAACCAGCCCCTTCGGATCCTTCGGCAGATTAATCACCGCCAAAAAATGTGGCGCCACTTCCCCGTTGCGCTTCTCCACAGCAAAATATTTTTGGTGGCCGCGCATCACGGTAATCAGGATTTCATCAGGCAGTGCTAGGAACGTTGGATCGAACTCCCCTTCGAGCACGCTCGGGCATTCATTCAGGTACGTGACGAGCCTGAGCAGTTCCGCGTCTTCATGGATGCGATACCCGCCCCTCTTGGCGTGTGCGGCCAACTCTTTCGATATTTTCTCTTGCCGCTCGGAAGGGCGTACGATCACCCCATTGGCCTTTAGGATTTTCTCGTACCCGGCGAAGTCCTTGACGCGCAGCGGGCCTTTCCCCAGAAAGCGGTGACCGTACGTTGTATTCCCTGCGGTAACGCCGGCAAACGAAAATTTTAGAGGCTTGCCGCCGGCTACAGCCACGATCCACCGGATCGGCCGGATAAAGCGCGCTCCATCGACCCCCGTCCAGGTCATCGAGCGTGGCCAAGAGAGGTCGTGAATCGCACGCGGCAGGATCTCCGTCAAAATTTGTTCGGCGGTTCGTCCGCGCTTCACTTGCTTGGCGGCCAGATACTCCCCTTTTGGAGTCTTCACGATATAAATGTCTTTTAAAGGAAGGCACTGCTTTTCCGCAAAGCTGTGCGCCGCTCGTGTCGGCTCGCCGACAGCGTCGTAGGCCACCGACTTCGGCGGTCCCATCACTTCGCTCACCACGTCCGCCTGCTTTTCGCGCAAGCCCTTCAAATGAACCACCAGCCGGCGCGGTGCGCTGAACTTTTCCACGGTCACGCCATCAAAAAGATTTTCAGCCGCCAGAAGCTTCCCGAGATTTATTCGCAGTTCTTCTTCTGCCTTCGGCAGCATCCCTGCCGGTATCTCTTCGCTTCCAACTTCAAGCAATACTTCAATTCTCTTCTCAGCAACTTTTTTCTGCCGGTCGCTCATGGATGCACCTCTCGGCGCACGGCAGGCCCGCCAATCTGTTCGAGGTAGGCCGCCGCGCCGCGGCATGCAAGAGTCCGCACTCGCGCCATCAGCGCCGCCCGCTCGGTGGTCGAGATCACTCCCCGCGCATCCATCAAATTAAAGAGGTGTGAGCACTTCAAGCAATGGTCGTAGGCCGGAAGCAGCGGATACCGCGTGCGCTCCTTCCCTTCCGTCCCCGCAAATCCATCGAGAAGTTCCTTAGCTTGTCTCTCGTGCAGCTCAAACTCGGCACGTATCGCTTTGGCGTCGCTGCGGTTGAAGCTGTATTCCGAAAACTGTTGCTCCTCGGCCAAACGGATATCGCCGTAGGTCTTGTCCGCGGACCACCGCAGATCGTAAACGCTCTCCACGTTTTGCAGGAAGGCGCAGATGCGCTCCAACCCGTAAGTCAGTTCCACCGAAATGGGATCGAGGTCAATGCCCCCGCTTTGCTGGAAGTAAGTGAACTGCGTAATCTCCAGCCCATCCAGCAGCACTTGCCATCCAATACCCCACGCGCCCAGGGTCGGCGATTCCCAGTTATCTTCCTCGAAACGAATGTCATGTTCCTTCAAACGGATGCCGATAGCCGCGAGGCTTTGCAGATACACGTCCTGCACGTCAGCAGGTGAAGGCTTGAGAATGACTTGAAACTGGGTGTGCTTGTAGAGTCGATTGGGATTCTCGCCATATCGCCCGTCGGCGGGCCGACGACTCGGTTGGACGTATGCTACGCGATATCCTGCCGGACCGAGCACTCTCAGAAAAGTCTCCGGGTGCATCGTTCCCGCGCCCACTTCAACATCGTATGGCTGCTGCAGGACGCACCCTTGTTTCACCCAAAAACGAGAGAGTTTCAAAACCAGATCTTGAAACGTGAGGCCTGTAGATTTTTTTTCAAGTTTTACTTTAGATGTCAAGTGGACTCCAAGAGCTTCCGCGTTGCTAACGGTTTTTCCGTATGGTGCTCAATCCAATTCAGAGAAGCCTCTCGCAATTCTGCCGTTGGCTGGTGCATGGCTGGCAGGAATTCGATCTTATCGAGTTTCTCTCCCGCGAAGCGTTCCGCCAGACTTCTGCCTTCCAGGTGCAAGGGCTTCATACCGCCACGCCGGCATTTCTCGCAGCAAAGACCTGCTTCCCAGGAGGCATGAAAAGCCACCTGGGAACCGAACCTTGCCCCGCACGAAGCGCATCGATCAAACCGGGGCAGATATCCTCCGAGCCGAACGGTCCAAAACGCAAAATAGCTCAAAGGCAGTTCCCATGCGCCCGTTCGTTCGATCTCCCGCACGGTCAGCAAAAGAAGCCGGAACATGGATTCCGCGGCCTCATGCTCCGGAAGAACTTGCTCCGAGACTTCACTCAACACCGCCAGGCCGGTACTGAGCAAATAATCACTCTGAGACCTGTGAAAGGATTCCAGTAGCTCACACTGCTGTATGCGCACCAGGTCCCGCGTCTCTTTTTCGATGTACCAAACCCGGACGTGCGACAGAATCTCCAGCGTCGAGCCGTAACGGTTTTTGATACGGCGCGCGCCCGCCGCCACTCCTCGCATGCGCCCCGACTCTCTGCCGAAAAAACTTACCAGACGGTCGCCTTCTCCCAGCGAAAAGGTCTTCAGAATGATGGCTTCCGTTTCCCTGGCAGGCATGAGCAGTCGGCGCGCCGACGCTTCGCCGGACACTTTGCAGAGTTACGTCCGAATCGCGCACGCGCGCGGAACCAATTTAATTATCACACACTCAAGCCCCACGCAACGTTTACATCGCGCGTCAGCTAAAAATGGTCCGTCCTTTTATTTTTGCAGAATCATCGCCGCGATCCTCCGCCTCAAGCAGCACTTGAAATCCCCCCATCCGCTGCACCGGCGCACCAGATTCCCCTTCCCCAGTATTCTGTTAACCAGCACTCCCGCCGCTCGCATGATTATCGGACGCACGGCTTGCATTCATCCCTCTTTGCATTTTCCCTCTCTTCCGTTACTCTGCACCACTACCTTATGAGCAAACCGAAATTCGATATCCTGGGAATCGGCGAAAACGCCACGGACACCGTCCTCCGCCTTGCCCAATTCCCCGCATTGGGAACAAAAGTGGAAATGATCGGCGCCCGGATCATGCCCGGCGGACAGGTGGCCACTTCCCTGATCGCCTGCCAGCGCTGGGGGCTACGCACGCACTACGTCGGTGTGGTGGGGGACGACCCGGCCGCCGAGATTCACCGCCGTGAACTGCGCCGTGCCGGAGTTCGCACCGAACTTGTGCACATCCCCCGCAGCTTGAGCCAACTGTCTTTTATTTTTGTGGACACTAGTACCGGAGAGCGCACCATTGCCTGGATCCGCGACCCGCGTTTGACAGTCCCACCCTCTTTCGTGCAACGAAGATGGGTGACCTCCGCCCGGCTTCTGCATGTGGACGGACACGACCCGGCAACGTCCAGCCTTGCGGCTTCCTGGGCGCGAGCCTCGGGAATTCCAGTGGTTGCGGATTTGGACCATATGAATCCCCGCCTGGCGCGACTTCTTCCCTTCGTGGATTACCCCGTGACCTCCCGGGAGTTCCCGGTTGATGCCACCGGCGAGAACGATCTACTGAAGGCGCTTCCTCTACTTCAGGGCAAGTACGGCTTTCGCCTTTTTTGCGCGACCATAGGCGTAGGCGGCGCCCTTGCATGGGATGGGAACCGCTTTTGGTATGCTCCCTCCTATAAGGTTCCCGTCGTGGACACGACAGGCGCCGGCGACCTTTTCCACGCCGCGTTTTCCTACGGGATTCTTCACCAGTGGGACACGCAGCAGATTCTAGATTTCTCGTGCGCCGCCGCCGGGCTGAATTGCCAGGTACTGGGCGCACGCGGAGGAATCAGCAATTTGGCCAAGGTAAAGAACCTGCAGCGCGCCGGTCGGCGCAACCGCCCGCATTTCTCGGCGGCCGTTCTCGAGCGCGCCGCCGCGGCCGTGCTCAGGCACAGGAGCGGCGGTGCAGCGTAGGCGCGCTCGCACTTCTCGTCACGGAGTCTGAAAGCCGCCGCACTAACGCATGTTCATCCCGCTCAAAGATCTGAACCCGCACAGGACGTATCCGGTCGTAAATGTCCTGCTTATTCTGGCGAACGTCATCGTTTTTCTCTTCCAATACACCCTCACACCGGTTCAATACAGACTCTTCTTGCTGTCCAACGCCACCATCCCTTCACATGTCAGCGGCTTTCTCCACGGCCACGTCAGCTTTGAAGCGGCGTTTCTTCCCGTTCTGACCAGCATGTTCCTCCACAGTGGTTTCCTGCACATCGCCGGAAACATGCTCTTTCTCTGGATCTTTGGCGATAACGTCGAAGACTACTTCGGCCACTTCCCCTACCTCCTCTTCTATCTTTTCTGTGGCATAGGCTCGGACTTTCTGCACATCCTCTTTAATTTTCACTCCTCCGTCCCTGCACTTGGCGCCAGCGGCGCAATCTCGGGCGTCATGGGGGCCTACATTCTTCTTTATCCGCGGGCGCGAGTTCTAACTCTCGTGGTGATCTTCTTCCTCCCCATTCCCGCCTTCATCATTCTGGGTTACTGGTTTCTGCTGCAATTCGTGGCGGGAGTCAGTTCCGTTGGCGGGCCAGCCACTGGGGGAGTCGCGTGGTGGGCGCACATTGGCGGATTCTCGCTGGGAATGTTTATTACAATCCTGAGTTTTGGGGACCGTAAGAAGGAATACAGGCAGAAGTCGCGGATATGAATCTAGCAAACACCACTTAAAGCAATACTTCAGATTTTATTGATGCGTTTTCTTCACATACTTGCTAAGCCAATCCCCAACTTCAACCGTTCGTTTAACTCCGCCAAGATCGGGCGTTACCACATTCTCTCTTAGCGCAGCCTTGACCCCTTCGCGCAATACTTGAGCTTCCTGCTTCCATTCCAGGAAATCGAGCATCATCGCCGAAGCCAGCACGGAGCCGAATGGGTTGGCGATTCCCTTTCCGGCAATATTCGGCGCCGAACCGTGAACCGGCTCGAAGAGTGACGTGTGGCCGGGATGGATATTCCCAGAGGGCGCCAGCCCCAGGCCGCCGGCAAGCTGCGCTCCCAGGTCGCTCACGATGTCCCCAAAGAGGTTGCAAGTCACGATCACATCAAATTGAGCGGGGTCTCGTACAATTTCCATCGCCAGTGTGTCTATGTACAGGTGCCGCGATTCGATCTTCGGGTATTCCTGGCGAACTTCCTTAAACACGCGCTGCCACAGGTCGTGCGCGAAGGTCATCGCATTGGACTTATCGCTCATGCAAACGCGAGTCAGTCCGTTCAGCCGTGCATAGTCATAGGCATAGCGGATGATACGCTCGACTCCCTTGCGCGAATTCATATCTTCCTGCACCGCGATTTCGTCCGCCGTGCCCTTCTTGAAAAACCCTCCCACACCCACGTACAGCCCTTCCGTGTTCTCCCGGAAGACCATCAAGCGAATATCGTCCACCTTACGGTCGCGAAGCGGCGTCAGCCGCTCGTGGAGCAGCTCGACGGGCCGGGCATTCACGTAGAGATCTAGTTTGAAGCGCAGTCCAAGCAGGATGTCCGCGGCATGCTGGTTCGACGGAATTCGCGGGTCGCCCAACGCACCAAATAAGATGGCGTCGAACTCGTCCCGGAGCATTTCCACCGCTCCCGCGGGCAAACTCACTCCTTCCTTCAGATACTTATCCGCTCCCCAGTCAAATTCCACGAACTCCAGCGGCCGCTTCGCGGGCGCTGTAACCGCCCGCAGCACTTTGATCGCCTCTGGCGTCACTTCCTTGCCGATTCCATCGCCTGGAATCACGGCGATGCGCGCGGCTTCTCCGCCCCATCGAAGGGGAAGCTTGCCGCTTGGATTTATTGGCTTGGTCGTCATGCGAAGGACTTGGCCTCTCGCCGCCGGGCGCAGCCATGCCGATTAGGCGCCGGCGTGTTTTCGAGTCAGAGCAGAATCCCCCGTTGCCTCGGGGCGCAGATCTGCCAAGGGACCTAACTGGCCCACTTACTTGCCCTTGCCATTCTCCGTCTTCACGATAAATGCCGCCACATTATCGTGCAGCTCTTTCAGCGCAGCTTCGTGTGCATAAACCATGTGCCCCGACTGATAAAACTTGAATTCAATGTTGTTCTGGAGCTTCGCCGGAATCGGCAGATGATGCATCTCGTAGACACCTTCGTAAAACGGGGTCGCCAGATCAAAGTACCCCGCATTCAGTAAGACCTTAAGGTCGGGATTATATTTCATGGCGAGAGCCAGATCGACCATTACGTTCGCCGCTTGCGGCAGCGGAATGGGAGCTCCAGGCGGCTGGTGCAGAAGATTCCAGGACTCGGTGTAGACTTCCGGCTTGTAGATCTTGTTTTCCCCGAATTTCAATTCCTTGCGCACGTAATCATTGAATGCTGAAACGTAGGCCGAACTGATTGCCGCCGATTGCGGATCGTACTCTGCTTCTTTACTCAGAGGATCCAGCGTCGGCCCGGAAAAGCGCGTGTCCAGCCGGCCCGTAGTCATATCGTTGGAATCCTGCAGCATCTTCTCGAACTCTCCGGCGTTGATCCGCAGGTCCGCTTTCAAGATGTAGTCCACCGGGAGTCCGGTGTACTCGTGCAGCTTCGCCGCGATGGCCTGCCTCTGCTCGGGCGTGAGCTCCGACCCGGCCCCCAGCGCCTGTGCATATTCGCCCGTCGCAAAATGCTCGACCTCCTTCAACAACGGCGCCAGCCCCGAATGCGCATCCGGCAGCTTGTGGTGATACCACGCCGAAGCCGCATACGTCGGTAGCGCCAGCTCGTACGGCAAATCAATGCCGGGATTGAACTCCGGAGTGTCCGCGCTAAGATCGAAGTTTAGAATCTGCGACAGCAAAATCACTCCGTTGAAATCCACGTCGCGCTCCGTTTCAAGCACGTTCGATAGCACCGCGGATCGCGTCGTCCCGTAACTCTCGCCAAACAAATATTTCGGCGAATTCCACCGTCCGTATTTCGCCAGAAATTGCACGATAAAATCCGCAAACGCGTGCGCATCTGCATCGACTCCATAGAACGCTTTCTTCCGGTCTTTGCCGGCGATCCGGCTGAACCCGGTTCCCCGCGCGTCTACGAACACCAGGTCGCTCGCATCCAGCAAGCTGAAATTGTTGTTCACTACCTCATACGGCGCCGCCGGCGTGTGCGTATTGTCCGCCGTCACAACGCGCTTCGGCCCAAACGCCCCCATGTGCAGCCAGACCGTCGAAGAGCCCGGCCCCCCGTTGTACAGAAACGTCACCGGCCGCGTTTCGCCCTTCTCCGCGGATTTGAAATACGCCACATAGAACATGCTCGCTTCCGTCGGGTCTTCCTTCTGCTCTTTGTCGGCGTTCTGTGGAACGTCATCCCACCCTTTCGGATGCACCACCAGCGTCCCGGCCACCGCGTCGTAATTAATCAGGTGCCCGCCCACCGTCACGGACCCCTTGCTCTCTTTCTGCTCCGGCATGAACCCTTTCGTTTTCTCCGCTTCGGCTTTGCTCGCCTCTCCTTCCTCCTTTGTCTGAGCGCGTACAGCCGTGACTTGCATCGCGGGCACAAGGATCGTGACGGCGGCCATCCACAAAATCAGATTTCGCATCGGGCTTTTCTCCGTGGGTTAAACAAACAGTGTTCTTCTTACAGTTATTGCGGACTCGAATCTATCACGATTTGGCTTTTGCGCCTGATGAGCCTCCAGGACATTCGAAGGTTTGGAGGATAACCATGGCGGCACAAGTCGCAGGGCTTTTGTCAAACCAGCCGCTCTTTCCGCACCGTCAACTTTTCAATGCGGTCCCGCCGTGGTTCGAAGCCGATTCCCGGCCCCGTCGGCACACGAATCGTGCCCTCCGCCGAGACCGTCACTTCCGGATCGATGATGTCTTCCTCCCAGTAGCGCTTGCTCGCGGTCACATCTCCGGGGAGCGTAAAATTGGGCAGCGTCGAAAGCGCGATGTTATGCGCCCGCCCGATACCAGACTCCAGCATCCCGCCACACCACACCGGCAATCCATTCTGCTCACAAATATCATGAATTTTTTTTGCCACGGTGAAGCCGCCGACGCGACCCAGCTTGATGTTGATGATCTTGCACGCCCCCAGCAGGATCGCTGCTCGCGCGTGTTCCTCCGAGTGGATGCACTCGTCCAGGCAAATCGGCGTGGCCAGTTTCTTCTGAAGCTCCGCGTGCGCGTACAGATCGTCCCATCCCAGTGGCTGCTCGATCATCATCAAATAGAATTGTTCCAACTCTTTCAGCAGCGGCCAATCTTCCATTCGATACGCGGAGTTGGCATCCACCATCAGCTTGATACCCGGAAACTCCTCGCGCAGCCGCCTGACCTGTGGCAGCTCTTTCCCTGGTTTGACCTTGATCTTCACGCGCTGGTAACCCGCGGCCAGCTCTTTGCGCACCTCCGCCGCCAGTTCCTCAACCGTGTCCTTGATTCCGATAGAAACCCCGCTCGAAATCTCTTCCCGCGTTCCCCCGAGCAATTTCGATAGGGGAACTCCCTTCTGTTTCGCCTCTGCGTCCCAAATCGCCGCTTCCAGCGCGGCCTTTGCCATGTTGTGTCCTCGCACCGGCTCCATCAGGCGCCATACCTCTGAGGCAGTGGCCACCTCTTTGTGCTTGATCATCGGCCAGAGAAAGTCTCGCATCACAAGCCAGGCAGTATCCGTCGTTTCCGGACTATAGAACGGCCTCTCTCCCGCCACGCATTCGCCCCACCCGATCACCCCATTCGCGAGAACTTCAGCCAGGATGATGCGCCGCTCCTCCAGCCGATCCGAGCTGGTTTCGAATGGAGTGACCAGCTTCATCCGCAATTCCCGCAAAGTGACTTCTCGTATGCGCATGTTCCCTTTCCCTTTTCGCGACGGCGAGGCTGGCTCGACAGAGCAAATTCCGCCAACCCCTGCGTTCTCTCTCAGCAGTGCTTTCCCGCTAAAAATCGCTCCATGGATTCAATTGGTATGCCACCCCCGTGGCTGTCTTCTCCACACCCACCGCTGCGTAGCCCTGCGAGAACCACCCCCCAAATTCTCCGCGGATGCGCTCTTGCACTTTCGCCGCTTCCTTTGTGCTGCTCTCCGTCAATCGATCGCCCTCCGCCTGCAATTCGATCCTTGCCGCTGCCTCTCCGGTCCCCAATGCCAAACCAGAGATCGCCGCCACAACTCGCGCGGAATCGAGCTGCCACTCCGCCCGTAGACGGTCCGTCGGTAGCCCGCGATGCAGCGGACTAGTGGTCAGTCCATAATGGTTCGGCAGATAGGTCCGCGCGATGGCTCCCAGCCGATTCAAATTGAAATGTGCGTTTCGCGTCTCCAGCGGATCAAACGTCCATTCAATCCGCCGAATTCCCCGCCCGAGCGCTTCCTCTCGCTGATAAAGCTTCAACGCGCGCCCGACTCCCCGGTCGCGATACTCGGCATCAACTCCGGTCATGTGGGAATGCAGAAACACCGTCCCGTCCCGGAATCCCACAACCGCCAGGGTATATCCCACCAAGCGGTCTCCCTCGAATGCGCCCAGCGTTTGCCCCCCCGTTTCCGCCGCTACAACAAACAGCGTCGCTGGTTCCACTTCGAGATCCTCTTCACCCCAAATTCTTCTCTGCAATGCGACGCAGCGCTGAAATTCATCAATGCCCGCACATTTTCGGACCGTGATTTCCCCGCTCATCGGTTCTTTTTCCCCTCCGTAAATGCCGGTGTGCGATCTTTTTCAGCGCGCTTTGCCGCTTCCCAAAATTCCTCCATCTGCGCACGCGGAACATCCGCAAGCACTGCTCCGCTTTTCGACGCCAATTCTTCCATCCGCCGGAATCGCGAGGAAAACTTCGCGTTGGCCTTCTTCAAAGCGATTTCCGGGTCGATGTGCAGAAAACGAGCCAAATTAATCGCGGAAAACAGCAAGTCTCCCATTTCCTCCTCAGTTCGCCTGGCATCTTCCGCGCCCACCGCTTGGCGCAGTTCCCCGGCTTCCTCGCCCATCTTATCCATCACGCCTTCAATGCTTTCCCAATCAAATCCGATCCGCGCCGCCCGCCGCGTCAGTTGAAATCCCTCCAGCGCCGCCGGCAACGCCCGCGATACGCCGTCCATCAGCGAGCCTGCCTTGCTTTCCTGTTTCAAACCTTCTCCGTTTTTCCCTCTTGCCGCACTTCGCTCCTCTTTCTTGATCTGTTCCCAATTTTTCAGCACTTCCGCGGCATCTTTGGCGCGCCTTTCTCCGAAGACGTGCGGATGCCGCCGCACCATCTTGTCGTGCACTTCACGGATTACGTCGGCCACCGTGAATCGCCCTTCTTCTTTCGCGATTTGGGAATGAAATACAATCTGCAACAGCAGGTCACCCATCTCTTCCGCGAACTTGCCGTCGTCCCCGCTCTCCATCGCCTCCAGGACTTCGTAGGCCTCCTCGATCAAATACGTTCGGAGAGAAGCGTGTGTCTGTTCGCGATCCCAGGGACACCCATCCGGCGCGCGCAGCCGTGCTTGCACCGCTGCCAGCTTTTCGAACCACTCCCCCGCCGTCAAGTCTGGCCGCTTCACGGCGGGACGGCGCCCGGTCTCTTTTTTCTTTGGTTTCCGAGTCTTATTCTTCCGAATAGCCACCGCCCCGTCCGATGCCCGAGAAATGCAACAAACGTTACACTTTACGGTGTGGCTCGCGCTTTGACAAGGTGTGGGACGGCTTTACTTTCGAGAGCGTGCATACTCCTCCGCTGATGCGGCATGGTCCTCCGCATTCCCGCCGTCCTTGCCGGAACAAGCACACTCCGGCCTTTGCATTTCGTGCCGTCTCTTTGAAGCTGTGTGAGGTCGATTCTCTAGCGCCTATGGACGATGGCCGTGATCGCGGCGGTCGTTATCACGGCGACCGCGGTCGTCGCGCCCGTGTGGACGATGGTGATCTTCTCCGCGTTGACGTCCTTCGCGCTCCGCTCGCCGTTCGTAGTCGTCCCGCCGCTCTAATCTGTGCTCTTCTACGGGATGCCGGCCTTGCCACCGATGCACTTCCGGGTAGGGATGCACATACACGCGCCTGTTATTCCACTCACGTCCCCAGGGGCGATTATCGATGAAAACTTCGCGGCGATCCCAATCAAAGCGGTCGTATCCCCAGCCCCAAGGGCGAAAACCTACTCCCAGTGTCACACCATATCCAAAACGGATGGCCCCGCCGATAAAGAATCCCCGTCGCGGCCGCACAAAAACGACCCCGGGGTCATAATACGGCACGACCATGAACTCAGGATTCGCCGGCGTTATCGCAATGTACGGTCCGCCGCTCACGATGACTTGCCCATTGCTTCGCAGATACCCGTACTCTCTGGCTCGCTGCCTCATTCTTTGCACTGCATCCATCACGTCCTGTCGCTGCGCCAAAAATGAGTTGCCCAAGTCTGTTGTCCAATTCATGTCCGAAGCCATCATCTGCAGGACGGAGGGAAACGGGAGCAGCGCCTGCACGCTGGGATCCCAGGGCAATTGGTCTCCCGCGATTGCGTTGGCCAGCTCTTGCCCTCTCAAATAGTGGTGCTCATCCGACCAGTTCGCGGCGTCGGGAATCTGCTCGGGGTAAGTCGCCGCAGCCAGAATTTGGGCCAGCAGCGGGTCGGGATAAAGTGCGATCCTCGAGACCATATGGTCCAATTGTTCTGGCCCAAGCTCCGGCGGAGCCTCCTGGTCCTGCGCCATCGCCACGCCCGGCACCCACGCTACAAGAAGCCCTATTGCCAGCAAAATCCCCAAGATTCTTGCTGTAAGTTTTGATTGTTGCATCTGATTACCCCTATGAATGAATTTGAACGGGCTGCCTTTACAAATCCTAGCTTATTTTTATTAAACACAGCCTTTCCCGTTTTGTTCCTGCCTACTTTCCAGCAACCCCGCTGTGCCTCTGCTGAAACCCCCGACCCGTGCTAGACTTGTAGGGACCTTTATTGCCGAGGATTGTTCCTTTGACTGATCGCAAGCCGGAAGAATCATTTCGCGTCATCGACCGCCGTCCCTTCACAGCCGAAGGCGAACTTCGTAAGGAAGCCGTCGAAGAAGAGGAACGCGAAGCCGAGCGCGAGGCGCGACAGCATCCACCTGCTGAAGCTCCCCAGCCCGTTCCCTCGCAGCCTCCCGCCGAGGCTCCCAAGCCTTCCCTGCCGTTCGAAAATCTTGTCCGTATGCTTGGTAGCAACGCCGCCATGGTCCTCGGCGCCTACGCGGACCCGCGCACTGGTCAGCCCATGATCGATCCTGAAGCGGCGCACGAATTGATCGACATGCTCGACGCCCTCCGTGAGAAGACCAAAGGCAACCTCGCGCCGGAGGAAGATACCCTCCTGCTCGATCTTCTCGGCAAGCTGAAAATGACCTATTTGGAAGTCAATCAGGCGGTTGCCGCACAGGCCGCCACGCAAGCAAAAGCCAAGACCCGGCCGTAGAAGGCTTTGCCTCGGCAATTCGGTCTAGAGACCATACGAGTTTCGGCATTCTCAGCAGGCCCCGGTTTCCATGCCCGCGATTTCCATGAACTTGGTTCCGCTAAAAATTACCGTCCTCGGCTCTGGAACGTCCATGGGCGTCCCCACACTCTCATGCCACTGTCGCGTCTGCAGCTCTCCCGATCCCCGCGACAACCGGCTTCGCCCTTCCCTGCTCCTATCGCGCAACGGACAGAACGCCGTCATTGACACTACTCCCGACTTCCGCCAACAAGCCCTCCGCGCTCACATGGACCGCCTCGACGCCGTTCTCCTCACCCATGGCCACGCCGACCACATCATGGGATTCGACGACATCCGCCCCTTTAACATTCGACAGCAAGCCGCTCTTCCGGTTTATTCCAACGAAGAGACCTTTCGCATCATCCGCCGCGCCTTCGCCTACATCTTCGATGGCAAACCCAAGCTAAGCTCCATCCCCAGCGTCACGCTCCACGAAATCAAGGCTCCTTTCGAGCTTCTTGGTATCACGTTCACTCCCATCCCGCTCTTACACGGCGAAATGAAAGTCCTGGGGTTCCGCATTGGCCGCGCTGCTTACCTCACGGACTTCAGCTCTATCCCCGATTCTTCTCTTGCCCTATTGCACGATCTCGATGAACTCATCATCGACGCTTTGCGCGATATTCCCCATCCCATGCACCAAACCGTCGATCAAGCTCTCGCCCTGATCAAAGAGCTCAATCCCCGTCGCGCATGGTTTACCCACATTGCTCACGATTTGCCCCACGCCGAAACGAATGACCGGCTTCGCAATCTAGGCTTCGCCAACGTGCAACTCGCTTACGACGGCCTCGAAATCGAAGTGAGCGTAGACGAAGCTGGCTCCCGCAAAACAGACGGAGCCGGCGAAGCTCGCAAAGCCCCAATCGCGAACGGGTCCACGACCGCTCCCCCCGAAGTCTTTCCCTCCTCTCAAGGATGGACAGCCCGGCATGGCGGCTCGAATCGTGGCAGCACGCTGGCCATCGGCAATTTCGACGGCATTCACCTTGGCCATCAGGCTATCTTGCGCGCCTGCGTTGCGCGAGCGGGCGAACTTGGCGCGTTGAGCACAGTTTTGACGTTTGACCCAACACCGCAGAAAATTCTTCGCCCCGAATCGGCGCCGCTGCGGATTTCGACGACTCCGCAGCGGTTCCGCTGTTTCGCCGCGCTCGGCCTCGACGCGGCGGTCGTCCTTCCCTTCTCTCACGAACTGGCGAAACTTTCTCCGCAGGAGTTTGTCGAGCAGATTCTCGTCCGCGATCTTTGCGTTCGCGCCGTGTTTGTCGGTGAGAATTTTCGCTTCGGCCACAAGCAGGGCGGCGACTCGTCCGTACTTGCCCGGCTCGGCGCGGAACGCGGCTTCGAGGTGGTCGTCATGCCTCACGTCGAGTACAAAGAGCAAGTCGTCTCCAGCACCATCATTCGCCGCGAAGTTGCCGAGGGCGACGTCGCGCACGCCGCGCGGCTCCTTGGCCGGCCGTTTGTGCTGACCGGCAAAGTCGTCCCTGGCACCGGGACGGGGCGGCGGTTCACTTTCCCCACTCTCAATCTCGCGGCGGAGCAGGAACTGCTGCCGGGGCGCGGCGTGTACGTGACTCGGACGCTGCTCGAAGGCGAATCGCGCACCCGCCGCTCGGTCACCAACGTTGGCGTGCGCCCGACGTTCGACGGCTCCGCTCTGAGCGTCGAAACGCATATTCTCGAACCCATCCCCGAAATCACTCCTGGGCGGATCGAAGTGCATTTCTGGGAGCGGCTGCGCGAGGAAAAGAAATTCAGCGGTCCCGAAGAGCTGCGCGCGCAAATCGCGCAAGACATCGCCAGCGCTAACAAGTTCTTCACCCGCCTCCGCTATCTGCGCGCGACCCGCACGCCCGTCCCCACCCGCAGCAGCTAGCCGCAGCCCGAGTAGCTGTTCGTAGCGCCGGGCTTCAGCCCGGCACCAAAGCCTGCCAACAAGATCAGCGAGCAAATGCAGCATCAGAACGCCGCGGGGCGGAGTTTGCCGGCGGCCAGGTCTTTCAAGGCGTCGAGGCGGGCGTCGAGTTCGGCGGCTGTGAGCCGACCCTTACGGTAGAGAATGCGCAGAAAGTCCGGGGCGGGCATGTCGCCTTTCAGGGTGTTGCATTCGATGCAGCAGGAGACGAGATTGCGGTAGGAATTGCGTCCGAAGCGCGCGCGAGGCACGACATGGTCAAGGCAGCGGACGTGGGCCGGAGTGCGGCGAAGGCAGTGAAAGCAGGCGCCGCGATCGCGATCGTGAATGGCCTTGCGAAGCGCCCAGGTGCTCATGAAATCGGTGGCCTCGAGTGTGGAGGAGGGGCGAACTTTGTCAGCACCTGCGGCGGCGGCCAAGGCGGCGGGCGGACCATCGGTTTCGCGAAGCGCGCGGATGTGTTCGGGTAGGCGCATTTCGACGAGATGGCCGGTTTTGCTTCGTTCGAGCAAGCGCAAAGCGCCCAGCTCATCGAGGCGGCGTACGGCTTGGCGCACCGGGCCATTGGAGACACGCAGATGGTGGGCCACGGACATCACCGCGAAGTGCAGGCGACGCTTGCCGATGACAAGAGAATGGCGCAGGAGATAGGAGTAGACGGCGCGGTCCCAAACGGTTAGGCCGAGACGCGGGACAAGAACATCTTCAAACTGAATCCAGAGGAGCTTCGGGTTGAGTTTTTTGTTTGGCATGGTTGTGTCCTGAGAGAGAGGGGTGCGGGAAGAGCAAGATGCCGGGCTGAAGCCCGGCGCTACAACGGCATTTACTTGCGGTTTTTGTTTTGCTACGCAGGCAGGAGTGCCTGCGCTAGTGGTGCTAGCGTTCGTAGACTGACCCATTGCCTGGAACCGGGAGATGCCCAACCTAGGTTGGCGGCTGGAACGGAAAAGCAAGATGCCGGGCTAAAGCCCGGCCCCTACAAAGGCGGAGAGCAAGCGAGCCGTAGCGCCCCAAAAACAAAAACGCCCCGACCAAAGTCGGGGCGCAAGTTTCTATGAAAATAGTATACTACAACAGCAGTCAATTGTCAAGGAAAACTCGTACAAAAACCAAAATCGGCGCAAGTCGCTGAATTGCTGGGGGATAGCCGAGGCAACTTTAGATTTCCCGTTTTCGAAAGGAAGAGTCTAGACCCGAGATCCGCCCTGAAAACCCGAGGACGGGGCACCCGCGTGCCAGTGAGTTGTGGATAGTGGGTAGTGAATAGATAGGACAGAGGCGGAGAAGAGTGACCCACCGTTTGCATGAGACAGAGGCGTGTCTAGTCCCGGGACAGGGGCGCAAACGACAGGCCACCCAGGGATAAAGGCGCTGCCACCCGCCCGAAGGAGAAAGCAGAGTCAAAAAAGTCTCGGCGCATTAAGGGTCGCCCACTCGGTGATTGACATGCGTTACGTAACGGATTACATTGAGGCGTGATCCGGTCGATCCGCCACAAGGGCCTCAAACGGCTTTACGAAGAGGACGACCACCGCGGCGTCGTGAGCGAACACGCCGAAAAACTGCGCGATATTCTCGTGCGACTCGATGCTTCGGCGAGCGTCGCAGATATGGACCTACCGGGTTTCCGGCTCCATCCGCTGAAGGGCGAGCTGAAAGGCTTTTGGGCGGTGACGGTGCGGGCTAACTGGCGAGTGATTTTCCGCCTTGCGGAAGGCGACGCGTTCGAAGTCAACTATCTCGATTATCACTGAGGGTTTGCCCCGGAAAGATCACTGCTGAAGGAGAACGAACCATGGCGATGAAGAATCCACCGCACCCGGGCGGCTTTGTTCGGCGGCAGTGCATCGAGCCTTTGGGCTTGACGATCACGCAGGCCGCCGCCGCACTCGGCGTCACTCGGACTACTCTATCCGAGCTCGTCAACGGAAAACGCGGCATCTCTGCTGAAATGGCCGTGCGGCTCTCCAAGGTTTTCGGCGGGAGCGCCGAATCCTGGCTCACGCAGCAAGCGCACTACGACTTGGCGCACTTGCGCACCTCGCACCTCAAACTGAAACGGCTGCAATTCGCCTAGGCGATCGGCCTGTTTGCCACCCGCCCGGAAAATAATAGGGCAAAATCGTCTCGGCGCGCTAAGGCTCGCCCACCCGCCGACATGCTTCAGCTAGCATAATTTAACGTAGTGGTATAAATATTGGTTTCCCATGTTCATCGGCTCGTTCTTGCCAGAAAAACAGCTCTTGCATGGTTATCCCACTTTTGGGATAATGCGATGACACGCTTGGTTCGCGCGCCCGGAGAGAAACCGCTTTTCTGGGTCGCTTCCAGTTGGGCGGATCTTCGGCAATTTCCTGAGGCCGTCCAGGACGGTCTGGGCGTCGCGCTTAGCGTGGCGCAATTCGGCGGCAAGCACCCCGCAGCAAAACCGTGGAAGGGTGAAGGGCCGGGAGTTCTGGAAGTGGTGGAGGACTATCGCGGCGACACTTATCGGGCGGTCTATACGGTTAGATTTGCGGAGGCCATTTATGTGCTGCACGTCTTCCAGAAGAAATCGCCCAGCGGCGTACGCACGTCTCAAAGGGACATCCGGCTAATTTCGCAAAGGATGCAAGCAGCCCGCGCGGATTACGCGGCCCGCTATGACAAAGAGAAAAAATAAAATTCCGGTCTTTAAAAGCTCGGGCAACGTTTTCGCCGATTTGGGCCTTGCGAACCCCGAGGAGAAACAGACTAAGGTGCGGCTCGCCGTGGCCATTAACCACATCCTTGCGGAGCGCCGTCTTTCCCAAGCGCGCGCGGCGCGCGAACTCGGAATCAACCAGCCCAAAATATCGGCGCTTTCGCGCTATCGGCTGGATGGCTTCTCCGTCGAGCGGCTGATGCACTTTCTCGGGCGGCTGGGATGCGACATTGAGATCGTCGTACGGCTTCGGCCCGGATCCCGTTCCAAGAAGCCTTCGCCCATCCTCGTTTCCGCCGCCTAGATACTTGCCGCTCGTCGCCACCCTTTGCAAAGACCGCAAAGGATGGGCCACCCCGGAAGGAGACAAAGTCAAAATCGTCTCGGCGCGCGTAGGGTGCGCCACCCGCCAAGACCTCACCGCAAAGCTTCTGGACGTGGCATGACGTCCGGAACACCATTATGGAAAAAAGCCAGTCTGGTAGCCTCACGAGCGAGAAGTATTGAACTATCTATCTCATCGAGAGAAGCAAGGAAGGAATCTTCAGTTAGATTGCTCGTAATTGGAACTCCCTTGCTTACAACAATCTCTCTAAATGGAGCACCATCTCGATTTTGCGGGTCGACAAGGGGGCGGCGTGCGTGTTTTCTGATCAAGCAGGAGGGACGATGGCCGAAGTGGGACTCCTGCCCTTTGCTCGCGTGGCCTTGCAGGTGGCCACGCGGGTCTTGCCGCCCTACCGCAGTCGCTTCAGCAAACATCAGTTCACCCAGCCGCAGTTGCTGGCGGTGCTGTGTCTGATGCGCTACGAAGACTGGACCTTTCGCGAAGCCGAGGTGCGATTACGCGAGCATGGCGAGTTGCGCGCAGCGCTGCAGTTGGAAAGCGTGCCCGATTACACCACTTTGTATCGTTTCCTGAAACGGCTGGACGACGACACCATCGACCGTGGACTGGAAGAAACCGTGCGCCAGTTGCGCCGCGGCCGGCGCTCGGCACGGGTGACGGCCGGCGTGGACGGCACGGGGCTGTCGCAGAACGCCGTCAGCACCTTCTTTCTCCGCCGCATCGAACAACAGGCCCATGGAAGGGCGCCCCATCGTCGCTGGTTGAAATGGCTGGTCGTTGCAGATTTGCAGCAACAGATTTTGCTGGCGCAGCAGGCCCATCCCGGACCGCGTTGCGACGCCCCGGCGCTGCCCGGGTTGCTGAATGTGGCCGGAGCACGTGCGCCCCTCGGCTTGGTGCTGGCCGATGCGGAGTTCGATTCCGAAGCCAACCATCAACACATTCGCCAACGCCTGCGCGCGCGTAGCATCATCCCGGCGAACCTTCGCCGCGGCCTCCCCCGAGGAGCGATCCGTAGCCAAATGCACCGGGCTTTTCCACGGAAACAGTATGGGCCACGCGCGAAGAACGAAACCATCTTCTCAGTAGTTAAACGGAAACTCTCCTCGCGCGCTCCGGGGCGCTTGTTGACATCGCAAATTCGCCAAGCCTTGCTACTCAGGCTCACTTACAACCTCTATCGCTTGAGGCACCCCAGCGTTCAAGATAGTGAATCCAGTTTTATTTCTCGCCATTTCAAGGTTGATCTCATCGGAGATTCTTTCTAACTGTGCAGGAGAAAGTTTTTTTAATGCAGCTTGATGTTCCGGACTGATTAATAAGTTCCCTCGGAATAGCAGGTATCCTGGTCTGATCTTCGGACTACCAACTAAAATCATCCTTCCGCTCGGCACAGTAACTGCATATACGAAACTAAAATCATTGTCAGTTTGTTTCCGGACTCCAAACGAGAATTTCCAATCTGCCCAAGACCTTATTCCCGTCTGTTGCCACAGCGAACGAACACAGAAACACCAAAAAGTAGAACCACGTTTTCACTGGGATTCTCCTTAGCGATTAGTCCGTAGTCTCGACCGCGCTGCCAATACGATATTCGGCGCTCATGTTCATTTCAACGCGTCATAGTCTACATCCGGTTACCTGGGGATAACTATACCCGCTGGGAGCCGCGCTCTCCCCATGCTTCCAACACAAAGCTAGTAGTTGAACGCGGCGTGTGCTACTAGCCTCGCGTGCCGTGGTTTGAGCTTGTATTTCGTCTTGCCGCGTCCGTGCGCCGATCCTTGGTGCGTTCGGAGGGAGCCTGTCCCTTCGACTATCGCAGCAAGACCGCTAAGAATCGTTTTTAGACATCGTCCTGGGTTGCAGCAGGTCAAACTTCAAATCCGCTCGTATGACCTTCCATAGCGGATTATGGAAGTTCCGAGGGCATCACAAGCTCGTTCTCTTCTATGTAAGTCTTAAAGAGCGATTCCAGCAACGCCCACGATGCAGTCACGGCAGCCGGAGGGTCAGACTCCAAGTTAGCTAAGATTCGTTGGAACTCGGTTTGTATGCCAACCAGATCACGCGCCCGGGTGATCCCCTCTAAGTTCCTGCTTACCGCCGTCGTGCCCACTGTGGCATGTAGCTGCCCTTGACGTATTTCAAGCGGTAGTCGGCTAGAGATTTGCTTACTCTTTCCCGCTGTGCCTCGTATATTTCCTTTTCTGGCGTTGACCATCCTTCAACTTCCATCAGTTCCGTAATGACTTTCCCTAGTGTCGCGACTGGATCTGGCATCGTTTCATTCGCGTGCCTAAGCCACTCTCGCGTCTTAACCTGCTTATTTCCTCCCGGTGGGGGTACAAGCTCAATGCCAGCGGTCTCCATCAGGTTGTCTATCTCCGCGTGAGTGTACCGGCCACTAAGCACAGTTGAAACTACCGCCATTACTGGAATCGGAATTTTCCTGCTCACGCGGAGAATTATACGACACCAAACAAATTTCTCTTGGCAACGGACGGGTGGCCCAGACTCTTGGTTATGCGGAGGGTGCCCCGTCCTCGGTTTTTGAGGGCGGGTCTTGGGTTTGGGTTCTCGCTAGTCGATCAGCATAGGAAGCAAGTGAATACTGGGTGGTGAGTGGCGAGTGGCGAGTGGTGAATAGATAGCACAGGACCGGAAAAGAGTGACCCACCCAGGAATAAGGGCGCTGCCACCCGCCCAAGAAACAGAAATTGGGGACTGCAAAATTCGCACTTGACATCGGCGGATAATTCACTACCATATGGTTGTGGATAAGTTGGATACAACATTTACGGCTCTGTCTGATCCAACGCGGCGGGCGATGATCGAACGACTCTCCCATGGGCCTGCCTCCGTGCATGGATTGACGGAACCGTTTGCCCTCTCGCAGCAGATGATTTCAAAACATATAGCCTACCTGGTGCGGGCGCGGATTGTGATCAAGACGAAGCGTGGAAGAGAGAGCGTGTGCACGCTTAGGCCAGAGGCCATAAAGACAGTCAGCGACTGGGCGATTCGCTATCGCCGATTCTGGAAAGAGCGTTTCGATAGGTTGGATGTGGTTGTGAAACAAATGAAAAAAGAGGAGGCCAGAGATGGCAAAAAACACGGTTAACGAGGCAGAGCGGATGGTGGTCACTAGAGTGTTTGATGCCCCACGGGCATTGGTTTGGAAGGCGTGGACAGACCCGAAATATGTGATGCAGTGGTGGGGGCCGAAGGGTTTTACTGCGCCAGTTTGCGAGATGGATTTTCGCGTAGGAGGAAAATTTCTCTGCTGCATGAAATCGCCGGATGGGCAGGAGTTCTGGAATGCTGGGGAATACCACGAGATTGTTCCGAACGAGAAGATCGTTTCCTCGATGTACTTTTCCGACTCGAAGGGAAACAAGGTTGAGCCTGCGCACTATGGGATAGAACATGAGGCCATAGAAGATGCGCACGACGTGGTTATTTTTGAGGATTTTGGAAACGGCCAGACGAAAGTCACCTTCATTGGAAATGAAACCATGGAGAACGCAAAAAACAGCGGGCAACTAGAGGGCTGGAATCAGATACTCGATAAAGTTGCCGCGGTTGTTGCAGGGCTAGTGCTGGCGAAATAAGAAGTTGAAGTTCTGACGATCGTCATGCGCGAGATACAGGACGGGTGCCCGGACGCTTGGTTATGCGGAGGGTGGCCCGTCCTTGGTTTTTGAGGGCGGGTCTTGGGTTTGTGTACCAGGGTGAGGCGAATTACTAAGGCATTTTGGCGAGGCAGTCTTCGCAGTAGCCGCCGACTTCGGTGCGCGACACGGTGACTTTCATTTTGAAGTCCTGGGCGATCTGCTGCTTCAGTTGCTCGTAAAGGCGGCTTTCGAATTCGCGAACTTTGCCGCAGCGGAGGCAGGCGACGTGGATGTGGTCGCGAGGACCGTGGCTTTCGTAGTAATGGCGGTCGCCGCGAAGGTGGAGGAGGTCGAGCTCGTCGATGAGGCCTTCTTTTTTAAGAAGGTCGATGGTGCGGTAGACGGTGACGAGGTGCACGCCGGAATCGATTTTGCGGGCGCGCTCGAGGATTTGGTCCACATCGAGGTGCTGCTCGGCGGCGTCCATAACTTCGAGGATGACGCGGCGCTGGCGCGTCACACGAATCTTGCGCAGGCGAACGGCCTGCTGGAGTTTTCCGGTGGTCTCCGCGGTATTGAGGCGCTCACCCGTGGAAACGCGGTGGGTCGGCGATACCGACATCGGTCGCCCTCCTGGAGCGCGGCGGTGCGCGACGTAAGGCAGCTTAAGAGTGGCTGGAAATCCGCCTCAAAATGTCATTGTACATAACGATAGCGAAGATGACCAAGAGGAACACCAGTCCCACCTGCACGAAGCGCTCTTTGAAGCTCATACTCAAATCGCGTCGCATCACTCCTTCGATTGCGAGCAGCAGGATATTTCCACCGTCCAGAATGGGAATGGGCAGAAGATTTAAAATGCCGAGGTTGATGCTGATGAGGACCATCAGCGAAATGACGTCGAGAGGGCCGCGCTTGACTGCTTGACCGGCCATGTGGGAAATGCCGACGGGGCCCTGGAGTTGCTTGATGGAGACGCGGCCGCTAAATAGCTTTCCGACCACGTCCACCGTTCGTCCGATGTTGTCAGCGGTCTCCGAGCCTGCGAAGCGCACGCTCTCAGCAAAAGAGACGTGCCTGTAAGCGACTTCGTCGCGCCGGGCAACGCCGATTTGAAAAACCTTCGAATCACTGTCCGCCGCGCCTCTTTTCGGCGTCACTACCAGTTGCACGGACTTGCCCTTGCGGTTTACATCCAGCGTCATGGGTTGGCCATTCGAGGACTGCGTAGCCTCCATAAACTGTTCCCAATACTCGATTTTCTTTCCGTTGACCGCCGTAATTATATCGCCCTCCCGAATCCCGGCGTTGTCCGCGGGAGTGCCTGGAGCGACTTGATCGATGATTGGCCGAATGGGCGCGTACCCGAGGATTTGGCTTGTGTCCGACACATTTTTTGCCGGAACTTCGATCGTCTTGCGCGTGCCTCCCTCTTCGATCTCCATCTTCAGCGTCGCCGAAGACCCAACCCGCTTTAGCACGACCAGCGCCTGTTCCCAAGTGGGCGTCGCAACTCCGTTAATCGAAAGGACGGTATCGCCCACTTTCAGGGGGCTCTGCAGGGCTGCGGATTTCGCGGGAAGTCCCGTCACTCGCACTGGCGCGTTCAGATACGCGGAGTACGGCACACCTGCAATTGCAAACAGCCCCGTGAGGAGAAATATCGGGAAGATCAGGTTCACCGCCGGGCCTGCAAAGGAAATCAGCGCCCGCTTCCAGCGCGACTTGCTCATCAACTCGTCCGGCGCTCCGGTAGGGGCCCCGTCGCCCGGTCCCGATACAAATTTTCCGTGCGAGTCGACCTCGCTAGGATCCTGGCCCGCCATACGCACATAGCCGCCCAGTGGCAGCGCGCTTACACGATAGTCCGTTGGCCCTTTCTTCCATCCGAAGAGCCGCGGGCCAAATCCTATCGAAAAGACGTCCACACGCACACCGCACAGGCGCGCCACGATGAAATGTCCCCATTCGTGAATGAGCACCATTACACCGAGCACGAGGACGACGCCAACTATTAGGTAAACGGCTGCCATTTCTCTGTTTTCCCTTTCGAATGAACCTTATGAAACCGCCACCGCACTTGCGGCCAAACGGCTTGCCTCTTCTTTCGCCATGCGTCGCGCTTCCGCGTCCGCAGCCAGCACATCGTCCATCTTCCCAAAACGCACGCGCGGCGTCCTCGCCAGCACGCGCTCAATCACTTCCGCGATTCCCACAAACGGCAATCGCCGCTCCAGAAATGCCGCCACTGCGATTTCATCGGCGGCATTCAGCGCGCACGGCAGCGCCCCGCCCTTCTTCATTGCCTCACGTGCCAGACGAAGACAGGGAAAACGCCGGGTCGAAACTCTCTGGAAATCCAACCGCCGCAGCTTGCGCCAATCCAGGGCTACTTGATTGGACGCGACCCTCTCCGGATAGGTTAATGCATATTGAATCGGCATACGCATGTCCGTGGGACCCAGTTGCGCCAAAATGGAACCATCCACATATTCCACCATCGAGTGCACCGTGGACTGCGGGTGAATCACGACTTCAATCTGGTCTGGCCGCATGCCAAAGAGCCAGCGCGCTTCAATGACTTCGAAACCTTTGTTCATCATCGTCGCAGAATCAATCGTGATGCGGTTGCCCATCTTCCAATTTGGATGCGCCAGAGCCTGTTCCGGCGACACGCGTTCCAGATCGGCCAGCGGCGTCTTCCGAAACGGTCCGCCGCTCGCGGTAAGCACGATTCGCTTCACTTCGCTATGCGTTCCGCCGCGCAGGCATTGATGAACAGCGTTGTGCTCGCTATCCACAGGGAGCAATTCGCGTCCCGCTTGCTTCGCCGCGGCCATCACTAATTCACCGGCGGCAACGAGGACTTCTTTGTTCGAGAGCGCCACCGTCTTTCCAAGTTTGACCGCTTCGTAGGTGGCTTCGAGGCCCACAACGCCAACGGCCGCGGAAACCACGATGTCCGCTTTGCTGTGCGTTCCAACGGCTAGCATACCTGGGCGGCCATGAAGGATCGCAGGCAGCGGAGAGATCCCTTTGGAGCGAAGCGCGGCAGCCAGTTCATCCACTTTCTCCGCATCGCTTACTGAGACTACTTCCGGCCGGTGCCGCTCGATCTGGCCGGTCAATTCCACGACGTTGCCGCCGGCAGCCAGCGCAGCAATACCGAACTGCTCCGGCAGCGCTTCCACCACGGAAAGACACTGCCGCCCAATCGAACCTGTTGAACCCAAAATAGATAGCAGCTTCAAGGAAGAATCTCTTCTCCGTTTTTTGGCGAACTTGGCGGGACAGACATTCTATCTGTCTCCCGAGGCCAAACTGCGTGGGATTGACATTCAGTCCGTCTCACGCCCCAAGAGTGGAAGGACCTGTGGACCTACCGGTTGGGAAGGCAAATCCAAATCCAATAGTACCAGACAACCGGGATTGTCAGAATCAATGCGTCGATGCGATCCAGCATACCGCCGTGCCCCGGCAACAACGACCCGGAATCCTTAACTCCGGCGCTTCGCTTGTACGCGGATTCGAGCAAATCCCCCGCCTGGCCAGCGACATTGCCCACTGCGCCCATGGCAAGCAGGTGAGGCAACGATACGCTGAGCCATCTTGCAAAGACGATCGAGACGAGGAGCGCCCCAAGAATGCTGGCGATGGTGCCTTCCCAAGTTTTTTTTGGGCTCAGAACGGGGGCAAGCGAATGTTTTCCGATGGCACGGCCCACAAAATACGCCGCGGTATCCCCCACCCAGGTAATGACCAGCGCGAACAACAAGAGTTTCGGACCGTCTGCTCCCTGCCCCTGTAGCCGAACCGCAAACGTGAGAGGAAAAGCCACCAGGATTAGTCCGCTGCAACTGATGCCTGCCGCAGGCAGGGCTTCAACAGCGGGGCGTTTCGTCCAAAGCGTAAGGGCGGCCAATCCAAGAACGAAAAGCAGGAAAACATCCTGGACCGTGGGAATGACCCCCAGCATTCGTCCGACCTCGCGATGAAACGTCAGCCCGCCCACCAACTCATAAGACGGGGCGATAGCCGCCAGCCACTGGACGTAGACCAGTGCTATCGCGCATGTAGCTGTCCAGAAGCGGTACGCGCGGTGTCCGATGGCCTCGCCCAGGGCAAAGTATTCAAACAGCGCGAGCAAAATGACGAGCGCCATGCCAAGCGCGACGATGCCGGCCGAGCCCCACAACACGAGCCCAACGACACACGGAATCAAAACGGCAGCCGTCGCCACGCGCTTCCAGGTCATAGAAAAGGGATCCCCCGAGCAATCACTGGCTCCATCTCATCACATCAAGGGGAATAAATCACGAGGGAGTATCACAAAGTGGCGGGAACTGTTTCCCGGAGTGATTCCGGGGCAGCGATGGGAAGTCCACCGCGAACGGGCAGGAAAGAAATCCATTACTCGCCGACTACGCGTGCCGGCTTTTCCGTCTCGGACTGGCCCTCGCGAATTCCACCGTAGCGGCGCTCGCGTTTCTGGTATTCCACCAGCGCTTCCAGCAGCCGGGCGCGGTTGAAGTCCGGCCAAAGCGTTTCCGTCACAAAAATCTCCGCGTAAGCGATCTGCCACAGTAAGAAATTACTGACGCGCATCTCTCCGCTGGTGCGGATGAGCAAATCCGGGTCCGGAAGTCCGCTGGTGTACATGTGTCGCGCGAGCATTTCCTCCGTAATCGCGGCGTGGCCCGCGTGCCCGTTTTGCTCCGCCAAAATCGCGTTCATGGCATCAACGATTTCTGCGCGGCCGCCATAGTTCAACGCCACGCAAAGCACCAGGCCCTGGTTGCCGGCCGTCCGTTCCATGGCGTCGCGCACGTCGTCCTGCACTCCTTTCGGCAGTTCGTCCGTGCGGCCCAAGAAGCGCATTCGGATATTGTTCTTTTGCAGCACGGGCATTTCTTTGCGTAAATATTCGCGCAACAATTGCATCAGGAAATCTATTTCGGTCTTAGGGCGCCGCCAGTTCTCTACCGAGAAAGCATAAAGCGTGAGCGCCTCAATGTTCAGTCTTGCGCAGGTTTCTATCGTCGAACGCGCGGTTGCCGTGCCGGAGCGGTGCCCGGCAATGCGCGGCAGATGCCGCTTCTGCGCCCAGCGTCCGTTGCCATCCATGATCACGGCTACATGGCGCGGGAGGCGCTCCAGATCCAACTTGTCGAGGAGCCATGCTTCCTCGGCGGTCACCGGCCCCAGCGCGTGGGAGGCGGAAACTTGCAGCGTCGTGTGTGAATTACTGTTCGCCATGTGGTTTAAGCGAGTTTCTTCTTTACGCCGCAAAGTTAACATACGATTTGGCAGTAGCGCAATGGCAGGTTGTTGTGTCGAGCATCACCGCTTCGCGCACACGCGTCCCGGGTGGAACCATTCCGAGCGGAACCCTGCCGGGAATTACCCCGCAGTCGGAAGCGCGCCGGCGAAGAGCGCGGTGTAGACCAGCACCAACGTCAGGAGAATCATGGCGATGGCCGTCACCCAGGCGATAATGTTGAACGTCAGCGAGTTCACGTGCTCGCCCATCAAATCCCGCCGATTTACAAGCAGCAGGATGAAGATGATCACCACGGGAAGCCAGACGCCGTTCCCCACTTGCGAGAAGATAAAAATCTTCCAGAGAGGAACATGGGGAATCAGGATGATGCCTGCGCCGGCGACAATCAAGAGCGTGTAAAGGCTGTAAAAGATCTTCGCGTCGTTGAATTTGTGGTCGATGCCGGCTTCAAATCCCAGTCCTTCGCAAATTACCTGCGCCGTGGAGAGCGGCAAAATCGTGGCCGCAAAAAGAGAAGCATTCAGCAAACCGAAGGCAAACGTAAATCCGGCCCACTTGCCGGCCAGAGGGATCAAGGCTCGCGCGGCGTCAACGGCATCGCTTATGTTGCGCTGGCCGGAGACGTACAAAGTCGCCGCCGTGGCCACGATGATGAAAAACACGATCACCATGCAGCTGATGCTGCCGATCAGGACATCAGCGCGTGCCTGAGGATATTGTCTGGAACCGACCTTTTTCTCGACGAAGCCCGCCTGCAAGTAGAAGAATTGCCACGGCGCAATGGTGGTCCCCACCAGGGCCGTCAATGTAAGCAGGTAGCCGGTATTGAAGCTCAAATTTGGAACAACAACATGCTGGGCCGCCTCGATCCAATCTGGTTTTGCCAGGATTGCGGACACGATGTACGTGACGTAAAAACCGCAGGCAACCAGAAAGATGACTTCGACCTGCCGGTACGTTCCTCGAAGCACCAGAATCCAGACCAAAATTGCGGCAATCGGCACAGCGATGTACCGCGAGACGTGAAACATCTCCATGGACGCGGCCACACCAGCAAATTCCGCCACCACGTTTGCCAGGTCGACGAAAAAGCCGACGACCATCACGAAAAACGTGGAGCGAAAACCGAACTCCTCGCGAATCAGATCGGATAACCCCTTGCCGGTGATGACGCCCATGCGCGCGCACATCTCTTCCGTCACGTACAGCGCGATGGTCATGGGGATCAAAGTCCAAAGCAGGGCGTATCCGTAATGCGCGCCGGCTTGCGAATACGTGGCGATGCCGCCGGCGTCGTTATCCACGTTGGAGGTGATCAACCCCGGCCCTATAACCGCCAGCAACAGCGTGAGGCGGCGCCGCAGTCCACGGAGTTTGTGCTGCAAGTCCGTGCCGCGGGCCTGTAAGCCTTCGAAACTCGCTTTAATACTCTCCCAGTTCATGCACCGGTTTCCATTCGCCGTTTATTTCTTCACCAGCCGCGAAACCACGTCATCCACGGTCACTGTACCGATGGGGCGCTTTTCCTCGTCCACCACCGTCAGCATTCGCAAGTTGTACTTGTCGAACATCTCGAAGACCTCGCGCTCATCCGCGTCGGCAGCGACGCTCAGAAGGGGCTCGCTGCGCAACTCGGACATCTTCTGCTCCGGAGAGGCGAGGAGCAATCGCGCGATGGAGACCGTCCCGGAATATTCCGCCTCGCTGTCGAGGAGGACGAGGGTATCGAGCTGTTCGAGATTCAAATCGAGACTACGAATCCACGCGAGCACCTCTTCCCGGTGCGTTCCCTCGCCCACAAATACGAACTCCGAATTCATCATGCCGCCCGCCGTCGACGGATCGAACGCCAGCAGTTCGCGCACTTCATCGGCTTCCTGACCGGGCATTTCTTCCAGCAATTCCTCGGACGTTGCCCTCGGAAGGTCGGCAAGGAGATCGGCAGCGGCGTCGGGCGCCATCTCTTCGAGGATGTCCGCGGCTTTTTCAGGGTCCATTTTCTCGAAGATTTGTGTCGTGAGCCGCTCGTCCAGCTCCGCCAGGACGGCAGCGGCGGTTTCTTCGTCGAGGGAAGCGATAATTCCCTGCCGCTCTGCGGCGGATAGATGTTCCACAATCTCCGCCAAATCCGCCGGATGCAGGTCTTCGAGTTTTTCGTGAGAGATGCGCAGCTTGACGCGCCGCAAAGGGTCCGACTCGACGAGATTCACGAACTCCCAGCGGATAACGCTTTGCGGAAGCTTGCTCTGGAGCTTGCGGATCATTCCCCGCGACACCACTCCTTGCAGCAGCCTGCGCACCGCTCCGGGCAGGCCCACGTCCACCTGCGTCACGCGCAACTCGACATTTCCGTTGGTTCGCTGCTCCGCCAGGTCCACATCATTCACGCGAACGACTTTGCGGCCGCGCGTATCGATAATTTGCTGGTCCATTAAATCCTTGCGCACTGCCAACAACGACTCGTTCGGCTCATACAATTGCAACGCGCGCTCGCTTACGTTCAGGCGCATCGTTCCTGGAGCAAACGTCGCGACCTGATCATGCCGGGCCAGCAGCGGCTGGAAACGGCCGCGCGAAAGCAGAAAATGCGACAGTCGGTTGGTCGCTTCCGCTGGTTCGATGAAGAATTCGCGGACGCGGCCTACGAAGCTGCCATTGACGTCGTAGGCTTCCGCGCCCATCAGTTCCGTTGCGTAAATTTCCATAATTTCACCTCTATGCTATGCACTGGACGGACCGCCTAAGGAAGGCAGGAGCGCTTGGAGTCCTGCAACCGTGATTCGTCCAATCCTCAACCAGCCACAAAAAAACCCGCGCACCGAAACGACATCGGCCACGGGCAAGTGCCTGATAAAAATAGGCTTACCGTTAGCCGGGCCTGGACCCTCCCCACCCTGCGGCCTGCGAGAGAATTTTTTGTGCCCCGCGCGGCGTTCTCCACTCACCCGTCACAAACCTCGCCCGAGAAATCCGGCTTATGCCGGAGCAACTTGGGCCAGGCTCGAGTTCGTTGGACGTACTCATCGGAAGAGGATTCACCCTAAAAGCACGGCAACCGTATCATGCCGCGCCTTCATAGCCTGCCAATCGGAAGCAATTTCAGCGCCGTTTGGCAATCGCAGTTGCAGTGATAAGCTGGGCGCGTCTCAATGTCAAGAAAAGAATGGCCTTGCTGGAGATTATTTTTGAACTTTTTCTTTAGGAAGGCTGCTTTGCGGAAGCGAAGACCATGTCCCGGGGCTCTTTGCCCTGTCGACGGCATTCTTCCAGGTAGAGCATCAGATAATTTTTCATGATGTAGTCCCGTCGCGCATAGCCGAGCTCGTGAGCGGCGCGGTCGATTGCGGAGGGCGGCCCCTCGAGTTCCACGAATGTGCCGATGGGAGTCTCGTCCAGTTCGATGAGCAAGCCGGCGGCCCAGCCAGATCTGGCCGGCAGCCGAAACGTGGTGCGGTACTTTTCATAGCGGAACCATCCGCTCATCCCCAGACCCTCGAAGATTCTGCCGAGGATGCCAGCGTCGGCGATCTCGACCTCCATTTCTTCCCGAACTTTATGGCGACGCAATTCCGCCGAACGCGCCGAAACGGCGTTGCTGGAACCCACCGGACGTTTGAAGGTCACCAAAAAGCGCCGGGGAGCGGCCTGCTTTTCCTTTTTTGTTTTTAATTGCGGGGTCTCCGTGCGAATTCGAAGCAACTGACCGTGCTTGGCAAGACCGCCCTGCGGGGTATCGAAGATGACGTTCCATTCATGAACGCGACCTGTTCCCGGGCCTACGGGAAGGGCGCCCAAACGCTTCAGCGCGCGCCGAAAGCCTTTTGCGTCGCCGATCTTCAGCTTGATTTCGATTTCTTGAGCCATCTGTGACCCTGCCACGGCGTTCCGCGGCTTTCTCCTGCCGGGGACTTCCGCTAGTATAGCGGACGAACGCATTTCATCCCTGTGGGGCGTGGACCCGGATGAGCCGGGGCACCAGGCAGCGCCCGCGGAGCACATTAGATCGCGAGACAAATGGACCAAGACGCCAAAGCGGCAGCGCAAGCTATTTCGGAGGAGAGCACGGGGATACCCGATCTCACGCCTCCGCTCGCGCGGCGCGAACCAGCGGAAACCGTTTTGCATGGCGACCGGCGGGTGGATCACTACGCCTGGCTGCGGCAAAAAGAGAACCCCGAAGTGCTCGCCCATCTGGAAGCGGAAAACGCATATACCGATGCCAAGCTGCGGCCCATGGAAGCATTCCAGGAGACGCTCTACCAGGAAATGCTGGGAAGGATTCTTCAGACGGATGTGTCCGTTCCCTATCGATTGCGGGGCTATCTCTATTTCACTTGCACGGAGCAAGGCAAACAGTATCCGATTCATTGTCGGCGGACGGACGCGAACGGTTCGCTGGATGAGCTGCTCCTGGACCTGAACCGCATGGCGGCAGGACACACCTTCTTGGGGCTCGGCGCATTCGACGTGAGCAATGACAACCAGCTCCTGGCTTACGCGCTGGATACGACGGGGTTCCGGCAGTACACGCTGCACATCAGGAATTTGTGGAACGGCTGGGACTTCGCCGAGGAAATCGAACGCGTCACGAGCGCAGCTTGGGCGGCTGATAATCGAACGCTTTTCTATACCGTCGAAGACGCCGTGACAAAACGGTCACACAGGCTTTATCGGCATACGGTAGGTTCAACAGAACCGGACGCGCTAGTTTACGAAGAGAGCGACGAGCGGTTCCGGCTGGAGATCGAGCGCACGCGCAGCGCGGCGTTTCTCCTGCTGGTAATTGCGAGCCACACGACGAGTGAGGTGCGTTACCTGCCCACGACTGAGCCATTTGGCGAGTTCCGCGTAATTGCTCCGCGCTCGACGGACCACGAGTATTACGTGGAACATCACCCCAACCCGCTGACGAGGGAAAAACGCGGTGCGGATCCCTGGGACGCGGGCGGTTACTTTTTCATCCGCACGAATTCGGGGGGCCGAACGTTTCGGTTGGCATGCGCGCCAGTGGCTGATCCACGGCCTGCAAAATGGCGGGAAATTATTCCCAACCGAGCGGATGTAATGCTTGCGGGAGTGGACGTGTTTCGCTCTCATCTCGTTCTCTTTGAACGGGAAGGCGGGCTGCCTTATCTCCGCATCCTGGATCTCAGTGTTGAGGCGCCGGATGCGCTCTCGGCGTCTCATCGCATCGAGTTTGCCGAGCCTGCATACAGTGCATCCCTTGGAGCCAACCCGGAATTCGACGCGTCTCATGTGCGCTTCCACTACGAATCTTTTGTTACGCCGCGCTCGGTGTTCGATTACGACGTACGCACGCGCGAAAGAGTTCTGCGCAAGCAGCAGCCCGTCCTGGGCGGCTATGACTCGGCGCAGTATGTGAGCGAGAGGCTGCACGCGACGGCTCAGGACGGCACCCTCGTGCCCATTTCGCTTGTCCATAAGAGAGACGCACCGCGTGATGGGTCTGCTCCGTTGCTGCTCTACGGCTACGGAAGCTACGGCATTTCCGTATCCGTGAGTTTCAACTCCAACCGCATCAGCCTGCTCGATCGCGGCGTGATGTACGCCGTGGCGCACGTTCGCGGCGGCGGCGAACTCGGAAAGCCCTGGCACGACGCGGGACGCCTGCGCCAGAAACAGAATACATTTACGGATTTTATCTCTGCGGCCGAGCACCTCATCACGGAGCGCTATACCGCTGCGCAAAAATTGGTCATTGAAGGCGGCAGCGCGGGCGGGCTTTTAATGGGCGCCGTCACAAACATGCGGCCCGACCTTTTTCGCATGGTCATCAGCCACGTGCCTTTCGTTGACGTGCTCGACACCATGCTCGATGCTTCCCTTCCCCTTACCGTCGGTGAATATGAAGAATGGGGCGATCCCCGGATTGCGGAAGACTATTTCTACATGAAAAGCTATTGTCCGTATACGAATCTCGCAGCCAGGGAATATCCCGCGATGCTGGTGAAGACTGGTTTGAACGACAGCCAGGTGATGTTTTGGGAGCCGGCCAAATATGTGGCCAAGCTGCGCAGCCTGAAGACCGACGCAAATACGCTTCTCTTTAAGACGAACATGGGTGCGGGGCACGGGGGCGCTTCCGGACGCTACGATTATTTGCGGGAGATTGCCCTCGATTACGCTTTTCTTTTGAGCGAGCTCGGGATTCGCGAATGATGCGCTCATTCGATGCGCTAGTATTTGCAGTCCTGACCGGAAGAGCAAGAATGCTCAAAGAAGCTTGCTTCCCCGAACGTGGAACCGCGTTGACTGAGCAATGAGCGAGCCCACCTCACCGTTGATGCAGCAGTATCACGCGATCAAAACGCGCTATCCGCACGCGCTGCTGCTCTTTCGTCTCGGCGATTTCTACGAACTTTTTTACGAAGACGCGATTCTGGCTTCGCGCGAGCTGCAAATCACCCTCACTTCGCGCAACCGCGAAAAAGGCCAGCCGATTCCGATGTGTGGCGTGCCGTATCACGCCGCGGACGGCTATATCGCGCGGCTGATCCGCGGCGGCTTCAAAGTTGCGATCTGCGACCAGATGGAACTGCCGGGGCCGGGGAAAAAGCTGGTGCGCCGCGAAGTTGTCCGCGTCATAACGCCGGGTACGGCCACGGATGCTTCCGTCCTTGATGCGCGCGAAAACAACTATTTGGCGGCGGTCGCGAAACATTCTTCCGGTTCGCCGGTCGGCTTGGCGTTTGCGGATCTATCCACCGGTGAGTTCCAGTCCACGGAATTCCAGGGCGCCGGCGCGGAAGTGGCTCTCCTCGACGAGTTGCAGCTTCTCCATCCGCGTGAAACTCTTCTGCCGCGCCCGCAACAGCTTTTCGAAACGGCGAAGACCTCCCTTCTCGAAGGCGCGGGCGGCGTCGAGAGCCGCCTCGAAGAGTGGATTTTTCAGCGCGACTATGCCGAGCGGATCCTCCGCGAACAATTTGGAGTCGCGGAGCTCACGGGATTCGGGCTCGACGACCATCCCCAGGCCCTCGCCGCCGCCGGCGCAATCATTCATTACTTGCGGGAAAACGCAGGCCGCGGCGGGGACACGGCCGTGGAGGGCGCAGGCAACGCCCAGTGCGCGGGCCCTGAAGCGTTGCAGCACCTCGACCGCGTGCGCTACTACGAGCAGCACGAGACACTTGTGCTCGACCCCGTTTCCGTGCGCAACCTCGAGCTGATCTCGCCAATTTTCAGCGAGGAAACCTCCCGGAGCGGGCCCGTCACGCTCGTCGCGGCTCTCGATGCCTCGGTCACGGGAATGGGCGCGCGGCTTCTGCGTTCTTGGATACTCCGGCCTCTTCTCGACCGCGACGCCATCGAGGCGCGTCTCGAAGCCGTGGCGCATTTCCTACAGCAGACCGTGGTCCGCGGAGAAATTCGGAAGGAACTGCACGGCATTCAGGATCTCGAGCGCCTCACGAGCCGGATCACCTTAGGTTTGGCCTCGCCTCGCGAACTGGTTGCTCTTCGTAAATCGCTGGCCCAAGTTCCGGTGCTTAGGAATTTTGTGACGCCGCCTCCGGCTGGCGGCAGCGTCCTCTTACGGCATCTGCATCGCGAGATTGACGAACTTACCGACGTTCGAGAACGCCTCGAACGCGCCATCGCCGACGAGCCTCCGGCTCTCGCGACCGAACCCGGCATGATTCGCAGCGGCTATCACGGCGAACTCGATGAGCTTCGCAATCTCAGCCAGCACAGCAAGCAAATCATTGCTGCGATGGAAGAGCGCGAACGCAAACGCACCGGCATCGCCTCACTCAAAATTCGCTTCAATCAGATTTTCGGGTACTACATGGAGATTTCGAAGCCCAATCTCCACCTGGCGCCCGCCGATTACGAACGCAAACAGACGCTCGTAAACGCCGAGCGATTTACGTCCTCCGAGCTGAAAGAGTACGAGCGCAAAATTCTCGCCGCTGACGAGAGAATCCTCGAAATCGAACGGCAGCTTTTTGTCGAGATACGCTCGAGTGTGGCTTCGCAGGCTGCGCGGCTGCGCCGCACGGCCGCCGCTGTCGCGCAACTGGACGTGCTCTCCTCTTTTGCGAAGTTGGCTGCCGACCGCGGCTACACAAGGCCTGACTTTGGTTCCACCGGCGAACTGCTCATCGTAGGTGGTCGTCATCCGGTGATCGAAGAACTCTTGCGCCAGCGCGGCGAGCGTTTTGTTCCGAATGACCTCTGCTTCGACCCCGTTCGCCAGCGGATCTTGCTCATTACCGGCCCGAATATGGGAGGCAAATCCACGTATCTTCGACAGGCAGCGCTGATTGTTCTGATGGCGCAAATGGGCTCGTTCGTTCCCGCTCGCCAGGCAAAGCTCCCTATCACTGACCGAATCTTCACGCGTATCGGCGCCAGCGACAACCTCGCGCGCGGCCGCTCTACGTTTCTCGTCGAAATGAGCGAAGTCGCCGCCATCCTGCATCACGCCACGCCTTCGAGTCTGGTACTGCTCGATGAAGTCGGGCGCGGAACGGCCACCTTTGACGGGCTTTCCATTGCCTGGGCGGTTGTCGAACATCTTCAGAAACACACGCGCGCCCGCACGCTTTTCGCCACCCACTATCACGAACTCACCGAACTCGCCGATCTCTTGACGGGTGTACAAAACGTCCATGTTTCCGTCAAGGAGACGCCCAGCGAAATTATTTTTCTGCGCCGCGTCGAACCTGGCAGCGCCGATAAAAGCTACGGCATCGAAGTCGCGCGTCTCGCCGGACTTCCGCGCAGTGTCATCGAACGCGCCCGCGAAGTCCTGAAAAGGCACGAACAGAGCGAGCACGAACTTAGCGAAACGCTCTCGCCCGGCGCGCTGGAAGATTCTTCAGCAAATTCCGCCGGCACCTCGACCGGTGACGCCGCCGCTTCCCCGCATCGCCGAAATGGCCACCAGGAAGTCCTCTTCACCGCCCTCGATCGCGCCGTACTCGACAAACTCCGTGGCGCCGATCTCGACCAGCTCAAGCCTATCGACGCTTTGAATCTCCTCGCCGAACTTAAGAAACAAATCACATGAGAGAACAAGCCGTACATGAAGAGACATTGACTGGGCTATTTCGAAGATGAGGACGAGAATTGGATATTGGAGCGTAAGGGCAAGCGTTGAAGTCCCATAATGATTCCATGCTCGTTCTCGGCCTCATGTCCGGCACATCCGCCGACGGAATCGACGTCGCGCTCGCCCGCATCTCCGGCGCGCCGCCGCATCTAAACACAAGGCTGCTCGGCCACACTTCAAGCAAATTCCCTCCGCAACTGCGTGAAGAGATTCTTCGCGTTGCCGAGCAGCATGCCCTCGCCGCCGGCGAGCTCAGTCAGCTAAATTTTCGTTTGGGTGGAGTTTTCGCCGAAGCCGCCCTCGCCGCGTGCCGCACATTTCGCATTTCTCCAAAACGCGTCGCGCTGATCGGCAGCCACGGCCAAACCATCTTTCATCAGGGAACGCCGGCGCCGTATTTTGGCCGCGCCACAGCTTCGACGCTGCAAATCGGAGAACCATCCGTCATCGCTGCCCGCACCGGCATCACCACCGTCTGCGATTTTCGTCCTGCCGATATCGCACTCGGCGGTCAAGGCGCGCCGCTCGTCCCTTACGCCGACTATCTTCTCTATCGCCATGAGAAACTCGGCCGCGTCTCGCTCAATCTCGGCGGCATTGCGAACATCACTGTTCTGCCGGCCGCGGCAAAGCCCGAACAAGTCAGCGCCTTCGACACCGGCCCCGCCAACATGCTCATCGATGCGTTAGTCGTGCATTTCACGCGCGGCCGCCGGCGCTTCGACAAAGACGCCCGTATCGCTCAATCCGGCCGGTCGATCCCAGCGCTCCTCGACGAACTCATACGCGATCCTTATCTGAGGCTCGCTCCGCCCAAATCAACTGGCCGCGAATATTACGGCCACTCCTACGTAAAAAAGGTTCTCGCGCTGGGCAAAAAGCATCACGCCAAGCCCCCCGATCTCGTCCGCGCCGCAACCATCTTCACGACGCTCTCCGTAGTCGACGCATTAAATCGTTTCGTTCTTCCCAAAACCAAAATCCATCAACTCATCGTTTCCGGCGGCGGGGCCCACAATCCTCTGATCCTTGCACAGCTCTTCGCCGCTCTCGGAAATATCGAAATCCTTCCTTCTTCGGAGCTAGGAGTTCCGGAAGACGCGAAAGAAGCCTACGCCTTCGCCTTGCTCGCCTACGAAACCCTCCATCGCCGGCCAAGCAATCTTCCCAGCGCCACCGGGGCGCGCGGCCCCGCCATTCTCGGGAAAATCTCTTATGCACCGCCGCGATAGCGTTCCAGTCTTTCTGCGCGCTCGCCGCGTCCTCTGTGCCCTCGGCGTTACATCCTTTCTCCTTCTGCTAAACGGCTGCGGGCAGCACAGGACAGGCGATCCATCCACACTGATCTTTCTCATCGAATCCAACCCCACGAATCTCGATCCGCGCTACGCCACCGACGGGCAATCCCAAAGAATCGACTCGCTCCTCTTCAGCAGCCTGCTCGAGCGCGACGATCAGATGAATTTCCACGGTGACCTCGCCGAATCCTGGAGCACGCCTGATCCGCTCACGTACATCTTTCATCTTCGTCCCGGCGTACATTTTCACGACGGCCGCCCGCTCACCTCTGCCGATATCAAGTACACGTTCGACTCCATTCTCGCTCCCGCCACGCGTTCGCCGAAGCGCGGCGCGTTTCGCATGGTCGCAGGTATTGACACGCCCGATGCCGCGACGGTCATCTTCCATCTCACCGAGCCTTACGCTTCGTTTCTCTGGAATCTCGCACGGCCCGCGGTGGGCATCATTCCGAGCGGCTCCGGTTCCGATTTTTCGCAGCATCCCATCGGTTCCGGCCCGTTCCGCTTCGTTTCGCAATCGCAGGACGAAGAGGTTGTCGTCGAGCGCAACCCCGATTATTTTCGCGCGCCGCCGAAGATCTCTCGCGTCCGTTTTCGCGTCGTCCCGGACGCTGTCGTCCGCGCTCTTGAATTGCGCAAAGGTTCTGCTGACATCGAGATGAGTTCCCTTTCGCCGGACATGATTCCTACCCTCGCGCGCCAGCTCGATCTCGCCGTTTCGCAACGCCCCGGCACCAATTTCGCTTATCTCGGCTTCAATCTCGAAGATCCCATCCTCGCCAATCGCGATGTCCGCCAGGCTCTCGCTTTCGCCACCGACCGCGAAGCGCTCATCCGCTATCTGCTTCATGGTGAGGCGCGCATCGCCAGCGGCATTCTTCCTCCCAATCACTGGGCCTACGAGCCGGACGTCGCTCAATACACTCTCGATCCCGCGCGGGCCGACAAACTTCTCGACTCCGCCGGCTACCCGCGCAAACAAAACGGCACGCGCTTTCGTCTGACGCTGAAAACATCGACCCAGGAAGAGGCGCGCCTCATCGGTGCCGTTCTGCAAGAGCAGTGGCGGCGCGTCGGCGTCGAGCTGGAATTGCGTCCTCTCGAACTCGGCACGCTCCTCTCCGACGCCTCGCGTGGGAATTTTCAAATCACGTACTCACGCTGGGTCGGCGCCAACAACGATCCAGACGTCTTCGAATTTGTTTTTTCCTCGAAACGTTTTCCGCCCGACGGCGCCAATCGTGGACACTACCGCAATCCGCGCATTGACGCGCTCGTCGATCAAATTCGCATTGAAATGGATCGCGAAAAAAGGAAGGCTCTCTGCAGCGAAGTCCAAAAAATCCTGGCGGTCGATCTGCCTTACTTGCCTCTGTGGTTCACCGACGTCGTCTCCGTCCATCGCCGCTCCCTCGGCGAACTCCAACTCTCCCCCACCGGCGATTACGACTTCCTTGCCACGCTTGGCACGCAGAAGTAATAGGTGCCCGGCTCATCCTATCTTCAACGCCTTCTCAATCTCCGCCACGGGTATCGCGCCTTCTCGAATAATTTTCCACGCCCCGCCGCGAACTTCGACAATCGTCGACCCCAGCATCGCTCCCGTTTCTCCCGCATCCAGGATCAACGCTAGCCGCCCGCCGAGCTGTTTCATCACCTGCTCCGCGCTCGCGCACGAAGGAAATCCGGAAATATTCGCGCTCGTCCCGGTGATGGGCCCGTCAAATTCCTCGATCAAGCGGCACGCCACATCGTTTTTCGGCCAGCGCAGCGCCACTTTTCCCGTATTGGCCGTCACTTTCAGAGGCAAACGATTCGTGGCGTCAGTCACCAAGGTCAGAGCTCCCGGCCAAAATGCCTCTGCTAGCTTCAAAAAATTCTGCGGCACTTCGCGCGCTAATTGCATGGCCTGCTCCAGCGAACGCACCAATATCGGCAGCGCGCGCGTTTCCGGCCGCCCCTTGACTTTGTAAATCTCTTCAACCGCGGAAAGATTGAACGGATCGGCTGCCAGCCCGTAAAACGTGTCCGTAGGGATGGCGATGACACTCCCGCGCGTGAGAAAGTTGGCCGCGTAACGCAGCACTTCCACTTGCGGTTTTTGCGCGTTCACGCGCAGCAGTTCTGCCGGCAAGGTTTGGCCTTTAGCGAAGTCGTTTAAGGATCCTCGGGCTCTTCGCCCGCGTTTCTGTTCAATTTTGCGACGCTACCACACACCTCCAGCGCATGCAATAAGAGCCTGCCGGCCACCCTCTCGCCAATGCGCCGCCAACCGCACCCGCCGCTCTACTTCCTACCGTAACTTGGGCGCGGAGCACCGCATCCAATCGGTGTGATTCCCTTCTCTATTCTCGACCTCTCGCCGATTCCCCATGGCGCAACCGCCGCGGATGCCTTGCGCAATTCTCTCGACCTCGCCCAGCACGCCGAGGCGTGGGGCTACCGCCGCTTCTGGCTCGCGGAACATCACAACATGCCCGGCATAGCCAGCGCCGCCACGTCTGTCGTCATCGGCCACGTCGCTGGGGGCACTAAGACAATCCGCGTCGGCTCCGGCGGCATCATGTTGCCAAACCATTCTCCGCTCGTCATCGCCGAGCAATTCGGCACGCTTGCCTCGCTCTTTCCGGACCGCATCGATCTGGGACTCGGCCGCGCTCCCGGAACCGACATGCTCACGGCCCACGCATTGCGCCGCGACAAGGCTTCCGCCGCCGAGACGTTCCCGCAGGACGTCAAGGAGCTGCAATCCTATTTCGAGCCGGCGGCACGAAACCAAAAAGTCCGCGCTGTCCCCGGCGCTGGCCTGCGAGTGCCCATCTGGCTGCTTGGCTCAAGCACCTTCAGCGCGGAACTTGCCGCCGATCTTGGCTTGCCCTTTGCTTTCGCATCGCATTTCGCGCCCGCCGACATGATGGCTGCCCTGCATCTCTATCGCAGGCACTTCAAATCCTCCAGCAAACTCGAACGTCCCTACACCATGCTCGGCCTGAACGCCGTCGTCGCTGAATCCGACGCCGAAGCGCAGTACCATTTCACGTCCGTGCAGCAATCCTTCACGAATCTTCGCCGCGGAATGCCCGGCCAGATTCCTCCGCCCATCCACGACATCGATTCTTTTTGGTCGCCCGCGGAAAAAGCCTCGGCGAGCCACACGCTCCTCTGCTCCGTAGTCGGCTCGCCGGAGACCGTCGAACGCGGCTTGCTCAACTTCCTCGAAGTCACGCGCCCCGACGAAATCATCACCACCGCACACATCTACGATCACTCGGCGCGCCTCCGCTCCTTCGAACTTCTTTCGGAAATTCGGACGCGCCTGTTGCAGACCGAATCTCGGCAATCTGCGGGGCTCGTTTCCTCCACAAAGTCGGTCTAGCACATCGCCAACCGTTCGACTCTTGGCACGATTAACCTCTCCTGCCCGAAATTTGCTACCCTCCCCATGATGGCCCCTCCCGGCAAACCCGCACGCAACGCTGCCCCGGCGACCTCGCCAGGAGTCCTCACCAGCCGCGATAATCGCTGGCTCAAGGAGTTCCGCATAGCGCTTCGCGGTGGCTTGCCCACGGAATCCGGCGCGGTTGGCGTCGAAGGCGTGCGCCTCGTAGAAGAAGGGCTGCGCTCCGGTTGCCGCATCGTAGCCGTGCTCTTCAGCGAGTCCGGCGAGCGGCATCATGAGCGCCTCGCACCTTTTGTCAGCAAGGCGGAGATGGCTTTTCCTGTTCTCCGCACCACCGATCGCCTCTTTGAAGGCCTTGCCGACACCGAGCATCCTCAAGGCGTCGCCGCGCTCGTCCATCCACGCACAGCTTCCCTTGATGATTTGCTCCGTGCGCCGGCTTCTGCCTGCGCGCCCCTTCTTGTGGTCCTCGCCGGCGTTCAGGATCCCGGTAATGTTGGCACTATCCTGCGCACCGCCGCCGCTTTCGGTGCGACCGGAGCGGTTACCGCCGCCTCCGGCCAATCCGGCACCGCCAGCCCGTTCTCACCCAAAGCTTTGCGCGCCTCCGCTGGCGCCGCGCTGCATCTCCCCATTCTTCCTGGAATGTCGCTGCCGATTCTTCTCACGCAGCTTAAAATTGCGAACGTTCGCACCCTCGCATCCAGTCTGCGCGAACCGCAGGACGGCGAGCCGCGTGTCCTCTTTCCCTGGGAGGTCGATTGGTGCCAGCCCGTCGCGCTTCTCGTCGGCAACGAAGGCGCGGGCCTTCCCGAAGAAGTCGAACGCAGCGCCGACGCCCGTATCCGCATCCCAATGGCCAGCGGCGTCGAATCTCTGAACGCCGCCGCCGCCGCCGCGGTCCTCTTCTACGAAGCCGCGCGCCAGAGGAATTCTTTGCCCGGAAAGCGCACACTGTAGCCGTGAGTCTGTTCTCCAAATTGCCGCAGCCTGCTCTCGAAGACTCCGCGCACCAGCCGCTTGCCGAGCGCATGCGCCCTCGCACTCTCGATGAATTCATTGGCCAGGAAAAACTCCTCGGCCTCGGCAAACCGCTGCGCCAGCAGATCGAAAACGACCAAATCACCTCCATGCTGCTCTGGGGTCCGCCAGGCTGCGGCAAAACTACGCTCGCGCGCCTGATCGCTCGGCTCACTCGCTCGGAATTTGTCGCCTTTAGCGCTGTCCTCGCCGGCATCAAGGAAATCAAAGAAGTCATGGCCGCCGCCGAGCACAAATCCCGCACCGGCCAGCGCACCATCGTCTTCGTCGACGAAGTCCACCGCTTCAATAAAGCCCAGCAGGATGCGTTTCTCCCTTACGTCGAAGCCGGGCACATCACCTTCATTGGCGCCACCACCGAAAATCCCTCGTTCGAAGTGATCTCGCCGCTTCTCTCGCGTACCAAGGTTTACGTCCTCGAACCCCTAACCACCCCGCAAATCGTCGAGCTCCTTCGCCGCGCCATCGCCGATAAAGGACATGGCCTTGGCGACGAAAATGTCGAAGCCAGCGACGATGTTCTCTTCCGCATCGCTTCCTTCGCCAACGGTGACGCCCGCTCCGCTTACAACACGCTCGAACTCGCCGCTCGCAGTTCCAAGCCCGGTTCACCCGACAAGTCCGGCGCGCGCAATATCACATGCGAGCTTCTCGAAGACGTTTTGCAACGCAAACTCCTTCGCTACGACAAAGCGGGCGAGGAGCATTTCAACCTCATTTCCGCTCTCCACAAGTCCGTGCGTAATTCCGATCCCGATGCCACGCTTTATTGGCTCGCGCGCATGATCGAGTCCGGCGAAGACCCGCTCTATCTCGCCCGCCGCATGGTGCGCATGGCCAGCGAAGATATCGGCCTCGCGGAACCCGGCGCGCTCGCCGTCACGCTGGCCGCAAAAGATGCTTTCGATTTTCTCGGCGCTCCCGAAGGCCATCTCGCTCTGGCCCAAGCCGCCGTCTATCTCGCCCTCGCGCCTAAATCCAATGCCGTTTACACTGCCTACGGCAATGTCATCGAAGACGTGCACAAAACCGAAGCCGATCCCGTCCCGCTGCACCTTCGCAACGCCGTCACTGGCCTGATGAAAAACGTCGGTTACGGCGAAGGCTACAAATATGCCCACAATTTTGCCGAAAAAGTCACGGATATGACCTGCCTCCCCGACAATCTCGCCGGACGCACCTGGTACAAACCCACCGACCAGGGCTTCGAGCAACGCCTTCGGACTCGTCTAAACGAAATTCGCACGTTAAAATCACGTTCTGCATCTAATCCGTGAGGTAACGGCATGAAAAAAGTTGCGCTCATTCTCGCGAGTCTGCTCCTCTGCATACCCGCGGTGGCACGTCATAAGCCGAAGCGCCCGCGAATTCTCGGCATCGCCGGCGTCACAATTTTTGTTTCGAATATCTCCGCCGCTCGCAAGTTCTACCGCCAGCTCATCGACCCGCAGCACACCTGCGACTACTGTGAAAGTACACCCGACCAATACCTATTCCTTCCCAGCGGCCAGCGCGTCACCCTCAAACAAATGCCCACTCCCCGTCCGGCGGATTTGCTCGCGGAGGTCTCGTTTCTTACGGACGATCTCGGGGCTTTCCAAAGATTCCTCAAATCCAAGAAGATCGGCTACTCCGTGGTCGAGAAAAAGCGCACTGGCGAGCTCGTTCGTCTTCTGTTCCAGGACCCCGAGGGACATCACCTTTCGATCACCGACTCCTACCATCTAGCCAACGCCGAAGACTTGAACGCCGGCCTGCCTCCCGCGAATCCCTCGAATCCCGTCCGCATCATTCACGCCGGTTTCGTGGTGAAGGATCGCAACGCCACGGATCGTTTCTATAAAGATCTTCTCGGCTTTCGCCCGTACTGGCACGGCGGAATGAAAGACGATCAGACCGATTGGGTCGCCATGCAAGTTCCCGATGGCACGGACTGGATTGAATACATGCTGCGCATCTCACCCAACGCCGATAAACACACTCTCGGCGTGATGAACCATATTTCCCTTGGCGTTCCGGACATCCACGCCATCCAGCAGCAGCTCATCCAGGAAGGCGTGAAGCCCGGCGAACAACCCAAGATCGGCCGCGACGGCAAATGGCAGCTCAATCTGTACGATGCCGACGAGACCCGCGTCGAATTCATGGAGTTCAAGCCCGTCGAAAAACCCTGCTGCTCCGATTTCACGGGTCCGCATCCTGTTCCCCAGTCGTCCCGGTCCCAGAATCTCCAATGATGCGTCCCCGCTTTCCAGCTTGGTTGTCCGATCGCGTAGCAGGCTGCCTCCTGCTATTTTTTTTCCTGAGCTGCGGTTTTCTCCCCCGCGCTCGCGCGCAAGACATCGACAAGCCGCTACACAATATCGACGACGAAATCACTGCTTTTAGCTTCGCTCCCGACGGGCGCATCGTCTACTCCGTCCGCCGCACCATCAAGACCAAGCAATACGATCTGCAGCATGACGACATCTGGCTGCAGGAGACCAATGGCAAACGCCGCCGCCTCTTGCAAGGCGACAAGTTCAAACGCGGCAATCTGCCTTTTTCTTATGCCGTCGACGGCTTTCACTGGTCTCCCAACGGCCGGCTCATCCTCGCGCAGCTTTTCACCACCAGCGTCGTCGACGAAGCTGGTCACACCCAGGACTCCCGCGAGACTCTCGCATTCGAGGACAGCGGCAAGGAAATCCGCTTCGGCAAGGACGAGAACACGGTTCCGGACAGCACCAACGCCACATGGCTCCAGGACAACGCCACCATCATCTATCTCACTGAAGCCGTGAAGCCGCGCATGCTCTTCTCCTTCCACTATTTCAATATCTCGACCGGCCCGGCCGGTCCCGCGTTCGAAGGCCGCACCTTCATCGACTACGATCGCATCCCCGGCACTAATTCCGCTATCGCCGTTGAACGCGACCGCGCGCAGAGCGGCCCGCCGCGCCTCCAGCACCTCGAACTCCTCGCCCAAGACGCCACAGAAGTCGCCACCCTCGACGGCTACGTCGGTGGGCTGTCCGTTTCGCCTAGCGGCACCAAAGTCGCCTATTACATCGACCGCGAAATCCTGGAAGTGCGCGATCTCGCCGCGCCCGATCATTTCGTCCGCCTTCGGGTCGGCCTCGGCGTTTTTCATTGGGCTCCCGACGAGAAACACATCTTGCTCAAACGCGCCATCGAACGAAAATCCGCCGACATCGTCTGGATTCCCGTCCCTCCGCTGCCTGCGGAACAACCCGGCAAGAAAATTCCCGTGCTTCAACCCACGCCGCAGCCCATCCTCCACGACCTCACCTTCCGCGAATTCTCCATCTCTCCCGACGGACGCTTCCTCGGCGTCGTTTTTCCGGGCAAACGAAACCTCGAAGTTTTTCCTCTGCTGGGCGGATGAGACCATCTTTCTTGTTTGCCGACTTACTTCTCCTGTCTTTCGCGCGAATTCCCTCTCCGCCAAAATAAAAATACCGCGCAAAACATCCGCGCGGGCCGACGCTTCTTTCCCTCACTTCGTTCTATCTCATCCCAATTGGTTCCTTCTCTTGCGATGCTCGATCAAAATGCAAGCATCTTCCACCACAATCAAACCCGCCGCTCGCGCGCGTTCCGCCGCCTCTGCATTTTCAATCCCCAACTGCATCCACACAACTTTCGCCCCAACTTTTATCGCGCTTTCTACCACCGGAGGCACCTCTTCGGGCCTTCGAAAAATATCCACGATCTCAATCTTCTCCGGCACATCTTCCAGCCGCGCGTAGCTCCTCTCGCCCAATACTTTCTGCTCGTTCGGATTCACCGGAATAATCCTGTATCCCGCGCTTTGGATGTATTCCCCCACACCATGGCTTGGCCGCGAAGGATTTGAAGACAATCCCACCACCGCAATCGTCTTATATTTTTTAAGAATTGTCAGAATCGAATCGGCAGAGTCGGCCGCGCCACTCGCGCCATCTGGCAACAGCACTCTCATCTTGCCGCCAACTGCCCTTTTCCGGCGCGCTTCGTGAGGACCTTCTCCATCGCCGCCAGACACTTCCCATTTTCTTCCGCCGTTCCTACTGACACGCGAATGGCCTCCGGGAATCCCATCCATCCCAAAGGCCGCACGATCACGCCGAGGTGCAGCAGTTCGTCGCATATTTCTTTCGCTTCCGGCCCCACTTCCATAAAAACAAAATTCGTTTCGCTGGCCACGGGTCGCAGCCCCAGCTTCCCCAACCCCTCGCTCAGTCGCTTTCGCTCGCTTGCGTTTGTCGCGATGCAGCGATCCACGTGTTCCCGGTCATCCAGCGCGGCAAGCGCCGCTGCCTGCGCCACTCCCGAGGTATTGAACGGCGTGCGCAGCTTGTTCATCGCCGCCAGCAGTTCCGGCTGCCCCAAGGCAAATCCGATGCGCATCCCCGCCAAGCCATACACTTTCGAAAACGTCCTCAGGATCAGCAGATTTTTTTGCGAGTGAAAAATCTCTTCGGAACGCCGGCGGTCCAGGCTCGGCGCGTAGTGAATATACGCCTCGTCCAGCACCACCAGCACACCGTCCGGCACGCTCGCAAGAAACTCGACAAATTCTTTGGCGCCAAATGCCGTTCCCGTTGGATTGTTCGGATTCGCCAGATAAACCACGCCAGTTTTGGGGGTGATCGCCTTTGCGATTCCTTTCAGGTCAACCGAAAAATTCCGCTGAGGAACCAGCACCAGTTCCGCTCCACTTGCTCGAATCGCCACCGAAAACGGAGCGTAACTCCCATGCGAAGTCAGCCCCTGCAACCCCGCCCGCAAAAGCACCCGCGCCGCCAAATCGATAATCTCGCTGGACCCTACTCCGACAAAAATCTCTTCCATCGAAACGCCGGTCCGCGCGGCAAGCGCTTCGCGCAACAAATGGGTCCCGCCATCCGGATACCGGTGCGCATCCGCGAGCGCTTTCTTAGCGGCTTCCACCGCTTTTGGTGATGGCCCAAGCGGATTTTCATTCGAAGCCAGCTTCACCGCATGAATCTTCAGCTCTCGCTCGACTTCTTCGATCGGCCGCCCCGGCACGTACACGGGCAGCCCTCGAAGATAATCCGGTATCAACTCTTCCATCGTCCGCGTCATGGCTCTTTTTTCACGCTCCGCGGCAGGTCCGCAAATCGCAGCTGACTTGTCATTCCGAGCGAAGCGAGGAATCCGCTTTTCTCGGCATCTTCTCGGCGCACTCTGTGTAAATTCCGCAATCCTTTCTATTTTCTCATCTTGAAACGTAGGTCGCACAACTCATCGAACCCGCCGTGTCTCACCCGCAACAGCCAACTGGTTTTCCTTTACTTCATTTCCCTCCCACTGCCCTCTTCAACTGCTCGATTTCTGCCTTCCTCAACGCCCGATACTTCCCCGGCTCCACATCCAAAATCAGCGGCCCGTATTCCACGCGCTTAATCTTCTCAACAAGAAATCCCACCCGCTCAAACATTCGCCGTATCTGCCGGTTCCGTCCCTCGATCAGCACTACCTCGTACCACGGATTCGCTCCATCCTCCGCCAAAAGTATCTTCGCCGGAGATGTTTTCACTTTCCGCCCATCTTCCAGTTCGATTGTAACTCCCGCGCGCAATTGCTCGATACTTTCCTCGTCCGGCTTTCCGCTGATCTTCACCAAATACGTCTTCGGCACATGCGACCCAGCCTTCATCAATTTTTGTGCCAGCGCCCCGTCGTTCGTCATTAACAGCAATCCTTCGCTGGCATAATCCAGCCGTCCCACGGGATACACGCGCCCTACGCGCTTCTCGATCAAATCCATGACGGTTGGCCGCCCCTCGGGATCGCTTACGGTCGTTACATAACCTTTGGGCTTGTTCACCAAAAAATAGACCGTATCCTCCCGCTTCCCGATCCGCGTGCCATCCACGCAAATCACATCGCTATCGAGATCAGCCTTAGTCCCCTGCTCGCGCACCACGACGCCGTTCAACGTCACTCGCCCCGCCGCAATGATCTCCTCCGCCTTGCGCCGCGACGCAATTCCGCAAGCCGCCATGATTTTCTGCAATCGTTCAAGAGCCATGGGCGTGAATTTTCTCGCAAGCGCGATACTGGCAGGACCGATCCTTACTTCGACGGATTTCCTTCTCTTATTCCTCTCTGTCTGCTCTGTGAACTCCGTGTTAAAACCCGCTTTCCTATCTCATCTCGTGGATCGGCTTTCTTCCCCGTCGACACTTCCTTACGCAGAGCCTCCACTTCTTTGGGCCCCAGCAACCGGTATCTCCCCCGCGGCAATCCCTCCACTGACAAACTGCCCAGGCCAATGCGCATCAACTTCTCCACCGGATGCATTTCCTTCATCAACACGCGCCGCAACTCCTCCTTCTTTGAATCCCGCATCCGCACTTCATACCAGAAATTGGCCGCCCGTCCCCGCGTCGCGTCCGGCTGCCGCACCGTTTTCATCCTCAATCCAACTTCTTTTCCGATGCGATCCAAATCCGCCAGCGTCAACATCCCTTTTACCTTGACGTGGTACACCTGCTCGATATGCGCCCAGTTCTTCAACATCTCCGCCGCCAGGTCACCGTCGTTCGTCAGAAACACCAGCCCGGACGCCGCATACTCCAGATTCCCTACTGGAAATACCCGCTCCGGCAAACCTCGCAAAAAATTCCGCAAGGTCTTTCGTCCTTCCGGATCGGCCATCGTCGAAACGACTTCCGGCGGCTTGTGCAGCGCCAAATAAACTTTCCTTTGGGACGTCGTTCCAACCGTGCGCCCCGCCGCCTCTATCTTGTCCTTCTCGGGATCCGCCTTCGTCCCCAGTTCCCGCACCACCACGCCGTTCACGCGCACCTGTCCGCTCAAGATCAATTGCTCCGCATGCCTCCGCGAAGCAATTCCCGCCCGCCCAATAATCTTCTGCAATCTTTCCTGCATCTTGTTTTTTCTCGTAGGGGCACGGATGCCGTGCCCGTCTTCACGGCATAATTGCGCTTGTGTTTGCGGGTGGAACCCTACTCTCCAGCTACGGTAGATTTCGCGGCAGGCGGTGGCGGATCTTCATCAAGCTGCCCAGAAGGCATGCCTTCGTAGGTCGCCAGCGCTTCGTGTTCCCGAAACGCCTCCGCTTCCGCAAGCTCCTCTTCGACGTGCGCCACGGCTTCTCGTCACGCTGTCATGATGCATGCTCCGGCATGGCCGCGACCCTCGCTCGCCACTCCCAGCTCGTCATCGCCGCTTCTTCACCGAAGGCGCCACTCCCTCATCGCTCCCCAGCGCCTCCCGCGCCAGCGCCTCAAACTCCTTCAAGCTCGGCAACTCTTCCAAATCGCTCAAGCCAAACCGCATCAAAAATTCCTTCGACGTCTTATATAGAATTGGCCGCCCGATCACTTCCTTCCGCCCCGCCGTCGTGATCAGGCGCTTGTCCAGCAGCGTGCTGATCACTCCCGAAGTATTCACTCCGCGAATCTCGGAGATTTCCGGCGAGGTCACCGGCTGCTTGTAGGCAATCACGGCCAGCGTCTCGAGCGCCGGCATCGTCAGCCGCAACGGGGGCCGCAAACTCTTGATGAATCTCCGCACCACGTCATGCTGCTGCGGCTTCGTATACACCTTGTACCCGCCGGCCACCGCCCGAATCTCGATCCCGCGCTCTTCCACGGCATAACTCGCCACCAATTCGTCGAGCGCCGCTTGCACCACGAGCTTCTCTTCTCCCAGCGCCTTCGCCAGCTGCTCGATCGTCGCCGGCTCGTCCGCCGCATAGATAATCGCTTCCAAAGCCGCTTTTCTTTCTTCATTCGTCATGCCAGTTCTCTTTTCCCTGGACTATCGCAACTTCGAATCCACTAGATCTTCACTTCGCTGACCTGAATGATCGGCTGTGTATTCGTGTAATTCGGTATGTCGCCCACAATCTGCTGCGCGTGCGGCCCAAAACTTGCCTGAAATGCTTCCACCGACTCAAATTGCATATGCCCCATCGCAAGATAGCTTGCGCGCGATCCGGGCTCCATGCCGCCAAGGCCATGCTCCACGGCTACATGTTTCAACGTCTTACCGAGGAGTTGCTTCACCATCGGTATGTGCTTTTCGCAATAGTAGGAAATGTCGAATTTGCTTCCTTCGCCGTTCGGGTACAGCACGCTGACCTGAATCATCGTTTCCTCTTTTCTTTCTTCTCTGTGTCCTCTGCGCCCTGGGCGTCCTCTGCGTAAATTCCTAATCTCTTACCTTACTTCGTTACTTCATTACCTCTTTGCGTTTCTTCTTTATTTGTATTCCTCATCCACCATCCTCAACGTCCCGTTCTCATCGAACGCCACATCAAACGACTTCCCCTTCTTCACCACAATCTCTCCGAACTGTTTCTCCTGCGCCAGCAAGACCGCCTGCAGTTTCACCATCTCCAAAACCGCCAGAAACGCCACAATCATCGCGTGCCGCGAAGGGCAAGCCTCAAAGAACTGAATCAAGTTCACTGTACTTTCCGCGCTCGCCAGAATCTGCGCACGCAATGCCGCGATCATCTGCGCCACGGTAAACTGCTCGTGCTGCAACTCGATCCGCGAAACTTCCTTCCGCCGCTCCAAAACCTGCTGGAACACCTTAATCAAATCAACGAGCGAAACGACCAGCTCGCCTTCGGTCCCCTCGTCGTTGTAAAGCGACTTGTCCGGCTTCGACCACACGTTTTCTTCAATCTGCTGCTTCTGGTACAAAAGCTGAGCTGCATTTTTGAATTTTTCGTGCTCCACCAGCCGCTGTACCAATTCCGCCCGCGGATCGCCCTCCGCGCCCTCCTCCGCAGCCAAAGGATCCGGCGGCAAAAGCATCTTCGACTTGATATAAATCAATGTCGCCGCCATATAAATAAAATCCGCCGAAACATCCACGTTCAACTCTTCCAGCTTGTGCAAGTATTCCAGGTATTGCGACGTAATTTTCGCAATCTGAATATCGTGAATATTCATTTCTTGCTTTTTGATCAAATCCAGCAACAAATCGAGCGGCCCCTCATACAAAGGAATGTTCACCTTGTAAGCCGCATCCCCGGACATCTTGTTCCCCGGCGTCGCCATTCTAGGTGGCACAGACTTCAGTCTCTGCTCTTCTCCTTTGTCTCCTCACCTTGACCAGCACAGACTGAAGTCTGTGCCACACCCCTGCTCCATTCAACACCAAACGCGCTGGACCAAGGCCACTTCGACTCCTCATTCACAAGCCCAGCAGCAACAGGATTCCTCTCTATATATTTCTTCACCTTTGCAAATTCCCCTTCATCCCGAATCCAATGATCAAACGATTCATCCTGCCAGAAATACTCTCCCGTTCTCCCCAATAAGCGATTTGCATGCCGCGCCGTCGATCCTTTGATTGCCTTTGTTATTGCCGCCATCGGCGCAAGCGGCTGCAGCAACAGGTGCACGTGATTGGGCATGACCACCCAAGCGTGAGCACGACACAACCCCTTCGCCGCAACGTTTTTTATGCCCGTGACGACAACGGAGGCGATGCGCGGCTCCTTAAGCCAAAGCGGACCCGAAGAAGCTTTATCCAATTCCGAGTCATACTCTCGGAATCGCTTCCCTGACTCCTTAGTCTTGCTAGCGCGCAAGGCAGCCATGACCTTTCCCGGTAAACTTCCACTGAGTCTCCATGTAAGGAACAACTCCCGCCCCTCCGGCTGCCAGTGCGGGAGAGTACGTTCGTAATAGCGTTCGTTACGGTGCACTTTTTTCAACTCATTCAAAATCCACAGACTGAAGTCTGTGCCACCACAAACTCGCGCCGAGTGGCACAGACTTCAGTCTGTGCTTCTGTCAAAACCGCCCAGGCCCGGCCTATTCCATAACTCCGTCCTTTTCTTCTCCCACCCAAAAACGGCTTCTCTCACTCGCTCCATCGTCTTCTTCGCTTCAACGCGGGCTCTCTTCGATCCAGCATCCAAAATCTCGACCACGCCTTTCGAGTCGTTCTCCCATTTCACTCGGCGTTCTCGGACTGGCGTAATCCACTTGATCAAATTTTCGGCCATGGCGGCTTTGCACTCGATGCAGCCAATGCCTGCCGTGGTACAGCCTTGGCGCACCCAGTCCAGCCGGCCTGGCTCGCGTGATGAGAACAGTTTATGCCAGTCGTAGACGGGACACACGTCCGGATTTCCCGGGTCCGTGCGCCTCTTCCGAGCCGGGTCCGTCACCATGACCTTGGTCTTTTTCCGTATCTCCTCATCCGTCTCACTCAAAGTGATCGCATTCCCATAACTCTTCGACATCTTCCGCCCATCAAGCCCAGGTATCCTCGGCGTCTTCGTCAGCATCACGTCGGGCTCTCGAAGCAGACTCGCCAGTTCGCCTAAGCCGTTGGCTAAGTAATACCCCTTTTCTTGAAGTGTGGACGAACGGTACGCCTTCCTCAGAACGGCCGCCTTGTCCGCATGGGAACCTGGTGCCAGCGGAAAGATTCCCGGCCCGACTTTTGAAGCGATACCTGAGGCGGTCGCAAGGCCCGCCCACGCGGCATCATCCGCAAGATTGGGCAAGATTAGATCTGCGTAAGCGAGGTTAAAACGTCGCACAATTTCCCGACTAATCTCCACATGCGAAACCTGATCCTCTCCCACCGGCACAAACAGCGGCACTCCCTCCTCGCTGTAAATCACGATATCCGCCGTCTGCAAACATGGATACCCCAGGAACCCATAATTGTGCAGATCCTTATCCTTCACCTGCTCCAACGCCTCTTTATATGTCGGGACGCGCTCTAGCCAGCTTAGGGGGGTGACCATGGAGAGGAGGAGGTGCAGCTCGGCGTGTTCGGGGACGAGGGATTGCTGGAAGATGATGGACTTGGCGGGGTCGAGGCCTGCGGCCAAGTAATCCGTCATGATTTCGATGGTGTTCTGGGCTACTGCGGAAGTGTCCGCATAGTCGCTGGTAAGGGCGTGCCAATCGGCAATGAAGTAGAAGCAGTCGTAGGCGGGGTCATTTTGTAGCCGGACCCAATTTTCGAGGGCGCCGAAGTAATGGCCGATGTGCAGCTTTCCCGTCGGCCGCATGCCGCTGACGACCCGCTTTTTCGGTTCAGGCGCGGTGGACAAGAGACCCCTCCCCCCGATTTTTTGTAAGTGTTGCATCTAAAGGAGTTGTGTTTCCTGTAAGTCCTTTGGATGCAGCGTTTACGAACGATTTGTAAGTGTTGCATATAAAAGAGTTAGCGTGAGCTGGAATTGGGCGAGTGGGGGTTTGGATTTGGGTTGGGTCGGCGGCGGGCCGTGATGACATGTCTTTCAACTTTTGGAATAGTAGCATAAGAGTTAACAGATGTCAATGGAAAAATTGAGAAGAGGGCGGCCGGGAATCAAGGTTAGGCATGGCGCTATCAATTGGACTTCCCCAAGAGTTCCCTGGCAATGATCATGCGCTGGATTTCGCTGGTGCCCTCGTAAATCGTGATGACGCGGGCGTCGCGGTACATGCGCTCGACATCCGTCTCGCGCGAGTAGCCCGAGCTGCCGTGAATCTGGACGGCTTTGGCTACTACGCGGTTGACCATCTCGCTGGCATAGAGCTTGGCTTTGGAGGCTGCCGCGCCGAGCTTTGCCGGGTGTGCATCCTTCAGCCATGCAGCATGATAGACCAGACCGCGCGCGGCTTCGATCTCCGTCTGCATGTCCGCAAGCATCCACTGAATGGCTTGGAACTCGCCGATGGTTTTGCCAAAGGCGCGGCGCTGCTTCGCGTATTTAATGGATTCGTTGAGCGCGCCTTGCGCCAGGCCGAGCGCTTGCGCCGCAATCCCAATCCGCCCGCCGTCCAGCGCACTGAGGGCAATTTTCAGCCCCTGCCCTTCCTCGCCCAGGCGGTTTTCGCGCGGCACTTCGCAATCGTTTAGCAGAATCTCGACGGCGGGAGAGCTGCGCTGGCCCATCTTGTCCTCGTGCCGGCCAACCTTGAAGCCCGGAAATCCCGGCTCGACCAGAAACGCGGTGATTCCCTTCCCGCCCGCATCGGGATCGGTCTTGGCAAAAACGATGAACAATCCGGCCACGCTGCCGTTTGAGACCCAGATCTTGGTGCCGTTCAGCCGATAGATGTCGCCGCTCGGAGTGCCTAGCGGCGCTCCGCCCCAAGCCCCCGCGCCCGGCGCTAATGCTGGTGCTGGGGAGGTCCTTGCGCCTAGCCCGGAGCCGACGCGCGACGCCGCGACGGCGCGCGCCTGAATCCCTGCCGCATCGGAACCTGCGCCTGGCTCGGTCAGGCAAAACGCACCGAGAATTTCTCCTGTCGCGAGCCGATGGAGATATTTTTTCTTCTGCTCTTCAGTCCCAAATTTCAGGAGCGGAACTTGCACCGCCGAATTCGTCACGCCCAGAGACGTAGCCATGCCCGCATCGACACACGCCACTTCTTCCAGCATGAGCAAGTAAGAGAGCGTGTCCAGCCCCGGGCCGCCCCATTCTTCGGGGGTCATCATGCCGCAGCAGCCCAACTCGGCCAGCTTTTTGATTTCCTCGGCGGGAAAACGCTCTTCGCGGTCGCGCTGCTTCACGGTGGGGCGCACTTCCGCCTCCATGAATTGGCGGACGGTGTCGCGAATCAGTTTTTGGTGGTCGTTAAGCGAAAAATCCATCGTCTCGTTGTACGCGAGGTACGCACGATGCTACCACAGCTTGGTGTTAGGTCACTCGACGCGGGGGGTTGCAAATCTAGAGCTTGAAGAGTTCGCGGAGGCGCTTGGCTTGGACGCGACTTACGGGGACTTCGGTGGTTTTTTTGTCGCTCATTTTGAGGATGAACGTGGAATTAAACCACGGGACGACTTCCTTGACGTGCTGGAGGTTGACGAGGAAAGAGCGGTGCGCGCGCCAAAAGGAATCGGAAGCGATGGTGTCACTCAATTCGTCCAGAGTGCGGTAGTTCGACGAGCCCTCCAAGTCGCGCGTGACGACCCAAATGTCTCCGTCCTGGACGGTGGCGAAAATGATGTCTTCGCCGTTGACGAGCAGAAGCCGCTGGCCCGATTTCACCAACACTTTCACTTTCTGTGGCGCGCTTTTCTTTTCGCCGAGTTGGCTGACGAGCTGCTCGAGACGGTCCGTGGCCGAGGTTTGCGTGTCCAGCATTTTTCGCGCGCGCTGGATGGCTTTGGCGATGCGGGCTTTGTCGAAGGGCTTGAGCACGTAGTCCACTGCGTTCACGTCGAAAGCCTGCACGGCATACTGATCGAAGGCGGTAGCAAAGACGACGTGGGGGATTTTCATCTTTCGCTCGACGAGCTTTTTCAGGACGCCGAAGCCGTCGAGTCCGGGCATTTGCACGTCGAGAAAAACGAGATCTGGCGAGTGCTCCCTGATCAGCGAGACGGCTTCCACGCCGTTCTTCCCTTGCCCGATCAGGTTGACTTCAGGAAAGGCTTTGAGCAGGAACGCGAGTTCTTCCCGGGCGGGCTTCTCGTCGTCCACGATGATGGTATTGATCGGCATGGCTGCAAAACCGCAATGCCGGGCTAAAGCCCGGCACCTACAGGGCACCTACAGTGTATGATAACGGCGGAGAAAGCGTACCACCTATGCCGCCAAAAGCGCCGAGCCGCACCACTGCCAAGGTTCTTCGAAGCAAAATGATTTACAAGGGTCCGGTCTTCGGAATCCGCCGAGATGAAATCATCGAGCCGAGCGGCTTGCGGGTTATGCGGGAAGTCATAACGCATCCCGGCTCTGTGGTTGTCTTGCCGGTTTTCCCCGATGGCCGCATTCTGATGATTCGCCAGTATCGCCATGCCACGCGGCAATACCTCTGGGAACTCGTCGCCGGCCGCATCAATGAGGGCGAAAATCCGCGCAAAGCCGCCGCGCGCGAACTGATCGAAGAAACGGGTTATCGCGCTAAACGCTTTCATGTTTTCCTAGACATTTTCCCCACGCCCGGTCTTCTCGAAGAAAGAATGTATATCCTTCTGGCCGAAGATTTGACGGCGGGCAAAGCGGAGCCGGAAGAAGACGAGCGGATCACGTCCCAGGCGTTCACGCACGGGGAAGTCGAACAGATGATCCGGCGAAACAAGATTCGCGACGCCAAATCGGTGGCGGGAATTCTGTATTATTTGCGGTTTCTGGTCCGCTCCTGAAACCAGGAAGTAGTTGGAGCCCTTCTAGGACGGCCGCGGCTCGGATCCCCCTGAGCGGCGCTGTCGCGCTACAAATGATTCACAATGTGAAACAAAAGTTTCAACCCCTGTGTTTGCTTGGAGTTGCGGGATTCTTGCAGCCGGCCGAGAAGTGGAAAAAGAATTCCCTCATGCCGAAACGTTTTTTGCTCGCATTTTGTTCGTTTTTGGAAACGCAAAAGACGAAAGCTCTCTTGACTGAGTGCTTCTTTCTGGTACACTCCGCGCAATTTGTTCGTGTGGCGACTGCGTTTGTCCCGATTTAGCTCGCCACGCGAAACATCCAGGTCTCCGTCAGGAGGAGAAGATAAGTGCAAGGAACTGTGAAATGGTTTAATAATTCGAAAGGGTACGGATTCATCGGGCGCGACGATGGACCCGACGTTTTTGTTCATTATTCCGCTATCGTAGGGGATGGCTACCGGACTTTGCAGGAAGGGGATACGGTAGAGTTCGAAATTGTCCAGGGACCGAAAGGTCCTCAGGCAGCGAACGTACAAAAGCCAACTTGATCGACTAAACCCAGGCATCATTCGGCCGGCAGAGAGCGCCCCTCTGCCGGCCATTTTATTTTGGGAGGTAGAGGAGGTAGAGGAGGTAAAGGAGGTAGAGGAACAGAAAAGCGGCGCGCGGAGATTGATGGGAGCTGGTGCTACTGACTATGGAGCGGATAGGCGAGTGATTAGAAGATGGAAGAATGCGGCGGAATCGGAGTGCAGGCAGACTTGGGCGTTCGGGGCGCCGGGTTCTTGGCGGGTGAAGCCTTTGTCGTCGACGACGATGTGCATGGGTTGGACGGGACAGATTTGGGGATTGAGGATGAAGGAGACGGTCATGGGATCGAAAAGAGTGGGAGTTTGCTGGCCCCATTCGTGGTAGAGGAGAGTCAGGGCGTCAGTGAGGGGCGTGGCTTGGCGGAAGAGGTAGGCGCGTTTGACTTCGTCGAATTTTAGTTGCGTGGAGTCGAGGGGCATTACGTAAAGAGGGACGCCGGAGAGGAAGAGTTTTTGGGCGGCGGGGATGTCGTTGATGATGTTCCACTCGGGGCTTGGAGCGGGGCCGGGGCAGACGCCGATTTCGCTGTAGCCGCAGTAGATCGAGCCGCCCATCATGACGACGCGCTTGAGCTTGAGGAAAGTTTGCGGGTCTTTTTCGATGAGGGCGCCGACGTTCATCAGTGGACCGATGGCGATTAGGGTGATTTGGTTGGGGTAGCGACGAATTTGGTCGAGGATGAAGTCGACGGCATTTGGGTGAGAGGACTTGGCGAAATGGCCGCCTTCCCCGTAGCGGCGCTGACTCATGGGATTGGTGGTGTGCGTCGGAGAGCCGGCGAGGACGGGAATATCCGTGCGCCCGGCTTCGCCAAGCATGCAGTCCACGATTTTGGCGCGGGCCTCGGTGTCGCCGAATGTGGTGGAGATGCCGAGGATTTGGAGTTCGGGGCTTTTGAGGGCGAGTGCGACGGCAAAAGCGTCGTCGATGTCATCGCCGATGTCAGTGTCGATGATGATTTTTTGGGGCTCGACCGGAGCTTGAGCCGGTTTCTGCGTTTGCACCGAGGATGCAGAGCCGACGAGTAGCGGAAGTAAAAATACTACGGTAGAAAAACGCACTCTGCCCCCCAAGACAAGAGTCTAGACAGATCTAATAGCGTCGTGAAGGATATGTGTATATTCCTGGCCCAGCGACGCCGAAGTTCGCTAAACTCGCAGTGGTTGGAGAATGAAAAGCAACCACTGGACTTTTCTGTGTGGATTGAGTCTCTTGATACCTGCATTGTTTTGGGTGTTTTTTGCCCAAGACGGCCCGCGTACATTTTACCCCTTTCCTGCCCTCTTTTTCTTGCCTGCTCTCTTTGGTCTGCGACAAGCAGCAGTGGCAATTCCGATGATCTTATTTTTCGTATGGAGCCCGGGACTGTTCAAGGGTGATGCAGCAGTTCCGAAGCGTTCGTACGCCCTCCTTATAGTCACAACCTTGTTGAGTGCAATCTGGTTTTTGATCGGTTGGAGGGACGGGCTGGCGATTCAGGGCGAGAGATACAACTACTTTGTCTGTGCGGTGAACGTGGTTTGGGTCGGATCGCTTTGGCTGTTGTCCATGATCAATCGAAAGGCAGAGCCAACATTCAAAAGGAACTTACTGTTTCATTGGATATTCTTCTTATGGCTTGCTTGGTATGCGTTTCCCTTCTTTGGTGAGATGACGTAACCATTCATAACCTGCCATTCCAGCTTTTAATAAAGGCGATGACAAGGCGCTAGCCGACCACCTCAACTTGCTGGTCGTGCCTTTAATGGGGCAGAGGCTTTATAATCCCTGGCATGGACAACAAACAGATTGCACGAATTTTGCGCGAGACGGCGCAGCTTTTGGAAATTGACGGGGCCATTATTGGGCGGTACCGGAGTTATGAGAAGGCGGCGGAGTTGATCGATGGGCTGCCGGAATCGATCGAACAGCTTGTTACGCAGCCGGAGAAGCTGGAGGAGTTGCCGGGGATTGGCGAGCGGATGGTGGAACACCTTCAGGAAATTGTGAAGACCGGGGACTACGCGCTGCGGAAGAAGCTGCTGAAGAAATATCCGGAGACGATTTTGGATTTGCTGCAACTGCAATCGCTGGGGCCGAAGAAGGTGGCGTTTCTGTGGTCAAACTTCAAGGCTGGGACCGTCGCCGACGTGGAAAGAATCGCGAAAGAGGGAAAACTTCGCGACCTGCCGGGTTTCGGCGAAAAGAGTGAGCAGAATATTTTGAAGGCCATCGAAGTGTTCAAGAAATCGTCTGGGCGATTCCACATTAATACGGCGGAAGAGGCGGCGGCGGCGATCATTGCGCACATTATGAAGGCGGGAAAGGCCGTGGAAAGCGTGACGCCCGCGGGGTCGCTACGGCGCGGCAAGGAGACCGTGGGCGATTTGGATTTACTGCTGACGCTTGGCGCGGGACATACCTCGCAAAAACATGTGGATGCGATGGCAAAGCATATTTTGGAGTATCCGGGGATTGACCAGACTTTGGCGCATGGAGAGAACAAGGTCAGCTTCACGCTGGAGAATGGGTTGCAGGTGGATGTGCGGCTGCTCGAAAAAGAGAGTTTTGGTGCGGCGCTGCTCTATTTCACGGGGTCGAAAGAGCACAACGTGGCGCTGCGCGGGCGCGCGAACGACATGGGCTTGACGCTGAACGAGTATGCACTGGCGACGCTGAAGGGCGAAAAGCCAGTGGCGCGGCGGACTGAGGAAGAGATTTACGCGAAGTTGAAGCTGGACTACATTCCGCCGGAGTTGCGCGAGAATACAGGGGAAATTGCCGCCGCCGAGGCGCACAAGCTGCCGCACCTGATTGAGTTGAAGGATATGAAGGGCGATTTGCAGATGCACACGACGGCGAGCGATGGAAAGAACTCGATCGAAGAGATGGCGGAGGCGGCGAGGAAGCTGGGACACCAGTACATCGCGATTACGGATCACTCGAAAGCCGTGACGGTGGCGAATGGATTGGATGAAAAGCGGATGGCGGCGCACATCAGGAAGATTCATGCGGCTAGCGATAAAGGGCTGGGGATTCGAGTGCTGGCGGGAGCGGAGGTCGATATTTTGAAGGATGGGTCGCTGGACTACTCGGACGAACTGCTGGCGCAGTTGGACGTAGTGGTGTGCTCGATCCACTCGTACTTCAATTTGGAGCGGGCGGCGATGACCGAGCGAATGCTTGCCGCCATCGAAAATTCCTATACGCAGATCATCGCGCATCCGACTGGCAGGCTGCTTCTGCGGCGCGACCCCATTGACTACGACATGGAAAAGATCCTGGAGGCTTGCTCGAAGCACGGCGTGGCCATGGAGTGCAATTCCTACCCCGATCGGTTGGATTTGAAGGACGTGTATCTGCGGATGTGCAAAGAGCGCGGCGTAAAGGTCGTCATATCAACGGATTCGCACAATACCGCGAACCTTTCGCTCATCCGTTACGGCGTGACCATGGCGCGACGAGGGTGGCTCGAGAAGCGCGACGTCATCAATACCCTGCCCACGGAACAGTTCCTGGCGGCGCTGCGGGCCAAGCCCGGCACCCACCACGCGAAATCCTCCAGCCGTAAAAAACACGCCGCGCAGAACTAAACAGGCAGGCTGCGGCGACGCCCAAACGAGCCCTACCTGCCCCGGATTCGATTGATGACCTGACATTTAAGGGCGGAACGGCGTCTGTTCTGGGTGTAGGAGTGACCATATGCAGGCGGTCCAGGGAACATTTTGACACCGGGTGTCGTACCAATATTAGAACGCGCTATAACGCGAAATTACGGAGGCTTCGAGCCATGAAACTGCTTCGCAACCGCACCGCCGCCATTCGCCTGGGAATTGCATGCGCTGCCCTACTCACTGCGGCAGCCACGGCGCCGCGCTCCAGCGCGGAAGAATGGAGCAAGAACTACACCGTTTCCGGGCGCGCCAATGTGCGCGTAGATACGAATGATGGAAGCGTGAGCGTTACGACAAGCGATGCCAAAACCGTGCAGTTCCATATCGAGTATCAGGGTTATGAGCTGAACAGCAACCTGCACATCGAATCGAAGCAGACGGGCGACACGGTCGAACTGATTGCCCGAACCACGGGGCATTGGGGCTGGTCCTGGGGGTCGCACTCGAGGAGGCTGCACATTGACGTGCTCATGCCTCGGGAAGCCGACCTGGATGCGCATACCGGAGACGGCTCGGTAACGGCAAACTCGATTCACGGAAAAGTGAGCATCTATACGGGTGATGGCTCGGTGCGAGCCAATAGCCTAGCCGGGGCGATTGATTTGCACACAAACGACGGCAGCATAACCGTGGATACCTTGAAGGGTGATATCCGCTTGCATACCGGAGACGGCTCGATTGAAGCGCGCGAACTGGACGGCAGGTTGGACGCCGACAGCGGAGATGGACACGTGAGGATTGCGGGGCGGTTTGACGGCCTGAACATCAGGAGCGGCGATGGCAGCGTGGACACGCGCGTCCTGCCCGGCTCCAAGATGGCCTCAAGCTGGAGCATTCGGACAGGCGACGGGAGCGTGGATCTGTCGCTGCCGGGAGACATCCAGGCCAACATCGATGCCAGCACGGGCGACGGACACATCAGCGTGGGTTTGCCCGTCACGGTCGAGGGGACGTTCAGCAACTCGCAACTCCACGGAAAGATGAATGGCGGGGGGCAGTCGCTGACGATTCACACCGGAGACGGGTCGATCCGCTTGAGCAAGGCCTAGAAGGAAGACACGCTTCCAGGCTGGGTACTAGGCCGCGAAGTTCATTCTGAGTGCTCGGAGGCCAGTACTATTACCGGAAAAATGTCCTTTGTGGGCGACACTTGTTCTTTCTGGACGACATAAGCTCGGCGGCATCTCCAACAACTGATTGAAAATAAAGAGGTTGAATTTGGAAACCCGTTTGCTTTTCCAATTCATGTCCCTGAAGGGAGAATTTCGTGGTTGTCATCCTACTCACATTTGCCATTGTGGCGCTGGTTTCGTTGACGATAGCGAGTTCCGTAGCTCAGATGAGCCGGCACCGGCGTCCCTGATCATTCCCGCGCATGCCGGGCCATTGGGAGCACACATCACGTATGCGCGGTTGCTGTCCCCCTCACCCATCATTTCTTTCCATTGTGGCACTACCAATTTCCAGCTGCAGGAAAGCCGGCCTCGATCCCGCACAACATCGGCGGCAAGCAACAAACTATAAAACAATATGTGGTGATCGCGGCGAACGGGCACGGCATCCTGGGAATAAAGCAAGGTGATGATGTTCTCGAATTTACGCTATCCTAGGAGCGCGAAGACACGGCTGAGGCGTATGACACCGACGCTTTTGCAGGGCCGCAAATGACGGAGACCTCATTTCCAGCGCCTGCGCCAGTATCAAAAACTCGTACTTTCTTAGCAAACGGCATGCTCATCGTGGTTGTCATTGCCGTGGCCAAGCTGCTGTTTCATTGCTATTTCAATAACCGCTACGGCTACTTCCGCGACGAATTCGATTACATGGCTTGCGGCAATCACCTGGCTTGGGGCTACGTCGACCAGCCGCCGCTGATTCCCTTCCTGATACATATATGGCGGGCCGTAGCGGGAAGCTCGCTGCGCAGCATCCGCTTCATTCCGGCGCTGGCTTCTTCCCTTTTGGTGGTGCAAACCGCCGTGATTGCGCGGGAATTCGGAGGGCGGCGATTCGCGCTGCTGTTGAGCGCCGTGACCATCCTCATCGCGCCGCAATATCTTTCCAACGGGAGCCTTCTCGGCACCAACTGCCTCGAACCCAATCTTTGGATGGGTTGCGCGTATTTCGCCATACTGGCCATCAAGCGAAATGATCCCCGCTATTGGCTGTGGTTCGGCGTGGTGGCGGGCATCGGGCTAGAGGAAAAATATTCGATCGCCGTGTTCGGGTTAGGGATCGTCATCGGTCTGTTGCTGACGGCGCAACGCCGCGTGTTTCTCAGTTTCTGGATTTGGCTCGGCGGGCTAGCGGCTTTTTTAATCTTTTTGCCGAACCTTCTCTGGAACATTCATTATCATTGGCCGTTCGTTCAACTGATGCACAACATTCATGCGGAAGGCCGCGATGTGGTCCTTCCCTTCCCGCAATTCGTCTTTCAGCAGATGCTGCTGGTCGAACCGCTGACCGCTCCGATTTGGATCACCGGGCTGATCGCGTTCTTCGTTTCGCCGAGATTAAAACCCTATCGCTGGCTCGGCTGGTGCTACCTGGTGTGCTTTACGGTCTTCTTCGTTTTGCACGGCAAGAATTATTACCTCTCGCCCGTGTACCCCATGTTGCTGGCGGCAGGGGCGGTGATCATCGAATCCGCGATTGAAGGAAGAAAACTCGATTCCGCCGGCGCGGAAGTTCTCAAAGCCGTTAGTCGCCGGCGCACATGGTTAAAGCCGGCGATCGTCGTCGTGCTGCTTGCCAGCGGCGCGCATCTCGCTCCGGTGGCGGTCCCCATTCTTTCGCCGCCAAAGTTCATTTCCTACATGAAAACTCTGCCCATGAAGCTGCCCGTGATGGAGCACAGCCACGCCCGGGCCATTCTGCCGCAGTGGTATGCCGATCAATTTGGGTGGGAGGAAATCGTGGCGGAGACGGCGAAGGCGTATGACCAGGTCCGGCCGACAGACCGGCCGGGCTGCGCGATTTTTGCGCAAGACTACGGGCAGGCCGGGGCCATCGACTTCTTCGGGCCAAAGTATGGTTTGCCGCCGGCGTTGAGCGGGCACCAGACTTATTGGCTTTGGGGGCCGCGCGGCTATTCCGGGAATTGTATGATCGTGCTGGATGACTCGAAAGAAACGCTGGAGAAGTTGTTCGACAACGTGGAATACGTGGGAACCTCCGCAGAAAATCCGTACGCGCTGGAGCAGCAAATCCCGGTTTACATTTGCAGAGGGGCGAAGTTTGGCTCGCTGGAAAAGGTCTGGCCGCTGCTCAAGAAGTGGCGATGATATTGGCGGCGAGAAGTAAAGTTGAAGATTGCTCGTCCACGCGTTGCGCTTGGCGGCTCGGAGCCAATAAACTGGGCCCATCATGAAAAGCTCACTCTCGTTATTCGCTGTCCTCGCATCGCTTTTTTACTTTCCGGCCGCCGGCCAAGCGCAGCAGCCGAAATCGCTTTTTTACATGACGCGTGAGCCAAAATCTGTTCGATCGTTTCTGGCGCACGCGGACAAGATCGACATCCTGGTTCCGGCGTGGTACGGCGTGGACGCCGATGGGCTTGTTTCCGGCGGGCCGAATCCGCTGGTGATGGAGACGGCGCGACAGCATCACGTTCCGGTGATGCCCATCGTGGCCAATGGCGACTTCGCGCAGGAAGAGTTTCACAAGCTGCTAAAGAATCCTGTTGCGAAGGAGAAGATGATTGCCCAACTTATTCGCGACTGCAAAGAAAACGGGTACACGGGATTTCAATTCGATTTCGAAGACGTGCATTGGACGGACCGGGACGCGCTTTCGGACCTGGTGCGCGAAGCGGCGGCCTCATTTCATAAGGAAGGCTTGATGCTAACGATTGCCACGGTGCCTAACGCTCCGGGCCAGCCCGGCGAAGGTGGCTTTTCCGCGTGGATTTATGGGAACTGGCGAGGCGCTTACGACCTCAAGGCGCTCGCGCAATCGGTCGATTTGATTTGTCTGATGACGTACGACCAGCACACGCGCTGGACGACTCCCGGGCCGGTGGCGGGCTGGGCGTGGACCACCAGTAATCTGGACTACGCGCTTAAGTTCGTGCCGGCGCAAAAACTATCGCTGGGTATTCCGCTGTACGGCTATCACTGGTTCGCCGGAACGCCCATCAAAGGCGAGGACAAATCAAGCGATAAGCCGAACCCTACGGCCGAATCCATCAGTGCAGAGGACGCGGTGGACCTCGCGAAGGATTATGGCGGGCATATCGAATGGGATTCCGCGGACCGCACGGCGTGGTTTTATATTTACCGGGCGGACATACGCGAGTGGGTATTCTTCACGGACGCGCACACTTTCCGAGAGCGCTACGCGCTGGCGAAGGAGCGCGGCCTCGAAGGATTCTGCTCCTGGGTGCTTGGCGCGGAGGATCCGGCCATCTGGGAGCTACTGCCGGCACACAAATAAATGCTCCCGTTAACGGACGGTGCCGCAAAGTGAAGAAGATTCATTCATTCAACTAGAAGTCCCTCAGCCAAATGTCCAACAGCAGAACACACTCGCGTGGACTCATGGTGATCGCCGCCTTGAAACTCTTGAAGGGCGCGGTTCTTCTTGCTATCGGTATCGGAGCGCTGCGGTTGCTGCACAGGGACGTGGCCGCCGTGGCAGACCACTGGATCAATGCCTTCCGCGTGGATCCTCACAATCGATACCTGCATTCGATGCTTGCGAACTTGTCAATGGTAGACGACCGCAGACTAAAGGAACTAAGCGTGGGCACGTTCATCTACTCCGCGATTTTCCTGACCGAAGGGGCGGGACTGGCGTTATCCAAACGCTGGGCGGAATATTTCACCATCATCACGACGGCTTCGTTGCTTCCGGTGGAGGTGTACGAAATCAGCCTGCACGCGACGGTCCCCAAGATTGCGGTGCTGGCCATCAATATTGTCGTGGTGCTGTACTTAGTGAGAGAGCTTCGACGCTATCCAAAGGTGCAATCGGGGGCCTAACCGCCGCGAAGAAAGCAACACACGGTATCCCGCGAAATTACAAAGCGCGTCCCGCGGCGGCGCCCGAAGCCCAGGCCCATTGGAAATTGAACCCGCCCAAGTGGCCGGTGACATCGACCACTTCTCCGATAAAAAAAAGTCCGTGAACCTTGCGGCTCTCCATGGTTTTGCTGGACAGCTCATCGGTGTCCACGCCACCGGCGGTGACTTCGGCTTTTTCGTAGCCTTCGGTGGCTTGCGGAACGAACGACCATTGGTGAACGTCGCGCTCGAGTTTCTCCAGGTCTTGATTGGTCCACGTCGCCGGCGCATGGAGCTCAAGCCAGCGCTCGGCAAAGCGTTTGGGCAAAACGCCAAGGAATGCACCGCGGGCAGCGGTCAGATTTCTGCTTCGGGCTTCGCGGAGGGACGAAGTGACCTGGAGACCAGGAGCAAGATCGATGCGCAGCGGTTTGCCATTTTTCCAGTAGGACGAAATTTGCAGAATGGCCGGACCGCTCAATCCGCGATGGGTGAAGAGCATTTTTTCGCGGAAGGATTGATGATCCGTCGAGGCTGCCACGGACGCGGAAACGCCCGCGAGATCGCCATAGAGCCGGTGCTCTCGTTTGGAAAACACGAGCGGCACGAGGGCCGGCCTGGTCGGTACAATCTTGAGTCCGAATTGACGGGCGAGCTCGTAGCCCAGCGAAGTCGCGCCGATTTTGGGGATGGAAAGACCGCCTGTTGCAACGACCAGGGCGGGGGCGCAAAATTCGCCGGCCCCGGAATGGACCACGAAGTCCGCGCCGTGTTGAACCTCCCGGATTCTGATGCTCACAAATATTTCCACACCGGCGTCGCGGCACTCGGACTCCAGCATGGTGGTGATGTCCCGTGCGCTGCGGTCGCAGAAAAGCTGGCCGAGTGTTTTTTCGTGATACGGAATGCGGTGCTTTTCGACCAAGGCGACGAAGTCCGACGGCGTATAGCGGGCAAGCGCCGATTTGGCGAAGTGTTCGTTTGCGCTGATAAATTTCTCCGAGGTGCAATGGAGATTCGTGAAGTTGCAGCGGCCGCCGCCGGAGATGAGGATTTTCTTGCCGATGCGGTCCGCAAGTTCGAGGACGGCGACACGGCGCCCTCGCTTCCCGGCTTCAGCGGCACACAGGAGCCCCGCAGCGCCGGCGCCAAGAACAAGAACGTCAAATTTGCGAGTTAAAGAAACCAAGCTTGCTGCCTGCCTGAAGGTCGAAATTGTCCCCCGCTTCGCTCCTCAGGGTAAACTAAGTGAGGGAGAAGACCGAGAAATTTGGCTCCGATCATCAGCGCCCAAGGACTATCGAAAAGATACGGGGTCGCTCCGCTATTCACCGATATCTCCTTCACGGTGTCCGAAGGAGCCCGCATCGGCGTGATCGGCCCGAATGGATCGGGCAAATCTACGCTGCTAGAAATCCTGTGTGGAATCACCAAGCCCGATAGCGGCGATGTAGCGGTTCGCAAAGGTACCCGTCTCAGTTACGTAAAGCAAATTTCCGAGTTTTCTCCCGGAATCACTATTCGAGGCGTGATCGAGGGGGCGCTGGAGCGGGGGCACGTGCCGCAAGCGGAAAGAGCGGCGCGCTCCGCCGAAACGCTGGGCAGGGCAGGCTTTGTGGAGCTTGAGGCGGCCGCAGCCACGCTCTCGGGCGGCTGGCGGAAACGGCTGGCCATTGCCGAGGCGCTGGTGCAGTACCCGGACATACTGTTGCTGGACGAGCCGACCAATCACCTGGACCTCGAAGGAATTGAATGGCTGGAGCAAATTCTGCGGCGAGCCTCGTTTGCAAGCGTGGTGGTGAGCCACGATCGTTATTTTCTGGAAAACGTGGCCAACGAAATGGTGGAGATCGATGGCGCCTACGAGAATGGGGCGCTGCGCGTGGCAGGAAACTACAGCACGTTTCTGCTGGCAAAGGAAGAGCATCTGCACGCACAAAGAAACCGGCAGGAAGCCCTGGAAAACCGGGTACGAACGGAGATCGAATGGCTTCGCCGCGGTCCGAAAGCCCGCGCCACCAAGGCAAAAGCGCGCATCGACACGGCGCACAGGATGATCGGCGAACTCGCGGAGATGAAGGCCAGGAGCGAGGTGAGCACGACGCAGATTGATTTTTCCGGGACGAACCGCCAGACGAAACAACTGATTGAGCTCGATAGCGTAGCGTGCGAGATGGGCGGCCGCGTGCTGTTCGCGGGGCTTCAGTTCCGGGTGACTTCAGGGATGCGAGTCGGCCTCGTGGGGCCAAACGGAAGCGGCAAGACGACGCTGCTCCGGCTGCTGCGAGGAGACGTGAAACCCATGGCGGGCAAGATTCGCAAAGCGGAGCCGCTGCGGATGGTGTACTTCGACCAGAATCGCGAGCTGGATCCGGACCAACTGTTGCGGCGGGCACTGGCGCCGGACAGCGACGCCGTCATTTATCAGGACCGGGTGATTCATGTCGCCGCTTGGGCCGCGAGGTTTCTTTTCACGGGCGAGGACTTGAACCGCCGGGTCGGCAAACTTTCCGGCGGCGAACGTGCGCGCGTGCTTATCGCCCAACTCATGTTGCAGCCAGCCGACGTGTTGCTGCTGGACGAACCGACGAACGACCTAGACATTCCCACGCTGGAAATTCTGGAAGAGAGCTTGCTCGAGTTTCGCGGAGCACTTGTGCTGGTGACGCACGATCGCTATATGCTGGACCGCGTTTCGACCATCGTGCTGGGCTTCGATGGGTTGGGCGGCATCGAGCGATTTGCGGATTATTCGCAATGGGAGGCCTGGGAAGAATCGCAACAGCAGGAGAACGGCAAGAAGAAATTATCAGCGAAAATCGAGAGTTCGCGGAGCGCCTCGGGAGCAGAGCCACAGTCGGCGACAAGGAGGAAACTCTCCTACAAAGAGGCCCGCGAATTGGAGGCCATGGAACAGCGAATCGCTGAGGCCGAACAGGAGCTGCACGATAGGCAAGCCGCTTTGCAGGATTCCGCCATCGTCAGCGACGGCCCGCGGCTGCACAGCGCTTCCCTGCAGCTCGATGAAGCGCGGAAGACCGTCGACCGGCTTTATGCGAGGTGGGCGGAACTCGATCGGAAGCAGGGTTGAGGCCCGGCGGATTTGCAGATATGGCACCGCGGGAGCCAATTTGGGGCTCTTCTGCCTGCGATTCGGCTAAAATAGGGATGTGGAAAAGAAAGTTTTCTGGCTCACATTCAGTGGATTGGGGCTCTTGGCGGATTTGGCGCTGCCCTTCTGGTGGGCTGTCCTGGCGACCATCCCCATAGGCTATGCAAGCTGGTGGGTGGCCTATCGGAGCGGCTGGCTTTAGGCAGCGGCACACCCACAAACTTGCCTGGCGAGCTTCTTTCGCCAGCCGCCCCAGGCGAAGGGCTGCTTACGGAATTCTGAGCCGATTCCCTTCCGGTACGGCCGTGGCCTGTTCGCGCCCGTGATCTCTATAAACCACGATCAGAACCTTGTTTGCGCCAATCGCAGGGTCACCACCAAGGTTATAATTATTGACATTCAATTCCAGGACGCCATCGCGCACCATGGACTGCAAGCGATCGGTCACGTTTGCGGTTCGGCCTTGCACACCGTAGAAACCGTAGAGGATCTCCAAGCCCCTGGGGCCAAACCCGCCGCGGTCACGATCGCCGCGGTCACGGCCATCGCGCTCGCGATCGCTATCGTTGCGGTGGTCCTCCGGAACGGCAAACATGATCACATCGATGAAGCCGCCTTCGCGGTAATCAAACTCGCGCTCCTCGTTTCTGTCGTTTCGCGCGAAGATTCGCAATGTCTTGTCTTTTCCAACGGCAGGGTCGCCGCCCATCGTTTGGTTGTTAACGGCAACGCGGCCGTTCACGCCGCCGCGGGAAATCAGGACTCGCAAAATGCGCGTGACGTCGGTGCGCTGAGAGCGGAATCCATAGTCAGCGCGACTGATCCGCCAGCCTCCATCCTGGGCAGAAAGCCCGGTAGAGAAAAGGACGGCTCCCAGAGAGAGAGCGAAGAGAAACATTAGGAATTTCACGGGATTGCTAGCCAGCTTCATGAATGATTCCTCCGTTACGGCGACGTGCCGCGAATAGGCTAACTGTAACGCGTCCGGAGGGTTCTGGGCGCGACAAATTCCGAAGATTTGCCCAAAAAATCCACAAGCGAGCATCACGGCCTCGTACAAAGCGAAGGGGGATATGGTGTACGCCTACAGCCAGTAAGGAAGCGCGAAGACCAGGATCGCAGGATGAGAACTGGCCGGCGCAAGACGAATTCTCGGCCGACTCCACTCAGGGATAACCCTGGAAGGTGCCAGTAAGTAATTCGCATCGCACCGAGATTAATCTCTCTGAGGGACAGGCCTATTGATATACTTGGTATCCCCTTTGTAATCCCATACTGTGCCACCCCTCTCCCTGGTGCGTGGAGCTAAGAATGAAAATAGCCAGCTCGGACCGGCGTCTGTCTCGTCGTCTTTGTTTTAAGACTCCCCTGCGTGTGCGCATCTGGAAATCCACAGCACCTGAACAAAGAGCGGAATCGCTCAATCTCTCGCAGGATGGCGTCTTCTTCGCAACAGACTCCCTGATTCGCGAGGGAGAAACAGTGGAGATTCTCCTGAAGATGCCGGAGGAGATCACCGACGAACCGACGACAGAATGGCGGTGCACGGGCCATGTCGTGCGAGTCGAGCGGGTCGATTCGTCGCACGGGAAGATAGGAGTCGGCGTGCAGTTCGATTGCTACGAAGTCTCACGCGCAAGGATAGCGCCTAAGGTCTGAATGCGGGCAGTCGAGCGGCGGCAGAAAGCATCGCCGGTAACGAGCTTTCCGAGAAAGTTGGAAGCAGCATGACAGCAGGAGGAGGTTGAGATGCAAGGGCGAGCTCTCGTCGTAGACGATGAACAGGCTACCTGCGAACTAATTCAAAAGGTCTTATATGCGGCCGGCGTGGAGGCTTTGACGCTGACCCATAGCGCGCAGGCCACGAGTTTCCTCGACGAAGGCAAATTCGACATGGTCTTTTTCGATCTGCACATGGGATCACCCGACGGCATTGAGCTTTCGCGCGAAATGCGGCGTGCAGGCTTCAATAGGACCACGCCGATCATCCTGCTGAGCGACGATCTGCGTCCGAGCGCCATGACCCTGGGATTTGCAGCTGGAGCCAGCTTTTTTCTTTACAAACCTGTCGACAAAGAGCGCCTCTTGAAGCTCATCCGGGCCACGCAAGGACGGAGCGACCATGAGAGACGGCAAACGCGGCGTGTTCCCTATCGATCCAAGGTACGGCTGAGATTTGGATTCGAGGAAATCTTTTGCGAAGCGATCGATGTAAGTCTGGACGGCATACTCGTGATGGCTCCCCGGACCATTCCGCAGGGTTCGTCCGTACAAGTAAGCATGGAGCTGTCGCAACTCATGAAGCCTTTGGTAGGCGCAGGCTTGATCGTACGAATTCTAGGCGGAAATCTGATGGGGATTCATCTTGACCGGTTGTCCGTTGAGGAGAGCGAGAGATTGCAGGAATTTCTGTTGCCCTTGATTCCGCGGGAGGAGGTTTATCACTGCGGGTGAATCCTGCGGCGTGCCAGGCACCAACCCTGCAGTTATTCCCCACTTCGCCCCTGCGCTATCATTTTTTCGTGATTTCGAAAGCCCTGCGATGTCTTTAACAGTCGTACCGCTTCGATTTGCAAATCCGGGTCTCTTCGCTCATCATTACTGGTTTGTTTGGGCTCTGGCCGAACTTCTGCCGGAGCCTCTCTTGCGTCCACATATCAGAGATCGAGGATCGGCATGAATAAGCCTGCGAAGATTGCTCCGGCAACTGGGAAACTCGGGATACTTACGCCGGGAATGGGGGCAGTGAGCACGACGTTCATGTCCGGAGTGGAACTGGTCCGAAGGGGCAAAGCGCAGCCAATCGGTTCGCTCACTCAACTCGGGACGATTCGGCTGGGCAAGCGCACCGATGGACGCTCGCCGCTGATCAAGAAATTCGTGCCGCTCGGCGAACTGAAGGATCTCGTTTTTGGCGGGTGGGATATCTTCCGGGACAATGCCTACGAATCCGCGGCGAACGCCGGAGTCTTGAACCTCCAAGACCTGGAGAAAGTGAAGACTTTTCTCTCAGGCATCAAGCCGATGAAGGCCGTTTTTGACCCGGAGTACGTAAAGAAGCTCGACGGCCCGAACGTCAAGAAGGCCAAGAACAAATACGAGCTCGCGCTGAAGATCAAGGAAGACATCGAGAATTTCCGCAAAACGAAACGCGTCTCGCGGATTGTTACTTGCTGGTGCGGCTCGACGGAAGTGTTCGTCCGGCCCGAGGAAGTCCATTCGACTCCGGAAAAATTCGTTGAGGCCATGAAATCCAATCATCCGGCGATCGCCCCTTCCATGCTTTACGCGTGGGCCTCCGTGACCAGCGGCGTTCCGTTTGCCAACGGCGCGCCGAATCTCACCGTGGACATTCCCGCCATTCAGCAGCTCGCGCTTGAGCATGGCGTCCCTATCTGCGGCAAGGACTTCAAAACCGGGCAGACCCTGATGAAAACCATTCTGGCCCCCGGATTCAAGGCGCGCATGATCGGACTGAATGGCTGGTTTTCGACGAACATCCTGGGCAACCGCGACGGCGAGGTACTGGAAGATCCTGGATCATTCAAAACAAAGGAAGAATCCAAGCTCAGCGTCCTCGAATACATCCTGCAACCGCAGCTCTATCCGATGCTCTACGGCAAGATGCATCACAAAGTGCGCATCAACTACTACCCGCCGCGCGGCGACAACAAGGAAGGTTGGGACAACATCGATATTTTCGGCTGGCTCGGCTATCCCATGCAGATCAAAGTGGATTTCCTTTGCCGCGACTCGATTCTGGCGGCGCCTATTGTTCTGGATCTGGTTCTCTTCCTGGACCTGGCGCATCGCGCCGGCATGCAGGGCATTCAGGAATGGCTCAGCTTCTATTTCAAGTCGCCGATGACCGCGCCCGGGCTCTATCCCGAGCATGATCTGTTTATTCAATCGATGAAGCTGAAAAATACTCTTCGATGGATGATGGGCGAAGACTTGATAACGCATCTGGGGCAAGAGTATTACGACTAAACAATCTTTCGGACTTGTGTGCCGGACAGGTCGTCCCACTCTCGATTCATTTTTTCGATGGCGTAAAATGATTTTTCGATTTGACGCTCGCAAGACCGCCGCGATACCCTACGGGCCGATGGCTGGAGCCAGCATATCCCACATTGCATCGCCGTACCCTAATTCATCTTATTTCGAGGAGATTCATGTCGAACGAACTGCGTAATTTCCTTGCTCTTCCCTATGACGAGCTTGAAGAGCTGAACCTGAAAGCCAAAGAGCAGCGCAAGAACCGGATTGCCCCGCACAAAATCCAGGAAGAGCGGATCAAGTACCTGACGGACGAAAAGCGCATAAAGGCCGTAACCGTGCTCTTTAGCGATCTCGAGGGCCGGCTGCATATGCTGGATTACGACAAAAAGTTCCTGATTAAGAGCTGGGACAACTTGACGTTCGATGGCTCCTCGATTCGCGGCTTCACGGCCCAGCGCGAGAGTGACCTTCGCCTAGCTATGGATTGGGGGGCGTTTTATTGGGGGCCTTCCGATGTTTTTGGCTCCGGCAAGGTGCTTGTGTTTGGCCACGTCATCGACAAGGACGGCAGCCCCTATGCCGGGGATATCCGCGGCGTACTGAAGGGCTACGCTGACCAGCTCTACGAGAAAAAAGGCTACACGCTCAACGCCGCCAACGAGATTGAAGGCTTCCTTTTCAAAGGGGAAAACGCCGAGCGACATTACCACGAAACGGGAAAATTCGAGTACGTCAACACGGGTGGCTACTACCATTCCCTTCCCGGGGATCCGTTGCGAACCTTCATCGACACAACGGCGGAAGTGCAGCGGGCAATGGGTTTTCAGAATGAGAAAGATCATCCTGAGGTCGCGCCTTCGCAATTCGAAATCAATTACGGTTACGGAGAAGTGGTGCAAGCCGCGGACCAAATCCAGATTTACAAATTGATCTGCCGCCAGGTAGCCACGAAACTCGGGTTCACTGCTTGTTTTCTGCCGAAACCGGTGGTCGGCGTCAATGGCAACGGCATGCACACGAATGTCTCCATCAGCAAAGGCGACCGCAATCTTTTTTGGGACCCGAAGGGCGAGGAAAAACTCAGCAAATTCGGCTGGGAGTTCGTGGACCGGATTCTGACGCATGGGAACGACATATGCCTGGTGTTCAATTCGAGTGTGAACGCTTACCGGCGGCTCGACCCGCATTTCGAAGCGCCGAACCAACTCAGGGCCTCGGCAGTGGATCGTGGTGCAATGGTGCGTATCCCCATCGGCAACGAACGCAGCATGCGCACGGAGGTACGCGCCGTCGCTCCGGATGCAAATCCGTACATGGTCCTATACTCGATATTCAAGACGGGGTTGGATGGCGAGACATCGAAAATCAAGAACCTGCGCTCGGCGGAACGCTACCTGCCGGACAATATTTATACCGCAGTGGAAAATTTCGAGAAGGCTGACTGGACAACAAAACTCTACGGCGCTGATGTCAAAGGCCGCTACGCTGACCTCAAACGAGCCGCTGCCGATCGCTGCCCGCGGGCACTGGGCACTTTCGTGAAGGCGCCCGAAGTGCAGTATCATCACGAAGTTTATAATCAGTACCTCTGGAACATGTTCTAGAAGCGATTGTGGGAAGCGGAAGGCCTGGGTTCATCCTTCCATGCGTGCCGCTTCCTATTTTTCTTCGATTTTTATCTGTAAAAGTTCAGACCAGTCTTTCCCGGTGACGAAAAGCCTGTCGCCCTCGCGGTCATAGGCAATTCCATTCAAGACCCCTTCGGGAACATGCTGCTCTTTGGCGGAAATCTTCGCCAAATCGAGCCAAGCCAAGACTTGGCCGGTGCGCGGATCGATTCGTGCGATACGCGGCGAGTGCCAGACGTTGGCGTAAATCTGTCCCTTGATGTACTCCAATTCATTTAAATTCACGACCGCTTCTTTGCCCGCATACACTTCCAGCCTTCGGCGCACCTGGAACGTGGACGGGTCGATAAATTGAATCTGATTGGTGCCGTCACTCAGGATCAGTGATTGCTCGTCATGCGTAAGGCCCCAGCCTTCAGATTGGTAATGGAAATTTCCCGTCTGGCGGAAAGATTGCAGGCCGTAGACGAAGCCTATCTTCGATAGCCAGGTTAGCTGGTAAATCTTCCCATGAAAGATGGTTAAGCCCTCGCCGAAATACTCGGGAGAGAGAGCAATGCTCTGCAGGACGCGACCCGTAGCAATGGCGACCTTGCGAAGCGACGATTTTCCCCGCAAGCCCGTGCTCTCATACAAGAAGCCGCCGTAGTATTCAAGTCCCTGCGTGAACGCCGTGGGATCATGCGGGAAGGCCTTGACGACGCTTACGCTTAAGACGGGAATAGGGTGTGGCGCGGCGGGAACTCCGGCACTGGCCGGCAGGCTCGGCCCCGCGAACGCACCTTGCGCTGCGTCGCAGTCGTCGAAGTAAACAGCCAGTACGATGGACACAAGAAGCACTATTGGCACACACCAAAAATGAAGCCATCGCTGTTGCGTTCGATTCATTAGTCCCAAATGGAGCATCACATCCTATCGTCTGTGACACGGCGCTTAGATTAGGCGATTCGTGCTTACGCCGTGCCGCGCGGCCGGCAGTATATATCGCGCGGCCGTTTCAAGTTGGCACATCTGCGTTTCCTTCCTGCCAGGTACAGTTGTGCGCCTAGTGTCCGATTTCGGACTTTCGGCGCGTTGTGGTATGTTTTCTGGTTCATTTGAGAGGCGAACAATCCGCAAACGCTTCATAGCGATTCAACAGGAAGCACTCGAGAATCCACGGAGGATTTGAATTCATGAAGAGTTCCTACAACGGCAACGCAATTCCTGTTGGCGGCAAGGCCATCGGCTACAGCGGCGAAGAATTGCAGGTTCCGGACACGCCAATCATCCCGTTCATCGAAGGCGATGGAACGGGGCGGGACATCTGGAAAGCTTCGCGGCGTGTTTTTGACGCGGCCGTGGAGCACGCCTACGGCGGGATGCGGCGCGTCGCGTGGTTTGAAGTGTTTGCCGGCGAGAAGGCCTTCAACACGTTCAAGGAATGGCTGCCGGATGACACCGTTGATGCGATTCGTGATTTTCGCGTGGCCATCAAGGGGCCTTTGACGACGCCTGTGGGAGGCGGCATTCGTTCGCTGAACGTGGCGCTGCGTCAGCTTCTGGATTTGTATTCCTGCGAGCGCCCGGTGCGTTATTTCGAGGGAGTTCCCTCCCCTGTGAAGCATCCCGAGAAAATGGACGTGTTCATTTTCCGCGAGAACACGGAAGACGTTTATATCGGAATCGAGTGGAAATCCGGCACGCCCGAAGTGAAAAAGCTGCTCGAATTTCTGAACCACGAAATGCTTAAGGACGGGAAAAAGCAGATTCGCTGGGATTCCGGAGTGGGCATCAAGCCGATTTCACCATTTGGCACGAAAAGGCTGGTGCGAAGGGCGATCAAGTATGCGCTGGCGCACGGCAAGAAAAGCGTGACGCTGGTACACAAAGGAAACATTCAGAAATTCACGGAGGGCGCGTTCCGGGACTGGGGTTACGACCTGGCTCGTGAGGAATTCCGTTCCGAGACGGTGACCGAACGCGAGAGCTGGATCCTCGATAATTTGGACAAGAATCCGGGGCTAAGCGTCGAGAAGAATGCCGCGATGATCGAGCCAGGGCTGGACCAGGCCACCGAAGCGTTCGTGAAAGGAATTTGCGACGAAGTGAAGCAGACACTAGATTCTATCGGCGCGACCCACGGCAAGGGGCAGTGGAAGAAGAAGCTGATGATCAATGACCGCATCGCCGACTCCGTGTTTCAACAGGTGCTGCTGCGCGCCGATGAATACAGCGTGCTAGCCACGCCGAATCTCAATGGCGATTATCTTTCCGATGCGTGCGCGGCGCAGGTCGGCGGGCTGGGCATGGCCCCGGGCTCGAATATCGGCGATGGCTTTGGCGTTTTCGAGGCTACGCACGGCACCGCACCGAAATATGCGGACAAAGACGTGATCAATCCGAGCTCCTTGATGTTGTCCGGCGCGATGATGTTTGAATTCCTCGGCTGGAAGGAAGCCGCGGAACTCATCGAGGACGGCATTGCGAGGACCATTCAGCAGAAACGCGTCACTTACGATCTCGAGCGGCTTATGCCAGGCGCGACAAAGGTTGGCACGGCTGCATTTGCGACCGCGATTATCGAGAACATGCAGGGAACAGCGGTGGCGAGGTAAAGGAAGTCGAGTAGGCAAAGGAAGTAAAGGGACGAGAACCCTTCCTTCGGCAGCAACGCAGTTTCGCCGGGTGTCCCTTACCTCCTTAACTTCTTCTGCCCCATTCACCTCATTTACTTCCAGAGAGGACAAAGGTCGAGAAATGAGCAGAAAAAAGGTAACGGTAGTGGGCGGCGGTTTTGTGGGATCGACGACGGCCCAACGCATTGTGGATTTGGAACTAGCGGACGTGGTGCTGACGGATATTTTGGATGGGCCGCCGGCGGGCAAGGCTCTGGACATGCTGGAATCCGGCCCGATTACGGGTACGGATTCGCGCGCGACGGGCGTTTCTACGGCCAGCGGCGACTACAGCGCGACTGCGGGCAGCGACATCGTGGTGATTACGGCGGGATTTCCGCGCAAGCCGGGGATGAGCCGCGATGATTTGCTCAAGGCAAATTATGACGTGGTGAAGGCCGTCGTCGAGCAGATCGTCAAGCATTCGCCGAAGTGCATCATCATTGTGATTACGAATCCTTTGGACGCCATGGCACAAGCGGCGTTCAAGGTAAGCGGATTCCCGAAAAATCGCGTCCTCGGAATGGCCGGCGTGCTGGACTCCGCCCGAATGAGCGCATTCGTAGCCACGGAATGCAAGGTAAGCGTGGAAAACGTGCACTCCTTCGTTCTCGGCGGCCATGGCGATGATATGGTGCCGCTGCCGCGCTATTCAACCGTCGCGGGAATCCCCCTCCCCGATTTGCTGCCGAAAGAGCGCATCGACGCCATCGTGGAGCGCACGCGCAAGGGCGGCGCGGAGATCGTCAATCTTTTGAAAACCGGATCAGCTTACTACGCGCCGTCGGCCGCGGCGGTCGAAATGGTGGAAGCCATTTTGAAGGACAAAAAGAAAATTTTGCCCTGTGCGGCGTATTTGGAAGGCGAGTATGGCATCAAGGGGCTCTTTGTCGGCGTCCCCGTGAAGCTCGGAGCGGGCGGAGTCGAAGAAGTCATTCAGATCAAATTGACGGCGGAAGAAAATGCGGCTCTGCAGAAGTCTTCGGCCTCGGTACGAGAGTTGGTTGCAGTTCTCGGATTATAGTCGTACGTCCGAATAAGTATCGGGAGCGCCGTTCGAAAAGTCGAAGGACTTCCCTGCCCGGACTCAGTTGCGCCTTTGCCGATTCGCGGCGGCTACTCGTGTGCGGTGGCCGGTTTAGCCTTCGGAGCGGATGCCGGCTTCCGGTGCACCGGTCGCTCGGGGAGAATCAACGACGTCGTTTTGACGGAGTCGAGCAAGGGAAACTGCTTTTCGAGATAGGGCTTCCCCAACTTTTCTAATGTATCCTGGTCCGGGCCTTGCCCGTGTGGCGCGCCTTCGCCATAGCCCGAATAGAGAGCATCCACGACGTCCATTCCTTCGGTAACCTGGCCAAACGCGGCAAATCCCATTGGGTCGAGCCGTGTGTTATCGACGAGGTTGATAAATACCTGTGTCGTTCGCGTATTCGGCCCGCCCATGGCGTAAGTGACGTACCCGCGCAAATTGCTCTGCACCACGGGATCATCCTTGATGGGCGCGTGATCCCACGCGGCGTTAACCGGCGGATAAGCGCTGAGACCCCACTGCACCACAAAACCTTTCAACACGCGGAAGAAGCTCGTATTGTCGTAAAAATGATGCCGCACAAGGTTGTAAAACCGGTCTGCGCCCAGAGGAGCCCACGCGCGAGTCACGCTGATCACAAAATCGCCCTTGGTGGTGATGAACTTCACCTGGTATGTGGCCGGCGCTCTCGCCTTGAGAAGCGCAGGGCGAAGGAGTATTCGCTGGTACGGGCTGGAATGCGCAGCCTGCTTGTGCGTCGTCCTCTGTGGCTCTCGAGCTCTCGATTCGGCGCCGGGCATGGCTGCAAGACACGCCAGCGCGGCAGCCAACATCATCCATCCAAATTTCCGCATTGCTCTTCTCTCTCCACGTTGAATTCGCAAGGCTAGTTTGGCACAGCGGCCAGCCTCTACACCATTTCGCTCCGCCAGCGGCCGATGCGCTCGGCCTCCGCCATGACCCTAAGTGTATTCTCGCCGAGAATCTTCTTCACGTCACCTTCGGAATAGCCATGTTCCAATAAGGCAGCCGTGATTTGCGGCAGCCCGCTGGCATCTTCCATTCCGTATGGCATGTTCGCCCCATCGAAGTCCGAGCCTAGTCCGACGTGTTCGACGCCCACAATTTTGACCGCGTGTTCGATATGCTCGACGATCTTGGTCCACTCCACCCTTGGCAAATCACCACGCGCCACATATTCCCGCGTGATGCGGTCGCCCTCGACTAACTGGCAGCCGTCCCGGCCCACACATCGTCGCCGCACCTCCAGCGAGATCTCCTTGTCCCATTCCGGATTGGCTTTCTCCGCGTTGCGATATTCCTGGCTCAGAAAGCCCACGTGAAAATTAATTTGGATGACTCCGCCTTTCGCCGCGAGGGCCTTCATCATTTCATCGGTCACATTCCTCGGCGACTCGCAGATCGCGCGGCAGGAGGAGTGCGATGCGAACACGGGCGCTTCACTGATCTCCAAAACATCAGCAAATGCTTTGTCGCTGACATGCGAGACGTCCACGATCATGCCCAAGCGGTTCATTTCCAGCACGACGGCCTTGCCTAATTCGCTCAGCCCATTGTGCACCGGTGTGTCGGTCGAGGCGTCCGCCCATTCCACGTTTCCGGTGTGCGTCAGCGTCATGTACCGTGCGCCAAGCGCCGCATACGTTCGCAGAATGCCAAGGTCACTTGCGATCAGGTGGCCACCTTCGATCCCGATGAGTGCTGCGATCTTGCCTTGCCGGCGAGCTTCCCGAATTCCCTCCGCGGTCGTCGCCAGCACGAGCTGGTTCGCATGTTCGCGAACCTGCTCCCGTAGTGCGTCGATCTGATCTAACCCGAGCTTTACTGCTTCCGCCCCCGTCACTTTGCTGGGCACCCAAATCGAAAAAAAGATCGCTCCCAGTCCTCCTTCCTTCATGCGCGGGATATCGATGCTCCCCAGCGCGTTCCTCATTCCCAGGTTGAAATCCCGGTCGCGAAAACGCTGCGTCGTATCGGTGTGCGTGTCGATCACCAGGGAAGAAAAATGCAGCCGCCTCGCCCGCTCCGAAAGTTCGTGCGCAACCATCGTCCTCGCCAGCTCCATGCCCGCCGGAAGACACAACAGCTCTTCAAGAAGCGTCTTTGGCAGACCTATTTTTTCCTATTGGTTATCGCGCCGCTTGCATCTCGCGGCTGACGCGCTCGTTTGCTTCCATCACGCGCAGCAGGTTGCCGCCCAGAATCTTGCGGATGTCCTCGTCGCTATAGCCCTTTCGCATCAGCGCTTCCGTGATCTGCGGCAGATGCGTACAGTCTTCCATGCCTTCGGGCATGTCCGCACCGTCAAAATCCGAGCCCAGGCCGACGTGATCCGGACCTACAAGTTTCACGACATGATCGATGTGGTCGATGATCCGTTCCCAGCTGACGTGCGGGAGCTTGCCTTCGGCGACCGCTTGCTTCTCCATCTCCGCCATTTTTCGCTCGGCGCATTCCTGGTCGTTGCCGCACAGTTTCATGATTTGGTCCATCTTTCCGACTACGCCGCCGGACAGTTTGTCTTGTGCATCCTTATACGCTTGATCGATGAAGCTTTTTTCGTAATTGATCTGGATGACTCCGCCCTTAGCGGCCAGCGCCTTGATCATGTCGTCGGACATGTCGCGCACGTGGTTGCACAGCGCGCGGCAAGACGAATGCGAGGCGATCAGCGGAGCCTTGCTGACTTCCAGCGCGTCATAAAACGTTTTGTCGGACACGTGCGAGATGTCCACCATGATTCCCTGACGGTTCATTTCGCGGACCACTTCCTTCCCGAACTCCGTCAGCCCGTTGTGCTCCGGCTTGGCGGTCGAGGAATCCGCCCACTCATCGTTGTAAAAGTGCGTGAGCGTCATGTACCGCACGCCCAAATCGCCGAACATGCGCAGCACGCGGATGTCGTTCCCGATCATGTGGCCGCCCTCGACGCCGATCAGCACGGCGATTTTGCCCTCCGCATGGGCTTGCCGTACTTCCGCTGCCGTGCGGCAGAAGGTCAAGTCTTTCGAATACTTGATGACGTTTTGGTGCACCGCATCAATCTGATCCAGCGCTTTTTGAACCGCTGGAGGGCCCATGATCCGCCCGTCGATCCAAATGGAAAAGAAAATCGCGTTCATTCCACCTTCCCGCATCCGCGGAATGTCGATGGCGCCCTCGGCGTTGCGTTTGCCGAGATCAAAGTCTTTCGAGAAGAAGCGCTGCGTCGTGTCGTCGTGCGTGTCCAGCACAATCGATGAAAAATGCAGCTTCCGCGCACGGTCGGCGATGTCGTCGCCCGTCGCGGCCTGGCTCAGCAGAAAACCGGCAGCCAGAAAACAAGCCAACAGCGAGATCCGGAACTGACGCATGTATTCCTCCAGTGGATAGGGTGCCGCGAGATTCTACCCTATTGGACAGCCAGTCAGTGCTGCTTTCCTCTCGCCAGCTCATTTCCAGATGACCGCCTATAACCGCCACGCAAAGCGCGCTGTTTTTTTCTCGGACACGCACCTCTGGAAAATTCGTTGCGCCCTGCGCGCTTTCTCGCTTTAATGAGTTTATGACGGCTGGTATCCGCTGGGCTTCTCTCGCCTGGCAACCTTCTCGTTTCTTACGGATATCTCATGACCACGACCCTCAGCCTTGCCTCGGAATTGGAACGCATCGTAAGCGCCGTTCAGTCGGACGCCACCGCGACGGCGCAAATTTCCATGACCAGCATCGCCGACCGCATCGCAATAAATGTCGGAGTAAAGCCCGACGAAATCGCACTTATGGGCGTTTCCAATCGCTGGCGCCACCTGTACTTTCTCGTCCCGGAATCGCTCAAACAGGTCGGCTTCATTCCGCTGTCCAGCACCCTCGCGGTCGCCGCCCGCACCGCCCGCGAAAGCCGCCCGGACATCATCAATAATTTTGCCAGCGTCCGTCACGCCACCGTTTTCGAGGGGTTGAAAATCGGCTCTGAAGGATCCGAGCCGATCCAGAAGATGATTAGCGCCCCGATCCTTTCCGGGGACAACGTCGTCGGCGTGATCCAGATCAGCCGGAGAGGCGCGAACGTCGTAAGCGCGGGACCGGACTTTACCGCCGACGATTTGGGCAATATCCTGGCGCTCTGTAAACCTCTCGGCAAGCTTCTCAAGCACCTCTCGTCCGAGGCTTAGACATCTCCTCGCAGGATTGTGACAGTTTGTTCATTTTTCTCCCCTCTCCGCCCACGCATGCCCCGAATTAGTTTGACACTGCAATACCTTCTTGTTATTTTTCAACAGCAGAAATTTTTCGGTGGTTAGCCTACTCACGGAGGCGCCTCAATCCGGCACCATGGCGTTCGTCGCTAAGAAGATCTTCCTCACCAAAGGCGTCGGTAAACATCGCGAAAGACTTTCGAGCTTTGAGCTCGCCCTGCGTAATGCAGGCATCGCCGCTTGCAATATCGTGCGCGTCTCCTCGATTTTTCCACCCAACTGTAAACTCATCTCCCGGAGCGAAGGCTTGAAGCACATCAAGCCCGGCCAGGTGGCCTTCACCGTCATCAGCGAAAATTCCACCAAGGAAGCCCACCGCCTCATCGCCGCCAGCATCGGCCTCGCGCTCCCGAGCGATAAATCCATGTACGGCTATCTTTCCGAGCATCACTCCTTCGGCGAAACCGAAGAAGTCGCCGGCGAGTACGCGGAAGAGCTCGCCGCCGAAATGCTCGCGACGACCTTAAATGTGGAATTTGATCCCGATCTCAGTTTCGACGAGAAAAAAGAGGTCTACCGCATTTCCAACAAAATCGTCCGCACCATGAACGTCACGCAATCCGCCGTCGGCGACAAGCGCGGCCTCTGGACCACCGTCCTCGGCGCCGCCATCCTCATCGGCGAAGACGACTAGCCGCCCTGGTGCAGCAGATTCCGATTAGCTCCGTGCGGCGGGTGTGCTAGGCTACGCGCGAACTTTCCCGCGGGCTGCTCCTTGAAATTTCCCCAGTAGATGCTTCGCCCGCGAATCAGAAAGGACAATCATGAGCAACGCAGCCGGCACTCATCCCGTTCATCAAGCGCTCGCCAGCCACACCGACCCCAAAAATCTTCCCTGGGTTCCCTGGGCCGAAGGACATTTCATCAAGCTCATCAAGCTGAATCCCATCACCGGCCAGATCATTCTTTTCATCCGATCGCATCCCGGCGCCGCTTTGCAAATGCATTTTCACCCCGGAACGGTCGTCGTCTATACGGTTCAAGGAGCCTGGACTTACGATGAAGGCTGGGTTTCGCAAGCAGGCGACGTGGTCTTCGAGGTTTCCGGCTCCACGCATTCCCCGCGCATGGTCGGCAAGGAAGATACCATCGTGTTCGCTATCATTGAGGGAGCGCTTGATTTCGTCGACGATGCGGGCAACACGGTCGCCACCGAAAACTGGCAAACTTTTCTCAAGCGCTACCACGACCATTGCGCGAAGAACAATCTCGTTCCAGTGGACATCACCAAATTCTGATCATCGCGCCCTCAACTGTATCGGTTTTGCGGGGTGGGATTGCAGAACGTCAGGCCTTCTTCCAGGTCTGACGCTCAAGGAGAATTCATGACCACCGAATTGCAAGGCAAAGTCGGGATCATCACTGGCGGCACATCAGGAATCGGCCGAGACGCCGCCGTGCTATTTGCGAAAGCAGGCGCTAAAGTCGTTGTCGCAGGCCGCCGCGAGGCCGAAGGAAAAGAAACCGTTGACTTGGTCCGCGCCGCTGGCGGCGACGGCCTCTTCGTAAAAACCGACGTCGCGCGCGCGACTGATGTTCAGTCCCTCGTCCAAAAAACCATCGAGAAATTCGGCCGCCTCGACGTCGCCTTCAACAATGCCGGCATCGAAGGCAATTGGGTCCCCATCGTCGACCAGTCCGAGGAGGACTGGGACCGCACCATCGACATCAATCTCAAAGGAACCTGGCTCTGCCTGAAATACGAAATTCAGCAGATGCTCAAGCAGGGTGGCAGCGGCGCCATCGTGAATATGGCGTCCATTGCGGGCCTAATGGGTGGCGCGGGAGCAGCGACCTACGTGGCAAGCAAACATGGTGTTATGGGACTGACTAAGTCCGCAGCGCTCGAATACGCAAAAAACAGAATCCGCGTTAACGTCGTTTGCCCTGCGGTCATTGAAACCCCGATGGGCAATCGCCTCTTCGGCCAGGGACCGATGCACGATTTCGCCCTCGGCCATCATCCCATCGGCCGCTTTGGCCAGCCGATCGAAATCGCCGAAGCCGTTGTGTGGATGTGCTCGGACCGCGCCTCCTTCATGACCGGGCAGTCTCTCGTTCTCGATGGCGGCTTCCTGGCGGGGCCCAATCCGCCCGGCTAGCCGCCCGCTTTGGGAAGGCTAACGGGCAGCTTCGCCGCTTCCCATGCTGCCATCCCGCCGGCAATCTCCCTGACTTGCTCAAAACCGCTCTTCTTCAAAATGCTCGCGGCGATCGAGGATCGATAGCCTCCCGCGCAATGCACGAGCAGGGCCCGGCTCTTGGGCAATTCCTGCAAACGCTCCGACAGGCGGCTTAGCGGCATGCTCAAGCTCCCATCGATGTATTTCTGCTCGCGTTCCCCTGGCGCACGCACATCGATGACCGCTGGCGGTTCGCTCGATGAGATGAGCTCTGCCGCAAATTGTGAGCTGAGTCGTTCCGTGAACGCGACTAATTCTGGGCGTCCCGCAAGGCTTTGCAACCCATTCCGCAAAAATCCAGCCACATGATCGAAGCCAATGCGTCCGAGACGAATGGCCGATTCGTTTTCTCGCCCAGGCCCCGCGATGATCACAATCGGATGCGCGTGATCCAGTACAGTTCCCGCCCACGTTGCATATTGTCCACCGAGGCCAACATTGATGCTGCCCCCCAAATGTGCTGCCGCAAATTCATCCGGCTCCCGAGTGTCCAGGATTTGCGCGCCCTCCGCCTGCATGGTCAGCACTTTTTCGAGTTCCAATGGCTTCAGCTCGCGCTCCAGCGCCTCATCCAACGTCGGCCGTTCTTTGCTATTCAGCACGGCATCGTAGGTAAAGTATGGCGGCGCATCGGGCTGGTCCGCAGTCACCATCTCGATGAACGCTTTCTTGCTCATCGGCTGCAAAGCATAGTTCAAACGCCGCTGTTCCCCGATTGTCGAGACCGTCTCTTTGCTGAGTGCCTTGCCGCACAGTGATCCCGCCCCGTGTGCTGGATAAACCAGGCTTGCGTCCGGTAAGGGCAGCAATTTGGATCGCAATGAATCGAAGAGCAAGGCGCCAAGGTCAGTGGCCGACCAGCCTAGCGCCGCGCGAAGATCCGGCCTCCCGACATCGCCCACAAAAAGCGTGTCACCCGTCAGCACGGCGTTCGGCACGCTCTCGCTTCGATCCAGATCGTAAACAAGAATGGAAATCGATTCGGGCGTGTGGCCCGGTGTTTCCATCGCCTCAAGCCGAACTCGCCCAAATTCAATCACGCTTCCGTCGCCGAGCGGCGTGAATTTGTATTCCGCTTGCGCCTTAGCACCCAGGTAAATCGTCGCGCCTACGCGATCCCGCAATTCCAAATGACCCGCCACAAAGTCGGCATGAAGGTGAGTCAAAATCACGTGCTTGATTTTCAGATTGTGTTCCGCCGCAAATTCCAGATACTGGTCAATATCCCGCTGTGGATCGACCGCCGCCGCCGTCCCCGTCACCTCGTCCCCAATCAAGTACGAAGCATGCGCCAGACAATTCAAATAGAATTGTTTAAGAATCACTCTGCACCGCCTCGCATGCAGTCTACAACCTAGGCCAGGGTCTTGCCGCGTTGTTACTTCTCGTGCTTGAAATACCCTATGCGGTCCAGCACCGCCCCCGCCACCAGCGGCAGCGCCACCGTCGCGTCGTCAAACACTTCCGCGAACTTCCCGCCTTCTTCCGGCGGCACAAACTTTCCCCAAGAAACCGCCTCGGTATACGTGCTGCCGCTCAATCCGCCCCAGTGCACCGGCTCTGGACAAATCCGCACACCGTAGTTATATCGCTTCAACGGAATCTTCTTGTACCCGCGCCGCGCCAACAATTCCGCATATACTCCAAACTGCTGTGTCCAGTTTCGCGGGACTCCGCCGCCTATGGTGAAAATTCCCATTCGCTTCGTCGCCAGCATGGTGTCCGCGAATTTCGTAAAATCCTCGAACAGGTCGAAACGCAGCGGCGGCCGCTTATCTCTCGCACGGCCTAAATTGTGTAACGCGAAATCAATTCCCAACTCGGAATCGCTGAACGCCGGCACGAACACCGGCACGTTGTGCTCGTAAGCCGATCTCAAGATGCCCCGCCCCGCCGACTGCTTATGAAGTTCTTCTCCAATTCGATGGTGAATCTTCCAACTGCTCACGTCCTCTTCGGCGTCCCATTTGCCTAGAACGTGATCCATCATCTCTTCGACGTGATCCAGATTCACTTCCGGTTCGAGCGAATCGTAAACGCGGTTGTACCCAGCCTCGAACAACGTTTTGTCGTCCATCTTGCTTTCGTCATAGCGGAAGTGCGAATGTCCCGTCGCTTCCACCAGTCCGTGCGCCATTAGCGCACCGGTGGACACAACCGCATTGATGATTCCGCTATCGATCAGATCGCAGAAGATTAAGCCCATCTTGCCGACCGTCAGGGCCCCGGATAGAGTCAACACTCCAAAACAATCCTTGTCGCGCGCCATCATTTCCAGCACGTCCGCCGCATCGCCAATCTGCCGCCCCGTGAACGCCGTGTCTCCCATCGCACGCACCAATTCGTCGATCGTCCGGCATTTCGAAAGGTCGATCGGAAATATCGGACGCAGCTTGTCCTTCACCGGATCGTGCAGCACTCGCCCCGTGACCGTTTTTTCTTCCCGCTTTGCCATCTCTTCTCCTCGATTTCCTTGCGATTGCGTTTCGGAACTTGACACCACGCCGTCACCAACGAGTTTGATAACGATTGATATTACAAGTGCGCTGCGAAGGAAAGAACAAAACGCAGCCGCGAATTCTTTTCTACGAGCATGATAGACTAATTTTCATGCCAGACAAATTCACTATTGGCCTGGTGCAGATGCGCAGCACCTTGGATACCGCCGAAAATCTCTCGCGTGCCATCGAGAAAATCTGCGAGGCGGCGGCCCGCGGCGCCCAAATCATCTGCTTGGATGAACTCTTTCGCGGCCAGTATTTCTGCCGCACTGAAGACCCGGATCTTTTCAATCTAGCTGAGCCTATCCCCGGTCCGTCCAGCGAAGCGCTCGCAGGGATCGCCAAGGAGAAAAAAGTCGTAATCGTTGCTTCCCTTTTCGAACGCCGCGCCGCCGGTGTTTACCACAACACCTGCGCCGTCCTCGACGCCGACGGTTCTCTCCTCGGCAAATACCGCAAAATGCACATCCCCGACGATCCCCTCTACTATGAAAAATTCTATTTCACGCCAGGCGATCTCGGCTTCCCGAATTTCGATACCGCCTACGGCCGCATCGGCGTCCAGATCTGCTGGGACCAGTGGTATCCGGAAGGCTCGCGCATCACAGCGCTGCAGGGCGCGCAGGTTATTTTTTACCCCACCAGCATCGGCTGGCATCCACACGAGAAAGCACAGTTCGGCGCGGCTCAGCTCGACGCCTGGCGCACTATCCAGCGCGCTCACGCCATCGCCAATGGCGTTTACGTGGCGGTGGTCAATCGCGTCGGCTACGAAGGCAAACCGGAAAAAGGCGATCCCGGCCTCGAATTTTGGGGCAACTCCTTCGTCGCCGATCCCTTCGGCCGCATCCTCTCCGAAGCCTCCAACGACAAAGAAGAAATCCTCGTCGTCGAGTGCGACCCCGCGCAAAGCGAAGAAACCCGCCGGAATTGGCCCTTCCTCCGCGACCGCCGCATCGATGCCTACCAACCCATCCTGAAACGCTGGCTCGGCGAATAACTCGCCCCATGATTATTTGCCCGAACTGCAAACTTGCAAATCCCGACGGTGCGTTGCGCCGCGATTGCGGTTTTGACTTCTCATCGTTCCGAGTAACGGAGTCCTATCTAACTTCGCGCGACAAGGCATTAAAACCCAAGACGCCACCATGGCTGTTAAATTGGCAAGAAATTCCTGGTGTTGCTGTTCTTCTGACGTTGCTTTTAGTTCGTCATCCATTCTTGGGTCTCCTCATTTTGATCGCGGCTGGCGTCATCATTTTTTGCATAATACAACTAAAATCAATCGCACAATTATGAACACAACTCCTGATCATCTCGAGTTCGCGATGCCAGCCGAATGGGAACCTCACGAAGCCACCTGGCTAGCCTGGCCCCACGAACTCACTGACTGGCCGGGAAAATTTGCCCCGATCCCTTGGGCCTTCGCTGAAATCGTCCGCCATCTCTCCCAAGTCGAACGCGTCTATCTCCTCGTCGAAAATCGTGCTGCTGAATCTCGCGTCCGCACCATCCTCAAAAAATCCGGCGCCAATCTGAGCGCAGTCGATTTTTTCCGGATTCCCACGGATCGCGGTTGGATGCGCGACTCCAGCCCCATCTGCGTCAAGAATTTGTCCGGCGAAGTCGCCTACACCAACTGGCGCTTCAACGGCTGGGCCAAATACGACAATCACAAGAAAGATGCTCTCGTCGTTTCCACAGCCAATAAAAAACTCAAGCGCCGCGTCTGGCATCCTGTGCACAATGGACGCCGCGTCGTTCTCGAAGGCGGCAGCATCGACGTCAACGGCCACGGCACTCTGCTCACAACCGAAGAATGCCTACTCAGCAAGACCCAGGAGCGCAATCCTGGATTCACTCGCGAAGATTATGCCGAAGTCTTCAAGAATTATTTTGGCGTAACAAATATCCTCTGGCTGAAAAATGGCATCGCTGGCGACGATACGCACGGCCACGTCGATGACCTCGCGCGGTTTGTCGATCCTAAAACGGTTGTCACCGTCGTCGAAAGTGAACCCAGCGACGCCAACTATGCACCGCTCCAGGAAAATCTCGCTCTGCTGAAAAATATGAAAGATCAAGACGGCCTTCCGCTGCGCGTCGAAACGCTTCCCATGCCAGCTCCGGTTTATTTCGATGGCCAGCGCCTTCCCGCCAGCTACGCAAATTTTTATATCGCCAACAAAATCGTCCTGGTCCCCACTTTCAACGATGCGAACGATCACGTGGCGCTCAACACGCTCGCCAAACTCTTCTCCAATCGCGAAGTCATCGGCATCGCCTGCCGCGACCTGGTCCTCGGCCTCGGCACGATTCACTGCATGACCCAGCAGCAACCGGCATCCACCTAACGAAACTTCCACAAGGCATGACGCCATGCCAATTCGTCTGCTAGACTTCTACGCTTGGCGAGCCCAGTTGCAAAGCAAGCGGTGGCGTAGTGCGCGGAAATGTAGATCGCAGCCGCGCGCCACCGCCGCGCCGTGAAATTCTCCTGGAGGCTGAATGTCCCCCATACTGTTTGCAGCCATGTTCGAGACCAAAGGTGTCTGGATCTCGCTTCCAAACGGATTTTGGGGCTGGATCATTATCGGCCTCGTTGCCGGATGGCTCGCCGGAAAAATTTCACGCGGCCGCGGGTTCGGCTGCATCGCGGATATTATTCTTGGAATCGTGGGCTCATTTATCGGCGGATGGATTTTCATGAAGCTCAAGATTTATGGTGGCGGCTTTTTGTATTCGCTCGCGGCCGCCACCGTGGGCGCCGTCGTTCTCGTCTTCGTGGCGCATCTCTTCAGCCCCAGCGATCGCTAAGCGCTAACGGCGCGCGGCGCTCCAGTGTGATACGATTCAGATGCACACTATGGAAATTATTTCATGCGCAGGATGGAGATAAACTTTTTTGAGTAAGACCACGCAGTCCCTCACCGCAATTCCACTCGGCGGTCTCGGCGAATTTGGAATGAACATGATGGTGCTTCGTTTCGGTGACGACATTATCGTCATCGACGCGGGCATGATGTTCCCCGAATCCGAGCTCCTCGGCGTGGATCTCGTCATCCCGGACATCACCTACCTCAAACAAAATCGGCAGCACGTTCGCGCTATCGTCCTCACCCACGGCCACGAAGATCACATCGGTGCGCTCGCCTATATTTTGCGGGATCTGAACGTCCCGGTTTACGGAACGCGCTTCGCTCTCGCACTCGTCAAGAAGCGCCTCGGAGAAGCCGGCCTCCTCGACTCCACCACGCTCCGCGAAGTAATGCCCGGGCGGCTCGTTGAAATCGGCCCATACGAAATCGAGTTCATCACCGTCACGCACAGCACCATCGACTGCGTGGCACTTGCCGTGCGCACGCCGCTCGGAGTGATTATCCACACCGGCGACTTCAAGATCGACCAGACGCCGGTGGACGGCGCTCCGTTCGATTTGCACACGTTCGCGCGCTACGGCAGCGAAGGTGTGCTGGCACTTTTCAGCGACTCAACCAACGTCGAGCGTCCGGGCTTCACACCCTCCGAGCGCGCTGTCGTCCCGCGCATAGAAGAGCTGTGCCGATCGGCGCCGCGCCGAGTCATTCTTTCGTGCTTCGCCTCGTCCATTCACCGCATCCAGCAAGTGATCGACATTGCCGGACGAGTCGGCCGTAAAGTCGCTTTCGTCGGGCGCAGCATGGTCGATAACGTCGAGATTGCGCATTCCATGAATTACTTGCACATCCCGGACGGCATGGTGGTCCGCCCGCAGGACATCCGCAACTTCGATCCCAAACGCATCGTCATTGTCGCCAGCGGCAGCCAGGCCGAGCCGATGTCTTCCCTTTCGCGCATCGCCGTCGATAATCACCGCTTCGTCACGGTGGACGAAAACGACAGCGTGATTCTTTCCGCGCGCATCATCCCGGGAAACGAAAAGGCCATCTTCCGGATGCTGGACCACATGTTCCGCCGCCGCGCGCTGGTTTACTACGACAATGCCGGGGGGACGATTCACGTTTCCGGGCACGCCAGCCAGGAAGAGCAAAAACTGGTTCTGCAACTCGTTAAGCCCAAGTATTTCATTCCTGTTCACGGCGAATACCGGCATCTTTTCCGGCACGCAGCTCTGGCGCATCAACTAGGCTGCGTTTCCGGAGAAATTCTCCTTCTCGAAAATGGCAAAGTCATCGAATTCACGCAGGATGGCGTGAGGCGGCGCGATCCCGTTACGGCCGGGCGGGTGTGCGTGGATTCCGGCTCGCTTGAAGAGATTGAAGAGGCGGTCATCCGCGACCGCAAGCATCTGTCCGAAGACGGCGTGGTTGTGCCGATCATCGCCATCGACAAACACACCGGCAAAATGGAGTCGCAGCCGGAAATCGTGACGCGCGGCATGTTCAGCGACAACGGTCACGAATTGATGGCGGGCGCACGTGAAGTGATCATGAAAACGGTGGAGCAATCGAACGCCGAAGAAAAATCGGACTGGGGCGTCATCAAGGAAAAAATACGCGTGGACCTCAAGCGGTACATCAACAAGCAAACCTCGAAGCGGCCCTTAATTTTGCCAGTAATCCTGGAAATCTGAAGATTGTGACTGGTGATTCGTAACGGGTAAGTCGCGGCAGTTTGAGCGTTGCCTGATGCTTTCTCCGTTCAATACCGTTCAAATAGCATGGAAATGCGCGGAAAATTGAACGCGGGAGCAAAATAAGTGGAGAGTGAACGGTGCGGAGTGGCGGAAGAATCAAAACCCGGTGCGGAAGAGAAGCAACGGAAGTCCTCCGTGGCGGGGCCGTGCGAAGCGAATGATTTGCTGCGTGGATGGAAGAGCGTATTGCTTTGGTGCGCGCCTATCTGCGCGGTGTTCGCGGGAATATCATGGCCGAGCGGGCGGCCATGGTTGTGGATACCGGCGTTTTTGGTGATGGGAGTTGCGTGCCTGGTGAACGCAGCGCGATGCGGCAGGCTTCATTGTTATTTGACGGGGCCGCTGTTTTTGCTTGCCGCTGGTTACGTAGTGGTCGCGGACCTTCGACTCGTTCCGATGCGTGCGGGGATTTTCGTGGACGTGGTGTTGGTGCTGTCCGTGCTTGCGTGTTTGGCGGAAGTGCCCTATGGGCGATATGGAAAAACGCCTAACGCCGTGGGCCACCCGGTGCATCGAGGTCAAACGGAAAAATCAAAAACCACGTTCTTGAAAAACTAAAACCAAGGGTGCGGCATCCCAATGGTTCTCAAGGGTCAGCCGTTTCGCCACCCTCCAATGAATGACTCATCGAAATAAGAACAAAAGATCAACGCATTGGTTCCCTTTAGATGCTCCTCGTTGCGCCGTGCTGTAGGTGTGCTCACTGGCGATGCATGAGAGACGTATCAACGGTCACGATAACCTGTGAGCGTGGTCACAGGTGGCACGTCTTCGACTGGGTTAAACAATAGGTAGAGGTGCTTGTATCGAACGGCACCCCTAAGATGAGCTAATGATTTTATCAGAATTCCCGACGGCGGTATAAGAGGAGACAATGAATACTTCATTTCATGCATGGACATTGGCCTTCGTAGTCATATTGTTTGCGGCGTTCAGCGCGGTCCCTGCTAACGGGCAATCCAATCGCGGTAAGCGTGGCCCAAATTACGACCCGAAGACGGAGACAACGATTAACGGCGTGATTCAAGAGGTAAAAGATGTACCTGGTCCGCGCGGGCGCACCGGCACGCATCTGGTGGTCAAGGCCGGCGAGGATGTGTACGACGTTCATGTCGGCCCGACTTGGTATCTGACGCAAGAAAAATATGCCTTCACAAAAGGCGACCAGGTAGAGGTAACCGGTTCCAGAGTGAGTTACCAAGGTGGGCAGGCTATTGTGGCGCGTCAGATCAAGAAAGATGGCAAGACGTGGACGCTAAGAGACAAACAGGGGATTCCACTTTGGTCAAGACGCAAGAACTCGTAAAAGAGGGGGGTAGGGTCGACGAGGGACGTGATCCATGTAACGTGAGTCTGCAGTTTTTCGGTCATGCATCGATCAGAAGGATATACCGATGAAAATCTTCTTTAGACGGTGCCTCGTATTCCTCTTGAGCTCGCAGATCGGGTTTCTCGGGCTAACGGTGGATGCTTCCGCGGCTCGCCAGGCTTCGCAGGCGCCGAGCTCGGCCGGTTCGAGGCAAGCAGTCCCATCAAGTGCCCCGACACCCTTGAGTGGCCTCTTGCAGAAATCTTATGCCGAGCTATTCGACCTTTCGCCAACGCTAAAGTTCACCCCTGGTGAAATTGAGGAACAGCGAAAGACGCTGGGGAAGGGTAAGAATTTTTGTGCCGGGCGCTTCAAAGATCATGCCAAGCAGTATACGAAGAAAATCGATACGGCCCAGAAGGATCTCAAGAACAAAACGGCCACGTTGACAGATGCCCAGCGCAGCCGGATGCACTGCACCATACAGAATCTGGAGCTACTCCGCAGTGAAGCACAGGCACTTTCGGGGCACGCGATACCGACCGCATACGACAATCTTAATGCGAAGCTCGACCTGATTGAGAAATGGCCTGCCCTGTACAAGCAGACGCAGCAGGAGATCGCAAGCGAGGCGTATCTAACCCGCCGCTGGGGCGATGTGAAGGACATCGGGTTCAGGGAGATCGCCGCAAACCAGCAGGACGACATCAAAAAAGGCCAGCAGGCAATCGAAGAGATGAAACGGACCGGACTTCTGCCGCCGGAAGTCGAAAACAAGGCGATTCAGGAGTACGTGAATACTGTTGCGCAACGCATCGCGCAAAAATCCGACCTAAGGATCCCGCTGCACCTCTCAGTCCTGCAATCCCGCGAAATCAACGCGTTCGCGCTACCCGGCGGGTATCTCTTCATCGAGCGAGGTCTGCTCGAAGCGGCGGATGACGAATCCGAACTTGCGGGAGTCCTGGCACATGAAATGGCGCACGACGCGGCGCGGCACGGCAACAAACTCATGAAGCGCGCCACAATTGCGGGGATTTTCTATCAAGCCGCGCAGATCGCAGCCATCGTACTCACCGGCGGCGTTGCCGGCATTGGCACGTACTACGCATTGCAGTACGGCTTCTTCGGCCTTGGACTGGTGCTCAATCTGAATCTGCTCGGCGTGAGCCGCGAGTACGAGATGGAGGCCGATCAACTCGGCGTGCAATATGCGTGGAACGCTGGCTATGACCCGAGTGGATTCACACGGTTCTTTGACAAAATCGCGACAGAGGAAGGTTACGTAAACGGAGCGAGTTGGTTCCGCACGCATCCTCCCTTTTACCAGAGAATGGTGAACACGCGGCGTGAAATCATGTTTCTGCCGGGGAAGCCGGACATGATCGTGCAAACCTCTGCCTTCGAGCAGATGAAGAAGGACCTCGTGCCTGTGGTGGAAGCTTCCAAGAAAGCGGAGATGAAGCGGCCCAGTCTGAAAATTACGCGAGAGGAAGGATGCGAACCCCCGAAGAAGCTCGAATACAAGCCAGGGCAACCGATCGAGGCGCTGTGTGCTGCGCCGCCGTTGAAGGTAGACGAACTTGAGAAATGAACTCGTCCAATACGCTGTGACAGTGACTCATGCTGTCCCTGTGATTGTGAAGACACTCTTTAGGGATTGCGGCAAGAGCGCAAAGACCGCCAGTGCCCAGGAACAGACCAATTCCCTGCCCTGCCGGCACCTTGGGCCAGCAGGTTGGGCTGTAATCAATACTTGTTAGCGAGTGCCCGCGAGCGGGCAGATCGCATCACAAACGAGCCGCTAAAATAGGTGGTGAGACTTCTTGCCTGCCTTACCGTTGCTAGCCAGACTTGCTTGTACGGCTTGGCCGCGGATGCCCATGGTAAATTTGTAAAGCTGGGCGCGTCTGGAGCCGTCGTAAACCTCAAGGGCAAACTGGTTGCCCGGAGGGATGTTCTGAAGGAAGTTAGACAGTTCCTCCGCGGTGCAGAACAGAGTGGCGCCGCGATAATTGGAGCGGCTTTGAAGATGGATGATATCGCCGGCTTTTAGGCCGCCGACGGAAGCAGCGGTATCGGGCATAACGGAAGAGACAAGAACACCGCCGGCAACGAGATTTTGGGATTTCTTGCAATAGTGGTAGCCGTCTTTGATGGCGCCCTCGAGGTGCTTCTCGTCGGGAAGGCCCTTCGTTGCAGGAGAAATGGTGGTGATGGCTACGCCGAAATTGTTCTGCTTTGCGCCGCCGGACAAGACAATCTCCTGAGGGCTGGTGTTGACCGGAGTGACGCTATCGCAGACTTGCGTCGGGGCGAGATAGCCGAGAAGAACGTCCGGCTGCGAATGGGACTTGCTCTGGAAGGTGGTGTAATCAAACTTCAAACGGATGGCGTCGCCACCGTCTTCAACAAAAGCGGTCATGCGATGCTTCTGGGCGGGGAAATTGCAAACAACATTGGCGGGATCGCTTTGCGCGGGGAGCGAGGCCAGACCGGAAATGGCGTCCTGGTCAAAGTGGCCTTCAAAAGACCACGAATCGATCTGGCCCTTGATATCCGTGCCGTCGGATTGGAACCACTTGTAGCCGGAGCAGCCGGTCTTGCACTGCCACCAGCCAGTGAGGTTCTTACGTTTTTCCAACTGCTCTTGCGAGGCCTCGACGGCGACATGCGCTTTCTGCATTTTGGCTTCGAGGACATAGATATGGTCCTGGGCACTGCGGGATTTCGCCTCACCGGGATTGCTCAGGAGATAAAAATGGAGAGACTTTTCAGCCGCCTGGAATTGCCCGGTGAGTTCCTGGGAAACGGACTGGCCAAGATAAATATCGCCCCACCAAGGCGCGATTTGGAGAGCTTTGGCGAAGGAGTCGAGAGCGACCTTTTCGTCATCCGGGCTCTTGGCCTCTTGATGGAGGGTCATGCCTTCGATGAAGAAACGGCGAGCGTCTTCTGGAATCACGGGAGCGGGATCGAGACCAGCCGCGGATTGAATGACCTTAGCGCGCAAAGCGTCATCGGAGGAATTCTGCTGAAGCTGTGCGAGGGACTGCTTGAAGGCCTCGCGCGGCGATGGCGATTGCGTTTGCGCTGCCAGGGGGAAAGCAGCAAAGAAACAAGTGAAGAGAACCATGGAGAGATTGATCTTTTTCATGAAATGAGCCTCGAGTTTTTCCCAATCATTCGGAAAGCAGAAGCTTGATTCTGCTTCGGACTTCCGAACGGTCGTGGATTTGATCCTTCAGAACTTTGTTGCGTGCAGCCAATGCCTTGAGCTGTTCTTCGGATAAATTGGTCAGCGCGTCGACTTGTTGCCGAGCGACAAAGGTGGCGGCGCCGTAATAGACCTCGGCGGAAAGCACTCTGGCTTCGTTGCGGAAGAGCTTGCATTGGGCGCTGAGAGGTTCTGAGGGCACACCTTCACAAACGTTGTCTAGAGCGAAATTCAGGAGCTGCTCGCGGGTCTCGGCATTCCAGCCTTCGTAGCCGGTCTTCAGGAAAGTCGTAAGGAGGCCCGCGTCAGCGGCCAGGTGCGCGCGGGTCTCGGTGGTGACCATGCGCTGAACGGCGGCCATCACCTTTTCCGGCTTGGGATTGCATTTTTCGAGGAAAGCGGTCCATTTCGCGGCAGTTTCCTGAGAAATGCCTTTTGTGCCCGCGAGGATTCCGTCTTGAACCTTATCAGCAAGGAGATCAATAGCCTGCTCTTTGACCTTGGCGACGAATTCTTTTTGGGCGTCGTCGGAGAGTTTGTCCCATTCCTCGAAGTCTTCGGCGCGGTGCTGGAAACCGAGTTGCGCGATGCTTTTGAGGTTGCTTTCAATGGCTTGCGTGAACTGCTGATCCTGATCGACGAGCTGGGCAATCATGCCGATATGCGCTTGCAGAGTATCGACATCCTTCTGAAGCAGGCTGCGATCGGCAAGCCACTTCTGCTTGAGAGAGTTGCACTCCTGCTGGAGAGAAGAGCCAACTTCAAAGTGGGCGCAATGCTGGTTAAGATTTTTACCGTCGGTGACGAGCCCGTCGATTCGGGTCTGAAGCGGGGCGAGGCGGGGTTGAAGGGCCTGCTGAATGTCCGCGGGCATTCCAGCAGGGATGCGTGGGAGAACGGGAATCTGAGCGAGCACGGCCGGCGGCGCGAGGAGAAAGTAGGCCGCGGAGGACAAAAGCACGGCAAAGAGGCGAGGTTTGGGGGAGAGGTGCGCCATGTTCAATGATTGCCTATTGCGGGACCGACCCGGGGGCCGGCGAGGATGTCAGGTCCACTTGGATGCTACCGAAATCGCCGTTTGCGGCGTTATTAGCGTCGCCGAGTGACTGGCGGAGTTTGTCCCTGTCTTTTACTACCTGGGCGAAATCGGCGGATGTCTTGCCCGGATTCGGAGCGTCATTGATGGCGTTGATGGCTTGTTGGACCTTCCAAGCAGCCGCAAGCTGAGGGTCGGAGGCGACATCGGGAGGCAAAGGCTGAAAAGGCGTTGGTTGCGGATGGTACTTCTCCATGTGCTGGGCGATCTGTGTGGCTTGGTCGAGGTCGCTCTTCAGTTTTCCGCTAATTTTGCCCATGTCCACGTTGTTCTTGCCGCTGAGGTCCGGTAAAGGAGCGGCAGGACAACTGACGTCCATCGAGGCTCCGTCGAATGCCTTAGAAGCTTCGGGAGCGAGGTCGTGGAAGTCACTGAGATTATTCATCGCAAGATCCGCAAAAGCGATGCGGCTGACATAAGCCAGGCAGTGCAATTGCTTCCAGGCCTTCTGCTGGGCGAAGCTGGCATTGCCAGCATCCGCGGAAGAAAGTGAGGCATTTTGGTTTAGAAAATCGCCCGCGGCATTGTGCTCACGGGCAAAAGCGTCCTGCTTGGTCCGCGCTTCGGCTGCTTTCTCGGCGTTGTAGTGCGCAAGGTCGTCGTCTAACGCCGCAGCATCCGCGGCTTCGACATTTTGGCTGACGTTGGCCGCGTAGCGATTGTTGGCGGCTGTGGCGGCGTCTCTCATGGCAGCATCATGGGCGCGGGCCGTTTCGAGCGCTTTTTGGTAAGTCTGGACGAAATTGACCATGGCGTCGGCTACGGGATCGCCAGAGGAGGGAGTCGAGGAGGATGTGCCACCGCATTTCCATTGGCCCTCTATGGGGTGGCATCCCCATCCGGTGTAGTCACCCGAGGAGCTGTAAAAATTGCCGGTTTTGCCGCCGTTTCTCTCGCACCAGGCAATGTATGCCGCCCTGTAGCTGCTATCGTCTCCGTTGTAGGAGGGTGGAGTGCAATCGCCTTGGGCACGCGCGGTTTGCAGCGAGCAAAGGGAGCCGAATAGAAGGGCGATGACGGGCAAGAAACAGAATTGAGAAAGAATACGAGCCCTGGGCACGGCCGCCTCGCGATAAAAGAGCGCCACGGGAACAGAGAGGGCGCCAAATGTGGTCTTCCACTAGCGATGAAAACGGTAGCACGGCTGGGGTGAGGGGGAAGAGGCAGTACTAGAACCCGTGCTCAAACGGAAAATATCGGAGCGGTATCAGATGGAAATGTACGAAGTTGGCAAAAATCAGTGGTGGAGGGCGGCAAGCTAACCGGGTGCATGTTGGGGGAATCCATTGCGCGGCTTGAGCGGCGCGGGAGGGTATGCCAAGATTCGAAGGTTGCCTGTGAATGGAGGAGCAGAATGGCGGGGAAAGTGGTACTTGTGGCGGGAGGAACTGGTGGATTGGGGCGAGCCGTGAGTCTGGCGTTTGTGGAAGCGGGAGCGCGGGTAATTGTTACCTTTCAACGGCCGGGAGACTTGGATGAGTTGAAGAAGGCGGCGAGCGCAAAGCTGGTGGAAGCGGAGGAGGCGTCGCTGGATGGGCACGCAGTAGACGTGACGGATGAGGTGGCAGTGAGAGAGATGGTGGATGGAATTGTGGGGCGATACGGGCGGCTGGATAGTCTGGTGAACGCGGTGGGAGGGTATGCAGGCGGAGTGCCATTGTGGGAGATGGAGACCAAGGTCTTTGAACGGCAGCTTGCGTTGAATTTGCGCGCTGGGTTTATGCTTGCGAGGGCGGCGTCGCGGGTGATGGTCAAACAAGGGAACGGGGCGATCGTGAACGTGGCGTCGAGAGCGGCGGTGGACCACGCAGCGGGAGCGGCGGCGTATGCCGCGTCGAAAGCCGCAGCGGTGGCAATGATCGATTCGCTGGCGGCGGATTTGAACGGAACAGGGGTGCGAGCCAACTCGATCTTGCCGAGTATTATTAATACGCCGGCGAACCGCAAGGCGATGCCGAAGGCTGACCATGCGAAATGGCCGAACCCGGAGGAGATTGCACGCGTGATCTTGTTTTTGTGCAGCGACGAAGCGAAACTGATTTCGGGGGCGAGTGTGCCAGTGTACGGCGATAATTGAGAGAAGGAAAACGGCGCAGGCAACGCCGTTACCGGGCAGGGTAAACCCCGCCCCTGGAAAGTTTAGGAGGAGGCCTGGATGTCGATACGGCCGGTGAAAAGGCTGGTGAAGTCGAAGCCGACGATAGAAGGCGCGGGAGTGCATTTGCGTCGGGCGTTTGGATTTGGGAATACTTCGGACTTCGATCCGTTTCTGCTTCTGGATGATTTTCGGAATGACGTGCCGGAAGATTATCTGGCGGGTTTTCCGTGGCATCCACACCGGGGGATCGAGACGATCACCTATGTTTTGGCGGGCACTGTTGCGCACGGCGACAGCATGGGGAACCACGGAGAGATTGCTTCCGGCGACGTGCAGTGGATGACTGCTGGGAGCGGGATCATTCATCAGGAAATGCCGAAAGGCGATCAAACGGGCCGGATGCATGGGTTTCAGTTGTGGGCGAATCTACCGGCATCGCTGAAGATGACCGCACCTCGCTATCAGGAAGTGAAAGCCGCCGAGATTCCTGAGATTACAGACGACGACGGAACGCACGTGCGCGTTGTTTGCGGAAATTTTTGGGGAAAGAGCGGGCCGGTGGACGGCATTGCGGCTGAGCCAATCTATCTGGATGTGTCCGTGGCGCCGGGGCGGAGGAAGACGTTGCCTGTTGGCACCACGCGGCACGCGTTTGCGTATGTGTTTGCAGGGTCGGGAAAGTTTTGCAACGCATCGGAGCCGCTGGCGGTTCCAACGGAGGCGGTTGGCTGGCTGGATACGACCCCTCCCGTGGCGGCGGATAACCGGTCGCTGGTTTTGTTTGACCGCGGAGACGAGGTGATCGTGCAGGCGGGCGGGGAGGGAATACGTTTCTTGCTGGTGTCAGGAAAGCCGCTGGAGGAGCCCGTCGCGTGGTACGGACCCATCGTAATGAATACCCAGGAGCAGTTGCAGCAGGCGTTTAAGGATTTGGAGAGAGGGACGTTTCTGAAGGGGCAGCAAGAGAAGAAATAGATCAGCTCAATGAAGTAAAGGACCGAAAGAGCAAGGTGAAACCGCGGATGGTGGTGCGGCGCTGGAAACGCGGAGGATGGGGCGACGAGGATTCAGATGATGAAAATTCCGAAATGGATTGCGATTGCCGGGCTGACTTTGGGCGCGGTGATGATTTGCGTGTGTGCGGCGGGCTGCGAGGGAGACTCGGCACAGCGCAATAAGGAAATCCACGACGCGGCGGCGAAGGCGGCAGCGCAGGCCAAGCCCGCCGTGGAAGAAGCGACCCGGGCAGTGAAGGCGGCGGTTGCGGGCGCGAAAGAGGGTTGGGCGGAGGGTGATCAGAAGAAGCTGGACCTGAATTCGGCGAGCGAAGACGACTTGTCAGGTTTGCCGGGAATCGGGCCGAGAGAAGCGAAGAGGATTATCAAGGGGCGGCCCTACCGCGACATACACGAACTGGTGAGCCGGAAGATTTTGAGCGCGAACGCGTATGAAAAGATAGAGGGCGATGTCGCGGTGAAATAATTGCTGCGGGCGAAATCGCGTAGCCCTCGGGAAAAGTCCCAGTTTTTTACTGTTCGCGGAGGGCGACAACCGGGTCGACGCGAGTGGCGCGAAGAGCCGGGAGATAGCTGGCAACAAAGGCCACGCCAAGAAGCATGGCGGAGACGGCACTGAGAGTGACCAGGTCGGTGGATTTGACTCCGTAGAGGACGGAACCCAAGGCGCGGAAGAGCACGAAGGATAGGACGATTCCCACCCCGGTGCCGATGAGCGCCATGCTCATTCCGTGTTTCAGAATCATGACCATGACGTTAGAGCGCTGCGCGCCGAGAGCGGCGCGAATTCCGATTTCCTGCGTGCGCTGGCTGACGGAGTAAGAGACGACGCCATAGACACCCACCGAGGCAAGCACCAAACCGAGCAAACCGAACGCACCTACTAGCATCGCGCCCAGACGAGCTGGCATCAATGGTTTGCCGTACCGGACGTGGGCTTCCATGGTGGTGACACCGAAGACGGGGAGGCCGGCGTCAAGCTGGCTGATTTGATCGCGGACGGCAGAGACGAGTTGCTGAGGATCGCCGTCGGTGTGGATGAACAAATTTGCGGCGGAAGCGTAGCGCTGGGCGAGTGGAAAGTAGACGTACAACTGCGGGGTTTCGTAGAGGAACAAATATTTGCCTGTGCGCGTGAGGCCGACTACTTGAATGGGAGGACCGTCTTTTTTGGTGCGAAAGACTTTGCCGAGTGGGTCCTGGCCCGGCCAGACCTTCTTGGCGAAAGTGTCGTTGATGATGGCGACAAGGGGAGCGGAGGCGGTGTCGGCATCGGTGAATTCGCGGCCGCGAATGACGGGCACGCCTGCCGTACGATAATAGCTGGGCTGAACCTTGTCATCGAAGCTCGTCTGCGCGTTGGTCTTGCCGTCAGTGACTTGTCCATCAGGAAAAACAGAAACGGTAGAGGCGTCATAGCCCATGGGTATGTACGCAGAGACGGCGGCATCGCGAACGCCGGGCAGCGAGCGCACACGCTCGGTGAGCTGTTTGTAGAACTGCTGGCCACGGTCTTCGGAGTAGCCCTGGAGGCCCAGGTCCACGGACATCATCAAGGTGTGGTCAACGCGGAATCCCATATCGACGTGGGCGGAATTTTGCAGGCTGCGGATGAAGAATCCCGCGCAAGCGAGAAGCAGCAAAGAAACAGCGACTTGCGAAACGACAAGGGCGTTGCGGAAGCGGTGATGGCCTGCCGAACCGCCTCCAGAGCGGCCCCCGGCTTTGAGCGTCTCCGCCAGATCAGTGCGCGAAGCTTGCAACGAGGGGATCAAGCCGGCGACGAGGCCCGTGAGGAGTGCGGCAAAAAAGGTAAAGCTGAAAATCCGCCAGTCTAAACGCAAATCGAAGAGGCGCAGCGGAATGTCCGTCGGGATGTGAATCGAGGTGAGCGCCATCGCCGCCCAACGGGCAAAGACCATGCCCAGGATGCCTCCGAATGCGGAAAGAAGAATCGTCTCGGTCAAGAGTTGGCGAACCATCCGCCAGCGGGTCGCGCCAAGGGCAACGCGCGTGGCGAACTCTTTTCGGCGGCCATTGGCGCGGGCAAGAATGAGATTGGCGACATTGGCACATGCAATCAGTAGAACCAGTCCGACGAGAAGCATGAAGACGATGACCGCGGTGGACATGAAACCACCCAAGCCAGGTTCCGGGCGAGCCTTCAATTCGGGTAAGACGAGGAGTGAAAGTCCTTTGTGCGAGTCCGGGAAATCCTGCGCCAAGCGATGGTCGACGGGCTGGGCGGCAGCCATGGCTTGGGCCGGCGAGACACCGGGCTGAAGATAACCCAAGACTCGGAGAAAGTTTGCGCTTCGCCTGGTCAACACGTCGCTTTGTGTCGGATCAAGCAGACCCAAAGTGCTCAACGGAAGATAGAAGTCTGGCTGGATGAAGTAGTAGGCGCCGAGATACTGCTCGGGGGCGACACCGATGATCGTGAAGGAGTGATTGTTGACCTGAACAGTTTGGCCGATCACTCCGGGGTTGCCCTCGAAGCGTTTCTGCCAGAATTTGTAGCTGAGGACCACGAGCGGGTCTTTGTTCGTGACCCAGCCTTCCTCTGGAGCAAACGTGCGGCCAAGGGCAGGCTTAATGCCGAGTGTGGAGAAGTAATTGCCGCTGACTAGATCGGCCCAGGCTCGCTCTGGCTTGCCTTGGGCACCAAAGTTGACGGGCGAGGGCGTGTAAACGACCAAATCCGTGAACACCTTCTTGAGCTGGCGATAGTCCTGAAAATCGAGATAGGAGAGATAAACAGGAAACTCGAAATCATGTGTCTTGGCAGCGAGGACGACGAGGCGTTGGGGATCCTTAACTGGCAAAGGCCGCCATAGCATGCCATTGAAAACGCTGAAGATGGCGGTGTTGGCGCCGATGCCGAGGGCAAGAGCGAGCACGGCGATAATCGTAAATCCGGGACTCTTGAGGAGCATGCGGAAGGCATAGCGCAGGTCATTCCAAAGATTTTCCACGGGTTCCCCTCGCGAGCATCTACATGGGAAACGAAGTTAGCCCCTGAAATGTTTCAGTGTGTGGGCAATTCGCAGGCGATGGGATTCCCTCTCAGTGCGAGGAACGATGATTAAGGTCGCGGGAGATCATCAGCTTCAGCGTTAGACGGTCGGCGCCGCCGCTCCAGCCGACGCCCACTCCCGCTTCCACGTCAACGAAGCCGCCGCTGCGGTCCACGACTGCCCAGGTTTCGTGAAACTGCTGACTTCTAGGGACGAAACCGCGTAGCGGACCGAAACCGTCATATTCCTCCGCCGCAACGGCCCAGGTCTGGTTGAGATTGTAGGCGATTCGACCCCCCGGATTGAATTCGAGCCCCTTCAGGCCGCCGGTGTAGTCCGTGTCGAGGATCGGGTTGTAGATAAGGTCCCAGTGATGCAAATGCACACCCACGATCGGCCGAATCTCTGATGTAATGCGCCGGGACTCCCAGTGCAGTGAATTCACACTAAACTCGAAGTTCAGACCGTAGAAGAGTTTGTGGTCCCGCGCGTGGGGACGAACGAATAATTCGCGAATCTTAAAGCCATTGATCGTCGCTCCCTGGTTGCTGGAGTGGAAACTGTACACCGGAAGATAAAGGCCCTGTTCGAACCATGGCGTCACCCCGTAAGCCCATTCCGCCGTGCCGTTGACGGAATCGTCGGAAATGATCGCGCCAGGAAACGCCGGTGTCTTGCGGCCAATTGGAGTGAAGTTTGTGTGAAGCATCAAATTGAATACACCGGGTTCGGTAATTGCCGCGTCGTACACCTGAATCTCGTCGGTTTGGGCAAGCGTCGCCAGCGGCGACGCGAGAATTGCGAGTAGGCCCAGCACGAAGATATGCATCCCCATTTTTCCGGCCGATTTCAAAATTGCCATCCCCCTGGTGCCATCGAGCTAAGCCGAAGGCATTCTTTATTTGCAAGTACGATGTGCGAGCAGCGCGGGAAGATACAAAGATACCAGCCGGCACGGCGCCATCTTTAAAAAAATTGCGAACAAATCATTTCATTTTTTTGGGATTGAGGAGAGCCTGATAGACAAGCGGGCGGCTCAAGTATTCCACATTGGGGCTGTCCGGACCCAGGAGGCGCTGAATCATGCCGACGAAGATGACATCGTTCGCCGGGTCGATCCAGAACCACGTGCCCGCGGCGCCGTCCCAGAAAAAAGTACCGCGGCCGTCGGGGAGATTGGCTTCGGCGGGATTAAATTCGACGGCGCAATCGTAACCATAACCGAGGCCGGGCCGCATGATCTGTACACCGATGCCAAACTCTCCGGTCAGAAGTTTTGGCGCAAGGTGATTGGAACTCATGAGGTGCACAGAAGCAGGCGAGAGGATGCGTACGCCGTTGAGTTCACCTTCGTTGGCCAGCATCTGCGCGAAGCGATAGTAGTCCTCTGCGGTGGTGACCAGGCCGCCTCCACCGGATGGCATGGTCGGCTGTTCGGTGAACTCCCGGTGGTATGAGGGCACCGATACTAGCTGGCCTTTCTCGTCGCTGCGATACATGGTGGCAAAACGGTTGAGCTTATCAGCGGGCACGTAGAAGCCGGAGTCCTTCATACCAAGCGGCATGAAGATGTGCTCCTCCATGAAATCGGGCAAAGACTGGCCGGAAAGCTTTTCGATGATGTAGCCCTGAATGTCCATCGAGGCGCTGTACACCCATTGCGAGCCCGGTTGGTAGGCCAAAGGGATTTTCGAAAGCTTGTCGATGAATTCCTGCAACGTTTTCGACTCCATGACGCCGGCCTTCTTATAGGCCTTGTCCACGGGCGTGTTGCCAAAGTAGCCGTAAACAAATCCCGCAGTGTGGGTCAGGAGTTCCTGCATGGTCGGAGGATGGACCGGCTCTTCAAGGATCATGTTGCCAGCCGCATCCACGCCTTTGCAGACTTTTTGATGCGCGAATTCGGGAATGAATTTCGAAATGGGATCGGAGGGTAGCCATTTGCCCTGCTCATAGAGAATCATCATGGCCACGCCGGTAACGGGCTTGGTCATGGAAAATGCGCGGAAGATGGTGTCTTTGGTCATAGGCGCGACGCTGGCGGCGTCTCGTAAGCCGTAGGCCCGGTAGTCAATGATTTTGCCGTGGCGAGCAAGGAGCGTAACGATACCGGGCAGTTGTTTCTGGTCAACCTCCTGTTGCATAAGGGCGTGAAGTCGCTCGAGTCGTTCTGAGGAAAAACCGACGGACTCCGGCTTGGCCAGCGAGAGATCAATGGCTGCCGGACTACTGCGCGAGGTCTCTTGCGCGAAAACTTGAGGCGTGACGAAGGCGATAGACAAGACGGCAGCGATCAACAACGCAAACTTCAGAGGCGCAAGCTTCATCAAGATTCTCCCTGGCCAAACTGGCCAAGGAATCCTAGGCGAGGCGGCTGGTTTTGTAAAACAGAAATCGATAGAGCGACGCCGTCACACGGACAGGCTCTGCGATTCCTGCACAGCGCGATCAACTGTCGTGCGTGAGAGCCAGAATCCCCAGGTCCGGAGCGGACACGGCAGAACAGTGCCGTGTCCGCGACCCACGCCCGCAGATATGGATCTCTGAACCTGGAGCTATTCAGAATTGCCACCGATGCCGCGCAGCGGCTGCGATGTTTGATGTTTAATATTTAATGTCCATCTTCATCCCGATCCCGATCGTCCGAACTGCGAGCGACGCGAACGACGCCGTGGATGGCCTGGGTGCCAAAATGCCCGACCGCAGGACTCGTGATGGTGGGCGTGTTAATAAACATCAGCGTCACATTGGAATATGTGACCTCCGCCCCCCCGGTGATGCAGACCTGCAGCGTGGAGGGTCCCTTAGCCTCAAATGGCGCGGGATTTCCATTGCCAGTGATGGTGGTTTGGCCAGTGACTACGAAACGGCCTGTGGTAGCAGGGCTGTCGACGGGGCAGCCGCTGGTGTCAGTGCTGACCATGGCGTTCGTCATCGTGATGTGATGGGTATGAGGACTGCGCGCCCCGGGGTTGTCAACGTTGGCAGGATTCAGCACAATCCAATAATCGGGATGTTCCATGGTCATAACGACGGAGAAATCGGCTGTGCCGGTGTCTGGATGGACCTTCAACGACCACTTGCCGTGCATTTCCCAAGGACCACCGACGCCTGTTGCGGGCGTGTAATCATTGATGAAGCCACTAAACTTCGTCGGCGTCCGAGTTTGTGAGAAAAGGCCGCTACCAAGGGCCAATCCCAGGACCACGACGGCGCCGGTCGCGCACCAAGTTGTCTTGCTTTTCATGAACAGCCTCCAGTTATGCGAATTGCGCCTAACCACTTAGAGTTCCTCGGGCGGCGGGAGGTGCCAGAACTTGCGCTGGGGACGAATGGCACAAGAGAAACACTTCGCGATGGCCGGGACGAGGCGCATGGCAACCTTCGGTCAGAGGGAGTCGTTTCGTCAAACTGCAATGCACTGAACAGGCGTTTACGGTCTAATACAGTCTTTTGCCGTTATCCGTCCAAAGAGTTACAATCAGCCCACTTCCGCACGAAGAACTGACCAATCGGGAGAAGCCGGTGGACGAATCGTTCCCTCGCACAGAATCGTCGGAGAAACCGCTCGAGGGGCGGTTGGATTCCTGGAAGGAGATCGCGGCCTATCTGGACCGCGACGTAACCACTGTCCAGCGATGGGAAAAGCGGGAGGGGATGCCTGTCCACCGCCACATCCATGACAAACGCGGCTCGGTGTACGCGTCTCGGGCGGAGCTCGACGAATGGATACGCGGCCGGAATCTTCCGACCGCGCCGGAAGAAGAGCACGGTGTGCTGCCGGTCACTCCCCCTTCCCCTCCGCAGCGCACAGCGATCTCGATCAATCTAACGAGGTGGAGGGTTGCCTTACCGCTGCTGGCCGCGGTTGCGCTGGCGGTGGGTACAGGCATATGGCTGCAAAGGACGGAGTACTTCTGGCGAAATCCGATCGCTGACGCACGATTCCAGACGGTCACGGACTTCGATGGTGTGCAGCAAGCTGCGGCGATTTCGCGCGACGGCAATTTCGTGGCGTTCCTGTCGGACCGCGACGGACAAACGGACGTCTGGGTTACGCAGGTCGGCTCGGGGCAGTTCCACAACCTGACGCGAGGGAGCGTGCCGGAACTGGTCAATCCTTCGGTCCGCACATTGGGGTTTTCGCCAGACGGTACTCTCGTCACGTTTTGGGTTCGCAAGGCGGAGGGCACGAGCGGGGACATCAGCACCTGGGCGGTGCCAACGCTGGGCGGGGCGGCGAGACCGTATCTCGAAGGCGCGGCGGAGCTTGACTGGTCGCGTGACGGCTCGCGGCTCGCGTACCACACTGCCGGACCTGGAGACCCTCTTTTCGTTTCAAACGATAGCCAGCGTTCAGCGGGTGCGCCCATTTTCACCGCTCCCGCAGGACTTCACTGCCACTTTCCGTTGTGGGCGCCTAACGGGGCGTTCATCTACTTCGTGCAGGGTTCCTTGCCCGACAAATTGGACATCTGGCGTATAGCTCCATCTGGCGGGACTCCAGAGCGGATCACGTCGCAAAACGCGAGCGTCGCTTATCCGGTCCTCCTGGATCGGCGCACGCTGATGTACTTGGCGAGCGATGCGGATGGTTCGGGGCCCTGGCTTTATAGCATGGACGTGGAGCACCGCATCGCTCACAGGCTGAGCACCGCCCTTGACCGCTACACGTCGCTGGCGGCCAGCGCGGACGGCCGCCGCTTGGTCCTCACTCGAGAGAGCGTGAAGAAGACTCTCTGGAGCACTCGGATCGCTGATTCGCCCGCCGGGGAATCGGCGTTTACTCGAATCTCGTTACCGAACGGTACGGGATTCTCTCCGAGACTGGGCCCAAAATATCTTTTGTATGTCTCCGCGAACGGTGCCGGCGAAAGCATCTGGAAACTGGCCAGCGGAACGGGAACGGAATTGTGGGATGGTCAAGGGTCGCAAATCTTCGGCGGGCCAGCCATTTCTCCGGATGGAAGCCATATCGCGTTTTCAGTTCGCATAGACGGACGGACGCTTTTGTACGTGATGGAGGCGGATGGCGCGAACGCGCGGATTGTAACCGATTCGCTTGACCTGCAAGGCGCTCCCGCGTGGGCGCCCGACGGCCAATCGATCACCTCGGCGGCGATGGTTCACGGCGTTCCGCACCTGTTTCGCGTACCCGTCAACGGCAGCGCTCCCGCTGTTTTTGTCCAGGATTACTCTGTCGATCCCGCGTGGGCGCCCGACGGCAGTTTCGTTGCCTACTCTGGGCCGGACATTGGCACCACGTTCACGGTAAAAGCGGTCACGGCGCCGGCCGGCGCAGCGCATCCCTTGCCAGCTTTGACCCTGACTCGGGGAGCGCGCCACCTGGCGTTCCTACGCGGAGGACGCACACTCGTGCTTTTACGGGGAGAGATTCAACATAAGAATCTTTGGCTCATCGATTTGCAGACGGGCGCCGAGCGGCAGTTGACGAGCCTCACGCCCGATTTCGACATTCGCGATTTCGACATCTCCCCAGACGGACAGGAAATCGTCCTCGAGCGAGTGCAGGAGCGCTCGGATGTGGTGCTTCTGGATCTTCCTCGACCTTAATCAATAATATCGCGTGGAATTAGGTGCCGGGCTCGCCGAGGTAGGTGGCCAGAAACCAGGTGTTGCCGAAGGGATCTTTGATGGTGGCGGCACGGTCACCATAAGGAGCCGTGTACGGCGGAGTGACGCCGGTTGCGCCAGCAGCCACAGCTTGGGCGTAAAGGGCGTCGGTGTCGGGCACGTAGACATGTAGATAGGACTCGGTGGGTTGAGTTTCGCCCTGAGCCTCATCGATTTCGAAGGTGGCGCCGGCAATTTCGATGGTGGCGTGGTGGACGATACCGTCGGGTGATTTATGAACGCCGGTGGCTTTAGCGCCGAGGGCCGCTTCGATGAACGGGATCATGTCGTGTGCGTTGCGAAGATGTAGATAGGGCTGAACGGCGAGGACACCTTCGGGGCCGGGAACCCAACCCTTAGGCGTTGCGATGTACCAAGTGTTGCCGAAGGGATCTTTGGCTTCGCCCCAGTGGTCGCCGGAAGGATGCTCGTCGGTGGGGGCGTAAACGCCAGTGGCTCCGGCTTGGAGGGCGCGAGCATAAGTGGCGTCGGCGTCGGGCACATACAGGTGAATGGTCATCGGACGCGACGGATACTGCTCGTTGGCATCGCCGAGCTCGATGACGGAATTTCCGATGGCGACTTCGGCGTGCATGATGGCGCCATCGGGCCTCGGAACGCGAATCCTCTCGGCGCCCTCGAAGGCGGCAACGAGAAAGTCGATGAATTGGGGCGCGCCCTTGACCAGGAAATATGGCGCGATGTTGGGGAAGTTGGGACGGCGGAATTGTGGCGTGGCGGATGATTCTGGAGCGGGTGCACTCGCTTCGTTCATGGTGGTTCTCCTTAACAAATCGGATTTGAGAGCGGCTTTGAATTCCGGACGCGGGAGATCGCGGAGCGCACGGACAAGCGACAGCAGTTTTGCGAGTTCCGCGCTGGGACGGGGCGCGGGGCGAACCTGCGGACGCGCGAGGATGGCGCTGATGGCGAGATCGAGCTGTTCGGCGGGAGAGCGCTTAGGCATGGCGGCCTCCCACTTGCTCGCGCAACGTTTGCAGAGCGCGGAATTGAAGCTGTTTGATGGCGCCTTCGGTCTTTTTCAGGCGTCCGGCGATTTCTTTGATGCTGCGTTCCTCGATGAAGCGTTCGCAGACGACGCGGCGTTGGATTTCGGGAAGTTTTTCGACAAGGCCGAAGAAAAAGGCGTGGCGTTCGACGAACTCGAGCTCTTTTGAGGAGATGTTTGCGGTGGAAGGAGGGTCAAACGTGTCGTCATCGGCTTGCTGTTCGCGGTTGGCGCGCTTGTATTGGTCGGCGATGGCGTTGGAGGCGATGCGGAAGAGCCAGGCGGAGAAGGGAGTGCCGCGCCATTCGTAGCTGGGGAGATTGGCGAGCGCTTTGTGAAACACTTCGGACGTAAGATCCTCGGCGATGGCGCGGTCGTGGACGCGGCTCAGAATGAAAAAGTATATGCGCTCGAAATGAAGCTCGTAGAGAGCGTCAAATTTCGAGGGATCCGCCTGCGCAGCTTCGACGAGAAGGCGCTCTTCAGCGCCTGACGGCGAAGACTTCTTTGCCGGACGTCGGGCGGCCATCATAGCTCTCGATATAGTAACTGCTGAGAGGTGGGAAAGGTTACGGAAGGGGCCGGCGCGGACGGTTCGTCCAGGCCCTGCGGAAAACCGCGCGAGTGATCTTGCGTCCAGCGGCGCAGGGGTATAGGCTTTCGGATTGGCAGCACGTTTGCGCGCCTACAGGGCTGGAGGGGTTCCGCCCTGCCTTCCTTATCTTTAGCGCGAACGCGCTTCCTGAGCCGCCGGCTGGCGGCGAACAAATCAATTTAATCGCGGTAGCAGGCACAATTTCTGTGGTGGCTGGCCGCACCGCGACGATTCGAATAGGGAGGAATCCATGGCAACAGCAACGACTGCAATCGAACCAACTGTAAAAGTCAGCGCAACCAAACTGCTCATCAACGGAAAGTGGGTGAACAGCGCATCCGGGAAGACATTTCCAACCATCAATCCCGCGACGGCGAAGTGATTACGCAGGTGCAGGAAGCGGACGCCGCGGATGTGGATCGTGCGGTGATCGCGGCGCGCGCCGCGTTCGAAACGGGCGCCTGGCGAAGGAAAATGACGGCTTCGCAGCGCGGCGCGATGATGAACCGGCTGGCGGATTTGATCGAGAAGAATGCCGACGAACTGGCGCAGCTCGAATCGCTGGACAACGGCAAGCCGTACCACGTGGCTCGCGCCGCCGATCTGCCGCTGACGATCGCGTGCTACCGCTACTACGCCGGTTGGGCGGACAAAATTCAGGGGAAGACGATTCCCGTGAACGGCAATTATTTTTGCTACACGAAGCATGAGCCGGTGGGTGTCGTCGGACAGATTATTCCCTGGAACTTTCCGCTGCTGATGCAGGCGTGGAAACTGGGGCCGGCGCTGGCAACGGGTTGCACGGTGGTGCTAAAGCCGGCGGAGCAGACTCCGCTGACGGCGTTGCGCATCGGCGAACTGATCATGGAAGCGGGATTCCCCGAGGGCGTTGTGAACATTCTGCCGGGTTACGGACCGACAGCCGGCGCCTCGATTGCGCGACACATGGACGTGGACAAGGTAGCGTTCACTGGGTCAACAGAAGTGGGCCATTTGATCATGCGCGCCGCGGCGGACACCAACCTGAAGCGCGTGACGCTGGAATTGGGCGGAAAGAGCCCGAACATCGTGTTTGCGGATGCGGACATGGACGAGGCGATTGAGGGCGCGCACTTTGCGCTGTTCTTCAACCAGGGGCAGTGCTGCTGCGCGGGATCGCGGCTGTTCGTAGAGGAAAAGGCTTACGACCAATTCGTGGAGAAGAGCGTGGCGCGCGCGAAAAAGCGCACTGTGGGCAATCCGTTTGATAAGAAGACGGAGCAGGGCCCGCAGGTGGACCAGGACCAGTTCGACAAGGTAATGGGCTACATCGAAAAGGGAAAGAAGGAAAATGGCAAGCTCATGACGGGGGGCAACCGCGTCGGAAACAAGGGCTACTTCATCGAGCCGACCATCTTTGCGGACGTGACCGACAACATGACCATCGCGAAGGAAGAGATTTTCGGGCCGGTCATGACCATCCTGAAGTTCAAGAGCATCGAAGAAGTCGCGGAGCGCGCGAATAAGACCGCTTACGGCCTGGCCGCGGCAGTTTGGACCAAGGACATCAGCAAGGCCCACGCCATCGCGGACAGCGTGCGCGCGGGAACCGTGTGGGTGAATTGCTATGACGTGTTCGACGCGGGAGCGCCATTCGGCGGTTTCAAGCAATCTGGAATCGGGCGCGAACTCGGCGAATATGGCTTGGCGAACTACACCGAAGTGAAGACGGTTACCGTAAAGCTCTAACAGAACTTTGAACTTTTGACCGAAGGGGCACGATACATCGTGCCCCTTCATTTTTTGGGCCACAGCGGGCGTAGAATCGCGGGATGGCGGTTACGCTCCGTTCCTACGAGCCGCATGACTTCTCTGCCCTGCACCGGCTGGATCAGTCCTGCTTTCCCGCTGGAATCTCCTATTCCAAGACGACACTTCATTATTTTCTGACGATTCCGAGCGCGGATTGCATTGTCGCGACGGACGGCGGACGAATCGCGGGGTTCATTTTGACGGAGGAAAACCCGCCGCTCGCGCACATCATCACACTGGACGTCGCAGAAGCCCACCGCCGGCATGGAGTGGGTACGGTCCTTCTCGCGGAGAGCGAAAAGAACCTGGCGCTGCGCGGAGTACGCTCGATATTGCTGGAAACGGCGATCGAAAATGAGGCTGCAGTTGCCTTCTGGAAGAGGCACAGCTATCGTATCGAAGCAGTGCTGAAGCGCTATTACCTGGGCCGGCTCGACGCTTACGAGATGCGGAAAATCCTGCCGAATGCTTTGCAAAAATTGGAATTGAAATCAGGAGAACCTCGTTGAACCAATATCTTGTGTCTGTTCTGCTCGGAATTGTGGAAGGATTGACTGAGTTTTTGCCGGTAAGTTCGACGGCCCATTTGCGATTGAGCGAGGCGCTTCTGCACATCAACCTGTCGAGTGGCTACTGGAAGATGTATTCGATTGTGATCCAGCTAGGCGCCATCGCTTGCTTGCCGGTCTATTTCTGGCAGCGTATCGGCGCGTTTCTCGCAACGTTTCCCAAAGGCGAACGCGGAGATCGAACGGCGCTTACGCACCCGCTTGGGCTCACCGCTGTGGCCTTCGTGATCACGGCGATTCCTGCGTATTTGCTAACCAAGGTCATCGGCAAGAACCTCGAAAACCTCGTCATCATGGGTTGGTCGCTGGTGATCGGCGGCGTTGTGATGTGGGTCGTCGACGCCATGCATGCCAAGGCCGAAGCCGCGGGGCCGGAAGGTGCGGGCGGCCGGATCCATACCTGGAGAATGGAGGACATGAGCCTCGGACAAGCCGCGTGGATTGGATTCTGCCAGATTTTTTCGGCTGTATTTCCCGGAACGTCGCGCTCGATGTCTACGATTGCAGGGGGACAGATTGCGGGGATGTCGCGGGCGTCCGCGCTGGAATTTTCCTTCTTCCTTTCGATTCCTACGATGGCTGCCGCGACTCTCTATACGCTTTACAAGTCGGTGCTTGGGAAAGGCGAGAATCCGATTGGCGTTTCGCAGATTACGCCGCACCAGTGGGTCATCCTGGCGATTGGCTTCGTGGTGTCCTTCATCGTAGCTTATGGGTCCGTGGCCTGGTTCCTGGCATGGGTACGGAAGCACGGCTTTGTGCCTTTCGCCATCTACCGAATTATTGTGGGAGCGGCGGTATTGCTCTGGGCTTTCAGGCTAGTAGGCTGACCCATCCTGGGAACACCCGCAAAGAAACTGATTGTTGGTTGCGGTGGAATGTTTGGTATATTGAGTGCGGGTATGAAGTCTCTCCAGGCGGGCGCGCGCTAGCGCCAACGTGCCCGTCGCACCACTCAGCCTTCCCCAAAAGCTGAGGAGAACTCCGTGCGATTGCTGACTCCGACCGAAAATAAACGGCTCAACGAGCTGATTGGATTTTTGTGTATCACTGTGGCCGTGTTAATGGCGCTGGCGCTGATTTCCTATTCCCCGCACGACGCAGCGCTTAACGTGGCTGCGGCTGCGCCCGGCGATGGCCCGGCGAGAAATTGGATTGGCCCTGCCGGGGCCTATGGCGCTGACCTACTGTTCCAATTATTCGGATTTGCGGCGTTTTTGTTGCCGGCAGCGATCGGCGTACTCGGCTGGAGATGGCTACGGAGCCGGGCCATCGATTCACAAGCCGCCACGTTGCTGGGATACTGTTTGCTGCTGCTGTCTCTCCCTTCGCTGCTGTCACTCTGGCACTTTCCGCAACTGCGGGGCGCCATTCCCGCCGGTGGCATGCTGGGGTCCCTATTGTCGAATGGATTGCTGACAGGATTCAATTTTTGGGGCGCGACGGTTGTCGCAGTGGCTCTGTTTTTTACGTCGCTGTTCATGACCACGCGTTTTTCCTTCGCAGGCACGCACGCGTGGGCCAAGAGTCCGCATGGACCGATCGGTGCCGTCGAAAAGCTGGGAATCTTGCAAAAGGCGGCGGCGAGGTGGCATTCCTGGCGAGACGAGCGGGAACAAGAGCGGATGCGGCGACGGGTGGAAGAAACCAGGATTTCCGGACGCAAGCCGGTGACCCCGCAATCCTTTGGCAATGCTGCGCTGCTGAATGAGGCGCCCAAGTCCATTCAATTGGCGGACGAAGGCGAAGATGAAGACGAGCAGGAAAAACCGGCGGGGCGAGGGGCCCTTGCGCGCCGCCGAGAGCCGATCGTTTTTGTGGGTCCGGAAAAAACCATCGCGAAGAAAACCGCTGAACCCAAAATTGCAAAAGGCAACCCCAACTACAAACTGCCTTCCCCTTCCCTCCTCCGAGAAGGCGAACGTGGACAGAAGCTCGATGAAGATGAGTTGAAGCAGCGCGCCCGGGCGATTGAGGCCAAATGTCTCGAATTCGACGTGCAAGGGCGCGTGACGCAGATCAATCCAGGCCCGGTCGTCACCACGTTTGAGTTCAAACCGGAAGCCGGCATCAAATACAGCCGGATTATCGGATTGACCGAGGATTTGTGCCTGGCGCTGCAAGCGGAGTCGATCTTGATCGAACGGATCCCCGGCAAGTCGACGATTGGCATCGAAGTGCCGAATATTACCCGGCAAACCATCGCCCTCCGCGAAATTATCGAGGCACAGGAGTTCACGAATTCATCGAGCAAGTTGACGCTGGCCATGGGCCGCGATTTACACGGCCGCATTCGCGTGACCGACCTCGCAGCCATGCCGCACTTGCTGATCGCGGGCTCGACCGGCACCGGAAAAAGCGTATTCATCAACTCGCTGATGATGTCAATTCTTTACAAGGCGAGTCCCGAAGACGTGAAGATGGTGCTGGTGGATCCCAAGCGGCTCGAGCTGAATCTCTACGAGAATATTCCCCATTTGATCGCGCCGGTGGTGACCGACCCGAAAATCGCTTCGAACGTCCTGCGCAACGCGACCAAGGAAATGGAGAAGCGGCTGAAGCTACTCGCCCAGCGCGGTGTCCGCAATATCGACCAGTACAATCGCACGTTCCAGAAGGCCCAATCGCTGTCGCTCTTTGAGAACGTGGAGGAAAGCGAGCACAAGCCGCTTCCCTACCTGGTGATCGTAATCGACGAGTTGGCGGACTTGATGATGGTGGACACCAACAACGTCGAGGAGTCCATTACGCGTTTGGCCCAGATGGCCCGCGCCGTCGGCATCCACTTGATTCTCGCGACGCAGCGGCCCTCGGTAGACGTAATCACCGGCTTGATCAAGGCGAATTTCCCGGCCCGCATTTCGTTTCGCGTGGCCAGCAAAGTCGATTCGCGAACGATTCTGGATTCGAATGGCTCCGAATCGCTGCTTGGCAATGGCGACATGCTTTATTTGCCTGCTGGGTCGGCGAGACTGCATCGGATTCACGGCCCGCTGGTTACCGAAGACGAGATTACTTCGGTGTGCGATTTCTGGCGCGAACAAGCGCTTGCAAAGTACAACGAAAAGCTCCTCGAAACTCCCAAAGATGAGAACGGCAAACCGGAAAGCGCCACAGGGGAAACCGGGGAAGGCGGCGGCGAGGATGTCGACGACGCTCTCTACCAGGACGCCGTCCGCGTGGTCTGCGAGATGGGCCGCGCTTCGACCTCCACGCTGCAGCGGCGCCTGCGCATTGGCTACGGACGAGCGGCTCACTTGATCGACATCATGGAAAAAGACGGCATCGTCGGTCCGCCGGACGGCACCCGGCCGCGCGAAGTCCTCAAAGGGAAGACCTGGATGAAGGAATTTGACGAGTCAGCGCAATAAAGATTTCCAGAAACCCTCTTCGCTGAGCTCCATGTCTTTTGGATTCCGTCTGCCGCAGGCCACGATGCCGCACCGCATCTGGCGGCGCGAATTGACACAATTGCTCTGCACCCCATACAATTTCTAGACCACAAGTGCCAGGGTAGCTCATTGGTAGAGCGCCGCCCTGAAAAGGCGGGCGTAGCCAGTTCGATTCTGGCCCCTGGCACCATTTATTCCCCTTGTTGCGAAATGACTTCGATAACGGCCACGGCAAGCTCGATCCGCCCGGCAACTATTCGCTTCCAAGGAATGCGTAGCGCAGCAGAAACAGCGCGCTCAGCACCCAGATCAGCGGGCTGATTTCGCGATGCTTGCCCGTACCCACCTTTATGAAAGTGAACGAAAGCAGGCCAAGGCTGAGGCCTGTCGCAATGCTGAACGTGAGCGGAGTCGCGACAAGCGTGAGGAACGCCGGAAACGCTTCGCTGAAATCGTTCCACTTGACGCGCGCGATGGCGCCGCACATCAGCGCGCCTACCAGAACGAGCGCCGGTGCAGTCGCGTAACCTGGAATCGCGGCGATCAGCGGAGCGCAAAACATCGCCAGCAGAAACAGCAGCGCGATGACCACATTGCCCAAACCGGTGCGTGCACCCGCAGCCACGCCGGCGGCGCTCTCGATGTAACTGGTCACCGTGGAAGTGCCCGTCAACGCGCCGAAAATGGTTCCGAGCGCGTCCGCGAGCAATGCGCGGCTGGCACGCGGAAGTTTGCCATCGCGCATAAACCCGCCTTCTTCGCAGACGCCGACGAGCGTACCCACGTTGTCGAAGAGGTCCACGAAAAAGAAAACAAAAACCAGCTCTCCCAAACCGAGCTTTGTAGCCGAGCGCAAGTCCAGTTTCAAAAATGTGCCCGAGGGATGCGGAAGCGAAAATAGATGCGCTGGCCAGTGCGCCAGACCAAGCGGTATTCCCGCGACGGTAATCGCCAAAATACCGAGCAAAATGGCGCTGCCGACGCGGCGCGCCATCAATACGGCAATCAGAATCAATCCGCCGCAAGCCAGAAGCACTTGCGGATCATTGATTTTGCCGAAGCCGACGAACGTAGCCGGATTCGCCACGATAAGTTTCGCGTTGCGCAATCCAATGAACGCGATGAACAGCCCGATCCCGCCCGCAGTGCCATATTTCAGGCAGTCCGGAATGCCGTTGACGATCTGCTCGCGCACTTTTGTCAGCGTCAAAAGGAGAAACAGGATCCCGGAAAGAAAAACCACCCCGAGCGCCGTCTGCCACGGCACGCCGCGCCCCAGTACGATCGAATACGTAAAATACGCGTTCAGGGACATGCCCGGCGCGAGCGCTATCGGATAGTTGGCCCAAAGCCCCATGATCAACGTTGCAGCGGCCGCGGAGACGCACGTCGCGAAGAGCACACCTTCCACCGGCATCCCCGCTTCCGACAATATCTGCGGATTCACGACCACGATATAAGCCATGGTCATGAACGTAGTAAGGCCGGCGAGCAGCTCGCGCCGCACGGTGGTGTGGTTTTCGTCCAGATGAAAAACGCGCTGCAACAACGGGAGTTCTCCAAATCGAAAAGAGCGCAACTATAGGCCGCGACGCACGCAAGGTCAACGCTGGAAAACACGCTGGAAAACACGGCCCTGCGCTATTCACTAAAACGAGTGCATTCTGCAGTGCGGTCTTTCCCGCAAACTCGGCGAAGGCAGGGAATCGCTGCCTTGTATTATTATTCAGCTGCATTCCAGCCCACTTCATGAGTCAACGACGTTATTTGTCGTTCGAATCTGGTTTCTCTGCGCTATCGCTGTTAGCATTTTGCTACGCCCGAAATCGTGAGCGCATCGAGGCCTCCATGAAGCTGGATCGCGGAATATTGCAGCGTCTCCCCAAAGTTCTGCTGCACGAACACCTGGACGGCGTGCTGCGGCCCCAAACTGTTATCGACTTGGCCCGGAGTGAAGGATATAAGCAATTGCCCACGGAAAATCCGCTCGAGCTGGCCCGCTGGTTTCAGCAGGGCGCAAGCCAGGGAAGCCTTCCAAAATATCTCGAGGGTTTTGTCCACACCATTGCCCTGATGCAGACGGAAGAGGCACTCGAACGTGCCGCTTATGAACAAGCCGAAGATTTGAGCAAAGACAACGTCGTCTACTTCGAAACACGTTTTGCTCCTATTTTTCATACGCGCAAGGAATTGAGTCATCAGCAGGTGGTCTCCGCGGTTCTGAAAGGCCTGGAGCGGGGGCGCAAGGATTTTGGAATTTCTTCCGGGCTGCTCATCTGCGCTATGCGCAACATGGACGTCTCGCTTGAGATGGCCGAGCTCGCCGTCGACTTTCGAGACCGTGGCGTCGTGGGATTCGACCTGGCGGGCGAGGAAGGAGGCTATCCTCCCAAGAAGCACGTGGATGCTTTTCACTACATCCAGAGGCAGAATTTCAATATCACGATTCACGCGGGCGAGGGCTTCGGAAAAGAATCGATCTGGCAAGCCATTCAATATTGTGGCGCGCACCGCATCGGGCATGGCACGCGGCTAATCGAAGACATCGCCGTAGCCGAGGACGGTAAGGTCGTCAAGTTGGGAGACCTTGCGCAATATGTTCTTGATAAGAGAATACCGCTCGAGATTTGCCTCATCAGCAATGTCCAGACAGGCGCCGCGCGCAGCCTCGCCGAACATCCTTTCAAGATTTTCTATCAGGAGAAATTCCGCGTCACGCTGAACACCGACAACCGCTTGATGAGCGACACCAGCATGACCAGGGAATTCGAGGCCGCCGCGGACACCTTCGGCCTGGGTCTGGACGATTTCGAAAAAATCACCATCAATGCGATGAAAAGCTCCTTCCTTCCCTATGGACGCCGCTGCGATTTCATTTACACCGCAATCAAGCCGGGCTACGCCAGGATTCGCGAGTCTCTGGCAACCAAGTGAATCAGGGAAAGCATGATGCACATTTCAATCCCGTTCAAAAGCTGCACGCCGCGCGGCAACTCCGCAAGTCAATTTGGACTTGGCGCCGGCAAGCCAGGAAATCAAAGAAATAGGCGGTTCCACTAGATGCGCAATGCTTTCATGTCGCGGGCCATTCAACTTTCCATTGAAGGCGTTCGAGAGGGACGTGGCGGCCCGTTCGGCGCCGTAGTCGTCAAAGGCGGCGAGATTATCGCGGAGGGCTCGAATCGCGTCACTTCGATGAACGATCCGACAGCCCACGCCGAAATCCTCGCCATTCGACTTGCCTGCGAGAAACTCGGCTCCTTCGATCTCAAGGACTGCGAACTCTACACTTCGTGCGAGCCCTGCCCGATGTGTTTCGGCGCGATTTATTGGGCGCGTCTTTCGCGCATTTACTTCGCCACTACCGCGGAGGACGCCTCCAAAATTGGCTTTGACGATTCGTTCATTTATAGCGAGCTGCACCTGCCGACTTCGCGCCGGCGCATTCCCACCATCCAGATGATGCGCGAGGAAGCCCTCGAAGCCTTCCGCGCATGGACGAATAAGGCCGACAAAATTCGTTACTGAGAACTCTCTGCAGGATGGCACTTGCTTCCCGATTTACTCTAACTGCTGACCACCTCGGAACCGCCGAGGTTAGCGCCCGTCTCCCATGTGACTCACGTTGCTTAGCGCCTCAGGTTTATCCAGCGAATCCGTCGCGGCGACGCCGGTGATCAGCCGGGCGCCACGGCTAAAGGTGAGATACTCGAAGCCCCACTGAACGAAAACCAACACGCGGCTCTGGAATTCCACGATGTACATCAGATGGATAAAAAGCCATACGATCCACGCCGGCAGACCGGAAAGGTGCAACCCAAAAATATCGGCAACTGCGGCGGCTCGGCCGATCACCGCCATGTCTCCCTTGTTGAAGTAGTGAAAGGGCTTGGTGTCCTTCCTCCCTTTCAAGCGCGCTCGAATGGTCTTCGCGGCATAAGCCCCGCCTTGAATCGCCAGTTGCGCCACACCGGGGTGCGCCTTTCCGTCCTTCCCGATCGAGAGCGCCAAGTCTCCAACGATAAAAATATTGGGATAGCCGGGTACGGTGAGGTCTGGGGCTACTTTGATGCGGCCGTTGCGGTCGGTCTCCGCCTTGGTTCGTTCCGCCAGCTTTCTGCCGAATTCATTGGTTGTCACTCCCCCCGCCCACAGCACGGTCTTTGCCGGCAGCCGTTTTGACTCCTCGCCGGACTTGTACGTGACGCCTCCCGCATCGATGCTCGTCACCATGACGCCTTTGGTCACCTCAACGCCAAGGCCCGAGACGAGCTTCTCAGCCTTCCTAGATAGGTCTTCTGGAAACGCCGCGAGGACGCGCGGTCCCCCTTCCATCAGAATAATTCGCGCCTCGCGCGGGTTGATGTGGCGAAAATCATTTTTCAGCGTTTCGTTGGCAATCTCCGCCAGCGCGCCGGCAAGCTCCAGCCCCGTCGCGCCGGCTCCAACGATGACAAACGTAAGCCATGCCCGCGCTTCATCCTCAGTAGTTGACCGCTCCGCGCATTCGAAGGCGTACAAGATCTTGTGCCGGATAGCCGTCGCGTCCTCGACCGACTTGAGGCTCGGCGCCCATTCCCTCCAGCCGTCGTTGCCATAGTAAGAAGTCTTGGACCCCGTGGCCACGATCAGCGAATCGTAGGAGTACGCGCTCCCGTCCCTCAGAATGACGCGCTTCCCTTCGGGCTCGATGTCCGCCGCTTCCCCAAGTAAGACTTGCGCATTTTTCTGTTTGCTGAGAACTCCCCGCAGCGGCGCGGCAATTTCTCCCGGCGACAGCGACCCCGTGGCCACCTGATACAACAATGGCTGGAACAGGTGGAAGTTGCGGCGGTCGATCAAAGTGACTTCGACGGGCGCGCGCTTGAGTTTTTGCGTCGCATTCAGCCCTCCAAATCCTCCGCCCAGTATGAGCACCCTGTGCCGATGTTCGATCCCCATCTTTCCCTCAAACGCAACCGCGTTCAACGTCCCATCATCTCACCTATGATGTTTTTTTCAATTTGGACGCGCGGGCAGCACAGAAAAATGCGAAAAGTTTTACTTTCGGCTGCTGTCGAACGTTTGCCCGTTTCGAAGCGCTCGCTGACTTTCGGCGTGTTCAATTCTCCGTCTCTTTCCAACTCCAAGGCCGATGCCCAAGACTAGCTACCGTATCTTGACTCTAGCGGAGGCTCTGGGCCTCGCTGCATACATCGTCTGGTACATCTGGCAACTTCAAAGCGCGCGGCCCAATTCCTGGATCGGCTTTCCCCTCTGGCTTCTCGCAAGCTTCGCTTTGCATCGCGACACTCCCGCAACTCTCGGCTGGCGAGCCGGCAATCTCTGGCTGGCGACACGCCAGGGACTGGGCATTTTCGCCATATTTATCCTCGCCGTTCTTCCGGTGGCGCTATATTTTGGAGCTTTCCACCGCTTGACGTTTCACTTGGTGGATTCAAAACGCTTCGTCGGTTACTTCGCATTTTGTCTCCTCCAGCAGGTCGCGCTAAATTCCTACCTTACTAACCGCCTTCTCTACGCTTTCCAGGATCCTCGCGTCTCCGCAGTCGTGGCCGGGACCATCTTTGCCGCCATGCATTGGCCAAATCCTGTTCTTGTGCCGTTAACGTTCCTCGGCGGCATCGCCATGAGCTGGCTCTTCTCGAAGGTGCGCAACATTATCCCGTTGGCGGTCGGTCAGGCCATTGTGGGCATGCTGGTGTGGTGGGCTTTTCCGGTGGCGTGGCACCACGGCATGCGCGTCGGGCCCGGATATTACGCGTTTCACCCCTGAGCGATTGCAGTGGGCTTGTGCTGTTCCGGCAAATGGCGAACGCGAACAAAGACCGCAAAGCTCTCCGTCCTACGCCCTGCGCCGCGTCCTCATAAATTCAGGTGCTCGAAATTCCCCGCCGTTCTTCGCGCTTCCGGCTCTCTCTGCCGCCCATCCGTCCGCTTCTCCCAAACGCCCGGAATAGCCGCGCCACACTTCGGGCACGCCCCGCGCAGCAGACGATTCTCAAGCACGTCGTGCCACGAGCGCCGGATCAGCAACTCGCCACACCTGGGACAACTCGTATTCCCGGCATCGCTGAAGATATTTCCTTCGTAGACGTATTCGAGCCCTGTTTCCAGTGCGATCGCTCTCGCCCGATGCAGCGTTTCAGGCGGCGTCCGCGGCTTGTCTCGCAGCTTGAAGTCAGGGTGGAACGCGGTAAAGTGCAACGGCACGTCCGCCCCGAGATGCTCCAATATCCATTCCGAAACCTTACGCGTTTCGAGGGGGGCGTCATTCAAGGTGGGAATCATTAGGTTCGTAATCTCAAACCACACGTTTGTTTCTTTTTTCAGCCATTCGAGCGTATCCAGCACTGGCTGCAGGTGCGTCAGCGTGGTTTTTCCGTAAAAGCTCTCCGTGAAACCCTTCAGATCGATGTTGGCCGCATCAATGTGGTCATAGATGTCGTGAAACGCCTCGTGCGTGATGTACCCATTCGAGACCATCACGGTTTTCAGCCCGTATTCCCTCGCTGCCCTGCAAATATCGATTACGTATTCGCCCCAAATGGTCGGCTCGTTGTAGGTGAACGCCACCGAATCGCAGCCGTGCTGAATCGCCAGCAAAGGCACTTCCTCCGGCGCCACTCTCTGCGCCCGCACCTGATCCTGGCGCGACTTGGAAATATCCCAGTTCTGGCAAAAAAGGCATCCCATGTTGCATCCGGCCGTCCCCAGGCTGAAAACGCGGCTACCCGGCAGGAAATGATTCAGCGGTTTTTTCTCGATGGGATCCACTTGCAGGGCGGCTGGCGCTCCGTAGCCCAGACTATACAGTCTCCCGCCTCGGTTGACGCGGATAAAGCAAAAACCAGCTTGCCCTTCGTGGATGTGGCAATGGCGTGGGCAGAGGTAACAATGAACCCGGCCGCCGGCTTCCGCCTCCCACCAGCGCCCTTCCTGCAGCTCTTCGCTTTTCTGGAGGATCTTCAAATCGCTCACAAGCCGATCCTCCTTCCATTCAAATTATACGCCCGCCATCCCTTCGCGGCGGGCTTTTGCTATTAAATGCGAATTGCTGGAGGGGGATTCAGGCGGGCCGGCGTATGTGCCTCTGGACCCGCCGCCTTTCCGCGGCCCAATCCACAAAATTCATCATGTTCGAACGGTACTTCCAGGAAAGGTGGAAGAATTTCCGGGCATCCAGATTCGCGGCTTCATTGCCGAGAAAAGTTTCAAAGCGCCAGCGCAGATAGGGGCTTTTCCATGGATGGAGGCGATATCCTCGCGCGACATTCCAGTAGTACCGTAAAGTTTTGAACATGGTCTTACTCGGGCTCGTGGCCCGCCCCCCCTTTTCCCTTGTTTTAACTTCCCGCCAGCGGCGCTGAAAGATGCTCGTGGACCAGCACCCACCTGGATGCCCTTCTCTCCCAGATCCCCGTATAGCGAATCTCTATTTCCACAACTTTACCGTCTTTTGTTTTTTCCGATAAATGCATGGGCACGGTAGTCCACGCCACGCTCCCATGGCGGCTCACTTTCAGATCTTTCCCCGCGCTCAGCGTCCCACTCGCCATGTTGTCGAAGAACTCCTTCTTAACGCCCTCGCGGTATTCCTTCCAACTGTGATACGCAAACGGAGCTAGGTCGTAAAAGACTAGCCCGTCTTCTTTCGCATAGAATCGCGCCGGGCTATCTGCGTTGCCCGTGCTCCACGCCGCGCAATACGCGTCGATAAGCTTTCGAAACGTGGCCTGGTCGCTCGCCTTCTGCTCCGCTCGCGCGCCCACGAACGTCAGCAATCCTCCCGCGAGAGCCAGCGCAACATACAGAATCCAGCGCCATTCACCGACTCCATGGCCGCCTGCTTTGTTTGCTCGCAAGACTATCTCCGTTCGCCTTCAGATGACTTCGGCAATGAGATGGTAGGAAGAATCAGCCTTTCGTTGCGCATACCCTATGTGCATTCGCGCGATTTTGCAAGAGGGGCCTAGTACCCGCCCCGCGTCACTCTCTTCCCCCTTTCGCCGATGCCTTCCTGCGTTGGCCGGTAAAATCGCCCCGCCCGCCGAAAACCAAATGCGCGCTCCCACGGCACCCGGTACCTTCGTCCCTGGGCAGTGAGAACGCCCGATCTGGAGGGGAGCATGGCAAGAGGGCTAGCGGCTGGTTACGGACAAAAGGGATATCTGGGAAGAATCTTGGTGGCGCTCGGCTTGGCCGCTCTTGCCGCCGACCTGGCTTTTCTTGCCGCCCCGCTACAACACCTCGTGGGCAGAATGACTGATGGCCTCCTCGGCGTCCTGCCTGCGCTTGGCCTCTCGATCCTGAATACCGTCCGCGCCGCCGCGCTTCACCAGATCGACTACTTCTCCATCATTTCCCGTATCTTGATACTATTCTTGGCACTCGCCGCCATCGTGGTTGGTGCCGTCCTTTGGAAGGCCGGTCCTTCGGCAAGAGCGGTTCTAAACCGGCGGGGCGTCCCTGATTCTGCGAATGGAGACCTCTGATGGACCAGCAGGATCAACAGCAGCGCAAGCGGCCCGGAATCGGCGTGGCCAGCGACTTCCGTTGGGGCCTCGTCTGGGGTTTCGTCATCATGCTGGTTGGTGTCGCTCTGCTTCTCGACCACATGGACATCCTGCCGTTTGGCCAGGTCTACCGCTTCTGGCCTCTGCTTCTCGTCATTGGCGGGGTCATGTATATCTTTAACCAGAGCGGTCGCGCTTTTGGATTCCTGCTCATTGCTGCCGGCGCCCTTCTTGAACTGAACAATTTTGGCTTCCTTCATCTGAGTTTCTCCGACATTTGGCCCCTCGCGATTATCGCCGTCGGAGTCCTCATGATTTGGGGTTCCTTGGAAACGCGCGGCGCGTTACGAAGAAAATTCAAGGTTGACTGGACGGCTCCCGGCGCCGCCGAAGCCTTCCGCCAGCGCATCGTGGACGCCAGCATGGATACGGATACCTCCATGACCGCCGCGGCCATCTTCGGAGCTTGCGAACGGCGCTACACGGGACAGCATTTCCAGGCAGGCAAAGTCACCGCTATCTTTGGCGGCCTCGAACTCGACTTTCGTGACGCGGACATTGACGACCAGGCCGTTCTGGAAATTAGTTGTATCTTCGGCGGCGTTGAACTCCGCGTGCCAGACACTTGGCACGTCAACTCTCGCAGTCTTCCCGTCTTCGGCGGTCTCGAGGACAAAACCCGTCAGCCCAGAACGGTCGCCTCACCCGACGCCAAGCGAAAAACGCTCATCATCACCGGCACCGTCGTTTTCGGAGGCGTGGAGATCGGCAACTAAGCGGTCTTTATGCACCCACTTCTTACACCCATCAATCGCTACGGCCTCTACCTGCTGGCTTGGACCCCCTTGGCCGGCATTCTCATCTACTTAATAGCCGTCCCCGGCCATCTCGGCTGGCTGGATGCCACCGTCCTCATCGTTCCTCTTTGTCTCGTCTATCAATTCGTCTGCCTCTCTGCCTGGTATACCTGCAAAGCCTCCCCCCTCCAGGGCACTTCCTTCCTGCGTCTCCGCTTCACCCATTTGGCTGCGGCCGTAATTATCAGTTTTCTATGGGTTCAGCTCGCAAGAGTGCTTGCTTACGCTCTTTCGGCGATGCCTTCGTTTCACGGGTTGGATAGTCGCTTCGCTCCGCAAATCCCAGTTCTTTTTGGTGTCGGTTTCTTGCTCTATCTCCTTTCCGTCGCTTCTCACTACGTCATCCTGGCGCTTGAGGATTCCCGCAAGGCCGAGGCTCGGGCCATGGAGACGAGCATTCTCGCTCGTGATGCGGAATTGAAAGCGCTCAAGGCCCAGGTAAATCCCCATTTTCTCTTCAATAGCCTCAATTCCATCAGCGCCCTGACGAGCGTGGACCCCGCGAAGGCCCGTGAAATGTGCATTCTTCTTGCCGAGTTTCTACGCATGACTCTGGGACTCGGCGAGAAAATGAGTGTTCCTCTTTCCGAAGAGCTTTCGCTGCTCCACTGCTATCTTGCCATTGAGAAAGTGCGTTTTGGGTCGCGACTTAAGATGGAGGAAGACGTTCAGCAAGATTCCGAAGACATCCAGTTGCCCCCTCTCCTCATGCAGCCGCTCGTCGAGAATGCCATCACCCACGGCATTGCCCATCTCCCGGACGGAGGACTCGTACACCTCTCAAGCCGGACCGGCAATGGGCGTGCTTCACTTGCTATTGAAAATACCTTCGATCCGGAGTCCACACCCGTGCGCAAGAGCGGAATGGGACTGAAGAATGTTCGGGAAAGGCTCGAAGCGCGCTACGGCAAGGAAGCAAATATGCGCGTGAGCGCCGAAAACGGAAGATTCCGGGTGGAAGTATCGTTTCCGGCCGCCAAGGAAGAGGTGAGGAATTGAGCAAGAAGGACGACAAGAGGATTCGTACCCTCATCGTTGACGATGAAGATCTCGCGCGTCTGGTCCTTCGCGAACTCCTTCAAACGCATCCGGAGATCGAGATTGCGGCGGAGTGCGGAAACGGTTTTGAAGCCGTCAAAGCCGTTGCCGAGTACAAGCCCGACCTGATTTTTCTGGATGTGCAAATGCCCAAGCTTTCCGGATTCGACGTCCTCGAGCTCATCGGCACGGACGCCGCCGTAATCTTCGTCACCGCCTACGACCAGTACGCCATGCGCGCCTTCGAAGTGCACGCCGTTGACTATCTCTTGAAGCCTATCGGCCGCGAGCGCTTTGAAGCGGCGATCGAACGCGCAAGATCACGCATCGGCGAAAAGCTGCCGCCCCCTCCGGATCTGGCCGCTGCGGCCCGCCCGCCAAAACATTTTCTGGACCGCCTCGTCGTTCGCGATGGCACCCGCGTTACTCTGATCCCCGTCGGAAAGCTCGACTACGCGGAAGCTCAGGACGACTATGTTGCTCTCGCCAGCGAAGGCAAAAAACATCTGAAGCAGCAGACCATCTCTAGCCTCGAGGCCTGCCTCGACCCCGAGCTTTTCGTGCGCGTCCATCGCTCTTACGTCGTCAATTTCGAGCGTGTCGTGCGCATCGAGCCATACGGCAAAGACAGTCGTCTTGCCATCCTTAGGGATGGCACTCGCCTCCCCGTCAGCCGCTCCGGCTACGCCCGCCTCAAAACCCTCCTTGACCAGCGCTCCTAGCCAACACAGCGGCTTGTCACCCGGGAAGTGTAGGGGCACGATACATCGAGCCTCTTTCAAAAACCCACGGTCTTTCCCGGGCGCGCTCGGTTCGAACGTCCCGCTCAAATGGACGCCAGTATCGTCCACCCCTGAATATTGTCTTGACATTAACAGTCCCCGGAACTACCCTCGCGTCATTCTGCGCCCTGTGAGGCTCTCATGTCCCGATTTGCCCCCCCCCCCGCAGCTTGGTTTCCTTTTCCATCCTCGCGGTCGTCTGCCTGATCGCTTCGCTCCCCTTTAGCCGCTCCGCGTGGCTCCCGCGAGCGCAAACGCCTCCTGTTACAAAGACGCCCGTGCCTGTGACGCCCATGACGTGGGTGGCGCCCATTTTTATCGAGGACGACCAAACCACAAGCCAGATAACGATGGTCAACAACCTGCGGGTCCCCATCCCCGTTGACGTTCTCTTATCGGACCTCAACGGAAACGATTTGGCCAGGACGACGGTCACGTTGGAGACCAACGCATCCCTGCAACTGAAGACTCGGGATCTTCTCAACGCCGCGTCACACTACGGGCCAGCGATTGGCTCGGCTACCCTGATAACCCATCGGATGTCAACTATGGCTGCGCAATTGTCCATCAGCCGCCGCACCGCCAGTGGCGCGCTCAATGACGTCGAGGAAGACTTCGCGATGATAATGGACGAATCACAAACCGCCAATTTCAGGTCCGTTGCCAGCAGTATCGTTGCGGCACCAATCGTTGCCATTCGCAGCCTTAGCGCCAGGCAACGAACGATCAGAGTTGACTGCTTGGCCGAGATCGGACGTCGAAGGAGTCCCAGCATCTCCATCAATCCGAGCCAAACCTTACTGGTACAAGCGTGCCTCGAAGGCGGACCCAAAAAAGTTTCTAGCTTGGATGCAAGCTTTCTCACCGGGCAGCCGCATCCTAACAATGTAGGCATCCAGGTGTCGTCAACCGCACCACAGAAGGAGTTCGCGGTTTTTGGACTTGCGGCGGAAGGTCAGGGCGACGATCGCCGTATCCGCGGTATGCAATTCACAGATGTCAATTCGCTGCGTTCCTCAACGGCCATATACCCCGGGTTCGTCGGCGAGAGCCTTTTGCTCGGCCTGCGCTCGCCCAGATTTCAGATGTCACTGGCCAACTTTGCGAGCTCTCCAAGGCAAGCAGTCATCCTATTAAGCGGAGGCAGCGACAAGTACAGCCGGGAGAACGCCATAGCAACCGTCAACATCCCCCCTGGAGGCACGTCACTTCAGAATATTGACCCGGAAGCCTTTTCGGGTGACGTAGGTCTGGATCGTTCACTCATCGTGCAAACCGACGGCGCCGCTGGCGAAGTCATAACCGATGTGGAACTGCTCTCCTCGTCTCCTGATGCCCCCATAGGCGTCCCGCTTCCCTGGAAGGATTCGGCGCAAGTATTTAATGGCGGTCAACACCCCTGGCGCATCGACGGATCGTCTTCGTCCACCCTGCTGCTCTTTAATCCCGACCAGCACCAGGGAAACTCTGTCGCCGTCTTCATTTACGCTGACGGCCATGTTTGGAATAAGGTTTTTTCTGTTCCTCCCCTGGCGACCTTCCCGCTACGTTTGAACGACATCGTCAACAAGCAGCAGCCCGACGCCCGAGGAAGGGTCTTACCCAAGGCCGCCACGAACGGAATTGCCTCCTGGTTCTCGTTGGTCCTACCCAAGATCTTCGGGCAATTGGTGCAAGCCGACCTCGCCACCGGAATCGCGCGGCCCTTCGCTTGCCCCCAGATAACCATCCTGTGCGATGCGACACTCGATGATCTGAGCCTTCAAGTGAATCAGCAAGGGACAAGTTACGGAACTCCGATCACCTGCGGGAGCTGCCCAGGAAGCTGCGGCTGCGCGGCTGCTTGTAACGTCGTTGGAGGTGTTCCCGATAACGGAGGAGCCTACTTCTCCGCCTGGGGATCCGCAAATCCAAGCATTGCGGGCCTAGTAAGCAGTGATAGCGCCAGCGGGACTTACCAAGGCAATAGCCCCGGCAGCGTGCAGATCGCCGCAGAGGCCTTCGATTTTAATAACTGCTCCGCCCGCGCCTTCGGCACCCTCACGGTCAAGCCGCGCCTGGACAGCATCTCGCCGACAAAGGGGCCGGTTGGTGAAACGACAAGCGTTACACTCAGCGGCCAAGGTTTCGGCACGAGCCCATCGGTTAATGCAGGCTCCGGAATCACCGTTACTATCAACTCGGCAAGCGACACCCAGATTCAGGCGAGTTTTGCTATTTCAAGCTCTGCCTCTGGGGGAAACCGATCTATCACAGTCACAGCAGCAGGACAAACCAGCCCAGCGGTAAACTTCCTCGTGCAGATACCGACGAGCCTTTCCATCGTCGCTGGGACCGATTCGACGACGCCCGAGAGTTCGTGCACATACACTGATGTCCACGGTAACCCACAGACCGGTTGTGGCATGGTGCGTAGTTTTATGTACCAGGTTAATGACCAGGAAAATCCGCCTCAGCCGATTCAGGCGGCGCTGCCTGTATGGGATGTAATTACAACTACGACGCCGAATAATCTGATGATTACAGGGTATGTGACAACCTGTACACCAGCCAACACCGGACCTTGTGGGGTATACACGAGCAACACCGGACAATTCGAAGAACAGAGTCTAAACGTGTGTTCAAGCATCTGCCGCTCTAATAATGTTTGTGTAGCTGGCGGTCCAACAAATGCGACCCAAGCCATTCATCTGGGAGCCTTCGTAATCACTCAGAACGACTCTTACTTTTGCGACCACGTGACGGTAAATGGTCAGTAATATCATAAGATTTATACTGCTGAGCTGGAGTTTGTGTGTTCTCTGCAGTTACCAAGCACCGCGAGCCAATGGTAACGAAAAGGGCCTCACTGACTTGGCCCCGCTGCTCAGCAAGAAGGTTCACAAATACCAGCTTGTATCCAACAACTTCGCGGAGGCGCTGACAAAATTCGCCTCGGATTTCCAGATACCGATGGGCATCGAATGGACGGACAATCGCAATGCTCAAGCGAAATTGAATCTGTCTTGGAAGGATTCCACCGTACTCAACATCCTGCGAGCGATTGTGGCCACTCAACCAACGTACAGGATTGATCTCAGGCCGCGGATCATTCGTATTTGGTCCGCCGCTCTCGTTCCAGAACGCGAAAATCCGCTGACAATTGTTTTAGACAGATTCGAGGTGAGTAATGTTCCGGTGGAAGCTGCTTCCCGAAGACTTCACGATCTAATGAGATCGAAACTCAAAACTAAAAACTTTTCCTTGCGTGGTAACGAAAAGCCTGGTGGCAAGATTGGAAGTCTACTCACCAACCCAGATGAAGCCAAAGTCACCGTTGACCTTCACAGATCGAGCGTGGAGGAATGTCTTGACGCACTAGTCGATGTCTCATCACGTAAAATTTGGATTGTCACGTTCTCTGCGAATACAGAAGTCGCGGCTACACATTTTCGTCGGACTTTGACACTCTGGAACAATTTCCCGATCCCCGACGATGAACAACCTGTTTGGGACTTGCTGCATTGGGGAGACGCAATTCCAACGGCTGTTGTAGTTAAGGAGTGAGCGAAGCCAGTGCGGGTGGCGAAGAGGCGACAACATGCGAACCCCCACGTCCTTCTTCTTGATGACGCTGCCTGCAGTGGCGTTGCTTCCGTCACTCCGGGCCAGTCGGCAGACAGCGTCGGCCTCTCAAGAGGACGTTCTTACACGTCCCGCTAGGATCGGCGACCGCTCGCTTCCAGCCGTCTCAGCGTTCCAAGGTGCTCTGTTGGTCTCAGGGGTTCCCGGCGGAGTAGCTTTCGTCGAGGGGTGTTCCGGCCAGCCGCTGCCGATGGTCCGTCCTCACGGAATCACCTTGCTAGACGTACTTAACAGTATAACCGCTGGCGATTCCACTTACGTTTGGAGGAAGAGAAAAGGAGTGGTTAATCTGGAGCCGTCAACAGGTCTCCCTGCTCTGCTCAGAACTCATCTGGATATTTATGACTCAGGCCGCGTGTCGGATGCGGTATCAGCCGTGACGTTCCTCAGTTCTTCTCCTCAGGTGACGCGTGCTGCGACCAAGCTCGGATTGGCTCAAAATGCATTAGGCCCGGGGCTGGGCAGCATGGTTCAGGGGACACCCCCACCCAAAAAACCACTCGGTATTCGAGTACACGACGTGACGTTGCTCGATGCCCTGAATGCCATAGCCCGAGCAAACAAACACGGGATTTGGGTCTACCGCGAGACTCACTGCGGGTCAATTCAACAGTTTAATCTGAGTTTCGCGCAATGACTGCGAGCACGCTAATTAGATGTGGGCGTCGGCATCGCCCTAACCAACCAGGGACCAAACCAATGAACGGGCTCCGACATAACCGTAAGTTTGCATTCCTGGTTGTCGTGTTCGTACTGACGCCGTCTATGCGTCCCGCGACGCAGCAATCCTCAATTGACAGTGACCCGACCAACAAACCCTTGGAGGCTAAAGTTCGGGAGTTCCAACTGGACAACGAGACCATTCTTGATGGGCTATGGAAGCTTGCGCGTAGCACCGTACCCTTCGGATTTGGGTTCGAAAAGATTCTCAAGACAAAACTAGCCGACCCCGAACTGCCCGACCCCAAGTTTAGCTTTCGATTGGAAGGCAAATCTATTCGCGAAATACTCGACGCGCTGTGTCAAACCGACGCTCGCTATGCATGGTCGGTGGATACAGCCAGGGTTAACGTCTATCCGCTGGCCGTCGTTGTTGACCCGACCCACCTCCTGAATCGTAAGCTAGCGAAGTTCCGACTAAGTAATGCATCAGACGTTCAAAAGGGACTATTCGAGATTAGTCGCCAATTACCTCCCCCCTTCGAACAGCTGGCCGTCGCGCAGGTGGGCGGGGGCGACCCCTACCCGCCGGAGCCCTGGACTGTGACGCTAAGCAACGTGACCGTCCGACAAGTCATCAACCGCCTCGCGGCGCACGGCGGCCCAAATGGCATATGGATCTTTGGCGGAGCCAAGGATTTCCGGGCCTTCGGCTTCTTCAACACTCATCCTTCTCCATGGCTGGAAAAAACCGTCAAACCTCCACCACCTGGAGCACAACCTTGAGACGGCAGCAGGCACTCGCGGTCTCCCACATTGAAGCCTTCGCAGCCCGCGGGCGCGACCAGTTGAACCTGCTCAGGCGCGCGACTTGGTCTCGCTTTACGCCGCCACCCTTCGCACCCAAATTCGCGATGTCGCAGGTTTCCCCAAATGAATCGTCCGCCCCGCCGCACGCAGCGTCATCGTCTCATCGTATTCCCGCTTCAACACTTCCAGCTTGGTCGAAGGCCGCAACCGCAGTCCTTCCAGAAACTCCAAAAACTGCGCGTCCTTTTCATAAACGCACAAAATTTCCGCGTGCTCTTCCGGGCGCAAATCCGAGAGCAGCACCGCTCCCTGGCTTCGCAGTTTTGCCACCCCGCCCCGCATTGGTACTCCGTGCGGGCAAGTCTTCTTGTGTCCAAATCGTTTCAGCAGCAGCGCCTCCACTTCGGGCGATATTCCGTGCTCCAGCCGCTCCGCTTCGTCGTGCGCCTTGGACCAGTTGAGCCCAATCACTTCCGTCAGCAGCATCTCCGCCAATTGATGTCGCAGCGCCAGCCGCTCGGCCTCCTTGCGCCCCTTGTGCGTTAAGTCGATTCGTCCCCAACGGTCCACCCGTACGTGCCCGTCTCGCGTCATGCGCTTCAGCGCTGCCGTCACCGCGGGTGGCGTAACATTCAATTCCTCTGCTAGCCGCGCGCTGATCGGCGCCTGATTCTCCTCAAGCATCTCCCAGATCGCCTTGAGGTAGTCCTCCTGTGAAACGCTGGTCTTCTCTCGCCGCAAAATCCTTCTCCTCGGCCACGCCGCAAAGCCGCCTTCTACTGCATGCTCCCGCCCCGTTTTTTGATATTCCCGACCTTCTTACTCTCTCTGGCGGTCACGCCTTTAGACTTTCTCAGTCTCTTCGCTAGTTCCCCGACCCGCCGCTCTATGTCCTCGAAGATTCTCTGATAAATCTCGGCGTCCGCGCCATAGGGATCTTCGACAGGCCAGTCCTCAACTAGGGCGGCTCCCTCAAACACGAACTTCCCGGAGTACCCGCTCATATTGATCACCATACCCGTTTCCTCCAAAGCCTGCCGCAGCAGTGCCTTCGACTCCAGTCCTTCCGCGGAATATCCATTTCGCTCCAGCGTCTGCTTGGTCATCGCCTCCACCCGCCCGAGCGGCGTCAATCCCGCGCTCGACGCCTCGATCACGTCCGCGGCATTGCGCAAGCAAATAGCCTCCGCCATCGGGCTCCGGCATGCATTCCCGAGGCAGACAAACAACACTTTCCTCCGAGCGCTCTCATCCATCGAAACTCATTCTCCTCCGTCAGCCTACTTCGTCTTGTTTATAACAGCAACTCGACCCCAACCACCGACCGTGTAGTCCTCGTGCAGGACTGCACTTCAGCGCCCCTATCCGCAACCCTTCCCGATCCCCTCAAAGGGAACATTTTGAAAGAGCTAAAGCAGGCGACATTTTGGAAGAGCTTTGACTCACGATGCACTTTTCGGTGGTGTCCTAATTTGGAGTGCGGGAGCCCTGCTCCCGCTTTCGCGAATTATGGCGAGGGGAAAGCCATTGCTGATCAGCACACGGCGCAGACATCAGACTCGCGCCCGCCTAAGATCGGTGAGCCGCGCAGGCACGCGCCGAAATTAGGACGCAATCCATTTTTCCCTTGACTCTTATGATATATCGAGATATTATGTCTTCTAGGTACAATCGTCTCTTGCCGTGTGCGGCAGCCCGTCTGCCACTTTTTTTGTGCCCAAATCCCATAAGTTCTTTAGAATCCGCACTTGCGAAAACAGGCCTTCTAAATCCTTTGGAATCCGCACTTACAGAACAAAGGACTTAAAGCCCTTTAGAATCTGCACTTACGGAAAACCGGGTGGGGGCCACAGCCAGAGCTGCAGCCGCTCTTATCTCGCGAGGGATGTCGTCTTAGCCTGGCTCGCTACCAGATCCAGAAAATATCGGTGCACCGTGGAATCGTTGGTTAACTCGGGGTGAAACGTCGCCGCCAATATCCTGCCCTTCTGCACAATCACCGGCTTGCCCTCGTACTCGCCGAGGACTTGAACGCCGGGTCCCACGCTCTCAATGATAGGCGCGCGGATGAAGACCATCTCCATGGGCAGGTCCGTCAGCTTGCTCGAACCCAGGAATACGTCGCTCGCGAGCTGCCGGCCGTACGCGTTGCGCAAAACGGTCATGTCCAGCAATCCCAGAGACTCTTGCGCGGGATTCTTAACTTCAGTGGCTAGCAGAATCGCGCCCGCGCAGGTTCCAAAAATCGCACCGCCTTCGCGCGCAAATTGCTTCACCGCATCAAACAAGCCTTCTTCCTGCAAAAACTGCAGTTGGGTGGTGCTCTCTCCGCCCGGTAGTATCAGGCCGTCGCAGCCTTCGAGGTCTTCAACCGTGCGAACCTCTACCGTTTCGACGCCCATCCCGGCGAGCATCGCCGCATGCGCTGCAAAATCGCCTTGCACTGCCAGAATCCCAATCTTCAAGTCATTCGCTCCCTTGCCTTGTGGAGGACGTTACGATTGTAGGGGCACAGCATTCCGCTCCCCTAAGAAGTCCCGTCGATGATGCTTCGAGCGTTTTTTACCAGCCGCGCGTCGAAAGCATGTCCTTCTCTTCGAGCTGGCGCACATCGATTCCCCGCATGGCTTCACCAAGCTCTTCATGCGCTTCCAGGACCGCTTTCGGATCATCGAAGTGCGTGGTGGCTTTCACGACGGCCTTGGCGCGGGCTTCCGGATCGCTCGACTTGAAAATACCCGAGCCCACGAAAACTGCCTCCGCCCCAAGCCGCCGGACAAGCGCCGCGTCCGCCGGAGTGGCAATGCCGCCGGCGGAAAAATTTGGCACGGGAAGTTTGCCCGTCTTGGCGATCTGCCGGATCAAATCGAGCGGCGCGCCTAATTCTTTCGCCTCGTGCATCAGCTCGTCATCGCGCAGAGTCGTCAGCTTCTTCATCTGGCTCACGATCGTGCGCATGTGGCGGACCGCTTCAACGACGTTGCCGGAGCCTGCTTCACCTTTCGTGCGAATCATCGCCGCGCCTTCCGCGATGCGCCGCAGCGCTTCGCCGAGATTGCGTGCGCCGCAAACGAAGGGCACACGGAAATCGTGCTTCCAGACGTGATTCTCTTCGTCGGCTGGCGTCAGCACTTCGCTCTCATCGATGAAATCCACTTCCAGCGCTTGCAGCACTTCCGCTTCGGCAAAATGTCCGATGCGCACCTTGGCCATCACAGGAATCGTCACCGTCTTCATGATCTCGCGAATGATCTTGATCGAGGCCATGCGCGCCACGCCGCCCTCCTTGCGGATGTCCGACGGCACGCGCTCGAGCGCCATAACCGCGCACGCCCCGGCCTTCTCCGCAATCTTGGCCTGCTCGGCGTTTGTCACGTCCATGATGACGCCGCCCTTGAGCATCTCTGCCAAGCCGACCTTCACGCGCCATTCGTTCTCGGGATTCCCCGTATTGCCGCTGCCGTTCACTTTCTTCGCATCCATTTCACTTCTCCTCTCGAATCGAATTTCTCCGGCGAATCCTCGCCGCAAATCTCTTCGTACCGCCGCTTTTCCTCATCCTTTGATTCCAAGCTTCCTGTTTGTTTCCAAGTCTTGTGTCTGCGCCTCGTTTCTGCGCCCTACTTCTGCCCGACAACCACAAATCTTCCCGTGCCTCGCGCCAGAAGTTCCCCGGCGGCGTTGCGGATCTCGCCCGCGAAAAATAAGTTGCGCCCCTTCGTATCCGTCTCGAAGCCCTCCACGACGATCTCTTCGTCCACCTTAACCGGCTTCAAGTATTGGACCGTCAGCTCCGCCGTCACTGCGCGAACATCGCGGAAGCGGCAGACTTTCCCCATGGCTTCGTCCAGGAGCGTGGCAATAATTCCGCCGTGACCCATCCCGCCTCCGCCCTGGTACCTCTCGCCCAATATAAATCGTCCCACAATTTTGCGATTCGCGTTGTCCTGCACGAACGTGAGCTTCATGCCCGCCTCGTTCGCTCCGCCGCAGCCAAAACACTTGTTCGCCGGGTTCGGCGCTAACGTGATCGTGTCCGTCAATTCAATCCCGCCTCTCATTTCTTCTTTGCTTCATTATTTCTTTACTTCATTACTTCTTCTTCTCAAACCAGCGCCACACGGCTTCGTTCGGCACGCCGCACGCCGCGCTGCCGCTTGCGCATCTCCACGCGCAAGGTGTCCGCCAGAGTCGCGACGCCGCGCGCGATTTCCTTCTCATCGAGTCCCGCGTAGCCAAGGCGAAGTGTGTTCGGCAGCGGATTCTGCACGTAGAAATAGCGCCCGGGAGCGAAAAGAACCCCCCGTTCCTTTGCGTGGATTAGCAGTTCGCTGGCGTCAAATCCCGCGGGCAGCTCCAGCCACAGACACATCCCGCCCTCGGGACGCGTCCAACGCGTGCCCTCGGGCATGTGCTTGCGAAGCGCCTCGTCGGCAGCCTGGAGGCGCGAGGCATACACTTTGCGCATTTTCGCGAGATGTCTGGTGAACCAACCGCGCCGCAGGAATTCCGCGAGCGTGGCTTGCGCGAGCTGGTCGGTGTGCAAATCGGTGGTCTGCTTGACGATGCGCAGGCGCTCGATGGCCGCGGCAGGGGCGACAATCCAGCCCACGCGCAGCCCCGGAAAAGCCACCTTCGAAAAGCTGTCAATGTGGATCACGACATTCGCGCGGTCCAGTTGCTTCAGAGAAGGCGTCCGTTCGTCGCGGCTATGGAGCCGCGCATAAATATGATCCTCCACGACCGGTACCTGGTAGCGTCCCGCAAGTTCCAGAACTTTGCGCCGGGATGCCAGCGGCATCGACGTGCCGGTGGGGTTTTGAAAATCCGGCGTGAGCACGATCAATTTCACGCGATTCGCCGCGAGCGTGGCTTCCAGCGCTTCCAGATCGGCGCCAAGGGCCTTTCCCGGCTCCGGGAGCGTTTGCACGGGTATGCCCAGGCAGCGAGCCCGCGCGCCGTGGAAGATGGCCATCACGCCGGGGTAGGTGGGATTCTCGAGGATCACGGAATCTCCCGGCCGCACAAAAGCTTTGCTGATGATGTCCAGCGATTGCTGGCAACCGTCGGTGATCAGAAGATTTTCGTCCTTCGCGGCGATGCCCTCGCCGCGAAGATGATCGAGTAATGCTCCTTTGAGCGGACCATAGCCGTCCGAAGGACCGAGATTCAATACGTCGGTGGCTTCGCGGCGAAGCACGGCATTCACGCAGGTCTGCAATTCTTCAACGGGGAAATATTCTTCGGCGGGGCGTGCCATCACGAAAGACAGCGCATTTTCCGGCGCGCTGGCCGTCAAGCGGCTGAGCGCCTCTTCGCCGCGTTCGTCGGCGAAGAGCAGCTCCCAGCGGAGACTGCCATTGCCATCGAGAACGGGCGGCGCGGGAGGCGTTAACTTCAGGCCATTGCCATTGCCCTTGATGTACGTGCCGCGGCCGACGTGCCCCTGGATCAGGCCTTCGGATTCCAGTTCAGCGTAGGCGTTGGCTACCGTGGTGCGGTGCACGCCGAGCATGATGGCGAGTTCGCGGCTCGCGGGAATGCGGTCGCCGGGGCGCAAATCGCCCGCGTGCACCAGCGAACGCAATTGGTCGCGAAGCTGGACGTACAGCGGGACGTGGCTTTCAGGCTGGAGATGAAGTGGCAACATTGTCTCTCACCTTGAGCCAATTCTACACGAGATTGGCCTGCTGCAAGAGCCAATTTGTCTACCGCCATTTTGGCAGGCGCTAGAGGGGATAGCGGGCATCAATCGGGGCTGGGCTTATAGCCCAGGCGGCCATTCTTTTCCCCGGCCGCCAAGCTTCGGATACAGAGCTTTGTCAGGTCTTTCACGTCGCACTGATAAATTTCCATCGCCGGCAAGTCCTCGTCCTGGACCTCGTACTCCCCTGCTTGCATATCCTCGGAGTCGTCGTCCGAAGCGACCACGACCGGGCTGCCAGGCCGAACGCGAATGCGAAATTGGCCAGAGGCCGGCTCGTAGTTCGCGTAGCTAAAGCAATGGTGGACGCAGGCGCGATCCACGAAATGGCCGACAAAGGAAACGCGCGAGCCCGGCGGCGCCCAGATCGTGGACATTACCCTGGTTCCGGAAGAGAGGGGGCTAACGAGCTGCTCCACCTGAGATTCCATGCGATTCAAAGTCAGAGTGTCCTGATATAGGAAAGCTAAGAAGAGGACTGCGCACGCACCGAAACCCGCCAGATGCCATTTTCTCGGCCTGAGGCATCCCATGAGGCAGAGTCCGAAAATAGCGGCAATCGCAGTCAGGCGGGAGGCCAGCAGGCCAATCCAGCCGCCGGAAATGGAAGGCCGCAAATTCTCCGGCAAGAGCGCCACGGAAATAATCGCGACAAAATACAAACCCGCCGGAAGCGTCAAGCATTCCCAAAAAGACGTGTCGCGCCGCCGGGAAATCACCTCGACGAGAACGCAGAGCGCACCAAAGATCAGCGCGGCCCAGCCAAGCGCAGCGTAGCGCGGGCCGTAAAGCGTCAATTGATCGGCGCCGTTCATGAGATAGATGGCGGGATGGTTCCAATCGACCGGGAAGCGAGTCTGACGGACCAGATAGGAGTGAACAACAAACATGGCACCCACGGCAGCGGCGGGCACCGCCAACTTCCACCAACTCGGCAGCTTACTCCAAAGAATCAGATACAGTCCCGAGCCCAGGAGCCAGAGGATTCCAATTGGGTGGGCCAGCAGTATGAAAGGGACAATCAGCAAGCCGAGAAGGCGCGCCAGTCCCCTTCCCCGCCAGACAAGAGCCAGGCTGCCCGCCGCCAATCCCAGCGACAAATAGTAGTTGAGGAAGCCCATGTTGAAGGAATATCCGTAGGCCAGCATGGCGATACACGGAGCGAGGAACCAGGGCAGTTGGCCGCTCGCGGCGGTAATGAGAGCAAAAATTCCCCAGAAGAAAATCAGCACACAGAGTGAAGCGACGACTTTTTCCGCGGCGGCAAATCCCAGGAGGTTCGCACAATGCAGCAGCATCCAGTCCACCAGAACGTTGTCCCACTGGTGGACGAAATACAGGCCCGGCGCTTGTCCCTTTTCAATTAGCTGGGCCAACCAGGCGTTATAGACGTGGCTCGAAAGATCGCCGGCCTCGATATGCCGGTGCCAAAAACAAGGCACAAGCAGCGCAAGGGAAATAAGGAGGATCGCCCACTTATGAGAGCGTATGAATGGCCATCCTTCCGATGGCACGGGAACCTCGCCAGTCATTTTCCATCCCGCAAGGCTTAAACCTCAATTGGGAAATTGGCTGGCGCAATTCTACTATCTTCGGCAAGTCAAAATCCGCACCTTGCGTGAAACAAGTCGCAACAATGCGGCAGCGGGCCGGCGAGACTTCCACGTTGGCGGGACCAGGTTTGCACGGAGGGAGGAATCCGACAACGCCATGCAATCGGCCTTGTCTTCAAGAAATCGTCCCGACCGTCCAGGACAGTCCTAGGAGCAATTCAGACGAGCTAAAAGTTTTAAAGCTGGCGCACAAGGCCGACTCGAACGTAAAGGAAGCTCGAATCCTGTTCGAGTCGGAATCACTTAGGCGCGAGGATTTCATCGAGGCGGTCCGGCGTGCCATCGACCCGCGAGAGCGACGGATACCGCAAACCTCCGTCGTAATTGATTTCTATGGTCTGAAAATCGTCGCCGCGCTTGACCAGCAATTTTATCGGAGAAGCATTCTTCTCCGCATTCGTAATGGCGGCGCGAAGCACCCCGATGCTGAACGCTTCGCCGTTCACCGCCACCAACGACATATCGGGCGTCATGCCCGCTTTGAAGGCCGGGCTGCCCCACCAGACGCTTCCCAGCTCGCCGGTGGGTTTGACGGCGAATCCGAGGGAAGTTGCGAAGTTTACACGGGCAAACGGCCCTTCGGAGTGTTTCAACCAGTCCGGGGCAGTATCGCTGAACGCCAGGCGATAGCCGCCGCGCAAGATGCCATCTTCGGGGACTCGGGGAGCAAGTTCGTACACGCGTTTGTGCAGAAAGTCCGCCCAATCGAAAGGCTGAACTTCCTTGAGGGCAGCGACCACATCGTCGAACGTGTACGTCCGAGTGACATAGCTGCCGTTGTCGATTCCATAAAAGAGCCGGGCGAAATCGTCCAGCGACTTCTTGCCGCCGCTCAATTCGCGGATTTTCGTATCGGCATCGAGCCAGACCAGCATCCCTTCCCGGTAATAGTCTTCGGCGCGGAGCCAGCTCACCCAGGTCACCGGACGGCGCTGGGAGACGATCGGTTGATTGGTGGTATCGACGAGGGGGCGCCAGGTTCTGCCAGGGCTTATCTCGAAACTGGCGGCCGTGAGAGCGAAAAGATCCCGAGTCTCAGCGGGAGTTCGCATCCCGGAGCGCGCCGCCAGGACGTACCCATAATATTCGGTGAGCCCTTCGTAAACCCAGAGCAGATCGTCGCGCATGGGAACATTGAAATTCGGGGTCCACAGATCGGCGGGCCTGCGGAATTTGCCGTTCCAGGAATGGGTGTATTCGTGGGCGAGTAGATCGCTGCCAAAAACGCCAGCGGCCCAGTCCGTGAAGTAGTTGGCCTTGGCGCCGTCTTCGCTGGATTGATGGTGCTCGAGGCCCTTCCCTCCAAGGACGTCGCTCAGCGAGAACAAAAAGTCGTAATGATCGTAGTGATGGGAGCCGAAAAGCTTTTCCGCCTGCTGCACCAAGTTGCGATGGAACTGCAACTCTTGCGGCGTAATCGCGAGATCCTTTGGAGAGTCGGCGAAAACATCGAGAAAAACGCGGTTGCCGGGATCAGAGGAGAGATCCTCGCGAAGAAAGTTGACTCCTGCGTACAACGGCGAATCCACGAGCGTGTTCAGAGTCGTGTCTTTGAACTCAACCCGACTTCCCTCCTGTGAGCGGACTTCGAGCGCAGAGGCGAAGTGCCAGCCCTCGGGCAGCACGAGGCTGGGGGCAAAGCGGATGTCTCGCGAGAAGTGGCCCGCCGGATAGAGCACCACGGTGTTCCACGAGAGATCGAGCATGTTCGACGAGAAGGAAATGCGGCCCTGGTCCTTGCTAAGCGGCGCGAGGTATTGGAATTTCACGTCGAGAGTGGACACGCCCGCGGGAACGCGGATGTGGAAGGCGTACATATCGACGCGGTCGCGCACCCAGGCGATGGCTTTGCCGTTCGCGGAAATTTCAAGGCCGGCCAGTTCGGAAATTGGTCCCGTGGGAGAGTGATTGCCGGGAATCCATGCGGGATAGAGGAGCGTGAGTTCGCCGGGCTGCACTGGAATCGTCTCACGCACGTCAATCACGCGGTGCGTGACGTCGCTCACGGAAACCACCAGGCCAATGGTGCCTGGGTAGGGCGTATCCAGCGGCGCTTGGATCGCCGGAGGGAGCGGAACAGGTTGAGGACCAGCCGACTGGCGCGAATACGCAAACGGCGCAATGGCGCCGCAAAAGGCGAACAACAGGACGGCTTTGCTCATGGGCGACGAATACCTCAGTCTGGCGCGACGTGCACCGCGTTGTGGAATCAACATGCTGAAGACACCTCCTTACGTGCGCGACTGCTGCTATTGGCAGAGTTCGGAATTCAGGTCATCGAGGATTTGTAACGCAGTCTCCCAGTGACATCGAAGCGGGGCCATTGTACACCGGCTTTCTGCGCCGGCGGGATTGAGAAATCAATTTCAGCGGGAGCGTTTTCGAGATGCTGCGATTTGCGTCAAGGCGGTGCGTACAAGGATTTCGGACGTCGAATTATGGAAAGCAGGGGACAGAAAGCGGCGCAGCGAAATCGCGGATGACGGAACCGGTTACCTGGAGAGCTGGTTTTCGCCGAGCTTTTTCAGGCGGTCGCGCAGGCGGCGCTGCAAGGGCGTGGGCGTATTGGGATTGAAGGCGACAAGATACCAGAGCGGCTGGCTGCGGTCTTTGCTGAGCCACGTCAGCGTGCCGGCATCGGCGTTCGGATGGCGCGCGACGTTTTCGCGAATCGCGCCGTAGGGATGCTTGGCCAGTTTATTGAGAGTTTTTGCGTTCGCGCGCGGATGTTCGCTGATCAAGCGCAGCAAATAGAAATCTTCCTCCGGCGCCTGCTTCACGAGCTTTTCGAGCATCTCGGGTTTGGCATCGGCGCTCAGAACGAGCCCGATTTTCTCGTCCCACGCGGTATTGATTTGGTTGAGCTCGCGCGTGCGCGCATGAATCAAGTCTTCCAGAACGCGGCGTTCCAACTGCAGCCGCGCAATCGGCAGGTCCGTGCCTTCGAGCGAATCGAGAACGCGAAGCAGGTGCTGCCGTTCACCGAAGACGATTTGGGAAGTGCGCGTAATCGCGCCCTTCTCCTTTTCCTTGTGCTGCACCAAGTCGGATCGTCGCATTTTCAGATTGCTCCAGCCGATTTATTTCCCAAACTCGCCAAGGGACCGGATTGCCCGCCGCTGAACCCGCGGATTACACCCATGGACCGTGTTCAACGTCTCCTTTTGGCTTCTGCGGATTATGTTCCGCGCACCGCATGGGGTAAAGTTTGGTGAGTGCCGCATGTGCCCGAAGTGCAACCGGCTGGCGCGGCTGCTTGCGGCAAGCGCACTGCGAAGGACTGCCATCCATGAACGCATTTGACGAGCATAAAGAGGAGCTGGAGCACTACGAACAAATGTACGGGCGAGAACGCGGCCGCTTGGCCGTGTCGCTGGATCGCATGACGAATGCGCTGGTGCTGGTGGGCCAGCATGGAGTGTATTGCACAAGCCAGCGAAATCCGATGGTGCCGGTGATGGATTTGCGAATCATTACGCAGGAGCTGGAGCACGCGAAGCAGCTCGTACAATCCGTCATGGAAGAGCTGAAACGAGCCAGAGGCGGACAGATAGTGACCGGTGACTCGTGACTGGTGGCGGGTGAAAATTCCGGCTTGCTTGCACGTCCTCTTCGACGTCTCGATGCGTCTTGCGGCACAAACCAGGCACGCGGTACGCGGGGGCTCAGGAAGTAATGAGAAAGGGATTCGTATTGCGCTCCTGGCCGATGCTCGTCAAAGGGCCATGCCCAGGATAGACGATGGTTTCATCCGGCAACTGCATCACCTTGCCGCGGATCGAGTCGGTGATCTGCTCCATCGAACCGCCCCACAAATCGGTGCGGCCGATGCTGCCGGCGAAGAGCGTATCTCCCGCAAAAAGTCGCGGCGAAGGGATGGTGATGGCTCCGGCGTCCTTGGGCATATAAAGGCAGACGCTGCCGGGGGTGTGGCCGGGAGTGTGGATGACGTTGGCCTGGAACGAGCCCCAGTTCAGCGAGTCGCCTTCTTTCAGGAGCTGATCGACTTTGGCGATTTGCGGCGTCGGCACGCCAAGGAAGGCGGCCTGCACTTCCATGCCGTGATAGAGCGGCAGGTCATCGCGATGCATGAGGATCGGAGCGCCAGTGTACTGGTGCAGCTTGCTGAGTCCGCCGACGTGGTCGATGTGCGCGTGAGTGCTGACGATGGCTTTGACGGTCAGCTTGTGGCGTCCAAGCAATTCGAGAATGCGCGTAACTTCATCGCCGGGGTCAATCACCAACGCTTCCCTGGTCGCAGGGTCTCCAATGATTGAGCAATTGCATTGCAGCATGCCCACCGGAATGGTGATGTGAATGAGCCCGTGCGAGACGGCATCGAAAGCGGGAACTGCGTCGCCCATATCTTCAGAGTATAACATTCGCCCCCGGAGCTTGCTGGAGTGCTGCTAGCGCGGCGGAACGCGCAGTTTGTTAAGCTGGTGGATGAGGGGAATGCATGGAAACGGCAAATTCCGGCGCGGCGATTCAAACGCCGCTCACCGCACTTCACAAGGGGGCCGGTGCAACCATGGGGACATGGTTCGGCTGCGAATTGCCGGACCATTGGATTGATCCGCGGGCAGAGCAAGCAGTTTGCGTGCAAAAGCGTGGCGCTGACCGACAAGAATTACCGCGCCTATCTTTCTTTCAGCGGGCCCGACCGCGTGCGCTATTTGAACGCCATCCTCACAAATAACATCAAAGACCTTGCTGCGGGACAGGGTATTGTGTCGCTGCTTCTGAACCCGCAAGGGCACATTCTGGCGGAGATTGAAACCTACGCGCAGCCCGAAAGCCTCTTCTGCGTTTCCTACGCGATGATTCGCGAGCGGCTGATCGAATGGCTGGACAAATACATCATCATGGATGACGTGACGCTCACCGATGAATCCCAGCGTTACGGAACGTTAGGGATCGAGGGACCGAAAGCGGCGGCGGTAGCACGCGAACTCACGGGGGCCGACCTTTCGGCTCTCGAAGAGCTGGGCCGAATGGAAACCACCGTTTCGTCTATTCCCTGCTGGCTCACGAAGCGATCTCCTGGCGGAGTCGCCGGATGCGAATTCCTTGTGGAGCGCGAAAAGCTGGCGAGCGTGTGGCAGATTCTTTCGGAAATTGTGAAAAAACACGGCGGCGGTCCGATGGGATACGCGGCGCTGAGCGCGCAGCGGCTGGCGCAAGGCGTACCCTGGTTTGGATACGACTTCGGGGAGAAACAAATTCCGCACGAAGTGGGCCTCGAGACTACGCACATCAGTTACACGAAAGGCTGCTACACCGGACAGGAGATTGTCGAGCGCGTGCGCTCACGCGGCCAGGTAAACCGCCGGCGGGTCGATCTTATTTTTGACGGCGCCGGCGTTCCAGCCGTGGGCCAAACGCTGACCGCAGATGGAAAAGACGTGGGCTTCGTAACGAGGGCAGCTGTTCCGTCCTTCTTGAAGCAGGCGATTGGAATGGGCTACGTCCGCAAGGACCATAACGCGCCGGGAAGCCGCCTGGACTGGTTCGGCGGGACGGCCATCGTTTCCAATTTCCTGAAGGGCTGGCCGAACTGAAGTCCACGCCGTGAACCCCGAGAAATAGTCTTGCTCCGCGCGAAATAGATTCGCGCTTGCTCAATCGAACTCGCGCCGTGGGGCGGCTTGTTCGAAACCCACACGTCCAGCGGCGATATCCGCTTTGAAAAAGTTTTCGCCTTTAATCGGGCAACCGGCGAGCCGTCGCAACATGGCGATCTGGCCGATGTGCGTCAGCGCGTCCGCGACCGGCGCTTGAAACAAACCTTCCACAGAGCAGTGCAGAGGCTCCGCCGAGGCAAGATACTCATCGAATTTTTTCAGTGACGCAAAAAAGCGAGCAACCTCCGCGTCCCACGGCAGAGGCTTGGAATCGTGCCAGGCTTGCTCTCCGCTTGCCATCGAAAGAGCCCAATCAAAGAGATCGCCCATGTGGGCGAGGATCTTCGCCGGGGTGCGCCCGTTCTCTCCCAGCACGAATGCCGCGAAGGAATCGGGCGCGCCACGCAGCGCTTTACCGCCGCGGTAAGCAACGGTCGCGACCGTATGACGTAGAAGTTGGCGTGCCGGATCAGGAGTTGTGGACATGACGGCGTGATCCCTTCTATACGGCAAAAAAAGCTACCGCCTAGTATAAACGCGGACGTAATCGACGAGCATGGTCTGCGGAAATTTGGTGGAGGCATCGGGGCTGCCGGGCCAATCGCCGCCAACCGCCAGGTTGAGAATCATGAAGAAAGGATGGTCGAAAACCCACGTTCCGCCGGCAGGCCACTGATCGGAACGGAACGTGGCGTAGAGATTCGAGTCGACATAGAAACGGATGATGTCCGGCTCCCACTCGACGGCGTAAAGATGAAAATCGCGCGCAAAATCCCGGCCGCTGGGCAGACTAAAAATGGAGGTCAGGTCGCTCGTGCGGCCGGTACTGCTGGGGCCGTGCAAGGAACCGTGGATGGTGCCGGGCTCCTTGCCGACGTTTTCCATGATGTCGATTTCGCCGCACTTCGGCCAACCGGCGGTGGGAATGTCAGCGCCAAGCAGCCAGAACGCGGGCCACATGCCCTGCCCTTTCGGAATTTTGATGCGGGCCTCGAAGCGTCCGTACGTTTGCGCGAAAAGACCTTGTGTCTTGAGGCGCGCCGAAGTGTACTCGCGGGTGATGCCGTCCGCGCCGGTGTAGGATTCTTTTCGCGCAGTGATGACCAGATTTCCTTTTTCAACGCGCGCGTTTTCCGGGCGATTGGTGTAGGACTCGAGCTCGTGGTTGCCCCATCCCTTGCCGCCCAGGTCGTACGTCCATTTGGCGGGATCGGGAGCAGAGCCGTCAGAGGCCGGAGAAATCGTCGCTCCAAACTAAACTCCAGCCGGAGAGAGGATCGGAGGAGGCGGCGGGACGCGATCGCGAAGAATGAAAATTCACAGCCAGAAAACGGATGGCCACCAGAAGAGAGCAGCGTGGCGAACAATAACGCGCGACGGATTCAGCAGGAGATTCGACATGAGGGCCCGAGAGTCGGCTCAGACTGGAGTCTGTTCCACTACGAGAGATTAAGCGCTCGCTTGAAGGAGCCCTTCTCGTTGTCGATTTTCTTTTGCAGTTGGAGGATGGCGTAGAGAACGGCTTCGGGCCGTGGCGGGCATCCGGGAACGTAGACATCGACGGGGAGAACCTGGTTGCAGCCTTGCACGATGGCGTAATTGTTGAAGACGCCTCCGGAGGTAGCGCAAGCGCCCATGGAAATAACCCATTTCGGCTCGGGCATTTGATCGTAGAGCTGGCGAATGACGGGAGCCATTTTCTGCGAGAGCCGGCCGGCGACGATCATCAAATCGGCCTGACGCGGCGAAGGGCGAAAAACTTCCGCGCCGAAACGCGCCACATCGAAGCGCGCGGCAGCCATGGACATCATTTCAATGGCGCAGCAAGCCAGTCCGAAACCTAGCGGCCAAATCGAGCTTTTGCGCGCCCAGTTGACGGCCTTGTCGAGCGTTGTAAAAATTATCCCTTCGTCTTCGAGCAGGCTGCCGAAGTCGTCGGGCTTGGTCAGCGTGACGTGCTTGCCGAGCGATGTGCTCATGATGCCCTCGTCTCCATCTATTTTCGCACAGGCCGGCAGTGGATACAAACGAGCGTGTACTCACCATTCCACCGCGCTAGCTAAGCAAGTAGTCGGTCGCGGAGGCAGAGCGCGTCCGACGGAGGTACTCAACAACGGAGCCCGGCCATAGCGTGGTGTTCTCCCCCGTGAGCGGTTCCTGATACCAACTGATGCAGCCGCCGGATTGCCAGACCGTGCTCTGCAACCTGCGGTGGACCTCCGCAACAAACTTGCTTTGCGTTTCCTTGCGGACTTCAAGGACGCGACGTTTACGTCGCTTCATGAGCCTGAGACAGCTCATGACGTAGCGAACCTGCGCTTCGATCATCAGCACGACGGAATTGTGGCCGAGGCCGGTGTTGGGCCCGAGTAGTAGAAACAAATTGGGAAAGCCGCTGACGGTGACACCGAAATACGCGCTCATGCGATCGCGCCAGGCATCGTGGATTTCCAGGCCGCCGCGGCCCACGAGTCGAATCCCGATGAGCGGCTCGGTGGCGCGAAATCCGGTGCCGAAGATTAAGACGTCAATAGGGCGCTCGACGCCGTCCGCCGTTACGATACTGTGTTCGCAGACTTCCGCAATGCCCTCGGTGACCAGCTCCACATTTTCTCTGGTTAGCGTGGGATAAAAATCGTCCGAGACGAGCACGCGTTTGCAACCCAGTTCGTAGTTCGGCGTCAGCGCTGCGCGCATCTTGGGATCATTGATTTTTCTTTGCATGTGGCGTGTCGCGATTTCCGTCGCCTTGCCACGAATATAACGATTGCCCAGAAATCCGAGCACGCGGAACTCCTGCCGCCAGAAGATGTACTGCCGAAATGCCCACATCGTTAGCGGATAACGCCGGAATCGCTGCTTCCACTTTTCCGGGATCACAAAATCAAGCCGCGGCACAATCCACGGCGGGGTGCGCTGGAAAAGGTAGAGCTTTCCGGCTCGAGGAGCGATTTGTGGAACGACCTGAATCGAGCTCGCCCCGGTGCCGACCACGGCGATGTTCTTGCCTTCGAGAGCGACGCCGTGATCCCAAGTGGACGAATGGAACTTCGGTCCGGCAAAGTTTTCGACGCCTTTAATCTTGGGGTAGTGGGGCACGTTCAAACCGCCGATGCCGGAGACGAGTATGCGCGCACGAATGCGCAATCCATCGCCAATTGTGGCGTGCCACAGGCCTTCGGTTTCATTCCAAATCGCTTCGTGAAAGCGGGTGTTCAGACGGATGTGAGGCGCAAGTTCATGACGTTCGACGCAACGTTTCAGGTAATCGTGAATTTCCTGCTGGCCGGGATACATCCGGGTCCAATCGGGCCATGGATCAAACGAAAACGAGTAAAGATGCGATGGGATGTCGCACGCGCAACCGGGATAGCGATTGTCGTACCAAGTGCCGCCGATATCGTCGCTCTTCTCGATGAGCAGAAAAGAGTTCATTCCCGCTTCGCGCAGCTTGATGGCCATGCACAAGCCGGAAAAGCCGCCGCCCACAATCAGGACGTCGACGTCGATTGCGCCACCGGCGTTACTCGGAGAAGAGCTTTCCGTCATTTCCCTTCATCCTACCTCACTGGATGCAGGTGGCCTAGCGTGAGCGCGGAGAAATGCTGCGCTTTCCCGCAAGGACTCACGAGCCTCGGGAATAAGATATACCGCAAGCTGCCAGGCATGAGGAACCACTGGCCAGATTTTCAGTTCGACTGGGACGCCGGCCGCTCGTGCGCGCTCCGCAAACCGCGTCGAATCGTCCAGTAACACTTCATCCGCGCCGACGTGGATCAGCAATGGCGGGAGCCCGGCAAGATCAGCGTAGAGAGGAGAAGCCAGCGGGTTGCGCGGATCCGTATCACCCAGATAGTAGCGCGCGCTCGGGCCGACGTCCGGTCCATGGAACATGGCGCAGCGTCTCGCATTTTTCCGGATGGATTCGCCGGTTGCAGCAAGGTCGGTCCAGGGAGAAAAAAGCGCGGCAGCGGCGGGAAGCGGCGATGCACTCTGTCGAAGCGCGAGCAGGAGAGAAAGCGCCAATCCGCCGCCCGCGGAATCTCCTCCCACAACGATCTGCTCCGGCAAGTAGCCCTCGGCGAGCAACCCGCGGTAGGAAGCGACCGCGTCATCAACCGCCGCGGGAAACTGATTTTCCGGCGCCAACCGGTAGTCAGGCGCCAGCACACGAAACCCTTGGAGCGCAAATGTCGCGGTGATCGAGTGATATAGCGCCGCGGAACAAGCAAAATAGCCGCCGCCGTGAAGATAGAGAAGCGCGATGTTCGCCGCGGCGCGCGCTTCGAGCCATTCGCAGGGCACTCCGCCCATTTTTGTCGTGGAAACGCGCACGCTGGTCGGCACTTTGAATGGATCTGGCTTCAAAATCTTGCGCGCCACGCGATAGTCATGGACGCCGCGTAGCTTGCGTTTCACGCGCCACTTGACGATCCAGACTGCGAGATGAGCCTGCCAGCTTGCCATTTTCAACGATCTCCATCTCTCCCGAATCGCCGAGAGAATAGCAAAGTTTCCTTGTGAGTGATTCAAACCAAGAGGACAACTTTGCCGAACTGTGACCCGGCTTCGAGATAAGCGTGTGCGGCGGCAGCTTCCGCGAGAGGAAACACGCGGTCGACGATGGGCTTGAACCGGCCTGCGGCAACCAGCTTCATCACCGTGTGCAACTCTGATTTCGCGCCCATATAGGACCCCAGCAAGGAAAGCTGCCGGCTGAACAAGAATCGCAGATCGATCTTGGCGTCGTACCCCGTCGTAGCGCCGCAAGTCACCAAGCGCCCGGCAAGAGCCAGGCTCGCCACGCTTTCGTCCCATGTTGCGGTGCCGACATGTTCGAAGACCACGTCCACTCCACGCTTGTTCGTGATGCGGCGGACTTCTTCGCGGATCTTCTGCGTCCGATGGTTGATGACGTAGTCGGCGCCAAGTTCTCGCGCTTTGGCCAATTTTGCGTCGGTTCCGGCCGTGGCAATCACGCGCGCTCCGAACAACTTGGCGACCTGAATCGCCGCGCTGCCGACGCCGCTCCCCGCGCCGAGAATCAGCACGTCTTCCCCCGGCTGAAGCTCCGCGCGCGCAACGAGCATGTGCCAAGCGGTTTGAAACACCAACGGAATGGAAGCGGCTTGCTCGAACGAAAGATTCTCGGGATAAGGCAAACAGTTCACTTCGGGACAGCGGACGAATTCGGCGCAGCCGCCATCGATCATGTAGCCCAAGTTCGTGAATTGGCGACAACGGTTGTCGTTGCCGGAGATGCAAGCCGCGCATTTTCCGCAGCTAACTCCCGGCGCGAGCACCACTCTCTGTCCCACTTTGACGGTTGTGACTTCCGCTCCGATTTGCACGACTTCTCCGGCGACGTCGCTCCCAGGAATATGCGGCAGCGGAATCGGCACGCCGGGCAAGCCGCGTCGCACCCACAGATCAAGATGATTCAACGCGCAGGCCTTGACGCGCACGAGAACGTCATTCGCGCGCAACACTGGTTCCGGCGCTTCCTCATATTTCAAAACTTCCGGCCCGCCATGCTCATGAAATCGGATCGCCTTCATCCACCCTCCAAATCTCGACGAAGAACCGCAAGGTAGCACCCCACGCGATGGCCTGTCCAGAACGGCCGGCACTTCTGCCCTGCTGCGCGTGGGTAACCTATTGTTGGGGCGACTTTCATTGACACAGCGGAATGCGCGCCGTAGGCTGAGGGCTGAGGCAAAGCGTGGACCTCTTCGAAGAAGTCGTGAAAATGCGGCGCGCGGGCCAGCGCGGAGCTTTAGCCACAATCGTGCACACCAACGGCTCGATCCCCAGCTACGAAAGCTCGCGAATGCTCGTGCGCGATGACGGCTCCATAGCGGGAACCATCGGCGGAGGCTGCGTCGAAGCCGAAGTGTGGGCCGCGGCGAAAGAAGTGATGCACAAGGAAGCGCCGCGCAAGATGGTTTTCAACCTGAACAATGAAGCCTCTTACGACAGCGGCCTCATTTGCGGCGGCACGCTGGAGGTTTTCGTCGAACCTATCCTCCCGCAACCGATCCTTTATCTATTCGGCGCCGGGCACGTTTCGATGGCCGTGGCCAAAGCGGCTGGCGCCGCGGGCTTCGGCATTGTCGTGGTGGATGATCGCGAATCCTTCGCCAATGCCGAACGCTTTCCGATGGCCCAGGAAATCTACACGTCCTACGAAGAGGCTTTCGAGAGAATCCATCCAAACGGCGTGAGCTATCTGATCATCGTCACGCGCGGACACAAAGATGACATGCGCGTACTCGGCTGGGCGGTGCGAACTCCGGCGCGCTATGTCGGCATGATCGGCAGCAAGCGCAAAGTTCTTTCCGTTTACAAAGCTCTCGAAAATGACGGTTATCGCCCCGAAGAATTTCAGCGCGTCTACGCGCCGATGGGGCTGGAGATTGGCGCGCTAGCGCCGGAGGAGATCGCCATCAGCATCGTGGCGGAATTGATCGCCATCCGCCGGAACGCTGAATCGCCAGCGCACAAGAAACTGCCGTACGAAGCGCGCCCGGCACTGACAGAACGCTGAAAGGGGTGGCATGCTCGCAGCCGTCATCCTCTCGGGCGGTGCATCGCGCCGAATGGGCTCGCCGAAGGCGCTGCTTTCCTATCAAGGTCGCCCTTTCCTCGAGCATATGCTGGACGTCGCGCGCCATCCGAAAATCGGAGTCCGTCGCGTCGTTCTCGGCGCCGATGCGGAACCCATCGCCAAAGAAATAAATCTATCTCCCGATGAAATCGTTATCAACGAAGAATGGGAAAAAGGGCAACTCAGCTCGATTCACTCCGCGCTGCGCAGTCTTCCTCCGAAAACTGACGGCCTCATTCTTTTTCTGATCGACCATCCCCTCATCAGTTCCTCGCTGGTCGATGAACTAATCGAAACTTTCTACAGCTCCGGCAAACCCATCGTCCTGCCCGTTTATGAAGGCCGGCGAGGCCACCCCGTTGTTTTTTCATCTGCTCTATATCAGGAGTTGATGGATGCGCCCCTCGCAACCGGCGCGCGCTCCGTCGTCTGGGCGCATGCCAGCGAGGTCCGCGTGGTTCAGACGAATGAGGAAGGCTGCATCCTCAATCTGAACGATCCGGACACCATGCAAAAAGCCTTCGGGACTTGAGCGTCGTGCGGCGCAATTTCGCTTCGCTAAGGCAATTTCGCGAGCAGCAGGTTAAGGGCTTCGACAGCCAACTGCGCTCCGTGAAACGTGGCCGGCGGCAGCCCTCCCAAACCCTTCGAAATGCTTTCCGCGCTTATCGAGCGCGCCTCCGAAACACCGCAACCTGTAAGACGCTCCGTCAAAAAAGAGGCACAGGCGATGGCCGTCGTACAGCCGCGGCAAAGAAAGCGCGCTTCGGCGATCGCGCCGTTTTCCGTCCGGACGGCGAGTTCCAGAATATCTCCGCAAACCGGATTCGCCGCCTGCACTTCCGCGCTCGCATTCGCCAGCTTCCCGGCGTTGCGCGGATTCCGGAAATGTTCGAGAACCAACTCGCTGTACATTGCGCTATCGTAGCCCAAATCGCAACGCAGCGGAAAATGGCAATGACCAGACTAATCCCATTTCCACTCGTATCCCTTGACGGGCGATCTGCTAAGCTTTTTCCGTGAGCACGGCAAGAAACAAAACTGCTCTGCGAATCGTTTCCCTTGCTCCGAGCGCAACCGCAATTCTCTGCGCGATCGGCGCAAGGAAAAGTCTGGTCGGTGTCACAAAATGGTGTGCTGAAGTCGCGTCCGTCGACGGCCTCCCCAGGCTCGGCGATTGCTGGCACATGAATTCGGTCGACGACATTCTGGCGCTCGCGCCTTCACTGGTCATTGGCTCCGTCCCATACAAACAGGAAACCGTCGCTGAATTGCTCGAACATCCGCTCACTTTTTTGGCCACGAATCCACGCAGCCTGGCGGATATTGAAAATGACATTCGCATGCTTGGCCGGCTCGCCGATCGTAATCCGCAAGCCATACGCTTGGTAATGAAAATGCGCCGCGAGTTTGCTGCAATCGCCAAGCGGTTTGGAAACATCAAACGGCGGTTGCGGGTCTATTGCGAAGCGTGGCCAAACCCTCGAATTAGTTCCCCGCCCTGGGTCGCGGAACTCGTGAAAATCTGCGGTGGCGAAATGATTGTGTCCCCAGGCCAAAAAGTCAGCGACGAACAAGTAGCTGCGGCGAATCCTGACATAATCATCCTCGCCTGGGCCGCCACCGGCGATAGAGCAAAATCTCGAAATTGCTACCAAATCGCCGCATGGAAACACATTCCCGCGATCCGCAACAAGCGTGTCTTCGTCGTCTCCGACGAGTTGCTCAACACTCCCGGCCCGCCGCTGGTCGCAGGCGCAGAGCAGCTCTTCCAAATCTTCCAAAAAATCCCGGCGCCAGGGGGCAAGAAATGATCGTCGTTGCAGCCGCGGTGATCGAACGCAGCGACCGCCGCTTCCTGATCGGCCAGCGCCGCCGCAGCGATACCTCTCCCCTCAAGTGGGAATTTCCCGGCGGAAAGTTAAAGGATGGAGAAACTTCGGAAGCTGCGTTAGCGCGCGAACTGCGAGAGGAGTTGGGCGTCACTTTGGATAAATGCGTGGAAATTGGCCGCGTACACCATCAGTACGCCGGCGCTCCGGAAGAATTGGACATTCATTTTTATGCCGCGAGCATCCAGGAAAGCCAATTGGCGCCGACAACTTTCGAACAAATTGCCTGGGTACTCCCGAAAGAGCTTGGCCACTACGACTTTCTTGCCGCCAACTCCCAACTCATCGCGCAGCTCGCAACGGGCCGCCTGAAACCCTCTGCCATACTCGAGAATTCAGAAAACTTCCCGCAAAAATAAGAAAGGCGAACCGCAGTTCGCCTTTCTCGGGAACAGCTTGGTTGCTCGTCTGCCAGCCGGCCAAATCACGAAGTGACGGGATTCGATTTTTCCGGGTTGATTCCCAACTCCTTGATGGCCTTATCCACCACCGATTTATCTATTTTGCCGTCCGTATGCAGTTCGTGCAAAGCCGCCAGCGTGATGAACCGCGCGTCCACTTCGAAGAAGTCGCGCAGCGCTGCACGGCCCTCGCTCCGTCCAAATCCATCGGTACCCAGCGAAGCCAGCCGCCTGGGCATCCACTTGCTCACCATGTTCGGCAGCGTTTTCAAATAATCCGAAGCTGCCACCAGCACGCCCGGCGCATCCGCGAGGCATTCCGTAATGTAGGGCACGCGCGGCTTACCGCCGGGGTGCAGCCTGTTCAGGCGCTCCACTTCATTCCCATCATTGTAAAGCGCCTTGTAGCTGGTAACGCTCCAAACGTCCGCCGCAACGCCAAACTTCGTATCCAGAATCTCCTGCGCTTCCAAAGCCTCTCGTAGAATCGCTCCACTTCCGAAAAGCTGCGCGCGGAGCTTGGACTTCTTATTTTCCGAGGCCCGGTAGCGGTACATGCCTTTCAAGATTCCGTCTTTCACGTCGCCGGGCATTGGCGGCATGGCATACGGCTCGTTCATCACCGTGATGTAGTAAAAGATGCTTTCTCCATCCTTATACATCCGGCGGATGCCGTCCTGAATGATGACCGCAATTTCGTACGCAAACGCCGGATCGTATGCCCGCAAATTCGGCACGGATAGCGCCAGCACGTGACTGTTGCCGTCCTGGTGCTGCAATCCTTCACCAGACAGCGTCGTGCGCCCTGACGTTCCTCCAAGCAGGAATCCGCGCGTACGCATGTCCGCCGCGGCCCAGATGAAATCGCCGATTCGCTGCAATCCAAACATCGAATAATAGATAAAGAACGGAATGGTGTTTATGCCGTGGGTCGCATAGGCGGATCCCGCGGCGATAAACGACCCCATCGAGCCGGCTTCGGTAATTCCTTCCTCAAGAATTTGTCCGTCTTTCGCTTCCTTATAATAAAGCAGCGTGTTGACGTCGACGGGCTCATACTTTTGCCCAACGCTCGAATAAATCCCGACCGTTCGAAACAGCGACTCCATCCCGAAAGTCCTGGCCTCGTCCGGAACGACCGGCACAACCAGCTTGCCTATTTCAGGATCCTTCAGCATTTTGCGCAGCATACCGACAAACGCCATGGTCGTCGAAACTTCCCTCCCCTCACTGCCCCCTAAAAACTCTTTGAAGAGTTCGTCGTGGTCGGCGACAATCGGTTTCGAGCGCACGCTGCGCTTTGGCGTGTAGCCGCCCAGCGCTTCCCGGCGCGCCCGCAAATATTGAATCTCCTCGCTATCCTCGGCGGGACGATAGAAGGGCACCTCGACGCAGTCTTCATCGTTGAGCGGAATTCCAAACCGCGAGCGAAATTCCCGCAGCTCTTCTTCGTTCAGTTTCTTCTGCTGGTGCGTAACGTTTTTGCCCTCGCCGGCTTCTCCAAGCCCGTAGCCCTTGATCGTCCGCGCCAAAATCACAGTGGGCGAGCCCCTGTGTTCCACGGCCGCCTTGTAGGCCGCATAAACTTTCCGTGGATCGTGTCCGCCCAGCCGCAAACGTCGCAGCGCCTCATCCGGCAATGGCTCGACCAATTGCAGCAATCGCGGATCGCTCCCAAAAAAATGCTCGCGCACGTACGCGCCCGAAGAAACAACCAGCTTCTGATATTCGCCGTCGACCAACTCGCCCATGCGCTTCACGAGCAGGCCTTCGGTGTCCCGTTCCAAAATCGGATCCCACTCGCTGCCCCACAGCACTTTAATCACGTTCCATCTCGCGCCGCGGAACGCCGATTCCAGTTCCTGAATAATCTGCCCGTTGCCGCGCACCGGCCCGTCCAGCCGCTGCAAGTTGCAATTCACCACGAAAATCAAGTTGTCCAGCTTCTCGCGCGAAGCGAGGGTAATCGCACCCAGCGATTCCGGCTCGTCCGTCTCGCCATCGCCAAGGAACGCCCACACTTTCGCGTTCGTCACCGGCTTCAATCCGCGATCTTCCAAGTACCGGTTAAACCGGGCCTGGTAGATCGCCATGAGCGGGCTCAAGCCCATCGACACCGTCGGGTATTCCCAGAACTCCGGCATCAGCCACGGGTGCGGATAAGAGGAAAGCCCGCCTCCCGGCTTCAATTCCCGCCTGAAATTTTCCAGTTGCTGCGCTGATAGACGACCTTCCAGAAACGCCCGCGCGTATATCCCCGGCGCCGCGTGTCCCTGAAAATAAACCGTGTCGCCTTCGAAATCCTCGGAGCGCGCCCGGAAAAAATGGTTAAACCCGACTTCATAAAGTGTGGCGGAGGATGCGTACGTCGAAATGTGTCCGCCGATGTTGTGCTCCACGCGGTTCGCGCGCACCACCATCGCCAGAGCGTTCCAGCGAATCAAGCTCTTAATGCGCCGCTCCAATTGCTGGTCGCCGGGGAAGAGCGGCTCGAGCCGCAGCGGTATCGTGTTGGCGTAAGGAGTATTCGCGGAAAATGGCAGATCGATGCCCGCTACCGTGGCGTGCGAGCGCAGCCTCTCGAGAATTTCCGCCGCCACTTCCGGCCCGCTCGAATCGAGCACGGAGTCCAGCGACTCGAGCCACTCTTGAATCTCCATGTCATGTAGCCCGTGCGGGTGGGTGTACGTCTCATTGTCCATAACTTCGGCTGGCCCCTCTTTTTGTCAGATTCCGGCCCGCACTTTGGCGTGCCTTTGCATTTTGTTCGCGCAATCAGAAGAATAGAATACACCGCACCGCGATTCTCTGCACGGCGCGATTGCGAATATTCTGAAACTCATCGCATTAGATTCGAATCTTAGGCATGCCAGACACTGCTGCTGACGTGGCCGCGACCCGCGCTAAATTATCCTCCCGCCGTCTACCACCAGCACTTGTCCCGTCACAAACTGCGCCCGCACCAGGTACAACACCGCTTCCTCAATGTCTGCTGGTGTTCCGCTGCGCTTCAGCGGCGCCTTCTGGATATACTCCGCCTCCAGTTCCGGCGCATCGCCATCCAGCGTAATCGTTCCCGGCGCAATCGCATTCACTCGCACTTCCGGTGCAAGCGCTTTCGCCAGCACGCGCGTCAGCATGATGACTCCGGCTTTCGAGATCGAATGCGCCGTATATGCCGGCCACCCAAGAATTCCCCCCGTATCCGCAAAGTTGATGATTACACCTTTGCTTCGCCGGAGCAGCGGCGCCGCGGCCTGCGCGCAGAAAAACGGCGCCTTCAAGTTGGTATCCAGCGCTGTGTCCCACACATCTTCCGTGGTCGAGACGATGCTGGACGGCAAAAAATTTGCCGCGCTGTTTACCAGTATGTCCAACCTGCCCAATTCGTTGGCTGCGGCTCGCACCATCCGATGAATCTCATCAACTGACGTCAGCTCCGCAGCAATCGCCACAGCCCGGCCGCCCGCGCTTTTGATCGCCGCGACCACCTCTTCCGCCTCCGCCGAGGACTTGCGGTAGTGCACCGCCACGCTCGCACCCTCGCTGGCCAGCCTCAGCGCGACGGCGCGGCCCAGCCGTTTCCCCGCTCCGGTAACGAGGGCCACTTTCCCCTGGAACTTCCATTCGCCAGTCGTTTCGTTGGGCATATCCTAGCGAGAGAAAATAGCATATTCGGCGAGGTCTGGCATTTCGCGCTCACCTGTTACAATCAACGCGAAAGGAATTCACGATGATCCTGGACGTACTGGCGATTGCCGCCCACCCCGACGACGTAGAGCTCACCTGCGGCGGCACGCTCCTGAAAATGGCCAAGCTCGGCTACAAAACCGGCATCCTGGACCTCACCGCCGGAGAAATGGGCACCCGCGGCACTCCAGAAACCCGTGCCAAAGAAGCCGCCAAAGCCGCCAGGATTCTTCGCGTAAGCTGGCGCGGGAATCTTGGCGTTCCCGATTCCGACGTACAACCCAGCCGCCAACACAAACTCCGCCTTGCCTCCGTCATCCGCGAACTGCGCCCCAAGACCGTCATCCTTCCCTACTGGGAAGCTCGCCACCCCGACCACTATCACGCCTCCACCCTCGGTTATGAAGGCTGCTTCCTCGCCGGCCTCAAGCAATTAGCCATCGCAGGCGAGCCCCATCGCCCATTCAAGATCCTCTATTCCACCGCCTACGCTCCCGTCCGCCCCACTTTTGTCGTCGACATCACCGCCCATTTCGAGCAGCGCCGCCGCGCCATCCTCGCCTTCGCCTCCCAATTTCATCCGCCCAAGGGCGAATCCCGCCGCCAGTTCAAGAAAACAAACGTCTTCCTGGCCATTGACCGCCTCGAAGACGAAATGAACCAGCTCGCCCGCCATTACGGCGAAATGATCGGCGTGAAGTACGGCGAGCCCTTCCTCGTGAAGGAGCTGATGCAGGTCCACGACGTGGTCAAAATGGACGTCCGTTCCATCTGACTGTCCTTCGCAATCTGAATTTGAGTTTTTTGGCTGAATGCTTGAAGGCGCTGCACAGAAAGGGATGGGAGCAGTTCACTATCCACTGTTAACTTCTTCTAAAAATTCTCTTCGTCCTGAGCCGGCGAGTACCCCGGTATTCCCGGACCTTTCGGCGTATTCTCTGCCCGCAACCGCGTCAACGCCTCATCCTCCGCCCCGGACTTCCGCAGCACCACGATCGTGCTCAGCGCTTCGCTGTACACCCGCGTCACCAGGTAAACTTCCCCGGTGTCGTTCTTCTTCCAAAGCTGCCCAATCTGAATCTTTTTCACGCCCATTCTCAGTGCTATTGACTGTAGAGGCCCTCGCGAAGGGTGTCAACCATTCTAATCCTGCATTTTCGACATAGTTCACCCCACTTTTCACTTTGGAACAACTTCTCTGCTTCAGCCGCCCATTCCGTCTTGGCACTGCCGACACTGCCTCAGTCCCGCATAATGCCAAGACGTCGTGCGCAGTATAGGAAACCTTCTACTCAGGCCATACATCGTACTGGTTAAGGCTGAAAGCGCCCTTGCACCCGGTCAATCTGCGATCGGGTGTATACTTGCCATACCGGGAGGTGAATGCCATGAGACAGATTCCGAAGCTGGCCTTGGGTCTTACGATGGCAACGCTTCTAACGGCAGGTATCGCTTTGGCCGCCCGGCAGTCTCCACCGGCCAGCCAAAACCCCGCCCCAACCCAAACGCAGCAGCAGCCCGCCGCTCAGCAGCCGCCGGCTTCAACGCAGCCTCAATCGCCTGCTCCCGCGCAGCCCGCCCCTCCTCAGCCTGCTCCGCCGCAACCGACGGCTGCCGCGCATCCGCAGACTCCGACTACCCAGGATCAGCCGGTCCCCCAAAAGGAGACCGTCACACCCAAGAATTCCAAGGAAGACGTCAACGCCATCGGCAATCGCAATCTCGGCAAGGGCGTCAATTTCTATTCGCTCGAGCGCGAAATCGCCCTCGGCAAGTCTCTCGCCCAGGATGTCGAGCGCTCCTCCAAAATGATTGACGACCCCGTCGTCACCGAATATGTCAATCGCGTCGGCCAGAACATCGTCCGCAATTCCGACGCAAAAGTGCCTTTCACCATTAAGGTGATCGATTCCGACGTCGTCAACGCCTTCGCGCTCCCCGGCGGCTTCTTCTACGTCGATAGCGGCTTGATCCTCCGGGCTCAGGAAGAGTCCGAGCTCGCCGGCGTCATGGCCCACGAAATTTCTCACGTCGTCTTGCGCCATGGCACGAAAAACGCCACCAAGGGCGAAATCATGCAGCTCGCCACCATCCCGCTGATGCTCCTCGGCCCCGGCGGCTGGGCCGGTTACGGCATTTACGAAGCCGCGCAACTCGCCATCCCCGTTACCTATCTCAAGTTCAGCCGCGATGCCGAGCGCCAAGCCGACTACTTCGGCCTCCAATACATGTATCACGCCGGCTACGATCCCAATTCCTATATCACTTTCTTCGAGCGCATCCAGGCCGACGATAAGCGCCGTCCCGGCACCATTCCTAAGGTTTTCTCCACGCACCCGCCGACCGCCGAGCGCATTGAACTTTGCCAGAAAGAGATCGCCGATATTCTCCCCGCGCGCCCGGAATACATCGTCACCACTTCCGAATTTGATGACGTAAAGGCTCGCCTTCGCAACATCATGTTCGCGCGCAGAGTCTCGGACAATCAGCCCGGCAAGCCTACTCTCCGCTCGCGAACCGACCAATCCAAACGTGGGACCACCACCGATCCTAATTCCAATCCGAGCGAAGGCGATGACGGCCGCCCCACTCTCAAGCGCCGCCCTGACGGCCAGCCCTGATCGGTCTCGGCCTGTCCTTGCCGATTCTATTTTTGGGGATGTATCTCGGCTTTGACTTGGATCTTTCTTCCCATCACTTCGGATAGCCGTACTTCTCCGCTATTTTCCGAAGTTGTTCGTCGTTATCGCCCCGCAATATATTCTGGTACCACAGCGCCGGCTCCTGAGAGCCTCGCCACGAGATGAATTCACGCTGCGGACGGCCAACGGTTCGGTAGCTCGCTCCGTTCCGCCGCCCCATCCAACAAAGCCATTTATCATCCCCATGCGGACACAAACTTAAAGCCGCCTCTTTGTCCTCTCACCCATAGGGTGTATGCCATCGCTGCATCAACACCCCGTTTCTTCCCTCTTTTTCCACAGCCTCGTCTCTCGCCACAGTCTTTTTCTCGCTGCAACGGCGATGGGAGACACAACCCACGCCAACAGATCATCAGTCACGAACTCTTTTCCAATCCAATTGTCAGTTGTTTACGGTCGAATGGAACGCTGCCCCATCCAGGAGTGGTTGCAGGCTTTGCAGCACTTGAGGAAAATCCGATGCCAGCGTCGTCACCGTCAAAACTCCCACCGACGATCCGCTCCTCGCATAAATTCGCCGGTACACCAATTCCCTGCCGTCCTTCGTCGAGTGGCGTGCGTCCATCGCCATGCTCTCGTCCGCTCCGCTCACTCGCGGCGGCATCGTCGGCTCGATTTTCGGATCGCGCAAGTACCGGCGCAGCATGCTGATTTGCGATTCGACAAACTGCTGCAGTGTGATTCCGCCGAGAAATTCTTCGCTGGCAGCCACGCTGCTGGGAAATTCTTCGTGGCCCGTTTGCTGAAGTCCAAATCCTTCCTGCACTTCCCATCCGTCGGGTGCAGCGGGAAACGACCAGCCCATCACGGAAAACGCGAAGTCTCGCGCTCTTCCAACTCTCCGCCCAGCGGAACTCTCGGTCTCCTTCCGCTCAACTTGTCGAAACGCCGCATCCGCCGTCTCAATCCTTCGTTCGGCACTCCGCGCTGCCACATTGGGCTCCGGCACGGGAGGGCGCGGCGTTCCAGGCAGGGGAGGCTCGGCAACGGGAGCGTTCCTCGCTGGCACACTCGCTGGAATCGACCGCGGAGCGGCCGGCGCAGCCGCTGGCACTTCGCCCGATTTGCTTCTGGAGGGAGCGGCGGAGCGGGGAGGCTTGTCCGCACGAGGCTGCGGCTCTGCAACTGCGGGCGCCGCAGCTTCTTGTTCCTCCACCAGCGACGCAAGTTTGGAATCGGCAACGATGGTCACCGAGAAAATCGTTTGCCCGCTCTTGATTTCATCGCCGTTGGCAAGCATCGCGTCCTTAATACGCGCGCCATTCAGAAACGTGCCGTTGCTGCTCTTCCGGTCAAGAGCTCGGCAGCCATTCGGCCCGCACTCCACGGCAAAGTGTACCCCCGACATAAACGTGTCGTGCGGCAGCGCAAACTGCGCGCGGCCCTCCGCGCGTCCGAAGGTCATCGTCTGGCCGGTGACCACGGCGGCCTTCTTCCCCGCGAACGGCCCCGCTTTGACTTCGAGAAGTATTCCCATCAGCGAGCTGTTTCCAGTTGTGTGGATCTATTTCCGGCCGGAATAATTCTCTGGCCAATTCGGCGACGAGTTCCTCCGCGCCGTGAACCCAATGATAAGCGAACGCAAGCCGATACGAAACGGCATCTGAGGATGCGTTGCCTGCGCTGCAAAGAAAATCGAGGCCTATTCCTTGCGCGAAAAAGAAACGGCAGCGAGGACCGCATCGTAAATCGGGCGAAGAGCGGCGAGATCTCTTTCGAGAGCAGTGAGAGTGAGGACACCGATCACCGAGCCGCTGCAGGCGTACACGCGATGAAAACAGACGGAAGGGCCGTCCTTCAAATGGAAGCGGATATCCAGGGCGGACGCTTCCTCGGAACCGGAAATGGCGGGAGCGGCGGCGTCCTCTATCTTCGGCTCCGGCAAATACTCGCGGAGCATTTTGGATTGCGCCTCGACATATTTCGGGAGCGTAATGTCGGGCCCCAGAAGTTCTTGCATTGCTCCAATGCTGGCTGGGAAAGCGTCCTCGACGTCTTGTTGAATGCCGAGACCTTCCTGTATTTTCCAGCCGTCGGGAATCTTGTGAAATGCCCAGTCCCCGATCGCAAGAGCGGGCGGCTGGCTGGTACGCGCCGGTGGCGCGGGAGGAGAACTGGTGGCGCTCGTCGCGCGGGCGGGAGCGGAGGCCGGGGTTGTGCTCGCGTTCTTACTTGCGGAATCAGAAATTCCCTGCGGAACCGCAGCGGGTCTTTGACCGCGGGCCGGCGGGTTGGCGGAAGGTCCGGAGAGCTGATCGTCCGGAACCATGTGAACCACGAAAACGGTTTGACCCGACTTGATCTCGTCTCCGTTGGCAAGGAGCATGGCTTCCGGAATTTTCGCGCCGTTTAAGCTGGTGCCGTTGGTGCTTCTTTTGTCGACCACGCGGCAGCCGTCCGCGCCGTATTCCACGGCGAAGTGCACCCCGGACATGAGATTGTCATGCGGCACGGCAAACTGCGCGCGCTCCGGCGCACGTCCGATAAGCACGCTTTCTCCGATTCGCAGTGGAATTTTGCGGCCTGCAAACGGCCCGGATTTAACTTCGAGAGTGATGCGCATTACCGACCTATTTCCCACGCTGCCACAGAGTTGCTCGGAACTTTGCGATTGTCAACGACGGGCTCGGCAATGACGGCCCCGCAGGGCTGGCTCCGCAACCCTCGGGCACGCAGGTGCGGTAGGAGACGGAGGCGCCGAAGTCGGAGGTTCGCAAGATCAACCGCCGATGATTACGGTGAAGCAGCCAAGGACGATTGTGCCGCCGTGGACGGTGGGGTCGCCTATGCGGGCTGCCATCAGGTTCCCGATCAGAACAGTCGTCGAGCCCATGGCGATCACGTCCGGAGGGCCGACGCAGGTGAGCATGTCTGTGACGCGGGCGGCAGGCAGAAACCCGATAAGGACCGTGGGCTCGCAGGGAGGAAGAATCGGGCCGCCGACGTGCGGGACGACACCCGTCACCATGGGACAAACGTGCATATCCGTCATGCGGGCTGCAGGGGGCATATTTTTCTCCATTCTCGGCCGGGATCATTCACGAAGGTCATCCGGCAACGAGGGTCGAAGCTACATCTTTCCGCCTTTGCTGCCGTCGTCGGCTTCGTCCGGATCCGTGGGGCTGGTGGGACTGGAACCACTGCCTGAGCCTGCGGCACCACCGCTGTTGATCAAGACCAGAGGCGTTCCGGATATCGCTACGCCAGCCGGGCCAATATTGATGAAGCCGCCTGAAGCTTTGATGGTGAGCTCCAAGCCCGCTTCAATGACCACGTTCATGCCAGCTTTGAGGTGGATTTCCTGGCCGGCCTCGTGCGCGAACTTCATGCCGGTCTTTTCGTTGAGGGACTGTCCAATATCGAGCGACATATTCTGACCGATCTTCTCATTCATGTTTTTCAAGAAATGGCCGTTCTTGTCGCCCTCCACTTTTTCTTTTTGGTCGCCCTTGACGATCAAGCTTCGGTCCTTCCCAACATATTCGCGCGAATCGTTTTCGACGCGCCAGTCCATGTCCTTTTCGGCGTTCATAAAGATTTGTTCGTCGCCCTTTTTGTCCTCGAAGCGGAGCTCGTTAAAGTTGCTGGAGCCGCCGCCTTTGGTGCTGCGAGTGAGAAAGGTGGTGCGCGTCTGATTGTCAGCCAGCTTGTAAGGCGGCATCTGCTCGTCGTTGTAGACACGGCCGGTGATCAGCGGACGGTCGGGGTCTCCTTCGAGGAATTCGACGATTACTTCCTGGCCGATGCGCGGAATATTGATAGCGCCCCAATTCTTTCCGGCCCAGGGTTGCGAAACGCGCACCCAGCAGGAGCTTTTTTCGTCCTTTTTTCCTTCGCGATCCCAGAAGAACTGGACTTTCACGCGACCGTACTTATCGGTCCAAATTTCCTCGCCGGACTTCCCAGTAACGACGGCGGTTTGGGGGCCCTGAACAAAAGGCCTAGGAGTATGGCGCTGGGGACGGTAAGGCACGGAGTACGGAATGCACTGGAAGTGATTGGAGTAGTGCTCTTCCGATTCCTCGCCGGAGCCGGAATATCCGCCGCCGACGCTCGCGGAATGCTGGACTTCCGTTAAAAGATACGTTTGATTCTGGTCGGAGCGGGAATGTCCAGAGAGATCAAAACGATAACCGGAGACAAACGTGCGGCAACCTCCGGCTCCCATTCCGATCAGGTGGACGGTCTCTTCCTCCTGCATACGAATCTGGGTGCGGGACTCGCCTTCACTTTTTTTGGCGTACTCGCCGGGGTAATCGAAGACCTCGTAGCTGTCGTTGCCGCCGACTTTGAAAATCGTGTTTTCGCTGGAGAGCAAACTGGTGCTGGGAGTCTCGAAGTTGTAGTCCGTGAGGGCGTATTTTCCAGGGCGGAGCTCCTGTTCGAGATTCCATGAGCCGACAACATCTTCGTCCTTGATGTAGGCGCCGGCGGCAAAATTCATCCGCGCTTTCGATTGGCCGGGGCAGGGCTTGTGCACGGCCGGCTTGTTGCCCATCACGAGCGTGTGCTTATTCTGCTCGTGTTCGAAAAAATAGAAGATACCGTACTGCTCCATGAGGCGAGAGACGAAATTGAAGTCGGTCTCGCGGTACTGGACGCAATATTCGCGCTGCTCGAAAGAGCCTTGCAGAGAGTTGCGGAAATCGCCGAAGCCGCGGTCCTTGAAGATTTTGGCGACGATATCGGGGATAGTCATATTCTGAAAAATGCGGCAATCGGCGCGACGCGTGAGAAACCAGAGCCAGGGAACAATTTCGGCGTGGTAGTGAGTGAAGCGGTCGTCCATGCCAGTTTGGGCGAAGCGGCTGACGTGGCCATTGAAATATCGCTTGCTCCCGTCGGCGAGCCGGAGGGAAATGGTGACTTGCTTCCCGATAATTTTGGTGAAATCGATAGAAGCGTTTTCGGAGAGCAGTTCGGCGGAGATCCTGAACAACCTCGAAATGGCCTCTTGAGCGGCGAAGCCATGGAGAAGAAGCACGTCCTTTCCCAAAGGGGTTTCGATGGCAATCGTTCTATTGTCTTGCGTATGGGGCATGTTCGCTAGACACCCTCTCTCTCAAGCAATTCCGCGATAAGCGCGCATCAAACGTAGGTGAAAGCGCCATTCTCGCCGACGGCGACGTGAATGGACGACGGCTTCTGGCGCTCGGCCATGCGGCTCAGAAGATAACGCGAAACATCCGGAAGCATGCTGTTGGTCAGGATATTGTCGACGTTGCGCGCGCCAGACTCGACTTCGGTGCATCGTTTGGCAACTTCCGCAACCACCGCCGGGTCGTAGGTTAACTCGATTTTATGGTTTTCGCGAATGCGTTTCTGAATCTTTTTGAGCTTTAGCGTGACGATTTGCTTCATGGCTTCATCGCGCAGCGGAAAATAGGGAACGGTTACGAGGCGGCCCATGAAAGCGGGTTTGAAGATTTTATTGAGTTCGGGTTTGAGCGCCTTGGCGAGGCCGTCGGCGCTGGGAGTGGTTTCCGGATCGGCAGTGAGCTTCATCAGAGAGTCGGTGCAGGCGTTGGAAGTGAGAATGATGATGGTGTTCTTGAAATCGATCTCACGGCCTTCGCCATCTTCCATTTTGCCTTTATCGAAGACCTGATAGAAAAGTTCGAGAACATCGGGATGCGCTTTCTCGCACTCGTCGAGGAGCACGACGGAATAGGGACGGCGGCGAACGGCCTCGGTCAAAACGCCACCTTCGCCGTAGCCGACGTAGCCCGGAGGCGAACCCTTGAGGCTGGAGACGGTGTGGGCTTCCTGATACTCGGACATATTGATGGTGATGAGGTTGCGCTCGCCGCCATAGAGAAAGTCGGCGAGAGCGAGAGCAGTCTCAGTTTTGCCGACGCCGCTGGGACCGACAAGCATGAAGACGCCGACGGGCTTGACGGGATCGTCCATGGAGGCGCGGGACGTTGAGATGCGCTGGGCGATAGCCTCGAGAGCGTGGTTCTGGCCGATAACCCGAGCCGCCATGAGATCTTTGAGCGTGAGAACGGTGTTGATTTCGTCCTGCTGCATCTTGCCGACGGGAATGCCGGTCCAGGCAGAAATGACTTCGCCGACGATCTGCGTATCCACGCAAACGCGCATGAGCGGCGAATCACCTTGCAGAGCGTCGAGTTCGGCGTTCAGTTTTTCGAGTTCGGCGCGAAGGGCAGCTGAATCCGTGGCCGGCTGAGCCGCCGTGCCCGCGGAAGCGGACGCAGGAGGAACCGACGGCGGGGCAGCGGGCGGAGCGACAGCACCTTCAAGTTGCGTGCGGAGATCGCGGATGCGAGAGACGAGCGACAATTCCTTGCCACGGCGTTCTTCGAGAGTCTTGAGACGCGCGGCGACTTCCGTTTTTTGCTTGGCGATGGCGGCGAGCCGTTCGGAGTGATCGACGCCGACGGCGGCTTCGCGTTCCAGGACGCGCTGCTGGACTTCCAGATCGTCGACCTGCCGCAACGCGTCTTCGATCATGGGAGGCGTGGCGTTTTGACCAAGCGAGAGGCGGGCGCAGGCCGTATCCATGACACTGACGGCCTTGTCCGGAAGCTGGCGTCCGGCGAGATAGCGATGGGAAAATTTGGTTGCGGCATGCACGGCTTCGTCGAGGATGCGCACGTTGTGATGTTTTTCGAGCGAGCCCACGATGCCGCGCAACATGACCATGCACTGTTCTTCGGTGGGCTCTTCGACTTTCACGACCTGGAAACGGCGGGCGAGTGCAGCGTCTTTTTCGAAGAATTTCTTGTACTCGGACCAGGTGGTGGCGGCGATAGTTCGAAGTTCGCCGCGGGCCAGAGCAGGCTTGAGAAGATTGGCGGCGTCCCCTTGCCCGGCCTGGCCGCCGGCGCCGATGAGCGTGTGAGCTTCGTCGATAAAAAGAATGATGGGAGACGGCGAGGACTTGACCTCTTCGATGAGGCCCTTTAGGCGGTTTTCAAATTCACCCTTGACGCCGGCGCCAGCCTGCAGGAGCGCGAGATCGAGCGAGCGGATGGTGACGTTTTTTAGAGGAGGCGGAACGTCGCCCGCAGCAACCCGCAGCGCAAAACCTTCGACGACGGCGGTTTTGCCAACGCCGGCCTCACCGGTGAGGATGGGATTGTTCTGACGGCGGCGCGTAAGGATGTCGATAATCTGGCGAATTTCAGGGTCGCGGCCGAGAACGGCGTCGATTTTGCCGGCTTTAGCGTTGGCGGTGAGATCGATCGTGAACTGATTCAGGTTTTGTGTCTTTCCGGCGGCGGGAATGCCCGCGGCTTGCGGAAGGCCTTCCCCGCCGAGAGGAACGGCCTGGGCGGTTTCCTGGTCCTCCGCAGAACCGGCGACGATGTTCCAGAAATCATTATGAAGAGCTTCGGCGCTGATCTTCTGAAACTCGCGCGTGACTTCGCGCATAAGTCGGGAAAGGTCGCCAGAGGAAGCGATCGCGAGGATGCAGAAGCCGGTGCGAACCTGAGCGGAGCCAAAATCAAGCGAGCCGATGTTCCAGGCGTCCGAGAGCATATCCGTCAACGAGGGACTGAAGGAAGGAGTGCGCGCGTTGCCGGACTTCAGTTTGTCGAGACTGCGAGTGAGGTCGCCGGTCAAACGCGATTTATCGACGCCAAACTGCTTGAGGATGCGGGGCAGGTCGCTGTCGGTGACATCGAGAAGCTTGAGAAGAAAATGTTCGAGCTCGATATCGTAATGAGTGCGAGCCAGGCAAAACCCGGCGGCCGCCTCGAGAGTGTTGCGAGTGGTGTCGTTCAGCTTACCGATCAAACCCTTCAGATTTGCCATGATGACGACCTCGTTTCGCTAAAGGTTGAAAATCGTTTCTTCCGGATGGCGATCCATCGGCTTTGATTTCATCCAGGTGACCCAGCCGAGCCGCGGGGCGGCTTCGCCTTCGGCGCCGAGTTCGCAACGCGGGACATCGTCGCGATTGAGAATGAGTTGCACCTCGAAATCGATCTCCTCGTTGGTCCAAAAGCGGAGGAGGGCGCGAAGGGGCTCGTAGGCGCTGCCGTTGGGCAGAAAATCGAGATAATCGTCCAGTGCGAGAGGACCGATGCGAATGCGGGCGCTGGCTTGCTGGTTCCACACTTCGTCGCCGACGACGGCGCCCAAACCCAACTGTTCGGAAGGTGTCGAGCGCTCGCCGACACAGCATTCCGTGGAGGCGTCCAAACGGAACCATCCGCCGACGAGTTGGATGACTTGGAAGGGAACCTCGAAGTAATCGTTGAGAAGGAGTTCGAGAGCATGAGCGGAATGGGGACGCTGGCCGAGGATTCCGGCGAAAAAGAGAAAGGCGTCGTCGGGAACAGCGAGACGCTCCTGCAAGCCCGCCGTGCCGAGGCCGATCAAATCGAGAAGGTGATGGGAGAAGCGATCGCGCTCGCCGCGCTCGTAGGAAATCGCAAAGCGGTATTTTTCCCAAGCCTGGTAAAAGAAGGAAAGCATGCGGTGATGAAAGAGGTCGAGAAAATCGCGGAAGGTTTTGTCGCCGGAGCGGAGCCGGTCACGAATGAGATTGGTATAGAAATGCGGGAGCGGGCCCTGAACGCCGGTGGCGCCCATGAAGTTGACGGAAACGGAGGGGGGCTCCGCTTCGGGCCAATCGATGGACTGAATTTCGCTGGCGGGAAAAGAGAGAGACGGATAAGCGCCCAGACGGGCAACTTCCTCGGAAGGATTGGTGAAGCGTCCGAGAGGCTTGCGGCCGGGCGCAAGGCGCTCAAGCAGGCGAATCGCCTGGAAAAATTCGAAGCGATACGGCGCATTGCGGAGCTGCTCTTCGACTTCGGATAGGTCTACAGGAGAATCACTTCCCCCGCCCGTGGCGGCCATTGACGGAGAACCTCCTTTCTTTGCTGGGTGCGCACGGCGAGCTGGCTGAAACTGTTCAGCGAGGCGTAGTGGCCCAGAAAGTGTTCGAGGACGCTGGCGAAAAGAAAAACACCACCTCCCACAAATTGCTCTTCGTCGAATTCCATTTCCACGCGATGACCGCGGACAAAGCCGATGCCGTTTTCCGAGATGACACGGGCGAAATGGCGCGTGCTGGAAAGGCTGGTGAGCCCGGCGACCTGGCGATCGTTATAACCGGATTCGCCAAAGGTGTAGAGACGCAGTATTTCCTGGAGAGATTCCCTGCCCTCCTCGACGATGGAAAGATAGTTGAGGGAAAGGTGAGAGATGAGCCGCCAGAGCATGCCTTTGCCGGTGGGAGGGCGCACGGAAGCGGAGGGTTTGCGCAAGGCCACGATGCGCTTGATCGAGGAGATGCCTTCGAGTTCGAAATCGCCGCGCTCGTTACCCATGGGAAGGCGATGCGGCAAATCGCGATTGGAACAGGTGCAGTGAATGGTAGCGGTATCGGTTTCCGGGTGGAGAGGACGGCCGCTGAGATCCAAAAAAGAGATGTAGACATCCGTACCTTCGTCGTCGCGGCGCGTGGAGGCCTGGCGGCGGGAATGCCAAAAACCTTTGGGGCGTTCGCGATGGCGCGAGGTGGTGTGGCGGAAACGATAAAAAGGCTCGAACTTCAGGACTTCGTGAGTTTCGGGATCGGGGGAGATAACTTCTTCAATAGAGAAAATTTCCATGGCGCGGCGGCGGCGAACGTCGGGAGTGATGAGATATTCGGTGTGAGTTTGATCGAGGCGGATGGGTTCGGCGGTGTGGGGAAAAAGATTGACCGCCGGCGAACAGCCCAGGCGCAAAATTTCTTCGGAGACGTTGAGCTCGAGGGTTTGCTGGCGCTCGCTGCGTTCGAAACGAGAAATGAGGAAGACGACTTCGACGCGGGGGCCGAATCCGGAAGTACGGAGATTTTCGAGGCCGTTCAAATCGACGAAAAAGAATTTCTCCGGGAAATGAAAATATTCCTGCAAAAGGCGATAGCCGGAGAAAGCACGGCGGGGATACGGGAGGAGAGCTTCGGAGTCCGAGAAGCCCGCGGGCCGAAGATGGCTGCTGGGCAGGGATAAAGCGTGTTTTCGCGTGTTCGGAACACGGTCGCGAAGCAGAATTTGCGTGCAGTTGTTGCACAGCAATTCGTAGAGGGTGTGAATGAGGGTGCTCTCGCCGTTGAGATAGAAGCGGAGAGAACTCAACTCAAGCTTATCGAAGGAGACGTCGGGAAAGCATTCGAGCTCGAGTCGAAGGGCGGCAACGGCGTCTTGGGATTTGACGGCGGGCCGCAGGCGATCCGGCGTGACCCACTGGGCGGCGGCGATTTTCAGCGGCCACAAAGTGGTGTCGAAACAGGTTTTGAACTTGCAGGGATTGCCGTCGACGGGCTGCGAATACAGAGTCGAACCGCTCGGGATGGGAAGGCCGGTGCTGAGCTTTCCCTGCTCGGGATCGAGATGAAATTGCACGATGGTGGAAGAGGGAATCGGCCGAATGTAGTGCGGATAGAGGACACTGAGAAGAGCTTCCGTGATTTCCGGAAATTCGTCATCGATCTTGAGGTGGACTCGGGCGGCCAGGAAAGCGAAGGATTCGATGAGCCGCTCGACGTGGGGATCCTCGCAACGGTTGGGTTCAAGAAGAAGACGCGAGGCAACCTTGGGATATTTCTCCGAGAACTCGACGCCCATCTGGCGGAGATAGGTTAGTTCGCGCTCGTAGTATTCGAGCAGCTCGTCACGCACGGTCATCTCCGGAAATGGAAACTTCGAGACTGGTCAATTCGATGGAAGCGTCGTAAACGACGTGTTCGGGAAGCGGATCGATGCGGAGCATTCCGTCAATCACGAAACGCAGAACGCGCGACTGGTTTGCGAGGGGAACCAGGGAAACGCGGACCCCATCCAGCCGAGGTTCAAAGGCTCGGACGGCGGTTTCGATGGACTGGAGAAGTTTGGTCTGCTCGTAAAGAAAATTCTCGGGCATGGAGGTGATGTCGGGAAGGCCATAGAAATAGACGGAACGGAGAATCTCGACGGAGCCTTCGGGAATGATGTCAGGCGTGCGGCGGGTATTCAGGAGAGCCTCGAGATCGCGGCGGACGGCGGTCTTGAGCCTGGCGAGCGAAACGCTGCGCGACATTGGCGCTTCGGATTTGCTCTTGGGTTCGTCGTCCAGGAGGCGATCCAGGAGCGGCAATCTCATCGGCGCGTTGGAGTCGTAGTCCGGCATCGATTACCTCAGCGACAGCGCTTGGCCGGGGTCCAGCCGGCAAAGCTTCTGGTAAATCTTTTCCCGCTCCGCGTCGTCGCGGCCCAGTTTTTCCGCGCAGCGATAGAGCAAGGCAAGGGGCTGCGCAACCACGGACGGCTCTTCCCACTCTTCGAGTTTCCGGCGTTCGATCTCTTCCGCCAGTTCGACGAGGATAGGGTAAGCGATGGCTTCGTGTTTGGTGGCGAGAAAAATATTGGCGAGCTGGATGTGACGCTGGAAGCGGCCACGGCCGGTGCGTTCGTTGCTCATTTCGCGAGTCAGTATACCGATGGCTTCCTGCACTTTTCCGGAGCGTGCCGCTTTCATAGCCAATTCAATGATGTCGGGAGTTTTTTCTCCGTTGGCGCTTTCCGCGGGCGAGCTCGACGGAACGGCCGCGGGCACGAATTCGGGCTCGCTGGGAGGCGGCTCCGGCGGAAGAGGAGGCGGTGGCAAGATACTTTCCTTCAGCCAAGCTTGCGTTTCCGCATTGGCAGCCGGTGTGTCGTCCATCAGCGAGCAATCGATCAGCTCAGGATAATCGGCAAGCAACGCGCGCGTTTCGGAACGAATGGCGACGGCCACGGGGTCAAAATCCGATCCCAGCGATTCGCAGGCGCGCACGGCAAAACGCTGCAAATCCAGCCAGCCACGGCCGCAGGGGAGTTTCATAGCCTCTTCCGCGGTTTCCAAAACGTCCGCCCAGTTGCCCTCCATGGAATTCTTTTTGAGCTGCGTGCGTTTTTCGGTGGGAGGCGCCTCAAGCATCGCCTGGTTCAGCGAGCTTCCCGCCTCGCGCAGTTCGCCCCAGCGTAAGGCGCGCAGAAGAAGATAGGGAACGGGGTTCCGGGAATTCTCGCGGCGCAAGAATTGGGCGACGATGGCAAGCCGCGCCACGGCATCTTCACGGTCGACGGGCTCAGCCGCAACCGAACGTTTCCTTGCGGCAGAGCCGGCCGGTTGCGCAGCGGCTTCCGCCTCCGAAGCGGCACCATCTACATCTCCCTCCGCCGGACTCGCTCCTTCCTCGGGCTCCGGCTCGGAAGAAGCCGGCTTGTAGTAGTGCTTCGTGACCTCCTGCAAATCCTCGAGGGCTGCGCGGAGGTTCGCAAAGTTTGGACCTTCCCTGCCGAACTTTTCGTCGCTCAGGGTCTCGAGAGACTGAAGCGATTCCAGAGCGGCCACGAGATTCGCGGAAAGCTTTTCGTAGTAGGCGTCGCCAGTGGCTTGAACGGCTGCGTCAAATTCCTCCGCGGTGCACTTCTTGTCCTCGATGGCGGCGGCGCGAGCCGCGGTTTTGGAGTCATTGCCTTCGCAGTCCTTCTCATAGCCAACGCGCCGCGATTCCTGAAATTGAAAAAAATCGAGCTTGCTTTTGGTGAGCGGGAGGCGGCGAATCGGGAAATCCAGCTTCGAGCCAACCCAGGAAAGGGGCGCGGACCGGAATTCCAGATCGTCGTCCTCGATCTCGGGATATAGAGTGTCCCAAAAAGTTTCCATCAAGCCGCGCAAGAGATCCAACCCTTCGCGGAGTCCCGCGACGTGCTCGCGGTGCATGTGCGCTTCGGTGAGCCAGACCGCGATCTGCAGGTCTTTGGACTTATTCGCTAGCGCGTCGGTGGCCAGTTTGATGACCAACGGCCAATCGGCTTTCTTGATTTCGCGCGACCAGTCTCCCTGCGGAAGAGCTTCCTCTTCGCGGCGCGCTTCGCGAATCTTGTCGTAGATGGGGTCGTAGCGCAGGCTTTTTCCGCTGGGATTGTCTCCGCTGATGGGGTTGAGCAGACCTTCGGGGAGGGCCATGGCCGTTAAGAGGCCGTCTGGGCGATGGCGATTTGAACGTTTCGCAGCTCCAGGACCGGCCATTCCTCATCATCGGCAAGCAATATTTTTTGACCGGCAGGCAACACGTGGCCCTCGCTATCCTCTTCCCAAAGCGTCGCCCGGCCAAGGCGGACCGCGGGATCCTTATGCTGGGAGGCAAAGGCCGTCAACACGGGAAGAAGAATTTCTCCTAATTCGCGCTCTTCAAATTTGTCGGAGGTGCGAATTTTCGCCGGCAACCACAACAGGTCACGAAGGCGTTTGGGGGGAGCAATTTCGATCGAGGCGATCATACGGAAGGGGATCCACATGTAACTACCGGCAGCGAAAACTTCCAGATTCGAGCCAATGCGGGGGTCGCCGTCCGTCAGCGAGTGATACGTCTTGCCGTTCACCGACACGGTTAGCTCACCGGCATCCGGCGACTGTTTGGGTATGGGGTAATCCTTCTTGCTGAATAGATCGTGCCTGGTTCTTTCGGCGTGGAGAGCGGCGTGATAAAGCAGCGCGCCCATCTCCGCCGGCTGGCTACCCTGAGCAGCCAAGTCCAAATGCTTCTCGGCGCGCGCCCAATCGCCGGAGAAGCAAAGCAATTCGAACAAGAAGGTGCGACGCTTGACATCCAGGGGGTTGTCGCGTACTTCCGCGCTCAGCGCCTGGATGGCTTCGTCAAGTTTCCCGGCTTGGAATAACTGTTGTGCGATCATGGAACGCCCACAACGCAAATACGGCACGGATTCGAGCAATCGCCAGAGCGGAGCCCGGCCCCTTCGCAGAGGCCGGGCGGACTGCAAATACGATCAGCAGACCCGGCGAACTTCAGGCCGCCACTGCCTTGGCAAGATCGTAGCTGATGGAACCAGTCGAGGTAACGGACCCCTTGGATGGATCCTGCGCGAAATATTCGTACGTGATTTTGGAGAAATTAAGTGTGTAAGAGTCGACGAGCGAATCGGAACCGGCTGATCCGCCTGCCTGGAAGGAAGAGACCAAACAGTGCTCCAAGGTGATCTTCAGGAAGTCATACGGTTTGGAGTCACCGCCAGACTTGCGGCAGCTCAAGACGCCCTTGTCAACATGCGATCCCTTGGTGCAAGCCTGAAGCAGTTTGGAGGACGCTTTGCTGATCAGCGACTGACAGCTCAGGTCCGACGCCGAGAATTTGCCCGTGCCTCCGCCGGCGCCGTGCGCAAAACTTCCGTCGTTTGATCCACTCCAGCTCCAGCCCAACAGTTCTATCTCTTTCGCGTGGCCTTCCTTCTGAGATTCACCTTCCACTCCATCCAGCTTGAGATAAAAATCGGTTGCCATGGCTCCTATGACCCTCCTATTTTGATGTATCTAAAATCTAAGACGCCCAGTTGCTTTTGCTGCACCACAAGACTCCGACTGCCATACGGCTAACCCCGCGCCGATTTGGGAAGCTCAGCCACCAAGCGCAGGGAAACCGTAAGCTCGTCCAATTGAAAATGCGGCCGCAGGAACGCGATGGCGCGATAAACGCCCGGTTTTCCGGCCACTTCTTCGACGTCCACGCGGGCCTCGCGGAGAGGATACTGGGCTTTGGCAGCCGCGCTGGCGTTGTCGTCCAGCACCACATATTGGCTGATCCAACGGTTCAGGAATTGTTCGCAATCCTTGCGCGACATGAAGCTGCCAATTTTGTCGCGCATGATGGCCTTGAGGAAGTGCGCGAAGCGGGACACCGCGAGAATATAAGGAAGCTGCGCGGAGAGCCGGGCGTTGGCGTTGGCCTCGGGCTTATCGAACTTCTTGGGCTTGTTGCAGGATTGCACGCTGAAAAATGCGGCGTAATCCGTGCCCTTGCAGTGCACCAGCGGGATCAGGCCCTGGTCGGCAAGTTCCTTTTCACGGCGGTCGGTGATAGCGATCTCCGTCGGGCACTTGAGAGCGATATCGCCTTCATCGGTATGGAAAGTGTGAGCCGGGAGCCCTTCCACCAGGCCACCGCCTTCAACACCGCGAATCGCGGCACACCACCCATACTTCGCAAAAGCCTGCGTGAGCCGCGCGCCCAAAGCGTAAGCGGCGTTGCCCCACAAGTATTTGGAATGGTCGGTGCCATCCACCCCTTCCTCAAAACCGAATTCTTCGATGGGCTTGGTGTCCTTGCCATAGGGCAGGCGCATCAAGACGCGCGGCATCGCCAGTCCGACGTAGCGGGAATCGTCGCTCGCGCGGAACGATTTCCACTTCGCAAATTCCGTGCTGTCAAAGATTTTTCCGATGTCCCGCGGGTCTCCCAATTGAGCGAAACTGTCCAGATTGATGAGATCGGGAGCGGCCGCGGTCAAGAAGGGAGCATGAGCGCCAGCGGCCACTTGCGAGACTCGCTCGAGAAATTCCATGTCCTCGGGATGCTTGCCGAACTCATAGTCTCCGATCAGCGCCGAGAAAGGTTCGCCGCCAAAGATGCCAAATTCATCCTCGTAGACCTTCTTAAAGAGCACGCTTTGATCGAACTCCGGCGCCCGCTGCAGATCCCTCAGGATTTCTTTCTTGCTGGCGTTCAGCACGCGAAGTTTGAGCATGGCGCCCGTTTCGCTTTGGTCCATCAAATACTTGATGCCGCGCCAACTGCCTTCGAGCTTCTGAAAGGCGGGGTGATGGAGAATTTCGTTCAATTGCAGCGAAATCAGGTGGTCAATCTGCGCGATGCGGGAATTGATGGTGGCGTCGGCGTCCCGCGAAAGCTTCATCTCTCCTTCGAGGGCCTGCGCGACGAACTCTTTCACCAGGTCGCGCCCGCGCTCGCGCGCGCTTTGTTCTTTTCCGAACCGCCCTTGCTCGACAATCTGATCCAGCAGACTCGCTTCCGTCGTCTTCGCTTCCGCCGACTGAGCAGCGGCCTTCTCCGCCTTACTCATCGGAGCCTCCTTTAGGCTTATCCTTCTGGAGTTCTTTCTTCAATTGGTCGGCTTTTTGCGTATTGCCGACGGCGTCCATCAAAAGATCGTCCAACTTATCGTTTCCTTGCAGCGCACCGCGCAAATCTCCCAGCTTCTGGCGGAGATCAAGAAGGTCCTTCAGCGGCTTTACGTTTTTCGCAACGTTCCCCGGATCGAAATCATCCAGGCTCTTGAAGTCGATGTCCACCTTGAGCTTCCCGGCGTTGGAGTCTTCGCTGAGCTTGTTATCCACTTCCAGGGATAGGTGAGGTTTGAAGCTTTCGAGCACGCCGTCGAAGTTATCCGGCGTGATTTCGACAAAGCGGCGGTCCTTCAACCGGGGAAGAGCCTCCGTGGGCTGGCCGCTCAAATCCGCCAGTATGCCCATCACAAAAGGCAATTCTTTCACTTCGATGGCGTCGCCAACCTCGACGTCGTACGTGACATGCACCCGAGGCGGACGAACCCTTTCCAGTTTTTTATGGACGCTTTCTTTTGCCATATGTACCCCTTAATTCCCCTTCTCAGAGCGGGTAGTGTTTTGAGAACGAAAAGCGTTTCTGCCAGGCAGGATAGCCGATTGCATCGGCACGGTTTATCACGATTCACCCTGTCCGTCAAATAGTTCTCTAGTCCTGGAACTAGCTCGGAAAAGCCGCTTCGCCCGTGTCAAATTGAGAAACACAATCGCGAATCGCCCGCCAGAGCGAAAAACGGCCAGCGAACTCTCTCCGACTGGAACTTTCCTGCACAGTTTGATGTGCCGAGTGACCATCCTCGGATTGGTTGAACGCTTGACGTATGCTCGCGAGCTGGTCATTGGCCCACCTATCTGCGCCGCGGTTCACGGCCTCAACATGGTGGCACTATCGCGCAGTCCTTTGAGAAGAACAATACACTGGCGGTGAACTTCAAGGAGTTTCGGGGTAAACAAGGAACCGCGGGGAAATCATGGATTTAAGACTGAGAGGTGCTCTTTCCGCCTCTTGCCGCTGCGATTCCACTGGAATCTCTTTTGACTTTCACGCACTGCACCTGCTAGCTTTAGCCGCAAGCCATGCGCCAGCTTCAACCTGTCATCTGGTCAAAGGGCACCTTCCTCACGCCGCAACATCTGCAGACTCGTGACCGCTATGTCGAGAGCTGCCTCCAGTTTCGTTTGGAAGGATTGAATTTCCGCCCGTGGGGATTCCTGGAATTGCAAATCAATCAGGAGGCCCTCACCGAGGGCAACTTTGCGCTTACGCGCGCCACCGGACTTTTTGCTGATGGCCTGCCCTTCGAGATTCCCGAATCCGACGCCGCGCCGGCACCCAAACCTCTCGCGATGTTTTTTGAGTCGGAGCAGACTTCGCTCGACGTTTATCTGGCGATTCCGGAGTACAGGCCGCACGGGCTGAACGTCTCCATCGCGCAGAAAAATGCCGACGTGCGATACCTCTCGGAAATTGTCAACTTGAAGGATGACAATTCGGGGCTCTCGGAAAAGCCCGTGCAAATCGCCCGGAAGAACTTGCGGTTCCTGGTTCAAGGCGAGTCTCGCGAAGGCTGCAATTCGCTGCAAATCGCCCGCATCCAACGCACCTCCGCGGGCACTTTCCGGCTGGACCCGCAGTACATTCCGCCTTTGCTCGATATCGCGGCCAATGACTACCTGATGGGAATTGCGCGGCGCCTCATCGAGATTCTTGCCGCCAAAAGCAGCATCCTGGCGGGCGGCCGCCGGCAGCGCAGCGCCGGCCTCGCGGATTTCTCAGCGGCGGACATCGCCAGCTTCTGGCTACTCTACACGGTCAATGGACACTTCCCTGCTCTTCGCCACATTCATGACGTCCGGCACGGCCATCCGGACGTTTTATTCCGCTTGCTGACGTCCCTCGCCGGAGCTCTGAGCACTTTCTCTCTGAAAATCCAGCCCAGGGATCTGCCGCTTTACGATCATGAAAACCTGAGCGCTTGCTTTACGGACCTTGATGAGAAGCTGCGAGAACTGCTCGAGACCGTGGTCCCGAGTAATTTCGTCTCGCTGCCTTTGAAGCTGGTGAAGCCTTCCATTTATTCCACGAACATCGAAGATGACCGTTATCTTGCCGGGACAAAATTCTATTTGGCGGTCAGTTCGACGATGAATCACGGGGACTTGATCAAGAAAGCGCCGCAACTGATTAAAGTTTGCTCCGCGGCGCAAATCGAGCAGCTCGTGCGCCAAGCGCTTCCCGGCATGCAACTGACGCACGCAATCAGACCTCCTGCGTCAATTCCCGTGAAGCTGAACTATCAGTATTTCAGCCTGAATCAAGCTGGAATGGCGTGGGAAACCGTGACCAAGGGACGCAGCCTGGCGGCTTTCGTACCCAGCGATATTCCGGAGCCGCAGCTTGAGCTGCTTATCCTGCTGCCGCAGGCAATCTAGCCGTTTCTTTCTGCAAAAAACCCCCGCTGATCATCGTGGCGAGCAGCCGGCTGAACTCCTCGGCGGGCGTCTCGGGAACGATCCAGCCATTTTGTTTGGCGATTTCGAATAAGCCGGCGATGCTGGTCTTGCCGTCACAGAGGGGCAAGAGAAGCACCATCCAGGGCTGCACTTTGCAGTCCGTCGTGAATGGATGCTCGACCGATAGGGTGAAATCCACCGGGGAAATATCGCCATCTCGTAGAACGTGGCGAACCGTTATCCCGATTCCTGGAGCGACCACAGGTTTGGCCTGGAGGAGCTTTTGCGCGGCGCCGTCCTTGTGCATTTCCGCTTCCCAGTCCATGGCCCACTCGACTGACGCAGCGGGTGTGTTGTTCATGGTGCGCCGGATGGTGAACGCAGGCCGCTGCTCGGCGTGGCGCTGCACCACGACAACACCGGTCACGAGTTCCTTCACTTCGTTCTTCGCAAAAAGCGCTTCCCGTTGGGCCAATTGCTCTCTGCCCTCGTTCTTTTTTATAGTCTCTTCAAGGGCAAACAGGCGCGGCGCCAAGGTTTGGAAGACGAACAAGCCGACGTCAAAGGCTGAATGTTTCTCGCCCAGCCAGGCTCGGACGCGCTGTTCAAAGCCTTGGCCCGGCCGGTCTGTTCCCAGAGTCCGGCAATACAAGCGCCCGCCGGGTTTCAGCCTGGCGGGAAGCTCGGCGATGATTCTCCGAGTGATCTCCTCTCCAGTTTCTCCGCCACCGTAATAAATCTCCTCGCGCTTGATGACCGGCACGTACGGCGGATGAGCGGCGATGCGGTCAAAGGCGCGGCCCTCGAGCGGTTGATAGAGATCGCCCTCGAGAACTGTCACGTTCTGAATGCCGTTTAGCGCGGCGTTGAATTTCGCGAAATCTATCGAGCGCTCCGCGATATCCGTGGCCCAGGAATTTTTTGCCGACCGCGCCGCCAGCAGGGCCGCCGGCGCGGTCCCAGCGCATACCTCCAGGAAGTCCTCGCAGGGCGCGAAGGAAGTGTACTCGAGAAACTGCTTCACGGACTTCGTCAGCGCGGGATAGACGATGTCCGCAAACGTGGGCCGAAGGGAATGGTCAATGTTGGTCCAACGGTCCGAGGCAATGAACAAGTCTCGAACCGGATAAATCGCGACGCTGCCGAGACAGCGGCTGGCATCTTCCGCGCCGGTCAAAACCAGGCGCATTTGGTTGAGCGCATTCCACACTGCCACGGGAAACAGGGGCGCCACGTCCGCGACCGCCAGAGATTCGCCCAATACAAAAAGCTGAATGAACGCATCGAGCATGCCGGCCAACTCGCGCTTCACTGCGGGGCGCGTGGAGATTCCGACGAGATCCAGCTCCTTGGCGGGATCGATATCTAATTTGCGGCGAAGAGCTTCTTCGGTGAAGCCAGCTCCGGTAAGAGACTCTCGCAGCGCTGCAAACTGCTCCGGGGTACCCATCTCAAGGTGAAACATGCGCTTTTCTCGCAGACAGCGCGGGCATAATACCAAATGCCAACACCAACGGGGTGAATGTCTTGACATCCAACCACGCAAACGCCATAGTTAGGCGCGATTTAAGCTTTTAGGGGCTTTCCCGGGTCTTTCTTCCGGCTTGAGCATCGATCAACACTCGGAGTCGACGCCCAGTTCGCGATGTGAAAAGGCCGGGCTGGCCTGGCGCCGATACGACGATTTTTGCACCGCCTCACAGGAGAACTGGCTCGCGCCGGGCGAGACGCAGCAAGCCGCCGCCGACCCAGGCATGACCTACTGAACAATGAAGCATCTTTCCAAGGTGGTGTGGCACGAGGGGATGTACCTGGGTCCCCATCACTTCCAGGTGCAATCCCAATCCTTCGAAGACCTCGTTCATTTTTCGACTTCCAGCTTGTGGTTTGCCCCGTATGGTGTGGTTAGTTGCAAATTGGATCCCGACGCCCTGCAAAACGGAATGCTGTCCCTCGTTCACGCTCGAGGGCTCTTCCCCGATGGCTTGGCGTTTCAGATGCCCGACGCCGATGCACTGCCTGCCGTGCTGAACATCAATGATCTTTTCTCGCCCACACGGGAATCTCTCCTTGTCTTCCTTGCCGTTCCGGAAAAAAGGCCCGAGGGGCCCAATTGCACGCTCGATTCCGAGCCGTCCCAAATAGAAGTTCGTTACCGCGCGGAAATGCGTACCTTGCCCGATGAAAATACCGGCCGCGATGAAAAACAGATCGAGATTGGCCGCAAGAATATCCGTTTCGCGTTGGAAACCCAGGAGAACCAGGGGCTCGTTACACTGCCCGTTGCGCGTGTTTTGCGAGACGGCTCCGGGCGTTTTATCTTCGATCCCGGTTTTATTCCGCCGTGCCTGCAAATAAGCGCCAGCGAGCGCCTCTTGGTTACCGCCAAAACTCTGGTCGATATTCTAGATGAAAAAAGCGCGTCGCTGTCTCGCGCGCGGCGAGCTACCGCGCAAGGCCGCGCCGGATACTCTTCCGATGAGATTGCGAGTTTTTGGTTCGTTCACACCGTAAACGAGAGCCTCTCCGTCCTGCGCCACCTCAGCCTTTCCGAGCGTGGCCATCCCGAGCAGCTCTATCTCGAGATGTCACGACTCGCGGGAGCCTTGTGCACGTTCGGGCTGGATTCCCATCCCGAAACCCTGCCCGCTTACAATCACGATGATCTCGAGAAGTGCTTCGGACCGCTCAATCAGCATATTCGTGCGCATCTCGAACTCGTCGTGCCTTCGAACTGCGTGCAGATTCCGTTGGTGCTCGCGGGACGAAATTTCCGCAATGGGGACGTACTGGATCAGCGTTGTCTGGACCGCGCGCGATGGGTTCTCGCGGTTCGCGCGGATACCGGAGAGGCCGAAATCATCGCCAAATCGCCACGCCTCATCAAAATTTGCTCGAAGGATTTACTGCCCGAACTCGTAAAGACAGCTTTGCCAGGACTGGGCCTGGTCCACTTGCCGATTCCACCCTCGGCCATCGCTCCCAAAGTAGAGTTTCAGTATTTCGGCATCAGCCGCACCGGCAGCTGCTGGGAACACATCGTCCAGACGCGCAAAGTCGGCGTCTACGTTCCCGATGACCTGCCCGGCGCGGAAATTGAGCTTCTTGTCGTTTTGGAGTCTTAGGAGGTAACCGTGGGAGCCACGATGTTCGGGGCCACGAGCCTGCAGCCCCGCGAAGTATCCGCAAAGCGGCGCACGGAAAATCTCGCCTTCATCTATCAGCAGATTTTAACCGTCATCGTGCGGGTACGGCAGAACCGCCAGGCCGTTGCGGACGCCAATGCCTTTCGGGCGAACATACAGGCCGGCCTGCGCTCCGCGGAAAAGGATGCCGTCAAGAAAGCGTACGCTCCCGACGATATCCGCAATGCGACTCTTGCGGTGGTCGCGTTTCTCGATGAGTCCGTCCTGAATTCGAACAATCCCGTCTTCAGCTCCTGGCAGAGCATGCCTCTTCAGGAAGAAATGTTCGGCCATCACGTTGCCGGAGAAACTTTTTTCGACAATCTCGAAAAGTTACTCGCGCGGCCCGATTCGCATGACGTAGCCGACGTGCTCGAAGTGTACGCATTGTGCCTTCTGATGGGCTATAAGGGACGCTATGGCCTCTCCGGGCCGGGAGCCACCCGCCCGATCATCGATTCCACGCTCGAAAAAATCCGACGCATTCGCGGACCTCTTGTGGGCCTCTCCCCTGCGTGGGCGGTTCCCGAAGGCGGAGTCGTTCTTGCAAGGCACGACCCTTGGGTTTCGCGCCTTGCTTTCGCTGCGCTCGGTTGCGTGCTTTTGGGAATTCTTCTTTTCGTCGTTTTCAAAATGCGGATGCTTTCTGTGATTTCCGGCATTCACGTAATGGCACCTCTAAACCACCCATAGGGAGCGGAGATGCGATTTTATTGGGAACATCTCGCAGCCGGAGCGGCCGCCATCGTGGTCCTGATGCTGACGTGGTTTGTTGGCCCGATTTTTCATGTGACCGGCACCAACGCCCTCGTGCTCCGCGGTGGCATCCTCCTGCTCGGTGTCATCGCCATTATCGGATTGCTTCTTTGGGCCCGTTCCTCGCGGCCTGCCGTGCCCGCGGCTCCGGAAATCCACGCCCCGGCTGCCCCGCCTGCAGCTGCGGTCGCGGGCGCTGCCGTTGGTGCATTTTCGGGCGCCGCCCAGGATGTGGATACTCTGATTCGCGACGCGGCCGGAAAGGTCGCAGCGGCACGTCTGGCAGCTGGCGCAAAGCTTTCCTCGCTCCCTGCTGTCTTTCTGCTCGGAGAAACCGGCGCGGGTAAGACCAGCGCGATGGACCAAAGCGGATTGGATGCGGAGCTTCTGGCAGGTCATGTCTATCAGGAAAGCAGCATCGTCCCCACACGGGTCGCCAATCTCTGGTTTGCGCGCAAGACCGTATTTGTCGAAGCCGGCGGTCCCCTGCTCGACGATCCCGCCTCCTGGATTCGCCTGATCAAGCATTTCGTTCCCGGGAGTCTCGGTTCGATTTTTGGAGGCGCGCGCATGGCGCCGCGGGCCGCCATCGTCTGTGTCGATTGCGAAAAGCTCATCCGGGAAGCCGCTCTGGACAAAATCGTCGCGCAAGCTCGCAAACTCCGCGCCCGCCTCGAAGAGCTCTCCCATCACATGGGTGTCAGCCTCCCCGTCTACGTCCTATTCAACCGCGCCGACCGCATCCCCTACTTTGATGAGTTCGCCGGCACCTTTAACAATGAAGAAACTTCCCAAGTCCTCGGGGCCACTTTGCCGCTCGTGGGCGCCACAAGCTCCGGCGTTTACGCCGAACGGGAAACCCGCCGTCTCACCGCCGCGTTTCAGGCCATGTTTTTCACTCTCGCGGAGTGCCGCCCCGGCCTCCTCAACCGCGAGCGCAACAGTGACCGCCAGGCCGGCGTCTATGAGTTCCCGCGCGAGTTTGGGAAACTCAGTAAACCTCTCGTCCAGTTTCTCGTGGACCTCTGCCGGCCTGGCCATCTGCGCACGGGTCCCTTTCTTCGCGGCTTCTATTTCGTCGGCCAGCGCTTCGTCACCGTCTCCGGGAACTCCGGGCAAACCTCGCTCGGTGTGCGAACATCGCTCCAGCGGGCCCCGGGCGGATTCAACCCGGACGCAACCAGTTTAATCAGTGCGCAAGATCCTTCCGCCAAAACCTCCTGGGCTACCGGCACTTCCCTGGAGGGCGCGGGGGAAGCGCGCAAGTCCATGCAACGTGTTTTCCTGAGCCACGTTTTCAGCCACGTTCTTCTTCAGGACCGCGCCGCCCTCGGTGCCAGCGCCAAAAGCACGCGCGGAGATCTGGGCCGCCGCATCCTGTTCGCCTCCATTGCCTGTCTTGCCGCTCTCTGGATCCTTTTCACGCTAATCTCCTTCGTCGGAAACGCACGCCTTGTTTCCAGCGTTCGAAACGCTGGTGAGGATCTTTCCCTGGTTCAGAATCCTGGTTCGCTGCCGCCCCTCGCTGATTCCCTGCGGCGCCTCGATGCCCTCCGCCAGACCCTCGTCGAGCTTCGCGGCTACGACCAGAACGGCGTCCCGCTGCATCTCCGCTGGGGCCTCTACACGGGCGATTCCGTCTTCGACGATGCGCGCGCCATCTATTTTCATGCCTTCGATCAGGTTCTCTTCCAGCATACAAGGCACAATCTTCTAACCGACCTGCGCAGCTACCGGGGCGATCCTCAAGCCTCCGCGGATTCCGGCTCGGCCTACGACGCTCTTAAAGCTTATTTGCTCACCACCTCCGAAAATCAGAGGAATTCCGGAGAGTTCCTGCAAGATTTTCTGATGCAGGAATGGAAAAAAGATCTCGGCGATCTCGATCAGGAGCGAACAGATCTCGCTGCCCGGCAATTTGCCTTCTATAGCTCCGAGCTGACCATTGATAATCCCTATTCAAAAGAAAATGAGAGCGGCTTGGTCATTCAGGTGCGCGCTTATCTCAATAAACTTGCCGGCCCTCAGCGCATTTACCTCAGCATGCTCGCCGACGCCCGCCAAAAAGCGAAAGACTACCGCTTTGCCGCGCAACATCCGGACAGCGTAGGCGTCCTGCGCGCCCCGCAGGACGTCTCGGCGGCCTTCACTTCCGAGGGTTGGAAGGTAATGGACGCCGATATTCAAAATTCCAAGCGCTTTCTTCAGGGCGAACCCTGGGTTCTCGGTTCGACCACGAGCACGGATCTCTCGGCCGCGGATCTGACGCAGAATCTGCGCACTCTCTATGACCAGGACTACATCAAGCAGTGGCGCGGCTTCTTGAATACCGCCAAGGTTTTGCCCTACGGATCGGACTCCGACGCGGCCTCCAAACTCATGAAACTATCCGCGAATTTCTCACCTTTGCTCGCGCTCCTTTGCGACGTCTCGGACAACACCAACGTGCCATCTGCGGCGATTAAGCTCGCGTTCCAGGCGCCGCAACAGGTCGTCTCGCCGGGCTGCGGCGTTCAGAAAAAATACGATCAGTCCTCCAACGACGCCTACATGAAGGGTCTGCTGAGTCTTCAGCAATGCGTGCAGCAAACTGCGAGCGCTCCTCCGGATCAAAAAGCCGCGGAAAAAACATCCTGCTTGCAGACCGCGGGCCAGGCTCATCTTGCCGCAGCACAAATCGCCCAAGGACTGCCCAATGATACGGAAGGGCATGTGGACCAAACCGTTGGGGCGCTTCTCGAGGAACCGATTAAAGACTTGCAAAGGCTTTGGGCTTCCAGCGGCGGCTCAGCCCAGGGACTCTGCAGGCCTTACAGGGCCCTCCAGTCCGTCTATCCGTTCAACGCTAATAGCAGCCGCGAAATCTCGCTTCCCGAGTTCAATGAGTTCTTCCAGCCCGGCAAAGGTCTGCTCTCGCAATACCTGGCCGCACAAAAAGGCACTCTCTCTCTGCAGGGCACGACCTACGTCCGCGCCCTAGGCAGCTCGACGCCCGTGGGCACTCATTACCTTCGCTTCATCAACGAAATGTACGCCATCCAACTCGCCGTCTATCCAAACAATTCCGCCGACCCGCACTTCGAGTATTCCGTCACCGCGCATCTTCCCGATGCAGGCGGCTTCAAGAACGAAAAGCTGTCTTTCGACGGGCAGGAATGGACCATCAGTGGTAACGGTGGCACGAAGAAATTTATTTGGCCGGGTGCCGCCGTTCAAGGCGCTACCCTCAGCCTGAATAGCGGCGGCGGCGATCTCGAGTTGCAGCGCGCCTCCGGTCTCTGGGCCGTAGCCCACTTCTTCGGCGGCTACCGGTGGCAGCCCTCCGGGAGCGGTTACATCATCCAAGGGCCGCTCCACGGCCCAACCGGCCAACCCATCATGGTCAACAACAGGCCCGTCGTGGTCCGCTTCGATGTCGACTTGAAGGGTGTCCCCTTCTTCAAGGAAGGCTACTTATCCGGCTTCGCCTGTCCCGCAAGAATGAGCCAGTGAGCCTGTTCTCGTAGCTGACCTAACTCGAAGAAACGATGGTCCACTGCCCATTGATTCGTCTCAACAGAAAGTTTACTTTTTGTGGTTTGCTATCGCTGGCTTTGGTAAAAACTTCCATGCAACTCACCGTGGCCGTTATCTTGCTGATCTGCGGCCGCGAACAATTTTGCAATGCGTAGCCTTTCCCCTTGGCAGTGTCGAGTATGTTTTGGAGCTTGTCCTGCTCTTTCGCATCGAAATGCCGGACGGCGGTGATCGCCGGCAGATCGCCCGCATCATAGGCCGCCGCATAGCGTTTCAAAACAGCCGCGATCTCAACTTCGTCTCTTTTGGCTTCGGCTTCGAGCGCCAGATCATCCGCCGCTGGTTTCGTCGGCGCCCCTGGCAGGAGCCTCTTGACCGTATACACAGCGATTCCTGACACCACAAGACCGAGAACCACCAGAAAAAGCACCGTCAGTTTTCCCGAGCCGCGCTTCGCGGGAGGCCCTGCAATCATTTGTGGCTCTCTCTCTTCCATGCGATCCTGCGTTTGTACCAGAGCAGCCGTCCGCGACGGCGCTGGCCTCATCACGGAAACGGAATCTTGTTGCACGCGGGCCGCTTCGACTCCCAAGCAACGGAACCCGCGCCTGGTACACGGCGCCCATCTCGCCGCGGCCAAGCTCCGCGAGAATTTCGTATTTGCCCAGTTTCTACAAAGAACGCGGCCTGTCCCGCTAATCCCTGCAAATCTTTCCCTGGCTGCGAGTTGTTAGCGCTGGAAGGTAATCGTAAGAGGAAAGCGCACGGCCACCGGTTTGCCGCCCGCTCGTGGCGTGGTCGTCTTCCAATGCTTTGAAGCTTCTTTCACTTTCTTAAAAAAGTCCTTGTCCGAGTTCCCTTCTTTGTCGACCTTGACGTTTCCGTTCGGTTCCACCGTTACCATCACCGTCAGGGAGTACGGCAGCTTGCCGGGTTTTTTCGCAACGTCCGGAAAGTCCACCATCGGTATCCCAATCCATTCCAGCGGCGGATTCGCGTCCAACTGCCCGCAGGATACTGCTCCGCTCACCGACGGAACCCGCGGCGCCCCCCGGCTCGGACCGCACGAGAGCGCGCGCAGCACTACCTTTCCTTCACTCTTTGTGAGTGCCTGAATGGTGTTGGGAATTGTTGTCTTGACGTATAGCGCTGCCTGTTCGCGATAGATCCCCGAAGCGTTGGCGATTTTTAGAAATTCCTGGCTCACTCCGTGGCTCAATTGGGAGGTGTCTCCCCGGCGCTTCGCCTGTTCGAAATGGGCAACCGCGGCGTCGAACGCGGACTTGTCGCTGCTCTTTTCTGCAGCCGCCGAATAGGCCGCGTTCAGCCGCTTTTCAAGCTCTTTCGATGCCGCGAGCACAGAAGCTTCCTCGGCGCGGCTCTCGAAACGGTGCAGGTCGTCCTGCGCGTGCTGGATTCCCGCCGCGTCACCCTTGCTTTCCACTGCTTGAGCATTGCTTCGAATCTGGTCGAATTGCTGCTGCTCCGCCGCGTGCAATTCCTTCAGCAATCGTTCGTGCGTCTTGCTCCATTGCTGCGCCGAGTCCAGTTGCCCCTTCGCCGCACGGAAGGAGCCGGCGCGAATCGACTCTTCGACGGCGCTCACCGTCTGCAGCGCCTTCTCCACCACCGGCAACTGCTTTCTTGCCTCGTTGCTCTCCGGTCCCCTGCGCTTGATCACTTCTTGGAACTGGTCCCGCGCTTCTCCCCAGTTCTCGTTCTTCACGTCCTGCATCGCGGTAACGAAAAGCTTCTGCTCGTTGGCCGTCTCGCGCATTTTGCCCAGGTACGTCTCGGCTTGCGGTTTGAGCGTCGAGCCGTCGAGGTTCATGTCCAGGATGGCGCGAAACTCTTTTCGCGCTTTCTCGTAGTCCTTGGCTTCAAAAAACGTAACACCCTGATCGAAATGATCCTGCTCCTGTTTGTGAACGTCGTTGGAACTCAACCCCGTATTTGTGGCTTCCAGCTCCTTCGAAGCCTCCGCCGAGTGCCACAAATTCATCCCAATCACGTCCTGGAAAGCCTGCTGCGCCCCCGCGAAATCTTTTTTGTCGTTGAGCAGCGACTCCGCCTGGTCAAATCGCTGTTGTTCGTCCCGGCGCTTCTGCTCGATTTGGTTCACCTGCTCGGCTGCCTGTTTTTGCAGGGGGCCCTTCGAACTGGCCAGCCCTCGCCAAACCTGCTCGGCTTGGTCGAATTGGCGGTTTTGCCAGAGCGCTTCGGCTTGCTGCTGCAAGTGCAAGTCGCTGGCCGAGGGACGTCCTCCATTTCCATGCAAAGCCCAAACCATCAAACCAATCAAGGCCACGAGCAAAACGCCCGCGCCTGCCAGCACGGCCGGGTTCCGCAGAATGGGCGGCATTTGCGCGAGAAAACCTGGCCCCGACTTGGCTTTGGCCGGGGAAACCGTCGCAGTGGAAGCCGCAACCGCACTTCCGCCCGCGCGTGAAACCGCCGGAACACTCGCTGATGAAGCCTGCTTTTGAACGGCTGGTCCGGCGATGACGGTCGCACCGGCAATTTCGGTCTTTCCAGCCCCAGCGCCTCGGCCGTCCGATGCTGGCCGCTGCGGAACCCCGCCATCTTTTCTTGGGCCGGCCGGCGCTTTGCCAGGGCTCATCACCCGCGTGGCGGAGAACCCTACTGCTGGAATATTTTGTGCGGACTCGCTGACTTGCGTCAGATCGGCAGGGGGCGGTGCGGGCTTTGTCCCGGCCGCTTTGTCCTTTTTCGGTGGACCTGCCGGCTTTGCCGGGATGGATTTTGCCGAGTATATCTGTGTCGCCGCCGGATGCTGTCCGCTCGCAAGGGACGCTATCTTGCCGCGCAACTCCAGCATTCTCGGGTCTGAGGGCTGCAGGATCTGCGTGGCCATCACTTCTTTGAAGAGTTGCGTGGCCCCCGCATGGTCTCCTTTGCTGACCATGGTTTGCAGGGCCGCGACCTTCTCTTCCTGCTCGTCCTTCTTTTTCTTCTTTTCTTCCGCGCCCTGCAGCAACTGCGTCACATTCGGATCCGGTCCCATCGTCTCCATGGTTTGCTGGGCCAAATCGATGGCGTCTGTTATTTTGTCCTGGCCGATCTTGCTGTTGATCTCGCGAACGCGCCGCTGCATTTCGTTGCGGGCCCTCTCGCGGTCGTCCTGTTCCTTCTTCAGCGCCTCCGCTTCCGTGGCCAGCTTGCGGAAGGCATCCTGCCTCGGAAACTCCTCGATAGCCTTGCGCGCCGTATCCAAAGCTTCGCCGTACCTCTCGCACAACAGGAAGCCCTGAATCTGCTTTTCGCGCTCCTCCTCTTTCCTCTTTTGCTCCTGCTGCGTTACTTCTCCTCGCGCATAGCCAACCAATTCCTTCAATTCGTACTCCTGCGGAAATTCCTGCAAGAGAGGATCGCCCTTGGCCACCACTTGCTTGTACTTCCCCTCCCCCAGCATGCCTCGCAGGACGGTTATCTCCGCCTCCAGCCTCTTTTGGCGGTTCTGCTCCTGCTCTTCCTGGACCGCCAGGTTCTGCAAATTCTTCACCGCGGTGTCCTGCGGATACTGCTTCACCAGCACGTCCAGCACTTTCCGCGCTTCGGAAAAGTTCTGCTGTCCCAGCAGCCTGCGTACTTCCGCCATTTGGCGCTGTTTCTGCAGCTCCGCCTGATCCGTCTTCGCCGAATCCTGGAGCTTTTTCAGCTCCGGCTCGTTGGGGAACTCCTGCATGGCATCCGCAAGCACTGCCAGGCATTCCTCGTAGTTGAGCTCCGTCCAGAGTGTCCGCGCCCGGTGCAAAATCTCGCTCAGTTTTTTCCGTTTCTCCCTGCGGCTCCGCTCTTCCTCGATCTGCTTTTCTCAATTCCTGCGCCTGCAGGTTGGCGTCGTCAAGTTCCAGCGCCTGACCCAGGGCGGCGGCCGCTTCGGTCAGTGCGCCTTCTGCCAGCCGCTGCTTGGTAAGCTTCAGTCTTTGCTCGAGCTGCTGTATTTTCGCCGTTGCCGCTTCCACTTCCGCGATCAGCCTCTGCGCCGGCTCGTGCTTCGAATCAAGTCCAAGCGCTGCTTCCGCTTCGGCCTTCGCCTCGTGCAGTTTCCCCGCCTTCAAGAACCCTTCGCCACGGCTCAAATGCTCTTTCAGCCTCGGCTGAATCTCCGAACGGCGAAGCTCCACCGACACCTTTTCGAGCATGCTCTTGGCTTGCGAGTTGCTCACATCGATATGCAGCGCCTTGCGCAAGAGCGCCTGCGCCCTTTGCAAATCCTTGGCCGCCACCAGCTCATGGCAATCCGCCAGAAGCCCCGTGACCGTGGCCTGCTGCGCGGTTTTCCAGATCGGCTCGAGCGCATGCAGCACGTCTTCCATCGACTGATAGCGGTCTTCGCTCTTTTTCTCCAACATCTTGTTTACGATCGGCACCAGTTCTTCCGTGCACTCTGGCGATAAGCTCAAAAGATCTTCGGGCTTCTCATAAATGATGTGGAACATTAGCTCCGCTTCGCTGTCGCCCGTGAACGGCCTCCGGTAGGCCAGCAATTCATAGAGCGAGACGCCCACCGCCCATATATCGGAGCGCGCATCCGCCCGCTCGCCCTTGTACAACTGCGGCGACATGTAGGCTCGCGATCCGATCATCATGTTCGGCTGCGTCATGGACATGTCCGTCAGCCGGGCGATCCCGAAATCCACCACCTTCACGACGCCTTCCTTCGTGACCATGATGTTTCCGGGCTTAACGTCGCGATGCACCACGTTGTGCTGGTGCGCGTACGACAGCGCGTCAATCACCCGCACCAGATACCCCAGCTTTACGGACAGTGGCAGAACGGGCCGCTGCTCGATAATTTTGTCGAGGCTGTCCCCTTCGAGATACTCCATAGCGATGAATGGAGTATTCTTCTCGTGCCCCAGTTCGTAAATCGTGACGATATTGGGATGCTGCAGCGCTCCCGCGGAACGTGCTTCCTGATAAAAACGATCCAGAAGAGTCGATTGGGCGGAGGACCCACCCGTGATGGTTTTTAGGGCAACCAGGCGATCTATCAACGGGTCCCGGGCTTTGTAAACTGCACCCATGGCTCCGCGCCCTATTTCGGCGATGATCTCGTACTTCCCTAAGAGCTGCACGCGCACACCCCTATCGGCATGATGGTAACAAAAATAGGGCCAAACCTCTCGCCAAGTGTAGCCAGGTTGTCGTTCCTAGGCTCGCTGCCACCCATCGTCACAACGGCCCTTGGCCTGACCGCCTTGGCGACTTGCAAACCACTGAAAACAATTAAGAAAGAGCAAAGAGCGGACGTGGAACCAAAATCCGTCCGTGCCGCAAACCAGAACTCCCCATAATAACTCGCACCAGCGAGGGGAGTATTCGACCCTTTTGGGGCCTGACATGACGAAAATTGACTCCACCTAGGTTCCGAAATTGTCACCGTATTTTCACTCTGGCCCTGGGTCCGCCTACTTGTTTATCCACGTCATTCTACTAAGGTTTTGAGGGAATTTGTCACGTAGCTGTATTGGCTTTTGCCACAAGCAAAATAGCCAGCAAGTAGAAGAGGAACATCAGTGTGAGGTAGGTCTTAGCCTGCGGCTTCGCGCCTTGAAATTCCTTCCAGGCAAACACTCCCCATAACGCGGCCACCATCGGCGCCGATTGCCCGATCGCGTATGAAATGGCCACACCCGTGAAATTCGCGGCAACGAGATTGAACACCGTGCCAAGGCCCCAAATCGCTCCGCCGAGCAATCCGAGAACATGGCCCGACCCCGGCCCACGAAAGTATTCGCCGAAATTCACTGGTTCGCCGACCAACGGCTTCTTCATGAAATAGATATTCCAGATGAAGCAGGAGAGCAGCGCGCCAAGAGTCAGGAAAACCCCCACGCTGTAAGGCCCCAGCGGTTTTCCGTGGCTCATGGCATGCGCAACAAATGGAGACCACAATCCCATCAGCACGCCGGAAACGATGCAAGTGGTGATGCTCTTTTTCGACGCGGAACTCGCAACTTTTGCAAGAGTCCCGTAAGCCTTGCCATCCAGGATCACCGCCACGACCGCGCAAGCCACTCCAATCGCCAGCAAACCGGCATTCCCTTTCGGTTGCTGGAGGTAGCTGGTGATGACTCCCACGACCAGTGCGATGCCGATCGAAACCGGGAAAGCAATGGCCAGCCCCGCCATGTCAATCGCCGCAACCAGCAGCAGATTCGCCAAGTTGAAAACCGCGCCGCCGACGAGCGTGTAAGCAATATTCGAACCGTCCGCCGAACGGACGTTGTTCAGGAAGCTGGCCGAGTCGTGGGACGTGCTCCCCATGGTGAAAGCGAGCACCACGGAAATTAGAAAAATGCCGATGGCGTAGTCCCAATAAAAAAGCTCGAAGCGGTAATTCTTGACGCCCTTGAATGTGTTCGCCCAGGAGCCCCAGCAAATGGCCGTGGCGATCATCATGAGCAGCGCAATTTCCAGGCTATGAGGCGTGTACATGCAAACGTGGCTCCGTGCACGAACTGCTTCGACCGTGCTTATAGTAGCCGCAACTGAGTGTGTCAAGGTGTTTCCAGCAAGGTGCGGTCCTCGTCGCACTGAGCGGGGGCAACCCGGGGAAATGCAGCGCTCTTCTTTGCCCGGAACTTCCGCTATAATCCGGCGCGAAGCGGAGAGGGTGAATGGCCAAAGAATCCTTTGTCGCGGTTGTGGGCAGCGCCAACGTAGACCTGACTACATTCAACGATGTGTTTCCACGCCCGGGGGAAACCATTTTTGGAGAAAAATTTGACCTCGGTTTTGGCGGCAAGGGCGCGAACCAGGCGGTGGCTGCCCGCTTGTGCGGAGCCTCCGTGGCGATGGTTGCGAAAGTCGGCAGCGACCTCTTCGGTCCTGCCACCATCGCAAATTTTCAATCCCAGGGCATCGACGCCAGCCACGTGCGCATCGCCGAAGGCGTCTCCAGCGGCGTCGCGCCCATTTTTGTCGAGCCCGGTGGGCAGAATCGCATTATCGTCGTGAAAGGCGCAAACGACACGCTTTCCCCAGCGGATGTCGACGCCGCGGCTCCGCTTTTGCGCAGAGCGGACACCATCGTGATGCAGTTCGAAATTCCGCTTCCCACCGTTTATCACGCAATTCGCTTCGCTGGATCCGAAAGCATCCGTTGCATCGTGAATCCCGCTCCTGCTCAAGCAGTGGATTTCAAACAACTGAGCGGCGCGGATTATTTCATTCCAAACGAAACGGAAGCGGAACTTATCACCGGCATGCCGGTTCATTCTCTCGAAGAGGCCACCAAGTGCGCCAATTTCCTGCTCCGCCAGGGCCTCAAGCGCGTGGTCCTCACGCTCGGGGAACGTGGCGCCCTTCTGGCCGGACCGGAAGGAACCGAATTGATCCCGGCGTTCAAAGTTCAGGCCCTGGACACCACCGGCGCCGGCGATGCTTTCATAGGCAGCTTCGCCGTTTTCCTCGGCGAGGGCCTACCCGAAAAAGAAGCGCTGACGCGGGCAAATTTGTACGCTGCGCTTTCCACCACGGCGGTCGGAACACAGAAATCGTTTGTAAACCGCGACGAATTTGAACGGCAATGGCAGATTCACAGCACGCGCCTGTAAAGCGCGCCGGTCAAAGTGCTAAGATTTATCTCAAGGGCGAAACATCCTTCTTGAGAGCGATTCAACAATGTCCATCGTAAACAGCGGACTGGGCAGCAGCGAGCGTCTCGACAACCGTAATTTAGAAGCGCCTCTTTCTCCTTCGGACACCGCGCTCGCTCATTTGCGCGGTCGCGCGCTTGAGGTCAATCGCGGCGTTCCCCTCAATCTCGATTGGGTCGAAGACGTTCGCGTCAATACCAGCGCCGTCGAGCGCCGAGCGCAATCGCTGGTCACTCGTCGCAGCGTGAAAAAAGAGTGGCAGGCTGCCTGGCTCCTTCGCGCCATTTCCTGCATGGACTTAACCACGCTTTCCGGCGACGACACCGACGAGCGCGTTCGCCGCCTCTGCGCAAAGGGGCGCCAGCCGCTGCAGCACGAACTCGTTGCCAAGCTCGGCATCGAATCGCTCGACATTAGAGTCGCCGCAATTTGCGTCTACCACGTCTTCGTCGAAACCGCTCGCCGCGCTCTCGAAGGCAGCGGCATTCGCGTCGCTGCTGTTTCGACCGGCTTCCCCGCTGGCCTTTCGCCTCTTTCAGAACGCGTCGATGAAATCCGCCGCTCCGTCGAGGCTGGCGCTGATGAAATCGATGTGGTCATCACCCGCGCACACGTCTTTGGCGCAAAATGGCAGGCGCTTTACGACGAAATTGCCTCTTTCAAACACGCTTGCGGCCCGGCGCACATGAAAGTCATTCTCGGCACCGGCGATCTTCTCACCCTCCGCAACGTCGCGCGTGCCAGCGTTGTCGCCATGATGGCAGGCGCCGATTTCATTAAAACTTCCACCGGCAAAGAGCCGGTGAACGCCACTCTTCCGGTGGGCTTGGTGATGACCCGCGCCATCCGCGAGTACGCTAACCAAACTGGCTTCGCTGTCGGCTTCAAACCCGCCGGCGGGATTCGCACCGCCAAACAATCTCTCGAATGGCTTTCGCTGATGAAAGAAGAACTCGGGCCCTCGTGGCTCAAGTCAGAACTCTTCCGTTTTGGCGTCAGCGGAATGCTCGCGGATATCGAACGCCAGCTTGAACACCACGCCACGGGCCGGTATTCCGCGGATTATCGCCATCCAATTGCCTAGTGGTGCGTGGGCGCGGGCATCGAGAGTACTGAGTATCTTGACCGAAGAATTGAGAATCGCGGAATGAGCATCGTAGAAAAATTCGTCACCATGGATTACGGCCCCGCGCCCGAAGATCCGCGCGAAGCTTTCGCCTGGCTGGACCGCTACAAACGCCGCTTCGGCCATTTCATCAATGGATCGTTGCAAGCTCCTCTCGACGGAAAGTATTTCGATACCACGGATCCTTCGACCGGCGAAAAACTTGCTGATATTGCGCAAGGCTCCGCCGCTGACATTGACTCCGCCGTGAAAGCCGCTCGTTCCGCGCTTCCCGCCTGGCAATCGCTCTCTCCTCACGCCCGCGCCCGCTACCTCTACGCCCTCGCCCGCCAAATCCAAAAACATTCCCGCCGCCTCGCCGTCCTCGAAACTCTCGATAACGGTAAACCCATCCGCGAATCCCGCGACATCGACATCCCGCTCGTAGCCCGCCACTTTTATCACCACGCCGGATGGGCGCAGCTCCTCGCGCAAGAATTCCCCGGCTACGAGGCCTGCGGCGTAGTCGGCCAAATCATCCCTTGGAATTTTCCTCTCCTAATGCTCGCCTGGAAAATCGCCCCAGCCCTCGCCACCGGCAACACTGTCGTCCTAAAGCCCGCCGAATTCACTCCGCTCACCGCGCTGGCCTTCGCCGAAATTTGCCAGGAAATAGAATTGCCGTCCGGCGTGATAAACATCGTCACCGGCGACGGCTCCACGGGCGAAGCCCTCGTCGCGCATCCCGACGTCGACAAAATCGCCTTCACCGGTTCCACCGAAGTCGGCCGCGCCATTCGAAAAGCCTCCGCCGCCAGTCACAAAAAACTCTCCCTCGAACTCGGCGGCAAATCCCCTTTCATCATTTTCGAAGACGCCGACCTCGACTCCGCCGTCGAAGGCCTCGTTGATGGCATCTGGTTCAACCAAGGCCAAGTCTGCTGCGCCGGCTCTCGCCTCCTCATGCAGGAAAGCATTGCCGAGCCGCTCATCGCCAAAATTTGTGATCGCATGAACACGCTCCGCGTCGGCCCTCCTCTCGATAAAGCCATCGACATCGGCGCCATCATCGCCCGCGTCCAACTCGACCGCATCCAGCGCCTCGTCGATCAAGGCGTCGCCGACGGCGCCACCTGCTGGCAGCCCAACATCCCCATGCCCTCGCGCGGCCTCTATTTTCCGCCCACACTCCTAAGCAACGTGCATCCCACAAGCATCGTTGCCCAGCAGGAAATTTTCGGCCCCGTTCTCGCCGCCATGACCTTCCGCACTCCCAGCGAAGCCGTCGACCTCGCCAACAACACCGCCTACGGCCTCGCCGCCTGCGTCTGGAGCGAAAGCATCAACGTCTCGCTCCACGTCGCCGCGCAAATCAAAGCAGGCGTCGTCTGGGTCAACTGCACTAATCTTTTCGACGCCAGCTGCGGCTTCGGCGGTTATCGCGAAAGCGGCTACGGTCGCGAAGGCGGCCGCGAAGGCCTCCTCGAATATCTCGAGCCCACTTGGTTCAAACACGCTCCGCCGCTCCACACACGTCCGATAGCAATCGATCAACCGCCCGCACAATTAAGCGAATCCGCCGCCGAATCTTCAACTCCCGCCCTCACGCCAGAAATTGATCGGACCGTAAAACTCTTCATTGCTGGCAAACAAGCTCGCCCTGACTCCGGCTACAGCCTCCCAGTCCGCGCCGCCGACGGCCGCCTCCTCGGCGAAGCCCCTCTCGGCAATCGCAAGGACATTCGCAACGCCGTCGAAGCCGCCCGCAAAGCCACCGCCTGGCCCAAAGCCACCGCCCACACCCGCGCCCAAGTCCTCTATTACATCGCCGAAAATCTCAGCCAGCGCCGCGAAGAAATCGCGCAACGTCTTTCAGATGTAGTCGGGAAAAATCAAGCCGAAACAGAAGTAAGCACGAGCATCGAACGCATCTTCACCTACGCAGCCTGGGCCGACAAATACGACGGCTCCATCCACAACCCGCCCTTCCGCAACGTCACGTTAGCTATGCAAGAACCTATCGGCACCATCGGCATCCTCTGCCCCCAAGAAGCCCCCCTACTAGGTTTCGTCTCCGCAGTGATGTCCGCCATAGCCGTAGGCAACACGGTCGTCGCCGTCCCCAGCGAACTCTATCCCCTAATCACCGCCGACCTCTATTCTCTGCTCGAAACCAGCGATCTCCCCCCAGGCACCGTAAACATAGTCACCGGCCGCCCCGCCGAACTCTTGAAGACTCTAGCCGAACACGACGACGTCGACGCCCTCTGGGCCTTCGCCGACGCCGCGACTTGCACCACCGCCAAATCCCTCTCCATCGGCAACCTCAAACAAGTCTTCACCAACGAAGGCCGCTCCATCGACTGGTTCGACCCGCAACAAGCCGAAGGCCGCTTCTTCCTCCAACACGCCACCCAAATCAAAAACATCTGGGTCCCGTACGGCGAGTAGCCGCGTTGCACATGGGCTTACATTCTCTGAAGCCTAGCTCGAGCATCACTCATGATCCTATTCACCGTGTCGGAAGCGTCGTGCCCTCCATAGAATTCCTGCGCGTAGGTTGGGAATAGCAACACCACCTTGAAGGCATTTCTTGCTTCGGCCTGATAGCCCGCCCTTGCTAGCAAATCAGCCATTTCCATCAGGCAGAGGGGATCGAGCCCGGACGCCCATGCTTTTAGATATGTCGATATGAGCGCTTTCCAGTCCTCCGGGACATCAGACTCACCGCCGAAAATCCATCCCGCCGCAGCTAAATTTTGAAGGCCCTGCGCAACCTGCACCCTCCGGAGGGACTCTATGATTTCGGGGTGAAAAGTTGCCTGTCCACCGACCACCTCGTTGGCAATCTGCTGAAAGTCTTGCAGTTGCTTCACAATTGCTTGCTGTTCGGCTTCCGTATACTGCGGAATTAGTTTGGGCCAATCGTCTAGCTGCAGAACTTCGACCAGCTTCGCTAACAGATGCATGCCACCGTCAAGGTAGGGCTTTTCTTTTCGTTTGCCACTTCCAAAAAACCTCCGAAGCAGTCCCATGACGGCAACCTCGCGAAAATCAACCGAAATTGGAGCCTATACTAAGGCGGATGGCGCACCTTTGGCATTTGGTTTTTCAAGGGTGCGGGTTTTGAACTTTCCCCTTCCCTTGCAATCTCTATATCAAGACTGACAGACAGTTCCAAACTGTGGTATAACTGTTATACCTCATGCGATTCCACTTCGATGAGCGGAAGAGCAAGAGCCTTCGCCGCAATCCCAAGCGTGGAATCGGCTTCGAGGAAGCACAGGAGGTCTTCTTTCATCCTTACTACCTCGACCAACGTTCCGATTTCCCCGTCCAGCATCGCGCCATCGGCTGGGTTGGCGATCGCCTGTATTCCGTCATCTTTGAAATCCGCGAGGATTCAGAAGGTGAGTTCTATCATCTCGTAACCCTATGGAAAGCGACTCCAGCAGAACGGAAACTCTATGAAGAAAACGCGCTCTAAGAAAAAGCACCTCTCCGCAGACGCCATCGCCCGCCTAGCCGACAACGGCAAAGACATCTCCCGCTTCTTCACCAACGCCGGCAAAATGATGAAGCCCATCCAACGCGTCAACGTCGACTTCACCGCCTCCATGCTCGAAGAACTCGAAGCCGCCGCCAAAGAACTCAACATCAGTCGCCAAGCCGTCATCAAAACCATGCTCCGCCAGGCCCTCGACCACCGCCACTCCGCCCGCGCCTCCCGCCGTCGCTAGACCCGGTGCGTTACGCCTGCACTCCCAACTGCACCACATATTGCGCCCCGCTCCCCGTCAAGCTGAATTGCCGGTACCGCTTGCTTTCGTCAAATCCTTCGTCGAGCGTCACCCGTCCCGGCTTGCAGTTTCCGTCCGCGCTCACCGTGATCTCTCCAATGAAGTCATCGCTCCCGTGGTTGAGCTCCTCTTCATCGCTCTCCATTACAGTGATCGTCACGTCCTGCCCGCTCGATCCTTCCCAAATCAATTGGTCCGGATGCAGCTCTCTTCCTACCTCAAAATTCCCCACGTCGACCCGGCCTAGCCGCTCCTTGCCGGCTGTCACCACGCAATAAATCTCGTCCTCATCGCTCTCCGTCTTCCGAAGGCATCGGATGCTGTGCAATATTAATTTCACTGTGCCTCTCCCGCGCGTCAACTCGCCCGCGCAATCCTTCACAGACTATTGAAATTGCACTTCCCTGTACATCTCGCCCTCTCCCACGGTTGCTTCCTGGGAGACTGTCCGCGCGTTCCTCCCTTGAATCTGGCCTTCGGACCAGTTGGGCAACCAATTGGCGCTGCTATAATATGTTCAGGCAGCATTGCGGGAGATTTGCCTGCGGCAGCGTCTTTGCCGCATTTTTATTTTGGTGCCCGAGTAGCACAACTACTCCCGGCGGTGCTCTTCCCGACAGTCTCGCAAGCGACGGAGCGAGCCGAGTCCAGCAATTGCAGCGCAACGAGGGCTCTGCGATCTCCTCCCATCGCGCAACGCAACGCCCGTCAGGCGGTCAATCGCAGTACTCAAACGTCTTTGAGCTGTGGCTTCGAAGGGTGAGTTATGTTTCGTTCCAAGCCATTTAGAATCAACACTTGCAGAACGCGCCCGCAAATGTTGATTCCACTGGACTTACAGAAAAGTTAAACCATTTAGATGCAACACTTACAAAAAACCGGGGTGGGGGACCGGGGCCACACATCAGCACGACAAACGGCGAGAGGAGATTACTCCCTGGCCGCTGCCCCACCGATTCTTCCGCTGCCTCGGCAGAGGACTATTTGGTCTTATCTTATAGGTGAAGGTGATTTTGGTTTCTTCGTCCAGCACGAGAGGACGGACGAATTCGTAGGAATGGCCTGCACGAGGCACATCAACGCGGACGGGCAGAACTCATCTACTGCTGCGACTCTGCGCTCCCCGCGCTATAATCGCGCTATTGCTGGTATGGGCGGAGACCTGCTTACTCTCGGTATGCGAGGGAGGCTTGGCCAAATCAAGACACGCTGAGGAGCCCGTATGAACACTTTGGAAGCAGCCGATCTCAGGAACATCAGAACACCCAGGACTATTGGCCGCCGGTCTTTTCTGCGCGTAAGCGCGATTGCGGGAGGCGGCCTGCTGCTGGCGGCCTACATTGATCCCATCGAAGGCGTACTCGCGAAAGCGGCACAGGGCCGGCCAGAACCCAACCTCAATCCGAATGCGTTTATCCGCATATCGCCGGAAGGCATTGCGACGATCATTGCCAAGAACCCTGAAGAAGGTCAGAACATAAAGACCATGCTGCCGATGCTGATTGCCGAAGAGCTGGATGTGGACTGGAAGGATGTACGCATCGAGCAGGGCGACGTCGACTATGCGAAGTATGGATTGCAGGTGGCTGGGGGCAGCACGTCGACGCCCAACAACTGGATTCCCATGAGGCAAGTCGGAGCGGCGGGCCGCCAGTTGTTCGTCATGGCCGCGGCCCAAACCTGGTCCGTGCCGGAATCTGAATGCACGACTGCTTCCGGCCGCGTCCACCACACGGGGACGAAGCGCTCACTGGGTTACGGTGAGCTTGTTGGCAAAGCTGCGGAGTTGACGCCGCCCGCGCTCGACAGCGTGAAACTGAAGGATCCCAAGGAATTCAAGATCATTGGCAAATCCAAGTTCAGCGTGGACAACCCATCGATCGTGCGCGGCAAGCGTCTCTACGGAATTGATTTCAGGCTTCCCCGCATGCTCTGGGCGACATTCGCCAAGTGCCCGGTATTCGCGGGAAAAGTAGTCAGCGCGAATCTGGATGTCATAAAAGCGATTCCGGGCGTGCGTCACGCCTTTATTGTGGAGGGCGGTACGGAATTGACGGGACTGCTGCCCGGCGTCGCCATCGTCGCGGATACATGGTGGATCGCCCATACTGCGCGCGCGAAACTCGAGGTGAAGTGGGACGAAGGGGCGACCGCAAGCCAAAGCAGCGAAGGATTCGCGCGCGCGGCCGAGCAATTCTCGAAACAGAAACCGGGTTTCACCCTGCGTAAGGACGGCGACGCCGAGGCGGCCCTGCAATCCGGCTCCAAAGTGGTGGAAGGCGCCTACTTCTACCCGTTCCTATCACACGCGCCGCTCGAACCGCAAAACTGCACGGCGGTTTTCAAGGATGGCAAACTCGAAATGTGGGTGCCGAGCCAAACGCCGCAGCGGGGGCTAGCGCAGACGGCAAAAACTCTGGGGATAGCCGAAAGCGATATCACCATCCATCTGCCGCGCATCGGAGGCGGCTTCGGCCGGCGGCTCACCAACGACTACATGATCGAAGGAGCGTGGATTGCCAAGGAACTCGCAGGCACGCCGGTCAAACTCTTGTGGTCCCGGGAAGAGGACATGCATCACGATTTCTACCGTCCTGCGGGCTTTCACTTTTTGAAGGGCGGGGTGGATTCTTCCGGCAAACTGGCGGCCTGGCACAATCACTTCGTCAGCTTCGGCGAAGGCGAGCGCTTCGCTCCCGCGGCAGGAATTTCTCCGAACGAATTCCCTGCCCGGTTCGTCTCCAACTTCGCCACGGACGTCTCGCTGATTGCGATGGGAATTCCTACGGGGGCGATGCGCGCGCCGGGAAGCAACGGGATCTGTTTCGTGATGCAATCATTCATCGACGAGCTAGCCCACGCCGCGGGCAAAGATCCCGTGGAGTTCCGCCTGGCGCTTCTGAAGAATCCGCCGCTGGAGCTTAACGAGCCCGCCGGAAGACCTGCGACGCCGCCGTGGTATGTATTCAACGCGCAGCGCATGCGCGGGGTTCTGGAACTGGTGGCGGAGAAATCCGGCTGGGGAAAGAGCAAGCTCCCCAAAAACACGGCGATGGGCGTGGCGTTCCACTTCAGCCATCGCGGCTATTTCGCGGAAGTCGCCGAGGTTCAGGTCAGCGCGGACAAGCGGCTGAAAGTCAACAAAGTTTGGGTTGCGGGCGACATTGGCAGTGAGATCATCAATCCCATTGCGGCGCTGAACGAAGCGCAGGGAGCGGTCATTGAAGGCCTCACGCACCTGATGAACTGGGAAGTCACCATCGAGGGCGGCCGGGCCGTGCAGAACAACTTCAATAGCTATGAGCCTACGCGTATGAACCAGGTTCCACCGGAAATCGAGGTACATTTTCTCAAGACGGAGAACTCGCCGACAGGACTTGGCGAACCCGCACTGCCGCCGATCCTTCCCGCAGTGTGCAACGCCATCTTCAGGGCCACCGGGGAACGGATTCGTTCCGTGCCGCTGGCCAAACATGGCTACAAATGGGGCTAGTCGGGAGTACGGGTAGCAGTGATGGAACTGAGGATGGCGGGTATAAGGCTCAGGTTTCGTGCTGCAACTGAGCCACCAGGTGTTGCACACTACGCGCGAGTTCGGCCACTTCGCCGCGGCCTTTAATTTCGAGTTCGATGGCGCCACCCCCTTGCGCGGCATGATCCACGGCCTGCCGCAAACTGACGAGAGGCTTCACCACTTGTCGCGGCAGGATAAAACTTACCCAGATGCTGAAAAGTAGAGTGAGGACGGAAACGATGCTGAGCGCCCACTCGGCGTGCAGCATGAGCAGACGAGCTTCCTTGTGATCGGTCTGAACCCGCGTCCAATTTTCAGTCTCGAGTTCGGAGAGCAATCCCAGGACTTCCTGGCTGGAGCTCTGCAAGTCCGCGGTCACTTTCGCCAATGCGGGGTTGCCGGCTTGGACCGTCTCGCTAATCTGGGTGTCGAAAGAGCCCACGCGTTTTCGCAGCTCATCGATGAGCTGCGCGCGGCGTTTTAATCTCGCCCCGCGCAAGAGATCATCGAGGTCCTTCTCGTAGGCGCGCACCACGGTGCGAATGCGGTCCGCATCGCCCTGGCCCGGCTGCGACATGGCCGCAACGGCTGATCCGAACCTTTCCGCGTAGACATTGAGCGAATCGAGCGCTTTTTGAGTCGCTTGAGAATCCTCGGGTTCGAGGTCCTGTATCTGGCTGACGATCTGCTTGGTCTTGCCCAGGGAATCGCGATTTGCCACCAGATAGCTTTCGTCGTGCAGCAAGAGGTAGTTTCTTTCGGCACGGCGGGTTTCCAGCATTTCGATGGAGGCACGCTGGGCCAGCGTCGCCGCCGGCGCGTCGACGTTCACGATGCGATCCACGATCCATCCCATCTCGAAGAGGTAATAGACGGAAAGAAAGATAACCGGCACCAGAATCAATCGGGCAATCACCAGACTGTAAGCCACTCTCTTGCGCAGAGAGTTTCCCGGGGCAAAGATCTTGAACGTTCTCCGAATTCCGAGTCTCATAAGCCGGCTCCCGCCAAAGGGGCTGATCCCTGGCCGCCCGATTGTATGTCAGCAGGCCCGGTCCGCGCGCCCCTTTTGCGGTGCGGAAACCCCCGAGGGGCTCACTGGGAAATGAGGCAAGCGGGGAAAAAAAGGGCAGAATCGCGCCACTCTAGCGAGTTTCTTCTTCAGCACGGAGGCTGCAAGCTGCGCCATAGCAGGAGGCTGGAGCCGCGGCCTTCGCCGAGGATTGCGGATTCTGCTACGCTGTACCGGACGAAAATGCAGCGGACAGGAGAAAAAACGTGACCGTCGTAGCCGGAGTGGACCTTGGCGGAACTGCCGTCAATTATACGTTGGTCGATGGGCAGGAGAAATTTTTGATCGAGGGACTCTGCGAGCATCCGTCGCTGGCGAAGCAGGGACCGAAGATCTGCCTGGGCCAAATCGCGGATGGGCTCAAGATTGCGGTCGACAGAGTGGGCGTGCAGATCGGGGACGTGGTAGCAGTCGGTCTTGATACGCCAGGACCGGCGAGCGCCGCGGGACAGTTCAGCGCGCGAGGGTCCACGAACTTCGTTCACGCGGAGTGGGCGGGATTCGATATTCGCGAGGGTCTGGCGCACAAGCTGGGCATTCCCGTGTCGTATTTGAACGATGCGAACGCGGCGGCGCTGTGGGGACACTATGCGATCTTTGGGTCCAAGAGCCGGGAGACTTCTATTTCCATCATCATCGGAACGGGAAATGGCGGCGGGATCATTCTGGATGGCAATGTCGTGAAGGGAAAGAACGGTTTTGGCGGTGAGCTGGGGCATGTGCTGCTTCCGTATCAAAGCATCGCCGGAATCAGCGGCATCAACCCGGCGTGCAATTGCGGACGCACGGGGGATCTGGAGTCTCTTTGCTCTCTTACTGCAATCGAAAGAAATTTGCTGCCCTATTTCTTGCCGCGATTCCCCGGCCACGAACTGGCGAAGCTGACCGCGCACCAGGCGGCGAAGCTCGTGCGCGGCCTCGCGGACAAGGGTGATGCGCTGTGCAGAGAGATATTTCGAGTTCAGGCGCACGCCCTGGGACTTTTCTTCGACGAGATGGTGAATACGTTCGACCCGGATGCATTCGTCGTGGGAGGCGGGGCGCTGGAAGCGAGCACGGAGTTTCAGCAATGGTTTCTGAAGGAGATTCGTGTAGGAATGCCTAACCAGCGAGAGGAGCAAGCCGGCATTCCCATTTACGTGATGCCGAACGGCGACACCGCAGGAGCGCGAGGAGCAGCTATTGAGGCGCTCAAGTTAGCTCGGCAAAGCGGGCTGATGTAGGCAACGGGCCGGGTCTGCCGTCCCGCATGTGCCCGCGACTGATCCTTCCCCTCCCTAAAACCAGAAAAATAATTGGACTCCGTTGCGTACATGGGCTTAGTTAGGAGATCCATTTGAAGGCCGCGGGCTATTCGAGGTTGGAACCGCGCTTTAGGGCGTCGTGGCCGTATACGCGGGGTAGGCCGGGAACCACTGGCAGGCAAGGATTTGCGAACGGAGCGACGAAGGAGAACTCAGCGTAGGAGCGATGCCGGAGCGCTCGGCCTCCTGGGCGACGGCTAATGCAATTTCCACGGAAAGGCCGCGGATGTCCGTCAAAGCAGGAAGCAAAGGTGCGGAGGGGTCCGCGAGGGCGGGGGAATGTTCCGCGAGCGTGCGCGCGGCAGCGAGCATCATCGCGTCGGTAATGCGGCGAACGCCCACGGATCCCGAAGAAGGACGTGAAGCCACCACGGCGAGGCCAATCGCCGGAAAGATGTAGACGTTGTTGCACTGGGAGACGGGGATGCTTCGGCCTTCAAAATGGACGGGCGGAAATGGCGAACCCGTTGCGATGAGGGCGCGGCCGCCGGTCCAGCGATACAAATCGGCCGGATGAGCTTCGGAGCGGTCGGTAGGATTCGAGAGCGGAAAAATGATGGGGCGCTCGACTTTGCCAGCCATTTCACGAACGACAGCCTCGGTGAAAGCCGAACCGCTGGTCGAGAGGCCAACGAGAATGGTTGCTCGCATGTTGCGGATGACATCAAGAAGCCCGAAATTGGCTTGGCCAGAGCGGGGCCAGGAAGAGACGCGCGCTAGAGGCTGCGCATAGACGCGCTGTTCGGGCGTGAGATCCGCGCGGCTCGTGTGCAGTAAACCCTCCCGGTCCACCATCCAAAAACGGCTGCAGGCTTCTTCGTTCGAGAGTCCTTCCTCGACGAGCGCGGCGCGAAGGTAATCGGCCACACCCGTGCTCGCCGAACCTGCGCCGAGAAAAACAATCTGCTGCTCGCGCATCGGCGAACCGGCCACGCGAACGGCCGCGAGAATCGCTCCAAGAGCGACGGCGGCGGTACCCTGAATGTCGTCATTAAAGGTGAGCATCTGGTCGCGGTAGCGATTCAGAATGGGGCGCGCGTGGACGCCGGAGAAATCTTCCCATTGCAGGAGCGTGCCGGGAAGAACTTCCTTGACGGCGGCGACGAAGGCGTCGATGAAGCTGTCGTACTCGGCGCCGGTGATGCGCGCATGGCGCCAGCCGAGATATTCCGGATCGTGAAGACGTTCCTCGTTGTTGGTCCCCACGTCCAGGACAATAGGAAGAGTGCGCCCGGGGTGAATTCCGCCGATGAGGCTATAGAGAGACAGTTTACCGATGGGGATGCCGAGGCCGCCCACACCTTGATCGCCGATGCCGAGGACGCGCTCCCCATCCGTGACGACAATCACATCGACTTCGGGATTGGGATGATTGTGCAAAAGCGCGGGAATGGAATGGCGCAACGGATAGGAGATGAAAAGGCCGCGGGGACGGCGATAGATGTGGCTGAATTCCTGGCAGCCGAGGGCGACGACCGGAGTGTAGACGATGGGCAACATTTCTTCGATATGGTCCAGGAGCAAACGGTAGAAGAGGACTTCGTTGGTGTCTTGAAGCTGGCGGAGGTAAATGTGGCGCTCGAGATCGTTGGGTTTGAGAGTGAACGCTTGATAGGCGCGGATGCACTGGTCCTCGAGCGATTCGACGACGGAAGGAAGCAGGCCGTGGAGGCCGAACAATTCACGTTCGGCATCGGTGAAAGCCGTGCCCTTGTTGAGTGGAGGATTATTCAGCAGGTCCATGCCGCGAAGGCGCACGGTGCGAACGGCGCTTCGCCGGGAAGTTTCGGTCGGGGGCATGGCAATGAAATTGTATCACTCGGGTTCGATGCGGATGGGCGCCAGTTGCCAGCATTGAGATGGGCGCCCACGACGAAGAGCCGCACTCGTTGAAACGACCGGCGGATCGAACTGGAGCGGAATCCCGCGGCAAAAATTTTTGCCGGCGCGATACGCTGTTTTCGTGAAGGGGCCGAGAAAAAGCGCTTCAGCTTTTCCTTTTCACTGCAGAGATTTCTGGGAGGATGGCAGTTCCTCGGCGCGAGCGATGAGCTTTTTGAGTTTTCCTTCAATGGAGGCATCGCCGATGTGCTGGTCCTGGAGGACGCCGTCGGCGTCGATGGTGAAGGTCTGGGGAATGGCTCTTACACCAAACAGATTGGAAATGGGGCCGGTAAAGCCACCATCGCGGTAATGAAACCAGGTCATGTCATTTTTCGCGATGAAATCCTTCCACTTCTGTTCGTCGCTATCGAGACTGACGCTGAGCACCACCAAGGGCTGGCCTTGAAATTTCTTGATGATTTTCTGCATGTGAGGCAAAGCTTCGCGGCAAGGTTGGCACCAGGTCGCCCAGAAGTCGATCAGCACGACCTTCCCGGCCATATCGTCCAGCGAAAGTTGCTTGCCACTGAGCGTGGTTACGGAAAAGGCGGGCGCCATCCTGGCGCGGGCGAGCTCCGGATCATTGATATAGCGGAGCGCGCGCCGGCGATGCAGGCTGTCCGAGACATCAATCTTCACATACTTCTCGAACTGCGCTTTCGCCGCGTCATCTTGCTTCAGGTGAGCCAGCGCTTTGCCATCGAGAAAAAGCGCGTCGGGGAAATTGGAGGCGGCGGTCAGCGCCTTGGTGAACTCGCCGTGGGACTCAGAGAAGAGCTGGTCCTTGTGCTTGTCGAGACCTTCCTCGAAGAGGACAACCCCGGCCTCGAAGTGCGCGATGGCGATGTTCCTGGGGCCTTGAGCCTGCGCGATCATTTCGTCGGCAGCCGTCTGTGCGGTTTTCCACTCGTGGACGGCGATCCCATAGTTGATCATTTTCCTTTGGCAAGCGAGGCAGTGGCCGTCGTCTTGTTTGTCGGCTTTCTTGAAAGAGCCCAGAGCGGCATCGATCATGTGCTTATGTTCATACTCGAGGGCATGTTTGTAAGCCTTCTGGGCTTTTTCGTTCGCGGGGCCCTCTGGCGTGGACTGCGCGAAAAGCGGAAAGGCGGAAAGAGAGACAATCAAAAGGATTCGGAAAGAGAGCACGGCAACCCTCCAGCGTCCGAGAGTCAGTATCGAGAGGCTATCACGAAGGAAGGAAGTTTTGCCAGGGCAGACCGAATTGGAACAATGCTGTACTTTAGACGTATCCTTAAGTATGTAGGGTCAGAAGAAGTAGAAAGAAGGCTGCGATTGGGAGTGTCCGGTCATGGGACGGAAATTCCCATATTCGGCCAAAGTGGCGGTATTCCGGCCCGGCCGATGCTCTGTAAATCATTGACAAAGAGAGGGTTTGGGCGAATTCTCTTGGGCAAGAGATTTGCGCCTATTAAAAGCTATAACGATTATGGACATCCAAAGACCATCGAACGCACGAGCAAAAAAAATACGCCGAATCGTCTACGGCACGCTAGCCGTGGTGCTGTTGGGCGGAGTGACCTACGCGCTATCGAAGCTGAAGCCGGCGGCACCCCAGGTGGACAAAGGAACAATTTGGACCGACACCGTTAAGCGCGGGCCGATGCTGCGCGAGGTGCGCGGATTGGGAACGCTGATTCCTGTGGACATTCGATGGATTGCGGCGCAGACGGAGTCGCGGGTGGACCGGTTTGTGCTGCGGCCAGGAGCAATCGTCAAGCCCAATTCGATCATCATGGAGCTGAGCGATCCCACACTGCAACAAACCGCGCTGGACGCGGAATACCAGCTCAAAGGCGCAGAAGCGGACTACGCGAACCTGAAGGTGCAGGTGGAGAGCGATCTGATGAATCAGAAGGCTAGCGAAGCTTCGATTCGGAGCGAATACGAACAGGCGAAGATCAACCACGACGTGAAGGTAAAATTGGTGCAACAGGGCCTGGAGTCCGCATTGAATGAGCAACTGACGAGAGTGCAGGTGCAGCAACTAGAGATTCGCCTTCAACTCGAGGGCGAGCGGACGAAAATCGCCAAGGATTCCGCGATCGCCAAGCTCGCCGCTCAACAGGCAAAAATCGATCAAATGCAAGCTCTATACCAGCTCAAAAAAAGCCAACTGGATGCGCTGCACGTGCGCGCGGGAATTAACGGAGTGTTGCAGCTTGAGCCGGTAGAGATCGGGCAGAATGTGACGCCGGGAACCAACTTGGCGCGGGTGGCGGATCCGACGAAACTCAAGGCGGAAATCAAAATCCCGGAAACACAAGCAAAGGACGTGGCGATCGGACAAAAGTCTTCGATTGATACGCGGAACGGTATTGTTGATGGGCACGTATCGCGCATCGATCCATCGGTGATCAATGGCACGGTGACTGTGGACGTGGCGATAGACGGCCCGTTGCCGGCGGGGGCAAGACCAGACTTGAGCGTGGATGGAACGATTACCCTGGAGGACTTGAAGGACGTGCTGTACGTCGGCAGGCCGGTGCACGGGCAGTCCGACAGCACGATTGGACTCTTCAAGCTGGTGGACGGCGGCTCGGAGGCTGTGCGGGTGAACGTGAAACTGGGTCGAAGCTCCGTCAATACGATCGAAATTCTTGGCGGGCTGAAAGTTGGCGACCAGGTGATTCTTTCCGACATGTCGGCTTGGGATACTTTCGACCGCGTCCGCCTGAAGTAGTAGGTAGCAAGCACAGGCGGAAAGCCTGCGGCGGGTTCGCTATCAGGTTTCTCTCATTCCGTAGACGCGAGTTATGCATTTCTTGCGGAGGCCCAGTGCAGACTCTCTGGCAGGACATTCGCTACGGGTTGCGAATGCTGGCGAAGAATCCGGGCTTCACTGTCGTAGCCGTTGCTACGCTGGCCCTTGGCATCGGCGCAAATACCGCAATTTTCAGTCTGCTCAACGCAGTGATGCTGCAGTCGATTCCCGTTCGGAATCCTCAACAATTGGTGGTACTGCGCTGGTCGGCGCGCGCTCATCCTCAAAACGCGGGCTCGAGCAGCTTTGGAGATTGCCAGTGGACGAAGTGGACCGACAAAGTTTCCGGCAGTTGCTCCTTTTCCTATCCGATGTTCAAGGAGATTCGCGCCCACGCCGAAGTATTCTCCGGCTTGGCTGCGTTTGCGGGTCCGGCGCAATTGGACCTGACGGGAAACGGCGCCGCCAGCATCGCGCGCGGCGAAATTGTCTCGGGGGATTACTTCCAAACGCTCGGCGTTCCTGCCTTCTTGGGACGGACCATCGAACCGAGTGACGAACGGCCCGGCGCGGAAGCTGTGGCGGTCCTGAGTTACCCCTACTGGCAAGGCGCTTTCGGAGGCGCGCAAAGCGCCGTCGGAAAAACCATAAAACTTAACGGCGTGCCCTTCATCGTCGTGGGCGTGGCCGACCCGCAATTCACGCGCCTGACGCCCGGACATAGCCAAGATATGTGGCTGCCTCTTTCGCAGATTGTCCCGTTGCGTCTGCAATGGGGAGGCGGACCGGAGAAGGAAAGAACTTGGTGGCTCACGGTGGTTGGACGGCTGAAACCGGCAGTTCCTCTGAGGCAAGCCGAAGCGGGAGTGAGCCTGCTCTTCCGCAACGAAATTATCCAGGAAAAGCAGCTCAAAGCGGAGGACGACCCGCAAGTTATCTTAACGTCAGCGCAAAAGGGGCTCTCCGGGATTCGCGGACAGCTTGAGCAGCCGCTCTATCTCTTGATGGCAGCCGTGGGGATTCTTCTTCTGATTTCCTGTGCGAACGTAGCAGGGCTGCTGCTCTCGCGCGCTGCGGCGCGGCAGAAAGAGATTGCCGTGCGGCTGGCGCTGGGAGCCGGCCGGGGACGAATCATCCGGCAGCTTCTGACCGAGAGTATGTTGCTTTCCTTTGCCGGCGCAGGGCTTGGCATACTGCTGGCGTACTGGGGCGCGAACGCCTTGGCTCTATTTGCCTCGGCGAACCGCTATTCAAATTTTCAGCTCAATGCGGATCCGGACTGGCAAGTTCTTGGGTTCACGGTTGTTGTAGCGGCCCTCACAGGAATCTTGTTTGGGCTTGCGCCAGCTTTCCGCGGGACGCGCGTGAACGTTTCACCGGCCCTCAAAGAAAATGCGGGAAATATGTCAAGGGCCAGCTTCGGCTCGCGACGCCGGCTGGGACTGGGCAGCGGGCTTGTGGTCGCGCAGGTGGCGTTGTCGATGATCGTGCTCGCAGGAGCGGGGCTGATTGTTCGTTCGCTGGCGAATTTAAAAGCGATAAATCCCGGATTTGACACGCACAACGTGCTGCAGTTCGGAATCAATCCAACTCTGACTGGCTACTACCGAGGAGATCAAGTTGAACCGCTTTATCGTGAGCTGCAGAGCAAGCTGAGCGGTTTGCCTGGCGTTCTTTCCGTCTCCTATTCGTCCGATACGCTGCTCGACGGTGGATTGTGGACGGAGGACGTCAAGATCCAGGGGCGAGCGGACAAATCCACTGTCGAGACGCAAATGCTGGCGGTCGGGCCAGAATTTTTCTCCACGATGAAAATACCGATGCTGACGGGTCGCACGCTGACTCTGGAAGATTCTGAGTCGAAGCGTGACGTAGCGGTGGTGAACCGGGCGTTTGTCAGGCAGTTTCTGGACAGCCGCGAGGCGCTGGGATTGCACTTTGGCGGCGAGGACCCCAAGAACCCACAATACGAAATTGTCGGCGTCGTCGCAGACACGAAGTACGCCGGATTGCGAGACGAAATAGCACCAACCGCATACATTCCCCTGAAAGACGGCGAGGCGCACTTCGCATTGAGGACGGCGTTAAGTCCTGAGGCCCTGCTTCCCGGAGTGCGCAAAGTCGCGAGCGACGTGGATAACAACTTGCCTCTTTTCGATGTGCGCACACAAACGGAACGAATCGAACGATTACTGTTCAACGAGCGTCTGCTAGCGCGGCTTGCGAGCCTGTTTGGGTTGCTGGCGTTGGTGCTTACCTGCATGGGTCTGTATGGACTCCTCGCGTATGAAGTCGCGCGGCGTACGCGGGAGATTGGCATTCGCGCGGCGCTTGGAGCGCAGAGCCGGGATGTTCTGCGGCTTGTAGGCGGCCAGGGAGTTGTACTGATTGCTTTCGGATTTATTTTGGGAGTGGTTGCCGCGGCAGGCGTGACGAGTTCGTTGCGCAGCTTTCTCTATGGGGTGAAGCCCACCGACCCCGCCACATTTCTGGCCGTGGGCGCGCTGCTGCTGCTTGTCGGGCTTGCGGCGTGTTACATCCCGGCACGCCGCGCGACGCGCGTCGATCCCGTGGTGGCGCTGCGCTATGAGTAGGAGGAGCTGATGCAGACGCTTTTGCAGGACATGCGCTACGGATGGAGGATGCTCGCGAGAAATCCAGGATTCACCGCGGTTGCCGTCCTGGCCATCGCTCTAGGCATTGGCGTAAACGCGGGCATTTTTTCCGTGCTGAACGGGGCGGCGATGCGAATGCTGCCGGTGCCGGGCGCGGAACAGGTAGTCAGCGTTGATCAAATTTTTCATGGGGATGCCACGCGAAACTCGCATGGCGAGGAAACTCTGTTTTCCTGGTCCGAATATCAAGACTATCGAGCGAACAATCATGTGTTTTCCGGATTGCTGGCTTACGAACCGTTTTTGAGCGCGACACTTGCGGGCGGACGAGGCCGGCAACTCTACGGGCAGCTGACTTCTTGCAATTATTTCGATGTACTGGGCTTGCATCCCGCGGAGGGGCGCGGATTTGTGGAATCGGACTGCGCGGCGGCGGGATTTGGAGCCGTCGTGGTGCTGAGCGATGAGCTGTGGCAAAGCGCGTTCGGGGCTGACCCTACGCTTGTCGGAAAACGGGTGGTGCTGAATCGGACGGCCTTTACCGTGATAGGGATCGCGCCACCTGGATTTGGCGGGACGGAACCGGTCCCGAGTTCGTTCTGGGTGCCAATCACGATGCAGGCGGCGTTGGAACCGGACCGAAATTTCTTAGGGGATGCCAACATGAGTTGGCTGGCCTTGCTGGGACGCGTCCAGCAGGGCGTCTCGATCGGGCAGGTGAATGCAGACTTGGGCGTGATTGCTGCGCGGATCGATCAACAACACCCAGGACGCGCAACAACTCTGGCGATTCGTAGAGCATCCTTCCTCGGAAGGCCGGAAGAGCACAATCTCGTGATGGGAGCGGCAACCGTCATCTTGGTCGGCTTTGGTCTGGTGCTGCTGATTGCTTGCGCAAACGTGGCGAACTTGATGCTCGCCCGCGCGACGGCGCGGCAGAGGGAAATTGCCGTGAGGCTCGTCGGTGGGAGCAAGCCGGTGGCGGCTGATCCGGCAATTGCTGACCGAAAGCGTGATGCTCTCGTTGATGGGCGGCGCGCTGGGGTCGATTCTCGCATTTTGGTCCTTTGCGGGAATTTCGAATTTTGTCATTTCGCATTTGCCGCATGGAGTCCCGCCGCTAGCCTTGAATCTGACGCCGGACTGGCGCGTGCTGGGATACGCATTGCTGCTTACGCTGATCACCGGGGTGCTGTTCGGTCTCGCGCCGGCGCTGCAAGCATCGCGAGCAGACTTGAATTCGGCATTCAAAGGCGCGGACGGCGGGCTCGGTGGACGGGCGGGCGGTGGTCTTTTGCGGCATTCGCTGGTAGCGGCCCAGGTGGCCGTATGCATGATTTTGCTCATCGCGGCGGGGCTGCTTTTGCGCGGGCTTTACGTTGCGCAGACGCTCGATCCAGGATTCGCGATGAGCGGAATCACGGTGGTGACACTGGATCTACACGCGCAAGGGTACAAGGACAAGCCCGCGGCGGCGTTTGAACGCGAGCTTAAGCAAAAGGTAGCAGCGCTGCCGGGTGTGGGCGCGGTCGCTGAAGTAGACGACACGCCTCTTAGCGACAATCACAGTGCAACTGAATTTTCGGTCCCGGGCAAAGTGAGTGACCTCACGGTGGAGGACAACATAGTCTCCAGCGAATATTTTCCAATACTGGGCATTCCGATTGTGCGCGGGAGGGATTTCACAACGGAAGAGGTAAGAACGGGAGCAAAGGTGGCCATCGTCACCGAATCTACCGCGCGAGCTTTCTGGCCGGGCGAGGATCCCATTGGGAAAACACTCCGTGAGGGGAAAAACAACGAGTTGCAGATCGTGGGCGTAGCAAAGGATGCGCAAGTGTCGCACCTGGGGCGAACGGCGAAACTCTACATTTATCTTCCTGCGGGTCCGAAGGAGCAGTCGCACCTCAGCCTGTTGATTCAAGGTGGCGGCGGATCCGCGGCGGTCGCGGCGGGCGTGCGCGCAGCGGCGAGCGGCATGGATCCGGATGTCGTGGTGGATGTGACAAGACTTGAGGACAATCTCGAATTGTGGCGGACTCCGGCGCGGATCACCGCAGGACTTGCAGGATCACTTGGTGGTCTGGCTTTGCTGCTCGCGTCGATTGGAGTGTATGGAGTGGTGTCCTACGCAGTGAGCCGGCGGACTCGCGAGATTGGAATTCGCATGACGCTGGGCGCCGATGGACGCGACGTAATGAGCCTGATGTTGAAACAAAGCATGCGGCCAGTGCTGATCGGCGGGGCGATTGGAATTGCGGGATGCGCTGCAGTCTCCTGGGTTCTCTCGAGCATGCTCTTCGGAATCAGCCCGCGTGATCCCATCGCATTTCTATTCGTGCCGACCTTTTTGTTGGGAATCGCGCTGCTGGCGAGTTACGTACCAACGAGGCGCGCGACGAAGGTAAATCCAGTCGTGGCTCTGCGCTATGAATAGTAGAAGCGTAGACCAGATGATCTTGATTCGGAGACAGCCATGTTGATGCTTTGGCAGGACATTCGCTACGGGTTGCGAACACTGACGAAAAGCCCTGGTTTTGCGGCAGTAGTAATTCTCACGCTGGCACTTGGGATTGGAGCGAACACGGCGATCTTCAGCGTGGTAAGCGCCGTTCTTTTGCAGCCTCTTCCCTTCCCGCAACCGGACCGGCTCGTCGCTGTCCTGCATGTAAACTTGCAATCTGGAGAAATCGGAAAGGCCCAGAGTTATCCGGACTTCGTGGACCTGCGCGCGCAGAGCAAATCGCTGGAGGCTGCCGCCGCTTATGACGACGCGTCCGCGACGCTGACGGGTATGGGGGATCCCGTTCATTTGAACACGGGAATCTTTTCCGCGGACATGTTCAACGTGCTTCGCAAGCCGCCGATGCTCGGCCGCGAATTCACCGCGGCGGAGGACAAGCCGGGGACGCATGTGGCGATGCTGAGTTACCACCTCTGGAAAACACGCTTTGGCGGCGACCCAAAAGTGACGGAGAAACAAATCGTTCTGGATGGCAAGCCATACATAGTGGCGGGAGTCATGCCGGCTGATTTTCAATTTCCGCTCGACGAGCAACCCGTGGATCTATGGACCACAATAGCCGTCGAAGGAGCCGAGAGCCAGGCGGAGCGCGGCGCGCACTTTCTGCGAGTCATCGCAAGACTAAGAAGCGGGGTAACTCTCGCGGCTGCGAACGCGGAAACGACCCAGATTGGGGCTCGCCTCGAAAAACAATATCGGGACACCAATGGGCATTGGGGAATGTCCTTGCAGCCCGAGATGGATGAGCTCGTGGGAAATGTGCGTCCCGCACTGCTGATGGTGCTCGGTGCAGTCGGATTTTTGCTGCTGATCGCCTGCGCGAACGCGGCAAACCTCCTGCTGGCTCGCGCGGCCGGACGCCAGCGTGAAATGGCCATTCGAGCTTCTCTAGGCGCGGAAAAGAGTCGAATACTCGGTCAGCTTTTGACCGAAAGTGTCATGCTCTCACTGGCGGGCGGAGCTCTAGGACTCCTCTTGGCCGTTTGGGGAACCGCCGCACTCGTAAGTCTTCCGTCGCTCGGAATTCCTCGCGTCGCGTCCGCGGGAGTTGATTGGAAAGCACTCGCCTTCACGCTAGCAGTTTCCGTTTTCACCGGCATCCTTTTCGGCCTGGCTCCGGCGCTGCACGCGTCACGCTTCAATCTATTTGGCTCGTTGAAAGAAGGTGGCCGCACAGCCACCAACGGAACAGGCCGCTCGCGGATGCGCAGCTTACTTGTAGTTTCCCAGGTATCGCTAGCCGTGGTCCTGCTCACCGGCGCGAGCCTGCTTGTGGAGAGCATGTTTCACCTGTTGCACCAATCGCCCGGTTTTGACCCTAAGGGAGTTCTGGCGTTCAGTCTTGATTTGCCGGATGCCCGATATGGCAAACCGGAACAGTCGGCAGATTTTTTTAAGGAGTTGCTTGGCCGGATTCGAACCGTGCCCGGCGTGCAGTCTGCCAGCGCAGCGATGCCCTTGCCCCTCACAGACAATTCGCTCCGCACCTCGTTCGAAATTGAAGGACAGCCGATGGCCAAGAGCGACCTGCCGCGAACGCAAATTCGCGCGGTTGGCCTGGATTACTTCCATACCATGCGCATTCCGCTTATAGCGGGACGCGAATTCACAGCGCGCGACGATCGCCAAGCTCCTCATGTCATCATTATCAATCAGACGCTGGCGCGAAGGTTTTTCCCCAATCAAAGCGCTCTCGGGAAACATATGAAACCGGGCATGTCCGGCGGAAAATCCGATTCCATGTGCGAAATCGTCGGAGTGGTGGGCGATGTGAAGCATAGAAATCTTTGGCAGTCGCCTGATCCGGAGTCCTACGTCCCTTACGACCAGGATCCCATCGGAGCCATGGATCTGGTAGTGAGGACCGCGGGGGATCCGATGGCCTTGCTGCCGGCTTTGCGGGCGCGGGTGCTTTCGATGGATGCGCAACTACCGATTTATAAAACAAAAAGAATGGAGGATTACGTCGCAGCGTCGGTTGCGCAGCGTCGGTTTACCAGCTTGCTTTGCGCGATTTTTGCCGGCGCGGGACTGCTTCTGGCTATCGTAGGACTCTTCGGCGTGATGTCCTACAGCGTTGTGCAGCGCACACATGAGATTGGCGTTCGAGTTGCTGTCGGTGCCGAGAAGCCGGACATTTTGCGGCTGATTCTGAAGGAGGGCATGGCCATCACCATTGTTGGTCTTGGCGTCGGCTTGGCTGGCACGCTGGCTCTTTCCAGCATCTTGAAAAGCCAGCTGTTTGGAGTGACCGCCACTGACCCGTTGACGTTTCTTGGAGTCGCGCTTGCGCTGGCAGTGGTGGCACTGGTCGCTTGCTACCTTCCCGCGCGAAGAGCCACCCGTGTGGATCCCCTGGTGGCCCTTAGATACGAGTAGCATTGGGCGTTCGAACGGAAGGAGCAGACAAAAAATTGGCCGACGCTCAAAATTGCGGAACCATCGGAGGTTGAGTTGCGTATTCCCTCACAGGACCGGTTCCGTTGTTGGGTTTGGCGGCCATCCCTTGTGAGCTTTGTTGGGCGCAGGACACCAGACGAGTAATGACTTGTTACGTCAAATACATCGAGCTTCGGCGGTTGCTATTCTCTGGTGCGACGAAATGCCAACATTCGGTCTGCGGTTTGACAGCTGGAAAGGGCCCTTGAGTTGGGGGCGTCGAAGCGAGTACCGGTACAATGCGCGGCACTCTGCTCGTCGAAGGAAACAATACGGCCAGCTAACCGTCTGACCAGTGTAAATATGCTTCGGGTGCCTCGGAAGGACCTGTAGGAAGCTGGAATGCAGAATCTGTGGAAAGACCTCAAATTCGGCGCTCGAATGCTGGCGAAGAATCCAGGGTTTACGGCGATTGCCGTGATCACGCTGGCCCTGGGCATCGGCGCCAATACGGCGATTTTTTCCTTAATGAACCAGATTCTGTTGCAGCGGCTGCCGGTCAAGAACCCGGACGAGCTGGTGGTGCTCCGCGCCCCCGGACCAGTGACAGGGCGTGTTTCAAGCGACGGCGATTCGGCGGAATCCTTTTCGTACCCGATGTACAAGGGGCTTCGGGATAACAATACGGTCTTTTCGGGGATCTTGGCGCGATTCACGTTTTCCGCGAGTGTGGCGAGCCATGGCCAGACTGACCGAGCGTCCGGAGAGTTGGTTTCGGGGAATTATTTCGATGTGCTTGGGGTTCACCCAGCCATCGGACGCGTCTTTGGTCAAGACGACGACCGGGTACCGGGCGCACAGCCCGTTGTCATGCTGAGCAACTCTTACTGGAAGCGCCGCTTTGGCGGCGATCCCAGCGTGCTGAACAAGGTTTTGCTGATCAATAATTTAGAGATGACCGTGGTAGGGGTCTCGCAAGCCGGTTTTTTTGGCGTGCAGGTGGGCCAGTCACCGGACTTTTTCGTGCCCATGATGATGGCCCCGCAAATGACGCTCAATAGTAATTCGCTCGATAATTGGAATGATTACTGGATGAAAGTTCTTGCTCGGCGCAAGCCAGGCGTCTCGCAAAAACAAGCGCAGGCGGGCCTCAACGCCGCCTACCACTCCTTACTCGAAGAGCAACTTCCACTGATCAAGTCCGGCTGGAACGAGAAGAAGCGTCAGCAATTCTTGGACAAAAAGATTTCGCTCTCTTCCGGCGCCAGAGGACGCACCGTTTTGCAGCGCGATGCCGGTGGACCGATCATCGCGCTGTTCGTAATGGTGGCGCTGGTGCTCTTAATCGCTTGCACAAACGTGGCTAACCTGCTGCTGGCGCGTGGCGCGTCGCGGCAACGTGAGTTTGCCATCCGCACGGCGATGGGAGCCACCCGCGGCAGGATGATCCGCCAGTTGCTTGCAGAAAGCCTCTTATGCGCATTTGGTGGCGGGGCGTTGGGCCTGTTCCTTGGCACCTTGTTAATGAGAATCCTAACCCCACTAGTGGCCTCAAATGCGGGGGTCCATGGCCTCACGGAGCATCTCGACCCTGGCGTCCTGTCTTTTGCGATCGGAGCGACTCTGTTCTCCGGCGTTTTTTTCGGATTGATCCCTGCGTGGCGCGTGACGCGACTTGGAGTCTCCGACGTGATTAAGGATCAGGGTTCGACATCGTCCGCGAGCGTGTCGCATGTGAGCTTCCGAAAATTCCTAGTCGCGGGGCAAGTTGCCTTCACCGTTCTGCTCCTCGCAGGGGCAGGGTTGTTCGTGCGTTCTCTCTGGAACCTGCAAAAGCAAGATTTGGGCTTGAACCCAGATCACGTCATCACCTTCTCCATCGAGCCGCCGCTCAATGGCTACGACACCCCAAAGTCCATTGCATTCATCGACCAATTGCGCGCTAGAATCGCGGCGCTGCCAGGAGTCAGGTCCGTGGGAACGGGAGATGTTCCGACCCTCACGGGAGATAGCAATAGCCGCAACATCACCGCCGAAGGAGGCCCACACCTCGCCGAGGATTTACAGAACGTGAATTACGAATCGGTTAGTCCGGGCTATTTCTCCACGCTTGGCGTTCCCCTGCTGGCTGGCCGCGAACTGACCGAAGCCGATGGCGCTACCGCTCCCAAAGTCGCCATTGCCAGCGAGTCGATGGTCAAGCGTTTCTTCCCCGGAAGGGATCCGCTTGGCATGCACTTTGCCTTTGGCGGTGGAAACAAGGTAAAGCCTGACATCGAGATCGTAGGAGTGGTAAAAGACGTGAAACAGGCGCACGTGAACGGCGCTGTCGAGCCTTACGTCTATGTTCCTTACGCCCAGGTCCCCAAGGTCGCAGCAATGACCTTCTACGTCCGTTCGACGCGGGACCCCCTGCTCCTGGGAACGGCGCTGCAGGGCGAAGTGCGGCAGATGGACCCAAACCTTCCGGTCTACGATCTGAAGACCATGGATCGCGTCGTGGATGAGGATTTGTTCTCGGCGCGAATGGTTGCGGTGCTTTCGGCCAGTTTTGCGGGGCTTGCAGGGCTTTTGGCGGCATTGGGGATATATGGAGTTCTCGCCTACGTGGTCGTGCAGCGCACGAGAGAGATAGGTATCCGGATGGCGCTGGGCGCAGTAGCAAGCCAAGTTCGGCTGCTGATTATCAAGGAAGTGGGATTGATGGTGTTGATTGGCGTGGCCGTGGGTTTGCCCGCGGCGTACGGCTTGGCCAGGTTCAGCGAATCGCTGTTGTACGGAGTGCATGCGGGCGATCCGGCGGTATATGCCGCGGGTTTGGCATTGATTGCGCTCATCGCGCTGGCGGCGTGCTTTCTTCCGGCGCGGCGCGCGACGCGCGTGGACCCGCTGGTGGCTTTGCGGTACGAATAGACACGGAGGCTTTTGGCAGAAGGCGCGGCAAGCGGAGAGTTTGACAGAAGAATCTTGGGACAAGCTTCGGAAGAAAAATTCGCTAAGGAGAAGAAATGACAGACAACAGCACGCTCATCAAAATGGAAGGCGTAAAGAAAGTCTTCTACACGGACGAGGTGGAGACCCATGCGCTTTCCGAGATCCACCTGGAGATCAAGAAGGGAACGTATATATCCATTGCCGGGCCTTCGGGTTGCGGCAAGTCGACGCTGCTCTCGATCTTGGGCTTGCTGGATTCCCCGACCGACGGCAGATACCTGCTGAACGGGCAGCCCGTTGCAAAGCTCACCATCAGCGAGCGCACGCGCATTCGCAATCGCGAGATCGGATTCATCTTCCAGGCGTTCAACCTCATCGGCGACCTCACAGTCTATGAGAACGTTGAGCTGCCGCTGACCTACCGCGGCACAAGCTCGGCGGAGCGCAAGCAGAAAGTGCAAAACGCGCTGGAACGCGTGGGCATGGCGCACCGGCTGCGGCATTATCCCTCGCAGCTCTCCGGCGGTCAGCAACAACGCGTGGCCGTGGCGCGTGCATTGGTTGGCGATCCGCTGATTCTGATGGCCGACGAGCCGACTGGAAACCTGGACTCGAAGAATGGCGAAGCCGTCATGGAACTGCTGCGCGATTTGCACCGCAACGGGGCGACCATTTGCATGGTGACGCACGACCAGCGCTATGCGAATTTCGCCGAACAAACCATTCACCTGTTTGACGGCCGAATCGTCGAGGAAACCAAGGAAGCCGGCGTCAACGCGTAAGGGCGTACCGCAAGAGGAGGCGAGCCATGATGGCCGTGATGGGAATCATGGCGCTGGTGCTCGCAGTCGTCGGCGTCTTCTGCGCGATCTTCTATTTGGAGAGCGACTGGACGTGCGCAATTGAAACCCGCATATCCATCGAGGCGTAAACGCGGGACATCCTTCGGCTGGTGTTACGCTGCTCGGTGTTCCTGGCCATTCAAGGGCTGCGCATTGGCTTGACTGTGGCGTTTGTGCGGGCTCACCGCGTTGCTTGACGGCATCCACGCCACGGACCTCGGCTCGTTCGTCAGTCTGCCGCTGTTACTCTTGGCTGTGGCGGTGAGGGCATGCTGTCTGCCTGCGCACCGTATATCGCACCTTGACCCGTCGAAGGTCCTGCGACGCAAATGAACACCGGTCCGCGGCTCCAAGGGCTTTCCCCCAAGCTCGCCTCCAGCCGCTACTGTGAAAGTCGGAGGGGACCATGCCTTGGAAGCCCTCGCGGATTCAAGTGTGATAATCTCGAAACGAAGTCAGTATTCCTGCGTCATCTAATTGGCGCCTAAGGAGCAAGCGTGGAGCCTCTGATTCAGTTGCGCAATATGGAAAAGGTTTACGAGGCCGGGGGTAGCAAGTTCTTTGTTTTGCGCCGCGTCTCGCTGGATATTCAGCCGGGCGAGTTTGTCACGTTCATGGGACCATCAGGCGCCGGAAAGTCGACGCTCCTGAGCATTATCGGGATGCTCGACAGTGCGTGGACCGGCGAATATTACTTCAACGGCGAGCCGGTTCACCGGCTCAACGTTAAAAAACGCAACGAGCTTCACAAAGCGAATATCGGTTTTGTTTTCCAGAGCTATCATCTGATCGACAACCTGACGGTCTTCGAGAATCTCGAAATCCCGCTTTCCTATAAGAATGTCCCTCACAAGGAGCGCGTGAGCCTGGTTTGCGACATTCTCGACCGCTTCAATATCGTCGGCAAGAAGGATCTCTTCCCCAGCCAGCTTTCCGGCGGGCAACAGCAGCTCGTAGGTGTGGCGCGCGCGGTGGTTCAAAGCCCGAAGCTGATTTTGGCGGACGAGCCTACTGGCAATCTACATTCCGCCCAAGGCGAGGAGATCATGGAGCTTTTCCGCAGGCTGAATGAAAGCGGGACAAGCATCATCCAGGTGACGCACTCGGAAAAGAACGCGGCATACGGCCACCGTATCGTGCAGCTGAAAGATGGCTGGGTGGTAAGCGAGAGCAGCACGGCGGCGCGAGTCGGCTGAAGGATGGTATACCACCGTCTGGAAACCGTTCGCAAGCCACGTAAGATACTGATCGTATTGAGCAGGGTTTGAGAGATGCAGCGGCTTCCAATGTCTTTTGGGCTTCGCTCCACGTGGAAGTTGGCGAAGTCCTTCGCTCCGTATGGAACCGGTTGGCTAAATACGGGCTGAAGTCGAGATCATCTTCCGACATTAATGAAAAATCCTACGATCCATCCTTATCGCGTCCTTGTAGCTGACGACCAGGCGGATATCCGCGACGCCCTTCGGCTGTTGCTCCGGCGGGAGAGTTACGAGACCCAGTTTGCGGCTTCGCCGGCGGAGGCGCTCGCGGCTATTGAATCGCGAGAGTTTGACGCCGTGCTGATGGATCTCAACTACGCGCGCGACACCACTTCTGGCGAGGAAGGGCTCGATTTGTTGAGCCACATCCAGGCAGCGGATGCCACGTTGCCGGTGATCGTGATGACCGCCTGGAGCAGCGTGGAAGTTGCCGTTGAAGCAATGCGGCGCGGCGCGCGCGATTTCATCCAGAAGCCGTGGGACAATGCGCGGCTGCTGACCATTCTGCGCACTCAGATCGATCTGCGCAACGCCCTGCGGCAGGCCTCGCGTCTGGAGGCGGAAAATCGATTGCTGCGCGCCGAATCGCGGCCCACGCTCATTGCGGAGGCCGCGGTGATGCAGCCGGTGCTCGATCTGATTGCCGGGTTGGTCCCTCCGACGCGAGTGTGCTCATCACCGGGGAGCACGGCACGGGAAAAGAAGTCGTGGCACAAACGCTGCACGCTCTTTCGCAACGCGCGGGAAAGCCGATGGTCACGGTGAACGCGGGCGGGCTCTCCGAAGGCCTGTTCGAGAGTGAGCTTTTCGGGCACGTAAAGGGCGCCTTCACCGATGCGCGCAACGATCGCGTCGGACGTTTCGAGCTTGCCGAAGCCAGCACACTTTTTCTGGACGAAATCGCCAATGTGCCGCTGAATCTGCAGGCCAAGCTTCTGCGCGTCCTGGAAACCGGCGAACTCGAACGCGTCGGCTCTTCCTCGACGCGCCGCGTCAATGTCCGCGTTTTGGCGGCCACAAACGCCGACGTGAATTCCGAGGCTGCCGCGGGACGTTTCCGCGAGGATCTGCTCTTTCGGCTGAACACCATCGAAATCCATCTCCCTCCCCTGCGCGAACGCCGTGAAGACATTCCGTTATTGGCGCACCACTTTCTCCGAGGTTATGCACAGCGTTACCGTAAAAATATTTCAGGTTTCGATCCCGGCGCCACGCAGCTTCTTCTCGAACATCCCTGGCCAGGGAACGTGCGCGAACTCGATCACGCGGTCGAGCGTGGCGTGCTGCTCGCGCAAGGGCCGCTGGTCCGTTCCGCGGACCTGGGCTTGCGCGCGGCAGCCGCGGGCAGCACCGTGCGGCTCGAGGAAATGAGCCTCGATGAAGTGGAGCGCCACCTGATACAGCGCACCTTGGCGCGCCATGATGGAAATGTCAGTCAAGCGGCCAAATCACTCGGACTCAGCCGCAGTGCAATGTATCGCCGGCTGCAAAAGCACGGCTTGGAATGAAACGCCTCTCGTACGAACGCCGCATCCAGCTTCTGGCGCTCGCGGCGGGATTGCCCGGATCGTTGATCGCGCTCCTTCTGTTGTGGTATGGCGACTATACCTCGCGTACCGCCTGGACGCTGACGTTCGTGATTTTAAGCCTGTGGATAGGCTTCGCGCTTTCCTTGCGCCATCGCGTGGTTTTCTCCCTACAAACACTTTCGAACCTTCTCTCCGCAATGCGCGAGGAGGATTTTTCGTTCCGGGCGCGCGAAGCACGCTCGGACGACGCGCTGGGCGAAGTCATGCTCGAGGTCAACGCCCTGAGCGAGACGCTCCGGTCGCAGCGATTGGGCGCAATGGAAGCCACCGGGCTTCTGCGCACGGTGATGGAAGAAATTGATGTGGCCATCTTTACGTTCGATAACTTGCGGAAACTTCGCCTCGTCAATCGCGCCGGCGAACGTCTTCTTGCCAGGTCGGACGAACGGCTTCTGGGTTTTACCGCCGCTGAGCTTGGCCTTGAGGCTTGTCTCGAAGGCGAACCCGCGCGCACCATGGAATTGAGCTTTCCGGGAGGGACCGGCCGCTGGGGAATTCGCCGCGGCTCTTTTCGACAGGGCGGGTTGCCGCATGATCTCATCGTGCTCAGCGATCTCAGCCGCGCGCTCCGCGACGAAGAGCGCCAGGCTTGGCAGCGCCTCATCCGCGTTCTCGGCCACGAACTCAATAATTCCCTGGCGCCGATTCAATCCGTGGCGCAAAGCCTGGAGAGCGGGTTGGCGGGCGCGGCGAGCGTGCCCGAGCTACAGGGGGCTCCCGCTGCTTCCATTCTGGAAGACATGCGCCACGGCCTCGGGATTATCCGGTCGCGCACGGAAGCGCTAGGGCGTTTCATGGCGGCGTACGCGCGGCTCGCGCGGCTGCCGCAGCCAACGCTCGCTCCCGTCAATGTGACGGAATGGATTACGCGCGTCGCCAATCTCGAAGCACGCGCCAAAGTTCGTCTGGAAAAAGGACCGCCTCTGGTCATTTCCGCCGATGCGGATCAGCTCGAACAACTCTTGATTAATCTCGTTCACAATGCAGCGGACGCGGCCCACGAAACCGGCGGCGGCGTGAAAGTAACCTGGTCGCGCTACAGTTCCTACCTGGAGGTCTCGGTGCTCGATGAAGGCCCGGGCATCTCCAACACGGCGAATTTGTTTGTTCCCTTCTTCACCACCAAACCAGGTGGTTCCGGCATTGGTCTCGTTCTCAGCCGCCAAATTGCGGAGGCTCACGGCGGCGCCTTGACGTTGCAAAACCGGCGCGACGCTCGAGGCTGCGAGGCAAAATTGCGCTTGCCAATTTGACGGCACAGTTTCTCCATAGAGCATCCCGTGGCACCTTCCTTTTCCCGTGCCCGAAGTTGCGGCCCACGCCAATTCTATTTTGGAACAGTCGACATTACCAAAATGGGACGTTCGCCTTTATTTTGTCAGTAATTCTACGTACGTAAAAATACGACATCTTCTCCCCGCTGATAATTCAGAAGTTAGCCGGTGCACTAAGACTTCCCTTCAGAAATTCTGCCAGGCTTAATGGCCCAACTTGTGCCTTCATGCATCTTCGACTCGCGAAGTGCGGAAAGGGATTGAATGAGGGCTAAGCACATAGGACGTTCTATCGCCGTAATGTTTTCTCTCTGTTTCGCGGCCTGTCTAGCATCTGAGGCACAGGTTACGCAAAGGGGAAGGTCAAAAGCAGTCTCACCGACAACGCAATTCGGGCGATAGGGATGAAAAGACTGCCGAAGCCCAGAATGCCGTGCCGAATAACGTTCACGCGGTAGCGACGCTTCTGTCCGCGTGGATTATTGGATTCGGCCTGATATCGGCGGTACCGCTTTTGTTCAATACGAACAGTGGAAATTTCCGCTTCTTGCCACTGGCCTGCAGAAAAATGTCACTGCTTCTCTCCAAATGAATTTCTGGCCCAAAAAGCGCCCACGCTGAAGCTTTCGACGCATTCGAGGCGCATTCGCGGTCACAGGGCGCACCAAGAGATGGGAGAGGAGTGAGCTTTACCGCGCAACGGCTCCCTGCAGCGTGCCGCCAAACTCCACGTCAATCTCCACCGCTGGATCCGCTTTCAGCAAAAAGGTGTTCGGACTCTTCAGCCCCCATTGAATGTAAGGCACGGTGAATTTTGCCGAACCCTTCCAATGATCTCCTGCCATTTCGGCTTGGACCGGTACCGTCATTTCGTGTTCGAAGCCGTGCAAACGAAAAATTCCGTGGACCTTCACGGTGAAAGCGCCTTGCGCCAGGACCTTGCCTTCGATTCGATCCGGACGAAAAGCCACTTCGGTGTAGCGCGCACTCTCGAGAATTTCCCGATGCATTTTCTTGTCGCGAGACTCGTTGCCGCTCTCTCCGGTAGTGGCATCCGCCGTGAACTCTCCGCTGGCACTCCCATCCGCCGGGTCAAATCGCACTTCGCCTGGCTTCAAAGCGAACGTCCCATGAACTGTGTGCAGCGTGCTACCCAGCGTCCAGTGCAATTCACTCTGAGCTGGGTCCAGTCTCAGGATTACTTCGCGGGAGGCAGCATGGGACGGCCCTTGTGAAGACTGCGCCCATGCGTGCGCCGCGAGCACTCCAACCAAAAATACAAGTGCGAAAATCCATGCGCGCTGGACAGCCCATCGGCGATTCCCTCCTGGCATCATTCTTAGCTCCGTTAGAATTATGCTGTCAGAAATCGCCAGCCGAAGAGCGCTCCGGCTGAAGCTATCTGAAGCGGTCTCATTCGTCCCACGTGATAGGCAAGCATCCGTTCGAAAAGGTGCGGAGCCGCCTCGAACGCGCGCATGGCGCGATGGCGAATACGATTCTGGCCGCCGAGCAAGAGCAGCAAATTCCCCATGAGCCGCGGCCGCCGGAGCAACTGGCGATGTGATTCCCCATAGCGTTCCAAATCTCCCGCGGCAAGAGCCTCGGTAAGCGCCGCAGCTAGCCGGAAGCTCAGCGAAAGGCCTTCTCCGGTAATAGCATCCACCCTGCCCGATGCGTCACCGATTAGCGCGACGCGGACGCGGTGCACACGGCTTAATTCGAACATGCCTGTGACCGCTCCGCGTTCCCGGCTCCCCTGTGGCGCGGCCTTGAGCCGGCCAATCAGTTTGGGAAATTCCCGGAGAGTTTCGTCAAAACGCAAATCGGGCCGATCGGAAATCAGCACGACGCAAATCTCTTGCGGACCGACGGGGGTAATCTAGGCTTGCGCCTTATGGCCCCAATGAATCTCCGTGAAATCTGTCCACGGCTCCAAACAGTAGTGCCGCCGAAAGGCAAAGCGATGTCGCGGTGGCCGGCCACATTCCAAGCCGCTCCATCGTCGCACACGCGAACTGATTCCATCAGCACCAATGATCCACCGCGCGCTTATTTTATTCCCGCCGGCCACGACGCCTTCTCCGTGGAGTCCTGTGACTGGCGTATTCCAAACAAGGGTGACGCCGCGATCCAAAGCTCGCTCCATCATTCGTTGCTGCAGAGTTTCCCGCCGCATTCCAATGCCATGTCCGCGAGGAAATTTGGCGCATACGGAAGCCGGGCCATCCTCAAATCGAATGCCCCGAAGCACGAAGCCATCCTCTTCGCGCAATACGACTCCGAGTTCGAGAAGCGCGGTAACCGCATCAGGAAGAAGTCCTTCTCCACATGCTTTTGTAATGGGCGGCTGCGCGCCATCGGCAACAGTCACTCGAAAGCCGCGCTTGCGTGCCGCGATTGCAGCTGCCAGCCCTGCTGGACCCCCTCCTACCACGAAAACGTCCGTGTCCACGCGCACCTATCCCGGCAATCCACGTATGAGCTCCGCCACAAATCGGAAAGCTTGCAAGCTTAGATGATTTCGACGCGGAGGAGATGCCTGTCCGACTTGGGAATATTGCCTGAGAAGCAGTTCGGCAGAGAATTTCTGCATAACTGGAACTTATTTCCCGGCACAATTCTATTAATTTGACTGATTGACTCTCCGCCCTTCATCCTGTTATCTTCATGGCGGCTACTTATGATTGCTGTCGCCATTCCGAACGGCCGGCCCGCTCACGCGGAGTTTCTGCAGGGCATCTTGCTCGGAGGGGCCGTGCGAGTTATCCCTGTCATCGTACGGGGAATGACATAAAAATGATGGCGGCCTGACCCAGAATCACCGGAGAGTTTCGGGGCCATCATCAAAGCCAAGATGATGGCCTCAAGTTTTTTAGGCTCGTAATCGCAGGTCTACGCGCCGAATGCACCGGAGGAGATTGCAACCGTGAATGCATCCATGCCCAAACTTCGCAGCAGCGCGCTGCTTGAAGGACCCCATCGTGCCGGAGCTCGCGCCATGCTTCGCGCTTGCGGTCTTGGCGATGACGATTTCACCAAGCCGCTCATCGGCGTGGCCAACACGTGGATCGAAATCGGCCCGTGCAATTACCACCTCCGTGAGCTTGCCGTGCACATCAAGGACGGCATTCGCGCCGCCGGCGGCACTCCTCTCGAGTTCAACACCATCTCGATTTCCGACGGCATCACCATGGGCACGGAGGGCATGCGCGCCTCCCTGATCAGCCGCGAAGTCATCACCGACTCCATCGAGTTGGTTACCCGCGGGAATATGTTCGACGCTCTCGTCGTGCTGGTCGGCTGCGACAAGACCATTCCCGCCGGCATCATGTCTCTCGCGCGCCTGAATATTCCCGGTCTCGTTCTTTACGGCGGCTCGATCGCCCCCGGAAAATTTGAAGGACATTCCGTCACTATCCAGGATGTGTACGAGGCCATTGGCAGTTACGACCACGGCGACATGTCCGACGCGCGCTTCAAGGCGCTCGAAAATGCGGCCTGTCCCGGAGCGGGCGCCTGCGGCGGACAGTTCACCGCCAACACCATGGCGCTCGTCTGCGAATTTCTCGGCATTGCTCCCATGGGACTTTCCAGCGTTCCGGCCACGGATGCCGCGAAGGCCCACGCGGGCCATCGCGCCGGTGAACTCGTTATGGGTCTTTTACGCAATGGCGTCACTCCCTCCAAAATTCTTACCAAGACGGCGATCGAAAACGCCATCGCCGGCGTGGCTGCCACCGGCGGCTCGACTAACTCTGTTTTGCACTTGCTGGCCATCGCCAAGGAAGCGCATATTCCGCTGACCCTCGACGATTTCGACCGCATCAGCTCGCGTACTCCGATTATTGCCGACCTCAAACCCGCCGGGCGTTTCGTCGCCACCGACCTTTACGCTGCGGGAGGCACTCCTCTCGTTGCGAAGCGACTGGTGGATGCGAAGCTGCTTAATGGCGACGCACTCACCGTTACTGGCCGTACCATCGGCGAAGAAGCGGCCGCCGCGAAGGAAACTCCCAAGCAGGAAGTCGTCCGGAAAATCGATGCTCCGCTCAAGCCCACCGGCGGCCTCGTTATTCTGAAAGGCACTCTTGCACCTGATGGGTGCGTCATAAAAGTTGCCGGCCACAACTACCAACATTTTCGCGGCCCGGCGCGCGTCTTCGACAATGAGGAGGACGCTTTCGCCGCTATCGAAAAAAATCAGATTCACGCCGGCGATGTCATCGTGATTCGCTATGAAGGCCCAAAGGGTGGCCCTGGCATGCGGGAAATGCTTGCCGTCACGGCCGCGCTCGTTGGCGCAGGCCTTGGCGATTCTGTGGCGTTGCTGACGGACGGACGATTCTCCGGCGCGACTCATGGGTTCATGGTAGGCCACGTTGCGCCCGAAGCCGCGAACGGCGGCCCCATCGCGGCCATCGCTGACGGCGACATCGTGGTATTCGACATTCCAACCCGCAAGCTCGACGTGGAATTGACGGATGCCGAAATCCAAATGCGTCTCGCTTCCTGGAAAGCTCCCGCTCCGCGTTTCACGAACGGCGTCATGGCGAAATACGCCTTCCTGGTTTCGTCCGCAGCTCTCGGCGCCGTCACCGCCGTGCCCGCCTCCTTCGCATCTTCAGCTCAGCCTCAATCAGTTGCGCCGACCGGGTCTCACGCGCAACTAGGAAGGACCTTATGAAGCTCACCGGCGCTGAAATTGTCTGCGAATCGCTCACCAAGCTGGGTGTGCACGATATTTTCGGATATCCCGGCGGCGCGATTCTTCCCGTATACGACGCTCTCGGCAAATCCAAGCTTCATCACATTTTGGTGCGCCATGAACAAGGCGCCACGCACATGGCTGATGGTTATGCGCGCGCCAGCGGCGGCGTCGGCGTCGCCATGGCCACGAGCGGCCCGGGTGCGACGAACATGGTTACCGGCATCGCCACCGCCATGCTCGATTCTTCTCCCGTCGTCTGCATCACCGGGCAGGTCAGCAGCAAACTGCTCGGCTCCGACGCGTTTCAGGAAATCGACATCACCGGCATCACCATGCCGATCACCAAGCACAATGTCGTCGTCACGCGCGCCGAGGATATCGCGCGCTCCATCCGCGAAGCGTTCATCATCGCGAACTCCGGCCGTCCCGGGCCCGTCCTCGTGGACATCACCAAGGACGCGCAGCAAGCTTCCTGTGAATTCGATTGGGAGGCCTCCGCTCCCAAACTTCCTCCCAAGCGCCTGCGAAATAATCACGACCAGGCCGAGTTCGACCGCGCCATCGAATTGATCAACACCGCGAAGCGTCCAGTGATTCTTGCCGGCCGCGGAATTATCCTCTCCGGCGCCATGCGTGCTTTCGAGCAGTTCGTCCGCACCTGCAACATTCCCGTCGCCATGACCTTGCTCGGCATTGGCTGCTTCCCTGCTTCCGATCCGATGAACCTCGGCATGATGGGCATGCATGGAGAGGCCTGGGTCAACCACGCCATTCAGGAATCCGATCTTCTCATCGCCATCGGGATGCGCTTCGATGACCGCGTCACCGGAGACCTGCGTACCTACGCGAAGGCCGCGCGTAAAATTCACATCGAAATCGACCGCGCCGAAATCAACAAGAACGTAGAAGTCGACGCCGCTCTTGTGGGCGACGCTCGTGAAACTCTTGAAAAGTTGATCCCGCACATCGCCAATCCCGACCGCGGCCCGTGGCTCGCCCACATCAAGGAACTAAAAGGCGATTCCGCCGTGCGCGATATCCAAAGCCTCCCCGACAACGGCCATCTTTACGCCGCTCACGTCATCAACGACCTCTGGAAAGAGACGCACGGTGAAGCCATCGTTGTCACCGACGTCGGCCAGCATCAGATGTGGGAAGCGCAGTATTACCATCACAACCAGCCGCGCACGCTCATCACTTCGGGCGGCCTGGGCACCATGGGTTTCGCCTTGCCCGCGGCCATCGGAGCCAAATTCGCCAAGCCCGAATCCGAGGTTTGGGTCGTGGTTGGCGACGGCGGCTTTCAAATGACCATGTGCGAACTCGCCACCATCGTCCAGGAAAAAATCAACGTCAAGATCGCCATCATCAACAACGGCTATCTCGGCATGGTGCGCCAGTGGCAGGAATTTTTCTACGATAAGCGTTACGTCGCCACGCCGCTCGTCGCCCCGGATTTTGCCGCGCTCGCCAACGCTTTCGGCATTCGCGGCGAGCGCATTACCACGCGCGCCGATGTTCTCCCCACAATCCGTTCCGCGCGCGAATCCTCGGAAAGCGTGCTGATCGATTTCCGCGTCGAGCAGGAAGATTCCGTCTATCCCATGGTTCCTGCGGGCGCATCGCTCCACGAAATGATTCGCCGGCCCGGCAATCCGCTCGTCGAAACGGCATCCGAGCCATGACCAAAGAGGACCGTATGCAAACACTCGTCGCTTACGTCGAAAATAAACCGGGCGTGCTCAATCGCGTTTCCTCGCTGGCGCGCCGTCTCGCCATCAACATCGACTCTCTGACGGTCGGCCCGACGGACAATCTGGAAATCGCCCGCATGACCATCGTCGCGCACACTGACGAAAAGGGCGGCCACCGTCTCGAAGCCAGCCTGGAAAAGCTCGTCGATGTACTCCTCGCGGAAAACATTACCGAACGCGCCTTGCTCGAACGCGATTTGGCGCTGATCAAGGTGCTTGCGGACCAGCGGTCCCGTCCGCATTTGATGGAACTCATCAAAGTCTTTCGCGCGCGCGTCGTGGATGTGGCCCCGGAATCGCTCATCATCGAGATTTCCGGAACCGTCGACAAAATCGACGGCCTTCTCGAAGTCCTGCGGCCCTTCGGCGTTCTCGAAATGGCTCGCAGCGGGCGCATCTCGATGACTCGCGGCGGAGACTTGCTGCGTCCGCCAGGCGCTCCCACGCCTTCGGTCGAGCCAGCCAACGTCACCTAGGACCGGCGCTCTTGCCCGTCCGCTTTTTCCGAGTATCTTGTTTTGTGCAGTGCCAGTTTTTCATAAAAATCAGCACTTACCGGCCGCGAACCGGCCCAAGAGGACACCATGGCAAATCTTTACTATGACGATTCCGCGGATCTCGCTCTCATCCAATCGAAAAAAGTCGCCATCATCGGTTACGGCTCGCAGGGCCACGCCCATTCGCTGAATCTGCGAGACAGCGGTGTCAGTGTCCGCGTCGGCCTTCCCGAAGGCAGCGCTTCGCGCGCCAAAGCGGAAAAGGAGGGCCTCACCGTCAATACGCCGGCCCAGGCCGCCGAATGGGCCGACGTCATCATGATTCTCGCGCCGGACACCAAACAGTCCAAGCTCTATCGCGAATCCATCGAACCGCATCTTCGCGCAGGCAAAACGCTCATGTTCGCTCATGGTTTCAACATTCGTTTCGGCACCATCAAGCCGCCCGCAAACGTCGACGTCTCCATGATTGCGCCCAAGGCTCCCGGCCATCGGGTCCGCGAAGTTTTTACCGAGGGCGGAGGCACGCCCGCTCTGATAGCCATCCAGCAAGACGCGAGTGGCAACGCCAAGGCGCTCGCACTTTCCTATGGCAAAGCCTTGGGCTGCACGCGCGCCGGCGTTCTCGAAACAACTTTCACCGAAGAAACCGAAACCGACCTCTTCGGCGAGCAGGCCGTCCTCTGCGGCGGCGTCAGCGAATTGATCAAGGCCGGCTTTGATACGCTCGTCGCCGCCGGTTACCAGCCCGAGGTCGCCTATTTCGAATGCATGCACGAACTCAAGCTCATCGTCGATCTCATCTACCGCGGCGGCCTGAGCTACATGCGCTATTCCGTCAGTGACACAGCCGAGCAAGGCGATTACAGCGCCGGCCCGCGCATCATCACCCAAAAAACGCGCGACGAAATGAAGCAGATTCTCGCCGAGATTCGCGATGGCAGCTTCGCCGAAAAGTGGATTGCCGAAAATGAGGCGGGTTGCCCGAATTTCCTGGCCACTCGCAAGCGCGAACAGAGCCACCTCGTCGAACAACTCGGCCCCAAACTTCGCGCCATGATGCCCTTCTTGCACCCCGTCATCGCCCCCGGCCTCGAGGTAAAGACCGCCGCCACAAAGAAATGATCCAGCTTTAGTTCGGTCGACTTACGGCGTTGCAGCGGCCACTCGCCGCTACTATTCTAGCTAGTTGACACGCTCGTCATTTTGGGCAATTCTCTGGCCCCATGAAACGACGACCGGTTCCCCCTCAAGCCTCGGCGCCCTCCTTGGTCGAGCGCATCGACATTCTCAGTTCCAAACGCCAGGAGATTATCCGTCCGATTCTCGAGCATCCCCGCGACTACGTGCTCCTCAGCGTGCGCGCCATGGCCAAGCGCCTTCACACCGACCCTGCCACGATCGTTCGCATCGTTCGCGGCCTCGGTTTTGCCAGCTATCGTGACTTTCAACGGCATCTTCACGATCTTTCCATCGCCTTCGCCACCTCGCTCGACACCATGCAATCCGTCGGCCGCGTCACGGCCACCAGCATGCCCACTTTCGTTCGAGAATCTCTCGAACAGGATCTTAAGAATCTGCACGGCCTCAAGAACAGCCTGGATGCGCCGCGTCTGGTCTCTCTCGCCAAACGTTTCTACGACGCCCGCCGCATCGTGATCCTCGCCGGTGATCTTGCGGCTTTCCTGGCCGATTATTTGGATTATCAAATTACCTTGCTCGGCTTGCCGGTCTTCACGGCTACTTCCGCCGGTCGCATCGCTCATCTCACTCGCACTGTCAACCACCGCGATCTCGTTCTGGCGATCAGCTTCCGCCGCGGCCTGCGCCAGACCGTCGAAGGCGTGCATTTGGCGCGTGAACGCAACGCTTACTGCGTCGGCATCACGGACACTTACGTTTCCCCTTTGGCTCGCGAATGCGAGGAGCTGTTTCTCGCTTCCGTCGAGTCCACCTCCTTTGGCGCTTCCTATGCTGCTCCCGTCTCCCTCGTCAATGCTATCCTCGCCGCTTGCGGACAGTATCGCCGCCCGCAGACGCTGGCCATCCTGAAGGAAATCGTCGAGGAGCAGCGCAAGGGCTTCCGCTGGTACACGGTCTAATCCAACCTTTGACGGAGTGAAGCGAGCGTTTCTTCAGAGGTTTACGCCGCATCTTCGTGGATTGGCCCACGGGAGCACGATCCAGCGCCCGTCTTTTTCAAACCGCGGCCGTGCGCTGATTTGACAATACCTGTACCTCGCTCACCTGCTCATTCTCCGCTATGATGTCTCACGGCTCGGAGCTCTCCGCCAAGGGTCTTCTAGCTGTTATGAAAACAAGGATGCTTCAACGCGAATGAATAAATCTGGTGTCGGCGGCGCGCAGAGGTCTGCCACTGCTCGGCGCTCCACTCTCGCAGCTCTTCTCTCTCTCTGCCTCGTCGGTCTCGTCGTGGCGCAGACTTCTTCCCCTCTTGAGCCCGGGCCCAAGCCTCGCGATATTCCGGGCCGGTGGAATCCCTACATTGGGGAGTACGGAGGCGGGGCGACTTCCGCGCCGATCAGCATTGTTTACATCCTGGCTGAGAAAGACGGCTACTTCGAAATGCTGGAGCGCGTCACTACTTCGGAGGGAATCCGGTACAACACGGAGGACAAATTTCAGGTACGAGGATCGAGCCCGGAAGTTCACGGCTTCGGCACCGACAGGCACAACGATCCGGAGATGCATTCGGGCGATATGGTATTCGGCAAGACTACGCCGGAATTCGACGCTCGTGCGCAAGTGCTGATCCATCCTGTCCAGCCCATCGAGGAACTGCGCAAGGACGCACTGGCAGCAAGTCCTCCGGAGGAAAAAGGCCCCTTTCGCAAACCGGAACTGGTCGACCTGACGACTCTGGATCCGACGATTCATCTGGACATCCGCTACGCCACCTCCAACGATTTTCTCGGCACGCCCGTCTACACCCAGGCCCGCGCCTTCCTCCAACGCCCCGCGGCTGAAGCCCTTGTCCGCGCGCTTCATAAGCTTGAACCTCTTGGTTACGGGCTGCTTATCCACGACGCCTATCGCCCGTGGTACGTCACGAAGATCTTTCTGGGATGCTACTCCTCCCGAAGGCAAAATCTTTGTAGCCGATCCCAAAGAAGGCTCGCGGCACAATCGTGGCTGCGCGGTTGACCTCACCCTCTACAACCTCGGCACCGGCAAACCCATCGAAATGCCCGGCACCTACGACGAAATGTCCCCGCGTTCCTTCCCCGATTATCCGGGCGGCACTTCCCTCCAGCGCTGGCATCGCGACTTGCTCCGCCGCGCCATGGAATCCGAGGGCTTTACTGTCTACGAGCACGAATGGTGGCACTTCGATTACAAGGACTGGCGCCAGTACCCCATTTTGAACATCAAGTTCGAAGATTTGCATTCCGGCCAAGGCCTGGCTGGCGCAAAATAGCGTCTTCTTGTCCTCGGTTATATTTTCCAGGGAGGAATTTCCATTGCCTAGCAGACGCCGCTTCTCTTCCCGCTTCGCCGCGCATTATTCCGTCGCGCTTTTCATCGCACTTTCTTTTCTCGCCGCGCCTCAACGGCTGCTCGCACAATCGGCCCCGTCTCTCGCCGAACGCATCCAGAAAATAATGGACCGTCCCGTATTCGCCCACGCGAATTTCGGCATCGAGTTCTACGACATCGGCACCGGCAAAGTCGTCTACTCATTCAACGCCAATAAATTATTCGTTCCTGCTTCCACCACCAAAACGCTCACCGAAGGCACCATGCTCGCAAAATTTGGCGCCGACTATCGCTTCCACACCAAAATCTATCGCACCGGCCCCATCGACAAAAAAGGCACTCTTAAAGGAGACCTCGTCCTCGTCGCCAGCGGTGACCCCGACCTTTCGAATCGCATCCAGTCAGACGGCACGCTCGCTTTCGTTGATGAAGACCACTCTTATGGCGGCCCCGCCGTGGCCGGCGATCCCCTCGCCGTCATCAAGCAGTTCGCCAAAGACGTCGCCGCCAAAGGCATCAAGAAAATCCAGGGCCGCGTCCTCGTGGATGCCAGCCTTTTCCCAGATGGCGGCAAGGAAGGCGGCACTGGCGTCGTCATTTCTTCCATCGTCGTCAACGACAACGTGATTGATCTCACCGCCATTCCCGGCGCAAAAATTGGCGATCCTGTTTCTCTCGCCGTTTCCCCAAGAACTGCCTACGCCACTTTTGTGAACCACCTCACCACGGCCGCTGCAGGCGCCACTCCAGCTATCCAGGACCCCATCACGATCACAAATCCCGATGGCACGGTCGTCGTCACTCTGGCTGGCTCTCTTCCCGCTGCTTCACATCCCTTCACTGCGCCCTATGCTGTGCCTTCTCCGACCCAATTTGCGCGGACCGTTCTCGCCGAATCCCTCGTTGCTGCCGGCATCCAGATTAAAGCGCCAAAGAAGGCCGTCGCGCCCGACTTCAAAACTCTTTCTCCCCTCTATACTCCCGATAATCAAGTCGCCGAACATGTTTCGCCTCCGCTCTCCGAAGAAATCAAAGTCACGCTCAAAGTCAGCCAAAATCTTCACGCCAGCATGGGGCCTTATCTTCTCGGAACGCTGATCGCGAAAGATCCCGTTGATCCTGTCCACTCCGGCTTCAAAATCGAGCGTACCTTTCTGCAGGATGCCAAGCTCGATCTTTCCGGCGCCTCACAGGGCGACGGCGAAGGTGGCGACTGGGCCGACCTCTTCAGCCCGGACTTCATCGCTCACTACCTGGCTTACTGGAGCACTCGCCCCGACTTTCCCATCTTCTTCAAAGCGTTGCCCATTCTCGGCAAGGACGGCACGCTAGCAAAAATTCAGGTCGACAATCCCGCCGCCGGTCACGTTTTCGCAAAAACCGGCACCTATGGCTCCGAAGATAAGCTCAATGGCAAGATGATGCTCAATGGCAAGGGCCTCGCCGGGTACGTTTATACCGCCAGCGGTAAAAAACTCGCTTTCGCCGCTTACGTGAACCACGTTACTCTGCCGCCCGATCCCGATGCCGCTCAGGAAGTCGGCGGACAAGCGCTCGGCGAAATTGCCGCCGCTGCCTATGACGCCCCTCTTGAGAGCAAACCGTCCGCCGCAGCTTCCTCCTCGACATCCTCTACTTCCTCTGCCTCCGCCGACTACGATCTCATCATCCGCAACGGTCACCTGCTCGACGGCACCGGCAATCCCTGGTACGCCGCCGACATCGCCATCAAAGGTGATCGCATCGCCGCCATCGGCGATCTCCATGATTCCCACGCAAAACGCGAAATCGATGCGCAAGGCCTAATCGTCTCTCCCGGCTTCATTGACATGCTTGGCCAATCCGAATTTCCTCTCCTCATCGACAATCGCTCCCTCAGCAAACTCTCCCAAGGCATCACGACGGAAATCACCGGCGAAGGCGGCTCCATCGCCCCGCAAAACGAAAAGACCATCGCTCCTATCAAGCCTTTTCTCGACCAATACCATCTCACCATCGATTGGACCACTCTCGACGGCTACTTCCGCCGCCTCGAAAAGCACGGCACGCCCCTCAACATTGGCACATATGTCGGCTCCGCGCAGGTCCGCGAAGCCGTCATTGGCGATGACGACCGCGCCCCCACTCCCGCCGAACTCACCCAAATGGAATCTCTCGTCGCGCAGGCCATGAAGGACGGCGCTCTCGGCATTTCCAGCGCTCTTATCTACCCGCCGAATAGCTACGCAAAAACCGATGAATTGATCGCCCTCGCCAAAATCGCTTCCCAATACGGCGGAATCTACGGCACCCACATGCGCAGCGAAGGCGCTTCCGAAATGGCCGCCATCGCCGAAGCCGTCCGCATCGGCCGCGAAGCCCATCTCCCTGTAGAAATCTTCCACCTGAAAGTCAGCGGCAAGTCGCGCTGGGGCAACATGAGGAACGTCGTCGCCACGATTCAAGCCGCGCGCGATTCCGGCCTCGATATCGCCGCGGACATGTATCCCTACACTGCCGGCGCCACGAATCTCGCTTCGGCTCTTCCGCCTTGGGTGGCCGATGGCGGACCGCAAAAGCTTCTTGCGCGCCTCAAAGACCCAGCCGTGCGTGCCCGCATCAAGAAGGAATTGGCCGGCGATCATCCGGACTGGGAAAATCTCTATTACGATTGCGGCGGCGCTTCGGGCGTGCTCATCTCCTCCGTTCAAAACCCCGAACTGAAGCAATTCGAGGGCAAGACGGTTGCTGACGTCGCTAGAATCTGGAAAAAATCTCCCGAAGACGCGCTGATGGATTTCGTCCTCGCCGATTCCGCCCAAACCGCAGCCATTTATTTCATGGCAAGCGAAGAGGACCTGAAGACCGGCCTCAAGCAACCGTGGACCAGCTTGTGCCTCGACGCCAACGAAATGTCGCTGGATGGCCCCATCTTCGAGCCGCACACTCATCCCCGCGCTTTCGGCGCCATGCCGCGTTTCCTCGGCCATTACGTTCGCGACGAGCACCTGATGCCGCTCTCTGCCGCAATCCGCAAAATGACTTCCCTGCCCGCCGAGCGCGAGCATCTCCAGAACCGCGGCCTGCTCAAAACCGGTTTTTTCGCCGACGTAACCATCTTCGATCCCGCCACGATTATCGACCGCGCCACCTATACGAATCCCGCACAGCTTTCCGAAGGCATCGCCTACACCGTCGTCAATGGCCAGATCGAATACGACCACGGCAAACTCACCGGCGCCACCGCGGGCCAAGTCCTCCGCGGGCGCGGCTGGCAGCCAAGCGCACACTGAAACCACGCAGCTCGGCTCGCCGAACGCTCGAAACATGTATTTAGTTTGTTAAATTAAATCAGCAGGGGATATCCAGCCCTCGAAGGTCCTGAGGCGCGCTCCGGCGGACAGCCGTCGTCGCTCATCGCTTCCTGCACGCTATTCACTTCTCGCTTCCTAGCTCAACAAAATCTTCCCCATATCCGCCACGCGCCTCTCAAACGTCATCTCTTCCCATCCATGCTTTCCGTAATACCGCAGCACGATCTTGTGCCCCGGCGCGATTTTCGCCCGCGCCTTCGTCAGCGAATCCGAAAGCTCCACCCACTCCCCATCCACCAGGTAGCTGCCCTCCCAGCCTTGCAATTCGAAGTGGCCGTCGTCCTTTAGGGTCAGTGGCGCCGCCGTACAGGGGATCACCTTGCCAGCCACTACTGCCTGCGTGCACTCGTAGCTGCCGGATACATTCAGAGTCTGTGCTTTGGCGGAAGGAATCGACGCGAAGAACAACGCAGCGAAGCCGACACACCGCGAAACAACCGGCGCAACCCGACCAAGTCCCATGGGGTTCTCCACTGCAGGGACGCGTTGCTGCGGGGCACCATCCCTGGCCATTGGTACAGGTGCAAGTGGTCCGCCAAGCACGCCCCTCTTAATACGTTAATAATACAGGACTTACTGAACCTCAAGGCCTGTCCCCGCAATCAGCATAGGAAGTTTCATTCCCCTTTTTCGCACTCTCAGGGAGTCTTCCGCAAAGAGCCGTTTCCTGTCTTGCGACCCACGTGCCATGCCCAATATTTAATTTAGTGGTAATTCAGCCACTGCCTGCCCATCTTTCCGCGGGTCCGAAGCCCCATAATTCACGCCAGTCCTAAAATCCCGCAACACCGCCTGCCCGCCTCCCATCTCGCTCGAAAAAGGCCCCAGCACCTTGATCTCGTGCCCTCTTGCCGCCAATTCTTCCCGTACTTTCGCGCTAAATCGATTCTCCATCATCACGTCGCATCCCGTGAACGTATATTTCGTAAATCGCGGCGCTTCCACCGCCGCCTGAATATTCATCTTGAAGTCCGCGATATTCGCGATGAACTGCGCGTGCGCCTGCCCCTGGTTCCACCCGCCCATAATTCCAAACGCCATGCGCAGGTCGCCCTTCTGCGCAAATCCCGGAATAATCGTGTGGCGTGGCCGCTTGTGCCCTGCCAGCGCATTCGGTGACCCTGTGTCTAACACAAAAAGAGCTCCACGATTTTGCAGCGCGAAGCCCGTTCCCGGCGCAACAATGCCCGACCCAAACTCCGAATAGTTGCTCTGAATCAGCGACACCATGTTCCCCTCGCGATCCACTACGCTCAAGTACGTCGTCTCGCTCCCGCCAGGAATCTCCCCTGCCGTCACATTGCAGTTCGCGTGCTCCGGATCAATCAGTTTCGCCCGCTCCGCGGCCCACTTCTTCGAAATCAGCGTTTCCACCGGAATTTTTTGCCCTCGCGGATCCCCTAGATACTTCGCCATGTCCGCGTACGCCAATTTCTTCGCCTCGATCTCCGCGTGCAGTGCGTTCGCCGACCCGAATCCCCAATCCTTCTGCCCCAGCGGAAACGTCTCCATGATGTTCAGCATTTCCAGCGCGTCCATCCCCTGCCCGTTCGGCGGCATCTCGTACACAGTCCAATCCCGATACGTCGTAGAAATCGGCTCCACCCATTCCGCCGAAAATCCCGCCATATCTGCCGCCGTCATCGTCCCGCCGTGCCGCTTCATCGCCTCCAGAATTTTTTTTGAAATCTCTCCTTTGTAAAACGCATCCCTCCCGTGCTCTGCAATTTCTTCCAAGGACGCCGCCAGTTCCGGGTTCTTGAACACGTCCCCAACGCGCGGCGCACGATCTCCCGGCAAGTAAAGCCCCGCGGCCGCCTCGTCCTTCCGCAGGTACTCCACTTCCGTCGCCCAATACGCTGCTACCCACTCCGGCACGGGATACCCGTCCTGCGCCGTTCGAATCGCCGCCGCCAAATCCTCCTTCAAAGTTTTCCGCCCAAACTTGTCCGCCAGCTTCTGCC
>CAWGPN010000002.1:0-187086 GCA_963824515.1 uncultured Acidobacteriota bacterium
AATCCCACCCTCTCCGCCATTTATCTGCTAAAATTTGCAAGCCATGATTTTTATGCCATGGCCCGTTTTGCCCGGCAGCCGCGGTTCTTCCGCACTTCGCACACTGCACCGAAGATTCTGGATTATCGCCACTGCATTGCGGACAAACCATTTGGTTCGCGACCTGGTCGCCTGAACGCGTTTATTTTGTAGTCTTTGCGGGAGATTGCAATCACGCAAAGCGGTTTAGCATTCCGATTGTCTCGTGGGCCGCAACTGCATTGCTTCTCGCCAACGACCGGCGAACGTCACTCCGTACACATCATCGCCGCTCGTTCGCGTTTCCGCTTCAGAAGTGGCAGGACGCCACTCCTCGCTTCTGCAGATACTTCTGATGATATTCCTCGGCGCGATAAAACGTCGAAGCCGGCGTGATTTCCGTCGCGATGGGCCTCTTGAACTTGCCGCTCGACTCCAGCGCCGCCACCGATTTCTTCGCCAGGGCTTCCTGTTCCGGCGAATGAAAGAAAATCGCGGTCCGGTATTGCTTGCCGAAATCCGGCCCTTGCCGGTTCATCTGCGTTGGGTCGTGTACCTTCCAAAATACGTCCAGCAGTTGCTCGTAGCTCACCTTGGCCGGATCGAACGTCACTTGCACCACTTCCGCGTGCCCCGTCTCATCCGTGCACACATCCTTGTACGTCGGGTTTGGCATTTCGCCGCCGCTATATCCAACAGCCGTCTCAATCACCCCCGGCACTTGCTGGAAGGCCGCCTCCACTCCCCAGAAGCAACCCGCTCCAAAAGTCGCAATCTCTGCCATATATCTCTCCCTATTGGCTTTGCTCTCGCTGAAAAGCTCGGCTGGTCTGCCTTCCGTAGCGTCAGAACATTTGATGCCGTGCTACGCGCTAATGATTCCGGCGCTGGGCCGGCCTGGTGCGTAACCGCTGCGTCGCCTTCCTCAAGATTACCGCCTCCGTGACGGCGCAAAGGTCTTCAATTTTGCCTCCGCAAGTCCTTTGTAAGGGCTATTTACGGACGCCGATTGCACGAAAGCTTCCTTGGCCTCTCCATTTCTTTTCAAATTCAGCAAAGCAAATCCCAGCCAATATTGATTCCTTCCATAGCTTCCCTCATCGGCCTTTAATAACGGCGCGGCCGCCTTGAAATTCTCCACGGCTTGCGCGTTTTCTTTCTTTTGGATGCTCACTTGCCCCAAGGAGCTGAGCGCCAGCCCTTTCTGGAGCGAAATCTGCCGCTGCCATTGCTCGTCGGCCACGCCTTCGGGCTTCTGAGCGCTGCCGAGCAAAGTAATCACTTTTTTGGCAGAGGATTCCGCCGTCTCTAGATGCTCCCCTTTTTCGCTGTAGTAGTCCGATAGCAAGAGCAGCATTCCGATGTTGTTGGGGTCCTTGGCCAGCAGTCCGTTTGCCACTTCCAGCATTTTCGGTATGTCTTGCGCTTGCTGGTAGGAAGTTGCGGCCACCCCGAGCGCCTGATTGGCATAGAGCGAATCCGGAAAGATTTGCGCGAAGTGGGTCAACTGCGCGGCTCGCTTAGCGGGACTCGCCGTTCGATAATCCACCAGGTACATAGCTTCCTCGATGTAGTTGATGCTGTCCTTGTTGCTTTCGAGCGTGGCAGCCTGCTGGTGTTTCCATGCCTCCGCGTCCGTTCCCGCGGGTGGCGCAGCCGCCTTGAATCGTTCCAGGATGCCCGGCAACTTCTCCGCATAAGCCACAACCTTATCGTTATCGCCTTTCTCGCTCGCTGCGCGAACCATGTTTACCGCGTTCGATAGATTGTCCGGGTCCAGCGCAAAAAGTTTGTCTCCATACGCGAATGCCTTGTCGTAGTTTTTTTGTGCGAGGTAATAATTCACGTAGAGATCGTCGGCCACAATCGCCATGTCGCCGTGTCCCTGGTCCGCGGCAAATTTATCGATGAGCGCCAGCTTCTGGGCCGGATCAGCGGTGCCATTAATCTCCGTCAGCGCATGGTCCGCGTCGGATCCCGCCGGGATCGGGACGTACTTGCCAATCTGTTGTCCGATCGCGGGATGAGCCGCGAACAGCAGCAAGCCGAGAAACCCAATGGACTGCGCAATCCTCTTCATGAAAACCTCCACGGGCTGGAAATTGGCTGCATCTTAGCGCCGCTCAGCCTCCGGCGCAAACTCACTTAGGGAAAAGCCGTCCCCGACTCTTCCCAGTTACCCGCACCTGCATATTCGTGAATCTCCAGCCCTCATACGGCTCATAGACGAAACCTATTGATTCCCGCATAATATAGAGACACTTTTCAGGGTATCGTGCGTCTAACGTGGTATGGGAAACCCTGCTGGAGTACGACGTGATTTCGACGCTCTTGAACGGCGAAGGTTCCAAGCTTTGCGGCTGTTGCGCCAAGGTCTGAACCAGTCCGAAGTAGCGCGACGGTTGCGCGTGGGGCGCCAGAGCGTGGCGCGCTGGGCGGCGCTAGATCGTAAAGGTGGCGAACGCGCTTTACGGCAAGCCGGGCGCGCGGGACGCCAGCCGCGCTTAACACCGCGACAGAAAGTGCGTCTCGAACAGCGCCTCCTTGCGGGCCCCGAGCGGCTGGGCTACGAAACCAACCTGTGGACTTCCGAGCGCGTGGCGCATTTGATCGAGAAGGAATTTGGCGTTGGCTATCATCCGGGCCACGTGTGGAAGATTTTGGTGGCGCTCGGCTGGAGCTGCCAGCGTCCTACGGGCCGGGCGCTGGAGCGTAACGAGGAAGCCATCCGTCACTGGAAGAAGGTCACTTGGCCGGACCTTAAAAAAAAGCCCAAAAAGAGCGGCGAACGATGGTCTTTCTCGACGAGAGCGGACTGAGCCAGCGGCCGCACCGCTGCCGGACCTGGTCGCGGCGGGGCCACACACCGGTGCTGCAGTACCACTTCAACTGGAAGACGCTTTCCGTCATCGCGGGGATAACGCTGTGGAATTTCTACTTCCGTTTGTATCCCGGAGCGATCCGCGCACCGCAGGTGGTGGCCTTTCTCAAACATCTGCTGCGGCACATTCCTGGAAATCTGCTGCTGGTGTGGGACCGGCTGCCCGCGCATCGCAGCCGGGTGGTGCAGGAGTTCGTGGCCGCACAGAACGGCCGCATCCACACCGCCTACCTGCCCGCCTACGCCCCGGAGCTAAATCCCACGGAATACGTCTGGGGCCACTGCAAACACCACAAACTCCCCAACGCTTGCCCCAAGGACTTCGCCGAATTGAAGCACGGCGCCCGGCACGCTCTCCGCAACATGCGCCGCCGCCCAACGCTCATCACCGCCTTCTGGAAACAGGCTTCCTTATGGCCCGATTGACCCTATATTATGCGGAGTTCAATAAGCCGCGACCGCGGCGTACCTGGCTGCTTCGGACTGGACCGCCGCAAAGGCAGCGTACGAGCAAGTTCCCAAAGCGCGCCCTCACTTTGGTTTTCCGCTCTTCGGAATCGCGCTGGCCAGCGAGAACGCCAGTGACCTCGCAGCGGCCGCGACCGAGTACGCCAAATTTCTCTCGCATGGAAATCCGCCGATTCCAATCTACCGCAGCTTGCCCGCGAGTTCTTTGGCGCTCACCCGAATCTAGCAGCCGGCCGACAGCAGACAAACCAAATCCACATAATTCCGATTCGGCGTATGTTTCAAAAAAATTAGCCGCCATCCGCGATATCATCCTGTCGGCAGAAGCGTCGAAAGAAAAATCGTTTCCTAAGGAGGACCATATTTTGCGTGCACAACGCCGGGCATCCGCTCCTCGATTCTTGTGGAACTCCCGATTGCAGCTTGGTCTGGCTGTCGCGCTACTGTATTTGTTGGGATCGGCAAACGCAGCCTTCTCTCAGACCGCGAAAACCACACTCTTGGTTGACGTAGATCACCGCAACTCTGTCAGCCTCGACGGAGATTGGCACACCATCGTGGATCCCTACGGCACGGGGCTCTATACCTTCCATGGGCAGTTGCGCACTGATGGGTTTTTCCAGAACCGCCACTACGAGCCGAATGGTCCGCTTGTGGAATATGATTTTGCCAAATCGCCGACGCTGCGTGTCCCGGGCGACTGGAATACGCAGCGTCCGTCGCTCTTTTTCTACGAAGGGCCGCTGTGGTACGAAAAGGACTTCGAGTACACTGCCAAACCTCACACGCGCACCTTCCTTCACGTCGGTGCCGCGAATTATCATGCCATTGTTTGGGTCAATGCCAAGGAAGTTTGCGAGCATGAGGGCGGCTTCACTCCTTTCGACTGCGAAGTCACCGATGTGATTCAGCCCGGCAAGAACTTTGTGGTCATCGCCGTGGACAATACCCGGCACGAAGATGATGTGCCCAACCTTCAAACGGACTGGTGGAACTATGGGGGCCTGACTCGCGATGTTTCTCTCGTTGACGTACCCGAGCAATTTATTGACGACTACGATCTCCACCTCAATCGCTCGGACCGCGCCGAGATTGACGGCTGGGTGCATATCGAGGGAGCCAGTCCAGGCGTCACCGTCCGCGTTGCCATTCCAGAAGCCAAGTTGGATGCTACCGCCACTGTTGAGGAGAACGGGCGAGCCGCATTCAAACTACACGCCGCCCATCTCGAGTTGTGGTCTCCCGAACATCCCAAACTTTACCGCGTGCAGCTCACGGCGGGCGGCGACTCCATCGAGGATGACATCGGGTTTCGCACCATCGAGGTGCATGGCACACAAATATTGCTGAATGGCCAGCCGATCTTTTTGCGCGGTGTCAGCATCCACGCGGAAGCTCCCTATCGAACCGGGCGCGCCTACAGCAGCCAGGACGTGGAGACCTTATTCACTTGGGTGCAAGAACTCGGCGCTAACTATGTGCGCCTGGCCCACTATCCTCACGACCAGCGCATGACGAGAACGGCCGACAAACTGGGAATTCTGGTCTGGTCTGAAATTCCCGTGTACTGGGCGATCGAATTCGATAGTCCCCAGGTTCTGTTGAAGGCTCAACAGCAGTTGCGGGAAATGATTCGTCGAGACCGCGACAAGGCTTCCGTCATTCTCTGGTCGGTCGCCAATGAGACGCCGAATAACCCGGCTCGCACACAGTTCCTGAAGACTCTGGTCGAGAACGCTCACGAACTCGATCCCACTCGTTTGGTAACCGCCGCGTTGCTCGTCCGCAACGAAGGTACGTCGAAGGTTGTCGACGATCCGCTTGGCCAATACCTGGACGTGCTGGGCACGAACGAGTACATCGGGTGGTACGAGAAAACACCGGAGAGCGCGGACGACACTGCCTGGAAAATTGCTTACGCGAAGCCCCTCATCATGAGCGAATTCGGCGGAGCTGCCAAGGCAGGCCTCCACGGCAATGCTCAACAACGTTGGACCGAGGAATACCAGGCCAGCATTTATCGACACCAGTTGGTTATGTTGAATCGCATTCCTCAGCTACGCGGCATGACTCCGTGGTGTCTCATGGATTTTCGTTCGCCAAGGCGCTTGCTTCCCGGTGTGCAAGATTACTTTAACCGCAAAGGTCTGGTCTCTGATCAAGGCAAGAAGAAGCTTGCTTTCTACGTACTGCAGAAAGCTTATCGAAATCGCACCATCGGAAAGGCGCAATAGAGCCTCAATTCCCGCGCGGCACACTCAGCCTGCCGATGCCGGCTTTGCCATGCTCGCTCCGGACGAATCAATCGCGTCGCATTGACGCTCCGCGCGTTTCGCGAGACCATGTAGCCTTTGAATGAGCTGAAAAATTGCATCTGGGGTTATCTATGAACGGCATTTCTATCGCCATCGATGGCAGCTTGGCAAAGGGCCTCTTTTAAGCGATGCCTCTCTCCCTGCGCCGCTTTCAACTATCGCTTCTCCCAGAAAACTTCGCCATCGTCGGATTTTCCTCCAGCGCCGACGTTCCCACGTGGGCCACGGACGGCCCCTTCTTCTCCATCACGCGCACTAGTGACGAACTCTCGATTATCGTCGAAGAATCTCGAGTTCCCGCCGGCGTGCAATCTCAGGCCGGCTGGCGCGTCATCAAAGTGCACGGCCCATTTGTCTTGTCGGAAGTCGGCGTGCTTGCTGCGCTGGCCGGGCCCCTCGCTGCCGCAAAGATTAGCTTGCTTGTCGTCACGACCTTCGATACCGATTACCTGCTCGTAGCCTCCGAAAATCTGGCCGCAGCCATCGCCACTCTCGAGCGGGCAGGACACTCATTCCATAGGAGCCAACCCACATGAATATCTCATCGTTTGCAGGTGCTCGCCGCTGGGGCCGCCGCGCCGCGCTCGTCGCCGCCGCGAGCACGCTCGCCGTTCTTTTCCTGGCTCCGCAACTTCGCGCCGACGAGCCCTACGCCCGCAGCCGCGACTACGACCTGCAACACTCTCGCATCGCGCTGCGCTTCGACGTCGATCGGAAAGAGGTCATCGGCGACGTCACCCACACGCTCACCATCCTCCGTGACGGCACCACAAAAATCGTCTTCGACTCCGCGGGTCTCACCATCGAGAGCGTCACCCTCAACAAATCTCGCGCTAAATTCGAGACCAAGGATGACAAGCTCATCATTCCGCTATCTTCCCCGGCTCACGCAGGCGAAAAATTCGACGTCACCATTCGCTACCAAGGGAAGCCCTCCAAGGGCCTCTACTTCATTCTTCCCGATAAGGACTATCCCGATCGCCCGGTGCAAATCTGGACGCAAGGCGAGTCCGAGGACACGCGCTACTATCTTCCGACTTACGATTACCCGAACGACCGCCTCACCACCGAAACCGTTCTCACCGTTCCCGCTTCCTGGATCACCGTTGCCAACGGCAAGCTCATCAGCGTCTCCCCCGAGCGCAATGGATTGAAAACCTGGACCTGGCGCGAATCTCACCCCAGCTCCACCTATCTCATCACCGTCGTCGCCGGCGAATTTGATGAAGTGAAAGATTCCTGGCATGGCATTCCGGTCGATTATTACGCTCCCAAAGGCCGCGGCGACCGCCTTGCCATCAACTACGGCCGCACTCCACAGATGATCGATCTTTTCAGCAGAAAGCTCGGCGTCGATTACCCCTGGGAAAAGTACGATCAATCCATGGTCGATGATTTCGTCGCCGGCGGCATGGAAAATTCCAGCGCCACCACAAATACCAGCATGTCGCTCCGAAATGCCAAGCTCGTCCCCGAATACCCCACCGATGAAGACGGCCTCATCTCCCACGAACTCGGCCACCAATGGTTCGGCGATCTCGTCACTTGTAAGGATTGGGGCGACATCTGGCTCAACGAAGGCTTCGCCACGTTTATGGAAACGGTTTGGACGGAAGCTCATTTCGGCAAGGATCAGGCCGATTACGATCGTTGGGAAGCCGCACGTGGCTGGTTCGCTCAACACAATCTTTACGACAAGCCCATCGTCCGCCATGACTTCACCGATTCCGGCGAGTTCGACGGCAACGCCTACACGAAAGGCGGCTGGGTCCTCTACATGCTCCGCCATCAACTCGGCGATGACGCCTTCTTCCACGGCCTCCAGCACTACCTTGAAGTCAATCGCGGCAAAAACGTCGTCACCGCCGACCTTTCCAAAGCCATCGAGGAAGCCACGAACACCGACGTCGATCAGTTCTTCAACCAGTGGCTCTACGGCGCCGGCGCTCCCAAGTTCGACCTCAGCTACAAGTACGACGACGCCCAACACGAAGTCGCTCTCACCGTCAAACAGACGCAAGAAATCGAAGGCCGCGTCGGTCTCTTCCATATCCCCACCGACGTTGAAATCACCACCGCCTCCGGCTCGAAGCTCTTTCCTATCGCCGTCTCGAAGGAATCCGAAATCTTCACTTTTCCCGCGGACTCCGCTCCGCTCATGGTGCTCTTCGATAAGGGTGGCCACGTCCTGAAATCCGCCGTCTTCCACAAAGAGAAAAAGGAATGGCTCTATCAATTGAAGCACGCCACCGGACTCGCGGACCGCGCCGACGCGATTGCCGCTCTCGAAAAAATAAAAGGCGACGACGAGGTCGTCTCCGCTCTCGGCGATGCTCTTCGCAACGACAAAGCCTGGGGCATCCGCGCTAACGCCGCCGGTGCACTCGGCTTGGTGGGCGGCTCGGAGGCCTCCAAGCAACTCCTCGAAGCGCTCGACACAGAGAAGAAACCTTGGGTTCGCGCTCCGATTGTCTCCGCGCTCTCGAAATTCAAGGATGACTCCACCATCGTCGCCAAACTGAATTCCATCGCCGCCGATGACAGCTCCTATCGTGCACGCGCTGCTGCGCTTGAATCGCTAGGCAGACTCAAAGCACCCAACGCGCTCACCACCCTTGATGCCGCCGTCGCTGCCGATTCTCCCGACGGCTTGCTGCGCAACGCCGCGCTTCGTTCCATGGGTTTTCTCGGCGACGACAAAGCCGTCCCCCTTCTTCTCCAGTGGTCCACCCCCGGCAAAGCAATCGAAACGCGCGACGCTGCCATCGCCAGCCTCGCTCACCTTCAAAAGGACAATAAGCAGCTCACCCAGCAGATTGCTTCCTATCTCCAGGATCCCCATTTTCGGATCCGGTTTGCCGCTATCTTTGCCTTGGGGGCTCGTGGCGATGCATCCGCCATTCCCTCTCTCGAAGCGCTGCTGCACAGCAATAATCTCAGCATCGAGATGGCTCCCAGGATCAAGCGAGAAATCGCGCGTCTGAAAAAGCCAGCCGGCGCCAACGGCGCCGCTGCCGGAGAAGAAGGCGAGGGAGAATCCTCCGGCACGGCTAAAGCAGACGCCCTCGCCAGGCGCCTCGACCGGCTTGAGCACCTCATGCAGGAAGTGAACGATCGCCTCAAGACCATCGAGGCGCGCCTGCCGCCTCCAAAACAGTAAGCCGTTCCAAAAAAATGGGCACCGTAACCAATCGGCGCCCCGTTCCTCTTTCCATCTACCGCATTCTCTGTCTTACCAAATTCTAGTCCTTTTGTTTTCTTTACTTCATTACGTCCTCACGTCTTTACTTCCTACGGCTCCGCCAGCAGAATCCGCAAATCCCGCAAATTATTCCCTGTTGGCCCTGTAACAATCGTATCTCCCAGCCGCGCGAAATAACTGTACGAATCGCTCTCCCGGAACATAAACCGCGCATTCAGCCCAATCGCCTGCCCTCGTTCGAACGTCTCCCCATCCGCCACCGCCCCCGCCGCCGGACTGTTTCCATCCACGCCGTCCGTTCCCGCGCTCAGCACGGCAATTTTCTTTCCCGCGATTTTTTTCACGCAAGCAAGCACAAACGCCGCGTTCCTCCCTCCAATTCCTTTTCCCTTCACCGGCGAACTCACCTCGCCATCCGCGATCACCGCCACCCGTTGTCCTGGATTCGCCTTGCGCACAATTTCCAATTGTTCCAATAAATATTGCGCCGCTTTCTCTACTGGCCAATCGTCCGTCGAATTATCGCAGCAAGCCACGAATCCCTTTGCTTCCGTCGCATGGTGCGCTGGATGAAACAAATCATCCAGCCCCAGCAGCAGCCAGAAATGTGCATTGCGAAATGCTGCGTCCCCCCCTTTCGGCGTCTCTGGAATTTTTCCGCCGTCGATCCATCGCAAAAGTCTCGCGGGCAATTTCGGCTTCAGCGAAAACTCCGCGATCACTCGGTCCATGTCCTCAATCGTTGTTGGATCCGGCAGCGTGGGTCCGGAAGCCAGCGCCGATTCTTTTCCAACCGGCACATCGCTCACCGCCAGCGTAATCTTCGTCGCTTGTCCAGCGGCCGCCGCAAGCCGTCCGCCCTTCACTGCCGATACGTGTTTCCGGACCGTGTTGATGGCGTCGATCGGCGCTCCGCACGTCACCAAAGCGCGATGCAGTTGACGCACGTCTTCGAGTGTCTGCTCTCCATCCAGCGGCAATTCCACCAGCGCCGAGCCTCCGCCCGACACCAGAAAAAATACCAGCGTTTTTTCGCCGCACTCACTTAGCAGCTCCAGAATTGCTTCCGCCGCTCTCCAGCTTTGTTCGTCTGGCGTCGGATGCCCGCCGACGAAGTATCTCATTCCCTCCACGGCGCGCCCCGGAGGAGTCGGCGCGGAAACGATTCCCTCGAACGGTAACTCTCCGCCTAGCAGACTTTCGATCCCTTCCACCATCCCGTGCGCCGCTTTGCCGAACGCGATGATGCGCGCGCTCGCGAATTCTCGAAGATCTGCCTGCGCGTTTCCAAAGCACAGCCGCGTTCCCTCGCGCTGCAGTTTCCTCTGCATCGCCTCGCGAATATCAATCGCCGAAATAGTTTCTTGGAAAATCCCGCGGGCCAGCTGCTTCAATTCCGCCATGGGCAAGTTGCCGCCGTCTCTTATTTTGCTTTCAGAACTTCCGGGTTCAGCATATTCGGTGGCCGCTGCCCTTTGAAGAGCGCCACCACGTTTTCCGCCGCCATGCACGCCATCTTCGTCCGCGTTTCAATCGACGCCGACGCGATATGCGGCGCCAGCACGACATTTGGCCTCTTCAGCCCGGGAAGGATGAACGGCTCGTTCTCATATACATCCAGTGCTGCTCCTGCGATCTTTCCGCTCTCGAGGGCGTGCACCAGCGCTGCCTCGTCCACCACCGGCCCGCGCGACGTGTTGATCAAAAACGCCGTCGGTTTCATCCGGGAAAATCTCGGCCCATCAAATAATCCCCGCGTCTCCGGCAATAGCGGCACATGCACGCTGATAAAGTCTGACTCGGCAAGCAAGTCGTTCATCCCGCGATACGTCGCCTTCAACTCCTTCTCGACCGCTTCCGGCGCGCGCACCGCGTCAGCGTACACCACTTTCATCTGGAATCCGCTCGCGCGCCGCGCCATCGCCTTTCCTATCCTCCCGAATCCCACAATTCCCAGCGTCTTGCTCCACACGTCCGTTCCCACCAATTGATCCAGATCCCATCCCTTCCAATTCCCCGACCGCGCCAGCGCCTCTCCTTCCCCCAGTCGCCGCGCCACCGCCATCAGCAAAGTCCACGCAAAATCCGCTGTCGTTTCGTCCAACACTCCGGGCGTGTTCGTCGCCACCACGCCGCGCTTGGTGCACGCCGCCACATCGATGTTGTCGAATCCCACCGCCACGTTCGCCGCGATCCGCAACTTCGGCGCCGCGTTCAACAATCTCAAATCCACTTTCTCCGTCAGCAGGCACACCAAGCCTTCTTTGTCTTCTACCCTTCGAAATAACTCCTCCTTCGAGATTCGCTCCGGCTTCGTCCAATACTCAACCTCGCATCCCGCATTCAAAATCTCCTGCGCTGCGGGAAACAGCGGCCGCGTCGCCAGCACTTTCGGTTTCGCCATCGTTCTCCTCTTCCTGCCCTCCGCAATTTTTAGAAAATTACACTAACACACTCCGCTACCCTCGTCTCACCGTACCTCCTTTGGGTACCGCAATTGCGCCTTTCGCAGGCTCTCCCGCCTTGCACGACCTCATCTTTTGAAAACGCTTTTGCGTTTGGCCCGTCTATCTTCTAAACGGAGGCTGTGTCCATGAAACGCCTGCTCTTGGTCTGCGCTCTCACCGTCTGCACGCCGGGCTTTGCTCAAGACGCGATGTTCCGCGGCAATCCCCAACACACCGGGGTCTACGCCGGCCCCGCCGTCTCGCAATTCATCAAAATCAAGTGGCAATTTCACACCAGAGCACAGGTATTCTCCTCACCCGCCATCTCGGACGGTATTCTTTACGTCGGCAGCAGCGATCACTTCCTCTATGCCTTGGACGCTGATTCCGGCGCTCTTAAATGGAAATTCAAAACCGAGGGCCGCATCACCTCCTCACCCGCCGTCTCCGCAGGCCTTGTATTCTTTGGCAGTTACGACAGTAATTTTTATGCCGTGGATGCGGCAACCGGTCAGCTAATATGGAAGTTCAAAACCGCTGGCGAGCGCCGTTTCGCCGCCCCGCATCTCCACGGCGCGGAACCTGCCGCCGAAATCATGCCCGACCCCTTCGATTTCTATCTCTCCTCCCCCGTCGTCGCCAACGGCACGGTCTATTTCGGCAGCGGCGATACCAATATTTACGCGCTCGACGCCGCCACCGGCGCTCTGAAATGGAAGTTCAAGACTGGCGACGTCGTCCACGCCTCGCCCGTACTTTCCGATGGCACCCTGTTCGTCGGCAGTTGGGACAGCTATTTTTATGCTCTGGATGCCGCTAAGGGAAAAGTAAAGTGGCGCTTCAAAACGGGTGAAGATCCGAAAATTCACAATCAGGTCGGCATTCAATCCTCAGCCGCGGTGGCTGACGGCGTCGTCTACTTCGGTTGCCGCGATTCCAAGTTCTACGCCCTCGATGCCTCCACCGGCAAACAGCTCTGGTTCTTCCCCAACAAGGGTTCCTGGGTCATCGCTTCGCCTGCTGTTCTCGACGGCAAAGTCTATTTCGCCACCTCGGACTCCGGCCTAATCCATGCCCTCGACGCCAAGTCCGGCGCTTCTCTCTTCATCCTGGACAACAAGCATTGGCCCATGTTTTCTTCACCTGCCATTTCCGGCGACATGCTTTACATCGGCTCCCACGAAGGCAAGCTCCTCGCCGTCGATCTCAAGACCCAGAAATTCGCGTGGACCTTCGCAACGGACGGTTCCAAACAATACGGCTCCATCTACACCAAGCCCGACGGCACGCCCAACGGCGAAGCCGCCTTCTTCGACTTCTTCTACGACGACATGGTCTCCGGCGTCCAAAAAATGATGTCCGTCGGCACGATTCTCTCCTCGCCCGTCATCGCCAACGGCACCATCTACGTTGGCAGCGCCGACGGCAACATCTACGCCCTCATCTAGCAGCGCTCGCGCCCCGGGCAGGTTCTGCAGTTCATTTCCCCGCAGGCCGGGTAGGCGACCCTTTGCGTGCATAGAGGGGGTGGCGGGCGGCGAAGCCTTAGCGGTTGGTTTTGATCTTTCCCTAGGGGTCCCCTGCATGCGACCTATCGGCCGAGAACTCTGAAGTGTCATTCTCGGTTCCGTCTTGCGTAAGATATCCCTGACGCGTCTGTTGCACGAGCGACAACACTCGCCGTTGTTCGGATTTAGCTGACCTTATCCTTCATCCCTTCTATGACAGCCGCGCCGTTCGCTGCGCTTGACGACCGTTTACTCCCGATTTTCTACTATTCCCTGTAATTTACTTTACCCCCTAGCCAATTCCTTGCTACCCTCCCCTGTGATCATCACGCAGCACTCTCGTCCCGCAGCCCCTCTCGTGCATCCTTCAACGGGCATTCAGCCTCGCAAGGCTCCCGCGCCCTCTTCGGCACATGTCTACTCCGACCTCCGCGGATTGAGCGTCACAAATCTCGAGCTACGAACTCCTTCAGAATCCGAACTTCCACAAGCAGCCCGGATTGCACCACCTGGCACCACCCCCAAGTCCTTTAGAATCCGCACTTGCGAAAAACGCGCCCATAACTCGTTTATAATCCGCACTTCGCTAAACACAGGACTTAAAACCCTTTATAATCCGCACTTACGAAAAAGGTGGGGGGAGGGAGCAAATTGTTAACTAGAATTCAGTCGATCGATTCCAAACTTCCGAAAAGTCGTATCATCCCGAACAAAGTGAGGAATCTGCTTCTCCCTTCAACCCACCGCGCCGCCTTGCTCTTGTCGCTCTGTATCCTTTTTGCTCTGCCCGTCTGCGCCCAGGGCAAACGCAAAGTCATCATCGATCAGGACGCCGCTGGCCCCGGCGGCACCGATCTGCAGGCGATTCTCGCGCTCGTAAATTCGCCAAAAACCGATGTCCTCGGCATCACCGTGCTCACCGGCGACGCCTGGCGCGACGAAGAAGTTCAGCACACCCTTCGCCTGATGGAAATCATCGGCCGCACGGATATCCCGGTCGTTCCCGGCGCCGTCTTTCCGCTCGTCAGTTCCAAGGAGTACATCGCCAAGTGGGAAACGCTCTACGGCAAAATCATCTATCAGGGCGCATGGAATTTCGCCCATGGCCATGCCGTCCATGGTCCCTACGAAATCCCCCCCATGCCCGATGGCGCTCCCACGACCAAGCCCTCCACCGAAGACGCCGCCCACTTCATGGTTCGCATGGCCCATAAATATCCACACCAAGTCACCATTTATGCTGCCGGACCCATGACCGACCTCGCCCTGGCCATCGCCTTGGATCCGCATTTCCCCGAACTCGTCAAAGAATTAATCGTCATGGGCGGCAGCATGAATCCGCAGGCCGAGGATCCTGAATTCAACCTCAGCCCTACTCGCGAATTCAATTTCTGGATGGATCCCGAAGCTTCGCACGCAGTGCTGCACGCCCACTGGCCCAGGTTCGTTCTTACTACCGTCGACATTTCTGTCAAGACGCGTATGGCGAAAAAGCCTCATCGAGCAAGTCGCCAAAAGTTCCACGCCCGCCGCCCAGTATGTCGCGAAATATGCCCAATCCAATTATCTTTGGGACGAGCTCGCCGCCGTTGCCTGGCTCGATCCCAGCATTATCACCAAGTGGCAGAAGCTCTACGTCGATGTGGTCGTCGACCATGGCGCTTCTTACGGAGACACGCTCGCCTGGGCTCCCGGCAATCAACCCGGCATGGGCGAATCCCTCGTCGAGGTCCAGCAAGATCTGAACAAAGAGAAGTTCTATAAAGAGTATGTCGACCTGCTCACGCGGCCCACACCCCAGGCTCACGCTTCGCTCGTCAAACAGGCTCCGGCGAAAGGGCATTGATCGATGAAAATGTGGGAGGTAGGGCAGGCATCCCTGCTTTGCCACTTTTTCTCAAAAAGCAAGGATTTCTGTCATGAAAGTGAAACATACCTGGCAACAATCCTTTCTACTTGCTTGATTGAGCCACGAGTTTCCTCGACAATTGAAGGTCAATCGTTGCCCATTTTTCCTGCCTGGCTGCCAGTAAGGCGTCCAGCGGAGAAGCGAGAGTGATGTCCACGCACGCGAATCAGGTTAAACGCTTTGTCGCCTATTTCTCGATGGAAATCGCGCTCGAGAACTCCATGCCGAGTTACAGCGGTGGACTGGGCGTGCTCGCCGGAGACACCATCCGCGCCGCCGCCGACCTCCGCCTCCCCATGGTGGCTGTCTCGCTCCTCTACCGCAGGGGCTACTTCTCCCAGCGTCTCGCCGAAGACGGCTCCCAAACCGAAGAGGCGGTGGTCTGGAACGTCGAGGATTTTCTCAAGGAAGAAAGCGCTCGCGTCACCGTGCCTTTGGAAAATCGCCGCGTCGAGCTTCGCGCCTGGCGCTATGACGTCAAAGGCGTTCGCGGCTTCGATGTGCCGGTTTATTTTCTCGACGCCGATCTGGAGACCAATACGGAATGGGACCGCAAGCTCACCGGCGGACTTTACGGTGGCGATTCGTACTACCGCTTGTGCCAGGAAGTCTTGCTCGGAATCGGCGGAGTGCGCATGCTACGCGCGCTCGGCTATGACGACCTCTCGCGCTACCACATGAATGAGGGCCATGCCGCGCTTCTCTCCCTGGAATTGCTTGGCGCGGAAGCGGCGAAAGCCGGGCGCACGGCCATCAACGGCGAGGACATCGAAAAAGTCCGCGCTAAGTGCATGTTTACCACGCACACCCCGGTGCCGGCCGGCCACGACCGCTTTCCCATTGAATTTCTCACCCGCGTTTTTCCTCAGCAGAGCAAATTCTTCGATCTAAAGGACGCTTTCGTCGCCGAACTCGTGAGGCGCTCTCTGCAAACCGAGCAGAACTATCCGAATTTGCAGGAAGCGGCGGCAAGCGGCGCTCATCTGAACATGACGTACCTGGCGCTGAGTCTCAGCACCTTTGTCAACGGAGTCGCCAAACAGCACGGCGTCACTTCGCGCCAGATGTTTCCGGAAGTTGCCATCGAGGCCATCACCAACGGAGTTCATGCGGGAACGTGGACCTCCCCGTCATTCCAACAGCTATTCGACCGCCACATTGCGCAGTGGCGCGAAGACAATTACAGCCTAAGAGGGGCGCTCGGACTTCCCCCGGAGGAGGTCTGGACGGCGCATCTCATCGCAAAACATGATCTTCTCGAAGCCGTACGAGAGAAAACTGGTCTGCATCTTGAGGACGACGTTTTCACGATCGGTTTTGCCCGGCGCGCCACGGGATACAAGCGAGCGGACCTGATTCTTTCGGATTTGGACCGCTTGCGGCAGATCGCCAAGAGCGCGGGAGACTTCCAAATCATCTACGCCGGCAAAGCGCATCCCCACGACGAGGGAGGCAAGGACATCATCCGGCGCATTTTTCAAGCGAAAAAGGCGCTACGCAAAGCCGTCCACGTCGTTTTCCTCGATGAGTACAACCTCGAGCTTGGCGGCAAGATGACTTCTGGAGTGGACCTCTGGCTGAACACGCCGCAATTTCCCTTGGAAGCTTCCGGCACGAGCGGCATGAAGGCGGCGCTCAATGGGGTTCCAAGCCTGAGCATTCTCGACGGCTGGTGGGCGGAAGGACACATCGAAGGAGTAACGGGTTGGTCTATCGGCGAGCCGCGGCGTTCGATGGACCCCGCGGACGCCGTCACGGACAATTCCAAAGAGGCCGAATCGCTTTATTGGAAATTGGAAAACGTCATTCTTCCCATGTTTTACAAGGAGCCGCGGCTGTTTGTGCAGATTATGCAGCACGCCATCGCCATCAACGGCTCGTTTTTCAACACCCAGCGCATGGTTCAGCAGTACATCACCGACGCGTACCTGAGATAGCCGCGCGGACGTAGTAGCGCAAGGAAGCGGATCGACCCGGAGTGAAGAACTTCATGAAAGAGGGTTCTTCAACTACTGCGCTGCGGGTTGCGGAATTTTTTTATCGCCGCGCAACTCAGCTGCTGTATCCAGGATATTTCGCTTGGCGAAGTGATCGAAGTAGTTCCAACTGCCGTATTTTTCTTTGAGGCCCGGCAGCACGGCGCTGACGAGCGCTTCATCCTTCAGTCCGTCCTTCACCGGCTGCGCCAACGCGCTGCGCAAATCCGCAATGTATCCGGCCAAGGCCGTCAGATCGGCGACGGTACCCACCTCTCCGTGCCCCGGCACAAACGTAGCGGTGGGGGATTCCGCCGCAAGCTTGTGGTCGCTGTCGATCCACTTCTCCGTGGAAGCGTCGATTAGATTCGGCAAGGTTTTATTCCAGAAGAGATCGCCGCAGAAGACCACGTTGGCGTCGGGAATAGAAACGACGGAATCGCCGCCGGTATGGCCGGGGAAATAGCGCACCACGATTTTTCGCGCCCCCAAAAATATTTCGACAGAGGAATCGTAAACGAGGTTTGGCGCAACGAGACCTTCGATCCAGGCTTTTTGTTCGGGCTTGATGTTCGCGCCGAAGAATTTCAGATTTTCCGTGTGAATCCATGCGCGGACGTTCTTTTGGGCGACGATGACCGCGCCGGCCTGAGAGAAGACGCCGTTGCCGGTGACGTGGTCGAGATGATAGTGCGTGTTGATTGCGAATTTCACGGGGAGCTTTGTCAGTTTCCGGATCTCAGACAGGAGCTGCTCAGCGGCTTTGGCATCTTCGAAGGTGTCGATGACCACTACGCCATCGTCGCCGATGACGAAGCCGGCGTTCGAACCGGCGGGGCTTTTGGGTTTGTCGATGGCGGCGTAGACGTTATGGCCGAGAGGCTTGAGAGTGAAAAGCAGCGAATCGGAAGACGCTGCGGGCGCCTGCGCTTGGCTCACGCTGGAAAATAGAAGAGCGATCAGGAAAAGAAACAGGATTTTTCGCATGGCTGCGTATCGTATCGCAAGTTTGGCTTTGCGATTAGAACAATTTGCGCCGGGCAGAGGGGATCTTGGTGGGTTGCAGGTTTTTTTGACACAGAGTTCGCAGAGGGCACAGAGAAGAGCAAAGAGCGGTCATCCTCGGAAGGATGACCCTACACGGCAAGGATGGGATTAGCGGAGGCGGTTTTTGTAGACGGCCATGCCTACCGCGGCGTCCATGCCGAGTTTTTCGAGAGCGTTGATTTCGAGGCGACTCTTAATGCCACCGGCGGCGATTATGGGAAGGCTTGTTATGGCGCGAAGTTTGCGAAACCAGGCTAAGTTTGCGCCCGTCATGGTGCCTTCGCGGTCTACGTCGGTGCAGAGAAATGCGGCGCAATAGGATTCGAGTTGCCGCATGACGGCTTCGGGCCGCAGAGCTAGTTTGCTACGCCAGCCGTGGATGGTGATGCGACCTTTGGCGGTGTCGAGGGCAATCACGATTTTTTTGCGCGGGACCTTTTTGTTGAGAGCGCGAAGGAAGCGACTGTTGATTTTGCCATCGCGAAACGCTGCGCTGCCGATGATGATTTGGGTGGCGCCCCATTTGACGATCTCGTTGGCGCGAGCGGTGGTTCGAATGCCGCCGCCGATGCGCATTTTGAATTTGTAGCGTTTGCTCGCCTCGAAACAGAGCTCACGGGCGAGGGCGTTGTTGTTGCCGGTGCCGATGGCGGCGTCGAGGTCGATGATGTGCAGCCAGCGATGGGATTTGAATTTTTCGAGGAGGCCAAAGACGTCGGCGACGGCGAGTTCGCGCTCGCGGCCATGGACGAGCTGGACGGCCTGGCCGCCTTGCAGGTCGATGCACGGGATCAGCATGAGACAAGCTCCTCGGCGGTCGGGCTGTGATTCTCGTCGAGGTCCTCGGCGAACTGGCAAGTGGGTTTTAACACAGAGGGCACAGAGAGCGCAGAGAGCGCAGAGAAGAGAGGGGAGCCGCAGATTAGCATGTGAGGCGAACCTCGATGTTTTGGGCGGCGAGAAATCGCTTGAGCTCGCGGATGGATTGCACGTTGTCATGAAAGATGGAAGCGGCGAGGGCCGCGTCGGCTGCACCTTCGGAGAAAATTTGGGCGAAATGTTCGGGGAGTTTTGCGCCGCCGGAGGCGATGACCGGGACGGAGACAGCGCGGGAAATGGCGGCGGTGAGAGGCACGTCGAACCCGAGCTGCGTGCCGTCGCGGTCGACGGAGGTGAGGAGGATTTCGCCGGCGCCGAACTCGACACCTTTTTGCGCCCATGCAAGAGCATCAAGATTGGCGGAATCACGGCCACCGCGGACCATGACGTCCCAACGATCATCTGCGCGCTTGGCGTCGATGGCGAGCACGACAGCTTGGGCGCCGAATTCGCGCGAAAGTTCGGAGACGAGGTCGGGCCGCTCGACGGCGGCGGTATTGACGGTGACCTTGTCGGCACCGGCTAAGATGACGGAGCGAGCATCGTCGAGCGAGCGAATGCCGCCTCCGGCCGTGAGGGGAATGGCAAGTTCGGCGGCAACGCGGCGAATTGTCTCGAGGAAGGTGGGGCGGCGGTCGCGGGAAGCGGCGATATCCAGGACGACTAATTCATCGGCGCCTTCGGCGTTGTATCGGGCGGCGAGAGCGACGGGATCACCGGCATCGCGGAGACCGACGAAGTTGACGCCTTTGACGACGCGAGCGCCGTCGGTGTCAAGACAGGGGATGATGCGGTGCGCGAGGCTCATAGGTTGACCTGCGGACCGAAGAAAAGGGAGATTCCTCGCTTCGCCCGGAATGACATTTCTGAGGCGGCGGGGGATGACATATCTCTCTGTGCCGGTCCATTTTGCATCAGCAGCAACCCGCCAGGAAATTGTGGAGAAGGCGCGAACCGGCTTCGCCGCTTTTCTCCGGGTGAAATTGAACGGCGAAGATATTTTGCTTTTCGATGACGGCGGCGAAATCTGTGCCGTGATTGCAGAGTGCGAGGGCTTCGCCGTTGAAGCCGGTGGCGGCGAAAGTGTGAGCGAAATAAAAGTAAGCCTCTGTCGAGATGCCTTCCAGAAGACGCGAAGGGCGAGTGAGCTTGAGCTGGTTCCAACCCATGTGCGGAAGCTTGACAGTGGAGGGAAGGGAACGAACGGAGCCGGGGAAAAGTTTTAGGCCGGTGAGTTCGGGAGCTTCTTCGCTGGAGTCGTAGAGGGCCTGAAGGCCTAAACAGATGCCGAGGAAGGGGATGCCGCGGCGGATGGCGTCGAGAAGAGGCACGCGGAGAGAGCGCTCGTCCAGTGCTCGAATGAGGGCGCCATAATGGCCGACACCGGGTAGAAGCAGGACTTCCGCTTTGGCAATGCATTCGGGCGAATTGGAGCGCTGCGTGGTAGCGCCTAGACGCGCGAGAGCGCGCTCGACGCTGGTGACGTTGCCCGCGCCGTAGTCGATAAGCGTGACAATCATAAAAGGCCTTTGGTGCTGGGAAGAACGCTGCGAAGCCGCTTGTCGCGGGAGACGGCGAAACGAAGAGCGCGCGCGAATGCTTTAAACATGGCTTCGACCTGGTGGTGGGAGGAGCGGCCGTAGAGTGCGCGAAGATGAACGTTTGCGCGGGCGGCCTGCGCGAAACCCTGAAAGAAATCTTCGGTGAGCTCAGATTGAAAATCGCCGATACGCTTCGCGGAGATTTTTGCGTTAACCACGCAATACGGGCGGCCGCTGAGATCGACGGCGGCAGCGGCGAGGGTTTCGTCCATGGGCATGAGGAAATAGCCGGCGCGGAGGATGCCGCGTTTTGATCCGAGAGCTTTTACCACGGCCTCGCCCAAAGTGATGCCGACGTCTTCGACGGTGTGATGCTGATCGACATCCAGATCGCCTTTTGCAGCGATTTGGAGATCGAAGGCGCCGTGGCGGGCTACGAGATCGAGCATGTGGTCGAAGAAGCGGATGCCGGTGGAGATGCGAGATTTGCCGCGGCCGTCGAGATTCAGCTTCAGACGGATGTCGGTTTCGCTGGTTTTGCGATGGATGGTGGCTGTGCGTGTCATGACTCTGCCGCAGCTTTCCGGTAGCGCTTGATCTGTTTCAGCAAGCGATCCATTTCCGTTTGTGTGCCGATGCTGACGCGGATTATGCCTGGGCCGATGTCTTTGGCGCGGTCGCGGACGAGGATGCCGTGTGCCTGTAGTTTCGCGCACAATCCCGAGCCTCCGGGACCGAAATCGACGAGAATGAAATTTCCTGCGCTTGGCCAAGTGTTTACGTGGAGTTTGTGAAGTTCTTTTTCGAACCAGGCGCGTGTGTGCAAAATATTTCTTACGTAGCGCTTCATCGTTCGGGGATCGCCGACGGCAGCTTCGGCAGCGGCGAGAGCGGCGACGTTGACAGGGAAGGGAGCCGTGGCGCGGCGAAGAATGGCCAGGGATTCGGCGCAAGCGAGAACGGCGCCGAGGCGAAGGCCGGCGAGTCCGGCGGCTTTGGAGAAGGTGCGCGCTACGAAGAGATGCGGGTACCGGTTGATCCACGGGATGACGGTGAGGCCGGAGAACTCGGCGTAGGCTTCGTCGAGGACGACGGCGGTGTGGGTCGCGGCTTTCAAGATTGTTTCGATGGTGTCTTTCGGCAGCAGCGTACCGGTGGGATTGTTGGGATTGCAGACGTAAAGGACGCGCGGCCTTGTGGAGAGTGCTTGCAGCACGCCATCGAGGGGGAATTCCATGTTGGTGCCGTACCGCCGGACTTCGATTTTCGCTCCCGCGACTTCGCCCCAGTAGCGGTACATGGGGAAGGTGGGCTCGCAGATGACGACACGGGTACCGGCGTCGACGAAGGCGTCGAAGAAGAGGCGGAGAGCGTCGTCGCCGCCGTTGGTAAGAAGAAGCTCTTCTGGTGCTACGTGAAAATGACGAGCGAGGCGGCGCGTGCCTCGCTCGTACTCAGGGTACATGGAGAGAAGCTTTGGAGTGAGCTTTGCGAGCGCGCGGCAGACAGCGGGCGAGCAGCCGGCAGTGTTTTCGTTGAAGTCGAGGCGGAGTTTATCGGCGCGGCCTTCGCCGGGCGGTTCGTAGGTGCGGCGATCGAGAATGGCCTGGCGCGTTGGGAGTTGGAGTTTCATCGGCGAATCCTCATTTACGCACCTTCATTTGCGCACTTCGACGGCGCGGGCGTGTGCGAGCAAGTTTTCGGCTTGTGCCAATCTTATCGCGTCGTTTGCGAGACTTGCGAAACCTTTGCGCTCGATAGTTTGCACCGTGACGCACTTCACAAAATCGGCGGCGGAGAGACCGCCGCGTGTGCGCGCCCACCCGCCCGTGGGCAGCACGTGATTGCTTCCGCTGATGTAATCCCCGAGCGGCTGCGCGCCCCAGGGGCCGAGGAAAATCGTGCCGGCGGCCGTGATTTTTTTGAGCAGAGCGCCCGGACTATCGGGAAGACTGAGATGTTCCGGCGCGAAGCGATTGGAGAAATCACAAGCCGCTTTCAGATTTTGCGCGAGCAGGATTGCGCCAGTGTTACGAATGGATTTGTGGGCCGGATTATTCGGCGGAAACCTTTCCAGTTGCGAATGAACTTCCTGCTGGACAGCGCGAGCCAGCTTCCGGCTCGGCGTCAGCAGAAAGCTGCCGGCATCGGGGGCATGCTCGGCTTGGGCGAGCAGGTCCGAAGCGATCCAGCGTGCATTGCCTTTTGAGGCGAGAACGATGGCTTCCGTGGGGCCAGCCGGGAGATCGATGGCGCAATCGCTGGAGACGAGTTGCTTTGCGGCGGTGACGAAGCGATTGCCGGGACCGAAGATTTTGTCGACGCGCGGAATCGAATTCGTACCATATGCCAGCGCGGCGATGGCTTGTGCACCGCCGATGCGGACGATTTGCGTTATGCCAAGCAGATTTGCCGCGGCGAGGAGCTCTTGATTCGGTTTGGGACAAACGACGGTGATGCGATTCACGCCGGCGACGCGTGCGGGGACGACGGTCATCAGCAAGGTGGAGACGAGCGCGAAGCCACCGCCGGGGATGTAGCAGCCGATGGATTCGATGGGGCGCACGAGTTGAGAGATGGTTAGGCCCCGCTCGACCTGGAGGGACCATGGACGCGGCAACTGTTTTTCCGCGACGCCGCGAATATTTTTTTCCGCGTGGCGCACGGCACGGAGAAATTCAGGACTGGCTTGCCTGCGGGCAGTCTGGATCTCGCTCTGCGAGATCCGTGATTCGGATCGGCGAAGGTCGATTCCATCGAGTTTTTTCATCCAGTCTGCGAGCGCCACGTCGCCGCGTTTACGGACGTCGGCAACGATGTTCGCGGCGATGCTTTCGGCTTCGCGATCGCGTACATAGCGCGCGCGGAGAAGATTTTTTTCAACGGCGGAAGTGAGTTTCAGGATGCGCATCAGAGCACGATCTTGTTCAGGGGATATTCGACGATGCCCTGGGCTTTGGCGGCTTTGAGCTTCGGCAAAATCTGCCGAACGATGGCTTCTTCGATGATGGTATTCACCGCGACCCAATGGGGATCGCTGAGGGTCGAAATGGTGGGCTTTTTGAGCGCGGGCAGAACGCCGAGAACGGCGGCGAGATCGTCGCGGTGAACGTTTAAGAGGAGGCCGACTTTGCTTGCGGCAGCGATGGCGCCTTGCAACATGAGAATGAGATTTTCGGCTTTTTCGCGCTTGGCAGGCTCGGCGGCGGCGGCACGATTCATGATGAAGACGGTGGCGGATTCGAGAACGGTGTCGAGGATGCGAAGATGATTGGCGCGAAGGGAAGAGCCAGTTTCGGTGACTTCGACGATGGCGTCGGCCAATTGGGGGACTTTCACTTCGGTGGCGCCCCAGGAAAATTCGACGCGAGCTTTCACGCCGTGGCGGGCGAGATATTTTTCGGTAATTTGGACGACTTCGGTGGCGATGGTTTTGCCTTGGAGGTCGCGGACCTCGCGCATGGCGGAGTCTTCGGGAACGGCGAGGACCCAGCGAACGCGCGCGAGGCGCTGCTTGGCATAGACGAGTTCGGAAAGTTCGTCGACGGCGGCGCCGGTTTCGACGACCCAATCGTGGCCGGTGATACCGGCGTCGAGAGCGCCATTTTCAACGTAGCGGGCCATCTCCTGCGCGCGGACCATGAGGCATTCGATTTCGGGGTCGTCGATGGTGGGAACGTAACTGCGCGAGCTAAGGGTGATTTTCCAGCCGGCGCGAGCGAAGAGATCGAGTGTGGCGTCCTGCAGGCTGCCTTTGGGAATGCCGAGCTTGAGGCGGGCGGTCATTTTTTCTCCTGTTGCGGGGAATAGATGGTTGACGGGTCAAATGTTTTTTCAGCGATGATCGTCGCGGAGCCCCCGGAGTCGAGGCGGCGGAAGAAACAGCTTCGATAGCCTTCGTGGCAGACGCCGGGACCGAGGGCTTCGACGCGGACGAGAAGGGCGTCGGCGTCGCAATCGATGCGAAGTTCGCGGACTTTAAGGATGTGGCCGCTAGACTCGCCTTTTTTCCAGAGCTTGTTGCGCGAGCGGCTGAAAAAGACGACTTCGCCGGAGCGCTGGGTTTCCGCCAGCGAGACGGAGTTCATGAAACCGAGCATGAGGACGTCGCCGGAAAGATGGTCCTGGATGATGGCCGGGACGAGACCGCCTGCTTTGTCGAAGTCGATCGTGATTTTCGCGGTGCTCATGCTTTATGGCTCCTAATTTCTTGCGACAAGGGTCGCGCCGAAAACAAAAAACCCGCTGGGGCTTGCTGCGCCAGCGGGCCGATGAGTGCTTTGTGATGCGAAACTCTATGCACACCTCATCGGGCGCGGCGTATGGCCGTGATGCTGATGGTGGAGCTGCGCCCGAGAGTTCATACTAAGAAAATAAAGAAAATTCCGGCCGGTGTCAACTGCGGTTTTTTAAGGAGAATTTTCCAGCCTGAGCGCGCGCGGAAGTCTCAGCTGCGGTCACTGGTGTTATTGGGACCGGGAGAATTGAAATTCATGCTCATCTTAAGATGAACGGCCACGCCGGTCTTGCCGTTTTCGAGCTTTTCGACGCGAACGACTTGGGCGACGTATTCGCAGTTGATGGGATCGTGCGGCGAAGAGTAAGGAAAAGTGACAAAGACACGCATGCCGGGATAATAGGAATGCAGGCGCGAGGTGAAATAGATGCCTTCCTTGGAGGCGTTGACGCTGACGGGGATGTCTTCGAAGTGATCGTCGCGCGGTTCGGAAGGGCGCACGCGAACTGGCCGGGCGATTTTGGCTCTGCGGCTGACGCGATTATCGGTGACGTGTTTAGCGGGCTTTTCAGGCATGGTAGTCTTCCAGCTAGAAGCATAGTGTAGCGGAGAGTTTCCGCGCATGGGGCGAATCGTGAGCCACGAGCGCCGAATCTGATATTACGAGGTCGGCAAGGCAGGGGCCAAATTCGGAGAGGGGTAGGGAAACGCAATGGAAGAGAAAATCCGCAAAGACGAAGCGGCCTGGAAGAAACAACTAACGTCGAATCAATACTATGTGACGCGGCAAAAAGGGACGGAGCCGCCGTTTACGGGGGAATACGAGGATACGGAAACGGCTGGCGTCTACAAGTGCGTGTGCTGCGGGCAGCCCTTGTTTCGTTCTGATACCAAGTACCACTCGGGCTCCGGGTGGCCGAGCTTTTATGCGCCGGCGAACGACGAGGCAGTTGAGACGGAAACAGATGCCAGTCACGGGATGTCCCGAACGGAAGCGAAGTGCAGCCGGTGCGACGCCCACCTCGGGCACGTATTTGAGGATGGTCCTAAGCCAACCGGATTGCGATATTGCATCAACTCGGCAGCTTTGGAGTTGGATAAAGACTGAAAAGCGCCCCGACCAGGTCGGGACGCTTTTCAGTTTACTAGGCTCTCAGGAGAAAAACTCTAAAATCAGGCGGCGGGGCAAGTGCACGCCACGAGATCCGCTACAGGGTCACTCTCGCGATCCCAGATCCCCAGCAGCATTACCTTCGCTCCGGTGGGATATCTGAAAACGTAATAAATGCTTGAACGCCCTTCGACTTCAAAGAAGCCGGGCCGCCGCGGATCAGGCCGCGAAGGGGCACCGGAATGAAGCAGCATGCGAAGTTCAGCAATCTGCTCCTGCGAATGATTTCGCAGGTCTTCCACGAGGGGCGGGTGCTTCGTAATTGTCATCATCATGTTCGATCTCCGCCACATTCAGTGTACCGTTCGCCTCATAAGGTAAGACGAAAAAAGGCGGGAAAAGTTTCATGGGAGACAACTTCTTTTGTGAGATGTGAGGGGAGGAATTGGCTGCGGCAGCGGAGATGGCGGAAAAACTTGCATTATTGAGCAAAAAAGTTGATACATGAGGTGGTCCAAATTGGTTCTGGGCCGCTGGCGATGGGCTTCTAAGGCCGTGTACAAAGATGGCGCGCAGGCAGGGAATTGAGGGGGGAGCGGCGTTCAGTTTGCCGAGTTGCCTAAATTTATAGTAATGAACGCGAAGATAGTAGCCGTAGCGGTACTTGTGCGGATGGCGCTTCCCTGACATAGTGTTTGCAGTGACCCACCAACTAAGATAGGGATGGCCTCCGTGACGAAAACTTCGACGAAAAAATCTGCAAATGAAAGAGAAAACGAACTTTCAACAAAGATAAACGCCGCAAGCATCATCACTTTCTCGTTACCGTCTACTATGCGGATGGCGAGAAGTTCGGCCGCGTCTATACCGACAAGGACAAAGCGGATCGGTTCGCCGACAGGCAGAGGCGCTCGCCCGTGGTCAAGTCCGCGCGAGTCACGATGGTGTCCTGAGGTCGGCGCGAGAACAAACGAACCGGTGCGAAAAAGGCTGGTAAGCCAAGGCTTGTGGCAGCCTGTGCGGGCATGTTATAAAAAGAACTGTCGTTGAGCGGCCTTAGTATAGTGGTAGTACGGAACCTTGCCAAGGTTCAGGTGTCGGTTCGATTCCGATAGGCCGCTCCATTATTTTCAAGCGTTTACGCCGCCGCCTCATTTTCCATATTTTCCAATTGAACCAGATTTCTCCGATTCCTCGGGGAAAACGCTGCTTCGACTTGTTCGACGGGAATCTCACCAGAATAGAGCCTCGTCATAGCGGCAGAAGTATGACCCATCTGCTGGCGGATGACCGCAGGCGCAATACCAGCCAGTTCCCATCGCCGGTTGCAGCCTCTACGGAAGGCATGCATACCCGCTTGTCTTAGACCTAGAGCTTTAAGGGCCGGATACAGCCCCTGATTCAGTATGGTGGTCTCCAGGAGTGGACCGTCGTGCTTCGAGCAGAATGCCAAGCATTGGGGCTTGGAAAGGCCCAGGAAGGCTCCTAGAGCCCGCATTGCGGCCTTACCCTCTGGATCCTGCATAACGACGGTTCTATAGGCCGTGGCATTCTTGCAAGGGCCTATCCTGCCGCTGTTTCGCTGGTCCGAGGATTCATCGTAAGCGACTGGTCAAAACCGTCTGGACGAAGTGAGAGTAAATAAGGATGCTGCCCGATGTGGGCACATCGATAAGTGTCCACGAGGAATAAGTGGACACTTCAGAGCAGGTCATTGTTAACGAGACACCCAAGCGAATTGTGAGACGGCGGCGATCTGTCGAAGAGAAGCGCCGCATCGTGGAAGAGACGTTAGGGGCTGGGGCGTCGGTGGCACGGGTAGCACGGCGGCATGCAGTCAACGCCAACCAGGTTTTTTACTGGCGGAAGAAATATCGCGAAGGACGATTGGGTAAGAACCAGTCCAACAAGCTCCTGCCTGTAACTTTGTCGGACATCTCATGCGGCAAGTCCGGACGAACCAGTGGTACATCTTCGCCATTCGCTGTCGGAACGATGGAAATCAAGCTCCCGAAGGGACAAGTTCGAATCACCGGCAGCATCGATGCAGAATCACTGCGCGTGGTGATTCGAGTGTTTGCTGGGATGATCGGGCTGGCGGCAGGGACGCAGATCTGGATCGTGGCGGGCGTGACGGACATGCGGCGCGGATTTGTGGGGCTGAGCGGGATGGTGCAGACGGCGCTGGAGCAGAATCCGTTTTCAGGGCACGTGTTCGTGTTTCGTGGCAAGCGCGGCGATCTGATCAAGTTGCTGTGGTGGGACGGTGACGGGCTGTGTTTGTTCGCCAAGCGACTGGAGCGCGGGCGGTTCATCTGGCCGCAAGCCGCGAGCGGAACGGTGTCGCTCACACCCGCGCAGCTGTCGATGCTGCTGGAAGGGATCGACTGGCGGCGTCCGGTGCGCAGTTACGCGCCGCAGATGGCGGTGTGAGCGAAATAATTTATTATTTTCCGCGCATTTTTATTTTGCTGTAACAAAAGTCTGCTAGATTCGCGGCAATGGTTGCCGCGCATCACGACTCTCCCCGATCTCGACGCACTCGATCCCAACGAACTCAAAGCCCTCATCTTCTCGCAGCACGAACTGATCGTCGTCTCGCGACACCGAGATCGAGCATTTGAAGCTGCTGATCGCCAAGCTGCGGCGGATGCAGTTCGGGCGCAAGTCGGAGAAGCTGGATCGTCAGATCGAGCAACTGGAGTTGCGGCTGGACGAATTGCAGGCGACGCAAGCGGAGAAAGCAACTGCTCTACCACACACCGGCGGTGGTTGCGCCCGTTGCAAACGTCGCGGCGAAACCAGCGCGGCGGCCACTGCCCGAGCACCTGCCGCGCGAAGTGCGGAAGTATCTGCCGAAGCAGGAAGCCTGCCCGGACTGCGGCGGCAAGCTGAAACATCTCGGCGAAGACGTTTCGGAAATTCTGGAGTACGTGCCGGCGCGATTCAAAGTGATCCGTCAGGTGCGACCGAAGCTGGCCTGCGCGTGCTGCGAACGCATCGTGCAAGCCGAAGCGCCGAGCCGTCCGATCGAGCGCGGCATTGCCGGACCCGGACTGCTGGCGCACGTGCTGGTGTCGAAATATTGCGATCACTTGCCGCTGTATCGCCAGTCGGAAATTTACGCGCGGCGAAGGCGTGGAGCTGGAACGCTCGACGCTGGCGGACTGGGTGGGCGGCACGAGCCAGTTGCTTGCGCCGCTGGTGGAAGCGCTGCGGCGTCACGTGCTGAGCGCGACAAGCTGCACGCCGACGACACGCCGGTCCCGGTGCTGGCGCCGGGAAATGGCAAAACAAAAACCGGACGGCTGTGGACCTATGTGCGAGACGACCGTCCTGCGGGAGACGCAACACCAGCGGCGGTGTGGTTCGCCTATTCGCCGGATCGCAAGGGCGAGCATCCGCAGGCGCACCTCGGCAATTTCCCGGGCACGCTGCAGGCGGATGGTTACGCGGGATTCGATGCGGTGTACGAAACCGGGCGCATTCAGGAAGCGGCCTGCTGGGCGCACGTGCGCAGAAAGTTTTACGATCTGCACGTCGCGCATCAGATCCCCGGTCGCTGCCGAAGCGATGGAACGTATCGCCGCGCTGTATGCCATCGAAAAAGAAATTCGCGGACGACGCCAGACGAGCGGCGCGAGGTCCGCGAACGCGCAGCGCGGCCGTTGCTGGACTCGCTGAAACAATGGCTGGAAGAGACGTTAGGAAAACTATCGAGGAAATCCGACACGGCGCATGGCGGTTCGCTACGCGCTCTCGCGCTGGGATGCGTTGCTGCGCTACTGGACGACGGCCGCATCGAGATCGACAACAACGCCGCCGAACGCGCCCTGCGCACCGTCGCCCTGGGCAGCAAGAACTACTTGTTCGCCGGCTCCGATGCCGGCGGCGAACGCGCCGCCGCGATCTACAGCCTGATCGGCACCGCCAAACTCAACGGTCTCGATCCCGAGGCCTATCTGCGCAACGTGCTGTCCCGCATCGCCGACCATCCGATCAACCGCATCGAGGAACTGCTGCCATGGAACCACTTTTCAGACCTGCGTGAGGTATCGGCAGCCGCGTAAGACCTATGGGACTCGAACTTGTAATCGAGCCGGAGAATGAACAAACATTTGGACCCTGCAAATGCTGTGGAAACATGACGCGGCGTGTCTGGGGTTACGTCAACCAGGGTGAGGCAACGCTCGCGGCGTATTTTGTTGAGTGGACTCCGGGGCACGTCGAGAAGTCAGCTAATTTCGATTTATTGATTCCCGCATAATATAGAGACACTTTTCAGGGTATCGTGCGTCTAACGTGGTATGGGAAACCCTGCTGGAGTACGACGTGATTTCGACGCTCTTGAACGGCGAAGGTTCCAAGCTTTGCGGCTGTTGCGCCAAGGTCTGAACCAGTCCGAAGTAGCGCGACGGTTGCGCGTGGGGCGCCAGAGCGTGGCGCGCTGGGCGGCGCTAGATCGTAAAGGTGGCGAACGCGCTTTACGGCAAGCCGGGCGCGCGGGACGCCAGCCGCGCTTAACACCGCGACAGAAAGTGCGTCTCGAACAGCGCCTCCTTGCGGGCCCCGAGCGGCTGGGCTACGAAACCAACCTGTGGACTTCCGAGCGCGTGGCGCATTTGATCGAGAAGGAATTTGGCGTTGGCTATCATCCGGGCCACGTGTGGAAGATTTTGGTGGCGCTCGGCTGGAGCTGCCAGCGTCCTACGGGCCGGGCGCTGGAGCGTAACGAGGAAGCCATCCGTCACTGGAAGAAGGTCACTTGGCCGGACCTTAAAAAAAAGCCCAAAAAGAGCGGCGAACGATGGTCTTGCTCGACGAGAGCGGACTCAGCCAGCGGCCGCACCGCTGCCGGACCTGGTCGCGGCGGGGCCACACACCGGTGCTGCAGTACCACTTCAACTGGAAGACGCTTTCCGTCATCGCGGGGATAACGCTGTGGAATTTCTACTTCCGTTTGTATCCCGGAGCGAACCGCGACCGCAGGCGGTGGCCTTTCTCAAACATCTGCTGCGGCACATTCCTGGAAATCTGCTGCTGGTGTGGGACCGGCTGCCCGCGCATCGCAGCCGGGTGGTGCAGGAGTTCGTGGCCGCACAGAACGGCCGCATCCACACCGCCTACCTGCCCGCCTACGCCCCGGAGCTAAATCCCACGGAATACGTCTGGGGCCACTGCAAACACCACAAACTCCCCAACGCTTGCCCCGAAGGACTTCGCCGAATTGAAGCACGGCGCCCGGCACGATCTCCGCAACATGCGCCGCCGCCCAACGCTCATCACCGCCTTCTGGAAACAGGCTTCCTTATGGCCCGATTCCACCCTATATTATGCGGAGTTCAATAATCCTCGGAAAATGGGGATCTAACGCCGGTCCTAAAGACCGGAAGGCAGTAGCGGTCGAATTTCGCCAAGTCAAAACTGGGCCTGCTTTCGCAGTCGTGGACGCAGCTGACCGGCCCATCGCTGCAAGTCCTCTTGTAAGTGAAGCCTTGACTCGTGAGCAAGTCGTTGGCAAACAGGTTGCCAAGACGGTTTTTGCCGTTTGCGACACGATCTTTCTGCAAGACCCTCGTATCAGTCCGCGACGCTGAGCGTCAAGATGTCCTCCGTCCGACGCTTACGATTCATCTACCCGAATCGTGCTTGCTCTGAAGTCGAGATCATCCGGCTTCAAGGCGAGCAACTCAATACAGCGCAACCCCGATGCTGCGGCTAGAAGAATCAGTGTGGCGTATTGTTCTCGGCGGGTATTCCTGCAGATCTCGGACAACCTGCACTGATGTTGATGTTCAACAGATACATTTGGTCTCGTATTAGTTCTAAATCTAACGGCATTGTTTCCTCGTACCGGTTTCAGATTTTTTCCACTTCACAAATGGACATAAAAAATGTCGCGGCCGACCGAATTGGCCGCGATCAAAATGGATCAAGGGGCTCGTCGCCCTCGATCCTGCAATTTTTTGGGCTAGACTTGCGATAATCGTGATGCGGAAATCTTCGTGAGTCAGGTTTGGGCCTACAGGGTATTTCCCTCACCTACAATCAAGCAGCGAAGTTGGGTGGAAACGTCAAGCGCGGTGAGAAGTCTTTGCTTGTGATGTTCTGGAACATCGGAGAAGAGAAAACGATTCGCAGAGCAGACGGCACAGAGAAGACTTCTAAGGCCATTTTGCTGCGATATTACAGCGTCTTTAACCTGGAACAGACAGAGGGTATTGCCCAAAAACGGGGATTGTCTTCCGCTGCTCGTGTGGCAGACATCGAAGCTTGCGAGCGAATCGTTTCAGAAATGCCGAATGCTCCAGCGCGTGAGCAGTCAGACAGGGCATGGTATCGGCCATCCAGCGACAGGCTAGGAATGCCTGCAAAGTCTTCCTTTCTTGGTTCCGAAGAGTATTACTCGACGCTATTCCACGAACTGACTCATTCAACGGGCCACAAATCCCGCGTTGGACGGGAGGGCATCGAAAATCTAAACGAGTTTGGAAGCGAATCGTATAGCAAAGAGGAGTTGGTGGCCGAGATGGGTGCCGCGATGCTTTGCGGAGTGACAGGCATTTCTCCTGCCGTGATCGAGAACAGCGCGGCCTATCTCCAATCATGGATTAACAGACTCAAAGGCGACTCCAAACTGCTCTTGCCTGCCGCGTCTCAGGCACAGAAAGCCTCTGACTACATCCTGTGCCGCAAGTCCGTGGTGGAAAGCGAGGCAGCATGAGCCTCTTTACTGCTCAGGCCGGGCTAAACTTCCCGGCCTCGCTGTCTGAGAAATATAGGCCGCATGATCTCGCGGACTTTGTTGGGCTCGATAAGCCAAAACGAGTCTTGCAGAAATTTGCTGCCTCGCCATTTCCGAATGCTGCCTTTCTCTTTGTTGGACCATCAGGCACAGGCAAAACCAGCATGGCGTTGGCTCTATGCGAGGCAATCGGAGGAGAACTGCATCATATTCCGTCACAATCTTGCAACGTCGAAACGGTCAACGACGTGGTGCGCCAGTGTCACTACGTCCCGCGCAACGGTCAAAAGTCGTTACACGTTGTTCTGGTAGACGAGGCGGACCAGATGACGCCACAAGCGCAGTTGGCGTTTCTATCCAAGTTAGATGGCACGGCGTTTCCACCGAGTACGTGCTTTATTTTTACGGCAAACGACACAGAACGACTGCAAGACAGATTTTTGTCGCGTTGTATGGTCCTACAATTTTCCTCACATGGAATGGCGAAAGAGGCCGCGTCACTCCTAGAGCGCATCTGGATTGCAGAGAAGGGAAGTGCGGAGGATGCGCCTAACTTTCTCCGAATGGCACAAGACAGCCAAAACAACGTTAGAGACGCGGTTAACAGTCTGCAATAGAACTGCTCGCGCTCTAGGTTTCGCGACTGCGATCGCGGGAGAAAGGCCGTACACCTAACCCAACACGGCAGTTGGTGTTTCTATCTTTTAGCGCCGACCTCGTTGGCAAAGAGCAGGCGCCTGGAGAAATATGCATAACCCCTACAGGGAGACGTAGTAACATGCTGACGTTGTTGCCGATTAGCGCGAGTAGGGGAGGGAACTGTGGCCGGAAAGAAAAAAAGAGCCAAAGGAAAAAAGGGTCAAGACCGCTTTGTTTCTGGAACCTCGCCAGGTCGCCGCCCTAAAAGCTTTGCAAGAAGCCGTAGGTGTTCCTATGTCTGAATCTATAAGAAGAGCAATTGACGCTTACTTGGAATCGTTAGAGAGAAAAAATGATGCTGCTAAAAGATCTGGCCGACCAGTGGTTGTCAAGGCAGCGCAAGCGCGTCGAACTCGGGAAACTTAAACCCGCGACTCTTGCCACGTTCACATCGCACGTCAACATCCACATTGTTCCATGCCTGGGTGATCTCGAAATTGAAACCATTCGCAACGGAAAGGTCAGAGAGTTTGCAGAGGTATTAGCTACGAGTCTCGGGCCCAAGACTGTCCGCGAGATCGTGGCTACGTTGAAGCATGTCCTTGAGAGCCACGTAAATCAGGACGGTGAACCCATCCTCGATTTGAAATGGCGCAGCAAATTTATCTTCGAGAACGTTAGGGAGATCGGCCAACAGAGACAGCCGACGATTAGCCGGGACGCCCTGAATGCTGTCCTCAAGAACCGCACAATCAAGGTGCGCGATCGCGTTTTGATTGCAGTCGCCGCTAGCGCCGGCCTTCGCGTTGGCGAGTTGCTCGCCATCAAGATAAATGGTTTTGACCAGGACTCATCGTGGGACAGTGTCGCTAGCGCGATCCTCGTTCGTAAATCTATCTGGCGTGGTCAACTGCAAGCCCCCAAAACGGCCGCAGCCGTTCGGCGCGTCGATCTCAGCACTTGGGTCAACAAGATGCTGATTGAATTCACTAAGCAAAGGCAGGATGGCGAATTTTTGTTCGCAACACGAACCAGAAAGCCGCTCAGCCCGAATCACGTCAAAACACATATAACCGATAAGCATGGCATTCCTGGTATGCATTCGCTGCGCCGCTTCCGTACAACATGGTGCGAAGAGCAAGGGTGTCCTCGGAGTTTGCTGTCCGCATGGCTTGGTCACAGCCACAATGGAAATGTGACCGACCGCTACGTCAAGTCAGCAGAAGACCAAGCGTATCGGCACCAGTGGGCTGAGCGCATCGGAACTGGACTCGAAATTTCGGCAGTGACTTCGTCGATGCAAGTCACTTTGAATCTCGCAACCACCGAACTTTCTTCTGCTACCAACCCCGGGAAATCCTTCCACGCCCAAGCTGGCATTTCCGAATCAACAGAACCAGCAGATCCAGACCTTCTCAATAAGGTCATGAGCGCAGGTGCGAAATGAGCCGCAACATGTCTTTGCGCCATCGGCGGTCAGTAGAATCACATCGGCAACTCGAATTACCAAATCAAATTATCATTGCTGTTATGGGCGTCGCGGTGGTCATCATGCTGATTTTCGCTTTTTCGTAAGAAGGCGCTGTGAATGACAAGCGGAAGGACAGTGGGTGGCTGTAAGTGTTTTAGAATGAACACTTGAAGGGAGTGTTGGAAGTGTGGAGTTGCGAGGATATTATCGGACGCGGGAATTTGCGGTTGGAAGCGGTCGGGCTGGGGGCAGATGGAGAGAAGTGTGGCCGGGAGGACCCTTTGAGGCTCAGGGCAAGCATGGGGAAGGATGGCATGGATGTGCATTACTGGCAAGGACTATTATTTAGTGTATATCATTCGAACGTGAGACGGGGAAGTGGAGTGGATTGAGGTGGTTGGCGGGGAATTGGGAGTTTGGTGAGAGGGAAATGGAAAGTGAGTCGTGGGTAGGGGTGGGTAGCGGATGTGGGCGAAGAGATTCAAAGAGGAGTGACGCGGTGCTTGCAACGAGGAATTCGCACGCAAATCCACCGCAAACAAGACAGCAAAGAAAAGAATGACCCACCCTTGCAAAACCGAAACCCGCAAGGGTAGGCCACCCCGGAAAAACAAAGGCAAAATCACTTCGGACCGCGAAGGGTCGGCCACCCGCCCGCCCATGCTTGATATCTGCCTTCTTATCCGGAGACACCAACAGCTGTTGGTTCTGATTTTGCGCCGAGACAACTCCTCGGGCTCAGTTTTCGCTCAATCTTCGTTTTTCGATGGCGATCACAATCAGTCCGTTACATGAAACCTGCCCAGCTCTTTCCCCGACTCCCATATCATCTATGTGAACCCATTTCCTCCTTAAGCCATAGGGTCGTAGGATTTCGTCAAAGGTCTTGAATGCGTCAACTGACTCTAAGAACTGATTGGCTAAACCTTCGGCTTTGTGGCAATACTTATATCCCCGACAAGACCGCCACGCTCCCGATTTGGCCACTGTTTTCTCGACGCCGGGTCTGAACTCTGAATTCTGAAGCCATGTGGTGATCAGTTCTAACTTGCTAGGATCGTACCCGAGCGATGGCATCTCGCGCAAAACCTGGCGAAGCAAGGCTGCTTCCTCAGCGGCCGTTGGTACGAGTTTACCTAATGGCTCCAAAGATAAGACTGTGCGTTTGTCGTCGGCATCTACACCAGATGACAACTTAACTTCGATTTCGCCATTCTGGACTTGAAATTGCCACTGTTTGATCTCCCCGAGACTTTTCGCTGTCCCGCCCTGTGCACCAAGAAAAGGCGGAAGGGCTAGAACCATCCCGACAACGAGCAATGCCCTCATGGAACCCTCCAGAATAGCGCGCTTGTTGGCGCGGGCCACGATTGGTACGGTTCTTTTGCATCGATAACACTCCTACCGTTCCAAAGCGTGAAGTGGCCCGTAGCATCTTTGAAAGGTATATTGAACGAGAGTATGCCTGATGAGCCGCTCGGTCCCCTGAATGATCCGCCAGCGAGGCGTTGTGGTTGCCCGAGGGCGCGTGTAAGGAACTTCTGAAGATCGGCAACTCTCAAGAAATATTGCTTGCCGTCAGCGCCTGAAACCGCTCCCCTTCCTTTCGGTATGCTTAATCCGCTCTTGTTAAGTGCGTAGCTCATCCGCACTGCGCAGGAGTTGTTTGCATTCCCGTGCACATCTCTAGCGTTCATCTCTACGTGGCCGCCGATCAGTGACCAAATGGAATTCGGCGAATTCGGATCGGTAGGATATGTACCGTGCCCAGGGTAGTTTGCCGCTAGCGTACCGTAGCTTAGCTGCTGTTGCACCTGGCGCTGGGCGGCCTCGGCGGCTGCCTCTGCTGCCAGGGCGGTGTATTCCTCGAGCGTCAGTCCTGACATGTCGGACATGGAGACAGCGCCCATGGGATCCCAGGCGCTGCTGGCGGCGGGATTCGCGAGTTGGTAGATCTGCGTGGAGGTGTGGCCGTCGAGGTCGGCGAAGGATTCGGGGTCGTCGGCGACCATGGAATAAAGGTTGAGGGTTTGCGGGTTGGTGAGGTTGGCGTAGGGGACGGGAACGGGGACGTTGGACCAGTCGGCGGAGAGCCAGCGGCCGAAGCGGCTAGAGTAGGAGCGAGCGCCGAAGTCGTCGTTGCCGGTTTCGGTGTCGCGCTCTTTGCCTTCGAATTTGTAATTTTGCGAACAGGTGTTGGTGTAAGCGTGCTCGCCGCCGTAAGGATCGAAGTCGGCGTCGTAGCAGACGGCGCCGGTATTCGTGGTGATGACACGGGAGGAGCCGAGCATGTCCTCGACATAGTAGATGGGATTGCCGCCGGCGGGAAGCATGGCGATGCGCTTGCCGCCAAAGAAAATGTATTCGTTGGGAGTGTTGCCGGAAAGATCGGTTTCGGCGAGGATGTCGCCGCCCGCGCCGTACCAATAGAGCTTGCCGTTGGACTTGTAGACGCGGCGGCCATCGCCGTCGTAAGCATAAGTGACGCCGTTGGCAGTCGCCATCTGGCTTTCGCCGTTGTAGGTGTAGGCGATGGTGCCGTCGTTTTGGGTGTTGCCGGAGGCGTCGTAGGAGAATCCGGAGATTTGGTTGTTGCCGTTGGCGTTCACGGAGCCCATGGTCATTTCACTACAGCCATTATAGTTGGGCGACCAACCGGCCTGCGAGAGCAAATTGGCCCAAGCGTCGTAGTTGTATTGATATCCCCAGCAGTACGTGCCGGAGGCTGCGGTCGTGCCAGCGGAGGTGATGCGGGTGACTTGATCGTAAGTAAAGGTTTGGGTGCGGCTGGAATTCAGGTTGTTGATGATGGAAAAAACATGGCCGGCGTTTTTGTTGTTATTCAAAGGATCGGCGTAGCTGTACGTGAGGTCGATGGCGTTGCCAGCGGCGGAGGAGGCCTTGAATTCGTTCGGTTGTAGGCGAGTGTTGTAGGTGTGCGAGAGGTTGAGGCCGGTAAAGGAGGCGGATTGGCCGATGGAAAGCGCGTAGAACGAGCCTTGCGGCGTGTAGCAGACTGCACCCGAGAGACAGCCGGAAGGGGCGGTTTGAAGATCGGTGGCGTAGGTGATGCCGTTGGAGCCGTCGATGGCGGTGATTGGGCGATCAGCGGCGTTGTAGGTGTAATTGACGACGCGAGCCCCGACGAACTCCTGGCCATTGAAGATCGAGTGAATGACTTAGCCAAAAACCTTGCTGCTGTCTTCGAAAAGAAGCTCGCATCTTTGGGAATAGGAATACTGCCCCTAGCAAGAGTCGACCCAGAACTTCTCTTAGGCATGTCTATTGAGACTATTCCACCGTTCGAGGATTCACACGAAAAGGGCTTCCGAGACTCTCTGATCATGTTTTCGATCCTTGAAGCGATAAAGGGTCAGCCAGAGAAAAATGCTCTGCTGGTGACCAATGACAAGCTCCTTACGGAAGGGATACTGGCCAGTGAAAAAGAGTATGGCACGTCAATCAACGTGGTCGCCGACACCAATACCGCAGTCGTGTATATCGTGAGTTTAGTTGACGAGGTACTCCGCGCTCGAAGAAACAAGGAAAAATTGGAAGCAAAAGAACTTCTCTTGAAATATCGGCCAGAGATCGAGACAGCAGTCGATAGCATTCGAGAGTTTTCAATTTGGGACTTACCCAGTTCGCTGTCGGGAGGCAGCGTTGAACGTATTCTGTCGTTCACGTTTAACGACATAAATTCGGCGACCTGGAAAACCCGAACGGAAAACTCTGCAACGATATTGTTCAGCCTAAAATGCACACTGACAGCGATTGTAGGCCAACCTCTCTGGGAGCTTATGAACAGGACTCGATACCAGGTTGGGGGCGGAATTACGATGTTGACGCCTACAAACCAGGAGCCGAAGGAGACAACAATAGAGAAGGTAGTCTTCGGCGTGGCGGAATTTGTGAAGAACGATGGGGGGCTAAAACTCGCACGCCTACCTACGTCAGAGGTCCAAGCTTTTTTGGTCCAGAACGAAGCTTTTGAATAAACCGCGCCGATGAAGTATTGAGGTAGCGGCGAGGCCGGATTCAGGGCAGCGGCTCTCTGGAAATCCAACATCGCCTTCGGATAGTAATCTTCCTTGAAGCTTGTAAAGAACAAATAGTAGAGACCACGAAATAAGTAAGGTCGATAGTCTTTGGGAAATTGTCTAATCAAACCGTCGAGCTCAGTGAGATTCCAGATGCAAGGCTTTGATGTTTTTTCGGGTACGATCCCCTCGATGTTGAACATTTTGTCGGCGGCATCGAGGTCCCTCATCATAGCTTTTGTGAGATCGCTCATTGCTTCTCTAGTTTCGCCTTTTTGGAGAGCCACCTTGCCGAGCAGTGAATAGTAGTCAGTATTGTTGTAGATTCCCGGCAGACGCGGCGGGGGCGTGGGATGACTTGCGCCAGCTGTAGAAAAAGGGAATGCCGGCGAGAATCACAACGAGCCCCAGCGAGGAGCGTACCGGGCGGATCAACCACAAGTTCGCGGTCAAGGCGATGGCGGCGAGCAGGAAGATGAGGGGCGTCCATGGATAGCCCCAGGCACGGTAAGGCCGGGAGAGTTCGGGCTCGACCCTGCGCAAACGGAGCAAGGCGACGGCCGTCAAGGCAAAGAAGATCCAGACGGCAAAGACGAACAGGGAATAGAGCTCTTCGTAGGTTCCGCTGAGAGCGAGCAACGCAGCGATGGAACCGAGAAAAAGCAGCGAGCCGCTGGGCGTGCGAAAAGTCGGATGAATGCGAGCGGCGAACGGGAAAAAGACACCGTCCCGAGCCATGGCGTAAGGGACGCGCGCACCGGTGAGCACGACGACGTGAAGCGCACCGAGAGCGGAGATAGCCATGGCGATGGTGAGATAAGCGGCTCCACGAGAGCCGGCGATAGCCTGGACGACGTCCGAGGCGACGTGCTGGGATTGCGCGATAACGGCAAAGGGCAACACACGGAAGTAGACTACATTCGCAAGCAGATATAGACCGGCAACCGTGAACAGTCCCAGAAAAATGGCTCGGGGAATATTTTTCTGGGGTTGCTGGATTTCTTCGCCAAGGTCGCCGAGGTCATTGAAACCGTTGTAGGCCCACATGGCGGGGACGAGGGCGGTGAGCAGGGCGCCGATGGTTCCCCAGCCCAGCGGAGTGGCAGCCGGCACGGCCACAACGGCATAGTGTTTGCCGAAGAACACTCCCGCTATGACGATAACGAGAATGGCGCCGATTTTTAAGGAAGTCAGCAGCACCTGGACGCTTCCACCGAAGCGCACGCTCAAGTAATTCACGGCGGTGACGGCCACTACCACGAGGGCGGCGAGCGGTTGGGCCAGGGTGAAGTGGAAGACAAATCGCCCGATGTGGCTTGTGAACAAGGGGGTGGCCACAACGGGAAACAGGAAGCCGGCAAAGCGCAGAAATCCCGCCGCAAGTGTGGCCATGCCGACGGGCCGTTCGAGAAACGAGGTCATCCAGCCAAAAAGAAATCCCCAGAGCGGACCGAGGCCGCGATTGAGATAGACGTAGGGGCCTCCCGCACTTGGGAAGGCAGCACCAAGTTCCGCGTAGCAGAATGCGCCAAAAAGAATGATGAGCCCGCCGAGTAGCCAGGCCGCGAAAACCAGAGTGGTTGAGCCGACGGCGCGAGCCATGTCGCTGGAGACGAGAAAAATACCTGTGCCAATGGTGTCGCCAATGACGATGGCCGTCGCGGAAAGGAGCCCGAGGCCACGGATTAGGTCTAAGGGACGACGATGCGCGGGGGATTCGGAAGCATCTGGGCTCATAGAAGTTCAGGGAGCCTACTATCCCGAACGGAGGCGGTCAACGGCTGGCGCGGGCGACCGGCGAACTGCCAGGACATGCGTAGTTCCCGGACGCGAGCGAAATTGCCTCGCCATGTTTTGGCATCCCATTACGCGCTACTATCGGAGCCGCAATGGCAGCGCAGAAATCCATGATTAAGGAATTCGCCTGGGATCCGGGCTATGAGGTGCGCGGAGTCGAGGACGTGCTGACGCCTGCGCTGGTCGTCTATCCGGAAATCGTAGCCTCCAATATCAATCGGACTTTGCAATTGCTCGGCGGGGATGCGGACCGCTGGCGCGTGCACATCAAGACCGCCAAACTCGGTTACACCGTGCGCAAGCTGGTCGAGCACGGCATCCTGAATTTCAAGTGCGCGACGACCCTGGAGTTGCTGGTGGCCTGCCAGTGCGGTGCCACTGATGTTCTGGTGGCCTACCCGTGCATGGGCGCGAATGCGCGCCGTGTCAAAGAGCTTGCTGCGGAGTTCCCAAGGTGCGCATTTCCGTTTTGGCTGAAAACGAGGAACAGGTTCAACAGTGGCGCGGGAGCCGATTGGGAATTTTTCTGGACATCAATCCCGGGATGAATCGCACTGGCATTGAGCAGAGCCATGTGGACGAGGCCGCCAAATTAGTGTCCACGATTGTCGGCGCCGGGGTGGAGTTCCGCGGACTTCATTACTACGACGGCCAATATGGGTCAATGGAAGAACCTCAACGGACCGCGGCCGCGCACGACGGCTACGACCGCTTGTTGAGCGTTGTGAGTGAGGTGGAACGTGGCGGCGCGCGCGTGCCGGAAGTAGTCACGGCGGGGACGCCCACGTTTCGATGCTCGCTTTCGTACCAGGGGTTTCGCGAGGCAAGGTTCCTCCACCGGATTTCGCCGGGAACATTGTCTATTCCGATGCCACGAGCATGGCGCAGCTCCCCAACGAGTGTGGGTATCGCCCCGCGGTCCTGGTTCTGAGCCGCGTGGTGAGCAGGCCCCGCGAAGGAATTGTCACTTGCGACGCGGGGCATAAAGCAGTATCGGCCGACGTGGGCGTTCCGACATGCATAGTCGTGGGCCATCCAGAACTGACTCCTCTTGCGCCGAGCGAAGAGCACATGCCCCTGGCTGTCGAGGGAAGCGCGGCTAGTCCGCGAGTTGGCGACGCGCTTTACTTGCTGCCTAGGCACGTTTGTCCCACGGTTAACAATTTCGATTACGCGCTGCTGGTGCGGAACGGCGCTATCGAATCGGTGGAGAGAGTTACGGCGCGGGGGCGCGAGGCACCGATGCTTTGTCCTAGCTCTCTCGCTGCCTCGCACGAGGGAAAATAATTTAATAGTGCGATCCCGGCGAGAGGCCAAATCGGTTTGTTCCCATTGGCCGCTCCACGATTTCCTCCGCTCCGCGATTTTCGCGTGATATTCTCATGCCAAACCCGATAGAATCAGCGCGTCCCAATGGTCGCCTTCATGAAGAAGATCATCGTAGCCGTCGGCAGCACTCGCCAGCCAAAGCTCCGGGCTGTCATGAAAGCCCTGGACGCTTTCGCGCCCAAGCTCGTGCCGGATGGGGACTTTGAAGTCGTCGGCTGGGAAGTCGAAAGTGGAGTGAGCCCCACGCCTTCTTTCTGCGAGGAGCTGATGCGCGGAGCTCGCCAGCGTGCGGACGCACTTTTGCGGGTGGCCCGCGAAACTCACAAACCGTGGCGCTATTTTGTCGGCTTGGAGGGCGGACTGGAAGTTCTGCAAGATGACCGAAGCAGGCGCGTCTTCCTGGAATCCTGGGCTTACGTGAGCGACGGCTCGTGCGGCTTCTACGGCCGGTCCGGAGGGATTGAGCTGCCGGAAGAGCTGGCCCACGAAGTTCTGGAACGAGGATTCGATTTGTCGGACGCCATCGACCGGTATACGGGCGCCGTCGGGATTCGGAACGGGCAGGGTGCCTGGGGCGTACTTTCGGCGGATTTGGTCCCGCGAGACGAGTCTTTTCGGCTTGCGGTAATCACGGCGTTCGCGCCGTTCTATAATGCAAAGATGTATGGCAGGGCGGTGAAAGCCGCCGGTTAAGTTTTCCGCCCCAGCCGCGGTCCTGCATGCGGGAATGGCGGAGTAGTTTGGCGGGAGTACAAGGGAAGGGCGGAACACGCGGAAAGAGTTCCACCAAGAGAGGACGAGAGTGGACATTGTCAAAGGCAACATGGGATGGATCGAGGTCGTTGTCGGCCCGATGTTTTCCGGCAAGAGTGAGGAGTTGATTCGGCGGCTGCGCCGTGCGGAGATTGCGCGGCAGCGCGTGCAAATCTTCAAGCCAGCGATCGACGAACGCTACGCAGCAAACGAGATTATTTCGCATTCGGGCCTGGGCATTCCTTCGGACAACGTGTCCAAAGCCTCCGAAATCATGGAGAAGCTTTCTCCGCGCACCGAGGTCGTGGGGATCGACGAAGCACAATTTTTGGGTGAAGAGATACTCGACGTATGCACGCGGCTCGCCAACCTGGGTAAGCGCGTCATCGTTGCCGGACTCGACACTGACTATCGCGGCCGGCCCTTCGAACCCATGCCGCGGCTTCTTGCCGTCGCCGAAGAGATTACCAAGCTGCTGGCCATCTGTGTCCGCTGCGGCAATCCCGCGGTGCATACGCAACGGCTCGTCGAGAGCGAAGAACTGATCGTGGTGGGGGCCGGCGGAATGTACGAAGCACGCTGCCGCCGCTGCTTTGAACCAAACCCCGCCCTGGCCCAGGATAAAAATGAACTCGGCCCGCAATTGATGATTCGCAATCGCGCTGCGTCCGCTGGCGGCGGGGGGAAGTAGCGCCCTGCGCGGAACCCGTGTCAGTTTGTCGCTTCCGGCTGGCACCGCGCTTGAGCTTGCCCTGCGATTCCTGCAAACTGGCTCGGCGGACTCCACTGCAATTCCACACCGCGGGCTTACATGATCATCGAATCCAAGGCGCCGACGCGCGTTGATTTTGCCGGAAGTACTCTCGATATCTGGCCGCTCTATCTGTTCCATCCCGGCTCAGTCACCTTGAATGCGGCGATCTCCCGTTACGCGTCTTGCGTCATTGAAACTCATGCCCCTTGGGACGAGCGAATCAAGCTGGTTTCCCAAGATACGAAGCGGGAGGAAAGCTTTGCGTCCCTGGGCGCGCTTCTGAAAACCAAACGATACCGGCTACCGCTGCTGGCGGAGATCGTGAAATTCTTTCAGCCTCAGGGTGGCTTCACGCTAACGACCGACTCCGAAGCTCCCAACGGCGCAGGCATCGGCGGGTCGAGCGCCATGGCCGTCGCCATCTGCGCGGCGCTGGATCGGTTCACGGGGGCAGGGAAGAGCAAAGTCGATTGGATCCACATCAGCCGCGATGCCGAAGCCATTGTCATTAACGTCCCCACCGGTACCCAGGATCATTACCCTCCAGCGTTTGGAGGCGCCGCAGCTATCGAGCTCCCTCCCGGCGGCGAGCATCGCGTTGAGCTGCGCGTCAATTTGGACGAATTGGAACGCCGCATCGTGGTTTGCTACACGGGTAAGCCGCGCCAGCACGGAATCAACAATTGGGAAGTTTTCAAGGCACAGATTGGCGGCAAACGTGCCGTGCAGAACAGCCTCGAGCGTATCTCGTACGTAGCCCAGAAAATGCGCTTTGCCTTGGAGAAGCCCGATTGGCAGGAGGCCGGGCGATTGATGCGCGAAGAGTGGTCCTTCCGTAAAAGAAATCTGCCGACTATCTCCACGAAAAGGATCGACCGTGTAATTGCCGGCGCACGCCGCAACGGCGCCATGGCCGGGAAGGTTTGCGGAGCTGGCGGAGGCGGTTGCGTCGTCCTCTTGATCGAGCCCGATACTCGCGCCAGTGTGGAAGCCGCCATTGAGGAAGCGGGTGCCGAAGTGCTGCCCGTGACGATTGACCGTCAAGGCGTCCAGGTGATCTCCCGTTAGGGTGTCCGCTGTGGCTCTACGCTTCGAACGCAGACCTTTGGGCACGGCTGGCCGTCCCGGCAAAGCACGGTTGAAGCCGGGCTGGGTGCATTCCTCGCGAGCCCCCTGTAGCTATTTTTCCCGTTTCCAGCATCATAGAATTTGGGAGATAATCATGTATCCCGGGGCATTTTGCCGGTGTGCCCGGCTGACCGCCCGAAATTGATTCGATATGACGACTCGGCTCATCGTAGGCCTGGCCTTTCTTCTGCTTGGCAGCGCGGACGTTCCACGCGTCAACAGCCTTCTTCCGCCTTCTCAACCTATCGCCGTGTTCCCGCCCGGAGAGTCCATTCCCCTCTTCCCGGACGTTGTTTCTGCTTCCCCTGATGAACAAAACGGCGCTCAAAACACGGCAGGGCCGAAGGCCGCGACCCTGCAGGAGAGTTCGAAACTCGCGCTGATTCGCTATGTATCGGGCGAGTTCGCCAAGGCCACAAAATCGCTGCCAGCAGGGAAGGAAGGCTTGATCGTCTATGTAGGCAAGCCACTGAACACCGAGTTTCTGGATCGCGCCCTGGCCACGCACGGCGCGGCCGTGAATAACGGCGACCGGGTCCAGATCACGGGCCTGGATTTTCGCGATCACGAAATCATCGTGGATTTGAATGGCGGCGGGCGAGGAAAAAAGCGCCTCCGCGATCGCTTCCACATTGAGTTAAGCGGTATTCCGAGTGCTCAAGCAACAACCGAGGAGCAACAGACGGGTCCCCCGGGTCTGCAGCCCGGCATGGGAAGCACAATCTACCTTGATTTCAATAAGCCCATCCCGGACCTGAGCCCCAAAGACTTGAAACAATTGCTCTCACCGTTCCTTGATTTTTCAGGAGAGCGTTCCGCTTCGGTTCAGTGGGTGGATACACTCCCCCCGGCGATGAAGAAAGCCATCGCCGAACGCCGCCCCCTGGTGGGTATGGATCGTGACGAGGTAATCGCCGCCATCGGCAAGCCTGATCACAAAGTTCGGGAACGGGACGCCGCAGGCAATGAGATCGAGGATTGGATCTATGGCGAGCCACCTTCGAAGACGGTTTTCGTTTGCTTCAGCGGCGACCGCGTGACCACCATCCGGCAATACCCGGAATAAGTTCTGGTTTTGCGAGCACAAGAGACCATCCCGCTGTTCCAGGATTCCGATCTTCTCGCTTCGCGTTGACTTTTCTTCGCTCAGCCCATAGCATTTTGAGTTCGGCTTTGCGGTCGTTTCTCCTCTGAGAGTCCGCCGCCGGTTCACAAAATCCAACGGAGGTAGTATGCCCATCAAGGTCGGCATCAACGGCTTCGGCCGCATCGGACGGAACATCATGCGCACCGCGCTAGACGACAAGGACATCCAGTTCGTCGCCGTCAATGACATCACCGACTCCAGGACCCTCGCGCACTTGCTCAAATACGATTCCATACTCGGCAACCTTTCGCACAACGTCACGTACACCGACGACACGATTTCCATTGAGGGCAAAGCCTTCAAGGTTTTCAAAGTAAAGGATCCCGCGGAAATCGATTGGGCGGGAGTTGGAGCGGACATCGTCGTCGAGTCCACCGGCCTCTTCACCAAAGGTGCCGACGCAAAGAAGCATCTCCGCGCGCCGGTCAAAAAAGTCATCATTTCCGCGCCTTCGGACGGTCCCGATGCGACATTCGTCCTCGGCGTCAACGATAAAACCTACGATCCAGCGAAGCATCACGTCGTTTCCAACGCTTCGTGCACCACGAATTGTCTCGCTCCCGTGGCGAAAGTCTTGCAGGACACTTTCGGCATTCACAGCGGCATGATGACCACCATCCACTCCTACACCAACGATCAAAAGCTTCTTGATTTGCCGCACAAGGATCTTCGCCGCGCACGCGCCGCGGCCATCAACATGATTCCCAGCTCGACTGGCGCCGCCAAAGCGTTGCATCTGGTCATTCCCGAGTTGAAGGGCAAGCTCGACGGTTACGCCATGCGAGTTCCCACGCCGAACGTGAGCGTGGTTGACGTCACTGTTTTTGTGGATAAGCCCGCCAGCGTCCAGTCGGTGAACGCCGCTCTCAAAGCCGCGGCCGACGGTCCAATGAAGGGCATCCTCGGGTATACCGAAGAGGAGCTGGTCTCCGCTGATTTCAAAGGAAACTCGCACTCTTCCATCGTCGATTCGGGCTGCACTAAAGTCGTCGGCGATCGTTGCGTCAAAGTTTTGGCCTGGTACGACAACGAGTGGGGCTATTCCTGCCGCTGCCGCGATCTAATCAAATTCATGGCCGCGAAATTCTAAAGCCATTGCCGGCCGTCCGCGTGGGCGTGGATTGCACCGCACCCGCGTGTCACCCATTGCGAAAAATAAAGAGTCAAGAGTCACAAATTCATGAAAAAGCTCACAATCCATGATATCGATCTCCGCGGCAAGCGCGTCTTCATCCGTGTGGACTTCAATGTCCCTCTAAAGGACGGCGTCGTCACTGACGACACCCGCATTCGCGAAACTCTGCCGACGCTCCGTCTCGCCATTCAAAAAGGTGGCCGCCTCATTCTCGCTTCGCATCTTGGCCGGCCCAAGGGCGGTCCCGATGCCAAGTTTTCGCTCTTCCCCATCGTCAAAAAGCTCGAAGAGCTTCTCGATAAACATGTTCGATTCGCCTCGGATTGCGTCGGCCCCGTCCCCGAATCCAAGAGCAAGACGCTCGGAGAGGGCGATATCCTGCTTCTCGAAAATGTTCGCTTCCATCCCGAGGAAGAGAAGAACGACGAAGCCTTCTCGAAGCAACTGGCCTCGCTTTGCGATGGCGTTTTTATCTGCGATGCCTTTGGATCCGCGCATCGCGCCCATGCTTCGGTGGTGGGTATCACCCGTTTTGTCGAAGTGTCCGTTGCCGGCCTGCTCATGGAAAAAGAGCTCAATTATCTTGGCAAGGCCCTCACCGATCCTGCCCGTCCGTTCGTTGCGATCCTCGGCGGAGCAAAGGTAAGCGATAAAATCGAAGTCGTCGAAAATCTCATGAACATCGCCGACGCCATGCTCATCGGCGGCGGTATGGCCTACACTTTTTTCAAGGCCCAGGGCTTGCCCATCGGAAAATCGCTCGTCGAAGACGACAAACTCGAACTCGCCCGCAAAATCCTTGCCGACGCCAAACAGAGAAATTTCAAGCTGCTTCTCCCGGTCGACCACATCATTGCTCCAGAATTCAAAGCCGAGGCTCCTGCTACCACTGTTGACATCGCTGCGACGCCGGCCGACCAGATGGGGCTCGATATCGGCCCAAAGACTGCCGCTGCCTTCGCCGCTGAGATTTCCAGGGCCAAGACCATCGTTTGGAACGGCCCCATGGGCGTCTTTGAAATGCCAACTTTCGCGAATGGCACGCTTGAAGTCGCCCGAGCCGTCGCTGCCGCCACCAGCGCCGGCGCCACTTCCATCGTCGGCGGAGGCGATTCCGTCGCGGCCGTTCATCAGGCCGGCGTCGCTTCGAGGATTTCGCACATCTCGACGGGAGGAGGCGCTTCTCTCGAATTCCTCGCCGGCGCCAAACTTCCAGGTGTAGAAGCTTTGACGGACAAGCCCGAAGAGGAGTCCGCGACCGTCGCCGGACCCCCCGCGCGCCGCCGCGTTGTCGCCGGAAACTGGAAAATGTTCAAAACACAAATGGAAACCGAGTTATTTTTCTCCACGTTCTCCATGCTCGTCGATGGCATCACCCAGTGCGACATCGTCATTGCTCCGCCCTTTACGTCCCTTCGTACTGCCGTCGAAGCCGCTCGCGGATCGCAAATCGCCATCGCCGCCCAGAACGTCTTCTGGGAAAAGGAAGGCGCTTTCACCGGCGAGATTTCTCCTCAGATGCTTGTGGATGCCGGTTGCAAGTATGTGATCATCGGCCATTCCGAAAGGCGCCAGTTCTTCGGCGAAACCGACGAAACCGTCGCCAAGAAAACAAAAACCGCGCTCGCTGCCGGCCTCACACCTATCGTTTGTATCGGGGAGATGCTTCATCACCGCGAGGGAGGCCAGACCGAGAGCGTTTGCAGAGCGCAGTTTCTAGGCGGCGCGGGTTCGTTGACCCCTGATGAATTCTCCCGTATTCTGATAGCGTACGAACCAGTTTGGGCCATCGGCACGGGCAAAACGGCGACACCCGAGATTGCGGCCGCGGCCCACCGTCACATCCGTCAATGCGCTGCGGACAAATTTTCCGCCAAACTTGCTTCCGAGTTGCGCATACTTTATGGCGGCAGCGTCAAGCCTGACAATATTCAGGGACTGATGGCTCAAGAAGAATTGGACGGCGCTCTGGTCGGCGGGGCGAGCCTCGATGCTAAGTCTTTCGCCAGCATCGTTCGAGATTGCGCGGGGAGATAGAAATGCCAAGTTGGATGAAGTGGACCATCGCTCTTGCCATCGGTTTTGTCATCATCGTCATCGGTTTCCGCTGGTTTAGCTGGTTGCTGACCGGCTTTTTCGTCATGAATTGTCTCGTTTTGATGATTGTCGTTCTTCTGCAAAGCGGCAAAGCCGCGGACCTCGCCGGGGCCTTCGGAGGTGCGGGTAGCCAAACCGCTTTCGGCCCGCGCGGCGCCGCCTCGATTCTCTCACTGGCCACCACTTGGTGCGCGGTGATGTTCATGGTTTGCGCTTTTGCCATGGTATTGCGCACCGACAAAGCCGTCGAGCAAGGTGGCGGCTCGGTCCTGCAGGAAATCTCCAGGCCCGCTCCGGCGAAGACGCCCGCGAAGGCACCTGTGACGCCCACGCCGCAGTCTTCGGCACCGCAGACCCCTGCTCCCCAGAGCAATGCTCCGACTCAGCCGAAAAAACCCTAGTGACAGGCTAGTTTCCTGGGCGCTTCTGGGGCCGGCCGCTACCTGAGTCGCCGACGTGTTTGCGGACAGCCAGCCGTCCGCGTTTTGGTCCGTGAGTTTGCGTTTTCCTCGGGCGAACCATCCGGCTTGCGGGGTTCTCTCGTCGCAGCTACAATGAAGTCCTCACCTCTGTACCTTTGTGCGGTCGTGGCGGAACTGGCAGACGCACCAGCTTGAGGGGCTGGCGGTAGCAATACCGTGGTGGTTCGAATCCACTCGACCGCACCAAAATCTTTCCAACGATGTTATTTCTGCGATGCTTTCTCCTGGCAGCTCGAGCAGAGCTAGCGCGGGGAGTCGAGCATTTCGCGTGCCACGCGGACCACAGGCCCATGCGGTAGCACAACCTCGCTTGCGCTGGATGGCAAGCCGAAAAAAGCTGATTGGACAGAATTGCCGCAACGATTCCTCCCGCACACCGAGTGCCCCTCAATAGGGGAACGTCAGCATATTGAATCCGCGCAAAGGGATCTCATAGCCACTGGAATTAACTGCCTCGATGAGCTAATTCGTCAGGCAATAGGCTGAGTTTCTGGCTTTAGGAAGAATTTCCGCTGAAAGTAAAACGCAACATTGACTAGACCGATCATGGCAGGAACTTCCACAAGCGGTCCGATAACCGCGGCGAATGCAGCACCAGAGTTGATTCCGAACACGGATACAGCCACCGCAATCGCCAACTCGAAGTTGTTCGATGCCGCCGTGAATGCCAGCGTGGTCGTCTTTGAATAATCGGCGCCCAATTTACGTCCCATGTAGAAGGACACGAGAAACATCACCACAAAGTAGATCAACAACGGAATCGCGATTCTCAGCACATCCAAAGGCAATCGGACGATGTATTCACCCTTCAGTGAAAACATCACCACGATCGTGAATAGAAGCGCGATGAGCGTTAGGGGGCTTACGCGGGGCACAAAGGCCCGGTCGTACCATTCGCGTCCCTTCACCCGGACCAACACGGTTCGTGTCAGAAATCCCGCAAGGAAGGGGACACCAAGATAGATGAACACGCTCTTGGCAATTTCACCGATGGAGACGTTCACCACCGAACCTTTCAGCCCGAGCCACGACGGCAGCACGGTGATAAATATCCATGCATACAGCGAGTAGAAGAAGACTTGAAACAAGGAGTTAAAGGCAACCAGCCCGGCGGCGTAATTCGTATCGCCTTTGGCCAGCTCGTTCCATACGATCACCATGGCTATACATCGTGCCAGGCCGATCATGATCAGCCCTGCCATGTACTCGGGATAGCCTCGCAGAAAGACGATAGCGAGGACGAACATCAGAATCGGTCCAACCACCCAGTTCTGAACAAGCGAGAGGCCGAGAACAAGCTTATTGCGAAAGACCTCCGGCAATTCTTCATACCTGACCTTTGTGAACGGCGGATACATCATGATGATGAGGCCGATGGCGATAGGAATAGAAGTTGTGCCGATGCTGAAGCGATTCAGGAACGGCACAACACCGGGGACCAACCAACCTAGACAGACACCGACGAGCATGGCTCCGAAAATCCAGGCAGTCAGATACCGGTCTAAAAACTGAAGCCTCTTCGTTGTACCCATCGGAGGACCTCTCGTTCTACCAGCCGACCGTGGTCATTCAGCGCCAATGCGGTCGATTTGCGTTTGGATCGCCAGTTTGTCGAGACTCGCAATAGGCAAGCAAAGAAAGAGTCCGATTCTGCGATCGAGAGTCAAGTAAGCTTCGCGAAATGCACGCTCGATTTGCTGCGACGATCCCGTAACTTCTGCGGGATCGGCAACGCCCCAATGCGCCGTCATCGGCTGGCCCGGCCACACCGGACAGACTTCTTTCGCCGCGTTGTCGCAAACCGTGAAGACGAAATCCATCTTCGGCGCTCCCGCTTTTGCGAACTCATCCCAGTTCTTGCTGCGCAGTCCTTTGGTGGGTAGACGCGCCAGTTCGAGCTGCTTTAGAGCTTCGGGCCGCACCGTGCCAGTAGCGTGACTTCCTGCGCTGTAAGCCGTAAAAGTCGGTTTGCCCTTTTGGTTGAGAATTGCTTCGGCCATGATCGAGCGTGCCGAATTTCCGGTGCAGAGAAAAAGTAGGTTGTATCGCCCTGGCATCTCTGGTGGCTCCGCGATTCATTCGAGAGGGAAAACTCAAGACCTCAATTGCAGCACGCCGGTCCGCAACAAGGGACCGTCGTTTTTGCCGCCATCGGCTTGATGGCCCTTACAAAAGCGCTCAAGAACTTGCCATCTACCTGCGGCGCAAGAGCCTCGACGTCCAGCCCCTTTTCTGTCAAGAACTCGCGCGCGTCTTCCACGCGGTAGATTCGCGTGGGTTCGACTTCGATCCCTTCAAAGCCCGCAGCGGTCAGCTTCTCGCGATATTCGTTTTCTTCAAGCGCTCCCGCAACGCAGCCAACCCATAAGAGAATGCTCTTACGAATCTGCGGAGATATTTCGCCTCGCGTAACCACATCCGACACCGCAAAACGTCCGCCCGGCTTCAGCACACGATACGCCTCGCGCAACACAGCGTCTTTGTCTGCAGATAAATTGATCACGCAATTCGAGATGATCACATCGACGGAATTATCCGGCAGGGGAATGTGTTCGATTTCGCCTCTCAAGAACTCCACGTTCTCGGCTCCGGCTTTGCGCTTGTTCTCGTTCGCCAGCGCCAGCATCTCGTCCGTCATGTCCAGACCGTACGCTTTCCCCGTCGGACCAACCCGTTTCGCCGAAAGCAGAACATCAATCCCGCCTCCCGAGCCAAGATCGAGAACGGTTTCTCCGGCATTCAATTTCGCCAGCGCCGTCGGATTCCCGCAGCCGAGCGAGGCCTGCAGCGCCTTTTCAGGCACCAGTTCCATCTGTGCCGAGTCATACAAGTTTGATGTGATTGGGTCGCACGTCCCGCCGCTCGCCGGAGCCGCCCCGCAGCACGAACTTCCGCCCGCGCCGGCCCGCAGCGCTGCCTGCCCGTATTTCTCTTTCACGACTTCCTTGATGTCCACGCTACCAGCTTCTTTATTACCCATTTCATCCTCCTAACGGCAGATTTGAATAATGTCTTGCGGCCGCAGCGCCTTGTTCCGCGTGCAGCATTCCGAGTAGAGAAATTGCAGCAGCTCTTGCAGCGCTTCGGTATTTGCCGTATACCGAAGAAACGTGCTCTCGCGCTTCACCTGCACCAGACTTTCATTTTTCAGCTTGTCCAAATGGTGGGAGAGCGTCGAATTCGGAATTTCAAGTTCTTCCTGAATGTCGCCCACAACAAGGCCTTCCGGATGCGCGGAAAGCAGCAATTGCATGATGCGCAGCCGCGGCTCCGTTCCCATGGCGGACAGCATGTCGGCAAACTTGGTCACCTGCTCCGTACTTTTCTTGGCTAGGCCGCTCGTCATATTTCGATAATTGCAGAAATACGGTTCGCTGTCAACCCTCCTTTGTCCTCTCCTTCAGGTAAGCTCCCGCGCAATCCGGCCTAGCCTCCTCCTTCGCACAACTCTTCGCCCCAAGATAGACTCAAACTCTTAGACCGTGAGGAGGCTGTTCATGCTCAAATGCACGCTGTACTTGCTAGCCGTCGCTTCGCTCTTCCTTCTCCCTGCGCGCGCTGACGCGGATGTCGCCGCCGCTATCCACGGCACAGTCACTAAAATCGATGCCGCCTCCAAGACGATCGTCGTCAAAACCGCCGATGGCACCGAACACACCCTTCATTTCGTTGCCGGCACTACTGTTTATGGCGCACACGCCACCGCCAAAGAGGCCAAATACTCTTTTCATGGCCTTACGGAAGGTTCTGAAGTGGTCGCGCACTACACCGCTGAGGGAGGGGAAGACACCGCTGTCGAGGTGGATAAGGTTGGCAAGGGCGGCATGCACGCTGTCGGCGGCACGGTCACTCACGTAAGCGAAGACGGCAAGACCGTCGCGGTGAAGACCGCGAATGGTACCGTGGATACCTTTCACGTAGTCAGCCGCGACACGGCCAATTCCGCCAAGGCCATCGGCAAGGGAGCGGAAAGATCCGCCAAAGTCACCGTCTACTACACCGAATCAGCAGGCAAAAAGGTCGCCCACTTCTTCGGAAAACTCTGAACTTCTGCCCCCTCAGTAGCTTCTTTTGACGCCTCGATTGCCACGGCTCCATTCCCCGTCGCCGCAGTGGTATCATCGCGGTCGCTATGAAAACAAAATCGAGTTTCCACGCTTTTTCCATAGTCTTCGCGCTGCTGCTGGCGATCTTCTTCTCGTGGCCCGCAAGCGCGCAATCCACATCGCCCGCGCCCAGACACAGCGTCGTGCTCCACGCCGCCCGCCTCCTGGATATCGAGACTGGCAAAATTCTTTCGCCCGGAGAAGTTCTCGTTATGGACGAGCGCATCGCCGAAGTCGGCTCATCCGTCAAGCATCCGCAAGGAGCCGAAGTCCTCGACCTTGGCGACACCACGCTGATGCCCGGCCTGATTGACGCTCATGTCCACCTCTTCCTCCATCCCGGTGCGGAAGACTTGCAGACCGTCGAAGAATCCGTCCCGCAACGGACCATTACTGCGACACTTGCCGCCCGCGCCGACCTCATGGCCGGATACACTGCCGAGCGCGATATGGGCACCGAAGGCGCCGGCTCCGCGGACACCGCCGTCCGCAACGCCATCAATCAAGGCGAAATTCCCGGCCCGCGCATGCGCATCAGCGGCAATGCCGTTGATATTCTCGGCGGCCACGAAGACGCCAACCATTTCAATCCTGCCCAGCATGTCCTGTCCAACGCTGATTACGCCAATAACGCCGAGGAAATCGTTAAGGTCATTCGCGAACAAGTCAAAGAAGGTTCCGATTTCGTGAAGGTCTACGAAACTGGCCACGACTCTCTTGTCGACGGCCATTTCACCACTCCCTACCAGTTCACGGAAGCCGAACTCCGCGCCGCCGTCATAGAAGCCGCCCGCACCGGCAAGCGTGTTGCCGTTCACGCCACCGGTGAACCGGGCGCGCATTACGCCGCCGAGGCCGGAGTCGAATCTGTCGATCACGCCTATTACCTTAGCGACGAAACCATGCGCATCATGCATGAAAAGCAAATTTTCGCCGTCCCAACTTTCGCCATCGCCGAATATTTCGCCGATCACGCCGCTTCTCCCGCCGCCGCGGAACGCGAGCGCCGCATGCAAGAATTTCACGCCGAACAATTTCGCAGACAGCTCGCTGCCGGCGTGCCCATGGCAGTAGGTTCCGATGTCGGCCCATTTCCGCATGGCACACAGGCCCGCGAGCTCGTCCTCATGGTGAAATACGGCATGACCCCGCTCGCGGCGCTCCAGGCCGACATGTTGAACGGAGCAAAGCTGCTCGGCTGGCCAGATCAAATTGGCGCGCTCAAGCCCGGATACTTTGCCGACATCATCTCCGTCCCGGGAAATCCGCTTACAGACATCAGCGTCATGCAAAAAGTCAGCTTTGTGATGAAAGGCGGCGTCGTCTACCGTTCCAACCACCCGTAGCCGGGCGCCGCGATGGTGGAGACCCAGCGCTGCCGTATCGCCATCCTCGAACTAATCGCCGGCTATCCGGTCTCGAGCAGACTCCCCGTCAGGTTCGCCTTTATTATTCTGAAACCATCGTCTCTCTCGAGCGCACGCTTTATAATTGGAGGTGGGTTGAATGAGGATTCGCTTCAGTACGTACTTTGCGATTGGAACCAGATCTGGCCCTCATAGAATTGGTAAGTCTGCGAGATTTCCCGTCCCTGTGTGTTAAATTCTTGGGTCAGCACCATGAGTCTGTGGGGAGGTGCCGATTTGCGATTCAAGTTCGTGGGTGTAGTTGTTTTCTCTTTGTGCCTGCTCTCGCTTGGTTGCGGACATAAAAAATCTCCCTCACCGGAGCTCACGGCAGCCATGATCGGATTGGGTGTCGGTCAAAAGGCCCCGGCGTTCAGCGGCGTGGATCAGTTCGGCCACGAACAATCCACCGAAACGCTCAAAGGCCCCAAGGGCACGGTTCTGCTCTTTTTTCGCTCGGCGGATTGGTGACCCTTCTGCAAAGCGCAGCTCGTGCAGCTGCAAAATGCCAGCCAGCGGTTCGAAGCGCAAGGACTCAAACTTGCCGCGATCAGTTATGACAGTCCGGAAATCCTGAAAGATTTCGCAAGCCGCCACAAGATCAAGTACCCGCTGTTGTCTGATCGCAGCTCGCAAATCATTCGCAGCTACGACGTATTGAATGAGCAAGCCACCGGGATGAACAAAGGGATGGCCCATCCCGGGTTTTTCTATATCGACGCGAACGGCGTCATCCGCGAGAAATACTTCGAACTCAAATACACGGATCGCTTCACCCCTAATAATCTGATCGGGAAGCTTTTTCCAGAGCTTTCGGAAGGTGGGCCGCAGAAAGTCAATGCACCCCACCTGCAGCTAACCGCCGAGCAATCGGACAGCGTGGTAGCCCCGGGCAGCCGGCTCAGCCTGGTTGCGGAGGTTGCACTCCCGCCGGACGTACATGTGTATTCTCCGGGGGTTAAGGGCTATAAGCCGATCCAGCTTGAGATCAAGCCCTCTCCCGACATCGAACTCCTCCCGCCGGTTTATCCCGCCTCCACGAACCACTACCTGGAAGCCATCAAGGAAGACGTGCCCGTGTTCGAGGGGAAGTTTCGCATCACCCAGGATCTCAAGGTCGTCGCGACGCAGAGTTTTGTGAAGTCCCTGGGCGCCCAAGGTGCGACTATTGCCATCAACGGCGAGTTGCACTATCAAGCCTGCGACAAAACCACTTGTTATTCGCCCACATCCGTCCCGCTCTCCTGGCAACTCCATGTGTTGCCGCTTGATAGGCAACGGTCGCCCGAGTCTATTCAGCACAAATAGCCCAGGAAGCCTGCAATTGCCAGGTCCGCTCTATCCCTTTAATCATGAATGACTTCCGCACTCTTTGCGAAAATATCGGGGGTACCCTCTAACGCCATAGCTTCCGGTGTTCTCGGCTCCGCCCACCTTTTTTTTCAGACGATCCGACTCGCGTGGCAACAGCCGCAAGCGGTTCTTCTCTTCCGCAAGTCACGAGTCACGTCTTCCTCCGCCAGCCGCTTCCCGCTTCAAGCCAGCAGGCGTATAGTGGCAATTCGCATGGTCTCCTACGACAACCACGGCCGAGGACCAGAACCCCCGGCTCCCGGGTTTCTCTTCCGCACCCTGCTCAACACCGATCACAAGTCGATCGGCCTGCGCTACCTCTGGCTCGCTCTCGGCAGCGTTTTCCTCGGAATGCTTCTCTCTTTACTTATGCGAATTCACCTCTTCTGGCCCGCCGCTCAAATTCCATTTCTCTCTGGGTTTGGCAGTGCTCCGGAGCGCTACGCCGCGCTCACTATGCTCCATGGCTCGCTGATGGTTTTTCTCGTCCTTACCACCGCGCCGCAAGCTGGCTTCGGCAACTATTTCTTGCCGTTGCAAATCGGCGCGCGCGAAATGGCATTCCCCGTTCTGAATCTCTTTTCTTTCTGGGCCACTTTCATTTCGCTTGCCGGCATCACCACCGCCTTTTTTGTTCAACCCGCTGCGGGCTTCACGTTGTGGACGGCCAGCGTCGCACTTTTTTGCCTTGCCGCGATGCTGACTTCGATCAATTTCACCGTCACCACTCTCGACCTGCGCGCGAAAGGCATGAGCCTGCCCCGCATGCCTCTCACCGTTTGGGCCTGGTTCATCAACGCCATTCTCAGCTTGTTGATTTACAGCATCCTTCTCGCCGCTTGCGTTTTTCTTCTCTCGGACCGTTTCCTCGCTTCCCATTTTCTTCCGCCGCTCACAATCCTCGCTCATCAGTCCGCGCCTCTCGCGCAGGCCACGCTGCTTTCCCTCTGGCAGCGCCTCTTCTGGTTTTTCGCGCAGGCGGAGGTTTACGTCGCCATCCTTCCATGTTTCGGAATCGTCTCGCACTTGCTCTCGACCTTCTCGCGCAAGCCCGTTTGGGCGGAGCGCGCCGCCGTCCTCGCTCTCTGCGCCGTCGGCCTCTTCGGCTTTTGCATTTGGGGCGAGCACATGTTTTCGAGCGGCCTCAATCCCTGGTCCCCGCTCGTTTTTTCGCTGTTGGCTTCCTCCCTCGGCATGCCCGCATGTGTCCTAGTCCTCAGTTGGTTCGGCACTCTCTGGAACGCCAAAACCCAGCTCAATACCGCTATGCTTTTTGCTCTCGGATTTGTCTCGCTCTTTCTGACGGGCGGCGTTTCCGGACTTTTCCTTGCCCGTAACGATCTCGCCGCCGTTTCCGTGAGCAGCGATTTGGTCACCGGCCATTTTCATCTGGTCATGGGTGTCGCTGCCACGTTTGCGATTCTGGGCGCGCTCTTTTTCTGGTTCCCAAAAATCTTTGCTCGCCACCTGAACGAAACTCTCGGCAAACTTCACTTCTGGCTCACCTTTACCGGGGTCTATTGCGTCTTCATGCCCATGCACTGGCTCGGCCTCATGGCCAATGCGCACGCGGCGGGCGGTGACTTCGCCGCGATCGCGCCGCCCGGACTCGAGCTAACTGCCTCGTTCAGCGCCTCGCTTCGGACTTTTGTCACCGGCGCCACAATTCTCACCATCGCCGCACAGTCTATCTTTATTCTCAATTTTGTTTGGACTCTTTGGCGCGGCAGGAAAACCGAGGACCGCAACCCATGGTGCGCCACGACTCTCGAATGGACCGTTCCATCACCTCCGCCCTTGGGCAACTTTGGCCCAAGCGAACCCATGATCTATCGCGACGCGTACGAGTTTGGCACACAGACAACTGCGGAAGACTTCATCATGCAAAATGCCGTTCCGGCTTCCACGGGTTCCGCGTTGCCAGGGGAACAAGCCGCTAAAGCTGGGGCAAAAGAAAATTAAGAAAGGCGTTTATGCCGGGTACAAGCATCGTCGACGACATTGAGATCATCATCGAGGACATTGGCGGGGGCGGGGGACGAGGCAAAGGTCCGCCCTCTGGCGGAGACGACGGTGGTGACAGCGACAAACAGCGCCGGCCGAACGTTCCCTCCGCGCGGCGTTACGCCACGGCGATCGTGCTCGGCATGGTCTCCATCGTCATGTTTTTTATGGCCATGGTCGGGGCCTTTATTTTTCTAAGGACCACGAACAACAACTGGGTACCTCTGCATTTGCCGTCCATCGTCTGGTTCAATACCGCGATCCTTCTTACAAGCAGCGTGGTCATTGAGTTCGCACGGCGCCGCCTGACGTTCGGCGATGTTCGCAGGTTTCGCAATCTTTGGGCGGCAGGTACGGCGCTGGGCGTGCTTTTTCTGATTGGCCAACTCGTTGCCTGGCGCCAGCTCGTGTTGGCCGGCTTTTATGTGGCCAGCAACCAGGCCAGCAGCTTTTTTTACATTTTCACCGGGCTGCACGGTTTGCATCTGCTCGGCGGGATTTGCGCGCTGCTCTTTGTGAATTTCAGGAAATTTGAGAAAGCCACCGTCTCCCGCGCCATCGCCGCGGAGGTCGTCTCCTATTACTGGCACTTCATGGACGGACTCTGGATTTTCTTGTTCGCACTGCTTTACTTCGGCAAATGAATGGACGATCCGCATCGATGAACGCGCAAACACAGACACCATCTTCGCTCGTGGCCGTGCCGCAGCTCGATCTCGCGGCGCAGTATGCCGCCATCGGCGGGGAAGTTCGTGCCGCGATAGAAAAGGTCCTGGCGTCGCAGCAATTTATTCTCGGGCGCGAAGGCGCCGCACTGGAATCGGAGATCGCTCAACTCTGCGGCGCGGAGCACGGAATCGGCGTCGCCTCCGGAACGGACGCGCTAATTCTCGCCTTACGCGCATGCGATGTTCACGCCGGCGATGAAGTCGTCATTCCGCCGTTCACTTTTGTAGCCACTGCCACCGCCGTCAACGCCATTGGCGCCAAACCCGTCTTCGCCGACATTCGACCGGACACCTACAACATCGATCCTTCGGATCTGGCGCGGAGGGTGACCCAAAAAACGAAAGCCATCATCGCCGTACATTTGTACGGTCTTTCCGCCGACATGGATCCACTTTTGAGCTTTGCGCGCGAAAGAAATCTCCGCGTCATCGAAGACAATGCGCAATCCATCGGCGCAACCTATAAAGGGCGCCGGACCGGTTCGATGAGTGACGCGGCATGCCTGAGTTTTTATCCTACGAAAAATCTCGGAGCGTACGGCGACGCCGGAATGATCGTAACGAATTCGAGGGAGATGGCGGCACGTTTGCGAGCGCTGCGAAATCATGGTCAGTCCGCGAAATACGTCAGCAACGAAGCGGGATGGAACAGCCGGCTCGATGAAATCCAGGCGGCGATTCTGCGCGTTAAGCTTCGGCATTTGCCGGAATGGCAGCGCGCGCGCCAGGCGCACGCGGCGGCTTATTCCAAATTGCTGCTGGGCATTCCGGGAATTGCGCCGCCGCTCGTTCCAGAAGGCTACGAGCACGTTTTTCACCAGTACACGATTCGCGTCGAGCAGCGCGACGCCCTTCAGCAAGCTCTCAGCGCGCGAAATATCGGCAGCGCGGTTTATTATCCGGTGCCGCTCCACTTGCAGCCGTTGTACGCCTCGCTAGGCCATAAGGCCGGAGATTTTCCGCACGCGGAGCATGCGGCGAAGGAAGTGATCTCGCTGCCTATGTTTCCGGAACTTCGCCATGAACAAATTACCAGGGTCGCGGAAACCGTCGCCGAATTCGTTACCGTTGGCCATCATCGCGGCGGCTCCGCAAACAGCTCTCTCTCCTGACGCCGCCCATCGAATGTTTGCCAAACGAACAGATTGGAATCTGGAGACGAATCGCCTGAGCGTGGCGCTTGAGGCGCACCGCGCCGCGGGGAAGCCGCTGATCGATTTGACGGTTTCAAATCCCACGGAGTGTGGATTTCACTATGACGAAGAGGGCATTTTAAGTGCTTTGCGAAATCCTGCAGCGCTGAAGTATGAGCCGAATCCGCGGGGATTGCAGGTTGCGCGAGACGCCGTGCGAGAATATTACGCGGCACGCGGCACAATCATTTCAGCGGAAGATATTTTTCTCACGACGAGCACGAGCGAAGCCTATTCGTACGTGTTTCGAACCGTATGCAATCCTGAAGATGAGATCTTAATTCCCGAGCCGAGCTATCCACTCTTCGAATTCCTTGCGGATATTCAGGATGTGCGGCTCGTGCGGTATCCGCTGGTCTATGATTACGGATGGCAGATCGATTTCCACTCGCTGGAGCAGGCAATTACATCGCGAACGCGCGGAGTGATCGTAGTACACCCGAATAATCCAACGGGGAATTTTTGCAAATCGGAAGAGATGCGCAAGCTGAACGAGATTTGCGGCGCACGCGATCTGGCCATCATTGCCGATGAGGTTTTTCTCGATTTTGCGCTGAACGAGAAACGGCTGGCCACATTCGCTGGGAATTCGGGAGCCCTGACGTTCACCATGAGCGGGCTTTCCAAAATGTGTGGCTTGCCGCAAATGAAAGTGGCTTGGTTGGTAGCGAGCGGGCCAGAACCGTGGAAAACACAGGCGCTGGCGCGCCTCGAAGTGATCGCGGACACCTATCTGTCGATGAACGCGCCGATTCAGTGGGCGATGCCAACTCTGTTGCGCCAGCGGCACGCCTTCCAACGGCAGTTGATCACGCGCACGCGCAAAAACCTTGCGGAACTGGACAAGCAATTGGCAGGTCAGAAGCTATGCAGGCGTCTGGAAATGGAAGGTGGCTGGAACGCCGTGCTCCGTCTATCCGCAACCCGTTCTGACGAGGATCTCGCAGTAGAACTCTTGGCCACCAAGGCAGTGTTCGTTCACCCGGGCCACCTCTATGACTTTCCGTCCGCGGGGTATCTCATCGTTAGCCTGGTCACTCCAGAGAATGAATTTGCGAAGGGGCTTGGGCAAATACTTAACTCCTCCTGACGTAATGCGCGCCGATAATTTGCGAACAAGGAGGCCCAGGATTCAGAGAAACGTAGATAAAGCACAGAATTATACAAAATTTGGAAGCCCTGGGTCTGAGCGTGCAGCGGATAGTAATAGTACCGCATTGGAAATAAAAGATTTAGATGGAATCAATAATGAATTTAGGACTAGATTTAGTTTTGGATGGTGTCTTGCTTGTGTTTTTTGTAGCTCGTGGTGGAGTGTCACCGGACAAAGCACGAATGAAACTAATGGGGGAAATGACATGAAGCGTTTCCTGAGTACTGGCGCGATCGCGCCCCTCGTCCTTTCTTTTGCATTTGTGTTTGCATTGGTCTTGAGTCTGCCTGGCGTTCGAGTGGCGAAGGCAGACAATCTTTATGCAAAGATCCAAGGGACTGTTACGGATCCGACGGGGGCAGTGCTGGTTGGGGTGAAGCTGACCGCAACAAACGTCGGCACCAACTTGGAGTACACGGCGGAAAGCAGCGCTAGTGGAAGCTACGTCTTCCTGAACCTCCCCATTGGGACTTATCGGGTTACGGCGACAACCTCGGGATTTCGTACTTATACGGCAAGCGGGATAACGCTGTCTCTCGATCAGATCTATCAACTAAACATCAAGATGGAGATAGGGCAGATATCCGAGCAGGTGATGGTCGAAGCCTCGAACGTGCAAGTTCAAACGACCAATACGCAACTTGGCACCGTTATCAGTGGTAGTACCATCGTTGACATGCCGCTGAATGGCCGTAACTGGACTCAGTTGCAATTGTTGCAGCCTGGCGTAATGTCGTCCTCCGATCGTTTCGGTACTTACTCAACAAACGGTAGCCAGACTCAGCAGAACAGTTTCCTCATTAACGGGCAAGACTCGAACGACTTGCCGCTGAACACGCCTCTAATTATTCCGAGTCCGGATGCCATCGCGGAATTCAACATGGTCACCAATACGATCAATCCGGAGTATGGCAGGAATTCCGGCGCTATCATGAACGCAGTGATCAAGTCCGGTACGAACCAGTTTCATGGAGACGGCTTCGATTTTTACCGCGACACTTTTTTGAATACCAAGGACTTTTTTACGCATGCACCGGCGGTCTACCACCAAAATCAGTTCGGTGGGACGATTGGTGGGCCGATCTGGAAGAACCACACGTTTTTCTTTTTCTCGTACCAAGGAGCGCGATTTCGCCAACCGCAAGGATCCAACACGAACACTGTGTACTCTGCGGCTGAGCGGGGCGGAGACTTCAGCGCAGCCGGGTTGGGCACGTCCAGCGGCAAGTCGCCGTTTCCGATGTTCGGCGACAGCAGTTCACCGTGCCCTGTGGGCGGGGCTCAATGCCCTACAGGCACCGCTTATAGCACGCTCTTCAGCAGCGGTATAATTCCCACGCAGGATTTGAATAGCATCGCCGTCAGTCTGATGAACACTTATGTGCCCCTACCAAACCAAACAGGCAACCAATACGGGTTCAGTGCGGTAACGTCTGGCAAAACGGATCAATACCTCTGGCAGATTGACCATTCGTTCAACTCGAACGATTCGATTCGTTTTTATGGATTCATACAAAGCAGCCCGTCTCAGGATACCCTACCGTTCACCGGATCAAGCTTGCCTGGCGAGCCGGAGTTGGCGGCACGGCACTATAAGCAGTTTACTGCATCATGGAACCACGTTTTCAGTTCGAATGTTCTCAATGAATTCCGCGCGGGTTACACCCGGTTTAACTTCGTTGCCGTGCAGCCGGTGACTCCAATCCTACCCTCTTCGGTGGGATTTGATATCACTCCACAGAATCCTGCGGCGGCAGGTCTGCCAGTAATGACCGTGACCGGGTTTTTCACGTTGGGATTCAGCGCGAACGGTCCCCAGCCGCGTATCGATCAAACCTATCAATTGGATGACAATTTCAGTTATGTTCACGGCAATCATAGCCTGAAGTTTGGTTATGATGGGCGCAAGTTCGGGGTGTTCAATCCATTCTCCTTCTTGAATTCCGGGAGCTACTCTTTCGCCGGAAACGGGCCTTACACCACTGGACTTCCCCAAGTGGACTTCCTGCTTGGCATTCCCGACGGCTATTCACAGAGCAGCGGTGGGGTTATTGATGCGACCGCTTTCGCGCACTACCTATATGCCCAGGATTCCTGGAGAGCCACGCCCAGCTTCACTATCAATTTCGGGATGGGATGGCAGATCAATACCCCGACAACCCAGCACTTTAACAACAACCGGGCCATCAACTGCTGGCGACCGGGACAACAATCGACTATTTATCCAACGGCACCGGTAGGGATGGTCTTCCCTGGCGACGCTCAGTGCACGGCGGCCGGTTACCAGACAGGGTGGACGCACTTCGGACCGCGCCTGGGATTGGCATGGTCTCCTCAAGCTAGCGGACCTCTCGGGTTCTTGACAGGGGGCCCTGGTAAGTTTTCGGTACGTGCGGGCGCCGGTGTCTACTTCAACCAGATTGAAGAAGAATTGACGCTGCAAAACTTGACCGCGCCTCCATTTTCGCTCACGGATGGAGGCATCGGAGATGTTGGCGGGATTCCAAGCTTTGCAGCCCCGTTCACGGATGTGAGTACGGGAGCTTCCATTGCCAATAAGTATCCCTTCACACCGCCGGCGGCAGGCAGCGCAGTGGACTTTGGCTTCTTTGAGCCGATATCGCTAAACGTGCTTGATCCCAAATTCTCCGTACCCTACTCCGTGAATTACAACCTTACGGTACAACGGGAACTGCCGGGACAGATGGTGCTTTCGGTGGGTTACGTTGGCTCACAGGCGCGCCATCTTGAAAGGGCGTTCGAGTTGAACCCCGCAATTAATCCTGCCGGATGCGCGGCGGATATAAACTGCGTGAAAAATCGAGTTATCCAAGGGTTCGTAGCGCCGGGAAACTTCGCTTATGATCCCACGGTGATTGGCTCCGTCGGGCAACAGGCGACAGATGGAAACTCCAAGTACAACTCATTGCAGGCCAGTTTGAACAAGCGGCCTACACACGGGTTGACTTTCCTACTTTCCTATACCTACGCTCACTCCCAGGACAATGGGTCGAACTTTGAGAACACTTCTTTTGGGACGCGAGGAACCAATCCGTTCATCCCTGGTTTGAATTGGGGTGATTCGGCATTCGACGGACGCCAGCGGTTTATAGCCAGCTACCAGTATGAACTGCCCGTTCCTCATATGCTTACTTCCAATGGGGTTCTGAGCAGAATCTTCAAAGGTTGGAGAGTTGCAGGGAACACCACGTTCCAGACGGGATTCCCAATAAACCTTTCCACTTCCAGCTTCACCTCGCTGACCTGCTGGGCATACTCATTCTACGGGTGCCCGGACAATCCTTATCAGGTCGCCGCAGTGGTGAAGGAGAATCCGCGCACGTCTCAGTCCCTGACGAACTTTGCCGGCGCTGCCCACACTGGGAACTACTACTTTGCGCCGGCTTCATTCTGCGTGCCGACCAGCACAGACCCCACGCTCAATACGTGCCCAATGTACTACGGACAATTCGGAAACACCGGCAGAAACTCCTTCCACGGTCCCGGCCAGAACTTTACCAACCTGGCGTTAATGAAAGACATCTACATCAACGAAAGTATGCGGATTGAGTTGAGGCTTGAATCGTTCAATACCTTTAACCACGTGAACTTCAATGCGCCAAACTCGAACGTTTCATCCAGCTCGTTCGGCCGGATCACGAGCGACAGCACGATTGGGCCGAGGACTGTGCAATTGGCAGGGAAGTTTTATTTCTAACCTTCAACCAAGTCCGAAAGACGAAGGGGCGCCCGGTTACCGGGCGCCCCTTTTTATGGTTACGCCATGAAACCTAGCTCGGGATTGACCCAAGGCATATGTTGAGCCAAACTTTAGGACATCCGCATGAGGGTCGTGCCCACAATTCACCAGGAGTCCGGGGCTTCCAACCGTTTACTTATCCTTCAAACTCTTCCCTTAGTTGAGGACTCTGACCCGAGGAGGTAGCATGAAGCGTTCTCGCTCGTTCACTGGTCCACTCGAGCTACTGCTTCTCTCATTTCTTTTGTTGCCGACGCCCGCGCTCGCACAATTGGGCCCCGGAGGCATCGGCGGTTACACCGGCATCGAGAATAACATCAATAACACCAGCATCTCCGTACAGGTCCGCGGAGCCGACGGAACCAAGCTGGGCAGCATGGCCATCGTCAATCTCTCCAACCGCTTGGGGCAGATGGTTGGGTCGCAGACGACGTTCGGATCACAAACGGTCTTTCAAGTTGGCGCGGGGCAGTACGTAATTGAAGTAGAGGCGTTTGGTTACGAAAAGGCCCGGATACAGGCGGAAGTCTCAAGCGCCCAACGCCAAGCAGTCGTAATGGTGAAACTCAAGCCGGATACTTCCGGCGGGGTGAACTATGTTGCCGGAGCCGGTGTTCCACTCTCGCCGAAAGCTCAGAAGGAGCTAGCCAAAGCGGTAGATTATTTCCGGAACAACAAATTTGATGAAGCCATCAAGCATTTCGAGAATGCGCAGCGTCTGGCGCCGACCCATCCCGATGTCGTCTATTTGCTCGGAGAGACTTATGAAAAGAAGGGCGAGCTCACTGCGGCGAGAAAGTACTGGGATCAGGCGATTCAGCTTAATCCGGCTCACCTTTCGTCTCTCCTTGCCGGCGGCGAATCCTATCTCCGCCAGAATGACGCCGCCAGTGCGCGGAAGTATCTGGACAAAGCGGTTGAGGTCGCGCCAAATTCCTGGCGGGCGCACAGCCTTTTGGCCAATGCCCTGTTACGCCAAAATTCTTACGCCGAGGCGGTCACGCATGCGCAACGCGCCGTGCAACTCGACAAAGGGCAGGCGAATTCGTCTCTTCTGATACTGGGCCAGGCGCTCGCGGCTCAGCGGCAGAATAAACAAGCTATTGAAGCACTCCAGGACTACCTGGCGGGGAAACCGCCGGAAGCGCAGGCGCAAGCCGTCCAAAAGCTTATTGCACGCTTAAAGGATGCTCCGTCTGCGCCCGCAGGGGCCACTGTGGGTGGTGTGACAACATCCTACGAGAACGTGGCAGCAGTTAGCGACGTTCCCGACGTTCCCTTGACCGCGGCAGTGCTCCATTGGATGCCTCCGAACGTAGATGATGCGGTGCCTCCCGTCGAGCCTGGCGTCGCATGTTCGCTGAAGGATGTTCTGACAAACGCCTCGGCTCGAGTAGAAGAGCTTCCGGCCGTCGTTGACCGATACACAGCCACAGAAGTGTTTCGCCAGGAAGATGTGAATGCGGCAGGATACGCGGATCGAGCCGCGGACCTCTCTTATAATTATGTGGCATCCGTGCGAGAGATCAAGAACAAGTACGGCGAATCGATTGACGTCCAGGAGTATCGCAACGGCAGCACGGGAACGGAAATGTTTCCAAACCAGATGGCAAGCGTTGGGTTGCCAGCGATCGTTTTGATTTTCCATCCCCTGTTGATCTCGGACTTCGATATGAAGTGCGAAGGCTTGAGCCGGGCGCATGGCAACTTCGCCTGGCAGGTGTATTTCAGCCAGAAAAAAGATAAAGAAAGCCGCATACGCCGGTACCGAATGGCTGGGCATGTATATCCGATCGCACTCAAAGGACGAGCCTGGATTGATGCCAACACGTTTCAGGTCGTCCGTCTGGAGACGGACCTGCGCGAACCACATCCGGAGCTCCGGCTCAATTCAGAACACCTGGTCATGGAATATGGTCCGGTTGAATTCAAGACTCGCAAAGAGAAGCTATGGCTGCCGGTAAGTGCAGACTACTACGCATTCTTGCGCGGACACAGGTTTCATCGGCGTCACTCGTTCACAAACTACGTTCTGTTTTCCATCGATGATAAACAGCAGATCAGTGAGCCTCCGAAAGACAAAACTGCAGCCGCCGATACTAGCGCCGCAAAATCTTCAAACTGACCTTTGGGATTCCTGCGATTGAGTGGGGCTGAGAAGCACCCGAGTTGTCGAGCCTGTATCCTTTGCTCGAACCAAACTCCTGCCAGCGGCAAAGTCTAGAGGTTGCGGAGGTGGGCGAGGCGGAAGGGGGAGCCGAGGTGTTCGCGGAGGTCGATCCAGTGTTGTTCGGGAATAGTGAGGAAGACTTCGACGACTTTGGGATCGAACTGGGTGTTGGCACAGCGGCGGATTTCCTGGCAGGCGTGGGACATGGGGAGAGCTTTGCGATAAGGGCGGTCGCTGATCATGGCGTCGAGAGAATCGGCGATGGTGAAAATGCGCGCGCCAAGAGGGATTTGGTCGCCCTTCAGGCCGCGCGGATAGCCGCTACCGTCGTAGAACTCCTGGTGAGCGAGGACGATTTCGGCGGCATCACGGAGAAAAGGGATACGGATGAGCATGTTGTAGCCGATTTCGCAGTGCGTGCGCATGATCTGCTTTTCGTCGTCGGTGAGCGGGCCGGGTTTGCGAAGAATGCCATCGGGGATGGCCATCTTGCCGATGTCGTGAAGGAAGGCAGCGCGCGCCAGAATAGCCAGGTAGCCAGGCGGAACGGGCATGGCCTTGGCGATGGAAATGGTGAAAGCGGTGACGCGCTGGCAGTGACCTTCCGTCTCTGCGTCTTTTAAGTCCAGGGCGCTGCCAAGAGCTTCGAGCGTGTCGTCATAGGACTGCTCGAGCTGAGCGAGAGACTGGTTCAGCTGCGCGGTGCGCTCTTCGACTTGATGCTCGAGTTGGAGCTGATAGCTGCGGTTTTCGGCGACGAGGCGGCGGTGCTGAAGAGCGCGGCCCACGCCGAGGAAGAGCTGGTCTTTCTCAAATGGCTTGAGGATGTAATCGTAAGCGCCGCGGCGGATGGCTTCCAGAGCGGTAGAAATGTCGTGGATGGCAGTAACCATGATCACCGGGACTTCCGGGTCATATTCGCGAAGCCAGTCGAGCAGCTTGATGCCGTCCATTTCGGGCATGATCATGTCGCTCAGGACGAGATCCGGCGTGGACTTCTTGACTTGCTCCTGAGCCGCCCGGCCATTGCTCACGGCCGTGCAGCGATAGCCTTTCGATTCGAGCATGGTGGAAACGACCTCTCGAATCGCTTCTTCGTCGTCGACGACCAGTATCTGTTCTAGCTCCACAGGTGTTTGCTCCCACCGCCATTATACGGGACGGCACAGAGCGAGTGAGGTGCACTTGCCCATTCAGAAAACAGCATGTTAGCGTCGAGGGAAGCTCCAAAGAAGGCTTCGTGCCGTCTACAGCAAGTGATCACACTGATCTTGCGGTGCGGCGAGGGCCAACCAGACCGGGAGGCAGCGAATCGTGTTGGTAAACCAGGGCCTGCTCGGCATCGCTTTCTTCGAAGCGACGGCCTTCATCGTTCTGCTGGTCCTCTTCCTGATTTTTCAGCGCGATCATACAAACCGGTATTTCCGTTGGTGGGTGGCCGGGTGGGTGGTTTTCACGGCGACCTCTTTGTGTGAAGTAACAATGTTGAGCCGGGATCTTCCGGGAATGTGGCTGATGGTGGTGATGGGAAGAACGGCGGCCATGTTTTTGTTCGCCGCGGCGGTCATGCGATTTACGGCAGGCACCGGGAAGCGGAACTGGCCCGTCCTGCCGCTCGCAGCTGTGGTGCTATTCGGCGTGTACTATTTTCAGCGGGACGTCACACAAGCCTACGGAAACGTGCAGTGGGGAACGGCGCTGGTGACGAGCGCACTCTGCCTGTGGGTGGGAATGGTCCTATGGCGGTCACCACAGGCGCAGAGCGGGAACGGCGTGCGCTTGCTCGGGGGCGTTTTCCTGCTGGACAGCTTGCACGGGATGGACCGGCATCTGTGGACGCAGCAGATCTATTTCCTGTTGCGTGTGGCGTTCGACCATTTGCTCGGCGTGGCACTGGGAATTGCCATGGTCGTGGTGGTGCTCGAAGGAGCACGGTCGCGAACCGTAGAACTCAACGAGAAATTGAGGCGGCTTACGCTGCTGACGACCGCCAGCATGCAGACCCTCTCGGTGCAGGAAGTGCTGGACCGCGTGCTGGCGCACCTGGTGGAGAGTCTAGGTGCGACGCACGGTCTGGTGCGGCTGCTGGACGGGGAGGGAGAGAAGGCGGAGCTTGTGGTGCACGCCTCAGTCGGGTTCCAGCGGGAGTTTTTGAAAAAGTATGAAAAATTGCCGGCCAAAGCCCCGTGGTCGCAGCAAGTCCTGCACAAGGATTGCGAGTTTCTACGTCTGGAAGACGAGCAGGACCCGGGCGTGCGCCAGAGAATGGAGGAGAGCGGAATCGGCAATATCATCACGATGGCGCTGCCGGGGAAGGATGGGCCTCTCGGACTCATCGCGATTGGCTCGAGGCTAAGCGAACAGTTCCAGGCAGACGAGATTTCCTACCTTCTGAATATCAGCAACCTGCTCGGCTTGACGCTGCAAAACGTCCGACTTTTCGAACAGGTGGCGACAGTGCAGCAGCAGTGGGCATACACGTTTGACTCCATCGGGGATCCCATATTGGTGCACGATCGGCAAGGTCGAATTCTCCGGTGTAACGTTCGCCTCGGCCACCTTCTGGGCCGTGATTCGAAGGCTTTGGCGGGACGCGGCGTGACGGATCTGCTAGCGCGGAAAAATTTGAGCTATCAGATGTGCCCGTATTGCGAAGGTGTGGCCGGGGAGGGTGATGAACCGGATCCTTGGCTGCAGGGCTATTTTCTTGCATCGAATTCCACGTTTACCGATCCGGCGGGAAATTTGCTCGGGACAGTGCACGTACTGAAAGACATCACGGAACGGAAACGCGCAGAAGAAAAATACCGGACGCTCGTTTCAAGCGTGCAAGAAGGCGTATTCATTTCCACACCACAGGGAAGATTCCTGGATTTCAACGTCGCGATGATGCGAATGACGGGCTATGAGGATCGCGAGGAATTGCTGGGGGCAGATATCCCGGGATCGATGTATGCCAATCCGGCGGACCGCGAGCGGCTCAAAAGGCTTCTGCAGGAACATGGCACGGTGGCGGACTTTGAATTTGAAATGAGGCGTAAGGACGGCGAAGTACGCACGGTGCTGGAGTCTTCGATAGCAGTCAAAGATGCGGCGGGCAACGTCACGGCGTACCAGGGCTTCTTGCTGGACATCACGGAAAGGAAGCGCGCTGAGCAGGAAATCCGAAGGCGAAACCGGGAGCTGCTGGTCTTGAACTCGATCGGGCAAACTCTGACGGAATCGATGGACTTGAGCGACTCCTTGCACCGAACCCTGCGGCAGATGGCCGAGCTGTTCAACCTGGATGCGTGCGCGCTGTACCTCTTCGAAGCGGAGGAGACGAAGATCCGGCGGGTCGCTGCGATAGGGCATCGCTCCGAATACGCAAGAAGTTTTCCGGCGGTTCCCGTCAAACCGCAGCTGTTGCAGCATATCAAGTCGGTCCATGCGACATTTGTTTCGGTGCAGGGGCTGCCCTTGCCGGCGATATTTCGAGAAGCACAGCGAAAGGAGGAGTTGCTCTCGGCCTACATCGTGGTGCTTTGGTCGAAGGACCGCGTAATCGGAGGGCTGACGGTGGGAAGCCGCACGCCGAGAGAGTTCTCGCCCGCCGACGTCAACTTGCTGATTGCCGTGGGCAGCCAGCTTTCTAGCGCCATCGAACGAACGACACTTTACGAAGAGGCGCGTCAGGCGTACGAAAATTTGCGGCGGACGCAGGAACAGCTCTTGCACAGTGAGAAAATGGCCGCCGTCGGCCAGTTGATTTCAGGAGTGGCCCACGAGCTGAATAATCCACTGACGGCGATCCTCGGCTACAGCCAGTTGCTCATCTCGAGCGGACAGATGGGGCCGCAAGGGAGCGAATATTCGGAAAAGCTTTACAAGCAGGCTCAACGCACGCATCGCATCGTGCAGAACTTGCTGAGTTTTGCGCGGCAGCACAAACCGGAGCGCGTCCCCGTGCAGCTTAATTTGATATTGGAGGAGACGCTCGCGCTACGCGATTATGACTTGCGGATGAACCACATTCGGGTGCATTTGGACCTCGCTAAGGATCTGCCCTTGACTTCGGCGGACCCCCACCAGTTGCAGCAGGTGTTTCTGAACATGGTAAACAACGCCGTCGACGCCATGCTGGAGCATTCCAACGAAGGGGACCTGTGGGTACGAACGGGCGTGGAGGGTGACAAGCTGTTCATCGAGTTTTCCGACAGCGGTCCTGGCGTCAAGGATCCCACCAGGGTATTCGATCCTTTCTATACGACGAAACCGGTCGGCAAGGGCACCGGACTGGGTTTGAGCATCTGCTATGGCATCATCACCGAGCATGGCGGTTCGATCCGTGTACGCAATGTTCCTCCGCGTGGGGCGTCTTTTACGATTGAGGTCCCTTATCAGCCGTCGAAGCCGGAAAAGCCGGCGAAGACTTCCGCATCCAGCCGTCCTTTGGAAGCGGTGAGGGAAGCCAGCATCTTGCTGATTGATCAGGATGATTCCGTTCTGGAAGCGGTTCGAGCCATTCTGCGAGAGCGCGACCACGGAGTCGAGGTTGCCAAGACCGCTTCGGAGGCGATGGCGCTTCTTGAGAAGCAAAAGTTCGACTTAGTGGTGGCGGACCTCGATCTTACAGGCACGGTTGAACGAAACATACTGCATGACTGGCTTCTCGCCCGCAGACCGGATTTAGCAAAGCGGTGTGTATGGATGCGTGCGGTGAGCACCTTGGGCTGTCCGCCAGATGAGCCTGCTCGCAACGGGGCTCACATCTTGCAGAAGCCCTTCAAGGCAGCGGAACTGCTTGCGGCGGTGGATGTCGCGTTAGGGAGTGTTCAGGTCTCGCCCGTCGAGAGATGAACCCAGCTTTGCCGCCAGCGCTGTGCGCTCCCCGATTTCCTTCATGGCCGTTTCCAATCGCATCGCCAACCTGCTGACAACCTGGCTGAGAGCACCCAACTCTGGAAGAGGCGAGAAGCCCAAACGTAATTTGAGGCGGACCATTTCATAGCGTAGGGAAAAGGTTAGGCCCAGACGGAGCCGAGCAAATTCCTGCGCCGCCCCCACTCGAGGGGAAAGGGAGGCGGTGACGCGAGCCAAACGCCAGACGTTGAGGAAATCGTTGCGCAGGCATTGCAAGTAGGCCAAGACGATTTCTCGGCGCTCCCTGCGAACTCTGCGACCGAGCCTCTTTGAGCCGCGCAAAGCAAGAAATAGGAAATCGTGCGGATCCATGGCTTGGCGGATTTGCGGGAAGTAAGCGACGTGGCGATGGTCCAGTTCGCCGACAGAGGCGAGACGGGAAGCAGGCTTCGCTAGCCGGCTTGGATCGCGAAGAGCCACGCCCAACAAGGCAAGCAGCAGAATCGCAAAGAAAATGAGGGCAAACAGAGTAGTGGTCAATGTGAGCGTGCCTCCAGTTTCCAGATTCGTAAGAGCTTTTCGTTCAGCAGGCGTAGCTGGTCATTAATCTCGGGAGAAAGCCGTTGATAGGTGGAATCCGACAGCGAACTAATTTGCCGGTCCTCTGCGGGAAAGGGCTTCCGAACAGCGATGGCCCACGTGGTCAAAGCGAGTAAGAACGATGACATGCTCAAAGACTGCCACATAGCCTGGTAGACTCCGAAGCCATCGTGGAAGAGGATTTGAATGACGGTGTAGATCAAGACCTCGACGCAGGAAACAAAACAAAATCCACCGAGAATCATTTTGTAAGCGGCCGGGACCCGGATGGTGTAGTAACGGACTAGGAGCAGGCAGGCGATCAGAGCCGTGGCAAAGGTTAGATGATAGCCGCGATTCAGCTCGAATACGCGCTGCGTAGCGGTGCGGCCCTCACTGGTCAATGCGACGACAAGCACGACGAGGGCTGAGACGAAAACGAGAGCGCGCCAGCCGAGGCCCCAGATGCCTGGGTACGGTCTCAGAGCGATGCCAAGAATCTCGGCGGTGGCCAGAGCCTGCGCGACGAGGGTGACGCATTCTGAGATCCAGGCGAGAGCCGCATAGGTGGTGGGACTAATTCCCGGAATGTTGAGCAAGCACAGGATGAAACCGGCCTGGCAAATATTTAGAACGATGTAGCCCGTGAAAAACGGCACCTTGCGAAAATTTCCCTTTAAGAATAGAAGAACCAGCACGAGTAGTTCGGCGGCTGTGGTGCCGGCCCAAATCAGTTTCACGGAGAGGGCGATGCCTGTCATTGCCATTAGATGCTAGCATGTCTTAACTGCGCGGTAAATAAACTAGTTAGCGTTCGAATGATGGAGAGTTGGTACTGGAACTGTCCTATGGGCCGCTGAGCGCCGCCAGAAAACATTTGGTTGCTAGGAAAGGTGAGTCTTCTCTGGCGTCATGACGGAAGGAAGGAGCCCATGAGTCACGCAGCGCGATTTGGTGCGCAGATGAAAGGGGCGAAGCGAAGATTAGACTTCACTTAGAATTGCCGCTCCGCAACTCGTCAGCCGGCTACGAGCGAGCCGCGGAGCGGGCAGGATCCTCGGTTCCTAGGCCAGCAACCCTGGCGGGTCAGGAATCGGAAGCGGTGAGCCGGTGGCGCTGAGTACAGAGAATCCTGGCGGGTCAGGAATCGGAAGCGGTGAGCCGGTGGCGCTGAGTACAGAGAATCCTGGCGGGTCAGGAATCGGAAGCGGTGAGCCGGTGGCGCTGAGTACAGAGAATCCTGGCGGGTCAGGAATCGGAAGCGGCGAGCCGGTGGCGCTGAGTACAGAGAATCCTGGCGGGTCAGGAATCGGAAGCGGCGAGCCGGTGGCGCTGAGTACAGAGAATCCTGGCGGGTTAGGAATCGGAAGTGGAGAGCCGGTGGCGCTGAGTACAGAGAATCCTGGCGGGTTAGGAATCGGAAGTGGAGAGCCGGTTAGGGCGGCGAAGGAAACGGAATCAGAGCGATTACTGGATAACTGTTTGACCGACGTGTTAACAGGTAGTACGATCAAAACCGCGCAGAGAATCAAACCGAAGCGAATTGAGAGATTTTTTAGCATGGATGAACCCTCCTGGGTCAACCATGAAGGCCAAAAGGCGGTACTGATGGTAATGAGTCAAAGCGTTCCAACTTCGGAACGCGCGCTGGGTGCATATGAATATGGAGTTTCAACAGAACCGCAGGATTATTCGGGACTTTACCTTGACGACGCTGGCAGGAGTTCCTGGAGAATTTGGCAGACTTGCCTACATTGCGTCTCTTCGCGATCTCTCGAGCGGGAGATATGAGCACGCAGGTCTGGCCTCATTGTACCCAGACGAAGCGATACAGGAGGCCTTGCAGCTATGCCATGAGCAAATCTTCGAGCGAGTTTTGGAGGCCCCGTTGGAACGGCAAGAATCCGACTTGAGAGAGTGTCTCGAACGAATGCCCGGGGGAATGCGAGAAGCGGTCAGTCATTGGCGACGGATGGAAGCCTACCGCGTGTTGATGCCGGAAGGCTCACCCAGTTACCTCAAGGAGCTTTTCTGCTCGAATCTCCGCGCACTGCTGGAGATTCTTCAGGGAGAATGTTCCACGGCTGATTCAGTCGGGTAACCACGCCAACCACCCGGCCGACCACCTCGGCTTCTTCCGGCAGGCGCCAGGCCTCCGGCATGCAGCGGGAAAGCGGGTGCGGCTGCATGAGCAAACGAGTTCCGTCCTGCTGAAACCAGCCGCATCTGTAACCGTCACGAACCTCGATAAAATAGATGGGCCGGTCGTATTCATTGGCCCAGTTGTCATCTTCGATCCGGCGTACGCTCAGGTCGACGAGGACCACGCTGCCAGGGCGCAGCAGGGGCACCATGCGCCGGTCCGACGAGCCAATGTAACCATAACGATGCCGGGAATTACCGTTCGTAAGGATGCCTTCCAGACTGCCCCACTGTTCCACCATCCGGGAAAGTAGTTCTGTTCGTTTCGGATCGAAAGCCGGATCGAAACGCAAAGGGGTCTTGAGAGAAAAAGGCGGGGCGGCCAGATGCGTGTGCGGCGCATGAAACGCACCCCCATCAGGGAAACAATCTTCGATGGGGACGTCGTACCAGCGGAAGATCTCGAGAGGGTCGAGGTGGTAGACCGCGGCGAGTGTGTACAGTTTATGGAGGCCCGGGACGACGCCGCGGTTCTCGATGTCTGCCAGCCGGCTGATATGAAGAATCAATTCAGGACGGCCCCGGCGCGCGGCTAATTCAAAACTGGCGCGTTCGACGTCGCGATACGTTAAACCAAGTCGTTCACGGGCTTGCCGCAGACGAAGTCCGGGGAGCATGTTTTCCTCGAGAACGGGTTAGGATCTAACAGAACAGAGTATAACAGAATTACCATTATGTTAAGAATTCAGAACGGCGACCTGTGGATTTCGTAGATGATTTTTGGCCTTCGCTCGTAAGAAAACGCACGCATAATTTTGAGAATGTGGCACCGCCGCTATCCTCCTTGCTTTTAGATACTTGCGTCCACATGACGGTTTTTTTGAGACCTTTGGCAGCCTTTCAGGGGATGAAAAAGGCGAGCAGCGGCCCAACACGGGCGTTGTTTTCTCTGATGCGTCACGCTCTTCGCTGGCCGCGGCCGCGCGCGGCATTATCTGCTATTCTCAAAAGATTATGCCCCTCTTAACCAGAAGAGTTGCCTGCTGGGTCTGCGCGCTCTTGCTGGTCGCTTTGTGGATTTTCGATCAAGGTGCGCTGCGCGCGCAACAGGCTGCTGCGGCCCCACCTGCCGCGGTTCAACCGAAGGTGGACAACGCGGAGTTTGCCGCAGCGGCCGATGAGGTGCTCCGGCAAGTGAGCGAAATCACTGGCCTTAAGCTGCTCACGCCGCTGAAGAAGACGTTGAAGTCACGGAGAGAAATACGCGCTTACGTCATCCGGGAAATGGATGACGACAAAAATCCCAAAGAGCGCTATGGAGAGGAACGAAGCGCTGAGGCTTTTGGTTTGATTCCCAAAGGATTTGATTTAGACCACTTTATGGTTGAATTGCTCACCGAACAGATCGCCGGTCTCTACGATCCAAAAGCGCAAGAATTTTACGTTGCGGATTGGATTCCGCTGGATGATCAGCGCATGGTCATGGCGCATGAGCTGACGCACGCGCTGCAAGACCAGCATTTTCATATCGAATCGTGGGTCAAGGCGGCGCGGCCCAACGACGATGCGGAGATGGCGCGCGAATCGGTGCTGGAGGGAAGCGCCATGGCTGCGATGACAGATTACATTTTGGAAGGAACCGGACGTTCCGTCCAGGATTTGCCCCCGTTTGATCCTTCCGTCTTCGCAGGCGATTTGTCCAAAACGCCAAAGCTGAAAGAAGCCCCGCAGTTTCTAAAGGATTCTCTGGTCTTTCCGTATCTTGCGGGACTGACGTTTTCTGCGGCGATCTTGAGAACATCGGGTTGGAACGGGATCTCGGGAGTTTTTGCAATGCCGCCGATTTCGACGCAGCAGATTATGCATCCCGCTCTTTACAAATCGGCGGAAACTTCCGTTCCAGTAAAAATTCCCTCGCTCGATAAATTGCTTGGCCCGGACTGGGCGAAGATCGATGAAAACGTGATGGGCGAGTTTGGCTGGAAGGAAATTCTGAAGCAGTTTCTGGACGGGGAGCGAGCCAAACCGCTTGCTGCTGCCTGGGAAGGAGATAGGTACGCGCTCTATGAGCAGAAAACGAGCAAACGGCTGATCCTGATTGCGCGCTTGCGGCTGGACAGTGAAGACCATGCCGGGGCGATCTTTGAAGCTTACTCGGAGGCGCTCCAAAAGAAATACGGAAATAAAACGAATGCGTCAAAGCTTCCGAATTTCCTTTCTTTCAACACCGCGGATGGAGGAGTCTTCTTGCGGTGCTTAGGCACAGAGTGCATTTCGGTGGAGGGGGCGGACCGTAGTGTATTTGACAGCATCAACGGGATGATCGGCTGGCCGGCCGTACCTGCTGCGGCCAAGGCAACAGCGCTTCGCAAGAAGCCGGTAATCAACATTTTCGTGGCTGCCCATCTGAACACTTCTCGCCCGGGTCTGGGTGAGTGAAAAATAGTTATCGCGGCGCAAGCTGCCAGCTAATTGAGCTCACTCGGCCGGGGAGTTCAAGAGGGAAACATCTCGCGTAGTTCTATTCCTGGTTCTGTTCCTCCCTTCTAGCCGTTTGACCCTGCTAAAAAACTTTTCGGCAAGGCGTGCGACGCGGGCCGCAACGAGAGGGTCGCGCGAGTGGGCGCGCATGCGTTGAAGCTTGGCCAGACCGAGGCGCGCGAATTCCGCGGCGCGAGCAAGCTCCTTTGTGCGGCGCTCGTAATGGATGGCGAGCTGTTCGCACGCCAGGACGCCGTCCTGAGGATCAGCCGTAAGTTCGAGCCAGAGTGCAGCCGCGGCGGCGTGGTCGCCCCGGCGCTTGGCGAGAAGGGCCAGCTCGCGGCGAGCGCGCGGGAGAAATTCAGCCGGAAGACCGAATTCGAGTGCTTGCGAACAAGCAACATGGGCGCGATCGGAATCGCCGCGCCGTTCGAGAAAACGCGAAAGGCCGAAGAGGTCGAGGCTGTCTACTCCCTCGCGGCCGCTATCGGGTGCCGCGAGAAGTGCATCGATCTTGCCGAACAGTGCGGCGAGACCACGCAGATCCATTTGGTTGTGGCGGACGACGCCTGCGAGCGGCTGGCATGAGCCGCCGCGCAGGTAGTCGAAGTAATACTGTGGAATAAGTGCGGAGGCAACGTCGTCTTCGCGGTGCCAGCCGAGCCGCTGGGTATCCAGGACGTGGCGCTCGAGTTCGACAAGGCGAACCGAGCCAAGGCGCAGCCTCCAGAGAGCGCGCGCGGGATGAAGCAAGTCCAGATGCGCAGCCAGGCGCGGAGTGGATATCGAGCGCGTCATCGTAAATCGATTTTCGAGGAGCGGCCAGTCGAACGATTTGCCGTTGAAAGTGACGAGGACGGGGCGCTCTGCGAGGCGCGCCGCGAGTTCGTGCAGGAGCGAATGTTCTTCGGAGAAATCGCGCATGAAGAACTGCTCGACCTGCAGTCCGCCGGCGTCCCACCAAGCGATGCCCACGAGAAACGGGTAAGTGCCCGTGCCTCCGGCGAGCCCGGTGGTTTCCGTGTCCAGGAAGAGCCATTGAGAGGGATTCTCGAGAGCCGCGAGCGTGGAGCGGGAATGATTGGCGTCACGCGTACGGGAAAGTAGTTCGAGCGCGACGGCGGATGGCTCGCAAAACTCAGGCGTGGAGTACCAGTTGCTAATGGCAAGGTGTTCGCCGAAACGATTCTTCGCCACTCCAGCGCCGAGCAAATGGGCGAGAAAATCCTCCTGGTCGGGGGCGGCCAAAGCCGCCGGACGCGATGGCGCTGGGCGCGCGGGCCGCAGCGCAGCGAGCCGGGAGAACTTGTCGGGGGAGGCAGCCATCTAGCCGCACAACCTGTCGAGAATGGCGAGAGCGGCTTCTTTCGCGCGCGGGGCGAGGTCGCCCGCTGGCCCGACGCAGGAAGGGCAGCCTGAATCGCACGTGCAGGCGGCGATCAGTTCGCGAGTTCTTTGGATGAGCAACTTGTGGGTACGGAAGAGGGGCTCGGAAAAACCGATACCGCCGGGATAGGCATCGAATAAATATAGATTCGGCTCAAAGAATTCCTTCATATTGCCGCGTGAGGCGTCTCTGAGTCGGGAAGGTATGAACTCCTCTATCGCGGCTGGGCCCGTACCTTGGCTTTGTGACGGCGCAGCATGCCGCGCTGCTACAACCGAAGTCTCTAGATCAGGATCCGGCGGGCGCTCACCAATGGCGGTGCCAAGGTCGTGCCCGTCGCACATCAAAAGCAGCGTGGCAACGGATGCGAGCGCATGCAGCAACCCGAACATGCCGCTCTGCCGCTCGCTCACGCTGTAGGGAAGCGATTCGAGTAGTGGCCTCTCCAGCGTGATCCAGTACGAAGTCGTGTGCATTTCGTTTTCGGGGAGTTCCAGCTTCCCGTCGCCGATATTCTCGTTCGTGAAGAATTTTATTTTCTTGAAGCCGACGACTTGCGAACGGACGAGCACATCGCCGTGGGAGTGCAAATTTGCGGCCGCGGGCGCGGCAGCTGTCTCCGTCGCCTCAAGCACGCGGACCTGCGTGTAGCGTACGGCGTCAGTGTAATAATCCACGTCCACCTGCTTGACGTACGCCTTGCGCTCTTTGAAATCGAGATGCTCGACGTGGTATTGCTGCCCGCCGTGAATATAGATGGCCTTTTCGTGGAGGAATACCAGCGCGCTCGGAAAATCCACTTCGCCGATGACATTGGCCCCGCCAGTAACGTCAATAATGATGAAGTTGTCGCTGCTGATCGAGCGAAGACTGATGGTGTCGGCGGGATACGCTTCGTGCGTCCAGTGATAGTGATTTCCAGAAAGGTGCAGATAACCCGCTTCGGCGAGGCGCCCGCAAAGATCCGGCAAATCGACTTCGCCAAAATGTTCGCCGGGTGCTATGGGCAGTTCGAACGCGGCGCACTTCAGATGATTGATCAGAATTTCCAGATTGTCCGGCTGGATGAACGCGTGCTCCGGCGTGTTACCGAAGAAATAGTCTGGATGGCGCACGATAAATTGATCGAGCGGCGAGGAAGACGCGACCATCACGGCGCAGGAGCTGCCGCTGCGGCGCCCGGCACGCCCGGCGCGCTGCCAGGTTCCGGCAATCGAGCCGGGATAGCCAGCCATTACAACGGTGTCGAGCGAACCCACGTCGATCCCGAGCTCCAGCGCGCTGGTACTCACCACTCCGCGGATGCGGCCATCGCGGAGGCCGCGCTCGATCTCGCGCCGCTCGTTTGGCAAATAGCCGCCGCGATAGCCGCGAATTGTTTCCTGTTTGCCAGGCGGATGGGGATTGGCCGTTTGTAAATACGTCAGCAAAATCTCCGTTTGCAGCCGCGAATTGGCGAACACCATTGTCTGCAAATCGCGCTTCAAAAACTCCTGCGCCACGCGCGAAGTTTCGTTGATATAGCTTCTTCGAATGCCGAGCGCGCGGTTCACGACCGGCGGATTGTAAAACACAAATGTCTTTTCGCCGGCAGGCGCGCCGTTGGCATCGAGCACGTCTACTTCTTTTTCGAGCAACCTGGCCGCGAGTTCACCGGGATTCGCGATCGTCGCCGAGCAGCAAATAAATTGTGGGTCGCGCCCATAGAAATTCGCGATGCGTCGCAAGCGTCGCAGAACATTGCAAAGATGGCTGCCGAACACCCCGCGATACGTATGCAGCTCGTCGATCACGATGTAGCGAAGATTTTCAAACAGCCGCGTCCAGCGCGTGTGGTGCGGCAGAATCCCCGTGTGCAGCATGTCCGGGTTCGTGAGCACCACGTGGCCTTTTTCGCGGATGGCGCGGCGGGCATCGGCAGGCGTGTCGCCGTCGTAGGTGAAGACGCCAAAGCGGTTGTCGAGGCGCTGATTAAGGTCGTAAAGCTCCGCCAACTGGTCCTGCGCCAACGCTTTGGTGGGGAAGAGATACAGCGCGCGCGTGTCCGCGTTTTCAAGAATCGAATTCAGAATTGGCAAGTTGTAGCACAACGTTTTTCCCGAAGCGGTTGGCGTCACAACCACCACATTTTTGCCTGCGTGGACGGCCTCGGCGGCGATGGCCTGATGCGTGTATAGCTGGCGAATGCCTTTAGCCCCGTATGCAGCGATCAGCTCGGCATGGACCCAGGCAGGGAATTCCGCCCATTGCGCTTCGCGTGCCGGAAAGTAACGCAACGCGGTCAACACTTCACCATCGACGTCGCGGGTGGCAAGCGCGTCGAGAACTTCTCGCACGCGCGTTAGCGGCGAGCCGGCGGGCGATTCGAGCGCGCCAGAATCCGCGGCCCGCACAGCGAGAGTATGGGACATAACGAACGCCTCCTGCGATTCGCCTTTTGTTCGCCAGCCTAGCATGCGGGCCTGGCGCCCGCAACAGAGAAGTGAGCACTGTTCCTAAGACTGTCGAGGAACTCCGAGCCTACGCGTTCCTTGGCGCTGGCCAATTCACGCTGCTCCGAGGCCGCCTGCTAGAATGAAGACGGCGACGGTTGTCCCAGGTTTCGTGAGATGTGCCGGCGCCGACGCCAGCAGCCGCAAGGAGAACCGTGACCAAACTTACCGTCCTCTACGATGGCGCTTGCAACTTGTGCCGCGCAAGCGTGGACCGCGTCCGGCGCATGGACCCGCACGGTCGCATCGAATTGCTGGACCTGCATGACGCAAGCGTCTCAACCCGTTTTCCCCAGGTCGATTTCGAGGAGGCCATGCGCCTGATGCAGGCCGTCGATCCCGCAGGCCGCGTCTATTCCGGCGCGGACGCCTGGTCTCGTATCGGCCTCGCTTTGCCCGGCTGGAATCTATTGGCATGGCTGCTGCTCGTTCCGGGCCTTCACTTCGCCGCGAAACATTTCTACGCATGGGTCGCGCGCAATCGCTATCGCTGGAACCGCGAGCTTTGTGAGGACGGCACCTGCGCCCTGCATGTAGAATCGCGTCCCACACCGAAAAAATAGCCGCGCCGATAAATTTTGAATCAGCCTTCCCTCGCTTCCCTCCCGGTATAATGTCCCGCGTCTATGGACTGGACTCCTTCGTCTGTCATTCGCTGGCTCTTCGATTCGCGCAACGGGCCCTCAGACCGCTTCCTCGCCCGCTGGATCTTCCTGCGCGCGCTCAGCGTGATCTATTTTTCCGCATTTTTCTCGCTCGTGTTTCAGATCCGCGGACTCATTAGTCCCCAGGGTATTCTGCCCGCCGGCGAGTATCTAAAAAATATTGCCAATCAACTCGGCTCTGCCCGCTACTGGTATGCGCCGAGCCTTCTGTGGTTTTCAAGCGGCTCGCACATGCTCCTCGCCCTTTGTTGGGCAGGCATGATCGCCGCCATTCTTCTGTTTCTTAATCTTTGGCCGCGCGGCATGCTCGTCATCTGTTTTGTCTGCTTTCTTTCGTTTGTCTGCGCTGCGGGAGATTTCTCAGGCTACCAGTCCGACGGAATGCTGCTCGCCGCAGGATTTCTCTCGCTTTTCTTCGCTCCTGGCGGACTTCGGCCGCGCCTTGGGGAGGCGCGTCCCCCGGTACGCGCCGCATTTTATCTTCTACTCTGGGAATGGTTCCGTATCTATTTCGAGTCCGGCGTTGCCAAGATTATGAGCGGTGATCCAGAGTGGCGCCACTTAACGGCGCTCGATGACTATTATCAAAACGGGCCTCTGCCTACGTGGATTGGGTGGTACGTCCAGCATTTTCCGCACTGGTTTCACGCCACCCTGGCTTTCTTTACGCTGGCGCTCGAGTTGGTGCTGATCTGGACGGCGTTTCTTCCTCGCCGCATTCGTATCGCACTCTTTTTCCTTGTAACCCCGTGGCAGATCGGCATCATACTCACCGCCAACTACACGTTTCTGAACTATTTGGTCCTCATGCTCGGATTTCTGCTACTTGACGACGCCTTCCTGATGCAATTTGTCCCAGCGAAATGGAAAAAGCAGCTTCTCGATCGAGCCACCACATCTGCGATCGAGTCGAGCGCGCCCGTTGGTGACCAACTCTCGATTTTGGCCGCATCACCAAGTCCACCGCCAAACGAAGCTGCGACGGCGAAGGCCGCTCCTCCTGATCGGTGGCAGATGCTTCGTTTCTCGTTGTCGCCCGTACGTGTAGCCGTCCTGGCGGTTTTGCTGACGTGGATTTTTTATGCCACCGCCGTGCAAATGATGTGGATGATCTCTCCGGTTCCGCTTCCCACGACGCCGGTCTCTCTGCTGGATCCCTTTCGAATCGCCAACCGTTACGGCCTGTTCGCCGTCATGACGCGCGGCCGCTATGAAATCGAATTTCAGGGCTCGAACGACGGCCATACCTGGATCGCCTATCCTTTCCGCCACAAGCCGCAACAGCTGGATAAGGCGCCCCGTATCTACGCACCGTATCAGCCACGATTCGATTGGAACCTCTGGTTCGCGTCGCTCGGCGAGTGGCGCGACAATCCGCTCGTCCTGCGCACGGAGAGACACCTGCTTTCGAACGATCCCGACGTGCTCGCGCTTTTCGCCGCCAATCCATTTCCGCAATCGCCTCCCAGGGAGGTCCGCGCGGTCCTCTGGCAATACTGGTTTACTTCCATCGCCGAAAAAAGGGAGCACGGCTTGTGGTGGCGGCGCAAGTTCCTCGGACTTTACGCGCCCGCGATTGAGCTGGCGCCTGACGGTGGGATCGCCGTCACGGAATGGCCGGCGGAGCTTCCTCCGCACGAATGAGTTGCAGACGTTTTTACTTCTGGCGAACGAATTCGTTAATGGCGAAGCCGGAGAATCAGAAATGCGCCCGCGAAAAACAAAAGAGTGGAAGTAGCGAAAGCGGCTTGCACGGAAACGGCGCTCCAAAGAAACCCCACTAGAAGGCTCGACAAGAAATCACCAACGGCGTTGACGGCGGCCAGCGTACCGAAAGCCATCCCGTGCTGCTCTCTGGGCACAAGCTCAGCCGCGACGGAATCCTCAAGCGCTTCCTCGGTACCCACGTACAGACCCGCAAGAACAAAAATTACGCCAAGCAGCCATAGCGAATGCGTGCCCGTGCAAAGCAGGATCGCCGTGATCCCAGCCAGTGCGTAGCCGCCTGCGAGCACGATCTTCCGCTGCGGAACGTGGTCGCTTAGCCAGCCGCTTGTGTAGGCCGAGCCGGCATAAAACACGTTATGCAGCGTATAGAGCACGACGGCGATGCTGGCCGCGCGCGCCACCCCGTAGCGGGGTGCTAGCATTCGCGAAGCATAAAGAATGAGCAGCGTGTGAGAAAAATCGCCCGCGCCAAATACGCCGACGCCGAGCAGAAAACGCCGGAAGGGAATGGGCAAATCGCGGATGCCGCTGACGAACGACCGCTTCTGCTTCGCAACGATGGGCCGCTCGCGCACCAGCAGCCAGAAACAAGCCACGGCAATCAGCCCCGGCAGAAGAGTCCACAGAAAAACTTTTTGGTAGTTGTGGCCCGTTTTTTCGAGCAGCCACAGCGCGGTAAGCGGCCCAACAATCGCCCCAACGGTATCCATCAACCGTTCGAGGCCGAAAGCGCGCCCATAAGCATTCGGCGAAACGTCCGCCGCAAGTAACGCTTTCTTGACGGGCGAACGCACGCCACGGCCCAGCCAGGCCGCCGAGCGGCCGATCAGGATTTGATAGGCGTGTGTGGCGAAAGCGAACGAAGCCGTCGAAAGCGCCGTGAAGGCATAGCCGAACACGGCCAGCGGCTTGCGGTGTTTCAAGCGGTCGGTGAAATGGCCGGCCGTGAGCTTGGTGAAGCTCGAAAGCCCGTCGGAGATGCCTTCAATCACGCCGAGCCAGGCCGGCCCCGCCCCAAGCGCGGCCAAAAAGGCGGGCAGAACCGCTGTCGCGGTTTCGTGGCTCCAGTCGCTAAAGAGGCTGGTGAGGCCAACGCCTAGAACCGTGCGATTCAGCCAGGATTGTTTTTGTGAGTCTTCCGCCATGAAGGATAGAGTGTACTGGCAGTCGCTCACCGCGTCATGAAGAATGCACGAAGGTGAGCCTCAAATCAGGAGAATTCCTCTAGTGCCGATTGGCGGGTTCCACATTCTTGCCTTGAAATAGCACTGCTCGCACCTTTTCGAGCGCATGAATGTCGCTCAGTGGATTGCCATCCACCGCGACGAGATCGCCCTCCTTGCCGACGGCGATCGTTCCCAATTGATCGAGGCCAAGCAGCTCCGCGCTCGTTTTTGTGCCGGAGACGAGCGCCTCCTGCGGCGTCATCCCGTATTTCACCTCCGCCATCATTTCATCGCGCACCGTTCCCGTTCCCGGCGCATACGAGTGGTCCGACCCCGCCGCAATCGTTACGCCGGAATGTAGTGCAAGCTGGAAACTCGGAAAATGCGTTTTGGCCAGCGCATTCACTTTTGTGATGACGTACTCCGGAAAATGCATTTTCACGCCGTTCTCCACACTCTCTTCCACCACGAACACCGTGGGCACGAGCACAACGCCGTGGCTCTTCATGAAATCCGCCGCGGCTTGATCGAGTTCTGACCCATGTTCGATCGAATCCACTCCCGCCTCGAGCGCCGATCGGATGCTGCGAATATTCTCCGCATGCGCCGCCACTTTCACGTGCGCCATGTGTGCCTGCTCGACGATCACGCGAAGTTCTTCCAACGAGACTTGCTCCGAAGTCGGTGAATCGAGCGGCGAAAGCACCCCGCCTGACGCCAGCACCTTGATCACGCGCGCTCCGTATTTCAGTTGCAGATGGACGGCCTTTTCCGCATCCGTCGGCGAGTTAATGAAGCCGTTCATCGGCGTATAGAAATCGTCCATCGGCAGGAATGGCGGTGCGGGAAAGAAGTCGCCGTGGCCGCCCGGAATGGTAATCGCGTGCGCGGCGGGCACCAGATGTGGCCCCGGAATCGTGCCATCTTCGATCGCTTCCTTCAGCGCCACGTCAATGAAACCTTCGGTGCCCAAAACGCGCGCTCCGACCACGCCGGAAGAAAGCGCGTAACTCATTGCCCTGCCGCCGCGCAACGCGGCCAGCGGATTCGACACCGCCTTGCCAAATGGCCCGGACCAGATGTGAATGTGCGCATCCACGAATCCCGGCATCACGGTGAAGCTGGAAAGGTCGACCTGCTCCGCTCCGGCGGGTGCTGGAATATCCTTGCCGACAGCGGTCACCTTTCCGTCCGTGATCACCACATCCGCGGGGGCCATCGGCGGCTTGCTCGCGTCGTAAATCAGCTTCCCGCACCGCACATAAACTATCTTGGGGGGCGCCGCCAGCGACGCGATTGCGCCGAACAAGCACACTATCGCGGCCATCCACATTTTTCGCATTAAACTCTCCTTCTGGGCGTTGCAAATGGCAAGCTTCGCCGTTGCCAATGAATTCACCGCGCGCCAGCGTAATTCGCAGAGCGGGCGAAGTCAAATTTCCGTCGTTGGTCGCGCACGGGCTCCCAGGAACACAGTGATTCTCCGCTACTTTTTCTCGAAGCTCGCAACTGCTAGTAGTGGAAATGAAAACGTATTTGCGCGAAGATTTCGCGCGGATTCAAGTAGTGCGTGCCGCCGAACGTAAAGCTGTTGTCCAGCAGCACGCGGCGGTTGGCCACATTCATGCCTTGCACGTTGATCGTAAACCGATCGCCAAAGTTCTTGCCCAGGGAAAGGTCGAACGTCGTGTGCGGCTGAAGATGGTCCCCCGGAATGCCTGGATCGCCATTTGTGAACCCGGAAGCGTAGTAAACGTCGGTTGAAGCGTAGGAATTCCACGGCAACGTGTATTGCGCGCCGATGTGCAGCGTGTTCCTCTGGTCGTGGTCCAGCAAACCGTATCCATCCCCAAACGAAAAATCCGTCAGCCCGCCGTTGATATTCCCAAAACCTAGCGCAAGCTGATTCGAGTACGTCAAATACACTTGCGCGCGATTCCGGATGCGGGGTGAACGCAGCGTGAGCTCCCAACCATTGATGCGCGCGCCCTGGATCGTGACGGGAAAGAACAGGTCCGAATTGTTGAAATTATTGTGGTCGAAGTAATTATTCGCGCGAGTTAGAAAGTTATCGGCGTCGATGGTCCACCCATGGAAGGGAATCGTCACGCCGAATTGGTGTTCTTCGTCTCGCTCGCCATGCAAGGGCGCAAAGCCCAGGTTCTGGTTCGTTGCCGCATTCAGGATCGGCCCGGAGAGCGTGAGTAGAGGCGGTGCTTGATAAAAGTGCCCGTAGAAGGCACGGAACACCCAATTGAGTTTCGGAACGCGTACCGACGCGCCGACGCGAGGGCTGGTCGCATTTTCCACCACGTTTCCGGAAAAGTGCGTCTGGCGGAGGCCGGCATTTAGCGCAAGCCAGGGAGTAACCTGGAGCTGATCTTCGGCGTAAACTGCCGTCAGGCTGCCCAGGGGATTCACTTGCGTGGGGGTGAGATTCGACGCGCTCGTTTCCGGACAATCGGCCGTGGGCGGCGTCGGGCAGTTGTAGATCACGCTGAAAAGTTGGCTGTCCTGCTGTGCAAAAGCATAAAGCCCCCCGCGCAGATTATTTCGTTTCTCGACCCACGAAACCGTGGCTTGCCCGCCTTCATATTTTGAGGCGCGGTTTTGCCTGGTGGAACTCGGTAAATCCAGCGGACTGCTTTCGTAGTTCGCGCTGTTGTAGTGGTAGAAGGGCGAGACGGTCAATACCAATCCGGGGCTGAACGTTCTTACCCAGGTGAGCGTGGTGAAGGAATCGCTCTCGCGGTTGGCATCCTTCAAGAACTGCCCTTGCGTGTTTGAATCGTTCGGATCGAATGGCACCTGGTAGAAATCGCGCCGCACCTGCGCCACAACGCGCAACTGGTCCTCCGAATCCACGTTGTACATCAGCGAGGTAAATCCTCCGAGCCCGTTCGCCGCGTCATGGATGACCGCGGAAGTCGGCGTCTGCAGGCCGAGATTTGTGCGGTTGCCGTTAACGCTCGCATAGTAGGCGAATCGATTCGTGTGGCCGCCGAAATTAAGCTGGTCGTCCGTCTGATAGAAATTCCCAGCGGTCATCACCAGTTCGGCCTCGTTGTTCCGTTCGAACCCCGTGCGCGGCACGACGTCGAACGCGCCATAGGTCCGGTCTCCGAAGTCCGCCGCATAACTTCCCCGCTGCATTTCGAGCACATCGATGTCGTTGGGATCGATCTGCGGCCCCAGGTTGCTGGCGATATTTGTATTTGGAATCGGCACGCCGTCGATCAGCCAGCTAACCTGATGCCCGCCTCGCACGTGCAGCTGATCGTGCGTCAGGTACGCCCCGGGCGTGTAGTTCGTGATCATGGCCAGGCTATTCGTGCGCGCTGCTCCTGGCGTCTGCTGAATTTGCTTCCGGTTGACGAGCGTCGTCGGCGTCACCGACTCGGTTTGTCCGGGCGCCGCTTCTGCGGATACCGTGACGGATTCGGCTTGCGACGCGATCTGCAGCTCGAAATGCAGAATCGGCGCCGTCCCGGATAGCACGGTCACTATTTGCGCTTCTCCCGCAAACGAAGCGTGCGTCACGGTAATGGTGTACGTCCCCAGCGGCACGGCGTCGAAATGAAATTCGCCGTTCGCGTCGCTTTGCGTTTTTTGCGTGAAGTCGGATGACTGGTCCTTCAGCACCACGTCGCTGCCCGGAATCGGCCGGTGCTGCGCATCGTGGACGATTCCGCGCACCGTCCCAAACACCGTGGCAATGGCCGCCACGGCAAACAGGAGCATTGCTGCTAATGTGTACAAAATTTCCTTCATGAACTTTGTTTTTCTCCTGACGGAATAGTGCTCGCGCGGCTATCCAGCCGCGGCGCCGGTGAATACACGTATGAGAAAACGGGAAGAGTTCTTAAACGGCTTGAGCCGCGAATCGGGGCGGGGGAGAGAGTGGCTGGACAAAACGGGAGATTTCCAAAGAATTCGCCATCCGTGCGGGCTGCGACAGTTCGTCGGACACCAAAGCATCATTCGCGGGCGGCAGCAGGAACGCCCCAGGAAGTAGCGCGGTGCGCGCCGGAATCTTGCAGCTACACATGCAGCTCGATATCGCGCTGCTCGGCCCGCCCATTTCGTGTCCGCAGTTCATGGGAGTCGGATCTTTCGCGGAAGTGCCACGCTGCCTGTGGTGGTGATGCGCGGCCATGGGGCAGAGGCCGCCCGCGCAGCAATTCATCGTGCCGCGCGTTGACCACGCCGCGCCGGCCAGCGGGGCATACAATAGCACTACCGCCAGCAGGCAGAGCCATGCCGCGGCCACTCGAACGCGTTCTTGTTTTCTTGCACTCACGAAGCTTCGCAAGTTATCAATAATACTCCAAATAGACGTTCGCCACCGTTCTTCCGTTAGCACCCTCAGCCAACTCATCCAGGCGCAGTCGGCCTACGGCGCATCCTGCTTTTGTGCTCTGAAGGCGGGTTCTGCACTCTTCCTTTTCGCTGCCTGTTTGCCGCAAACAGCACTGGCAACTAGTGACCGGCTCGCTCCCCCGTCTTGACTTGCCGCGGTCCGCGTCGCAGACTTATTTTATGGCTCACACGTATCTCCTCTTTGATTTCGGTACGGACGAAGAGAAAGCCCAGCTCGCGCGCCATAAACTCGAGAGCTGGAAGCAGGCATATCGCCTCGACAAAAAGCTGCTTTACAAACTCGAACGCCCCGAGACCGAGGCCAAAAACGCTTCCGAGGCGGCACCGAAGGCCGCCGAAACTGCCAAAGCTGAAAAACCAAAGACAAAAGCAAAGTCCAAAGCCAAAACTGCCGAAGCGGAAGCCCCGAAGGAGCCCGGGAAGGAAACATCGCCTGCGGATGGCAAGGTCAATCTTCTCGTTCGTCTCTATTTTTCCGGCCACGAGAAGCTCACCGAGCACCAATGGATCGAGCGCATTCCTTCTGAGGAGCCTTTCAAGGAGGCTTCTCCGCGCGTCGTGCGGCAGGGCGAGGCGGAATGGGATGAAGTCGTAAAACAATTCGAGTCTCTGGAATAGGCTTTCCAAAGTGCCCGGCTACAGCAACTTTTCCTGTATGATAGAGTCCCGCTGAGGCCAAATTCCGCTTCCCAACGAGGGCAGATCGAATGGCGTTACAAACGCGTGCGAAACTTGCCAGGCTGGACTCCCCGAAATTGCACGGCCTCGACCGCGATGCGCTCCTCCGCCTTTACCGCACCATGTATCTTTCCCGCAAGCTGGACGACCGCGAAATTCAGCTCAAGCGCCAAAATAAAATCTTCTTTCAAATCTCCGGCGCCGGCCACGAGGCCGTCACCGCCGCCGTGGGGCTTGTTCTTCGCCCCGGCGTCGATTGGATCTACGCCTATTATCGCGATCGCGCCCTTTGTCTGATGCTCGGCGTAAAGCCCGTCGATATGCTGCTGCAAGCTGTCGGCGCCAAGGACGACCCCAGCTCCGGCGGCCGCCAGATGCCTTCGCACTGGGGCCAGCCCAAACTGAACATCGTCAACAAATCCTCCTGCACAGGCACACAATTTGTGCAATCCGTGGGCGCTGCGGAAGCTACCCTTTACTATGAAGGCCGCCCCAAGGCTCTCGCGCAAGCCAAGAAAGCGCCCCTCGGCGAGTACGTGCGCCACGAATCCGACGAAATCGTCTTTGTTTCCGGCGGCGATGGTGCCACGAGCGAAGGCGAGTTCTGGGAATCTCTCAACGCCGCTTGCTCCAGAAAGCTTCCTCTCCTCTATCTCATCGAAGACAACGGCTACGCCATTTCCGTCCCTATCGAAGTGCAAACCGCCGGCGGCAGCATCTCCAAACTAACTCGCGGCTTTCCCGGCTTGCATATCGCCGAATGCGACGGCACCGACCCTCTCGAAAGCTATGCCGCCGCCAAATCCGCCCTTCAGTACTGCCGCGACCGCCGTGGGCCCGCTCTCATCCACGCGCATTGCACTCGGCCGTATTCTCATTCGCTTTCCGATGATGAAAAGCTTTACAAAACTCCCGAGGAGCGCGAAGCAGAAGCACACCGCGATCCCATCTCGAAATTTTCGCTCTTCCTCATTCGTGAGGGCATTCTCGACCAAAAAGAAATGGAATCTCTGGAAGCCGAAGCCGACCAGGAAATCCGCAACGCTGCCGATGAAGCGCTCGCCGCGGAAGAGCCTTCGATCGATTCCATTCGCACAAATATCTATTCCCCGGATATCGATCCCACTTCTTCCGCCTTCGAAGCCCAGCCGCATTTTCTCGGCCCTCCCAAGACCATGGTCGAAATGGTCGCCGCCACGCTTTCCGACGAAATGGCCCGCGATGAGCGCATCACCGTCTTCGGCGAGGACGTCGCCGATGCCAGCCGCGAGGATGCCCTGAAGCAGGTCAAAGGCAAGGGTGGCGTTTTCAAAGCTACGTCCGGATTGCAGCGCAAGTACGGCCACGATCGCGTCTTCAACACGCCTCTCGCCGAAGCCAGCATCGTCGGACGCGCCATCGGCATGGCCCAGCGCGGCCTCAAGCCCGTCGCCGAAATCCAATTTTTCGACTACATCTGGCCCGCCATGATGCAAATCCGCGATGAACTTTGCGTCATGCGCTGGCGCTCCAATGGCGTCTTCAAATCTCCCGTTGTCCTCCGCGTCGCCATCGGCGGCTATCTCACCGGCGGCGCCATTTATCACAGCCAGAGTGGCGAATCGATTTTCACGCATTGCCCCGGCCTTCGCGTCGTCATGCCCTCAACGGCGCTCGACGTCGCCGGTCTTCTCCGCACCGCCATCCGCTGCGACGATCCCGTCATGTTCCTCGAGCACAAGCATCTCTATCGCCAGCCTTACAATCGCTCCGAATATCCCGGCCCCGATTACACCATTCCTTTTGGCAAGGCGCGCCTTGTCACCGAGGGCACCGACGTGAGCATCATCACTTACGGCGCTCTCGTGCATCGCGCCGAAGTCGCCGCCGCTCAATTACACCGGGAAGGCATTTCCGTCGAGATCGTCGACCTGCGCTCGCTCTCACCCTTCGATTGGGAAGCCATCGCCGCGACCGTCCGCAAAACACATCGCGTGATCGTCGCTTACGAAGACATGTTGAGCTGGGGCTACGGCGCGGAAATTGCCGCGCGCATTTCCGATGAGCTTTTCGACCAACTCGACGCCCCTGTGAAACGCGTCGCCGCCATGGACACTTTCTGCGCCTACCAACCGAAACTGGAAGACGTCATTCTTCCCCAGACCACCCACATCACCTCCGCCGTCAAGCAATTACTGGAATACTAAACGGAGCCATAATTAGTCCGGTCTGGCGGATGGGATTACTTGCGGTTTCCTCGTCCTTCGCCTCGACGGAAGCCAGCATCCGGCAGGAGCCAAAATGTATCGCCTATGCTCGGCGCAATCGGGCCCACGCGTGCAACTGCCGCATACGGATCGGCCGCTGCAGATCTTAAGGTATGTAGTAAAACGGATTCGGCATTTTCACGGAATGATCTGCCATCGGACTTCCCGCCAAATCGCTCATTTGATCGCCCACGTTCAAGACGATCCGGTATCCCTGCGACAGAATCTCCGCGCGGATGCCTGATTTGTAGTCGGCCACGGACTGGTTGGCAGGATGATTCACGGGCCGCAGATAGAGTTTTTCCCAGTGATCGTACTGCTCGATATGCAAATTTATTTCGGTATCCTTCCGCTGGGCCTCCGGACGGCCTGTGATGAAAAACACCGCGACCTTGAGCTTCTCGGCCTCGTGAAAAATCCGCAGTGTCGCTGCAATGGCCCTCGCGCAGTGGAGCGATACGCACCACTGTTGGTCGTTGGGAATATAGGCGAAGTCGTCGAGTGTCTCGACTGGCCAGTTCGAGAGGGCCGTCTCATCGATGTCCAGCACGATCGCCAGCTTCTCTTTGGGTTTTGCGTCGACAACGCTTTTCTTCAGAAAAGCGATTGCCACATCGGCTTGGCGCTCCAGTTGTGGTCCGTAGCAATTCGGTTGATCACATTCATGATATTTGATCAACTCCTGTTTGACCGCGTACAGATTTTTCGGCTCGCCTGGCGCTTTGACAATCGGCTGCTGCCCCCAAAGTGGCTCGCATGCAAGAAGGAAGAGCAGACAAACCCTGTGAACGGACATGTGTTTACACCTCGGTCTTGAACTGGCAGGAAGAGTAACACCATTCCATAACTGCATGAATTCACCATGCCGGTGATTTTGTCAGCCATAAATGCAATGTCATTCCGCATTCGTTCCCTTCGCACTTGCCCGTCGGATGGCCGGCAATCCGGGAACTATCGCCAAACCGCATCGAACAGATATCCCGAGCCTGATAAGGGTTTTAATCGAGACCAGCCTTGCAGGCTCCATTGTGGGAAACCTTTTCCCTCTTTTTGGCGTATCCTATTGTAGGAAGACCAAGAACTACGATCACTTTGGGGGTACGAAAATGACTTGCCCAAACTGCAGCAAAGACATCGCCATCGGCTCCAAGTTTTGCTACAACTGCGGCGCCAAACAGCCCGAATCCGGCTCGCCGGGCCTCTCTCCTGCTACTGGCGCTCAGAAGCGCCTCATGCGTTCTAGCACCGACAAGAAAATCGCAGGGGTGTGCGCCGGCCTCGCCGACTATTTCGACATGGATCCCACCATCATCCGTCTGATCTGGCTCATTTTCCTGATTTGCGGAGGCACGGGCCTTCTCGCTTATGTGATTCTCTGGATCGTCCTGCCCCTCGCTCCCGGCGGTGTCGTGCCCACAACCACCACCGTCACCACCGCCTAGCATCGCCTTCCAGAAAAATCTGCGGGGGCACGAAATATCGCGCCCCTACGGTTGTGCCATCAGGCCACGTTCGAGTGAACTGCCTGTAGGGTCATCCTTCCGAGGATGACCGTCCCTCGCTATTTGCCTGGCTTCGGACCCCGCGGCGCGCGCGACTTCCCGCCGCTCTCGAACAGCGGGTAATCCACCGAGAATAGCCCCGCACCAAAAGTCACCAGCGCGAAACACCCCGCCGCCACCACCGTCGCGTAGGCATACTCGTGCACCGCAAGATAACTATGCGGCGGATAGACCTTCCACAGCAGAAAAACCGTTTCGATGGCCAAAAGCAGCGCCGCTCCACGCGTGAACAAACCCAGCAGCAGCAAGCCTCCCCCAAAAACTTCAACTACACCCACAATAAAAACGAAATAACCGGGAACGCCGTGCTGCACGAACAGCGCCTGCGGCCCGCTCGTTCGGTGGGCCAGCAGCGGATAGCCGTGCGCCATGAAAATGATGCCGAAGACCGCGCGCATCAGCAACAAGGCCAGCGGCTGCAAGGCATTGAGAGATTTCATCGAGTTCCTCTGCCGCGGAATGGGGAGACCGTCCCGGCGCAGCGGCATTTTAGCAGAAAAACATTCCGTGTATGCTCGGTGCCGGAGACGGCCAGGAATCAGGTACAATTCTCGGTGAAAACAGCCAGACTCTTGGATTCGATGCCGACAAATTGCCAAGCTGCCGCTAAGGATGCCATGCCCGGCCCATCCCAGCTCTCTGAGGATGTCCCGCGACCATCCATCGTCGCGATTCTTGGAAGCCCCGCATGAAGCGCAAACTGCTGATCGCCGTGCCGCTGCTCTTGCTGGTGACCCTCTTGGCTTGGTACTTCAGGCCCAAGCACGAAATTCTGGGAGAGGCCTATGTAGGAGAGCGCACCGCCGTCCTTTGGAGCAGCATCGCGCAGGTGCGGGAGCCCCTGGACACCCTGCACTACGGTGACCGCGTCGACGTTATCGGCCGACGCAACGACAGCACTAAAGTGAGAACGATTACCGGCGAGACGGGCTGGGTCGAAGGCCGTTACCTGATTGAACCGGCCCTTTGGCAGCGCAGTATCAAACTGCTCCAGCTGGTTGCGCCGATGCCCGTGCAAGCCCGTGGCCGCACCAAGGTCCCAACCAATCTGCGCGTTGCGCCCGGCCGTACGCGGGCGAAACTCTATCAGTTTGGCCGCGGCGTGCCCGTGGAAGTTGTTGGCCGTGCCGTCGCGAATTGGGTCCAGGTGTCCGATGAAAGAGAATCGCTGGGCGAGCCGCCGGAATCAAAAAAAGAGGATTGGTATCTGGTTCGCGCCGTGGCCACGCGGCCGCCGGGTGAACCCATTTCGCGCGCCACGGAAACGACCGCGACGTTGCCCGGCGACCAAACCGTGCCCGTCGCCGGCTGGGTCATCGCGCGCTTTATCGAACTCGATCTGCCCGACGCCATTCGCGATGCGGCCTCCTCCGCTGGCATCCGCCCCATCGCCTGGTTCGAGCTGAATCGCGTCAGCGATCCCGTTTCCGGCGATAAACCGCAGTATCTGGTCGCCGCCGCCCGCGGCCCCGAAGGCCAGCCTTGCGATTTCACCACCATCCGCGTTTATACCTGGAACGTGCGCCGGGAGCGCTATGAGACCGCTTTTATTGAAAACAAACTGTGCGGCCAGTTGCCCGTTCAAGTTGGAAAAAGCGCGAAGGGCGAGCCCGAGTTTCGCTTCCACGAAATGGACGCACCCCAGTCCGAGCGCGTCTATCGTCTGATGCAGACGGTCGTCCGCCGCATCCGCGAAGGCCCAGCAGGTGCGAAGAAACCCATCCGTGCCGGGAAGAGCCATCCGCCGGAAAAGTAGCCCAGTTTGAGGGAAAGGTACGACCATTTCGGTCGCGCAGATTGCAGTGTGCGGCCCGGCGAAAGGAAAAGCGAAGCATGACGCTGCATATCAGCGAATCCGAAGTGCGAACTGTGCTCACCATGCCCATGGCCATCGAGGCCGTCGAGGAAATATCGAGAAAGCAGGCCGCTGGGGAAGTCGTGGTTCATCCACGCCGCCGGTTCGAGTTGCCGGGCGGCGGATTTTTTCATTACATGGCTGCGGCCGATTTTTCCAGCGGCTTTATCGCCATGAAGCAGTACACGTTCTCGCGGGGACGCCTCCAGTTTCTCGTCCCGCTTTATGAAATGAAATCGGGCGATTTGCTTGCGTTGATCGAAGCGGATTACATGGGCCAGTTGCGTACCGGTGCGGCCTCTGGCGTGGCCACAAAATATCTCGCGCGAAAAAACAGCGGTTCCGCCGCCATCATCGGCAGCGGCGGCCAGGCCCGCACGCAATTGGAAGCTATTGCTTTGGTACGCAAATTGGAGTTCGCGCGAGTCTATGGCCGCGACGCCGCCAGGCGAGAAAAATTCGCCAAGGAAATGAGCGAAAAATTGGGCGTTAGAGTGCAAAGCGCAGCCTCCTCGAGCGAAGCTGTTCGCGGCGCGGACATCCTCTGCACCGCCACCACGGCGGCGAATCCCGTGATGAGCGGCGCGGACCTATCTCCCGGCGTGCACATGAATGCCATCGGCGCGAATCACGCGCACAAGCGCGAGCTCGATGACGATGCCGTGAAGAGCGCCGACGTAATTGTCGTGGATTCCATCGAGCAATCCCGCCAGGAAGCGGGCGACCTGATCCTCGCGTTTCAGGGCGATGAGATTTGCTGGACCGGCGTCAAAAAACTCTCGGACGTCGTGGCCGGAAAGGCCTCCGGTCGCACCAGCGATTCCGAAGTCACGCTTTTCAAATCGAATGGGATTGCGTCCTGGGATTTGGCCGCAGCGGTGAAAGTCTATGCAATGGCGCGAGAAAAAGGACTGGGCAGGGAATTGCCTCTCTGGGCGGACGGTCTGGCCGGGTAGATGCGCTCTGGAACTCGTTGACGTTTGCGCCAGCTATTGCGCAGTTTGGTTGAGTTTGCGGCGCAACGCTTCGTGAAGCCGGTTGCGCACCCCGCCGGGGAGTTCGATCGGTTCGCAATCGCAGAAGATCTGGATGGTTTTTTTCGTCTGGTCCACAACCAGCCGGCACTCTTCGCAATCTTGCAGGTGACTTTCGAGTTCCCGCTTCATCGCACCGTCGAGTTCGCCGTCGATGTAAGTCGAAAGTTCGTGGATGATGTCCTGGCAATTCAATTTGCGCCACCCTGCTTGAAATAGCGATCCAGCTTTTGCCGCAGCTTCAGCCGCGCGCGCAGCAGCCGCGACTTGACTGCCGGCACGGAAATGCCCAGCGCCGAAGCCGTATCTTCCGTCGAAAGCTCCTCGATGTCACGCAGTACGAAGACCATTCGATAATCCGGCTCCAGTTGTTCGATGACGCTGGACAAGATTTCGCGCATTTCCGTTTGCGCAAAGCGCTGCTCAGGTCCCGGACCCCAGTCCTGCAGCTCGCGCGGCATCAAATCTTCCTCGCCAGCCACGGGCTCGTCCAGGGAAAACTGATTTGGCCGGCGCTTCCTGAGCCGCATCAAGGCCTCATTGGCGGCGATGCGCACCAGCCAGGTGTAGAACCGCGAATCACCTTGAAAAGTTTTTAGATGGGAATAGGATTTCAGGAAGGCGTCCTGCATGGCATCCTCGGCATCCTCGCGGTTGCCGGTGATGTTCATGGTCAGACGAAAAATCTTGCGCTCGTAGCGGCTGACCAATTCTTCGAAGGCCGACACGTCGCCAGATTTTGCCGCTGCGACGAGAAGATGCTCGTCTTCGCGGGCCACTGTCGAGGGCAGCCGGTGTGGATTAGGTGCGCTCAAAGTATCCCAAGGGCTGAACAGCAGCCCTGCCAATGTCTCCGTTCTTACGTTAGCACAAGTCAGCACAGCCCAAGACTTCCTCACACGTTTCGATGAGGGAAGGCAGGGTCGGGATTCAAAATTCTGCAAGAGTTGCGCCCAAGGGGTATCGCACCGGGCGGCCTCCGGCGCTTGATGGGTAGGTGCGGGACGAAGGCAACTCCCGCTTTGACGCCGCTTCGCGCAATCGTTAAACTTCTCCATGTTATCGGTCTTGACCGTTGAGTCCGTGCGCGGCTAATCTCTGGCACTCGTAAGCAAAAATAGGCAACACTAGGAACATGCGAACGCTCCCTGACCACCTCCGGAAGGGCATGAAGCTGGTCATTATCGGCTGCAATCCGAGCGAATCTTCCGTTCGCGTCGGCCATTACTATGCCGGACGCACCAACCAGTTCTGGCCAATCCTGTATGAGAGCGGCGTCGTCCCGGAGCCGTTTGACTATCACGACGACAAACGAGTTATCGAATTCGGCATCGGGCTTACCGACCTGGTCAAGCGGCCTACCAAAGGCGTGGAAGAACTCACGCGGGAGGACTTCGCCGAGGGCCGCATCGTGCTTTCGCAGAAGCTAGAAGAGTTCGCGCCGCACGTCGTGGCATTCAACGGGAAAATAGTGTACGAACAGTTTTCCCAGCGCAAATGCAAGTTTGGCTTGCAGAAAGAGCCGCTGTACGGGGCGCGCGTCTACGTCCTGCCTTCCACCAGCGGACAGAATACGCAGGGGAAGAGTGATAAGCTCAAGCACTTTCGCAAACTAGCGCAGCTCGTGGCGCGAAACGAAAAAGAACGCGACGCCAAGGACCATGACCCCGCAGGGCATTAGTACGGAGAGCTGGCATGAGTGACGCTGCGCAAACGGCAACCGCGGGACCGGTTCTGCTAGAAAACCGGCACGCGGGCATGGCCGTGCTGGTCATGAATCGCCCCGACAAGCTCAATGCGCTGAATGGCGAACTCTCGACGGCGTTGAACGAAGCGCTCGCGCGAATCGCGGAGGACGATTCCATTCGCGTCGTCGTGCTGAGCGGGGCGGGCAGGGCCTTCTGCGCGGGTGGCGACCTCGCCGCCATCGGGCGCGGACGCGAGCGCAATGAGACGGCGGAACTCGAGCCGATTCTGCGCGCGGGAATGCAGGCCGTCCTGAAAATGCGCCTGATGCCGCAGCCGGTAATCGCGGCCGTGAATGGGGCCGCGGCGGGAGCCGGAATGAATATTGCCCTTGCGGCGGACATTCGCGTCGCAGCGGACATTGCGACTTTTGGAGAGAATTTCGCTCGAGTCGGATTGTTCCCGGATTATGGAGGAACGTATTTCCTTCCGGAGCTTGTGGGGCCTTCCATTGCCGCCGAAATGCTCTATACCGGGGATATGATTGATGCGCAGGCCGCGCTGCGGCTGGGAATTGTCAGCCGAGTCGTGCCAGCGGCGCAATTGGAAGCGGAAGTGAAGGCTCTGGCGCAGAAAATCGCGCAAGGGCCTCCGATGGCGATTCGCGCGGTTAAGAAAGTGCTCTTAGGAAGCCAGAAAGAAGCACTGGTGAAGGCGCTGGACCACGAAGTCGAGCAGCAAATGAAGTGCTTCCATTCCGAAGATTGCAGCGAGGGAATCCGGGCATTCTTCGAGAAGAGACCGCCGAAGTTTCAGGGCAAGTAGAGATTTGATTTGTAAGTGTTCCGCACGTCAGAGAGTGAAAATGAACGATCTCCAAATTACCGCAAAAGAAGTGAACGAACGCATCGCGCGAGGCGAGAAGGTGTTGCTCGTGGATGTGCGCGAGCAGTGGGAATTCGAGATGTGCCGGATTCCCGGAGCGAGATTGATCCCGCTGGGCACGCTGCCCGCGAATTTGAATGCTTTGCTGGATGCGGACGACGTGATTTGCTACTGCCACCACGGGATGCGTAGCCTGGATGCAGCGGCGTGGCTGCGGCAACAGGGCGTCGAAGGGGCGAAGTCGATGGCCGGCGGGATCGAGCGCTGGTCGGTTGAGATCGATCCGCAAGTTCCGCGATACTAGCCAGGAAAAATCAATGGCCAAGGTGAAAATTCAGTTTCTCGAGAAACCGACTTGAACGACCTGCCGCAAAGCAAGAAGTTTCTTGCTCGAGCACGGCGCGGAGCTGGTTTCCCGCAACCTGGATAAGGATCGCTTGAGCGAAGCAGAATTGGACAAACTTATCGGCGCTCGCGATTACAAACAATTTCTAAATCCGCGGAATGAGCTCTACCGCGCGAAAAACATGGGTGAGAAGGCGCCCTGCGCGGGCCGAGGCCATCAAACTGATGTCCGCGACACCGAATCTTATCCGCCGGCCCATGGTGATTCGCGGCGGCCAGATCGTGCTCGGTTTCGACGAAGCGGCCTACATCAAACTGCTGAAGTGAAACGCCCACAAGCAAAGCCGATGAAAAATGCACTCTCAGAACGAATCGTGATCCAGCAGGGCGATTTGACGGACATGAATACGGATGCCATCGTCAACGCCGCTAACAACGATCTGAAACTAGGCGGGGGCGTTGCGGGAGCCATCCGGCGCAAAGGCGGAGAAGAAATCCAGCGCGAATGCGACGCCATCGGTAGCATCCCGCTGGGGTACGCGGCGATCACCGGCGGCGGCAAGCTGAAGGCACGGCACGTGATTCACGCGGCCAGCATGCAGCTCGGCGGAAGAACGACCGCAGCGACATTGCGCCAATCCGTGGAATATTCCTTGCGCATCGCCTGCGAACACGGGCTCAAAACGATTGCCTTGCCCGCGGTGGGCACCGGAATCGCGGGATTTCCGATGGAAGAGTGCGCCGCCATCCTGCTCGAAGAAGCGGTCCGGCATTTGAAGGCGCAGACCTCGATCGAGAAGATCTATTTCGTGCTATTCGACCCGGCGGCTTGCGAGGTGTTTAGCCAGACATGGAATCAAATGCAACTAGCCGCCTTGAACTGAATCGGGCGGATGAGATCAGGGTTCATCCGCCAAGTCTGTGGAATGGAAGCCGCGTAAACTGAAGCGCCTGGCACAGGGATGCGGAGCCGATACCTAGTTAACCATATTCACCCCTCCTCCCGGTATTTCGTAAGTGCGGATTCTAAAGGAGTTAGAATTTTAGTAAGCCGTTTGGAATCTGCACTTACGGGCGATTTCTGTAAGTGTTGATTCTAAAAGACATAGAAGGTAACATAATCCTGGCCAAAATAGCTTGCCTCATGCGTCAAGCACGCAGAATTCTTCGAATTTCTCCTCTCATAATTTCCTGGGTCTCTTGGAGCTTGCCACCCTGCAAGTTGAAAGCACTTGTACGGTGAGAGCAGGCGACTGATTTGCTAAACCACGGCGTCTCTCCGAAAAAAAGAAGCCGCCAGGCAGATTGCCGGCGGCGCTTAGACTGCGGAATTTCCTAAAGCCAATATAGCGCAGGCCTACCTTTTTTGTCCAAATAAAACTTTGGAGAGCTTGCTACTGGCTGGGATTGGGCCGTTTGAGGACAGGACGATCGCCGGCCGGAGTTGCGACTGGGGTAGCGGCCGTTGGGGTCTTGCTAGTGGCAGGATCCGCAGCGGAGACGCCGTTTTCAGAATAGGGCTTCTTGAGCAAGGCTTCGGCCTGACCCTGAGCGCCGCCGGTGTCGTCGTTGGTTTGCTTGGCTTTGCTGTATTCATTGACGGCGCGAGCGCGCTGGCCGAGGAGGTCGAAAATCTTGCCGAGATAGATGTGGCCCCAGACCTCGGTCCACTTTTCGGAGGGTTCCGGGACGCCCTGCAAAGCCTCGCGGAAAGAGTTGGCAGCCGCCTGATAGTTCTTCTGATAGAAAAAGGCTTCCCCCATGCGGAAGTTGGCGAGGGGGCGACCGGGCTGGATCGAGAGGGCACGCTGATACTGCTTGATAGCGTCGTAATAAAGGCCCTTTTCGGCGAGCTCTTCGCCGCGAGCGATGGCGGCGCGAGCGCGAAGGGAAACGCTGCCTTTGAGGACGAGGTTGTTCGGGTCAATCTTGATGCCGCCGGGTTTGGGGCGTCCGAAAGTCTCGATAGTGAAGGGCGAGTCGGTGCCGAGTACATCGACCCATTTCGTTTCCGGATTGCCTTCGGTGTCGACGCGAATCTGGACGGGCATGCTGAAAGTGTCGATGGGCTGCTTGATTTTGCCAACGATGCGGAAGCCTTTGGCAGTGCGGTAGACGACGTAGTCGAGCTTAAAGTCCGGTACACCCGTGGAATTGAGCCACTGGGCGAAAAAGGCGCGGAGGTTGGGGGCCACTTCGCCGGGCTTGGCGGCGGCCTGGACGTCTTTGTCGGCCATATTGATGAAGTCATCGATCCGCGCGGTCTTGCCAGCGTATTGCGTCGCAAAATCATGAAGGAGCGTGCTGAAGGCGACGTCTCCCATAAGAGCGCGGAGCATGTGGAAAACCATGGCGCCTTTGTTGAGCACGACGGAACGGTAATCGCTGGAATAGGGGGCGAGGCGGGCGGCCTGCGCGATCGGTGCGGCGTCTTCGTACATAAGAGCGCCGACGGCAAATTCGTCAACAGTGCGCAGGCCGGCTTCCTTGCCCGCGCTTTGTTCGGCGTACAGCTCTTCGCAATAGTGGGCCAAGCCATCGGTGACCCAGACGTCTCCCGGTGTGGCTGGGAGGATGGAGTTTCCGAACCATTGAGAGGCGACGAGGCCGGCGATGGTGCGCTCGGAACTCTTCGGGTTCCAGAGGCGACGGCCGAGCAAAAGTAGGCCAGGCGCGGAGAAGCTCTGGAGCGTGCCGTCGGGCAATTGAATCACCTGCATGTCGGGGTCGGGCAAGCCGCCGAACATATCGGAGAAAACCGTGATGGCATGGGCGACATCGTCGGCGAAACCCTGGGCATTGGCGGAATCGGAACGCGGAGCGTAGACGGCGACGTTGATGCCTTCGGACTGCTTGGGGTTGAGCTGGAGATTGCCGGCGACGAAAGTGCCGTGGGGGCCGGGCGTGGCGCAGTCAAAGGTGTAGAGCAGGCGGCCACCGCCCACCGCAGCCGTTCCCGCCAGGGGAGTCGGCGCGGAAGTTTTGCCGGAGCCAGCGACGGCGAAATTGTCGGGGACATTCAGATGGAAGGTGGCGGTATAGCGGTTGGAAGGATAGTCCGTAAGAGGAAACCAGCGGGCGGGCAAGAGCAAATAGGCATTGTCATGGCCGATGACGGCGGCGCTGACGCCGGGAACCGGGCTGTTTTCAGAGTTCGCGAGAAGGCCGGAATAGGTAAAGGTGAGAGTGACGTGGCCCCCGGCGGCGACGGGAGCCGGGAGGGTGACCAATACATCGAGAGGATTCATGGAATCGCGGCCAAAACCGACGGTTTTGCCGTCCTCGGTGGTGACGGCGCTCACGATGAGGTTGGGGTGCAGTTCGACGCGAAGATTGCCGGTGACGGTAGTGGCGGTGAATTCGATTTTGGCCACGGCGCTAATGGATTGGCGGTTGGAGTCGAGAGTCGCGGAGATGTCGTAATGATCGGCCAGAAAACCGACCTGGTAGGGAACCTGGGCCTGGAGCAGGGATGCTCCGCAGGAGAACCAGACGACGAGCAGGGGCGCGATTAGAACCCAAAATCTTCGGCGGGGTGGCATTAAATCTCTCAAAGGGCACCTTTCGTCGGGATGCAGAGCAACACCCGTCTGCATGTATAGGATAGCAGAGACGGGGCTACGCGTTGCCAGCGAGAGTTGCGAGAAGGGCAGCGATGGCGTCGGCGGCGCGGTCCACGGCTCCCGGGGGACCGAGGCGATTGCGGACTTCGGCGAGGCCGGAGCGGAGATCTTCGCGTGCGCGGGGGTCATTCAGGAGACGCAGGACTTCAAGGGAGACGCGTTCCGGAGTGAAGGCGCTTTGCATCAGCTCGGGGACGACCTGATGATCGGCGACCAGATTGACCATGCTGAAGAATTTTGTTCGAACGAGAGGTTTGGCGAGTGCAGCGGTGAGGGGAGTGACGCGGTAGACGACGACCATGGGGACGTTGAGAAGAGCAGTTTCGACGGTAGCGGTGCCGCTGGAAACGATGGCGGTATCCGCCGCGGCCAAGGCGTTGTACGTTTGATTTTCGACCACTCGGACGCTCAGGTCGGGGCTCCAGCCTGTGCGCAAGTCGTCTATGTTGGCGTGGGTGGCTGCGGCCACGACAAACTGGGTATGGCGCTGCGCATGGACGAGTCTGCACGCCTCGCGGATTATGGGCATGTGCTGGGCCAGCTCGGCGTGGCGGCTGCCAGGGAGAATCGTGACTATCGGCTTGGCGGGATCGAGATTTTGTTCGCGGCAGAAGTCTTCGCGTGATTGCGTCGCGTGCACGGCGTCGACGAGCGGATGGCCGATGAATTTTGTGGGGACGCCCGCGTTGGCGAAGAAGGCTTCTTCGAAGGGAAAAATGCAAAGAGCTTCCGCGAAACGGCGGCGGATTATGCGAACTCGCCAGGGGCGCCAGGCCCAGAATTGCGGGCAGACGTAATAGATGCTGCGAACACCGAGGGGGCGGAGCTTGCGGGCAAGGCGGAGGTGAAAGCCGGGAAAGTCCGTGAGGATGGCGAAAGGAGGCTTGCGGCGGCGGGCTTCGGAGACGACATGGCGCATCGCATGAATCAACGAAGGAAGGTGGCGGAGAATTTCCGTGATGCCGACGACGGAAACTTCCTTGTAGTCGGTGACGATCTCAACGCCGGCGGCGCGCATTTGCGGGCCGCCCATGCCGAAGAGAGCGACGTCCATGCGTTTTTGAAGCGCTGTGGCGAGGCGAGCGGCGTACATATCCCCGGAAGCTTCACCTGCGGAGATGAGGAGGGGAATCGGAGGCATTCGCGGAGGCGCTCAATCCGTAGCGGGAAGAGGAGCAGGGAGCGAACCGCGAGCCTGGTCGGCGAGACGGCCGGCAGAATCGCGCGAGTCCTCGGGCAAGCCGAGTTCCTGCTCTTTGTATTGGAGCTGATAAAGGCGGTAGTAGATGCCGCGCTGGGCGAGAAGTTCCTGGTGGGCGCCCTGTTCGCGGAGGCGGCCTTTGTGAAAGACGAGAATGCGCGAGGCGTACTGAATTGTGCTCAGGCGATGAGCGATGACGAGAGAAGTGCGGCCGGAAAGGAGGCGGTCAAGGGCTTCGCGGATTTGCAGCTCGGTTTTGGTGTCAACGCTCGAAGTGGCTTCATCGAGGATCAGGAAGCTGGGATTGTGAGCGAGGGCGCGCGCAAAGCAGATGAGCTGGCGCTGGCCGACTGACAGAGTGGAGCCGCGCTCGTTGACGGAGGTGTCCACGCCTTCGGGGAGCGTGCGGACAAAATCGCCTAGGCCGATTTCGTCGATGGCGTGCTCGACAGTGGGGCGATCGATGCCGGGAGAGCCGAGACGGACGTTGGATTCGATCGTACCGGTGAAAAGGAAAGAGTCTTGCAAGACGATGCCGAATTGGCGGCGGAGATTCTGGATGTTGATAGTCCGGATATCGACGCCGTCGAGGAGGATTTGACCGCGCTGGACGTCGTAAAAGCGGAGGAGGAGAGAGATAAGAGTCGTTTTGCCGGCACCGGTGTGGCCGACGATGGCGAGGGTCTGGCCGGATTCGACGCGGAAGGAAACGTCGCGAAGAACCCAGTCTTCATCAGCAGGCTCGGGGACATCGCGATAGCTGAACCAAACATTGCGGAACTCGATTTCGCCGCGGGGAGATTCGAGGCGGACGGCCTGGGCAGCGGAGCCGAGGGTGACGGGCTCGTCGAGGAGGCGGAAAATGCGCTCGGAAGCGGCAATGGCGGATTGCAGGATGTTGAATTTTTCGCTGAGATCCTGGATGGGGCGGAAAAAGCGCGTGGCGTACATGGTGAAGGCTGTGAGGACGCCAAGGCTGAGGCCGCCGGCGAGGACGCGATTGCCGCCGGACCAGAAGATCAAGGTGATGGTGGCGACGCTGAGAAATTCGACGGCGGGATAGAAGAGAGCGAAGGCCAGAATGGCATCGTACCAGGCCAGCATGTGGTCGCGATTGCGATTCTCGAATTCGATGCGGGCTTTGCGTTCGCGATTGAAGATCTGGACGACGCTCATGCCGGAAATGTATTCCTGGAGGAAGGCGTTGATGCGCGCGATGGCGGTGCGGACGCGGCGGTTGGCGTCGCGAACGAATTTACGGAAGAAATAGGTGACGACGAATATGAACGGGAGGACGGCGAGGGCGTCGAAGGCCAAACGGCGGTCCACCGCGAAAAGGAAAATCGCCATGACGAGGAGAAGGAAGAAATCGTTGATCATGGTGACGACGCCCGCGGCGAAGAGGTCGTTCAAGGCGTCGACGTCGGTGGTGACGCGGGTGACGAGCCGGCCCACAGGGTTACGGTCGAAATAGCTCATGGGCAGACGCTGGATGTAGGCGAAGATTTCGCGGCGCATGTCGTACATGATTTGCTGGCCAATGCGCTGCATGATGCGAATCTGCGCGTATTGGGCGAGGAAATCGGAGATGAGGACAAGGAGGAAGATCAGGCTGATCCACTCGATACCGCGCCAGGCCCGGCTTTCCGGAATGAGGTGTTTGAGAGTGGGAGTGAAGTAGCCGTCGATGGCTTTCCAGAAAAGCCAGGGAGGAGTGAGTTCGAGAGGAGTGACGACGGCGACAAGCAGCATGGCCAGAAGTACGCGCCATTTGTAGGGACGCAGATACTGCACCAGACGCTTGAGCAAGCGAGAGTCGTAGGCTTTTCCGAGTTTTTCTTCCTCGTGAATGTTGGTCATGCGCGTTCGAGCTCTTCTTCCAGCAACTGTTTTTGATACAGATCGGCGTAGTAACCGCGGCGCGCGAGAAGTTCTTCGTGGGTGCCGCGTTCGGTGATGCGGCCATCGCGCAAGACGACGATTTGATCGGCGTCGCGGACAGTGGAGGTGCGGTGCGCGATGAGAATGGTGGTGCGTCCGCGCATGATGCCGCGGAGGCGGCTGAGAATGCGTTCTTCGGTTTGCGTATCGACGCTGGAGAGCGAATCGTCGAGGATGAGGATGCGCGGGTCGCGAACAATGGCGCGGGCGAGGGCGGTGCGCTGTTTTTGGCCGCCGGATAGCGTAATGCCACGTTCGCCGACCATGGTGTCGTACTTCGCGGGGAATTCCTGGACGTCGCCATCGAGGCTGGCGATGTCGGCGGCTTCTCGCACGCGCTCGAGATCGCATTTTGGCAGGCCGAAAGCAATGTTTTCGCCGACGGTTTCGCTGAAGAGATAGGTGTCTTGCGGGACGTAGCCGATGGCGCGGCGCAGCGTGTCAAGCGGCCACTCGCGAATCGAACGACCGTCGATGAGGACGGCCCCGTCGGGAGCTTCCCAAAGGCGGGCAACGAGCGCGGCGAGAGTGGTCTTGCCGCTGCCCGTCGGGCCGACGATGGCGAGGGTCGAGCCGGCCGGGATGCGCAGGTTGATGTCGTGCAGAACAGCATCGGTGGATGGGCGATTGCCGTTTTCACTGACGTTGGCGCTGGCTCCGGCCATGGTGGTGGGATACGCAAAGGTGAGATTGCGAAACTCGATTTCGCCTTCGACGGGTGTTGCGGGGGAAACCGTGGCGCCGCGATCGTCGATCTGCGGTTGCGCGATGAGAATGTGATTCAAGCGGCCCATGGAAGCGGCGCCGCGCTGAAAAATGTTCGTGACCCAGCCGAGGGCGATCATGGGCCAGACGAGAATGCCGAGATAGCTGTAGAAGGCGATCAGTGCGCCAATGGAAATACGGCCGCCAAGAACGAGATGGCCGCCTTGCCAAAGGACGATGAGAAAGGTGACTCCGATCATGGCCTGGAGTGAGGGCATGAACATGCTCCAGGTGCGGATCCATGCCACGTTTCGCGAAACGTATTCTCGGTTGGGTTCGTCGAAGCCGCGAATTTCGGCGTCTTCCTGAGCGTAAGCGCGGACGACGCGGACTCCGGCGAGGTTTTCCTGCACTTTGGCCGACAGAGTGGCAAGCGAGGCTTGAATCTTTTCAAAGAGTTCGTGAATGACCTTGCCGAAATGCTGGACGACTACGGCGACGATAGGCACGGGAAGGAGAACCCAAAGAGTGAGGCTGCCCGAGAGCTGGGACATGACGAGAATGGCGAGGGCCATGCCGATGATGGTTTGGCCGCTGTACATGATGCCCGGACCAAGGACCATGCGGACGGCGTTGAGGTCATTGGTGGCACGGGACATCAGTTCGCCCGTGCGGTTGCGGACGTAGAATTCCGGTTCGAGGAGGAGCAAGCGGTTGAGCAGGCTGCCACGAAGATCAAACTCAATGTCGCGCGAAATGCCGATGAGAACCCAACGAGTTAGGAAAGAGAGCACGGCGCGCACGGAAACGAGAGCGATGAGCAGCAAGCAGTAGATACCCAGGGCGTGGCGGCTGTGGGCAGAGTAAAAAGGGATTGCGCGGCTCAGCCAAGAGCCGGCCAGCAAGTGACCCTGCGCGCTGCGCTCAAAGGGGTGGGCGCTGCCGGCCAGAATATCGATGAGGACTCCGGTGGCCAGCGGGATCACGTTCTGAACTATGCTTGAGACAACGAGGGCGAACATTCCGAGAGCGATCGAACCGCGATAGCGGCCAAGATAGGGAATGAGGCCGAGAAGATTTTTCCAGGAGGACGCTTTCGGAGGTGCATTGGCGGCCGAGGTTGCTCCAATGGTAGTCGCGGCCGCGCTCATCGGAGCACCGACCTGGCGTTGGACAGCGAGGGCGATTCCATAAGGAAATGTTCGTAGGTGCGGTCCAGCGACTGGTAGCGCTTTGTGGCACGATTCCAGGCGACACCGATGGGCAACTCGTGCGGATCCATGGCGCCCGCCCCCTTGATGGGCGTGAAGTACAACTGGATACCCTTGATGGGATCCTGGTCATACTGGATTCGCCAGCCGGCCACGGAAGAGAGAGGAGTGAGGGCCAGGAAACCCCTGGAATTTTTAAGGAACTCATCGCAGCGGAGCAGCTCTGTCCACTGGCCATTCGTTTCTTGTGCGACGACGGCGCGCGTTACGATGGTGCCGGGAATCGGATGTTTCGGATCTTTGGGGACGACGTTCGCGGCTAGAAACTGCCGCTTTCCAGTTTTCGCCAAATCGCCATAAACGAGAACCTGAGTCTCCTTGCCGAGCAGATCTCGGGCGGCGGCCTGGATGTCGTCAGGCACCGGTGGTTCGGCAGGCTTGGCCGGTGTTTCCGCCACGGTTTTTTGCGGAGTCTCGTCGCCGCAACCCCCCGGCAGCAAAGAGGTGAGGGCCAAAAAGATCGCGGCCAAGACGAGAAAAAGGCGGCCGCTTCCCGGGTGAAGAGAGCTAGGGCGGCCCGATCGCTTCGCCGCCGCGATTGGCCCGAGCAAGCGAGGTGCACCGGCCAAACAGTCAAAGTTTGTTTGCGATTTCTGCATTAAATAGTTGCCGCCGTGTTCTTGATACTCTCCACTATACGCCTTGACCAGCGTCCTTTTCGGGACTGATCGGCACTTTTTCCGAGCAATCAATCAGCGTAAAACGCTCCGCACCCGCAGGCTGCCCGCCGATAGAACAATTCTAAACGTTGGCAAGCGTTGGTGGAAGCGCGCACCGGCTGGATGTTGCTTGAGGGTGAGGCTAGCGGTGCGCAAGTATTGCGTCGAGCCGCGCTTCAAAGTTCTGTTCTCCCTCGGACCAGAGCTGGCTGCGCTCGACGGGCAGAGCCCGCTCGATGGACTCTACCCAATGGAACAATTGTTGGATGTTCTCGCGGGTCCTTGCGTGATATTCCTTCAAGTTGCCGGGCGTGGACATCCATTGCCGAAACGTATGCTCGATTGGATGATCGGAAGATTCGAACGGATTCGAAGCGGCGCCGGGAGCCAACAGGCCCGCATGTCCGGTGAAAAAATGTTCGAAGCCGAGATCGGCGGTGAAGTGGCCCTCAGAATCCGCGATCCCGCCGTCATATTCGGGGCCGTGGCAAGTGAGAAGCAGCGGCTCCGGCTTGTTCATCCACTTGAGGGTCTGGGCGTCAAAGCTCCACAGATCCCATTTTGCTTCGGCGATATAGGCGCTGTCCGAATTGACATGCAGTGCGCCAAGGGCCGCGACTTCCGCCGCGCCATACCCTTGGCCCTTCAGGTCCCACTCGGCCAGCGGAGTTTCCGTGGTATCCACTGGCTGAACGACGAGGCCATTAAACGCGGATTCCGGCGCGGAAAGCGGCGCGGTTGCGAGGAATCTCGCGAACTGGGGAATCAATGTGGTTTCGGAAAAGTCGCGCGTCCAGACGCGCAGATAAGCACGGTTAGCCATAGTTCGTTAAGGTCTTTAATTATACGTATGTGGCGGGCGAGAGGCGAATCGAGGGAGAAACGAGGCGACGAGGAAAGTGCTACGGCTCGAACCAGAAAGGCACGGTGACGGTAACGTGGGCGGAGACGCGCTTGCCATTCTTCCGCGCGGGCTCGTAGCGGTACTGCCTGAGGGCCTCTATGGCAGCTTTGTGGAGCATGGCCGGGCCTGAGAGGATTTTCATGGATGTCACATGGCCGGACTCATCGATGAGCGCGTCAATCGTCACGTTTCCCGTGACGTAGTCACGCAAGGCATCCGACGGAGCGACGGCTCGGACGGACTTGATCAGCCGGGGAGGTGTGTTGGGGGCGCCGTCATTGGAGGAAGAGGCAGAGATATCTTCTGCTGACGAAGTGGGAGTTGCAATTGAATCATGAGCCACGGACTTTACAGGCTCAGAATCTGACCTGGGCGCTGGATTTGCCGTCGCATGCGAAGGTGAGGCCGGCTCTCTGGAAGCATGAGCCGGGCTTGCCCCTACGGCAGAGTTACTTGTTTGCGCGGAAGCAGCATCTAAAGCGTTCAATTGAGCGGGCACCGTCCTGGTGTCTTGAGGGGGCGCGCTGGAGTTGAAAGGCGCGTCGGACTTTTGTTGAGGGACGGAACGTGCGGGCGCGCGAGATGGTGAAGACGCATGGCCGGAGAGATTCGCCGGTCCGGACGACCAAGGAAACCAGTGCATGTTCCAAGCGGCAACCGTGACCGCGAAAAGCGAGACTGCAGCAAGAAGGGCGAGGCGCATCAGAGCCATGCGGTCGGCCGGCTCTGCGTTCGGCCTATTGCTTGGCGAGATCTCTACTGACACTTTTGCTTTCTGCAAGCCGGCTACCGGTTCCGCCGCGAGTTCCTCGTTTGGAACAAACTCTTCTTCTGGAATGGATTCCTCGTCCTCCGCGGGCTCCTCGACAGCCAGAGTTGAAGGCATAGTGCGCGCGGAGGGAGTTCGGGGTTCGACCGCTTCCGTGGTTTGCCGCGGAGTTGCCGCCGTCGCCGCCGGCGCGAGAAATGAAGAGAGCAGGTCAGAGAGCGGTGGCAAAGCTGCAGAGGAAGAAATTGGGGTTGCGGGTTCGCACGCTGCTGAGTTCTTAAGCGGAACTGCTGCCTGCGGAGCCGCTGGAGGAAGAAGTGAAGAAAACAGTTCAGAGAGCGGCGGCAGAGCAGCTGAGGAGGGATTTGGTGCTGTGGGTTGGTGTGTTACAGGTTGATCGGGACTCTTGGGAAGGGGGACGGATGTTGAGGGCCCGGAAAGACTTGGCGCAGCCACCACCGGCGTGCCTGAATTCGCGGCGACGGCTTGAGTTTGCAACGATTCCGGATTTCCCCGCAGCGCTTCGTCTTCCCCGAGCAATCCCTGGATTTCGGAGGCGGAGAGAATTGATGCGCGCGGGCCAGGTCCCTCCGGGTTAGCTTCGGCAGAATGCAGTGAGGCCAAGGCGGGCTGTTGGTGCACGCTCGCGGGCACGGCTGCGGGACTCGCTGGAAGTTGAATGCCCCAAAAACCAGGGGATGGTTCCGTAAACTCGAATTCGACGTAATAACCCGCGGCCGGGTTGTTGCGTCTCCGCGTGACCTGAGCGACGACCTCGCGCTTGCTTTGCTGGTTGGTAAGGAAGATTAGTTGACCGGGTTCGACTTCGACGGATAGACGAATGACCCCGCCGTTCGGAAAGACTAGCGCGGTCGTAGTGTCCTCCGCGAAGAGTTCGCGCTTGCCGGAGTTTGCTCCAGGTCGGGCACCTGTGGCGGTTACTGGCGCTTCGTGAGCGACCGGACGGGCTTCGGCCGGCTGTTGCGAACTCGCCGAAGGAGTGCTTCCTATTGGATTGCTCTTGTCTGTGGCAGCCAATGCGCTTATCCCTTATGCGCCGGGAATGTGGGAGGCGCAACCAGCAATTGAGCAGTCCACGAGACGGCTCAAACTTAGTCATCTGTAGGTTCGCAAACGAGGAAATCCGTGGCTATAGTACAAACGTACCGCAGTGCCTCAACAGCAACCGCTCTTTGGTGGGAAAGAGCTACGTCGGCTGGAAGGAAGCGACGGGAAAATTAGCGGTCGCCGCCAGCCGTTTGCGAGCGCGTCATGGGTGGCTCGGGCGGCGTCAAACTTTCGGAAATCTTGCGCAGGCGTTCGCGAAGCGTTTCGCCGACGCCGGCAAAGACTTGCGCGCAAGTTTCGCGAAGCGCTTCCTCCGCTTTTGCGGCGGCGCTGGCGACAGCTTCGCGCGACTGATGATCGAGGTTTGTCACGGTGGCGAGCAGCCATTGCGTCGAGACATTTTCCAGGCGGCCGCGGTGTTTTTCAGCGGCCTGGTCGCTCATCTGGGCGTAGATATTGCGCATCTCGGTGGCGTGGGCATCAACCGTGGATTTCCAGGACTCGAGAAGGGGCGAGAGGCCCGCTTTCACCCTGGTGTTCGCGTTGGCAATGCCGTTTTCGACTGCGCCCGTCATGCCGGCTTGAAATTGGCGTAAAAAGGTTTCCTGTTCGGCAGTGACTTTTTGCGTTAAATCGGCGCGAGCGGCGTCGAGTTGCGAGCGTGTTTCGCCCAAGCAGCGTTGCGCCTCCTGGCCAAAACCGTCGAGGTCTTGGCGCGCCTGGCGCTGGATTTCATCGGTGAACGCCGCGGTAGTCGTTTCCGCGGCCTCGGAAAAGAGCGCGCGAGCGTGTTCAAACGCGTCGCGTACGACTTCTTCCATTTGCGTCTGCGTATGGCCGATGAAACTGCGACTGGAGTGGTCGAGTTCGCTGGCGAAGACGCTCGAGACTTCGCCGGCTTTTTCCCGAAACTGGTTTTCCGCCTGCTCGACGGTTTTTTCCGTGAGGTTCTGGATCTGTGTCTGCGCCTTTTTTTCGTACCACTCCGCGGATTTCATGAGGTCGTCTACGGTCTGGTGTTTCAGTTCGAAGATCCTGGATTCGACTTCGGAAATGTTGCGTGCGGCCACCGTCTGAGCAGCTTCCTGCAGAAGCTGATCCACACCGCCGAGATTTTCGCGGAAGCGGGCCAGCGATTCGGCAAAGGCTTCATCAGCGGACGAGCGGATGCGGTCCTGTTGCAAGGTCATCGCGGCATCCAGGAGAGAGCGGCCCCCGGCGAGGCGGTGGATGGCTTCTTCCGTTCTGGAGATATGGGGTTGCACCATGGAATCGATTTGCTGGTCGAACTTCGAAAGCGCGAGCCGGCAATTTTCTTCGAAGGTGGCGCGAATACGCGCGTTGAGCTCTTCGAGGAGCGTCTCCGACTGGCGGTGGAGTTCGTTTCGATGGAGACTCACCACATCGTCGATCTGAGTTTCGAAGCCCGCGAGTGCCTGGTTTTGCGCGGTTTCGATGCGTGCGGAAGAGTGTTCCAACCGTTCGCTGGATTCGGCGGCGCGGCCAAGCGCGCTTTCGAGGCGCTGAGACTGCTCTTGCAAGGAATGGCGCAGAACAGATATGCGTTGCTCGGCTTCGGCAGCCGCGGCAGCCATGGATTCCTGAGTTGCGGCAGTTCGACGGTCAGCTTCCTCTTGCACTTGCGCCAACAGCACGCGGACGTGCTCTTCCAGGCCCGCGGCGGCGGTCGTGGCGGACGCCTGGGCTGCTGTGGAGTGCCGCGCGGATTCCTCCAGCAGGGAGTTGCGCAACGCGGCGATGCGCTGCTCGGCTTCGGATGCCGCGCCGTTCAGGGATTCGCGGGCTTCGCTGGTTCGCCGATCCGTCTCTTCGCCGACTCTAGAAAGGATGCTGGCCGCTTTCTCGTCGAGGCCGGCCGCGGATCTTTCCTGTGCCGCAGAGAGCGCGCTCTCGAGAGCGGTATGCACACGCGCCTGCGCTGCCTCGATTTCGTTTTGTAGACCTGTCTGCCAGGTTATTTGCGCCGCGGAAAAAGCCGCGGTGACCTGCTGCTGAATTTCGTTCGCGGAAGCCTTCAAGGCCTCGCGATGGGCGCTTGCAGCCACTTCCTGCTGCCGTGCAACGTCGCCGGCCTCTCGTATCGCTTCAGCGGCGCGATTTGCGATTCGTGTTTCGGCCTCTTCCGCTTTCGCGCGCATCCTGGACGCGGTTTCTTCTGCCTGCTGGGAAATCGTACGAAGCGATTCCACGGCCGCGGCAAGCTGTTCCGACTGCTCGGTGCGCTCCTTGGCGCCTCGGTCCGAAATCTGCTGCGTAAGGTTGCGGGTGAGTTCTTCGAGCTGCGGAGCGATCCAACGCGGGAGTTCCCTTTGGAGCGCTTCCGCCGCGGCGGAATGCGCCGCCCGCGAACGCGTTTCAGATTCTTGTTGGATGTTTTCGATGGAGCTCGAAACTTGCTGGGCGAGCTGTTCGCGGGCGACAGAAAATTTCCGCTCCCACTCCTCCATCGACGTACGGCGCTCGGCGGCCACGGCCAAGACCGCCACTTCGCGCGCTGCGGCCTGGATTTGCTGCTTGGCATCGGCTATCAACCGCGCCATCTGTCGCGCAAGTTGCAATGAGGCGTCGGTGGCGCTTGCTGGGGCAGGGAAGACGCGGAGATTGTCCTGCGCGGGCGGCACGACGGGTTCTGGTTCCGTCAGCGGCAGATGGATGTCCGTAGTTTCCGACGAGAGCGCGGAAGCGTCCTGGGGTGCTTCGTGAGCAAGCGAATCTTGTCCCGCTTCCTCTGGAACAAACCAATCCGGAGGCGGAAACGCAATGCCCCAGGTGTTACCAGGGTTTTCCAGTTCGAGAGCCACCTGGAAAAGCTGCCGGACCGTGCGGGGGCGCTGAATCCAAGCCACACGTCCGCGCACCGTGCGCGGCGGTTGATTCGCTTCGGCGTTCGGCACTTCGAGCGTGACCCACATGTTCTTGAGAACGTAGTGTTTCGATTGGTAGCGGCAGCCGTGGCAATTGATGATGAGCGTCGAGGTGCGCTCGGTGAACGGACGGCCGAGCGCGTCCACACCCGTCACCGCTAGCGGAACCGCCTGCATGATTCGCGTGCTGCGGCGCTTGCGCAACTCCTCGTTATGGTGCTCCACCGGTTCGGACGTCATTTCCGTTGTTTCGTCGGCAAGATTGCCGGCTTGTTCATCCATGGACACCGTTGCCACTCCTGGAATCTTGGCCAAGCCGCCGGATTCTCTACGGCTGCTTGGTCGTTGTTGTGCCATCCGAGGCCGGCGTACGGTGCGTTCCAGTCAGGAACTCCCATGCTTCCTTAGCGACCCAGATTGGTCCCACCAGCAAATAAATTGGCCCTTGAAAAAAAGCTGGATGATTTCCTTCAATCCGGTGTCCCAGAAATAGAAAAATCCAGCCGCCCACAAAAAAACTTCCGCCCCAAATCCATTTCATGAAGATGAGGAGAAATATCCCCAAAAAAATCATGGGGATGCCCAGACCATGCAGCAACTTGTTCCAGCCGGAAGAGTGCTCGTGGTCGTACTGCGCCATGTAGTGCGCCAAGCCGGGCATAGCGCAACTCCTTGCGGTGGGGACTACTCCGCGGGAATCAAACTCTATACCCAAAATGGGCTGGTGGCTAGAGGCGCCTATACGTACTAGGAAGCCTTACGGCTTCTCTTAAAACCGCCTTATAAACCACGCTGGCAGGGGACCTCTCCGGCATGTTCCGCCGCCCTTCAACGCGCGCAGGCGCACTTGGTATTCCATCCTTGTCCATCGTGTTTTCTTGGCGGGAACAATTGGTAACTACAAATCGCGTCGGCCTTCGAGAGCTTTGAGCATGGTGATTTCATCGGCGTATTCCAAATCGGCGCCGACGGGAATGCCCACGCCAATACGCGTGACGCGCACTCCGAGTGGCTTTAGCAATTTCGATAGATAGACCGCTGTGGCTTCGCCCTCGGCGGTTGGGTTGGTGGCGATGATAATCTCTTCGACCGTTCCACCCTTTAGACGCTCGATCAGGGGTTTAATTCTGAGTTGGTCCGGGCCACGGCCGGACAGCGGCGAGAGAGAGCCTCCCAGGACGTGATACATCCCGCTGTATGTCCTCGTTTTTTCGACCGCCATGATGTTGTGCGCTTCTTCCACTACGCAGATCAATTTTTTGTCGCGGCTGGCGCCCGTGCAGTAGAGACACGGGTCGTTGTCCGTGATGTTGCCGCACACCGAGCATTCGCGGATTTTTTCTTTGGCGTCGCGAATGGCGTCGGCAAGGGCGAGCGCGTCTTCTGGCGCGGCGCGCAGCAGAAAAAAAGCCAGGCGCTGCGCGGTTTTCTGTCCGATTCCGGGGAGGTGCTTCAGTTCATCGATGAGGCGTTCAACAGGAGCGGCAAAATCGGGCATGGAGAATGTGTAGCATAGCCGCCGTCTCCGCGCAAACCGAACAGGGAATTGCGCGAGCCTCAGCCAATTAGGGTACACCGCGTTCCGTGCCACACATTCGGGAAGTCGACAAGGCAGCACGCCCGCCCAGGCCTCGTCGTAACTTGCTTAATCAAAATTGCTTAGCTCCATCGAGGTAACTACCTCGGCGGCGTTCTGGAACAAAATGCAAGATTCCTGCCTTAGCCCGTTCTACCATCAGAACTAATCAAGCGGTGCATCTGAGGATCACCCATGCCCCTTGCCATCCTCTTATTGGTTCTCCTTGGCGTGCTTTTGCTCGCCTCCCCCGTTTTGATCATTTCTCTTTTTGTCCGGCAGGCCAGACTTCGCAAGCAGCTGAACGAGCTTGGCGAGGAAAACGCCAGGCAGTTCACGAGATTGCAGCGCGCTGTGGGTGAATTGCAAAGCAAAGCTGCCGCCAGCCCTGCGACGCATACCCCTTCTGCCGCGGAGAAGCAAGTCACGCCGCTCATCTCAGCAGAGGTTCGGCAATCGGTTCCGCCAGCAGGATCGTATCCAACTGTGCAGGTGGCGCCGCCCGTCGTGGTTCCTCCGCGCGTGGAAGTGCCGCCTGCCATTCCGCCGAAGGCTCCGCCTCCGATTCCTGCTGCGGAAATAAAGCCGGAGCCTGCGCAGGAACAAAAGCCGCACGTACCAGCCGCGCCCGTCACGCCAGAAACTGTGCCGCCAGTTGTTCCCGCCCCAGCCCCGCCTTCGAAGATAATTTCTCCGCCCGCCGTCCCGCAAGCGCCTGCGGCGCCTTCCACCCCGCCGGACATGATTTCTGCCCAGCAGGCCGCCGCACGCGTTTCGACGCATCCTCCGGCCTCGCCTCTGCGCGCTCCTGCCTCGAAAACCACTCGCGAGCAGCGCATCAAGTCCGTCTCCGCAATCGAAGAGTCTCTCGGCGCCAACTGGTTTGCCAAGCTCGGCGTCGGCATGACCGTGATTGGCGTCGCGCTGCTTGGAATGTTGGTGCTTCAGAATCTTGGCCCTGCTGGGAAGGCGCTCATCGTGTATGCGGTGGCCGTCGTGCTGCTCGGGGGCGGCATTTTTGTCGAGAAGCGCGAGAAGTACCGCCTGCTGGGCCGCGTGGGAATCGGCGGCGGTTGGGCGCTCCTTTTTTTCGCTACGTACGCCATCCATCACGTTGCGGCGATGCGCGTCCTCGATTCTCTCGTGCTGGATTGCATCCTTATGCTGGCCGTTGCACTGGGCATGGCCGCGCATACGTTGCGCTACAAGTCCCAATTCGTTACCGGCTTCGCCTTTCTGCTTGGCTATACGACGATTGCGCTGAGTTTCAGCGAGCTTCGCCCGCTGGCCTCGGCAGGAACGACCGACACCACAGCGTATGGATTGTTTGCGGGAGTAATTCTCGCCATCGGTCTGGTCACCATTGTTCTAAAAATGGGCTGGTTCGAACTCGAAGTGTTCGGCATCCTCTCCAGTTATCTCAACCATCTCTACTGGCTTTACAAACTTCTTGGGATCAATGGCGCGCACGGCCACTCGTTTCCCGAATATCACGCCAGCCTGGCCGTGCTGTTCTTCTACTGGCTGACGTTCCGAATTTCCTACGTCGTCCGCGGCGTAATAACTGATTTCGAGGAGCACGTTTCCACCGTGTCCGCGGTTCTGAACACGCTGCTCCTTCTCGGCTTGATGAAGTTTCAATCCGTTCAGCCGCAGCTTGCCTATATCGCGCTGCTGGCCATCGGAGCTTTGGAATTCAGCGCCGCGCAGCTTCCCATCACCAAGCGCCGCCGCCGCGCCTTCGTCCTTCTCAGCATGATGGGCGCGGCTCTTATGCTGGCTGCCGTTCCTTCGCATTACTCCGGCAATCCCGTCGCCATTCTGTGGCTCGTCGGCGCGGAAACATTTCTGGTCGCCGGAATCGTCTTCAAGGAAGTTGTTTTCCGCCGTCTCGGCCTCTTCGCGGGCCTCCTCGTGGGCATCGATTTATTCGGCTTCGACTTCCGCCCTCTCGTCGAGCTGCGGGCCACGACGGAGGCTCTAGCGTTGGCCGCCGGTGTGCTCTTCGCGCTTTGCGCCGTCGTTTTCTATCTCAACTCGCTGTACGTCGGCTCTCGCTGGAAGGAGCAGTTCAGCTCCGCGCTTGACCGCCGCGTGCTCGAGATCCATTCCTATCTCGGCGTTTGCGCGGCCGCCACTACGGCATGGGCCCTTTTCGCGAAAGATTGGACCGCGCTTGCTTTTGCCGGCATCATGCTCGTTCTTGCGGTCCTCGGCCGGCGGCTTGCATCGCGGCATCTGCAAATTCAATATGCATTGCTCGCTGCGCTCACTCTGTATCGCGCCTTCGTTTTCAACCTGCACATCGATAGCCCCTCGAACGCGCACATCACCTCGCGCCTTGTAACGCTTCCGATTCTCGCCGCACTGTTTTATTTGACGGCCAAACTTGTCCCCCTCAGCGACGAGCAAGGGCAACGTATCTTGCGCGTGCTCTTTTCTTTCGCGGGATCGGGCCTCATCGGCCTTCTAATCTGGTTCGAAGCCCCGGAAGTTTGGATGGCGGCGTTATTCCTTGCCGCCGGTGTCGTCCTTGCTCTTGCCGGCCGCCGCTGGAATCTTTCGCACCTTGGTTATCAGGAACATCTCTTCGCCATCGCCGCGATTTTGCGCACGCTCGATTACAACAATCACCTTACGGTTCATTACGGTCATTTCAGCGTACGGCTCATCACCGTTGCGCTTGTTGCCGCCGGACTTTACGCCATCTCGCGGAAAGCTGCCCTTATCGACGCGCGTCACGCGCGGCTTTCAGCTTACCTGCACACGACTGCGGCCACCTCGCTTCTCGCTCTCTTGTTGTGGTACGAAGCCTCGACGGGGTGGCTCGTCGTCTTCTGGGCGCTCTTTGCGTTTGCGCTTACCGCCATGGATCGCCGATTCCAGCTCGACGATCTTCGGTGGCAGGCGCACGCGCTCGCCGCGCTCACGATGCTCCGTGCCGTCGGCGTCAACATGTACGTCGAGGATACCTGGCATGGATTTAGCGTACGGCTGCTCTCGCTCTCCATGGTGGCCGTGATCTTCTATGCGATGTCGCGGTTCATCCGCATGCCGGAAGAGCTGCGTGCGCGCGATTTCCACCATATTTATTCGTGGTCGGCTTCCTTGCTCGTTTCGCTACTGCTCTGGCATGAACTGCGGCCGCTCAGCATTGCCGTGGGCCTGGCTGTTTTCGGCCTCGTACTTTTCGAGTACGGCCTGCTGCGCAAGATTGCGCAATTCCGCTATCAAGCCTATGTGGCTTTGACTGCTGCATTCGTTCGCATTTTCTTTGCCAACCTTACTGCGGGCAAGCCGGGCGAATTGTGGGGCCCGCGGATATACACTGTGCTTCCTCTCGTCCTGATTTTCTTTTTTGTTTATGCACAGTTGCCCGCGGCGCAAGGAGACACCGAGCGCGACCGTCGTTTCCACTTCGATTCGCTGGTGGCCTATCTCGGAACGGCCACTGTCGTCGCTCTCTTCTACTTCCAATTTGCACCGGAATGGGTGGTCACGTCGTATGCGGCCATCGCGCTTGTCTTGTTCGTGTCGGCGTGGGCTTTGCGGCGCGCAATTTTTCTGCATCAGGGAATTCTTGTTACCCTCGGAACGTTCGCCCGGGGAATGGCGCACAATCTATTTGGCGCCGGTTACTTTGGCGAAGGTGATTGGAAGGGCCGCTATTTCATCGTCGGTTCGGCGGTAGCGATCTTGCTTGCTACACTTTTTTTTGCGTTTCGGCTGCGTGAAGCTTCCATCTCTTCGCCCAGCGCTGGCCGCCGGAACAAGTTTGTATCCGCCTTGGTCGCGCGCCCTGAACAATTGCAGTTTTTCATCCCGATCATTTTGCTGACCGCCAATGCTCGCTCTGAAAATGCGCTCGGGCATGGTCACTGTCTCCTGGGGGATCGAGGGCGTGCTGATTATCCTGCTTGCGCTCGCCGTTAAGGAGCGCAGTTTCCGCCTCACAGGTCTCGGCATGCTCGTTTTGTGCGTCGCCAAAGTCTTGGCTATGGACGCATGGCGTCTGGGACAGCGCGACCGCTATATCACGTTCATCATCGTTGGCGTCGCGCTGACCGCCGTTTCCTATCTCTACGTCCGCTTCCGCGATAGCATCCGGCAATACTTATGAAGCGCCCTGTTGTACTTGCGATTTTCTTTGTGATCCTCGGCGTTTCTCTCGCTGGCCTCTACTGGAGCCAGCGCCGCGCGAAATCCACTCCCGTCACCGCCAATGCTGTAGTTGATATGGTTGCCGACGCTCAGCGTGACCTCACTCGCGTACCCATGCATTTCACGCGCCTCTCCGACGAGCAGGAAATCGCCATCGGCAGGGAACTCTCCGCGCAGTATTCCGGCCAACTGATGAAACTGACTCCCGAAGAAGAAGCCCTGCAAAAATACGTCAGCCGCGTGGGAGGCACGGTTGCCGCACACGCGCACCGTCATCTTCCTTATAGCTTTCATTTGATTCCCAATCACAACATGATCAACGCCTTTTCGCTGCCCGGCGGTCCCGTCTACATTGGCGAAGGGATGCTCGATTTGATGGAGACTGAGGACGAATTTGCGGTTATTCTCGGCCACGAGGTCGAGCACATCGATCACTATCATTGCGTCGAGCGCGTGCAAATCGAAGCCAAACTCAAGAATCTGAATCTTGAAGTTGTCGGCCAACTTTTGCAAATCCCGCTGGAATTCTGGCAGGCGGGCTATCACAAAGACGAGGAGTTCGAAGCCGATCGCGAAGGCGTTCGCCTCGCCGTCGCGGCCGGCTATTCGCCGTATGGTGCGGTGAAGATTTTCACGCGGCTTTCGAAGCTCTCCGATGAATATGTCATCCATGCGCGAAGCCCCGAAGAAGAATTATCCGAGCTGGCGATCCAGAGTTTGACGGGATATTTCCGTTCGCACCCGCAACCTTCGGAGCGTCTTGAACGAATCAACCAGCTCATCGCCGAAGAGCATTGGGAAAACCGCAAAGTGCAGAAGCCGTTTCACGTGGAATACGAAGTTCATAACGGCCGATTCGTGAAGTAGAGATTTCCAAGGAGGGAGCGATGGAAGAACAGAAGGGAAGCGGGAGCGAAAGCGATTCGCGTGTACGCTAAAACAGACCGGGAATTTTGAGGCCGGCAATGCCGGGCATGCCGGAGGTGAGATTCTTCATCTGGCTGGCGAGTTCATCGTCGACGCGGCGGCTGGCTTCGTTTACGGCGGCTTGGATCAGATCCTGCAACATTTCTTGATCCTTGCTGGCGAAGACTTCGGGTTCGATGCGCAGGCTTACAAGCTTCTTCTGGCCGTTCATCTTCACCGTGACCATGCCGCCGCCGGCCGAAGCTTCCACCGTCACGGAGTTCACCTGTTGCTGCATATCTTCCCATTGCTGCCGGAACCGCGAAAGCATCTGTTGGAGAGCGTTGACGTCCATCAGGATTCCTCTTGCCGCCACTTTACTTCGGAGATTCTTCCTCCGAAGCGCTGCAGCAGGGAGCGTACCAGCGGATCGCGCTCGAACTGTTCGCGCAATTCTTGCGTGCTCGACGATCCGTCGGCGGCGCCGCTGCAACTGTCTCTACTTTAGCACACACGCGCACCGGACGGCCCAGCACTTTGCTCGAAGAGGCACGGATTTTTTCCAGCGAGTCGCGGCCCTCCATCATTTCGGCAAACGTGCGCTTTTCCGGCGAAAAATAAATTCTCAGCTCCGCGCCTTCGAGTTCCCAGCGGTTGCCATGTTGCACAATCTCGCCGAGGAATTTCTGTTGCGCCTGGATCGCGGCTTTAATTTCCTCAACTTGCTCTTGCGTGAGGCCATCAGCCCGCGTTCCAGGCTCATTCTCAGCAGCCATTTCAGAGTCGGCCGCAATCTCGACGGCTGCCGGCGGTCGCACCAAGGGCGCTGGAGCTTCGACAGCAGGTTCAGTTTTTATTTCCACGCGCGCCGGGGCAACTGCCGCGGCGGCATGGCCGGATGCGGAGCTTTGTTGCGATGATGCCATCGGTGCTTGAGGCGTGAACGAATATTCTCGCGCAGGCGCAGCAGCGGCAACAGCGCTTGATGCCGCACTGCTCCGCGCCGCACCCGAACTTGCCGCGCCAGCCGGCGCTCCGCTGCGAAGTTCCGCGAGCAACTCTTCCATGGGAGCGAGCCGCCGCGCGTTAATCAGCCGCAGCAGGCCCATCTCGAGATGCACGCGGGCATCAGGCTTGCGGCGCAGATCATCGTCCGTCTGCAAGAGAATCTGGAAAAACCGCGTGAGATCTTCCTCGCTGAATTGCGCGCGCCGCTTTTTCGAGCGCGGGGCGCTGATCCGCCGTGGCCGCAATCAAATCGGAATCCGCTCCGCACACACGCGCGATCAGCAGGTTGCGAATGTGGCGGATGGCTTCACGGCAAAAATGCTGGAGGTTGCGGCCGTCCTTTTGAAAATTGTGCACCAGGCCAAGAGCGCGCTCGGCCGATCCTTCCGCGATGGCGGCCACGAGTTCCTTGAGCGAATCTTCCGGGACGACGCCGAGCAATTCGCGGACTTCCTTGTCCGGGATAACGTCGCCACAATACGCGCGGGCTTGCTCCAGCAAAGAAAGCGCGTCGCGGAGGCTGCCTTCCGCCATCCGTGCAATGACGGCGAGCGCGCCCGGCTCGATTTGTAGGTTTTCCTTGCTGGCGATTTCTTCGAGGCGCCCGGTGATTTCCGCGAAGGTCAGCGCGCGAAAATGAAAATGCTGCGAGCGCGAACGAATCGTATCGGCCAAATCCTCGGGCTGCGTGGTGGCCATCACGAAAATCACGCGGTCGGGAGGCTCCTCGAGTGTTTTAAGAAGCGCGTTCGAGGCCTCGCCCGTGAGCATATGCGCTTCGTCGAGAATCACGACTTTGCTTCGCGAAGCGGCCGGCGCGTAACGAACCATCTCGCGCAGTTCACGGATTTGATCGATGCCGCGGTTCGACGCGGCGTCGATTTCGATAACGTCGAGCGAAGTTCCCGCGGCAATTTCCTTGCAGGAATCGCACTCTCCGCAAGGTTCGGCGGTCGGCCCCTTCACGCAGTTCATGGCCTTCGCCAGGATGCGCGCCGCCGTAGTTTTTCCCACGCCCCGCGCGCCGGAAAAAATGTAAGCGTGCGCGACGCGATTGTTGTTGATGGCGTTGGCCAGCGTGGCGGTGACATGGGACTGCCCGACAAGATCGCTGAAGGTTTGCGGGCGCCACTTGCGGGCTATGACCTGGTAGCTCATGTGTCAGACGTTCCTGTCCCGCTTTTCCTTCCGCTGAAGCGCAACGAAAACAAAGATAATGGCGGCAAGTGCGGCGAAGAAGAGAAGAACGACAATTCCGCCAAAAATCATCGAGCTGTCCTCTTTCCGCCGCCAACTCCCAAGCGCCCAGTGTAAAACTGAGGGCGGCGAACTACTTTTCGGCGCGAGGAACTTCGGGTGATCTGCGGCACCCGAGGTAATCCCGATACCGTTGCTCCCTTCCGGGCCTGGCGGGGTTCGCGGGACCTCGTTGCACAGAGCCCGAAGTTCCACGCTCCGGCAGCCACGACCGTTGCTTGCGGCTGCGAAGAAAAGTCTAGCACAACGATGCTCTCTTCGTAGACGTGCTTAATGGTCAGACGGCTGTCGGCGCTTCGTTTGGAGTGAAACCTGCCGACTGCAGCGGCAAGTGAAGATGGCTAAGACAACTCGGATCAGTTGAAGCGGGTGATTTTCCAGAGGGCGAGGCCGCAGGCGAATAGGAAAATCAGCATGGTGGCGGCGAGCGCGATGAGGGCTGGCCAGTTTAAAGCCATGCTAGGAGCGCGAGCGAGAAGGGCTAAGACGATGAAAATTGCAGTGGCGGCGATGACCAGGAGCCAGTCGAGCGGAGCCCTGGTAGAACGACTCTTGGTCTGATTCGCTGCCTCGTCCGTGCTTTGGCCGGACAGGGCTGCTTGAACGTAGCCGGCTTTGACTCCGTAACGCCGGCCTTCACGTTCTGCGGCTTGTTTCCAGCGGGCGTGTTCTTTGCCGGTAACGCTAGAGAAGGCGATGGCGCCTGCGCCCGCGGCCATCAAGAGAGAGCCGCCAATTACTTGCGCGTAAAGAGACGCGCTGCGTCCATGCAATTCTCCAAAAACCAGGATGCCCCATAGCAAGCCCCACAACTGATTCGTATTGGAGAGAGGAATGCCGCGGCTGATGCCGACGTATTTTGCGGCGTACTGTTGAAATAGATCGCCGATGACCCAGACGAAGCCGCCGAGCATGAGCCAGAAGAGGACTTCTCTCGCTTCGATGAGCTGGCGCCACAGAGCGGTGGGGCCGCCGCCGTAAGCAAGGGCGAGGGTGGCCATCATCCCAAGCTCGCCGATGGTGAAGAAAGCGACGAAGGAGAGAGGATTCATTCCGGTCAAGTAGGCTTTGCGGTAGGGAACGTACATGGTGCCCCAGAGGACGCCCGCGCCGAGGGCAGCGACGATTCCACGCAAGGGGTGTGCGGCTGGACTTTGCGCGGAGGAGGCGAAGGCGAGGAGCGTCGCGCCAGCGAACATGAGCAGGGCGCCGCCGAGGACGGTGAGCCAGCGGATCTTGCCGGCGTCGCGGAGTTCATTAAAGAGCAGATAGCCCCAGAAGATGCCGAGGAGGCTGTTGATGTTCCAGAGGGGAAAAGCGATGCTGAGTCCAATATCGCGAATCGCGTAAATGGTGAGCGTGTTGGCAACGGCCCAAAGACAGCCTGCGAGGATGGCCCAAACGATCAAGTGCGGCGCCTGGCGGATATCCGCGCGCATTTGGCCGGTGCCGCGAATCAGCGCGGGCAAACTCCAGCGCGCGAGAAAAACACCCAACACCATCAAGAGCGAAACGACTAGCGGGGAGACTCCTAATTTAACAAGTTTCGTTGGAGCTTCGGCAGCACCCAGCCAGGCGCCCGCTCCGAAGCCGCAGAGGATGCCAACGAGCTGGAGTTTGCGGAGGCGCGAGGGCTCGATCGCAGCCGGGAGGATTTTATCGGGATTTGCACTGAAGGATGGCACGGCAGAACTCAGCGGATCCAACGAAGCACGGCAAGACCGAAGAGCAAGACGATGGCCGGGACCCAGAAATGCAGATCCGTGAGAACGGCGGTCCAGACGCGGACGGATTGTTGCGGCGCATTATCGTTGGGCATGAAATGGCCTCCGTGTCGAGCGAGAACAATAGCTCAAATTTGGTGTTTGGGGAGGCAAATCTGAGAATCCGTCTCTTTAGGAGTCGAGCGAGCAGGAAGAAACTCGGAAGGGTTGGCATCAGATCACTGTAAGATTGTGCGCAATTCGATTCCCTGAGGAACCAGTGGACAAGCCGGGAGCTTGACGATCGGCGACAGGGATGTGCGCTCTATGGCCGGAGAGAATCGGCGGCGGGGATGTGAGGCGGCTGTTGCCGTCGCATCACTCCAAGCGGAACCTTACGAGAGATGTGGAAGAGACGACCGCGTTGGTGAATTGTATTCGCGGAGGCAAGAGCAGTAACTTTTTGAAGGTCTGGAGCGTAGGAAAGAGGAAGGAGCGGTTTGAATGAGGCGACGTGTGTCCTTGCGAGAACCGGCCGGCGTCGCGCTGGAGACGCTGGTCGCGCATAAGCTGCGCTCTTTTCTTATGTTGTTGGGGATTATTCTCTCGGTCGCGACTCTCATCGTGATCATCGCGCTGATTTCTGGAGTGAATCAATACATCGCCACCAAGGTCGCCAACCTGGGTTCGAATGCGTTTACGATCATGCGGTTTCCGATCATTACGGAGATGGAGGAGATAGTCAAAGCCACGCGACGGAACAAGCTCATCACGTGGGACGACTACGAGGCGCTTCGCGAAAACTTGAAACTGCCGGAGCGAGTGGGCGCGGAAGTGCGGACTTCGGGGAAGGTACGCGCAGGCTCCCTGGCGCTCGATGACACGAGCATTCGCGGCGTGACGGCGAGCATGGGGGGCATCGATTCGCAAGAGGTGGCGGATGGCCGTTTTATCACGGAAGGGGATGAAAACAGCCGCGCGATGGTCGCCATGATCGGATCCGACCTGGCCGACAAACTTTTGCCGGGGCTGGACCCTGTGGGCCATGAAATCATGATTGATGGGCGGCCGTTCATTGTGGTGGGAGTCGCCAAACCGATCGGCACGGTTCTCGGGCAGTCGCAGGATAACTTCGCCTTTATTCCGATAGAGACGTACATCAAAATCTATGGCGCTTACCGCGGAATCTGGATCAGCATTCAAGCGCGCGGCGCGGATTGGATGGAGCGAACCCAGGACGAGGCGCGCGTGCTGATGCGCGCGCGGCGGCACCTGAAGCCGAATGAAACTGATAATTTCGGGATTATCGACTCCGCGACGCTGATGAGATTGTGGAAACAGCTCACCGGGGTAATCGCGATCGCCATGGTGGGAGTAGTTTCGGTTTTTTTGGTGATTGGGGGAGTGGTGATCATGAACGTAATGCTGGCCTCGGTCACCGAGCGTACCAGGGAGATCGGGATTCGCAAGGCGTTGGGGGCCAGCCGCAACGACATCCTCCTGCAATTTCTGGTTGAAGCGTGCGTGATGGCGGCCATGGGGGGAGCCATCGGTGTGCTGCTAGCGTATGGTATTTGCGGCTTGGCAACGGTCACAACCTCGGTGCCGATGCACGTGCCTATTTCCGCGGTGATCAGCGCGGAGCTCATTTCGGCGATCGTGGGAATATTTTTCGGGGTTTATCCGGCTCGGAAAGCGGCTATGCTCGAGCCGATCGAAGCGCTGCGAACGGAAATCTAGCAGGTGAATGATTCCCTATGAAAATGGCATTCGGCGAAAACGCTCAGATGGCTCTCACAACTCTCCGTGAGAATAAAATGCGTTCCTTTCTCACCGTACTCGGCGTGGTTATCGGGATAACCGCGCTGTTGTCGGTCGTGGCGGTTTTGGTGGGAGTCTACAACGATGTAAACGCATTTCTAAGCGACTTCGGGTCGGATACCATTTTCGTTTTCAAGTTTGATCCCGGCATCCACACGTCGGGAAGGCTCACTCCGGAAGAGCGCGCGCGCAAGCCTCTCACTATGGCGGATGCGGACGCGATCAAGGAACTGTGCCCGGACGTCAAGGCCGTCTCGGTCGCGCTGTTGCCGAAAATTGTGGAGGGTTCGCCCGGGGGGCGCCCGCTGATGAGCGCTCGCTACAAGGATAAAGAAGTGGCGGGAGTGGATTACCACGGAATTCTGCCGGAGGATGAGGAGGTGTTCAACTCGCGTGCGGAATTCGGAAGGTTCATTACCGAGGCGGAAAACTTGCACCGCTCGGATGTGGCTCTCATTGGTCCGGATCTCGCCAAGGCTTTGTATCCCGACGAGAATCCCCTTGGCAAGCCGATATTGGTTGACGGCGTTTCGTACCAAGTGATCGGCGTGCTTGCGGCCCGCAAGGGACAATTGGTAAAGGACCAGGCCGCCGATAAAACTATTCTCGTTCCGTACCGGACCTACCAAAAACACCGGCCCATGGATGACGAGAACCTGATCGGCGCCGTCGCCTATCCTGGCCGCATGCCCGAAGCCCAAGATGAGATTCGTGGCGTACTGCGCCGTCGGAGGAACGTCCCATACGACAAGCCGGACAACTTTGGCCTTTCCACCGCCAAGGAGATTGCCGATCAGTTCCGCCAAATTACTTCGTCGGTGGCTTTGCTGATTTCGGTGGTTAGTTCCATCGGACTGCTCGTCGGAGGCGTCGGCGTGATGAATATCATGCTGATGTCCGTAACGCAGCGGACGCGCGAAATTGGAGTGCGCAAGGCGATTGGAGCCAGACGCCGCGATGTCATCTGGCAGTTCCTGACGGAAGCAATTGTATTGACAGGCTCGGGCGGAGTTATCGGAGTACTGTTAGGCTTGGGCATCAGCCTGCTCATCCATCTTTTTATTCCGAAACTGCCGTCAGCGGTTCCGCTGTGGTCGATCGTCGTGGCGGTGACGGTTTCGATGAGCGTTGGCCTATTTTTCGGGATGTATCCTGCAGTGAAGGCTTCGCGGCTCGATCCTGTTGAGGCGTTGCGTTACGAGTAGCCGGTTTTACTCGTACCTGAGAGCTTTCATGGGATCGACACGAGTGGCGCGATACGCGGGCCAATAGCTTGCGGCTAGCGCCACCGCGGCGAGGAAAACGGCGGCTCCGAGCAGGGTTAGAGGATCGTCGGGCCGAAGTCCAAAGAGCAGCGCTCGCGCGGCGCTCGTGGCCGCGACCGTCAACAGCAATCCGAGACCCACGCCCAGCGCCAGCAAAAGCAAAGTCTGGCGGAGGACAATTCTCACCACAGCTTGGCGGGACGCGCCGAGCGCCATGCGGATGCCAATTTCGTTTCTGCGCATGGCAATAATGTAGGAGATAACTCCGTAGAGTCCGATCATGGCCAGCAGCGCCGCCAGCGCGCCGAAGAATCCGGAAAGCAGCGCCATCAACCGCTCGCGGACGAGCCCATTCCGAATTTCCGACTGGAACACGTGATACTCGATCTTCATTTCCGGGTAGAGCTGCATAAGTTTTTCCCGTAGCGCGGCGATCAACGCTGCAGGTGGCGCCGAATAGCGGATGAACACGTTCGTCAGATAGATTTTCTCCGGATATTGCAGCGCGGGCACAAAGGCTTCCGGGGGGATAGCATCGCGCAGACCGCCATATTTCGTATCTTTCACCACACCCACGATTTCGTACTCGGTCTCCGGGTAATGCGGTTCCGAAACCGTTCGGACGATCGTTCCCATAGCGCTTCTGTCGGCCAGGAACTGGCGTACAAACGTCTCGTTGACGATGACCACCCGCGGAGATTGCGCGGTGTCTTGCTCGTTGAAATCGCGCCCGGCGACGAACGGGATTTGCATGGTCCGGAAATAGCCGGGGCTGATCCATGAGAATTTGGAGCTTCCTTCCAAGCCTCCGATGTGAACTCCGAGCGACCAACTGCTGCCGTCCAGCGGAACATGGGTCGAAGTCGCGGCGGATTCCACCAGCGGGATGGATTGGATCTGACCCAGGAGGTCGCGCTTAAAAGTCTCGTAGCGTTCGGGGGGAAGATCGAGCCGCCGGAAGTTCAGATAAACGCGCAACACACCGCTCTCGCGGAAGCCGGGATTAAGCGTCTCCAAGTTCCAGAAGCTACGCACGAATAAGAGCGCTCCCGCCAGAAGGACCAGCGAAAACGCAATTTGGGAAACGACCAGCGCTTGCTGGAATGAGAATCGTTGCCGTCCGGTCGTCATGCCGCGGCCGCCTGATTTTAGAATGGAGGCCGGTTGCGTTCGGGAGGAGCGAAAAGCCGGGGCCAGGCCGAAAAGCAGGCAGGTGGCGACGGCCATGAAAGCGGCGAACGACAAGACCCGCCAGTCTATATTCATCGCAAGAGAGAAAGGCTCGCTATCCGTGCTCAGGAACTTCACCACCAGTCTACTGAAGAAGGAGGCCAGGCCGATCCCCAGGACGGAGCCAACGACTGCCAGAAGCAGGCTTTCCAAGAGCAATTGCTGCCGGATTCTCCCGCCGCTGGCGCCGAGAGCCAAGCGGACGGCCATCTCCTTCTCTCGCGTGCTGGCCTTAGCCAGCATCAAGTTTGCCAAATTTGCACAGGCGATGAGAAGCACGAGTCCGGTGGTTCCCAAAAGCAGCCACAGCGAAGTGTCGTAAGCTTCGCCAGGCGAGCTCATTCCGTTCCGGCCCGGATACGCCGCCAACGTGAATTTTCGGTAGAAATCCTGAAGCGCCGTGCTGTAGCCGCCCGGCACGGTGGCCTCGAACATGCCGGAGCTGGCCGCCTCCAATTGCGCCGATGCCTGTTGCAGAGACCATCCAGGCTTCAGGCGACCCATGACCTGCAGCCAGAAGGTGTCGCGCCTGACCAAAGTGCCGTCCCCCGGGATGAAAGCGGTGAGCGAGCAGTTCGGCAGTGCGACCTCGAATTCTTCTCCAACATTGAGGCCGAAAAAGCCTGGCGGCGTTATTCCAATTACTTGAACGGGATGGTTATAGATCACAATGGTGCTGCCGATCGCGGAGTCCCGGCCTCCAAACGCGCTCTGCCAAAAGGGATAGCTGATGACCGCCTCTGTTGCGCCGCAGCCGGGCCGGTCGTCTTCGGCGGTGAACAGCCGGCCCTTGACGGGCACAATTCCCAGCACGGGAAACATCTCCCCGCTCACCCACATGCCATCGACCAGCTTCTCCTCCTGGCCGCGTCCGACGGCAAATCGCCGGCTAGCCCAGGTAAACAATCCCGAAAAGGCGCCTTTTTGCTTGCGGATTTGATCCCAGAGTGGAGTGCTCAGCGCGGTGTCGTTCTCGTACCACCCGAAGCCCTGGATACCGCCCTTGATTTCCACCCTGACCAAAGACGAGGGGTCTCTCACGGGGAGGCTCCGCAAACGCACGGCGTCCAGCAATTGAAAAATGGCGGTGTTTGCTCCGATGCCGAGCGCGAGAGTGAGAATCGCGGTGGCTGTGAACGCCGGGCTCTTGCGCAGAGTGCGCAGAGCAAATCGCAAGTCCTGAAGTGCGGCCTCGATCCACCGCCTGCCGCGGGCATCGCGTCCCAAGTCGTTTTGACCCTTTGCCGGCAGGGGCTGCTTTCCGGCTTTGCCCTTCAACGAACCATCCCACCAACTCATCGAGCCACTCTCTGTCGTAACGCCACTCTCCGTCCCTCGCGCCCCGCACGCCTTTGGAGACTTCCCGACACGGATGTGCTGGCCACGGAGAGAGGCCGGAGAAACTTCAACGAAAACTCGTCTCCGCCTCCTGCCAGGCAGAAACGAGGAAGCTACTTCGCTCTCTTGCGTGCCGTATACAATAAATCGGTACGTGTAGAAAGTGCAACTGGTTTTATCCACCTGGGGAGGATTCCGGCCTGGGGCGGCCTACAGCCTGTCGGGAAAAAGAAAGACTTTCTTGGCGAGTTCGGAGGCGAGCGTCTCCGGACGATAGTACTTTTTCAGAATATTTTCGTTCCACCGCAACAGGTCCTGATTGCCGCCGGAAAATTCAGCCCAGCTCTGCGGGGAATTTGCCCGCGCCATCCGTTCCCGGATGAGCAGGAGAAAAGCCCACGTGATGGTTTCATGGTACAAGCCGGGCTGGCCCTGGCTTGCCGCGAACCGCGCAAGGGCCGCGGAAAAACGTCCCAGCGCTTCGAGCGGCGGATATTTTCGCAGGTAGAGAAAGGCCATTCTGACGTGATCCGCGTGATGAAACGAGCCACTCGGCAAAGCGCATGTTTCGAATTGCTCCATCCATTCGCATTCAGTCATGGTGCGCCCCGGTCGTCCTTTTTTCCGCGAAGGCCGTGCATGCCAGCACCGCCGCTGCGTAAACGATCAGCCCTTCCACGCCCCATTGGCCGTGCAAGAGATGCACAAGCGCTGCCAGTCCAAAAATGAAAAGCAGTGCATAGCCTCCCGTGCGGCTCGTGAACGGTACCAGGAACAAAATCGCTGCAAGGGTTTCCGCGCCGCCAAGCGTGGGCTGGATCCACGAAGGCAGCCCGGCGTGGGACAAGAAATGGGCGGCCGATTTGGAGAAAACAAATCGGACGGATTCCAGGATGACCGCCAAGCCCAAGGTCCAGCGCAGCAGCGGTAGGGAAGCTCTAGCCAGGCGCGGGTTCATTTTCTCCGTTTCCCCTTCCTCGAAGAATGCTTTGCGGCCGACTCGATGAGAAGGTGGCTGGCGCGGGAATCGAGTTCAAGGCCGTAGAATTTCTTCAAGTCCTGAATACGCAGCAGGCTTTCTGCGCCAAAAGGGCACTTTCCGTCGAAGGCGTGCAAAACGATGCCCTCCAGGAGATCGCCGAGCGTCATATCCCGGTATTCCGCGAATCCCTTGAGCACTTTCAAAATCCGCTTTTCCATGCGTACGCCCGTTTGCACGCGTTCCACGAGAAAGCTCTTCTCATCGGTCATCGCACCCCTCCTCACCTGGTATCAATATATCAAAGTACCTTGGTAACTCAAAGTGTGGCACTGGGCGGCGACAAACCTAGGCCGGCGCGGAGCCGCAAGTTGTTCCGGATTTGAGGCCGGTTTGCAGGCGCGAGATGCGGGTGCGGAAGGGCCATGCCGAGTAGCAGTTCGCTTCGAACACACACGCCGGTCCGGGCGAGCAGGCAGGCAGGAAAGGAGCGCCGCACTTCCCTCAGGGGAGAGAGTTGCGGCGCTCTTGGGGGTTCTGGCTGGTTGTTTGGAGGGTACGCTGGGGAACTACCCGAGGCAGGAGCTTTTCAGCACGGTTCCGCGGCGCAGTATTCACGCCGGCCACCGCGCTGATAAATTCGTCACTCGATCGCGAGTTCATGCGGCCTGGTTCGTATCCCGGCTGGGGCGGTCTGGATTCTGCTTTGTTCGGACCTTGCTACAGGATGCAGGTCGCTTGCCAAAACACACCGCCACAAACTCAGCATTTACCACGGCTTACAAATGCTGGCGGATAGATTTCGTGCATCAACGCGGAACACTGTGCCTCCGGGGAACACGACGAGGGCGGCGGCCCTGGCCTGAGGAAACCGGCTTCGCGATTGAAAACAGAGATTCGCTTGAAGGAAGGGCTCAGGCGGCCGCTCCGCCGCTCTTTTCGTGTTTGCGCACCTCATGGCCGTCGCGCTTCAGGTAACGGTACAGGCTCGTGCGCCCGATTCCCAGTATTTGCGCGGCCCGCAAGCGGTTTCCCAGGCACAGCTCGAGGACCCGCTGGATGTGCAGTTTGCGCACTTCATCGAGCGAAAGCGGCCTCCAGTCATCGCCTTCCGCGCGCCGCGGACCACGCTGCTGCAAGTTTTCCGGCAAGTCCGCAATATCGATGAAATCGCCGGTCGCCGTAATTGCGGCCGTGGCAATCACGTTTTCCAGCTCTCGCACGTTTCCCGGCCAGGCATGTTGCAGCAGGATCGTTTGCGCCCGCCGCGTCAATCCGGAGATTTTCTTGTCATAGATGTCGTTGTATTTCTTCAGGAAATAGTGCACCAGCAGCGGAATATCTTCGAGGCGCTCCGTCAGCGAGGGCACGCGGATCTGAATCGAGCTGAGCCGGTAAAAGAGATCCTCCCGGAATCGCCCCGCCAGCACTTCGGCTCGCAGATCCCGGTTGGTGGCCGCAATCAGGCGCACGTTTACCTGCCGCACTTCCGGAGAACCAACACGCTGAATCTCCCTGTTCTGGATCACCCGCAGGAGCTTGGCCTGCATTGGCAGGGACGTCTCCCCAACTTCATCGAGGAAAACCGTCCCGTTATTCGCGTATTCAAAGAGCCCCGGCCGGGTGTCCGTGGCCCCGGTAAATGACCCGCGCACGTGCCCAAAGAGCTGGCTCTCGAGCAACGTATCCACCATGGCCGAACAGTTGCAAATGGCCAGCTTCTGCTGGCTCACCGGGCTGATGTTGTGGATCGCCCGTGCCACCAGCTCTTTCCCCGTCCCCGTCGAGCCCACCAGCAGCACGTTGGTATAGTGCCGCGCCACTTTCCGTGCGAAATCGAAGACCTCCAGCATGACCGGGCTCTTTCCCACGATTCCGTGGAATTCCAGATCCTTCAGCAGCTGCTCTTCGAGCGCACGCACTCTTCGCCGCTGATCGTAAAGCGTCGCTACCTCATCCAACGTTCTCTTCAGCCGGGTGTGGTCGATGGGCTTCGGCAGGAAATCGGTCGCGCCGCGCCGGATGGCCTCCAGAGCCGATTCCAGGGTGTAGTCCCCGGTCATCACGATCACGTGAATTCCCGGATCGCTGTGGAGCGCGCGATCGAGAAATTCATAGCCGTTCATCCCCGGCATGCGCACGTCCGCCAGGACCAGCCGGCACCGCCCCGTTCGCACCAGTCCCAAAGCCTCTTCTGGATCGGAAGTGGTGATTGCCTCGTACCCCATCTCCTCCATGACCGCGGAAAGCTGGTCCAATTGGGCGTGATCATCGTCCAGAATGCAGGGCGTCAACGATGTTCTGGGAGCCGCCAGTTCGAGAGCCTTGGTGTATGCGTGTGACACGCCAAACACTCTCGCAACGTTTGTGCCATCCTTGCACCTTACTTTTTTCGATGTCGGCCGGGCCTGACGCCGCCCTTCCGCCTTTTTGAATGTGCACACGTCCAAGAAAATCAGTTACTTAGCGACGTCTGGACTTGGGAGTCGCAACACGGCAGAGGCAGGGTCATCTTCTCCCGCCAAAAAACTGCCCTCAGCCATAGTCCATTTTGGGTCACCGTCTCGTTTCGGTGCGGAACCGCTCGATCACTCGTGCTGCTCTCAAACTACTTCCGGTTTGGCGACTCTCGGTCCAGCTACACCACTGAGTTTTCGGCTTCTCGCAGCCGCGGGGCCGCTGCGGTGAGCCGAAACCGGAGCAGCCCATTAGCGGCTCTTCCCACCAGCTCGGCTTCATAGACCACGGGATGAGAGCGGCCGGCCTCGCCGCTCTGCAGAAGTCGCACAAACAAGGTGGTATTTTTACGCAAGGCCCGCTTGAGTACGACATGTTTGTCAGAGTCCTCGTTCCATATCAAATCGCATTTCTCGACAAAAAAACTTTGCAAGGAGTCCCATCCGGATATTTCCACGGCATAAAGGCGTGTACTGGGCAAGCGGGCATGACGAAGCATCGCTAACCTCCGAGAACTCAAAATGCAGAACGAGAACCACATGTTTCTTCACATAATCTGCTGAAAAGGAAGAGCTTACTTTAGCGGAGGGGAGTTTGGAATGTTCGCTGGAGCGACACTTCCCGGCGGACTGTTCCACTGTGGAGCACTAGATTCGGCCGGGCAGCAGCAGCGCGCTTACGAAACTGTAGATCGGATTGTAGATGTACTGAAACAGGACGATTCCCACAAGGAGTCCGGCGAGGGCAAAGCTGTTGCCGCGCAACCAGTCCAGATAGCGCTGCGCGGTTTTTTCGCTCATGAAGAGCAGAATCACAGTGCTGCCGTCGAGAGGCGACACTGGAAGCAAATTAAACGTCCCGAGGAGCAGGTTCAACGAGAAGAAGATCAGGAGCGTAGTGGCGGCGAAATCGAGGTTGTGCGTCACGGGGTCGCGATGAAACCAGCCTCCGGCGGCTCCCAGACGCAGGCCAACCACGGCAATCAGCATCAACGAGAAATTCGCAACCGGTCCCGCCAGCGCCATCCATCCCGACCGCCGGGGATGGCGCCTCTCCCACTGCGGGTCGAAGGGCGCGCTCGCCCATCCAAACATGTTATGCATAGCCACGAACGAGAGCAGGGGAATCACAATCATGCCCCAGGGTTCGCGCCGCATGTGCGGTACTGGGTTCAGAGATACCTGCCCTCCAAGTGCCGCTGTTTCGTCGCCGCCCAATTTGGCGACCAACGCGTGAGCGGCCTCGTGACAGGTCGTCGAGAAGAGAAATGCCACATACCAAATAAATCCGAGAACGAGAAGTTGTGGAGTAATCTCCGGCAAGGAAGCAGGCCCTTTCGTTGGCTCAGGTCAAGCAGACTAGAGGTTGTCAACGCGCATTGCAAGCCGTAGCTCCACGAACTTCTCTCATCGAGCATTCCCAAACTTTTCCTGCAACTCCAGCCTGCCGCCCGGCCGGCTTCTCGCCTCTACCCACTTTCCCCCCTGTCGGTGTTAAACTCCCTGCATGCCGATCAAGCGCAAACCGAGGAAGCCGGGTAAAGGCAAGAAAATCCGTCCATCCAAGCGTGCGGCCAAGAATGCCACGCCTGCGGGAAAGTTCGGGAAACGCGCTGCCAAGAAGAGCGCTTCCAAAGCAGCCGCCTCAAAATCTCGAACTGCGCCGAGAAGAGCACGCGTGCGCGGCAAGCGGGAAAACGTGGATTCGGTGGTCTTCGAGCCCAAGGGCCTGGGTGCGCGTTCCGGGGGCCAATCCGGCGATCTTCAAGGCCTTTCCAATCGAAGCGGCGCGGACTCGGAAAGCGTCGACGAACTTCTCGAGGAAGGCAACGCGTTCGAGGCCGAAGTCGTAAAGGGCGTTGAAGATGTCCGGGACGCGGACGAGGGTGAAGTACATACGCATGAAGTTCCGGAGGACGACGTCCCGGATGAGTATCTCGAAAACGATCAGTGATCGCGCTTTCAGCTCGCGGGCCACAAACCCAAATCAAGGAGAAGGCTTTCCTCGTCCCATGAAAATTCAGAGAATCGCGTTTCTGCTCACGGCAGTCGCAATGGTGTCTTCCGTCGCGTACTCTCGAAACGAGAATTCCAGCAGCGGCGCTTCGCCGCAGTCCGCCAAAGCTTTTCTTGGCCGGTGGGATTTGACGCTCACCTCCGCCGGCCATCAATATCCTTCGTGGCTCGAACTCAGCGAAGAAAACGGCAAGCTCAAGGCCGAAATGGTCGGCCGGTGGGGAAACGCCCGTCCGCTTCCGAGTGCAGAGATTTCGAACGGTCACCTCAAGTTCGTATCCCCCAAGGAAGAGGAAGGCAGCAAAGCGGACATGGTTTTCCGAGGAATTCTGAAAGGAACGATTCTCTCTGGCACGGTGAATGGCCCTGACGGCAAAACCTGGCATTGGACCGGCCGTCGCGCTCCCTCTCTCAAGCGAACCGGCACGCCGAAGTGGGGATCGCCGATCGCTCTTTTCAACGGCAAAGATCTGACCGGTTGGCACGAAAGCAAGCCCGGCGCATCTCCGGTCTGGAAAGTCGAAAACGGAGCGCTCGTCACTCCGGGCAATGGCCCCGAGCTGATTAACAATTCCAAGTTTGAAGATTTCAAGCTGCACGTAGAATTCAACTGCGGCCCGGAATCCAATAGCGGCATCTATTTGCGCGGCCGCTACGAAGTCCAGGTGGAAACCGACTCCATCGCGGACCCGCCCAATCGCCGCATCGGCAGCGTTTACGGTTTTATTGCGCCGGAACCGGAACTTCCGCGCACGCCCAACGACTGGCAAACTTACGACATCACTCTGATTGGCCGCCGGATAACCGTCGTTCATGACGGCCAGACCGTCATCAATAACCAGGAAATCCCGGGCATCACGGGCGGCGCTCTCGATAGCCACGAAGAACTTCCGGGGCCTATCTATCTCCAGGGCAGCGAAAAAGGCCACATCCTGTACCGCAGCGTCGTCCTAACTCCAGCGAGTAAGTGACAGTCAATCGACACACCGACTACGCCGGGCGACGATGAATCACGTGTTGGTTCGGAACTGAATTCCCGGATCATTTAGATCGATGCACGGCGCTCCGTCAGAATTAAATAGAAAAAAGCAGCGCGGCCCGAAGTCATGAGCCGATTCTGGCACTCCACGGAAAAGAACCGCAAGCTTCATAGGCTCTTCGCGAACTAGGTTTGTTCCTGCATCGATGAAAATTACTGTCCGCCCGGACCCGAAAAGGCACGCCGCGCAGTGATGGGAAGTTGCCATTTTTCCTAGGCAAATTGCGAGCGGACACCGATCTTTGCCCTGGCACCTCAATCTTTTTTGGACTATTTAGCCCGCGCGAAGTGACCGGAAACGCGACGCAGCGTCCCACAACCGGACGGTCTGCTGCTTGCGGTTTCCCCTCTATATTCTGATTAGTATCCTGTTTTCAATATCTTAAAGCCATCTTCCCGTGGTGCTTTGGGTGCGACTCCTCCCCTCGATATGAGCGCCGCAAGCGTCGTCTTTGACACTTACAATTTCGAACCGGCGAACGACGAGAACGCCTGCGCCGCAAAGAAAAATGCTTTAGCTCAGGCGCGCCTTGGAGACGGCGAAGCCTTCGCTGAAATGGTGCGGCCTTACTCTGCGGGTCTTTACCGGCGCGCGCTGCGAATGACCGGCAACACCGCGGATGCGGAGGATGCTCGCCAGGAAGCCCTGCTAAAAGCATTTTCCCGCCTCAGCCAGTTCGCGGGGCAGCAGGTCGAGGGAAAAGACGATCTGCACGCCTGGATCTCGCGTATCGCGGCAAATGCTTCCATCGACCTGATCCGCCAGAGGCGCGGAGGAAAGTTGGTGGCTCTGGAAGAGCCCGGACTTGACCCGGAAGACACGCTCGGGGCCCGGTTGCCGGCGTATACCGATGATCCCGAAGAGCGTTTCGCTCGCCGGGAGCTGCGCATGCTGCTCGCCGGGGCCATTGCAAAGCTTGCCCCAGACTTGCGGCAAATCTGCTTGTTGCGCGATGTTCTCCAGTATTCCACCGGCGAAGTCGCCACGCGTCTGGGCATTTCCGCTGTTGCCGTGCGCCTGCGTCTCTTCCGCGCCCACAGAAGGCTCCGCGAAATTCTCCGCGATCGCATGCTCCAAAAGCAGCGCGGCGCTGCCTCGCAAATTACAGTTCTGCGCGCTCCAAAGCCCGCGAAGAGGGACCGCGCGGAAAAATTCGTACCCATGAATTCCCAAGCCGGATTTGCCTGCGGCGACTAGCAGACTACGCCGCCTAATCTTCCGGAAGAAAACATCTCCAAACGCAAAATTCTTCAACTATCCGCCGCGCACCTTCGGCTATTTTGCGATGCCAAGAAGCAGCCTCTTTGGTCCGCTCACGAAGGGGCTTCCTCTTTCGTAGAAGCGAAACAACCGGTCCGCCGCTTGCGTGATGCCGATGCGCACCGTCGCGGCGACCAGCGCTTCCCGCGCGGCTGAGTCATTCGATCTGCTTCGCGGCAATTCACCCAGCCACAAAGGCCCGCGAGAAAATAGATCAAGTCCATCGAGGCTGCGGTTGACTTGCATGGCCGCGGCTAACCGCCCGGGGCCGCGCGTGAGATCGAGAAGCCCCACTCCGTTCCGGTACCGTTGCATCAGCTCGATCCCTTCGAGAGGCTCGAGCGCGCGAATCAGCACGCCTCCGCCTACCCCTGCTCGTTCGCTTGAAATGTTGAGCATGAAATGCATCCCGTAATTGAAAAAAACATAGACGTGCCCATGCCGCAGAAACAGCGAGCGATTCCGTTTCGTTGGGCCGCGAAAATGATGCCCCGCGGGATCGCCCGGAGGGTAGCCCTCGGCTTCCACGATTCGGCCGCTGACGCGTCCCTCTGGCAACTCGCGGACCAGTACCTTGCCGATCAGAAACCGCGCGAGTTTCAACGTCTGGTAGGGAAGTTCTTTTCGAGTGAGCCGCCGGAGTTTGAGAGGATGAGCGATCCACGGGTTATGGCGTGCTCGCATCGGGCGGTTCGTTGTTGAAAAGCCGTGCGAGTTCCGCATGGTCAATGACCACGGCGGGATCCCGCTGAATCGCGTCAAAATATTTCTTTTGGAAAGCGTCGCCCGATTCCGAAGGCGCGAACATTTTGCGCGCGAGCGAGTACGCCGTGCGAACGTCATTTTGCGTAACGGGGTTTTCGCCCGCCAGCGTTTCGTCGAGGCGCACGACGAATTCAGAAATATTGTGCAGCCATCCAAACTGCTGGTGGTCGATCACCAGCCGGAATAGCTCGCCCACGTTGACTTTTCCGTTGGCGCGTTCGTATTCGCGCCGTTCCATATCCAGCAGCGTCTTGTGAACGCGGAGCAGCGCCAGACGCAGCGCCACGAGCTTCTCGCGCGGCCCCGCCTCCTTGTCTCCTCTTGCGGATGAATTGGCGTCGGTAGCGTCCATCATTTTTAACGGCCATTATTGTCCGATAGATTCCAGGCAATTTTCAATCCCAGGACGGATGACCAGGTGGCTCAGCCGCAACGCCGCAGCGCATGCGCGGATCTTGGGGAAAATAAACGCATAAGGATGGCACACAATCCGCCAATTAGGTTTTTTCCGCGGAGACAAATTCGGCCTGCATCTCGGCCAGGAGTCCGGCGCGAACACAGCGCCCAGCACAACTGACGGCGGCACGAACTGACGAATCCACCACCGGGGAATTCTGGAAAGATCTCCGGATGCGAAAAGGGCCCGGCGGGGGCCCTTACATCCTTTCTTCGCCCGCGCAAGGCGGACAGAGGACATTGAGTTTTCGCCGCTGTCTCCCGCGGGCCTCCCGTTTGTATCCGGGGAATTCCGTTTCGACAGATAATTTCGTCCCGGCTAAATCCAAGAATTTCCAGCCGCCCGACTAACCTTCTGAGAGCCGATGCCATCGTACTAAGTGGAGTACGAAATCTTGTGCCTTCGCGGCGATGGCGCATCTTTTTGCGTTCAGCTGGCGAAGCAGACCAAAAGGAGCTGTGTATGAAAGTGTCGAAGTTTTTTGTGGCGCTGGCGGGAGCTTGTTTGCTTTTGCCGGCCTGCGCCTTTGCCAGCAACACCAATAAGAAATCGCTCCACTTGTATGAGAAAGTCACGGTCCAAGGCACGCAATTAGCCCCGGGAAATTACAAGGTCGAATGGAACGGCATGGGCCCCGAAGTTAAGCTGAACATTCTCAAGGGCAAAGAGACTGTAGCCACCGCGCCTGCAAAAATCGTTTCCCAGGCCGAATCGAATAATCAGACCGGCTATTCCTTGAAGCGGGTCAAAGACGGCCAGCAGGTTCTTGCACAGATTTTCTTCAGCGGCGAAAAGTACGATCTGAATATCAACACCTCATCGAATTCCAACTCTGCGACGGGCGCAAGCTCCAGCGGCGCAAATTGACGGAGCAGTGTCTGAATACCACCCGAGCCTCCTGAGCCTGTCCGTGAGGAAGAGGAGGGGCGTTCGTCATGCCCGTCCTCTTGTCCTTCACGGAGCTTCGTGCGCGGCGAAGTCTTAGCAGCATCAAACACTTTGACCCGCAGGACGAACGTTCGTGTTTTGCTCGCCCGCTCGGCCTTCGCATTTTCCGCCGGTTCGCCGCGGCACGCGATCTTGCTGTATCTCTTTAAGCGACCCCGCGGCGGCAAATCGCACGGTTCCGCTCGGGACAGCCTTCGCCTCGCGAAATGACCAGTCTTTCCATCCTGCGCAGGCTGCGCGTGACGCCCGTCCAAATTCATTTGCCGCTCTTCACAACCCGGAGATTGTTTTTTACCGAGAAAGTGTTGGGGACCTGGCTGGCCCTAAGATTGGCCAGATTTTTATCCGATTCGTTGTCCACCACGCCTTCGAGCGTGACATTTCCATTCTTCACGATGATGTGAATCGAGGGCACGGCCTCATAGGCATAGCGCGAAAGAACGCTATCCCCGTAGATTGCCCGGTAGACTGCGCGTCGAAGTTGGTCGTCCATCGTTGACAGCGGTAGGACTTCAATATTGTTAATCACCCTGCCGACTCCTTCGATGTTCTTTACTACCGTTCCGGCATCGGATTTAAGCGTTGGACGCACTACTTGTCCTCCCAATGTGACTGTGTCACCTTCGACCTTGTAGGTTAGATTGTCGAAGACGGAATAGTATGGGAGCATCACCAGCTCGTGATGCACCTCACGAATCAGCTGCTTCTCTGTCTTCGGTTCGTTTTGGTACCTGAATTCATGAAGCGGCGCCGCTGGGCTCTCCAGCGGGGCGGCCAACGGCGCGATAAATAGCGCCGCTGCGGCCAGGGCCCGGAGTTCTTTTCTCATGGTCTGCTCCTTCATGGACCGGCTTTGCGGTCCTACTTGGTTAGAATCAAGATATAGGGGAAATGGGTGCACGCCAGTGATTGGTTTAAGGATGTTAGGATACAAGAATGGACTTGTTGACCTCGATCGTGCCGTAACACGTTCGCGATCCGTTGGCAGGCAGGCCGCGGCGGTTGAAGGACGGTCGCACAGGAGAGAGTGACGGAGTGCTGATCATCGGGCATCGCGGAGCCTCCGGGCACGCTCCGGAAAATACTCTGGCCGCCTTCAAGAAGGCTGTGGCCTTGGGCGCCACTTTTATCGAGACGGATTTGCAGCTCTCGCGCGATGCGCGATTTGTGGCCATTCATGACGATACCGTGGACCGTACCACCAACGGCCAAGGCAAAGTGCACGATCAAACTCTCGCTGTTTTGCGCCGGCTGGATGCGGGCTCATGGTTCGGGAGCGAATATGCCGGAGAACGTATCCCGACTCTCGAAGAAATCCTGGATTTTTCGAAAAAGAATGACGTCGTATTCTATTTGGAGTTGAAACCGAGCGGTTCGTGGGGCGGAGAACATGCACTGATCGGTGCGCTGCGGGAGTCCGGAGAAGTGGCGCGCGTAGTGGTGATTTCGTTCGATCCAGCGATTCTGGCAGGTTTGCGCAAGATTGAACCGACACTGATGACGGGAGTCTTGTACGACGGCCAACTCGCCGACCCATTGAAGTCCGCGCTGGATGTGGGCGGTCGGCAAGTGGTTGTGCGCGGCGATCTGGTGACCCCGTCACTGATTGTGGAGGCTCACAAGCGCGACTTGCAGGTCGTGTGCTGGACGGTCAATCAGCCGGCACATATCCGCATGTTGATGGCTGCAGGTGTGGACGGGATTATGAGCGATTATCCGGAACGCCTGATCGCAGCGCAGAAAAAAGACGGCGAGAAGAATTAACGCGCGGGGCGCCAGCGCAGCGCTCAGCGCCGCGAAGTGCGAGAGGGTAAGTTGTTCCGCGCGCGCGTCGGGGCGCAAACCCTGCGCGGCGAGGGCTTCGCGGACGGCATCCGGTTTCGCGAAAGCTCGCAAGTTGTTTACCAGCGTCTTGCGTTTCTTGGAAAAGCACAATTTCACGAAATCCAGATAAGCAGTTTCGTCTCGCAGACCCAGCTTGGCGCGCTCACCTGGAAGCCGCATCGTAACTAGCGCGGAGCCAACTTCTGGCGGTGGGCTGAATGCCTGGCGCGGAATACGAAGGACAATTTCGGGACGTGTGTAGAGTTGCGCAGCGACAGAGAGATAGCCGTACTGTTTCGTATGCGGTGTTGCCGCGAGGCGCGAAGCGACTTCTTCCTGAATCACGATATGAATTTCATCGATCTGGTCCGCGAAATCAAAAAAATGATGAAGAATCGGCGAAGTGATGTAGTAAGGCAAATTCCCGTAGATGTGAATGCGCCTGCCGGCAGCGAGGGCCGCGAGATCGGTTTCCAGAACGTCGCCTGCAACGACAGTCAGATTCGGTGTTTTTTTTCCGAGCCGTTGGAGTTTCCCCAGTAGAAGCGCATCCAGCTCGATCGCGTAGACTGGAACGTGAGTCGCGACGAGATGCCCGGTCATTTCACCGTGGCCGGCGCCGACCTCTATCCAGCAATGCGATGGTTGCGGCGCGAGCGCTGAGACCTCGAGCGAAGAAGTCTCCCGCACCGAAGTCGCGAGCGGCGGTGTCACAGTTGATGAAGGCACCTGCAGGGGCGGAGAAACTCCTATGGCACGCGCGATTTGTTCGCGCCAGCCGGCATCCGAAAGAAAGTGTTGGCCAAGTCGTTGGCGAGCCATGTGCCGAAAGTGTAACAGGAAGAGCGCCCCGCGGTTTCGCCTGGGTGGTTCTGTCTTGACGATGGGAGCGAGGTCCAGTAGCGTAAAATGAATGCGCACCGCGCGATTAATCCCGTGAATGCGCCGAAAAAGAGAAGAACGCGAAAAACGTCAAGAGAATCGAGCGAAGAGAAGCCGGTGAGAATTCTTTTTGTAGCGTCGGAAGGATTGCCCTTCTCGAAGACCGGCGGCCTCGCGGATGTGGTCGAGGCGCTGCCAAGAGCGCTGGTCATGCAAGGATTTGAGGTAGCCGTCGTTCTGCCGCGTTACCGCGGCGTTAAATCCTCGGCGGCCGTGATGCCGAGTCTGACGATTCCGCTCGCAAATCGCCTGAGATTTCCGGCAATTGTGGATGGCACGGTGGTGTCCGGTGTCCGGTACTTCTTTGTTGACGACCCGGCTTATTTCGACCGCGACGGTTTGTACGGCGACAGCGCCGGGGATTATCCGGATAATGCGGAGCGGTACAGCGAATTCTGCCGCGCGGCGATCGAAATCGTCAAACATCTCTGGCCGGCGGATGTGATCCATTGCCATGACTGGCAGACGGCGCTGGTGCCGGTCCTTCTCCGGACTTCTTATGGCGACGACCCGGCGGTGAAAGACATTCCCGTGGTATTCACCATTCACAACATGGGCTATCACGGACTTTTTCCGCGTGAAGCTCTCGATCGCGCGGGCATTCCCCCAGGCGTGTATCATCCGGCAGGCTTGGAATTTTTCGGCAGCGTGAATTTCCTGAAAGGCGGGCTGATTTACTCGGATTATTTGACCACCGTCAGCAAAAAGTATGCGCAGGAAATTCAGACACCGGAATATGGACACGGACTGGACGGTGTGGTGCGCGGCCGCGCGGACCGTTTGGTAGGAATCCTGAATGGCGCGGATTATTCGCTGTGGAATCCGGAGAAGGACAAGCTGATTCCCATGAAATATTCCGCGAAGGATCTGAGCGGGAAACACGTCTGCAAGCAGGCGTTGTTGGAGCTGTTCGGGATTTCGCAGGAGCAGGTGGCTCGCCCGCTGATTGGAATTGTGTCTCGATTCGTGGATCAAAAGGGATTCGACCTGATTGCAGAGAGAGCTCTCGAGTTGATGAAGGAGGACGTCTCCCTCGTGGTGCTGGGGTCCGGAGAGCGCAAGTACGAAGAACTGTTTGTGGGTCTGGCGGATGCGTTTCCGGGACGGGTCGGCGTGAAAATTGCGTACGACAACACGATTGCGCATAAAATAGAGGCTGGTGCGGACATGTTCTTGATGCCCTCGCATTACGAGCCTTGTGGGTTGAATCAGATCTACAGCTTGAAGTATGGTACGGTGCCGATTGTGAGAGCGACTGGCGGACTGGACGACACCGTCGAGCCGTTCGATTTGGAGCACGGCACGGGAACGGGTTTCAAGTTTGCGGAGTATACCGGCGCGGCCATGATGTATGCCATACGACAGGCTTTGCATCATTGCACCGACGAACGCATCTGGAGACGTATCCAATTGAACGGGATGGCCAAGGATTTCTCCTGGAAAGGGCCGGCGGCGCAGTACGCAAAAGTGTATGAGGCGGCGCTAACCCTCCGGGGTGCAGGACAGGCATCACGAAACCAAACGAGCGTGGCAACATCTAATTGAACTGACGAAGGAGAGCAAAACAGCGGCCTAGCGGCAAGCTGTTGAGGATAAACAATATGGCTGAAAATATCACCGCAGTGACGGATGGAAATTTTGAAGCAGAGGTGCTGACGGCGAGCAGCGCGCAGCCCGTGATGGTGGATTTCTGGGCGGAGTGGTGCAGGCCTTGCCACATGCTGGCGCCGACGGTGGCGGAGATTGCGCATGATTATGCCGGCAAATTGAAAGTGATGAAGCTTAACGTCGATGAAGCGATGAATTCGGCGGGGCGGTACAACATCCGCGGAATACCGACGCTGCTGGTTTTCAAGAACGGGCAAGTGGTCGAGCAAATCGTTGGCGCGGTGCCCAAGGATCAGATTACGAAGGCGATCGACCGGCACGTTGGGTAATTCGCCGGGCGATTCGTCGAGCGAAGGCGCCTGCAAAAAGTTAGAAAAATTGATAGGGCATGTCGTACAGTTGAGTACGGCATGCCCCTTCCTTTTTGCACGGGGATGGATCTTCAGGAGCATAGATTGGCCACAGCAGAAGCAGCCGCAACGACTTCACGAACAATAAAACCGGCGGATCATCCGCCGATGCTTGCCGGGGAACGCGGTCCGATGGCCATTTCGCGGCCCGGGTTGCACGAGACGGTACTGAAAATCCTGAAGCCGCTGCCGCGCGGCGTGCTTCTGGATTGTCCTACGGGAGAAGGCGCACTCGCAGAGGATCTGCTGGCCGAAGGTTTTGACGTGCGGTGCTGCGACTTGTATTCGGAGCTGTTTCGCCTGGACGGAGTGGAGATCAAGCGTGGCGATCTTGCAGGTACGCTGCCGTACGCCTCGGAGTCGTTCGATTACATCACCTCGCTGGATGGCCTGGAACATATCGATTCTCCGCCACAGGCGTTTCGTGAGTATCGGAGACTCCTGAAACCCCGCGGACATCTGGTTATCAGCGTTCCAAACATCATGAATATCGAGGAGCGGCTGAAGTGGCTGCTTTTTGGATACACGTCGCATTTCAAGCCGCTTTCGGAACAGTTTAAAGCAAAAATTCATTACGATTGCGCGGGCAAGGATGAGATCTCCGTGCATGCGAATCCGATCGGCTACAACGAGCTGCGCTACTACCTTGAGAAGAACGGATTCGAAATTCAAGGGGTTTACCGAGACCGGATAAAGGCGAACCAGTGGCTCTATTGGCCGCTGGTGGCGATTATTCGGCTGCTGGCCAAGCTGACACCGAAAAAGCGGCGCGCGGACCGCTGGACCGAGGAATTGGCGTCGGATCCTGTATTGCTGGGCGGGAATACGATCATCATTCATTCCATCCTGAAGTAGGGACGCAAGGAAAAATTTCGGAACGATGGAAATCAGAGCCGGGCCTTGCACTTCGACCCTCAGGGTTAGGTGTGGGTGGCAACATGATGCAGCCAAGACGGACGACCCACTCCCCCGGAGCTTCGACTCCTGCTGGTCCCTCCCGTCATTCAGGTCTTGCCTTCTGTAAGGACAAAATCAAGCGATTAGTTCAAGAGAGATATTGGCCCAAAATTGGAGGCTTCGTGTGCTGGCCATGGCTTTGGCAACGAGTCCAAGGTGGTCGGCAGCCGCTCCTCAGCGCGCTTCGAGGCTTTGCACAAAATTGAGGCGACGGCGCAATTGCACTCCAGGCGGGAGGTGTTTACAATCCAGCGCGTGCGAAGCCCCCTTCTTCAGTTGTCCCCTTGCGTTGCGATTCTGGCGACAACCGGCCTGTTTACGCTTGCAGGAATCTCCCAAGCCGAAGCGTCCCACGTAACCCGACGGCAAACGGCTAGTTCGGCCCCCAAAATCGGCTCCATAACTGTCACCGGAGAAAAGAGATTTAGTGCCGAGCAGGTGATTGCCGCGACTGGACTAAAAGCAGGGCAAGTCTTCAATCCTAAAGACCTGGATGCCGTGGCTGAAAAACTCGGAAAAAGCGGCGCCTTCCCGAGTGTCACTTACAGCTATGTTCCGAAGGGCGGCGCCGTGTCCATCGAGTTCAAGGTGGAGGAGACGACAAAATTTCGCGATTGCGTCTTCGATAATTTCGTTTGGCTGAGCCCCGAGGAGATTCAAGCGGGATTGAAGAAAGAAGTTCCGCTATACATTGGAGTTGCGCCCGAGACGGGCGGGTTACTGGATGAAATCGCGGCGGCATTAGAAAAAATATCCCGAGAGAAGGGCTTCACGGCACATGTGGTGCAAAGGATTGCGGCGGCGAAGGTGGGCGATCCGAACTGGAGTCATTTGTTCGTCGCGGAGGGGCCGAATATCGAGATCGCATCTTTCCGGTTTACGGGAGCCGTTGCCGCGAAGATGGATGAACTGGAGCGCGAAGCGGAGCGATTTGTCAGGCCCGATTATTCCGTTTTCCGCTGCATCTTGTTTGCTTCCAACACGATCCTTCCCATCTACCGGGAGCGCGGGTATCTGCGCGCGACATTCGCGACACCCAAAGCAAATGTCCTGAGCCGTTCCGCCGATTCGAGTGAGTTCCGCGTAGAGGTCGTTTACGCCATGTCGGAAGGGGATGCTTACAAATGGGCAGCCCCGGAGTGGAATGGGAACCAAACCCAGACTACGGCTGCGCTTGACGCGATAACGGGGATGAAAGCGGGCGAACTTGCCAATGAGAAGAGAATCGATGAAGGATGGGAAGCGGTGCAGAAAGAATATTCCAGGAATGGTTACGTCGAGGCGCATCTTGCTGCCGAGCCGGTGTTTGACGAGCAAAACCTCCTGGTCAGATACAAGGTAGTGGCGACGGAAGGCCCGCAATACCACATGGGAAGTTTCGTAATTTCCGGAGTGCCACCGAAAATAGCAGAGCGGCTGGAGCAGCGATGGAAGCTGAAGCCGGGGGGAGTCTATGATGCGACCTATCCGATGGATTTCTTGAAGAGGGAAGTATTTCCCGCGGTGCGAGGAGCGGGAGGGCGCGGGGCGAGGGTCGAGTCGCGGATCGTACCTAATCGAGCGGAGCACGTCATTGACGTGGCAATGAAAGTGGAATGAAGAAGCGCGAGACAAATGGCGGAGAGCGGGACGCCGTGGTGCGGTGCCATTGGGCGACGAGCGAATTGAATATTCCCTATCACGATGAGGAATGGGGCGTGCCAGTGCACGACGACCGGAGGCTCTTTGAATTTGTGATTTTGGAGGGGGCGCAGGCGGGCTTGAGCTGGGACACGATTTTGAAGAAGCGAGCGCGATATCGCGAGGTATTTGATGGGTTTGATGCTGAGAAAGTGGCGCGTTACGACAAGAAGAAGGTGCGGGAGCTCCTGAAAGATGCCGGAATCGTGCGGAACCGGCTGAAGATTGCAGCGACGATCAGCAATGCGGAGGCATTTTTAAGAGTGCAGGAAGAGTTTGGGACATTCGATAAATACATCTGGGGATTTGTGGGTGGGCGGCCGAAGCGAAATGCCTGGAAGACCCACAAGCGAGTGCCGGCAAAGACGGCGGAATCGGATGCGATGAGCAAGGACTTGCAGAAGCGCGGGTTTCGTTTTGTGGGTTCGACGATTTGTTACGCGTTCATGCAGGCGACGGGGATGGTGAACGACCATCTGGTGGAGTGCTTCCGGTACGTCAAATTGAGCAGTTAAACTTTCATGGCTGGTGTTGGTTCACTTGCTCAAGAGGTCAAAGGCATTGGACATCCGTTTTGGGGAAGTCGTTCCCCTTTGCCAATAGAGGCTCGCCAGACGTTTTTGACAGGGCGTAAGCAAAACAATCTCCAAAGTTGAGGCCGGCAGGATGACGGCCTTTGCCGTATCTGCGCCAACCGGCGCGGGCAACTTCAACCTGTGCAGCGTCGACAGGCACGATCTCAATGTTGAGCCGGTGAAGAAAGAGATCAAACTCGCGACCTGCCACTTCACCGCGACGAGCTTCTAACACAATGGAGGTCTCCAAAGCATTTGGTGCGGACAGTAACCGAGAGCCGTCCTGGCGAATGCGTTCGAGGAAATTCTGCCTCTCGGGCTCGGCGAGAAAGATGGCGAGCAGGGCAGAAGTGTCGATAACCATCAGTGCGGGATCCCTTGGGAGTCGTAGCCAAGGATTTCATCTTCGGAGCGGTCGTCCAGGGCAGGGAGAGTGTCCACGCGATGCAGGATGTCATCGACTTCTTGGATAAGGTTCTTTGCGTGGCGGCGGCCGCGCAAGCGTTGAAGCCGATCGCGCAAGGCGTTGGTGATGGCGTCGGTCAAGGATTCGCCGGTCTCCTTGGAGATTTCTCTGGCGAGCTTCTCGGTTTCCGCGTTTTTTATGCTAAGCGGCATGGGCTTTCGGTAATTATGATATAAAATAGACTATAATATGGAATCTATAAAGGCAAGCTTCAAATCTAAGGTAAGGGGTTCCCATGCACGATTCCAGACTCCTGGGCATGTGGAAGTCTGACGCCCAAAAGACCGCGCGCGAAATTGCGGCGCGGGGTGAATCCCAGACTCAAAAAAGCGGAAGCTGAGAAGCTTGTTCGGAAAACTGGAGTTTCTTCCCCACCCCTGAAGCTCATGATGGGCTTCCTTGGCCTTGGACGGAGTGGAGCCCAGCGCCGTCTTTTGGCGCGTTTTGGGCGCAACGGAGTCCGAGGCCAAGGACGAGCCGCGGCCTCCGCCTCCTCCCCTTCCGTCCTCGCGGTGGTACCAGCCCGCCTTGCGGCGGTCCTTCAGCCGGTAGCTCTCGCCCCGATGTTGATGGTCGTCGAGTGATGCAGCAACCGGTCCAGGATCGCCGTCGCGATGATCGAATCGCCGAGATCGAGCCCCAGTCCCCGTAGCTCTTGTTCGAGGTCAGGATATGCTCCGCGTTCGTACCGCGCGCTCCCACTGGAAGAAATCGTAGCTCCAGATCGTCCAGCGGCAAGTAGCCCTTCGTCGATCCCACACCTTTGGCGCCAGGTACACGCGCTCCGGCGGTCCAGCCGGCCTTCGCGATACGCTCGCCCCAGGTCCGCCGCCAGATCGTGCGCGGTGATGAGTATGCGCCAGTCCCGAGCGGATCGCCTCTTCCGCCAGTGCCACGCTCATGCGTTTTTCCCCCCCGGTGGACCCAGCATTACGTTGCTGGCTTCGTGGATACCGCAGCGACGCACTCCGATCTGCCGTTCATCGAGCGAGGCTGAAGCTGAATCGACTGCTCGAGGTCTTCACAGGGGAGTGCGCCACTGCAGCCGTGCCGCGATAGCGCGTCCTTCGTGCTTCCACTTCCAGTTCAGTAGTTCGTCGAGAAGTCCGCGTAGCTCGCTCTTTCTTCGACGCCTGCTCCAGCAGTTCTCCAGCGGCTTCCACCGCTTTCAATCCAGCGTCTCCAGTGCCGTCTGCATCGCTCGATGGGGGTGTTCATCGCCCCTCCGTTGGCCACGCGCTCATCGCTGCCAACGAGCGCTTCTCCACCCCGGCGCGCTCTGCCGCAGGTGATCAGGATCTTGCCTTTGTTCTTCGCGCCCAGCGGCATCCCTCATGCTGGCGAAACGTAGCCGCTGTCTTTGCCTGCGCTTTGCCGTGCATCGCGATCCGCTCGCGGCCCGTGCGGATATCCACTTCCTCCGCTTCCTGCCCCACCTTCTGGCCGCTACTGCCAGGGCCCGATACCGGCTCCCTGCCAGTCCACATACGCGTCCCGCGCCACTTTGCGCAACTCGCCATCCACGTAGGGATACGGCGGCTGTCCCACCAGCGGCTGCAAGCTGAACTGCTCGACATCCCAGCGCACCGCCACCTGCTCGTGTGTCGTTCCGTGCACGCGCTGGTTCGCTACGCCCCAAGTCCACTCACGCAGCTGCGCATTCAGATCGCTCAGGCTGCCGGGCTCGCGTCCTTGCAAGCCACTCAGAAAATTCCGCCGCACGTACTTCACGCCCGCTTCCACTTTCCCTTTCGTCTGTGCTCGATACGGCCGGCACAGCCGCGGCGTGAAGCCTCAGTAGCGCGCGAGTCCTGAAACACCGGATGCCAGACGATCTCGCCGCGCTCGTCCGTCCCCAGCCACACCGTCTTCATGCGGTCGTAGAGAATCTCTTCCGGCACGCCGCCAATCTCCCGGAACGCGGCTTCGTGCAGGCGCAGCAGCGTGCTAGCTTTTGATCCAGCACCGCTTCCGCCACCATTCTCCGGCTGTAACCCAGCGTGAAGGTGAAGCCGTGCAGCTTCTGCTCCTGCCCGGCTATCTCCAGTGTGCCCAGATGCCCCCAGTCCACTTGTGCCTGCTTGCCCGCAGGCGTCTCGAAGCGCCGCACCGCCACCACGCGGGCCCGCTGCGTTGCGGCCGCTACTAGTCGGTCAGAATCGTGTAGCCGCCCGCGTAGTTCCGCTCGCGCAGTTCCCGCAGCAGCACCCGCGCGTTCCACACGCCCGCGCGCAGCCGCTCCTCCAAATACGGCTTAAACGCGTCCAGCTTGCTCGGCTGCGCCGGGCGTGGGCCGTCTCCGGCACCACCCCTGCCGCCCGCTATACTTGCGTATCGTCTTGCGATCCAGCCGGTCAGCTCGCTGATCGCTTGGATGCTCATCCTTGCCGTTGCAGTTCGTTTAGTTCTTGCACGTCTCTCCCTTAAGATGTTTCGGACCTCTACGGGAGTGGGCTCCGGTTTACCACGTCAAGGGGTGGGGAAAATTCAACCGGAACTATGGGATTTTTGCACCCCTCTGCGCTATACGAGGACTCGCTGTTATGCAAAGTATGGTGGCGAGATCACGATCTCCCGCTACACAGTAGTGGCGAAAGATTCCGCCAGCGTGGCCATTGTGAACTCGAACTCTATTTCCAAGTGACAGATCTTTCCTATTCATTTTGAAAACGATCTCTATTGGATTTCCCTGGGTCGGATTCGAGAGTTTTTCAAGCGCAAAAAGCCTTGAGTCGCTCGCTTGCGTATAGGGCTAGGCGAGCTTACGATAAGAACCTGCCGTTTCTTTGTGCTATCCAACGCAGTTTAGAGGAAGTGAACGTTGAGGCGATGAGGTGTGGTCCGGTGAGGGAATAACGAACAGGCAGGAGTGCCTGCTGTACCGAGACGATGAAGCAAAGTAGGAAGGCGAAGAATGAAATCGGTGGTGGTGGTCGGGGCGCAATGGGGAGATGAAGGCAAGGGCAAGGTAGTGGACTATCTTGCGGGGTCGTTTGATTACATTGCGCGCGTGGCGGGCGGGCACAACGCGGGGCATACGGTCATCATTGGCAAGGATCGTTATGTGCTGCAGTTGATTCCATGCGGGATTTTGCGGCCAAAGCAGCAGTCGGTGATTGGAACGGGCGTGGTGGTCGATCCGGCGGCGCTGGTGGCGGAAATTGAGACGCTGGCGAAGGCGGGGATCGACGTGAAAGGGCGATTGCATATTAGCAATCGGGCCCATTTGATTTTTCCATATCACCGGGAGTTGGATAAAGCTGCGGAAGGAGCGCGGGGAGCGGACAAAATTGGGACGACCTCGCGCGGAATTGGGCCGGCTTATGAAGACAAGATGGCGCGGCGCGGTTTGCGGATGTGCGATTTGCTGGAGCCGGAGCTGTTTCGCAAGAAAGCGGCGCGGGTTGTGGCCGAGAAAAACCGCCTGGCGAAGGGCGCGTACGGCGCGGACATCGATTTTTCGCACGAAGTGGAAGAGACGCTGAAGCTCGGCGAAAAAATTCGCGGGTACATTTGCGATACGGCGGAGTTGGTGAACCGCGCGCTGGATGAAGGGAAGTCGGTGCTGTTTGAAGGCGCGCAAGGGACGATGCTGGACATCGATCATGGGACGTATCCATTTGTGACGTCTTCGAGCGCGATTTCTGGAGGCGCGACTACCGGAGTGGGCGTGCCGCCGACGAAAATCAAGAATGTGCTGGGGATTTCGAAGGCATACACCACGCGCGTGGGCGGCGGGCCCTTTCCGACAGAGATGCCGGAGCTTGAGGCGAAAGAAGTTCGCGAGCGGGGAAAAGAGTTTGGAGCGGTGACGGGGCGCGCGAGACGCTGCGGGTGGCTGGATTTGATGGTGCTGCGCTACGCGAAGATGATCAACGGGATTGATTCGCTGGTGGTGACGAAACTGGATGTTTTCGATACGCAGCGCGAGATTCAGGTGTGCGTGGGATACAAGTACAAGGGCAAAACACTGAAAGAAATGCCGGCGTTGGCGGAAGAGTATGAGCATGTGACGCCGGAATACAAGACGCTGCCAGGCTGGTCCGAGACGACTTATGGAGTGAAAGACGGAGCAAAATTGCCGAAGGCGGCCATGGATTACTTGCGGTTTATTGGTGATTTTTTGCAGGTGGAGATTGGGATGATTTCCACGGGTCCGGAACGGGATGCGACGATTGTGCCGGCGGGGACGCTTTTGGCGAGATGGCTCTAATCGACAAGATTGCGATGGAGTCGTGGGGTTTTTAACACACAGGTCACCGAGGGTACGGAGAAGAGAGTAGAGAAAGCCGCAGAGAATCAGCCGCCGATGCTCAGCTACGAGGAAGCCCGCCAGAAAGTGATCGAAAAAATTTCCGAGAAGAAAGGTCCGCGCGCTACGGAACAGGTGCGCGTGGGAGAAGCGCTGTGGTACGTTTTGGCGCAAGAAGTGAAAACGGATCGCGAGTATCCGCCGTTTAATCGGGCGACGCGCGACGGATACGCGGTGTTCGCGGCGGATGCGAAGGCTGGAACGGCGCTGAAATGCACCGGAGAGATAAAGGCGGGCGACCGCGTGACGAAAGAGTTGTGGGCAGAGACTTGCGTTCAGATTATGACGGGAGCGGCGGTGCCGCCCGGGGCGGACGCGGTGGTGATGTTCGAGCATACGGAGCGCGATGGCGATCAAGTGCGGTTCGAACGAGCGGCGGTGACGGGACAGAATTTCGTGCCGCGCGGAAGCGAGGCGCGTGCGGGGCAGACGCTGCTGACGCCGGGAATGCGGCTGGGTTACGCGGAGCTGGCGCTTGCCGCGCAGGTTGGAGCTGCGGAACTGAAGTGCGGGGCGAAGCCGCGCGTGGCGATTCTTTCGACGGGAGATGAGATCGTGCCGGTGGACAGCGTTCCCGGACGGTTTCAGATTCGCAACAGCAATAGCGTGTCGCTGGCGGCGCAGGTGCGTTTGGCAGGTGGCCGGCCTATTTTGCTCGGAAACGCGATGGACCGGGAAGACGACTTACAGTCGAAGATCCGGCGCGGTTTGCAGGAGGATTTGCTGGTTTTGTCGGGCGGTGTGTCGATGGGAAAGTACGATCTGGTTGAGTCCGTATTGAAAGGGATGGATGCGGAATTTTATTTCGACGCGGTCGCCATTCGGCCGGGGAAGCCGGCGGTGTTTGGAAAATGCGGAGAGACGTTTGTGTTCGGACTGCCGGGGAATCCGGTGTCTACAATGGTGACGTTCGAATTATTTGTGGCGCCGGCGGTGGATTTGCTAAGTGGCGCGGAGGCGAGGGCATTGCCGATCGTGGAGGCGCGACTGGGCGAGCCGCTGAATGAGAAGCCGGGTGTGACTCATTTCTTACCTGCGCGCGTGGAGGGGCAGGGATTGAATCTGGAAGTAAAAACTCTCAAGTGGCAGGGATCGGGAGATGTAGCCGCGCTGGCCAGGGCCAATTGCTATTTGGTAGTGCCGGCAGAGGCGGAAAAGATTGCGGCGGGAGAGAAGGTGGCGGTGATGTTGCGAAGAGATTTGATGTGAGCGGAGAGTAAGCGGCGAAGTGAAGCAGAAGAGATTTTACGCGGAAATCGCAGGGGCACAGAGGACGCGGAGAAGAACGAATGGGGAAGTTGTCGCACTACGATAGCCGTGGCGAGGTGAAGATGGTGGACGTGTCGGAGAAGGCGACGACGACACGGACGGCGGTGGCGCGGGGATTTGTGAAGATGAAGCCGCTGGTGGTACGCGCGGTGAGGCGGTTAAAGAATCCGAAAGGGAATCCGCTGGAAGTGGCGCGCATTGCGGGGATTGCGGCGGCGAAGCGCACGGCGGAGTGGATACCTCTTTGTCATCCCTTGCCGCTCACGCACATTGATGTGGCTGCGAGGCTGTGCCAAAATGGCGTGGAAGTTCGCTCTGAAGTAACGGCGACCGCGCAGACAGGCGTGGAAATGGAAGCGTTGGTTGCCGTGGCTGCCGCGGCCCTCACGGTCTACGACATGTGCAAAGCTCTCGATAAAGGGATGGAAATCAGCGGGATAGTTCTCGTCAAAAAGACCGGCGGGAAGAGTGGAGAGTTTTTTCGGAAACCGGTGAGCGCCGGCCACGGAAAGAAAAGCACCCGGAGCCGGTCCCAATGAGCGCCGCCAGCGGGAAAACGGTCAAATTATTGGTGGCGGACGACAATCCGCTGGTGCGCGATTTAATTGTCAAAGGGATGGAACCGTTCTGCGAGATCGAGACGGCGGGGGACGGCGCGGACGCGCTTCTTAAAGTGATTGATACTCCTCCCGATGTGATTCTCTGCGATTACAAAATGCCCGGGCTCGACGGGCGGCAACTTTTCGAAAAATTGCGCGGGCGCGAGGCTACACGGCACATTCCGTTTTTGTTCATGGCCAGCCGGGCGGACATCGAGGAGAGTCTGCGGCCGCTGGTGGATGGCGTCGAGGATTTTGTTACCAAGCCATTTCTCGTTAAAGATTTGGTGCGCATCGCGAAGAAAGTTGTGGACCGGCTGCACTTGGAGAAGCTGCAGAAGCGTGCCTCGCGGCCGGGCGTGATTCAAGGGCGCCTGGAAGAGATGAGCATGATCGATCTGATGCAGTCCCTGGAAATGGGGCAGAAGTCCTGCCGGCTGGTAGTGCAGCACAACGGCGAACAGGGAGAGCTTTATTTTGCGAACGGGCAGTGCCGCGACGCGCGAAGCGGAAAGATGGAAGGCGATGACGCGGTCTACCGCGTGTTGCTCTGGACAGCCGGCGAATTTGAGATTGATTTTAATGCGGCGAATGGATCGACGCGCACCACCACGACGCGAAACACCACCGGCCTGCTGATGGAAGCGATGCGGTTGATGGACGAAGCCAACCGCGATACCGTGGAAACGAAGTAGACCGCCTCATGCGCGTCGCAGTGCTCACGATAAGCGATACGGTTGCGAAAGGGGAACGCGAAGACCTTTCCGGGCCCGCCGTGGTCGCCGCGTGCCGGGGATTGGGCTGGGAAGTCACCTCCGTGCTGCGCGTTTCTGATGATCCCGCGAATATCCGCGAGCAGTTGCGCGAACTGGCTGACTCTGGGCGCGTGGACGTGATTTTGACGACCGGCGGCACGGGGCTTGGACCGCGCGATAATACGCCGGAGTCAACGCACGCGGTCGCGGACCGTATCGTACCGGGAATCGCGGAAGAGATGCGCCGAAAGGGAGCGGAGCGGGCGCCGACGGCCGTGCTTTCGCGGGGCGTTGCAGCGATTCGCTCCAAGGCGCTCATCGTAAATCTTCCAGGAAGTCCGAAAGGCGCTTCGGAGTCGCTCGATGCGGTGGCGCATCTCTTGCCGCATGCGGTGCATGTGTTGAACGGCGCGCGGCACGATTAAGCTTTGCCTTTCTCTCTGTCCATTGCCGCATACCCATTCTGGTCATTCCTGATTCTTGGGTTGACCGAAGCGCAGTTCGCGTCAACAATGTTTGCACCATGACGCAAAAGCTAACGGACAAGAAACTGGCAGTTCTCGGGACAGGCAAGCTGGGCGGAATTTTGCTCCGCGCGTATCTGAAGCAGGGGCTGTTTTCGGCGAAGCGTGTGACCGCGACCGTCAAGCACAGCGAGAAGGCTGCAGCGCTTGCGAAAGAACTTGGAGTGGCGGCGAGCACCGACAATCGCAAAGCTGTGCATGGTGCGGACATCGTGCTGCTGGGCGTGAAGCCGCAAGTGGTGGGCAGTGTGTTGGAAGAGATCGCGCCGGAATTGTCGGAGAAGACGTTGGTCATCTCCGTGGCGGCTTCCGTGCCGACGAGTTACATCGAGCAACACACGGGCGGAAATGTACCGGTGGTGCGAGCCATGCCCAACACCTGCTCGGTGGTGGGCTGCGGGATGACGGGGATTTGCCGCGGCGCTCACGCCGGCGCGGAGCACCTGGAAATGGCGCGCGCGATGTTTGACGCGGTAGGCCGCACGGTGGTTGTGGACGAGAAGAACATGGATGCGGTGACGGGGCTCTCCGCGAGCGGGCCGGCGTTTGCTTACATTATTTTGGAGTCGCTGGCGGAGGCGGGCGTGAAAGTAGGCTTGCCGCGCGATATCTCCACATTGCTTGCGGCGCAGACGATGAAAGGCGCCGCGAGCGTGGTGCTCGAGACAGGCGATCATCCGGCGCTGTTGAAGGATTCCGTGACGACCCCGGCGGGCTGCACGATTGACGGGATCATGGAACTCGAAGAAGGCAAGCTGCGCGTCACGCTTATCAAGGCCGTGGTCAAGGCAACGCACCGGGCGGGAGAACTGCTGTTCGAAAAATAGAGCCAAATGCGCCGCGGCCAATGGCGCGGCAATCCACCAAAGACAATCCCTCTCAATGATCCATACTTTCATGAATGCCGTGCGCGGATTTCTGAGCGGAGACGGTGCCCTCATTCTTCCGGAGATGGAACTGATTCTGTTCGCGTGCGGGATTCTGATCATCGACCGCTGGCTTGCCGCGAACGAAAAGCATTGGAACGCGCTGCTCGCTCTCGGCGGGACGGCCTTTAGTGGTTTTACACTCTACGTGCAGCACGGAAAAGTGCAGGCGCTGCGGGAAATGAATCCCGAATCGCCGGGACTTCTGGGTGTTCACCAAAGCCTGCTGGTTGATCCCCTTTTTCTTTTTTTCGCGGCTCTTTTTCTGGCGGCCACGGCGCTGATCATCTTGTTCTCGGCGCGTTACCCTGAACGGGACACGGAGCGGAACGGGGCGTACTACGCGCTGCTCTTGTTTGCCTGCGTGGGCATGATGCTGATGATTTCCGGCGTCGATTTGATAGCCGTGCTTTTGGGGCTGGAAGTCATGGGGCTGAGCTGCTATTTGCTCACACAATTTTCAGGTGGCGAGCACAAAGCAGCGGTCCCGGGGAGAAAATACGCTCTTCTCTGGTCGTGCAGTTCGGCGGCGCTGAGTGCCGGTTTTCTGCTTCTGCACGGCTCGTTTCACACCACAAATCTCGGACGCATTGGCGCGCTTCTCGAGGTGCGACTGGACAATGGAGTGCCATTCGGCGGGCTCACGCACTGGAACGCCGCGCTGGCACTCGCTTTCATCGCCATCGGCGCATTCCTTTTGATCGACGCCGCGCCGCTTCATTGGTTTGCACCGGGCATTTGTGAATCGGTTCGAACGCCCGTTGCGGCGTACTTGAGCACGGCGGGGAAGATTGCTGGTTTTGCGCTGCTCTTGAGGTTTTTTTCATTTCTGTTTGTATTCGCACACGAGAAATGGATACACGTCTGGGGGGGCGCGGCCATCGTGTCGCTCCTGTGGGGAAATATTGCGGCGCTGCGGCAGAGAAACGTGAAGCGGATGCTCGCGTACGGAGCGGTGGCCCACACTGGATTTATCATCCTCGGAATGGTTGCGGGAAACGAAATGGGATTTAGCGGCATGATGTATTACCTGGGCGTCTATTTGTTCATGACCGCCGGCGCATTTGGACTTTTGTTTGCGCTAGAGGAGCGAGGCGCGGCTGTTTCCGGACTGGCCGATCTGGACGGCCTGTATTGGCGAAGCCCTGCGGCGGCGCTGCTCCTGCTTGTGTTCATGGTGACCCTTGCCGGAGTTCCACCGACGGCGGGCTTTGCGGCAAAATATTACATCGTCAAGGCGTTGATCACCGCGCGGCATCCAGAACTTGCGGTGTTCGCAATCGTCAACGCGCTCGCCGGCGTGTTCTATTACGGGCGCATCGCGATCCATGCGTGGAAGAGGCCTGCTGAGGGTGCGCCGCCGCTCGAAACGCCGGCGCTCACCCTTAGCAGCGCCCAAACGGTGGCGTTGACGGCGGCCGTATTTGTATCGCTCGCGGCGGGGCTGTATCCTGAACCGTTCCTGCGCATCGCGCGCTACGCCTTTGGACAATAACCAAAACAAGACGGACTCATCGCCTCCCTCGCCCCGGAAAGCGAAGGACTTCAGCACGCAGTTCGGCCTGGCGATGGAATTGCCCTTCATGCTGTTCGGCGCCATAGCCATCGGCGGTTTGCTGGGCTATCTTCTCGACCACTGGCTGCACACCAAGGTGCTCTTCACGTTGATTCTGGGCGGCTTGGGATTTTATGCCGGGCTGCGCGATGTCCTCCGGCGGCTGCCTGCGGACGGCGATGGAAAAAGCTGAACACTCACGAACGGCCGGGAATGGCGCGGCAAACGCGGCTGTCTATGCCCGTACGGAGCAGCGGATCGCCTGGCTAACGCTTGTGATGGGCGCCACAGCCGCCATCCTTGCGGCTGCATTGCAGCGATGGCACTGGGCGGAAGGCCTGGCGGTCGGCGCGGTGCTGGCGTGGCTGAATTTCCGCTGGCTGAAGCGCGGATTAGACGCTCTAGTGGCGGCGGCCGTGGCCCAGGAGGGGGCTGCGAAGCCCCGCGTCCCCTTCGGAACATGGTTCGGCATGATCTTCCGCTACGGCTTGATAGCCCTCTGCGTGTATGTTATTTTTGAATATCTTAGAGTTCCCCTTGTAAGCATGCTTGTGGGGTTGTGCGCCCTGGGAGCCGCTACGCTGGCAGCAAGTCTGTACGAAATTTTGCATCCACTGGGATAGGGAATGGAATACACGATAAGCTGGCTGACGAAGTTTGTGAACCTGCACCTCGGGCACGCCGCAATGGCGCTCCTGACCGCGCTGCACATCACGCCGACCCATCCAGAAACGCCCATCCCGGAGCAAGTGGTGATGAGCGTGGTAGCGCTGCTGATCGGCACGCTGCTCGCGCTGTGGGTCAAGTCACGGCTTTCCGTGGACAAGCCCGGAGCGACGCAGCAGCTGGCCGAGCTGCTGATTACGAATTCGCAGGGATTCGGGATTCGCGACATTCTGCGAGAAAACGCCGGGCACGACGCCGACCAGTATCTTTACCTGGTCGGATCAATCGCCCTCTTCGTGCTCATCGGCAATCTTTTCGGTGTCGTACCGACGATCCTCAATCCCCCTACCTCGGACAAGACCGTACCGCTCGCTGGCGCGATCCTGGTTTTTCTCTATTTCAACTATAAGGGAATTCGCAAGCACGGGATTTTCGGCTATCTGAAGTCGTTCACCGGAGGTGTGCACTGGCTCCTCGTGCCGCTGATTTTTCCTGTGGAGATCATCAGCACTTGCGCGCGCTTGCTTTCGCTGACGGTTCGTCTTTGGGCCAACATTTTTGCCAGCGATTTGCTGTATGAATTGTTCCTGGCACTTTTTGCGCAAGTGGCCTTGTGGGGATGGGAAAGGTATCACGGGCTCGGCATCGCCCTGGGCATTTTACCCGCAACGATTCCGATCTTGTTCCTGGGGCTGCACGCCTTTGTTTCGTTCGTGCAGGCTTATGTCTTCACGATTTTGCCGTCCGTCTACATCGGAATGGCCACGGCGGAGGAACACTAGTTTGCGCCATTTCCCGCCCCGAAATTGGCGGATGGCATCGAGTTTTCGGCCGTTTCAGTGTGAGCCCGGCTGCACGGTGTCCGGGAACCACCTCCTGGCGGCACTTCTAAGGAGGCTGTAATGATGAAACTGAAGTATCTGGCAACAATGGTGGCGACAGTGCTGGTTCTGGCTCCGGCGGCGTTCGCACAGGGTACGGAACCGGCGGCAGCAGGCGGCAAGGGGCTAATGGCCATCGCTGCGGCGTTCGGCATGGGCATCGCGGCGTTCGGATGCGGCATGGGGCAGGGAAGAGTCGGAGCGGCGGCCTGCGAAGGAATCGCGCGTAACCCGGCGGCAGCGGGAGTCATCCGCGCGGCGATGATTCTCGGATTGGTGTTCGTCGAGACGTTGGCGCTCTTTACGCTGCTGGTGGTCTTCGTAAAGGTCTAACTAGAGGATCTGAGAGTTTCCCGAGCCCGGAGGCGAAAGCTTCCGGGCCATTTTTTTGTGGGAGGTGCGAAATCGACGCACGAACTCACTATGTCTGACGACAGGGGACTGGACAGACGATTCAGCGAAGAAGCAGATGGGGCTGGAGCAAGTAATTCAGCACTCGACTGGGGAGCAGGCCTAAGTAAATCGTTCCGAGGGCAGCAATTGCCAAGACCACGTTCACAGGCAGGGGGAACGGCACCGGGGTGGTCGCGGCGATTTCCGCGCTAGGCTCGCGCATGTACATCACCACGATCACGCGAATGTAGTAGTAGGCGCCGATGATGGTGTTGATGGCCAGGAGCACGGCAAGCCAGATCAGGCGCGCATCCACGGCCGCCTTGATAATGTAAAACTTGCCTAGAAAGCCGGCAGTGACGGGCAGGCCAAGCAGCGAAAGCAGAAAGAGCGAGAACACGGCAGCCACCCAGGGCTGGCGTTCGCCGAGTCCGGCAAAGTCGTCGAGTTGGAGATGCTTTTCGCCGGCGCCGCCAAACTGCGAAACAATAGTGAAGGCGCCGACTTTTACCAGAACATACGTCAGCAAGTAGAAGAGAATAGCCGCGTAGGCGGGGCTTGCCCCGATTTCGGTATCCTTAGAGAGAGCCGTGACCGCAGCGAACGCCACAAGAATGTAACCCGCGTGAGCGATCGAGCTATAAGCTAGCAGGCGTTTAACGTTGGTCTGCAGCAGTGCGCCGAGATTTCCCACGAACATCGTAAGAGCCGCAAGAATCCAGAAGGCATAGAACCAAAATTGTGTGGCGGCGTGTACGTCCGCAAAGATGCGCAATAGCAGCGCGAAGGCCGCGGCTTTCGGTCCCGCGGAAAAGAGAGCCGTGACCGGAGTGGGAGCGCCTTCGTAGACGTCCGGAGTCCAAACCTGAAAGGGCGCAGCGGCCACCTTGAAGCCTAGGCCGATCAAAATCAGGGCAAGGCCGAGTTTCATGAGGCTGCTGTGCAAATCGGCAGTATCCATCTTTAGAAGATTCGTTGTGCCCGTGACGCCGTAGACCAGTGAAATGCCGTAGAGAAAAAAAGCCGTCGCGAATGAGCCCAGCAGGAAATACTTCATCGAGGATTCGCTGGATTTCAGCGAATCACGGCGGTAACCAGCAAGGACGTAGCTGGAGATGGAACTTAGCTCGAGACCGATAAAGGCGGTGAGCAGCTCCTGCGCCGAGGCCAGCACGCCCATACCGGCGGTGGCGAAGAGGACGAGAGCGTAAAACTCGGCGTCCGCGAGGCCTTCCCGCTCGAGATAGGGAGCGGCGCCGAGAATGACGAGAACCGCGACCAGCCCAACGAGATGACTGAAGAAGATGCTGAAAGGATCGGCAGCCACAAGGCCGCCGAACGCGGTGCCCGGATTATGGACCGCATAGAAGTTGCCGACGATGCCGGCGAGCGCACCGACAACCGCGACAGTTGTGAGAACCCGGCGGCTGCGGACCAGCGGCTGAAGCACCATCAGGAGCGCGCCAAAGCCGCACCAAATCAGTTCCGGCAGTACGCGAAGCAGATCCGAGGTGCTGGGGAACGCGGACATTTAGCGGGTTCCGAGCCTTTCCAGTGAGTTTTGTTTTTGCGGGGCGCGCGTGCTGCTATCCGGCAATCCCGTGGCCGCATGGATCGGTGGCAACGCCGCCAGCGCGGGCTTTGCCGGGACGGCGGCCTCATAGGCGCGCGGCGGGCGCGCCATTTGGTCGAGTACCGACTGGCTCGCTGTGGCTGTTCGGTTCGTGATGAACGTCGAGCCGATGCCCATCCAAAGCGCGATCACCGCCACGGTCGCGAGAATCACGCGCTCGCGCGCGGAAATGTCCGAAAGCGTTTTGTTCTTTTCGATGGTAACGTCGCCAAAGAAGACGCGCTGGTAAGACCATAGCAGGTAGCACGCCGAGAGAATCACGCCGGTAGCAGCCCAGGCGGCCCAGTTCCAATGCACTTGATAAGTTCCCAGCAAGATCAGAAATTCGCCGACGAAGCCATTCAACATGGGCAAGCCGAGCGAAGAAAGCGCCACGAAAAGGAAGAACGCAGCGAGGCGCGGCATTGGCGTAGCCAGTCCGCCAAACTGCGACATCTCGAAAGTGTGCCGGCGGTCGTAGAGCATGCCAACGAGCAGGAAGAGCCCGCCAGTCGAGATGCCGTGCGCGAGCATCTGGAAGACAGCGCCCTGCATGGAGACGATGTGAAAGGCGAAGATGCCGAGCACGACAAAACCCAGGTGGCTGACGCTGGAATAGGCCACAAGCTTTTTCAGGTTGGGCTGAACCATGGCGACAAGCGCGCCATAAATAATGCCGATGATGGCCAGCACGGCAATGGCCGAGGCGAACTTGCGCGACGCGTCCGGGAACAGCGGCAGGCAGAAGCGAATCATGCCGTAAATGCCCATTTTCAGCAGCACGCCGGCGAGCATCACGGAACCGGCCGTGGGAGCTTCCACGTGCGCATCGGGCAGCCAGGTGTGGAACGGGAAGAGCGGAACCTTGATGGCGAAAGCCACGAAGAATGCGAGGAAGAGAAGCGTCTCCGTGCGCGTGCCGAGAACGAGGGTACCAGACTGCAGCAAATGTCTGGATCGTCGGCAGGTCAAACGTGCCCGTGGCGTTATAGAGCCACAGAATTCCGACCAGCATGAGGATCGAGCCGGCCATCGTGTACAGGACGAATTTGATGGCGGCGTAAATGCGGCGCTCGTGGCCCCAGATGCCGATGAGGAAGTACATCGGGATCAGCATCACTTCCCAGAACAGGAAGAAGAGGAAGAGGTCGAGCGAGAGGAAAACGCCGACGACCCCGACTTCGAGAAGCAGGATCATGACGAAAAATTCTTTGACGCGTTTCTGGACGCTATTCCAGGAACAGAGAATGGAGACAACCGTTAAAAAGGTCGTCAGGATGACGAGGAAGAGGCTAATGCCATCCACGCCGAGATGATAATTGATGTAGGTTTCCGCGGCCCCGCCATGCGGCCCGAGGGCAATCCATCGATGAAATTCTTCGAGATTGTAACCGGTGCCGCCGAGCGGGACGCCGCGAAGGAGCCACCAGAGCGACAAGATGAATTCCGCGAGAGAAACGGCGAACGCCAGGCGGCGAATCCATTCGTGGTCGTCACTGCGCAGGAAGAGCAACGCAAGCGCGCCGAACGCCGGCAAGAAAATCAGAATCGAGAGCAACGGTCCGGCAGGCATCAGCGCACCATCCCGGCAACTGGCGCGGCTGCCGGCCAGAAGAAAATAATAGCGATGACCACAAGCGCTCCAATGACGACCCACACCGCGTAGCTGCGCGCGTTGCCGGACTGCGTGTGGCGGACGGTATCGCCGACGGAAGTCGCGGTGCTCGCGATGCCGTTGACCGTGCCGTCGATTCCGGCCACGTCCACGATTTTCCAGAGCACGTTGGTTGAGAGCCAAACCAGCGGCTTGACCACCACGGCGGCATAGAGTTCGTCAACGTAATATTTATTCAGCAGCGTGTTGTACGCGCCGCGCATGGACTTGGCCAGTGCGTCGGCTTTGCCCGGCTGCCGAATATAGAACCAGAAGGCCACCGCGAATCCGATGAGCGCGGAGAAAACGGCGACTCCGGCGAGCGGCCACAGGAGAGCCTGGGCCGCGGCCTCCGCGGCTGCGGATTCGCCGCCGCCGAAAACCGGCGCGAGGAAATTCGTGAAGTAGTCCGGGCCACCCCAGAATTCCGGGAGAGCAAACCAGCCGCCGGCGAGGGAAAGGACGCCCAGAATCACGAGAGGGCCCAGCATGCTCCAAGGCGATTCGTGCACGTGAACATGGTGCTCGTCGTAGCGCTGCTTGCCGTGAAACGTCAGAAAGAGCAAGCGGAACATATAGAAGGACGTGAGCACAGCAGCAAGCAGGCCCACCGCATAGAGTGCGTGCCCGGTGGCGGCGCCGCCGTTCTCGCTCTGGAAGGATGCAAGCAGGATCGCGTCCTTGCTGAAGAAGCCCGCGAAAAGCGGAGCGCCGGAAATCGCCAGCGTGGCGCTGAGCATCGTGAGATAGGTCCACTTGATTTTTTTGCTGAGGCCGCCCATGTTGCGCATGTCCTGCTCGCCGCCCATGGCGTGAATCACGCTGCCTGCCGCGAGGAAGAGAAGCGCCTTGAAGAATGCATGGGTCATCAGATGAAAGATGCCCGCGGAAAAAGCGCCCACGCCGCAAGCCCAGAAACATGTAGCCCAGCTGGCTGACGGTGGAATAGGCGAGAACTTTCTTGATGTCGTTCTGGACCAGGCCGATGGTCGCGGCGAAAAACGCCGTGGCGCAGCCGATGATGGCCACCACGAGCATGGCAGTCGGCGCATGCGTGAACAAAACGTGCGAGCGCGCGACGACGTAGACGCCCGCAGTGACCATGGTGGCCGCGTGGATCAAGGCGCTGACCGGCGTGGGGCCTTCCATGGCGTCCGGCAGCCAGACGTAGAGCGGAAGTTGCGCCGATTTGCCGGTCGCGCCCATGAACAGCAGCAGGCACGCGGCGGTCAAGACGCCAAGATGCCCCAGCGCATCCGGCGGTCATCGTTTCCGGCCTTTTGGAATACGGTGACGAAATCCAGCGAGCCGAAAGTGCGGAAAAGCAGAAACATTCCCAGCATGAAGCCGAAATCGCCAATGCGGTTGACGATGAACGCTTTTTTCCCTGCGTCAGAAGCCGATTTCCGCAGGAAATAAAAGCCGATGAGCAAATAGCTGCACAGGCCCACGCCTTCCCAGCCGACGAAGAGCAGCGCGTAGTTTGCCGCCATCACCAGGATGAGCATGAAGAACATGAACAAATTCAGGTAGGAGAAGAAGCGGTAGTAGCCGCCTTCGTGCGCCATGTAGCCGGTCGAATAAATGTGGATCAGGAATCCCACGCCGGTGACGACCATGAGCATGACGACGGTTAGCTGATCGATTTGCAATGCGAAGTCCGCGCGGAAAGTCCCGGCGGCAATCCACGTGAAGTAATGTTGAACCCAGGGGATCTTCTCGGGCGAAAGTTCTGTGAATTCACGCACAGCCTCGACCGCAAAGGCGAAGGACAGGCCCGTCGAGCCCAGCGCCACGCTATTGACGAGCTTCTTCGGCCACTTGCCGCCCAAGAGGCCGTTGAGGGCCGAGCCGAGCAGCGGCAGCAGCGGAATGATCCACAGATGATCAAGTAAAGGCATTAGAGTTTGAGCAAGTCCACGCGCTCGACGTTCAAAGAATGCCGGTTCCGCGCAGTCAGAATGATGATTCCCAGCCCCACAGCCGCTTCCGCCGCCGCCACCACGATCACGAACAAAACAAATACCTGGCCATCCGATTGATGCCGCGCCTGGCTGAAGGCCACGAACGCCAGGTTCACGGCGTTCAGCATCAACTCGATGGACATGAAAATCGTGATGATGTTGCGCTTGAACACGAACGCAATCACGCCGAGTCCGAATAGCAGGGCGCTGAGAATCAGGTAGTAGCTCGTCGGGACCATTTCAGCTTTTCTCCCGCTGCGCGAGCACGATCGCGCCGAGTATGGCCACCAGGATCAGGAACGAAGTCAGCTCAAACGGATACACAAACTCCCGGAAGAGCATCATCGATATTTCCTTGCGTGTTCGCCAGCGTTCCGGACTGCACACCCGCTTCGCGCGCCCTCGATGCGAACGCGCGACAACCACGGCCAGAAATCCCGAGCAACGCAACCGCCTAGCGGAATGCCGGCAATCCCCGCGAGCTTCGAGACATTGGTGCGCTCTTCCACTCCGGCATTCAGCAGCATGATGACGAACACGAACAGCACCATGATGGCGCCGCCGTAGACGATGATCTGCACCGCGGCCACAAATTCCGCGCCCATCAGCAGATACAGCCCCGCCAGCGCGACCATCACCACGATCAGCGAAAGCGCGCTATGGATCGGGTGACGCTGCAAGATCAGGCTCAGCCGCGCCAAGCACTGCAATCGCCGCCAGCACAAAGAAAATGACAAGATTGGGCGTCATCCGCGCACCCCACATCAGGATCGCGAACGCGCGTAATCACCACATTCGCGATCGAAACCGGCAGCAGCAGCTTCCAGCCAAACGACATGAGCTGGTCGTATCGAAAACGCGGCAAGCGTGCCGCGCATCCACACGTACACAAAAAGAAAGATGCCAATTTTTGAAAGTAGCCAGAACGGTCCCTGAATAAACTCATTCACCGCAGGGAATAAGATCAGAGCAGCGCCGATGGCCGTGATAGCCGTGCCCACGCCGGCAGAAGGATCCGGCCAAAAATGGTCTCGTAGCGGATTCCGTCCCAAATCACCCACAGACCAAACGGGATCAAAATCACCGAAGGCAAATAGTGTGTGAATGTCCAGCTAGCAGGGAAGGGAGAAAGCCATCCGCCGAAAAACATGATCGTGCAAAGGCACGACACCGTAATCATGCTCGTGTATTCGGCGATGAAAAACATTGCGAACTTGAAGCTCGCGTATTCCGTGTGGAAGCCGGCGACAAGTTCCGATTCCGCTTCGGGAAGATCGAAAGGTACGCGGTTGGTTTCCGCCACGGCTGCCACAAAGAAACAAAAAAATCCCAGGATCTGCGGCCACACATTCCAGCCTAAGATGCCCAACTCGGGATGGTGCGCCTGCGCTCTGATAATGTCGCGAAGATTAAAGCTCCCCGCGAGCAGCAGCACACCGACCACGGACATCGTCAGCGCCAGTTCATAGCTCACCATCTGCGCCGAGCTGCGCAGGCCGCCAAGCAGGGGATACTTGCTGTTCGAAGACCAGCCGGCCAACGCCACGCCGTAGACGCTCAGCGCGGTGATTGCAAAAAGCGCCAGCATGCCGATGTTCAGATCGGCGATGCCCAATGTGATGTCGTGCCCGAAAAGATGCAGCGGTTGCGGGCCAAACGGAATAATTGCGAGGGACGTCAACGCAAGAGCCAGAGTCATCAGTGGCGCGAGAAAGTAGGTGAATTTGTCCACGCCAGCGGGCGTTGGATCTTCTTTCAACAAAAACTTGGCTCCGTCGGCCAAAGGCTGCAGCAGGCCGTGCGGCCCCACGCGATGCGGTCCCCATCGCGATTGCATGTGTGCGACAACTTTGCGTTCGAACCACGTCAGGTAGGCGTTGACCGTCAATATGATGAAAAGCAAAAGCGCAATCTTGACCAGAATGATGATCAGGTTGGCGTTTGCTGATAAAAAGGAAATCACGGCTAGGCTTCCGCCTCCGGCAGAGATTCCATCATGGTGCAGAATCGTCCCAGCGTGCCGCTGGTGAAAAGCGTATCCTTCGCGGAGCGAATCAAGCCCACGGGAACGTCATACGGCGCGTGCCCATTCTTCGCCCCATGCACTTGCGTCGCTTCCGCGCCCCCGGTCAGCAAACCCGCGGGCAGCACGTCATAGCCGGGAACCGCTTTTCGGATTTCCTCGAATACGGCGGCAGGCGATTTGTAATGGAACGCCTGCCCAAGCCCCAGTTTTTCCAGTTGGTGCGACAGAATGCGCAGCAGGTCGAAATCCGTGCGCGGTCCCATGACTTCGGCCGCCGTGTGCAGCAGCTGAATTTCGCCGGAAGTATTGGTGACGCTGCCCTCTTTTTCATAAGCGGAAGCAGCCGGAAACACGATGTCGGCCAGCTTCGCCGTCTCCGTCAAGAACATTTCGTGAACGATCAGCAATTCCAGCTTGCTGCGTCCTAATCCCAACGTGCCAAAATGCGCCAGCGGGTTCGCGCCCATCACGTAGAGCGCTTTCAACTTCCCATTTTGCGCTGCATCCACCATTCCGGGCGCCGTCAGCCCGGGTTTAGACGGAATCACGCCGCCCCATAGCCGTTCGAATCCTTCGCGTGCGGCGGAATCGTCCACGTGGGCGTAACCGGGCAGCCGATCCGGCAGCAAGCCCATGTCGGCCGCACCGCGCGAATTCGCGTAGTCGCCGAGCGCCATGTAGCGAACCTTGCCATGCAGTTTCGAGCCGAATGCCACGAGCTGCGCGATCGCCGCGCCCGTCACTTCCGCTCCGAAGACAATCGCCACGTCGGGCTCGGCGTCCAGCGCTGCCTTCAGTTGGACGAGCTGCTCGACAAGTCCGCTCGGCAACTGTCCCTCTTCGTGGGCCAGCCAGCGAATCGCAGGAGCTTCCTGGTTCGCCGCAATCTTGACGAACTGCGTCGCTTTGCGCTGCAGCTTGATGTCGCGCGCATTCAGAATGAAAAGTTTCGCGCCATGCAAACGAATGCCTTTACGAATCTGCCAGGCCGCCAGCGGATTTTGATTCGTCGGATCGTTGCCCACGAGCAGAACCGACTTGGCCTCCGCCAACTGTTGCATCGTCAGCGTGGAATCGCCGGCGCGGTCGCCAAGCGCCGTGACCAGCCCCGTGTAATCCGCGGTGCGGTGATGGTCGACGTTGTTGGTTCCAAAAGTAGCGCGTGCCAGTCGCTGAAACAGATAGTCTTCTTCGTTCGAAGTGCGGTTCGAGCCGATAAATCCGATCGAATCTTTGCCGCCCGCGCCGTAAATCTCCTTGAGTCTTGCCGCCGCAGTCTGTGCGGCTTCCTCCCAGGAAGCGGGAACCAGCTTGTCACCCTTGCGGACCAGCGGCTGACGTATGCGCTCAGGATGCTTCGTGAAATCGAAGCCAAAGCGCCCCTTGATGCATAGAAAATCCTCGTTGATGCCGGAGAGATCGCGGTTATTGGCGCGCATAATCTCGTGGTTGCGCACGCTCAATGTAGTCTTGCACCCGTTCGAACAATGGGTGCACACCGTCGAGACGTAGGTCATCTCCCATGGCCGCGTTTTGTAACGATAAGTTCCGCTGGTCAGCGCACCCACGGGGCAAATATCGATGCACATCCCGCACTCTTCGCACTCGAGATGGTCTTCGCGGTTGGGGATGATGATGCTGTTGGCTCCGCGCATCCCCACGCCGAGCGCTTTCACGTCCATCCCTTCATCGCATACGCGCACGCACCGAAAGCAAAGAATGCAGCGCGGCGCATCGTAATAAACGAGGTCCGACCATTTTTCTTCCGGCCGGTGAATTTTTTCCTCGACGAAACGGCTGGTGTCCGCGCCGTAGCGGAATACCATGTCCTGCAGCTCGCACTCGCCGCCCTTGTCGCACACCGGGCAATCCAGCGGATGGTTGGTCAGCAGAAATTCCAGCATGGCCTTCCGCGCGCCGCGAACTTGCTCCGAGTCCGTTCGCACCACCATGCCTTCCGTCGCCACCAAAGTGCACGCGGTCTGCAGTTTCGGCATCTTCTCGACTTCCACCAGGCACATCCGGCAAGCTGCCTGCAACGAAAGTTGAGGGTAGTAGCAGAACGAAGGCACTTCCGTCCCGATGCGCCGTGTCGCTTCAATCACCAGTGTTCCCGGATCAACCTGCACGTCGCGGTCGTTTATCTTGAACGTAATTAGCTTCGTCTCTGCCATGGAGTCCTAACGCGAGCCCACCAGCGCTTCCGCGGATTTATATGCACATCGTCCGTGCAAGTGATCCTCGAATTCGTTGCGCCACTTCTGCACGATGCTGATCGTGGGCAGCGCGGCGGCGTCGCCAAGTGGGCAGAATGTCCGCCCGAGCATGTTCTTAGCGAGCTCGCCCGTCAGGTCAATATCTTCCGGCCGCCCGTAGCCGGCGTGAAAGCGGTCCAGCATCTTCTTCAGCCAGGACGTACCCTCGCGGCAGGGAATGCACCAGCCGCACGATTCGTGCGCGTAAAAGTGCATGATGCGGCGTGCCATGTCCACCATGCAGGTGGTTTCATCCATTACCACCATGCCGCCGGAGCCCAGCATCGTGCCGGCTTTGGCCAGCGTGTCATAATCCATCGCAATGTCGATCTCGTCGGCGCTCATAATGGGGCATGAACTTCCGCCGGGGATAATCGCCTTGAGCTTCTTGCCGCCGGGAATTCCTCCCGCCGTTTCGTAAATGAACTTTTTCATGTTCATCCCCAGCGGAATTTCGTAGATGCCAGGCTTCGCGATGTGTCCTGATACGCAGAGCAGACGCGTGCCGCCATTCTTTGGCGTGCCGCGCTTCGCGTAGGCCTCGCCGCCTTCCAGAATTATCGCCGGCACGGAACTTAGCGTTTCCACGTTATTGATGATCGTCGGGCAGCCGTAGAGCCCGACCACGGCAGGGAAGGGCGGCTTAATCCGCGGATACCCGCGCTTGCCTTCGAGCGATTCCATCAGCGCGGATTCCTCGCCGCATTCGTAAGCGCCTGCTCCCGTATGCGTCATCAAATCGAAATCAAAGCCGCTGCCGAGAATGTCCTTGCCCAGGTACCCGTTCGTGTAGGCTTCATCCACGGCGGTCTGCACGATGTCCATAACGTAGCGATATTCCCCTCGCACATAAATGAAGCCGCGGTGCGCTCCAAAGGCGCGTCCCGCGATGATCATGCCCTCGATCAACTGGTGCGGATCCATCTCCATCAGTGGCCGGTCCTTGCAAGTGCCGGGCTCCGATTCGTCTGCATTGCAAATGAGGTATTTCGGTTTCGGCGAATCCTTGGGTACGAACGACCACTTCATTCCGGTCGGGAAACCAGCGCCTCCGCGGCCCCGTAGACTGGATTTTTTTACTTCGTCAATGATCGATGTCGGGTTCATCTCCTTGAGCGCTTTTTCGAGCGCCTTGTAGCCGCCGTGCTGCAGGTAGACGTCAATCTTCCGGGAATCCTTGACCCCAAAGAGCTTGCTGATCAGCGGCGTCTCTCCAGGCTCCCGTGCGTGAATCGCGCCCGAGGTGACCGGCTCCGGGGCAGGCACTTTGCCGGCGTCCAGATGCTCGATGATGCGGTCGAACTTCAGCGGCGTCAGGTTTTCGTGGAAATCGTAATTCACTTGCATGGCCGGCGCGCCCGTGCACGCTCCGATGCATTCCACTTCTTCGAGCGAAAAGACGCCGTCCTCGGTCACTTCCTTGTGCCCGATTTCCAGCCGCTTTTTCGCGCGATCCAGGATTTCGTTGCCCCCGCGCAGCATGCACGCCACGTTCGTGCACACTTGAACGTGATATTTGCCCATCGGCTTGCGGTGCAGCATCGAGTAATACTCGAGCGTTTCCTCGACCTGAACGTGGTTCAGATCCAGCCGCCGCCCAATCTCCGCAATCATTTCGTCGCTCACACAGCCATACTCGTCCTGCGCGTACATCATCATGGGAATCAGCGCGCTGCGCTTGAACGGATACGCCGTTTGCAACTTCTCGAATCTCGCCGCGAGTTGTGGACTCAGTTCCATTCCGTTGTCAGCTTCCCTCAGCCTTTCTACTTTCCAGGTGTTTCTTTACTTCATTACGTCCTTGTTTCTTCTTTCGCCTTACCGGTCCACATCTCCCAGCACAATATCGATCGTCCCGATGCACGCCACCACGTCGGATATCAATTGGCCGGTGATCAGCTTCGGCAACGCCTGCAGATTAATATAGGAAGGCGAGCGAAAATGCACGCGCAGCGGTTTCGGCGAGCCGTCGCTGGCCACAAAGCAGCCCAATTCGCCGCGCGGCGATTCGACCGTCACGAATGCCTCGCCCGGAGCCGGCGAAAACCCCTCCGTGAAAATCTTGAAGTGGTAGATGAGCGCTTCCATCTCCGTCTTCATTTTTTCGCGTGCCGGCGGCACGATTCCCGGCGCTTCCGTGCGGATCGGGCCGTCGTCGGTTATTTTGGCCATCGCCTGCCGGACGATCTTCAAGCTTTCCCGCATCTCCGCCACGCGAACCATGTACCGCCCGAAACAGTCGGAATCTGTCCGCGTCGGCACGTCAAATTCGAATTCTTCATAGCTTGAGTAGGGAAACAGTTTGCGGTTGTCGTAAGGCACTCCAGCCGCGCGCAGCGTCGGGCCCGTCATGCTCAGCGCCACCGCGTCTTCCGCGGAAATGTAGCCTACGCCTTGCGTGCGCCCTATCCAGATACGGTTCCCGGTCAGCAGCGATTCATAATCGTCGATGCGGCTGGGCATCATTTTCAGAAAGCGGTCCACCGCCGCCCTCCAGCCCGTCGGAGGTTCCAACGCGATGCCCCCGATGCGGATATAACTCGTCATCATCCGCTGGCCGGCGAACATCTCGAAAATCTTCAAAATCTCTTCGCGTTCCCGGAAGCAATAAAGGAAAACGGACATCGCTCCGAGGTCGATCGCGTGCGTCCCGAGCCACACCAGGTGCGAAGAAATGCGCTGCAGTTCCACCAGCATCACGCGAACATACTGCGCCCGCTTCGGCACCTCGATCCCCAGCAGCTTTTCCACTGCTAGGCAGTAAACCAGGTTGTTGCCAAGCGGATTGAGGTAATCCATCCGGTCCGTCAGCGTGATGGCCTGCGAATACGTTTTGTCTTCGCAGCTCTTTTCAATTCCGGTGTGCAAATATCCCAGGTCAGGTACGGCCCGAATGACCGTTTCGCCTTCCAGTTCCAGCAGCACCCGCAGCACGCCATGGGTCGAAGGGTGCTGCGGACCCATGTTGAGCACCATCGTCTTTGTCGCGCCTGTGGCTGTTTCGACGGTCGTCATACGGAGCTCTTCCTGAATCCCGGTACCATCGGCACGTCCCGGTAACCTTCCACGGGATAGTCCTTGCGCAATGGATGGCCTTCCCAATCCTCGGGAAGCAGGATTCGCCGCAAATCCGGATGGCCCGTGAAGCGAATTCCCATCAGGTCAAAAATCTCGCGTTCCAGCCAATTCGCTCCCGGCCAGACGGGCACCAGTGTATCCACGACGGCGTCCGAACCAGACAGGCGAACTCGGAGGCGAAGCTTGTCACGGCGTGCAATCGAAACCAGGTGGTAATTTAATTCGAAGCGCGGCTCGTGGGGAAACCTGTCCACGCAAGTCGCATCCGTCAGCAGATTAAATTGCAGTTCTGCATTTTCCCGGCATCGCTCCGCCACCGCCCGCAAGACTTTGCGAGGCAGCACGACGGTCGTCTCCCCGCGGAATTCAATTACTTCCTCGATGGCGTTTGGATTCCAGGCACGCAGGTGCTCGACGACAACCTTAGCGTTTTGGCTGGTATTTTCTGTCACCGTTTCGAATCCCTCAGACGCAGGCTAGTATTTATGCCAGTCGAGCGCGCCTTTTTTCCAGAGATAAAAATAACCGACCAGGAGTATCGCGATGTATATCATCATTTCGCCGAAGCCGTACAACCCGATGCTCGGAGACATCTTTATGAAGTCCCGGTAGATGTAGGCCCACGGGTACAAAAAAATGGCTTCCACGTCGAACAGAATGAAAACCATCGCGACCAAATAAAATCGCACGGATACTGGCGCGCGCGCGTCCCCCGTCGGCTCCATGCCGCATTCGTAGGGCAGTTGTTTCGCCCGGCTGGGCCGCCGCCAGCCCACCAGCACCGAGGCGGCCGTCAGCGCCCCGGCCAGTGCCGTGGCTATCAGCAGGTGTAAGAGAAGCGGAGTGTACGCTTGTAAGCCTGAATCGGTCATGGGTGAAGCGATATAATATCCATTCAACTGCCAATCGGTCAAATGGCATGAGAAAAAGCCAGCGGCGCTACTTTCGCTATGTTAGGCGAGCTCGCCGCCGGGGAAGTGGATCGACACTATATGCTCTTCGGGCATAACACAGATGTCAAAGTCGCGGAGACCGTCTACCATCTGCAGACGGAAGACCGCGGCACCGCCAGCGCCTTAATCGATACAACCGTCTATTGCCGCGGCCGCGTTCTCCATCGCCGCACGAATAATTATTTTGATTTGCTGCCCCTCGATCCGGCCCGCGAAGAGCTACTCAAGAAGCGCATTGTCGAGCAGCATCGTTCCGTCTCGGAAGAGATTCGCAGCGGAACTCTGCATCTCGCGGTGCCGCCTCCCCTGCCGGCTCAGGCAAGCGCCCCCGCGATACATCAGCAGGATTCCCATGCGGGCGCCAATCTGTCCTTCGCTCCGCCGCTCGCGCTCGAGTTGATTAACGCCAAGAACTGGCTGGCGGGCAAGCGGGCGAGCTTGCACGTTGCCGTCCGCACGGAGCAAAATGGTTCGCCTGTAACCCGCGCGTTGGTCACCGCGCGAATTGACGGCGCCGCGAATGTCACGGAGTGTTCTGCCGAGACGGGAGCCGATGGTCAGGTACATCTGGAATTCGATATGCCCCGGCTCGCTTCAGCCGAAGCCGCGCTGGTCATCGAAGCCACGCACGCGGATCAGCGCGGCCAGTTGAAATTTCAATTGCGCGCCAGGCCCCGCTTGCCGACTGCGTGATAGCAACATTTGAATGAGTGGACGCCGCATCCAGGCGCCGAGGAAGCTTGCCGGGCGAAAGAGAGCGATGGAAGCAACGATTTCAATTCTCGTGAATGGCGAAAAGCGCGAGGCAAAGTCCGGTGCGACGGTGGTCGAATTGTTGCAGACACTGGGCTTGAGTGCGGGCCGCGTGGCCATCGAACGTAATCTCGAAATTCTCCCCCGCCCTGCATGGGCCCAAACCGCTGTCGAGTCCGGCGACCGCTACGAAATCGTCCAATTCGTCGGCGGCGGTTAAATCCTAATCCCCATCACTTCTTCCGCGACGCCAGATATTTTTTCCACGGCTTCCAGTAATACTTCGGCCAGCCGTTTCTCACGCCCTTCTGATCGTGCTGCGGCACACCCACGTGAACAAGGTCCACTAGACAGCCGCCGCGCGTCTTTTCAAACGTGATCATAAGAATCGAAAGTTCATCCTTTGTCCAAAACTTGGCGCGCCAGGTCTGAACAATCTGTCTGCCCGGCACGATCAGAAGGTTCTTGCCGCCGATCGCCCCATTGTGCGCGTGCCACGCCCCGCCTACCTTGCGGCTCAGCTCAGCCTGCGCCCCGGTCGCGGCCGAGTGCTTCTTGGAATCCATGTACATCTCGAAAAGCACTTTCGGCGAAGCAGAAAATTTCACTCGCTGCACAATCGTTGGAGTCATCGCGTTCCCCCTCACAATTCAGTCGTGGCTCAAAGCCCTTCCAGCAGATGCCCCATCTTGCTCTTTTTCGTCCGCAAGTAAGCGCGCGATGTCTTCGAAATTCGCGGCTGGCAAGGAACTCTCTGCACCACGCGAATTCCAGCCTCTTCCAGTTGCCGCACTTTTTCCGGATTATTCGATAGCAGTCGGATTTTCCGCGCACCAAGTTTCTTAAGGATCTGCGCCGAAAATTCGTAGTCCCGCGCATCCGCCGCAAAGCCCAGCGTTTCATTGGCCTCGACCGTATCCATCCCGCCATCCTGCAGCTCATACGCGCGCAGCTTGTTCATCAAGCCGATTCCGCGCCCCTCTTGAGGCAGATACACCAGGATTCCGGAGCCGGCCTTCCCGATTTTCTTCAGTGAAAGCTCGAGCTGCGCGCGGCAATCGCACCGCATCGAGGCAAGCACATCGCCCGTCAAGCATTGGGAATGCACCCGCACCAGCGGCGCCGTTTTTCCATTCAGTCTGCCGCGCACCAACGCAATCGCTTCCTCTTGCGGCCCGCTCCCTTGGAATCCGTAAATCCTGAACTGCCCGTAGCGCGTAGGAAGCGCCGCCTGCGCGATACGCCTTACCGAGCCGCCCGACCCCTTCGCACGCTTGCCCAAACTCATTTTTCTCCCCACGAGAAACGAACAGTATAGCAGGTGCGCTACAGGAGGCTTTACATCGCCGCCCCGATTGGCTAGCGTTAGCGAAGACGCCCACGCACACCAATCATGGATACCGCAACTGCAGTTCGCGACCTCTTGTTCACCCTCCTTCTGAAGGTAGGCGTGGCCTCCTCGATCGCCGCACTGCTCGCACGCTGGAACACCTTTCGCCGCGTGCTCTTCACCGAGGAGCGCGACCCCGACCAAAAACTCAAGCTCATGCTCTTTATGACCCCGCCGCTGATCATCGGAGTCACACTTCGCCTCGTAAATCCCCAGTACCGCTTCGCAGATCTTTCCCTCGAAGGCGCTTTTCTCATGGGCCTGCTCGGCGGCCGAGTGGTCGGCCCCATCGGCGGCGCCATCATCACCATTCCCGCTTTGATTTCTCACGAGTGGCTCGCCATGCCCGCTGCTTCGACCGCCGGTCTGCTCGGCGGCTTAATCCGTCAAGCCATCCCCAACAAGGAAGATCTCTGGGATTTTGGCCCGTTCACTTTTCTCAACATTCCGAGAGCCGCCGTACGCCTCTTGAAAAAAGCCCAGTTGTCTTGGGAAATGGCCCCGCTCGGTGTCTGCGTCCTGCTTGAGTTGGGCCGCGTGGCGCTGGTGCATGCCACCAAGCCCAAATGGCTCTTCGCCATTCATACGCAATGGGATGGCTGGCTGATCTTGACGGTCATCGCCACGCTCATGGCCGTGGCCGCGCCCCTGAAAATTTGGAACAACACCCGCATCGAGATGAATCTCGAGCGCCACCAGCAACTCCTTCTCAAAGCCCGCATGGACGCCCTCTCCCGCCAGATCAACCCGCATTTCCTTTTCAACACCCTCAACACCGTGTCCGCACTCATCCGCTTCGATCCGGACACCGCCCGCGGCGTCGTCCTCAAGCTCAGCAATATCCTCCGCCGCCTGCTTCGCAAGCACGAAACCTTTGTCCCGCTCCGCGAGGAAATTCAATTCATTGACGACTATCTCGATATCGAAGTCGCTCGCTTCGGTCGCGACAATCTCGACATCATCAAGGAAATCGACGAAGAAACTCTCGAAGCCTTCGTTCCCAGCATGTTGCTCCAACCCATCGTCGAAAATTGCCTGAAGCACGGCCTCGCTCCCAAACTCGACGGCGGCAAAATCCAGCTCCGCACCACCAATCGCGATGGCCGCCTGCACATCGAAATCGAAGACAACGGCGTGGGCATCTCCGAAGAAAAAATGCCCCACGTCTACGTCGAGGGCATCGGCCTCAGCAACGTCCGCGAGCGCCTTCGCGTTCTCTACGGCGCCGATTTCCATTTGCAAATCGAAAGCCACTCCGGCGAAGGCACTCTCATCAAAATCGACATCCCCGAGTTGGTCTCCACCATGCAACCCGTCGGATGACCGCAACCTCCATTTCTCGGTTATAATTGTTGCGTCCGCGCGCCCGTAGCTCAGCGGATCAGAGCATCTGGCTTCGAACCAGAGGGTCGGGAGTTCGAATCTCTCCGGGCGCGCCACTTTTTTGTGGTTTGATTTCAATGACTTCCGTCGATACCCTTATACCATTTCGAACGCAGATCGGACTCTCGGTCCGAATGTGCGTTCAATTTTTTACTTGACCGGTTGAGCTGGCAGCGTTTGTAGGGCACCTGACAGTAGAAATTCCAGCTTGTGTCCCAGGGCAAATGAAAAAGTTCTTCGGCTACTCGTGCAGCACCACAGTCAGGAGAGAAGTATTGATTTGAAGTCCGCCGTCGTACTTGATGAATCCCAGCTTCTTAAATTTGTTCATGAAGAAATTGACCCGAGAACGCGTTGTGCCGACCATCTCCGCCAGCGTTTCTTGCCATACTTTGGGGAGCACTCCGTGGGGCTGGTCAGGGCCGAGGGCTCTTTCAGTGTGAGTTACATCACAGAAATTTGTGACAGACATCATGGTTGCGCAAGCGGCGCGAGGCTAGTCTCAAGTCTGTACGATATAGAACAGGTTTTTGGTCGCCTTATGCGTAAGTTTGAGGTGGAAGGGGTGTTCGGATGCTGGAATGAATGGCACGCCCGATCATTCGAGATGGTGATTTATGGCTACAGTTCCTAATCCTGTTGACCCTCTGTCGATTCCACGACCGCCAAGTGTGATCGCGCTGCCGCGCACGGCGGGGCCCCGCCGGACGAGGTGGCTGAAATGGGCTATCGTGGCCAGCGTGGTGGTGTTGTTGATCGTGGCCGCCTATCGGTGGCGAATATACACGCAGAGCGCGATCACATACGAAACGGTACCCGTTGAGCGCGGGACGATCCAGGCAAGCGTCACAGCCACCGGCACGCTCAACGCTGTTGTCGATGTACTCGTCGGCAGTCAGGTCTCGGGCAACATCAAAGCGCTGTACGCTGACTGGAACACAAAAGTGACAAAGGGCCAGCTCGTAGCCCTTATCGACCCCGCAATCTTCCAGGCGCAGGTCGATCAGGCGCGAGCCACACTGAGTGCGGCACACTCGGCCGTGGTCACGGCAGCGGCGCAAGTCGAAAAGGCCAAGTCAGACAGCGCTGCGGCCGTCGCAAACGAAAAAGGTACAGAGGCAAACGCCGCGAAGGACCTGGCGACCTCGCTGAATGCGAAAAGCCAGTGGCAAAGGGCCGATAGTCTTTTCAATGACGGACTCATTTCGCGGCAAGATTACGACTCAGCCAAAGCGACGTATGACTCCGTTCAGGCACAGGTAACTGCCGACCAAGCCCAAATTGACGCAGCGAAACAAGCTATTCAATCTGCCGAAGCAGGAGTCCGGGTGGCGCAAAGCCAACTGGCTTCCGGGCAAGCACAAGAGCGTCAGGCTCAAGCGGTGCTCGATCAGGCCATGATCAACCTTGCTCACACCAAGATTACAGCCCCGGTGGACGGTACGGTGATCGCGCGTCGTATGGATGTGGGCCAAACTGTAGCCGCATCCTTTCAGGCCCCGACGATCTTCGAGATCGCGCAAGACCTAACGAAAATGCAAGTCGATACCAACGTAGATGAATCGGATATCGGCAATATCACTCTGGGTCTGACAGCTACATTCACCGTAGATGCCTATCCCGGCACTACCTTCCACGGACAGGTCAGAGACATCCGCAGGGCGCCGATTAGCGCACAGAACGTCGTCACCTACGATGTAGTGATAGCCGCTTCAAATCCTGATTTCAAATTGTTTCCCGGAATGACGGCTAACGTAAGCATCCTGACCGCAAAGGTCGACGATACTCTCAAAGTGCCGAACTCCGCCGTGCGCTTCCGTCCGTCCGCGCAAGTACTGGCACAGGAAAGTCTCCAGTCCGCACAAGTCGGCAAGCAGCAACTGTATGTCTTGGCTGCCGGGAAGCTCAGGAGTGTGCCGGCTAAATTTGGGCTGTCCGATGGCAAGTTCACGGCGATAAAGGCGAGCGATTTAAAGCCCGGTGACTTGGTTGTGGTTCGGGCTGCGGCTGGGACGCGTTCATCGAGTAGTTCGGCGCCCGGCAGTAGGTCGCCATCGCCGAGATTCTGAGAGGGCTCTGTGCCGCCGCTCATTGACGTCCGAAACCTTACGAAGACGTATACGCTTGGAGAAGTGGCGGTCAATGCCCTGCAGGGCGTCACCCTCACTATCGATCAGGGCTCGTTCGTAGCTGTGATGGGGCCTTCCGGTTCGGGCAAATCGACTCTCTTGAATCTTCTCGGCTGTCTTGACCGCCCCAGTTCTGGAAGTTATGTGCTCGACGGGATCGCAGTGGAAAGCCTCAATCGTGACGAGTTGGCCGAAATACGAAACCAGAAAATTGGTTTTATTTTTCAGAACTTCAATCTGCTTCCTCGTATGGATGCGCTGGAGAACGTGGAATTGCCACTCTTGTACAAGTCCGGCGATACACCAGATGCAGGCGAAGTGTCAACACACGCACTGGCCGCAGTCGGTCTGGCCGGTCGAGAACACAATTTTCCTTCGCAGTTGTCTGGTGGCCAGCAGCAGAGAGTGGCGATCGCTCGTGCCCTGATAAATAATCCCCAGATTCTTCTGGCGGACGAGCCAACCGGTGCGCTGGACTCACGCACCAGCTCCGAAATCATGAGCATATTTCAACGGCTCAACCATATCGAGCACATCACCATCGTACTAGTTACGCACTCGGATGAAATTGCCAAATATGCGAATCGAATTATCGCATTTCGCGATGGATGCATCGTGAGCGACACGACTGCTGAAGCTTCGCAAATGGCCGTCGTGGCATCGAATGGCGTCCGTGCTCCCTCCGAGGTGTCGCTATGAAGCGTGTCATCTCGTCGATGCGTATCGCGTTTCGAGCGCTGCGAATGAATAAGCTTCGCTCAGGGCTGACCATGCTGGGAATCATCATCGGCGTTGCCGCGGTGATCGCGACGGTTGCAATCGGCTCAGGGGCTACACAGCGCATTCAGGAGCAGATCGCAAGCGTTGGCAGCAACCTCATCATCATCCTCCCGGGGAGCACGACCAGCTCCGGGCTGCGAATGGGAACCGGCAATGCGGTGACGCTAACCGAAGCGGATGCGACGGATCTTGTGGCACAGTGCCCGGACCTCGTGCTTGCCACACCGACCGTACGAGGCGGAGCACAGGTAGTCTTCGAGAACAACAACTGGGCAACGATTGTCTTCGGTGTTACTCCCGATTATCTAACCATCCGCCAACTATCTGTGGCTGACGGAGCTGCATTCAGCGAGCAGGATGTGGCCGGAGCAACGAAAGTCGCTTTGCTCGGGAAGACGGTGGTGAACAATTTGTTCGGTGACACCGACCCAATCGGCCAGACAATTCGTATCAAGCAGGTCCCGTTTACAGTGGTAGGCGTGCTTACACCCAAGGGCCAATCGTCCACGGGACAGGATCAGGACGATGTTATTCTGCTTCCTATTTCCTCGGCAAAGCGGAAGGTAATCGGCATCAAACAGGCCAATGCAGATGCGGTGGACGTGATCATGATGCAAGCAAAGAGCAGCAACCAGATGCAAGCTGCGCAAGACGAGGCCGAAGCGCTCCTCCGGCAACGCCATCATCTATCACCGGCCGAAGCCGACGACTTCTCGATCCGCAACTTGCAGGAGCTCTTCGCCGCCCAAGAAGCATCTTCGAGCACCATGTCGCTGATGTTAGCAGGCGTAGCATCGGTCTCGCTGATCGTCGGCGGCATCGGGATCATGAACATCATGCTGGTCTCTGTTCGAGAACGGACCCGCGAGATCGGTCTGCGGCAGGCAGTGGGCGCGAAAGTGCGGGATATCCTTACGCAGTTTCTTGTGGAGGCCGTAACGCTCTCAATCGCCGGCGGATTCGTGGGAATACTCCTAGGCATTGGTGCATCGACTGTAATCTCACGCCTGGCGGGCTGGAATACAGTTGTTGGTCCGGGAGCGGTGACTCTCGCGGTGTTTTTCTCTGCTTTGGTCGGAATCGGTTTCGGTTATTACCCCGCGAGAATAGCGGCCTACCTCGACCCAATCGAGGCTCTGCGGTCCGAGTAAGACGTATGTGTGGCAACCGGATTTTCGTCGCTTATCGGTGCTTGGCGGATGCGTCGACTCTGGACGAGTGGTCGCCTGCTCGGAAATCATCTCGAACAGACTACCACCTGATCGTCTGGGGCCTGATTAACGCATTATAAAAGGGCAGCGGGTGGTCCAGGCTCAGGTTCCGATTTTCAGGGTGCCCAACGCTCGAGGTGTGAGCCTGGGGTTTTTGCGATGGTTGTCTGTGTGGGCCTGCCGGAGCCTTAGAGGGAATGAAGCTTGTCGCGCAGTCAACTTCTCTGCAGGTCCTTCTGCCAGGTCAGTATTGTGGACGCCGAGAAAGGGTGGACGAACGCACCTCATGGTGTGGCTGCGAGGAATGAAAAGTGGAACGGAGGGACCGCCGTCACGATTTCAGCGAGAAAAGTTCTAACATCGTCCCCTTGGGCGCGCCACTTCTTTCCCGCCTACAATCAACAACTTGCTACACTAACCGTGGAGAGACTTAGAACTCCCACATGAACGGGTCCTAGAAGATGAGTGTCGACTGTAATGGTGAGGTTCTGATCTGCGGCGAAGAGGACAACAGTGTCACCATTCGTAGATGCACCAAGAACGGGTCCGAAGGTTGGTTTGATACCGAAGTTGAGGTTCGATGTGACGGCTGGCGGGGCAAATTCGGAGCCAGTTTCATGCAAGGTGAACTGTCGGGCTTCGCGCAGCAAGTTCACAATCTTCATAAGCACCTACATGGCAAGGCAACATTGGATCCAATGGAACCCAATTTAAGGCTATCTCCCTCAGGGGACGGCAAGGGCCATGTCGAGATTAGCGGTGTAGCCTGCAATCACTTCCATACGGGAACCGAACTGGCTTTCAAGATGCAGCTCGACCAGACCTACCTGTCTGGGATAGCCAAGGCGCTCGCCAACATAGACCCATGCCCGAGAACCACCCCCGGATAGACCATGCAGGCGGTAAGTTCCGCCAGGAACTTTCTAAAATCGTCGCCGTGGGCGCGCCATTTTTTCAGGTCCAGCCCGGAGACATAGGTAACAGAATGTACCGGCTACATGGGTAACACTTTTGGGCCGAGCGGATTTTCGAGTGGTTCGAGCACCCGGGACGCCAGATCGAAGTATCCCAAATCATAATCCATACAGGTGACCCATCCGGTGGTTTTACGCCTCGGTGCACGAGCAACCAGAGGAGGTCGCGAAGGTATCGACGAATTCGCATCATCAAAGGCTCTAAGCGGAAGCTAGAGCAGTCGGTTTTAAGGTCTGACTGTGATATAGACTCTCACTGACACTGATACACTGTACCGGGCGGTCCAACCAGGAGGGCCATACCAAGATGGATCTGACGACCTTCGCCATGGAGGCTGTGACCGACTTTCGCACCGTCGGCGCGGTTGCGCCCAGCTCGCGCTATCTCACGCAGGCTATGCTGCGACCGCTTCCGCTCGCGAGCGCGCGGATTGTAGTGGAAGTGGGCCCCGGCACTGGTGTCATGACGCAGGCGTTGCTTAACCGGATGCCCGCTGATGCGACCCTGCTTGCCTTCGAGATCAACTCCCGTTTTTCCCGCTACCTGAAGTTAAATGTCGCCGATCCGCGCTTGGAGGTCATCAATGCGAGCGCGGAGATGCTCCGGAAGGAGGTGCGCCGTCGCGGGTACGAGCGCGTTGACGCGGTCGTCTCCTCGCTGGCTCTGGGTCTTATGACCGACTGGCAGAGGCGCGCCTTCTTGAACGAGCTCGGGAGTCTTCTCGGCGAAGCGGGCGTCTTCACCCAATATCAATATTTCCACGGCTTGCAAGTGCGGAACGGGCAGGTGGGGAGGTTCAATCTCATGTTACTTCTGCGCCGGTACTTCCGCTCGGTGCAGCGAAGCATTATTTGGCGCAATCTTCCTCCCGCATTCGTTTTTGAGTGCAGAGAGCCGTTGTGTGCTGAGACCAGCCACTCGCTCTACACCTCCATAGACTCAAAGTATCCCGGAAATCTACTCGCGCCAGGTTTGACGCGAAATCGCCAGGAAAAGTTCTAGAATCGTCCTGCTGGTTGCGCCACTTTACAAAGGGTCCAACCCGGGGACCTTGGAAATAGAACGTACGGGCCGAGTATCGCACTGGCCGAATTTGCGTGTGCGGATTTGGATTTAACTTTCTATCCAATGAAAAATTTCCGGCAATAAATTTTGCGGTCCTGAAAAAACGATAATCCCGCGAAACCCGGTCCTTCGAGGAACGTAAGGAGCTGTCGTACTTCAGCGCGGGCACACAATAATTTCAATCACAGAACTCTCCTCACATTTGCCAACTATTGCTTCGCTCGTGGAGCTGCGACCCTCGCAGCTTTTGACGAAGATTGTGTTGTGTGCGTGGACGACCGCTCCGCCGGCGAATCCTGCGCAGAATGCCACGCGATGGCATGTTGCTGAAGAAGCGCAGTGGCGTAACGAATCGGAATGGCGGCTCCCGGACTGTCAGTGGGCAGATTTGCGGATCTGGCCGCCGGGAGAGATATGCCGCGAAGCCAGAGTCCTTCGACGAGTCCGACCACCGCGTGCGAATCGTCGGCCATGACGGGTGAACCGCTCTGGCCCTTCACGACGGGATGGCTGAGCAAAAACACATCCGCCACTGGGCCGGAATTGTCGAGTTGCGTGGATTCATAAGAGAGCACCTTGCCCGGCGATGAATCTTCGCGCTCGAACTCGAAGCTGTATGCGCTTTGCAGCCGCTTCGGATGCAGCGAAAGTGCCAGCACGGATTCTCCACGAACGGCCGGCACCGAGGCCAGCGGAAGGTAAGCGACACTGTACTTGCCGGCAAATGGATTTGGCGTTGCACGCAGAACCGCCACATCGTGCTGCAAATCCTCGGCAATGACATTGACTCGCAGCAACTTTGGAGGAGCGTCGGGACGCCGCACGAGAATGTAGGGCTGGCCGCCGTCGCGAAACGTCTCGAGGACGTGAGCGACAGTAAGAAGATAGCCCTGCTCGTTGATGAAGAAAGCGTTGCCGAAGAAAGTGTAACGGTATCCGCGCGAAGCAGGACTCTGATCGTCGGGATAGATGACCGGGCAGAGTGCGGAGGTCGCTGAGTCCTCGACGGAATTGGCCTGCGCCTGAGCAGTGGACGCAGTGGAAACGCCCAGCGCGCTAAGAGCGCAAAGGAGCGCGGGAACTGCTGCCAGCACGGCGAAGGAACCACGAGTTTTTGGCGATCTCGATCGCACGAAATCCTCCTTCGTAGCACTGTGACAAAGGCCAAACTACGTGTAAATGGGAGGAAAGTATGAAAAAGGGACAGGTGTGAAGTGGTTTGGGGAAGGGAACGAGGGCTTGACAAGCGGCAGTCATTGCAGTATGTTCTGCATAGAGAGAAACAACAGAAATGACAAACATATCTAAAGCGACGCTCACGCCTGTAGCTCAGAAATTTATCCTCCACTGGGGCGAGATGGGCACCCGCTGGGGGATCAACCGCACCGTGGCGCAGGTGCACGCGCTGCTGTTTCTTTCGCCGGTACCCATGCCCGCGGACGAGATCTCGACGACGTTGACCGTCGCGCGGTCGAACGTGAGTACCTGTTTGCGGGAGCTGCAGGGCTGGGGGATTGTCCGCGTGGTGCACGTTCTCGGCGACAGGCGCGACCACTTCGAGTCTCTCAAGGACGTTTGGGAAATTTTCCGGATCGTTTCGGAGGAGCGAAAGCGGCGGGAAATTGACCCGACGCTGCGCGTGCTGGCGGAGTGCGTGGCGGACTCGAAGGCTGACGCCCATGGCGATCCGTACACGCGAGAGCGCCTCGAAAGCATGCTGGGGTTCTTGACGACCATGACTGGGTTGTTTGAGGAAGTGCTGCGCATGCCCATTCCGGCGCTGAAGGGAGTTGGTAAGTTGAGAGGGAAAGTGGTGACGCTGCTGGGGAAAAAAGTAGCGAATGCCTGAGCGTTTGGTAACGGATTCGTGAGGATTTCAACACAGAGTTCACAGAGGGCACAGAGAAGAAAGAGAGGAGACAGGCAGGAATGCCTGTCCCACAACATGATTTCGCTGACATCGGAATTGACGGACGGGAAAGGGCGGCACGCGCGGGGCTGGCTGTTTTTCGATGCGGAATGCGCGTTTTGCACGCGGATTGCGCGATGGCTGGAGCCGTTTCTGGAGCGCCGAGGTTTGGCTGTGGCGCCGCTGCAGGATCCGCGAGTTGGAGCGCTCCTCGGAATGTCGCGAGAGGATTTGTTGCGCGAGCTGCGCCTGCTGCTTTCGGATGGACGGCAGTATGGCGGAGCGGATGCATGCGTCGCGCTGGCACGAGAGATTTGGTGGGGGCGGCCGCTGGCATGGCTTGCTCGATTGCCGGGGATGACAGAGATGTTGCGCTCCGGGTACCGGCGAATTGCGACGCGGCGAAGCTGCTCAGCGCACGCCTGCCCGGTGAACGAAGCGATGCGCTAGTCCCGGCGGCAATCTGGATTCCGAGGTGTACACCGTGCTACCGCTCAAAGAACAGATCGAAACCAAGAGGCCAAATCCGATTAGCTCGAGGCCGCTTCGCATCGTGATTGCCGGCGGGAACGGCCAGGTCGGGACGATTTTGAGCCGGTACTTTCATGGGCGAGGCCATTCGGTGACCGTGTTGGCGCGAGAGACAGCATTCACGCCCTGGCGCATGTTGGCGTGGGACGGTGAGAATTTGCGCGACTGGATCCATGAGTTGGAGGGTGCGGACGCACTTCTAAATCTTGTGGGCCGAAGCGTGAATTGCCGGTACACCATGACCAACCGGCGGCAAATTGTGGAATCGCGCGTGAAGAGCACACGGTTGCTGGGCCTGGCCATCGCGAAGCTAAAGCGGCCGCCACGAGTTTGGTTGAACGCAAGTACGGCGACGATTTACCAGCATGCGTTGGACCGGCCGATGGACGAGATCACCGGAGAGATTGGAGGCCATGAAGCGAATGCGCCTGCGGCGTGGAAGTTCAGCATCGACGTGGCGACTCGATGGGAAGAAAGCTTTTTCGCTGCGTTCACGCCGCAGACGCGGAAAGTGGCGCTGCGAAGCGCGATGATCATGAGCCCTAATCGCGGAGGAATCTTCGACACGCTCCTGCGGCTTGTACGGTGCGGCCTCGGCGGGACGGCCGGGTCCGGGAAACAATTCGTGTCCTGGATCCATGAGGAAGATTTTGCAAGCGCGATTGAGTTCTTGCTAGCACACGAAGAGTTAGATGGCACAATTAATGTTGCGGCACCTGAGCCTCTGCCCAATCGCGAATTCATGCGCGCGCTACGCAAAGCCTGGGGCACGAGAATCGGTT
>CAWGPN010000003.1:0-130565 GCA_963824515.1 uncultured Acidobacteriota bacterium
GCTGAGTTTCCAAACGCGTGTGTTGATTGTCGGTTTGGGCGCGAAATCGCGTGCCGGTCCTTGTTTCTGTAGCGCAAAGGCGGCGAAGAACGGGCTTGAGAAACGCCGCCAAAGAAAATGCTACACTAAAAATGACGTCCTTTCTGGAGAGGGCGCGGTCGCCAAGTGGTAAGGCAAAGGTCTGCAAAACCTTTATCGTCGGTTCGATTCCGTCCCGCGCCTCCAAAACCCCTATCCATGCGTTGAAAACATTCACTTTATCTTTCTCAGTTTACTCGGCCCTTCGATTCTGTTGCATGATCGTTGCAGGATGCGCCGGTAGCCATCTTAGCTTACCATATCTAGCGCGTTTTGTTGGTTTTCCGAGATGACTTTATATACCTCGCTTGCGTCACTGCGATGTTGCTGTGACGTAGATCGCCTTGATTTCCCGGTCGGGCGTTCCAGTGGTGGAGTGTTGTCGCGAGTCCTCGCCGGAAGGGGTGCCAGCCCTTCCAATAAAGTGAACGGTCGAGTTCAAAGAGATGCGCCTCGGGCCGTGCTCGGCCTTCGCCTTTCGACAGACTTTGCATTTTTCGATTCGCGGAACGATGACGCGCTTCGCAACGTTCGCCATATTTATCGGCGTGCCGATACCGCTCTGGAAGATGGGGAGGTCGGCGGCCGCGAGTTCGCCCATTCGGAGCCGGTGCGTTTCGAGCGCATCCGCCAGCGGCCGCACAATCGGTATCGGTGCGGCAGAGCAAACGGTTTTTGGCTTGTTTACGATTCCATTCCAGATGGAACGCTGAATGGTCAGAGTCTTTCCGGTCAAGTCGCGCCATCGCACGCCGCGAATTTCGCCTTGTCTCAATCCGGTGAACGCCGCAAACAGAACAATCGTCTTAGCCGGTTCGGGGAGCAACTGCCAGCATGGCCCGAATCTCGGCGAGGTCTGTAAGCGTGGGTGACACCGGGCGGAGTTCCGCCTTGCAGGGAAGTGTCGGTCATAGGGTTGACGCCATCGAGAGCGCCGAGGGAGGGGCCTTCGGCGGTTTTAGAATGTGCCAACAGAAAAGACTTGATGCGGCTGAAGAGTGTTGCGTCCCAGGAGCTTTCCGTCTTTTGTTTTTGCCTGTCTCGCAATCTCGCCGAGCAGATGTTCGCCATCGCAGCAACGGAATTGCCTGAGACTTATTTCGCCGAGGCGAGGTTTGAGGTGAATGCGAAAAATGTCCGTATAGTTCTTGAGCGTGCTCGAGTTTTTCTGGGCTTTCATCTCGGGGAGATACACAGCCTCGATAAAGTCCAAGACACGCATCGTCGAGCGCACGTCTTGAGTACCGGCATTGATCGGAAGCAAAATCTCATCCGCCAAGGTCCGCACCGATTTTTCGGTACGGTATGCGTCTGAGTAGGGAGCGAGTTTCTTACAAAGCTGCACGCGGACGCTCTTACCATCGCGCAGCACGGTATCGGCATATCTGAGAAACCAGAATTTGCCTTTCCTGAAAATGTAACCGCGTTGCTGTTTTGTCATTCATGTCACCTCTTGAGGCGCTTCGCGAGAACCTTCTTTACTCGCTCCACCTCCCGAGCGGACCAGAGCCGGACCTTCAGGCGCCCGACTCGCACGAGTGGCGGAAAGGGAATTGCCCTATTCCGAATCAATCGCTGCAAATTGGGTTGCTGGAGTCCGAGCATCTTGGCAACTTCGGTGGTGGAATAGCGTCGCATGATATAGGCTTATATCGCTCCAGCATTCTCATGTCAAGATTTGCTTCCATTAGTGCGTAGCCACTCGACTACATCCGGCCAGGAGAAGCGCAGATATTTTCCGACTCTCAGGACCGGCAACGGCGGCCCGCCGAATCGGCCTCGACCGCGCGTTCACTCATAAATCCAAGACACCTTGACCTGGAGGCGCTTGGCCAACTGCGCGGGAGTTAAAATGTCTTTTGCCTCTAGTGCCGCACTCATTCTGCACCTACCCTGCAACACTGCTCTGTAGCTCGCATTTCCACTGCCTCGAATCGCGGCCCGCCGTTCACACAACGGTTATTCAGACGGTCCAGCTTTCCGGCCCGAGAACAGCTCGCGTCGGCGGTTTCGTTCCGACTGCTCAATCCACTCCCTCGGGATCGCCGGATGCTCCTGCACTTTGACATTCGCGTCTGACGAGGGAGCGTCTGGGTCCGGTTGTCGCGGCTGCCATTCACCGCGCGTCAACTCGCCTTTGCGGAGAAGAAAGATTTTGGGATAGCTGTACCCGAGTCGTTCGCAGCGGTCGAGTGTTCGGCGTAGCACAGCAATCAGTTTCAATCGCTCTCTAGGGTGGCCTTGCCTTTCCCAGATTTCTGCCAGCAGTTCCAAAGCACGTTGCTCACTGTCCGCGACATACTTGGGCTCGATCTCCAACAAGTCCTCGATTGTCACGGCGCGTCTTCTCCCCGGATGGGATGTTTTTTCATTCGTCAGGTCAGTCAGTCAGGACGAAAAGAGCCGCGCTTCTCGTGTTTGGGGGTAAACCAAGATTAGGATATAAGCTGTGACTGACTGACTGACGAAAGCCGAAGGCACCCATCTTCTCCTTCTCCTTCTCCTTCTCCTTCTCCTTCTCCTTCTCCTTCTGTCGTTCGATTACCCGTCGATTACCCTCACGATTACCGTATCGCTACCACTCCGATTACCTAACGCAAAATCTTTTTTTCTTCGCTCTGTAGCGTGCCTGTTTGGAATAATCCGCCTGATACTTCGCCCAATTGTTGACTGTGATGATGAATCCGCCCCGTTCATCCCGTTTCAGGTTGATGCGATCTTGCGCCTCAAACTTTGTAAGTATTTGCGTTAGGTCATTCTCGGGAACATCTACCTGTCCAGCAAGATAGCGAAGAGGGAAACCGACGATGGGGCCGTTTTCAACTCCCGCACAGATGACGCCGGGATACCTCGACTGTCCGGCCATTGCGAGCAGGTCTATCCACACGGCACGCTCGCGATGGTCGAGAGTGAATCGCACCGTGCCTTTGAACCACGGCTCTACCCACAATTTGATCCACCTGCGGCTGCCAGCAATCGGATTCGTATTGCTCGGCTCTCCTATTCCGCCAGGTGGTGCGGAGTCGTGCGTGCGATGACGGCCCACAAATATACCGGCGCGCTTCGTCATTTCTGCTCTGCCTCGGCCAGCACGCTATCGATCTCCGCGCGGCGCTGCGTAATGGCCCGAATCAACGCGCGCCGAATTTTCGAAACCATGCTCGCAGACGCCGCTATGTCGCCCCGCTCGATTTGACAGAGGATGGAACGGTTTACGCCGGTCGTCCGCGAAGTTTTCGCCTGCGTCCAACCGGCCACTCGCCTCAACGCTTTTAGACTTCGTTCTCGCATCACAACCTCCAACAAGTTTGTCTAACCAACAAACTTGTTTTATACTCGAATGGAACTAGAACGCAATGAGCACAATAAAGTCTAGCCACAAACGGGACCATCAAATTCTAGGGGCGATTTCCACTACTCAGGCGGAGAGACTTTTGTGCGACTGGGCTAACATACCCGGTCCCTGGCCGATGATCGGCATGGGGCAAGACTCCACGCTGAAACTTCGTGATGCGGTTGAGCGCATTCGCAGACGCCACAAGAACATCCTCGGGGATTCACGAGCGCTCGGCCATCTTTGGCTGCGTGATTTTCTTCGACGTGCATGGGACACTTCGGATTTGCGTGAGCGCGACTGGTATCTGTTCAAATTTCGCGATCTCTACAATCTCATGGTGCGACGGAGTGCAATGTCACCGGCAGACCGTCAGAGCGACGAGACTGACGAGGTTAACGCTGGTGCGCCTCGTCACGCGGCCCCGCAAGTCACTCCCATTGAGGCAGCGGTCTTCCACTTTCAACGCCACGCGGATCGAGCACGACGATGCCCGAATCCCGAATGTCCGGCGCCGTACTTCATTGCGGATAAGAAGGGCCAGAGGTATTGTTCGGAAGCGTGCGCGCTCCCGGCGCAACGTGAGTCTAAGCGTTTGTGGTGGGCCAATAATAGAAGCAAGCGTGTGGTGGGACGTTGAGAATCGAGTGTTTGAAGGAAAGTGAGGCGCTATGAAATTGCAGGAAAGAATCTTTCTAGATTTTGGCGAAATTGATGGCGTTCGTCTCGAATGCGCCAAGTGTGGTGGAGCAGTGACAGTGCCATTAACAAGCGACGTAGGAGAGATTGCGTCAGGTATTGCAATGGCCCCTTGTCGTTTCTGCAAAACCTCATTGGGTTTTCAGATAGGAAGCGCCGAGCTGAGAGTCTTCGCACAATTTAGCCAGCTCTTGCAAAACCTGGGTCCGGCCATGAAGAACCGAAATTTGAAACTCGGATTCGAGATCAGAGGGACAAACTGATCGGGCTAGTCCTTGGAGTGCGACTCTCCGATACGTTAGCCGCAAGTCAGAGGGCGGGCTTTTGGATTCAATGGCTTGGCAGGAGCGTTGCAAGATTGTTGCAAGTCAATTTGCTCGAGAATCTATTGCGCGGCGAAGCTTTGCCCTGCGCCAAGCTCACGGCTTGGCAAGTATCGGCGTAGGGCTGCGCTTGCTACTGGCCTTTATCGAAGTGCGCGGCACGGGCTTGGCATGAATGAGCCTTCTGAGTACCACATCGAATGCTTTCTTGCTGACATTCAAGGGTTTATCCTGCCTCGCCATCGACAAACACTCCTTGTAGCTTATACACTACAGTAGAACGCCTTGGGCATTGGAAAGCCCTGCGAACTCATACTAGGCGATCCTCCGCCGGATTTGCGGGTCCAAGTCACGCCGCGTCTGCATTTTTTGGTTATACAGAGTCGGCTATTGACTCACAAGCAGATTCCGGAGCAAACTCATGTACCCTTTACAAGACAAGGAGCCGGTGATAGGCTTTGGCCAGTAGCTTATGAGCTACACGCGCTTGCGTATCACCAAAAGTTCCATTGGAAGCACGCGAGCGAGTTGTAAAATATTATCTGCCTCTACCCGTTGGTACCCCGGCCCCATTTGTGCTTGGCGTTACGGATTTGGCGATCAAAAGGTGAGAGCTGCGATTGCAGCTCGAATAGCCAGACTGAGAGGCGGAAACTTTGGAGATTCAAGATCGGTCGGAGGAGGTGTTATAGAGTTAGAAATCGACCTTGGCCCAGGGTACCGCATATATTTCGGAATTAGCGGAGACGATATAATTCTTCTTTGTGGAGGCGATAAGTCCACTCAGAATTCGGACATTGGAACCGCAAAGGACTACTGGAAGGATTACAAGGAGCGAATGGAGCAAAATGCCAAGAAACTTAGACTACAAAGCAGACCTCCTCGCAGACCTTCGCGATGATCTAGGCTTTGCCGGGGAATATTTGTCTGCGGCTTATGCGGATTCACAAGAAGCATTCCTTGTTGCCCTTCGCGATGTTGCCGAAGCGCAAAAAGGAATCGCACGAGTTGCCGCGCAAGCGAACGTTAACAGAGAGAATCTATATCGAACACTGTCTAAAGAAGGGAATCCCAGACAGAACACAGTACGCTCTGTGCTGGACGTTTTAGGCTTGAAAGTGCTTTTCGTTCCGCAAGAAGGCGTTCTGCCATCGGAAGGTGGCTCAGGACCAAATATCACGATTAGTCAGAACACCGTCCCTCTGCAAGGGGCGACAAACATATCCCCACTTACTTCCGCCATGTCTAGTGGATGTCCTTTTGGACTAGCGACATCAAGCGCAAGCGTAGTCAAATTGTCCACTGGCCTATTATTCGAGCCAAAAGAAAACGATGAGAGTACACCGCCTTCTTCATTCTGGGTCGCTGACGCTCAGTCGCAGAAGGCAGAACAACCTCTAGCGGCCTAAACGAAAGGAAACTTTATGACACAAGAGAGCAGTGCTGCGCCCGTACCGGAACGAAAAATAGAATTGATTAAAGGCCCGGATGGAATTCAATACGTCTACGCCAACAATTTTTCGATTGGCCAAACGGTCTTTGATCTACGGATGATCTTCGGAGAATTGACGGATATCGATGACAAAAGGATCGAAGTAACCCAGCGCGTGCAAGTCACAATAAGTTGGCTTGAGGCCAAGGCACTGGCTGAGACTTTGGCAGTGTACATCAAGAACTATGAAGATTCTTATGGAGCTATCAAGGCCGAATTCACTCCAATACAAAACCCAAAAATGCCTGAAATTCCTAAAATTCTTCCGTCCGCTGCAACCAAATCGTAACTTGCGCAGCAATAAAATTGTGTTATGGCCTCGTACTCCAACGAAAGAACTTTTTCCGACACTATCCAACGATACCGGTAGAGATAACTCAAGTTGCTCTCCAAAAACCGTAAACGATACGGCCCCGTTTTCATTTCGCCAAAGCTCGGATTCTTCGTGCGACTCTTGAGCAGCCGATAGTTTCACGGCGCATCGTGTTTCTCGCCTTTGTTTTCAGCGGTTTGAAAAGGCCGGTGCATGGTTGGTGCAAGGTGGGGATTCCGGACGATGCCGATCAGTGTTCCGGGGCATGCCGATCACCCGTTGCGGGATGATGGCGATCATGATTCCGGGATGATGCCGATCACTCGTTCCAGGATGATCCCGATCAGTTGATCATGATCGTCGGAACGGTGATCACGATGCCCGGAATGGTGATCACGATGCCCCGGAATGTTTTCCACAGGGCGAGGTGACGCTGGACATCACCGTAGGCAAGCTGTTTCTCCTATTTGAGTTACGGGAGAGACAGAGTGCCAACCAGGAGATTGTCCATGCGTAAGATCAAGGAAGTCCTCCGCCTCCGCTTCGAGCTGAGGCTGGAACAACGGGCCATAGCCCGCGCTTGTTCGATTAGCCAGAGCACCGTTCATGAATACCTCAACAGGGCCGCCGCAGCTGGTGTGGTGTGGCCGCTCGGAGAGGAATGGGACGAGCAGCGTGTCGAGCAGGCCTTGTTCGGCGAGCGGCAGGTGGTAAAACGACTCCCCGAACGAGTCCTCCCGGATTTTCCCGCCTTGCATTCGCAGTTGCAGCAGCATCGCCATCTGACGTTGCAGCTGGCTTGGGAAGAGTACCGGCAGATTCATCAGGAAGGATACGGCTACAGTCGCTTCTGCGAACTCTACCAACGGTGGCGCAGGAAGCAGGATGTAGTTCTTCGCCAGGTACACCAGCCTGGTGAGAAGGGCTTCGTGGACTGGGCCGGCGCAACGATTCCGGTGCACGATCCGGTTACGGGCGAAGTCTGGCCAGCGTCGCTGTTCGTCATGGTGTTGGGCGCGAGTTCCTACACTTATGCCGAAGCCACCCGGGACCAACAGTTGAACGCCTGGATCAGCGCTCACATTCATGCTTTTGAATACTTTTCTGGAGTGCCCAGACTCCTGGTGCCGGATAACCTGCGAACAGGAGTGAGCCGTGCCTGCCGCTACGATCCGGATCTCAACCCCACTTACCAAGAGTTTGCCATGCACTACGACGTGGGAGTCGTGCCGGCGCGCCCTCATCATCCGAAAGACAAGGCCAAGGTCGAAGTCGGCGTGCAAGTTGTCGAACGCTGGGTCCTTACCGCCCTGCGCCACCAGAAGTTTTTTCGGTTGGCAGATCTGAACAATGCGATTCGCGAACTGCTCGAGCGGCTGAACCAGCGACCATTCCGCAAGCGCGAAGGATCGCGTGCCAGTGTGTTTGCAGCGGTCGAACGTAATGCTTTGCGAGCGTTGCCCGCCGAACCGTTCGACATGAGCCAGTGGTCCTACGCCCGAGTCAACATCGACTACCACATCGCCTTCGACGCCAACCTCTACAGCGTGCCCTACACGCTGGTGCAAGAACGCGTGGAAGTTCGAGCGACACCCACGACCATCGAGATCTTTCACAAGGGACAGCGGGTAGCCTCGCACGTCCGTGGTCATGGACGAGAACAGGTGTTCACGCAGAGAGAACACCGGCCGAAGAGTCACCAAGCACATTTGGAGTGGACGCCCTCACGGATGGTGAACTGGGCCGAACAGATCGGACCGCACACGGCCAAGCTGTTTGAACGGATCCTCGCCGAGAAACCGCATCCGGAGATGGGCTATCGATCCTGCCTCGGGATCATCCGACTGGCCGAGGAATATTCCCCGACCAGGATGGAAGCAGCTGCCGATCGAGCCATACGCACGGGTGCTTGCCGCTACCAGAGCGTGAAATCGATCCTGAAGAACTCACTCGATCAACAACCACTCCCAGAACCGCCACCGCTACCCCTTCCGCCATCGCATGACAACATTCGTGGCGCTGAGTACTTCGAGTAAAAAGGAGAGACGATCATGTTGCAACAACCGATGAAAGAAAAACTCCATGCTTTCAAGCTCCAGGGAATGATCGAAAGCACTGGAGCATCAGGAACAGGACGAAGCAACGCGGGGGTTAACCTTCCTCGACCGTCTGGCGCTCCTCGTCGATCAGCAGTGGAACTGGCGTGAGAACCAGGCCCTCACGAGACGAGTCCTTGCGGCTCGCTTACGGGGAACCGCCTGCGTCGAGAACATCGATTATCGTGCCGAACGAGGACTGAACCGCAGCGTGATGCGTGCTTTGGCCCAAGAGTCTACCTGGGTAGCCAACCACGAACACATCTTCGTGCTGGGTCCGACCGGTGTGGGCAAGAGTTATGTGGCTTCGGCACTGGCGCAGAAAGCTTGCCGGGATGGCTATCGGGTGTACTACACACGCGCCGCGGTGCTGTTCCGGGATCTGAGCCTGGCACGCGCCGATGGCAGCCTACGGCAACTATTGAGACGGCTGAACCGCATCGATGTTCTGGTCATCGATGACTGGGTCATGGCGCCGATGGCGGAAGCGGAGAGAAGAGACTTTTGGGAGATCGCCGAGGATCGCTACCAGACACGCTCGATGATCCTGACTTCGCAGTTGCCGGTGTCTCGCTGGCACGAACAGATCGGAGATCCCACACTGGCCGATGGAATCCTCGACCGGCTGGTGCACAACGCGCATCGCATCGAGATGCGCGGGGATTCGATCCGAAAACAGAAAGGAGTGAAGGAGGAAAAGTGAATGAATCGGCGGGCGAAAAGCTGTGGAAAAGACGGGCACAAACCGCCCTTGGAAATCGCAGGAGCGATTTCCACTTTCCCACAGCTACAACAACAACAAGCTTGACGATCGCGATCACTTTCAACAAAATGCAAGAACCAGCGTCGCTTCGCTCCGAGGACTGATCGGATCATCCCGGAACATTGATCGGCATCACAGCGGAATGCTGATCGACTTCATCGGAATCCCCACAAGGCGAGAGGCTTTCTCGCGCCTGCCTCAAAATTCATAGCAACGCTTCTCTGCGACGATCTCCGAAAACGATGTGTGGAACCCTCTCCAATCGTATTTCGCGTGCCTGGGACGGCGTGCGTGCGAATTTGAGGCCAATTGCGAAGTGTCGCTAAGTGTCACCCGTGCATTCGCGAAATTATGAAATATCCTCGGCGCAACGTCGACCGCGATAGAGTCCCCCTTCTTCGCTCGGGTCAAGTGGCTTCCCTGAAAAACACCGTTTGCACAGCACTTCGTCGGCGACGATTGCAAATCCGGCGACTCGGGGCCCTGTTCTGCGAAGATGCGCGGCACAACAAAACTTCGCTGCGGGATTCGCTGGGGGCTTCGTCATGCCTCAGTCGGCGTCGGCTCTGGCCCCGTCGCTGGCGCTTTGTCATGCAGCCCGAAGATCGCGTACCGTGAATCACCGTTAACCGGAAAATCTTCCGTGACACGCGCTTTGAACTGCTCCAGTGATTCGTCTGGCCGTCGCTCATAATTTCGTTCGGGCAGGCCGCCGCCATTCACGAATGCAGTCCACGCATCGCCCTCTTCGCGGGAGCAACCACGTTACCGCTTGCGTCGCGCTTTGGTGGGTCAACGAATACCATTACAAAATTCGGCGGCTTGCTCGGATTGCTGAGCATCTGACGCGCGGCTACTCGGTCTTGGAGTTCATCTTTGGTGTCGAGAAGTTCGTCGCTCATTTCGTTTCGCTCCTATAGTTTTCAATCAGTTGCTCAATTTCGAGGAAGAGCCATCTCGTGACCGCGTATCGGAATCCCTTTCTGTACCAAGCCGGATAAGTTCCTTTCGCCGCGAAGGCTTCCATCTCGCCTCGCGTCCATCGTTGGTCATTCAAAAACGAGGCGTGGTCGTTTACTTGCGCGAACCTCTCGACCGTCAGGTCTTCTGCATCCAGTTTGCTGAGTGCGATTGCGGCGGCAAGGCCCACAGACGGCGGCACTATTGATTGCCGTGACAAACTGCGTTCGATGAACGTGTGGAACGCGGCTCGTACGTCTGATTTGCGACGGAGAAAAAGGCCCATCGCCTGCATGTGTCTATAAACCACTTGGCGAGATCCCAAACGAAACTCGCTTGCGATTTGTGCGGGGGAACGCCAGGACAGAAACTCCGCTTCGATTTGCGCACGGTCAACATGCTTGCAGACCGTGCAGTGGGATCGATGACGCTGCGGGTTTTTCTTCCTTGGCATCGTTTCAGCGATTCGGGCCAAGCGGAGTTACCTCCGCCTGTTCCGGCGCACGCCAAGCAGTCGCGATTATCTTCGGCGGTGCGGCTGGCGGCCGCAGTTGGCGCTCCTCAAACGACAGCCGGTTGAATTCTTCGATTGCCTTCATCAAATCGCTTGTTAGTTTTGCCGCCTCCGCTTTCAATGCCAACATTTCGAGCCTATGCTCCTCGGCTGCCTTTGCCAGGCGAAGTTTTTCGCCGTTCCACTTCCGGGTTCGCTCCGTGCTTGGATATTCGTTGGCGCTCAGAGGGTTCGCACAATGACTGGCGAGACGTTGTTCCGCGTATTCCCAGTTTTTGTTCGCCGTTAAATATCGTTGGTTCGCTGGCTCAACCCTGGGCTTGAGCCTGTCCACGAGTTCTCTGGCTTCGACGCATTTCGGCAAAATCTCCTCGTGCCTTCGGGCTTTGGTGGCCAGATCACGGCGTGCCAATGCGCCAATAACAATCAGATTGCGCGCGGCTTGTGTGTCGGCGATGAGTGCCTCGTTTTCCTCAAGCACTTCCGCGGACTCATTCGCAGCCACGAGAGCACCTCGGTCGGACTGCAAGTTTTTCAGATAGCGGTCGAGCGCGCTGGAAACGTCTTGTGCTTCGATCACGAGACACGTCCTTTCCAAAATTCTGCGTTCCTTCGATTTAGCTCCGCGAGCGCGTCGTACTGGCGGCGATTGTCATCCGCGACCGTTCGGGGCCGGGTGCGGAGATGTGCAAGGATTTCGTCGCAGACAGCGCGGAACCTCTGCACGAAACTGTCGTCGGCAATCGGTCGGCGCGGGCAATCGCTGACCGTGACGCGGCCCACAATCTTGTCGCCGTGATGACGGAAGCGTTCCATGCTTTCCTCTTTTCTTTGTCGATGGTGCGAGAGACGATGAGCATTGGCCGTGCAGATCGTCCCTCACACCCAGGACCGCCACATGCGATTGGAACGGCCCGTTTCTCTCGACAGTTCCGCGCGCTGAGCGCGCGAGAATTCTTTCATCGCGAGCCCCGCCGAATGCGCGAGGATGCGCTTGTGGTCGCATCCTCGCGCCGGTGAACCGCGGGGGGATGCGGCTCGGCGGTCTCCCGCGATGGAGTAGCGAGAGCCCTTGTTCGCAGAAATTCTGCAATTGAAAGTCCTGCCGCTCTCGCGCCCTGCTCAATGACGCGGCGCTCACTTCGTCGCACACGGATTCGCAAGATGGATGCGCGGCGTAAATGTTGCGGCAGGAGCGGTCTCGTCTTCATCGAATGCCTCTCTATTCAATGAAGCTACCGGAGGCCACAAAAACTCAATAGGAAAGTTGGAAGAAAAAAGCGTTGCAAGATGCGTTGCAAGTTTGACTCCCGAGCCAGCCCGAACGCGGTGGAACATCGGTTAGTTCACATGGATAGGGGTAGAAGACGCTGTAGATAGAGGAACCGAACCTTTATCGTCGGTTCGATTCCGTCCCGCGCCTCCAATTCTTCGCAAGTAACCGCGGCGCTCAGGCGCGCTACCTGCAGACAAGCAGCCAAAAACACGCAAAGGCAAGAACGCCTCTTCTGCAAAAACGCGCTGTTCCTTGCACTTTGGGGAAGCAGCCAGTAAACTCTTTCTCTTGCTTTCGCGCAAAGGACTCACAACGGGATGCTGATCGCACGGGATTACGTCGGGTACATGGCCAAGGAAGTGGTGAAGCGGCTGGTGGAAGGGAACATGATCGAGACGAAGGCGGCGGAAGCCGTGGGCCAGCGGCTGCGCCAGCGCATGATGGAAGAGATCACGCTTGAGGACCGATTGAACGAAGAAGTGCGCCAAATCCTGACGGACCACCAGGAAGAAATGCGGCGCACGAACGTATCGTACCAGGAGATGTACAAGAAGGTGAAGGCCCAGCTCGCGCGCGACCGCAAGCTAATTCTGAGGTAGCAGCTCAGAGATTTTTTTGCCGGCAATAGATTTATTCCGGCAATGGCGGCGATTCGATTTTAGCCGCTGGTGAGCAAACAGGTGATTGCGGGAATCGCGGCTGGATCGAGCGATGCGCAAGGCGCCGGAAGATGAAAGACTCGAGGGCAAGCGACCCGAATGCGACTGAGCCGCGAAAAGATAGTTCGACTCTCTCACCAAATCACGGACGTGCTGGTTGCTAGCGACGACGTGGAATTCATCGAGGACCGCGACACCATTCGCCGCGAGGTCGTGCAGATCCTGACGGCGACTCTCCACGAAGAGGAAACGGCCGATCTCGAAGTCCGCAAACGGATTACCTCGCAGAAAAAAGAGATCCTCGAAGACAGCGAGGAGTGGAACGTCCTCTACCGCAAGTATTACGCCGACGAACTCCGCCGCATGGGTATCGCCGCCGTCCCCGACGACCGCAGACGTTCCTAATTTCTTCTCTTCCTCAACCACTATGAGTCCGACCGGAGGGATCAGTCCATCCGCATGCCCCCAGTGTTTTTTGTAAGAGCGGCAAACAGTACAGTACTTGGTCTGTAAGAATCGAACGAGACGCGCGGAAGTGTAGAGGGAAGAATAGGTTGCGGGGAATTTTGGAGTTTGGTGAGACGGAAACTTTGAAAAAGTTGGAAGAAGAGAGTGGGTAGTGAGTAGTGAGTAGAAGGAAAAGAGGAATCTTCGCGCACGAATCGGGTGTCACAGCGCAGACCGGGATCCAAAAAGCGGCAGAGGCGAGAACCAAGGTGACAAGAGTTTTAGGGGCGGCCGGGTGGAGGCTTGAAGAATCTGAGAGCAGGACAGAAAGACCCACCCCCCTCAGACGATGGTGAGGCCTCCCGCCTTGGCCCCCGACTTACATGCCTACCTGCTGCAGGGTGTGTATATATTTGACGATGTCGGCCGTCGAGAGCATTCCCACAAATTTGTTTCCCAGCATGACCGGCATTTGGGTGGTCCCATCCCGTCCCATTTTTTCCATGGCTGTCCAGAGCTCGGCGTTAGGATCAAGCCTGCTTAGTTTCTCCAACGGTATCATTGCTTGGGCTGCCGTGGTCGTTGGCCACGAAGGACGAGGAATTTCTTTGATGTCGTGCAGAGTCAGCATTCCGATTGCTTGCTCCCCTCGGCTTACGAGAAAGCACTGTCGACCGTGCTTGAGAACTTCCTCATCGATTAACAACTGCAAGTTGGTGTCCCCTGGAACCTGAGTGCATGTGTTTCCCATCACCTCGGACACTTTGTGACCGACTAACAGGCCTTGCACCATCTGCTGCTGAACTTGGGATCCGGCTGCGCTTTCCAGGAACCAGCCGATGAAGGCGATCCATATCCCGTTAATAAGGTTTCCTCTCAGCGTCAGCCATACACCCACAAAAATGAAAAGAAAACCGAAGAATCGGCCGGTGTTTGCGGCGATGACCGTCGCGCGGCGAAAGTTCTTGATCGCTCCCCACACAATAGCGCGAAAAACGCGGCCTCCATCGAGGGGGAAACCTGGAATGAGATTGAAGAGTCCCAGGGCGGCGTTAATCAGAGCAAGATACTTGGCTACCGACAGGGCCGGGGGAGAGTTCACAAGCAACGGCTCCAATAGGAAGAAAACCGCTGCCAGCGCAAAACTGGTGAGCGGCCCGACAATCGCAATTTGGAATTCAGCGCGGGCGCTTGGGGGTTCTCCCGCGATTTGAGATACGCCGCCAAATATAAACAGAGTAATCCGATGCACCGGTATCTTGTACCGAAGGGCTACCCACGAATGGGCCAGCTCGTGGACCACGATGCTGCCAAAGAAAAGTACTGCTGAAACAGCGCCCATTAACCAGTATTCGACGCTCGTGCCACCTTTGAATTCAACCGGATAGTAACTGACGGCCAACATCCAAGTGATTAGGGCAGCGATCAAGAACCAGGTGTAGTCCAAGTCGATAGGAATTCCAAAGACGCGCCCAATCGGAATCGTCTGGCGAAACACAACTCACCTGCCTTTCGCTGGAGAGCGGTCTGGCGCGCGTGTCGGTAGGTCCACTTGCTGTTGCAGTTCTGATTTCAGCGTCGCGCTGCCAAACTTGGTCCAGTCTGTGGCCTCGCGCATTGGGGCGCACAGGCTAACTGTAGCACAGCATGCTCGAGCTCAGAATTAGGCAGCCGGAGGATGAAAGAGGTTGCTGGGAAGTTTCGAGTTTGGTGAGACGGGATTGTGGAAAAGTTGGGAGAGGAGAGTTGGTAGGGAAAAGTCAGTAAAAGAAGAGAGCAGCACGACGTCGCCAGCCTTGCAATACCGCCAAGTACGGGCCACCCGGGAGTAAAGGCGCGGCCACAGGCCGGGATGCGGGCTGAAACGCCGTTCGATGAGACAGCACTACTACTGAGACAGAGAGGGGCTTGCGGAAGCCGGCCCGACCGACTTTCCGGAGAAAGGAGCAGCACGGTGCAGAATCCGCTGCAAGGGCGATTCTATGAGTTTCACGTGGAGCGAGTGATCTCACGTGCGGGCCAGCCAATCACCACGATCGTAGGGGCGGAGATTGGTCCGGAAATCAAGAAGGAAGCGGCGCATCGGCAGGTTCGAGAAGGCATGGACGTTTATACTTTGAATAAAGAGGACGCGTACAAATTGGCGACGAACGTACAACCCGGGAGGCCACTGGAGCACGCTCCGCACAACTGGGCGTATTATCCGCACTTCCATCCAGGTGGAGTTGCTCACGAATACGATCCCGCACGTCCTGGACGTCTGCGGGCAAATCTTGGTCCAGGGCACGTCTTCTTCGGGGACCGGAGAAGATAAAGGAGCCAAGTTGCGAGGGTTGAGTCGTGCCCGAAGACACCTTGCCGAGATGCTCCATTCAGAAGATTTCGCAGATAAGCAGAGTTATGGTGGGATACTTGCGATTAAACCGTTGCATTGAGCGATGTCTGCGCCAGCCCGAAGGGATTGGCACCGCCAGCCACGGTTTACTTCTTCGAGTCCAGGCAGGGCAGCGCGGCGATTTCGGCATCCGGCGTATCGTAGTTCCCGGCGTTGCTCTCGTCCTCCACTGACAGAAGCACCCAATCGCTTTTTGCCTCGGCCGTTCTGCTGAACTCGATCATTACCTTTCTGTCGTCGTGGCGTTGGTAGCTCAATGTCCGCAACAGGATTGGATAGATTTCGTTCGTCGTGTCTGCCGCCGGTTGACCGCATCGAGCGATCAATCTGTCTGGCGTCACGCTCGCGACTGCCTGTTCGTGGCGCCTTTCCCGTGCGTTTCTGACCCACTCTGTCATGTCTTTTACCAGGGTGACTATTGCTAGTAGCCCGATTGCCGCTCCGGCCACGGTCAACCAAATTTGCCTGGTTCGCTTCAGAAATCCCGCAAGATCCGCCAGCGATGAGTACGCGCCTGTCCGTGGGGTCTTTTGCAGCGACGCCCCTTGTGTCTTTTGCGTTCGCTTCGGAGATTCCGCGCTCGTTACTTTCTCCTGAAACTCCGCCGTGTTTGTTGCCTCAGCCGCAGTTTGGATTGACGTTGCCTCGGTTCGCTCATTTGAATAAGCGGGTTCGTTCGGTTTCGTATCGTCCATAGTTTCCTCATCCTTGGGCTGTACTTTTGCCATCGCTCTTTGCACGAGTTACCGTGCTTAAATTCCAGGCTTGGAGTTACGCGTCGACTTTGGAATTCCCATCCGTCCAGCGTGCGTCAATTTCCGGCCGGGGCTTGGAGCCAGTTGATCACACGACGCCAGCGACCCGCCTCTGAAGTGCGCATCGGCTCTTGCAACCAGGAGATGAGGCGTTGCCAGGCAACCACAAATTGATTGGGGCCGCTATCGGCGGGTTCTGGCGGGCTAACAACCGGTGTTTCCGAAGGTGTGAGCCAGTAGGGACTCGCGTTTGCAAAGGAGGGCTTGGCGTTAGCAGCCGCCGGGTGCAGGTCAGTTGGGGCAGACGTAATCGAGAGCCGCAGCAACGCACCTACCTGCTCCTGAAATGCCCTCAATGTTCCCAGGATATTGCGTGCAAACCAAACAGCTGCAACCAAGAAAGAGAGCTCGATGAGGAGAGTTCCGACCGTGTACCAATTGCTTTGTGCCCAAGAGGCGAATTCGCTCATGTTTCCACCTTGGGCCGGGATAGAGATGACTCTACGACTCGGCACGGAGGGTGGGAACTGGTTGGAAGGCCAAAAAACGGGCAGGTGCATCTCCTTGCCCATACGGCCTGTTCACTCGGCAAGAGTTAAGTGTCGCCTCGCGACCTCAGGCGATGGCGCAGCCCTCCCCCATCCGCAGGCAGATGCGAGAGGTAGAAGGGGTTCCTCGCTCACAAACGGTGTGAGCGCTTAGGGTGAGTTGAAGGCCCGCGTGACGAACAATGCAGTTTCAGCGAGCGACGAAGTAATAGGTGTAGGAGCCGGGTTGCTTGCCCTGAAAGCTAATACTGAGCAAACTGACGTCCTGCTGGCCGCGCCGCGCGTAGATATCTATGGTGAGCGTATTGTCGGGTTTCTGGGGCACATCCACCTTGAGCTCATTCTTGCCCTGAACCACGGTGTCGAGAGGAACTCTGTTGCTGGAATCCCACTGGCCGACCCAAGCGCCATTGAGCGAAACGGTGACGGCGACCTTTGCATAATCTGTCACGGAGAGGGTGTGCGCCTCAGTCGCCTTCGGGCCGCTGGGAGCGGCTGTCGAGACGTTTACGGAAGAGGCGGGCTGTGCCGGAGCGGAAGTGGAGGAAGGCTGCGCGGGTTGAACAGAGGGAGTAGCCTCAGTAGCCGCAGGCGCCGAAGGAGCTGGAGACGAAGCTTGCGAAACGGGCTGTTGCGAGCAAGCAGAGATGAACAAGAGAGGCAGAGAAAGCAGGGCGCTTGGGAATCGGATGGCAAGGCGATTCATAGAAACCTCCTTTGGAAAGATGTACAGGCTCGTTACGGGAAGACCGACTTTATGCCGCTGAATATAGACTTTTGACGGTTTAGAGGCAAGCGCGGGAATGACATGGGAGCGGAGGACGGGAGAGTTTCGGGAGGAAGGAGCTAGAACCAGGTTTGGGATTTGTATTGGAGGTATTGATCGCCAAAGCGAGCTTCGAGAACGCGGGATTCCGCGCGGGCGCGAACGATTTGGAGAGGAATGATGACGAGAAAAGCGAGGAAGTAGTAGGGCTTATTCAGGAAGAGGAACAAGCCGATGATAACCACAGAGCCGAAGACGTAGACGGGATTGCGGATGCGGGAGTAGAGGCCGTGGGTGACGAGTTGGCGTGCCTGCGGGGTGATGGAAAAAGAATTGCCGAGTTGGAAGCGGGCTACGGTGATGAGCAGGAGGCCGAGGAGCATGATGACGAGGCCTGCGATGCGGAGAGGGGGCCAGGGACTATGCGCATAAAGATAGACGAGATAGGGGATGCCAATGAGAGGGGCGAGGATGAAGAATAGGGCGCTGCGATTCATGGGTAGTGATACCCGCGCGGAGATAATACCGCGGATTGGGCGGAAAAAGGCAATTAGCGGGGCGGTTCGCCCTGACCCTTTGATTAGGCTTTCTTCGCAGCTTCTCTTGCGAGAAGACGAGCGGCCTGCTGGTCGCCATGCCTGGCTTCGTGGACAGTATGGGAGTGCGTTGCCTGAGCTTCCTGGATCGCGGTCAGTGCGGCAGTGCTGGCCTGCACGGAGTCCTTGGGTGCGCTGGTCTTGGAATTCGCTGGAGATTGGGCAGGTTTCGAGGCGCAAGTAACGCCATCTGCTTGCGACGCGGCCAGTGTCGTAGTCGGAATGGCGAGGGACAAATTGGAGGTCCTTTCTGCCTCAGGAAGTCTATTGGCTGAAGAGGGAGGAATCTTACATTTTCTTAGCTGTTTCAGATTGTGATTGATGAGTGCGGATTAGAAGTCTGAGGACCACCCGCTGTTGAACTATCACTTCTCCCTCTGCCAAGTCATTTCGAGGCGGACCGGTATTTCATTCTTAATGGGCATCATCAAGAGCTTTGGCGGGTCGATCTTGAAATCGGACACCGTTGCGGGAATCGTTCCGGTCAGTCCGATCCCATTTCCTTGAGTCACTAGCTGGAAGCTGACTTGTTTGTAGTGGACGGTCTGGCCGGCAAAGCTGACCTCAATGTCGGCATGGACCGTCCCGGGCTTAATCTCTGCTTCGGGCAGCTGGGTGCGCACAACGACCATGGGGAATTGGGCGCCGCGTGTCACCTCAAGCATGTGAAGATCCCGGTTGCTATCGCCCGAATCGAACGACTTGACGGGGACGGCCACCAAGAAATTGCACTCGCCGGATTGGCAATCGCCCTTGCCCCGCGCCGCGTGGCTGACGCCATCGGCCTCATGCAGGGGATGAGAAACATGATACGTGAGCGTGGATTTCTCAAGAACCCACTGGCTATCCGCCTGGACAAGCGTTGGGAGTGCCAGCAGCAAAAAAGCTGCCACGAATTTCTTGTTCATTCGTCCGTCCCTTTTGAATTCGCAACCGCCAGTCTTGCTATCTAGAATCGGTGAGCCGTCAAGCGTTTGCCCCTTTGGCTGGAAATTCTCGCGACGTGTTCACTGGCTTGCATAGGTTGCGTCGCCACTGGCGGTTTCCCCAGGATGGGAGTGTCTCAGGCCAAGCGCATCCGCAACGCGCCGAGCCGATCGCGAGACAGCCCCCGACTTAATCGACACGGACAAAATCGCCAGGCCATATGCTGCGGCCGTGACGATGGCCACCTGCCCGTGGAGCTTTGCGATTCCATGAACCCTTTCCCCGTTGCTCTTTTGACTGAAAGCCATCTCTCCAAGGACGGGCGTCAGGATCATGCCGGGGCCGTGAATCCAAGCCAGAACCTTGTGCAGGCGAATAGGTCCTTCGGTTTTGGTTCCCGGAATCTTTGGCGCAAAGATGGCGTAGTAAGCGGTCGCGATATACAGGCCTGCGCTCGCCGAGCCGAGCGCGGCGTGCAAATCGCGGTTCGTTGAGCTAGTACTGTGGCCTCCGGCGAAGCCGCCAGCGATGACCGTAGCGACCAGGGGAAACGTCGTAATCAAGCCGAGGCGTTGATGAATTTGGAGCATGTGCGAGCGCTTGTCGAGCCTCTTCTGCTCTTGCGCGTTTCCCTGAGTCTCAGACGTGGAGAACCCGAGGTTCCCCAAGGAAAGCCCGGCGGTCAAAGCGAAGTCCAAGGTCTGCTGAGCGCCTGGTGTGAGCGTCACGTGGTCTTCCTTTTCATTGAATCCGTCGGCCGAGACAAAGACCTGATACTCCCCGGGGATCAGGTTTGGGACCTGGTAGGCGCCCATGGAATCAGATGTGGCATCCGTGGAATGGCCGGACGCAAGATTTTTGACGGAGATTTTGGCGTTGGGAACGGCCGCTCCCGCCGAGCCGGTGATGACGCCGGAAAGGGTGGCGCTAGAGACCTGCGCCGGCGCTGGAACAGAGAGCAGAAAAGAGAGTGAAAGAATACCCATGCCAAACGCAACCCTCGTGGCGGCCAGATTCATTTGAAATTCTCCTCGCGAGCGTGGTGGAGGTATACGTCCCAAGATGCAGGAGAGGATTTTGAGGATGTCTCAGGGAATCAGCAAGCGCAAAGTTGTTCAGTCCGATGCGGGTGCGATCGCGGATAGGTGCGTTTTCAGCGAACGAACGGATAGATTTCGTCAGCGATCCAGTAGTTGGCTAGGAGGATGGCGAAGAGAGTGCCGACGACCCAGAGTGCCCAGCGGCGACGCTGCCAGGAGTCGCTGAAGGGGGAGAGTTGCATGGGAAAGTCGATCAGGTAAGCGGCGCAGTAGCAGACATTGGCGAGCAACGCGAAGACGGCAAGTTGGAGAAGCGAGAGCAGCGTAAAAGCGGGGCGGAAATGGGGCCAAGAAGCCACGACCCAGAGGAGAACGACGGTGGCGAGAGCGAGGTTGTAGAAAAGGCGACGCGGCTCCCAAAAGCGGAGCGAGTCGGCAAAGAGATTTCGGAACTGGCCGAAGTGTGAACCGGCGGAATCTTGAGATTGAGCTGGGTCAGTGGCGTTCATCCCGGTGTCTCCCTTTCCGAGAGTGAGGCAGATAAAACCAAGGATAGAGGAAAGCTCCGTTATGTCAAGTACTTTGTGTGGAAAAGTATGTTTCGGGAATGGCATGCTGCCGGCTGGCTGAGAAGCAGCTGGGGAACGGCAATTGGGGCGTGTGATGGCGGTCACCTTTGAAAATGATGCGGCGCACATCGCGGGAGGGATTTAAGGAGGAAAAAGAGGATGGGGCCAGGAGCATGAGAGTTTCCCCCTGGCAGCTTTCGAGGTGACTATCATGACAAAGACAATGGAAAAGAACGAAGACAGGGTTTTGGCGGGCAAAATGGTCCAACTGAAGAACATCCTGGTAGGAACGGATTTCTCGGCGGCATCGGACCGAGCGCTGGATTATGCAGTTTCTCTTGCGCGGCGGTACGAATCGAGGATTTTTTTGGCTCATGTGATCACGGGCGACGCAAACGTGATGCTTGCGCCAGCAATGATGGCTGCGACTGAAAAAACAGCGTCACGGACCGCGGAAGAAGCGATGGGAGAAATCCTGATATCGGGTCGCCTACGCGATGTGCCGCACGAGACTGTGTTTGAACACGGTCTATTCTGGCCTACGGTGGAAGAATTGATCGCGAAGCATCACATCGACCTCGTGGTCGTCGGCACGCACGGTATGGGCGGATTGAAGAAAATTCTGATTGGTTCGGCAGCGGAGCAGATCTTCCGGCAGGCGAAATGCCCCGTTCTAACCGTGGGGCCAGCGGTGCAGGGAGAAGCGGCGCGCGAGGTGGAATTCAAGAATATTTTGTTTGCGACAGATTTCGGCCTCGGAGCGGAGCGTGAAGCAGCGTACGCGTTCTCCTTTGCGCAGGAGCACCAGGCAAATCTGACGTTGTTGCATGTGGTGCAAGATGCGAAAGACTATTCGGAGAAGGGCCTGGCACTGAAGAAAGAAGCGATCACTCATGAATTGGCAGAGCTGGTGCCTCAGGGAGGCGAGCTCTGGTGCCACCCGGAATTTCGTATGAGGCTGGGCGATCGGGTGGAAGAGATTCTGGAAGTGGCGCGAGAAATGAAGGCGGATCTGATTGTGATTGGAGCGAAGCGAGGAAAGGGAACCGCGATCGGACATGAACGAAGCTCGACTGCTTACAAGGTAGTTTGCGGAGCGCCATGCCCGGTGCTAACGGTAAGGTCCTGATATGCGACACATACTTCTAGCAAGCGTTGTGCTGCTGCTGGCGTGCGGCGCGGCCGGTCAAGATAGGCTGGGCGCGAGTAGAGCAAGTACGGAACCACCGGACGCGGCGTCGGGAAGGCAGACATACGAGCATTATTGTGCGTCGTGCCACGGACGGGACGCCAAGGGAGGAGGCCCTGCGGCCGCAAGTCTGAAGACACCGCCGACGGATCTGACGAAACTGTCGAAGGCAAACGGCGGGAAATTTCCCTATGAATACGTGAGCGGAGTCGTGCGTTTTGGTAAGCCGATCTCGGCACATGGTTCATCGGACATGCCCGTCTGGGGACCGATTTTCAATATGATTGACTTCAACGAGGTAACCATAAGAAAACGAATCAGAAACCTCTGCGAGTATCTTGCGTCGTTACAAGAAAAATAGCCGAAAGTGCTGAGGTCGCGGGTTGCAGATCGCACGGTGAGGTGAAAGAAGCAGGAACAAGAAGCGACGAGAGCCGTTTCCAAGGATGGTGCGATGCCTGCAGATACGGCTTCAGCACAAAAGAGTAACAAAGCTCCCGCGAGTCGTGCTTGCGGGAGTTTTGCTCTAACGGGAGCGCGAATCTGACTATTGCTGCAGTGTTGCTGGGGCCGCTCTGAGACGGAGTTTTCGCTATCGTCGAATTCGGAGGAGGGTTCGGCGATTTGTTCGAGCCCAGAATCGTCCAACGCTGGCCGGAGGCGGACGTCAATGGAAAGGCTCCGGCCGCGCCACGTTTATATACGCCTAGATACGCCGCCGACGGGAAGTACCTCCCCATGATTGCCTTCGAGCGCCATGCGAATGTGCCGCACATCGCGGCGGATTGCTAAAACGCAAGACACGCCTTGACCTTCTACACGTGGCAATGTATATAGGTAGAAGTTGGAGGTATGAATTTGTCCGCTAAATCTGATTTGCCCCAAGGAACCCTGGACCTTTTAATCCTCAAAATTGTGGCCCTCGGGCCTGTCCATGGATACGCCATTGCCCAGCGCCTCGAGCAAGTATCTCGTCATGTCGTCCAGGTGCCTCAAGGCTCTCTCTATCCTGCGTTGCACCGGCTGGAAAATCGTGGTTTTTTGGCGGCAGATTGGAAGGAAACGGAAACGGGCCGCGAGGCCAAGTTCTATCGCCTCACAGCGAAGGGCCGCGCGCAGTTGCAAGCAGAAGCCGCTAGCTGGGATCGCTTGACCGAAGCCGTCGCACTCATACTGAAACTTTCCGAAGGAAGTGCCAAATGAACTGGTGGCGGCGATTATTGGGCCGCAAAAAGCTCGAACGGCAGCTCGAAAGGGAATTGAGCTTTCATCTCCAGCAGCAGGCCAACGAATTGATCTCCAGTGGCGTCTCCCCGGCGGAAGCAAATCGTCGAGCCCGGCTGGCGCTGGGTGGGCTGGAGCAAGTGACGGAGGAATGCCGCGACGCTCGCGGCACGCGATGGCTCGAGGATTTTTGGCAGGATTTCCGATATGCGCTTAGAACACTGCGACAGAGGCCGGGATTTGCGGCCGTCGCGTTGCTCACCTTGGCGCTCGGAATTGGTGCGACAACGGTGATGTTCACGCTCGTTAACGGAGTTCTGTTGAAGCCGCTGCCTTTTCCGGAGCCCGAGAAGTTGGTCGCGGTGCATGGACATTCAATCGAATGGAATACAGAGCTTTTCGGCCGCCAAAATGTTGCCTACTTGGATTTTCTCGATTGTGCGCGTGCCGCCAGTTCAGTTGAGTTGGCGGGTGCACTCTTTGATGGTGCCACCGTCAGTGATCCGGGAGAAACGGAATACGCCGATGTACGGGAAATTTCCTCGAACCTCTTTGCAGTGATGCGAGTTCCCCTCTTGCACGGTCGCGCTTTCCTGGCAGAGGAAGATAAGCCGGGCGCTGCTCCTGTCGTCATCTTGGGCTATGGCTTTTGGCAGCGGCATTTTGCGGGAAGACGAGATGCCGTTGGTTCGACGATTGTGCTCGATCTAAAACGCTATACCGTTGTGGGTATTGCCCCGAACGGTTTCCGTTTGTTTGGCCAAGAAGCGGATGAATACTCCTCGAACGCAAAAGATAACTTCAGTTTTGACCGAGTGTTGAGGTATCGGTAGATGCGCGATATTCTTGGCTTGAATCGTGTCATATATGGTTGTACAGTTGTGACATATGGATCGCGCCAGCGCGAACGTAAAAGCCGAACGCCTCAACCATGCTCGCGAACTGCTGCAGCGGTTCGATCATCTGCCAGATGCGGTAGCGCAGTTGGTAGAGGACCGCAATGTCTCCCCCCGTCAAGCCTATCGATATCTGCAGCAGGCCCGCCGTTTGAAGCAACCAGTTCCTATCGGCGACACCAAGGTCGCTTTCACCGTGAAGCTATCCCAAGAGTTGGTGCGGCGAGTGCGCTCGTTCGCGAACACCACCGGTCTGTCGCTAAGCGAAATTGTCAGCCGGGCGTTGCTGGCGGTCCTGAAGCAGAGAAGAGGGCGTGGCTAAGCGCGCCTCATCGGACCGCCGCGCTGTTCAGCTGGAATATCGATTCGATCGTTTGCTCATCAGGAAACTGGAACAAGCCTACCAACTGTTGGTGCCAGAGATACGTCGGCCGGTTGGATCAGTGACGCTGAATTCCGCTCAGGAGGTGACGAATGAACAAGCCGGCAGCCATTTATGCACGGGTTTCCTCGGACCGACAGAAGGAAAGCCACACGATTGGCAGCCAGACGTCGGCACTGGTGGAATACGCCCAGACTCACGGATACGCCGTTCCGTCGGAGTGGGTGTTTCAAGACGAAGGGTATAGTGGCGCCAGTTTGGTGCGACCGGGGTTGGAGGCGCTTCGTGATTTAGCAGCGCAAGGGCAGATTGTCGCGGCGTTGATCCACTCACCCGACCGGCTCAGCCGTAAGTACGCCTATCAGGTCTTGTTGAGCGAAGAGCTTTCGCGATGTGGCGTTGACGTTATCTATTTGAAGTCGCCTTCGGGAGACAGCCCTGAGGACCAGCTGGTGGTTCAGTTTCAGGGAATGATCGCGGAATACGAGCGTGCCCAGATCGCGGAACGACACCGGCGAGGGAAACGACATAGAGCCCAACAAGGAATGGTGAATGTGTTATCGGGAGCTCCTTACGGCTATCGCTATGTAAGGAAGACGGACACTTCCGCCGCGTACTACGAAGTAGTAGAAAGCGAAGCAGACGTGGTCCGAATGGTGTTTGCGATTTACACGCAACAACGGTTTAGCATCAATGCGATTGCCCGTTTGTTGAATGAGCGAGGCATTTCGACGAGAACGGGAAAAACTCGCTGGGAACGATCGACAGTGTGGGGATTGCTGCGCAACCCGGCCTACGAAGGTAAAGCGTGCTACGGCAAAACCGAACAGTCAGAACGACAGCGCATTACGCGGCCACTGCGCCAGCGGAACGGTTCCTCTCACCGAAGCAACTGTCATCGTGATCGGCCTCGTGCGGACTGGATCGAAGTGGCCGTGCCTGCTCTGGTGAGTGAAGAGACATTTGCTCTGGCACAAGAACAGTTAACCAAGAATAAGCATCATTCTCCTCGCCGAACGATCGAACCGACACTGCTGCAAGGGATGCTGGTATGCCAGCAGTGCGGCTATGCCTTCTATCGAACTTCCACACGAACGTCCAAACGAAAGCTGTACTACTATCGATGCCTCGGTTCCGATGCGTATCGTCATTTCAAGGGTGCGTTGTGCACCAACCGTCCCGTTCGATCAGACTACTTGGATCAGTTCGTATGGGACCAGATCATCGGCTTGTTAGACAATGGGACGCTGATTCAAGCTGAAATTGACCGCCGAAAAGAGGTCGCACGGAACACCGATCCGCGAAGACAACGCAGCGAAACCCTACGCCGCGAACAGGCGCGATTAGGAAACAACATCGCACGACTCATCACAGCCTATCAGGAGAGTCTGGTCAGCTTGGCGCAACTGCGTCAAAGAATGCCGGAGCTAAACAAGAAATCCCAGGCCGTGGAATCGGAACTACAATCGCTCGAGACGGCAGCCGTGGACCAGGCTCGTTACCTGCAACTTGCCGAAAGCTTGGACGGATTTCGAATTAAGGTTCGTGAGCGGGCTAAGACATTAGAGGTATGTGAGCGCCAGCAGATTTTGCGGCTGCTGGTGAAGGAGGTTCTCGTTGCCCCAGACAGCCTAACCATCCGTCACTCGATCCCGATTCCGCAAATCGGCCCCGATTCCAATGGGCCGCACCCGACGGGCTCTCACTCTTCCGGAGCCTCCCAGAGGCATGGTTATCTTTTGCGTTCGAGGAGTATGTACACGCCCATTGGACAAGACACCGCACGCTATTTGCAAAATCGTGCCGCTCATCCGGTTCGCGTTGTGGGACGGCTGCAGCCTGGCAGTACGCTGGGCGAAGCGCAAGCCGAACTGGATTTAATTGGACGGAATCTCGCCGAAGAATTCAAAGACACGAATCAGGGGCGCACATTCGCTGTGGCACGGCTTCAACCCGACGTTGCCCAAGTGCGATCCACGCTTTGGCTGCTCCTGGGAGCGGTTGGCCTGGTCCTGCTGATCGCCTGCGCGAATGTCGCGAGTTTGCTACTTGCACGGTCAGTGTCGCGCGAACGTGAGCTCGCCATGCGCGTGGCGCTCGGAGCGACTCGAGGCCGCTTGATTCGGCAATGCCTGACGGAGAGCACGGTATTAGGCTTGGCCGGAGGAGTGGTCGGGGTTTCGCTTGCGTCGATCGGAATCCGCCCATTCCTAGCGTTCTGGCCCGGAGCTTTGCCGCGCGCGGAAGAGGTGCAATTGGATTGGCGCGTGCTCCTCTTTGTGGCCGGAGTTTCGATTCTAAGCAGTTTTCTGTTTGGCGCGGCGCCCGCCCTTCGAGCTCCCTTCAAGGAACTGGAACAGACACTTCGTGCGGGGACTCGCGGCATCGCCGGCGGTTCGCGCCGCCTCCATAGCATCTTCGTCATATCCGAGCTTACGTTGGCCGTGGTGCTCCTCGTTTCCGCTGGGATGCTGGGTCGAACCCTCCTCCATCTCTCGTCTCTCGATCCCGGAATAAATATCCGGAACGTATTGGTTGCCCGCATGGCTCTTTCGCCGGCCACGCTTGCCGATCCGGCAAAGACTCGCGCGGCGTGGAAGGACATTTTGGCGCGCGCGCGCCGCGTGCCTGGAGTGCAGTACGCTGCCACCGTCGATACGTTTCCCATGCGCGAGGGCGACAATGAGCAGGGTTACTGGACCAACGCGGATGTGCCTCCCGGAAATAAACTGCCTTTCGCTTTGTTGACGTGCGTGTCGCTGGATTATCTGAAAGTTATGGGGATCCCCTTGCACCGGGGACGATTCTTCGATGATCACGATGCGCTCGGCACCACGCCCGTCATCGTGATTGATGAGGTGCTCGCCCGAAACGCGTTCGGAACGCAAGATCCAGTCGGCAAACGACTGTGGATTCCGGAAATGGGCTACGGTGGCAACGTGTTTGAAATTGTCGGCGTTGTCGGCCACGTGCGCCATTGGGGACTAGCGGGGGATGACCAGGCGAAAATTCGCGCACAAATTTATTATCCATTTTCGCAGCTTCCGGATGGTTTTATGCACCGCTGGTCCCAATTGATGTCGATTGCCGTGCGTTCCGCGATTCCTCCATTGGGCTTGGTTGCTTCGTTGCGCAGCGAATTGAAGGGAGCCGCCAGCGACCAGGTTCTCTACGAGGTTCGCACCATGGAGCAATTGGCAAGCGATTCTCTCGCTCGCCAGCGATTTCTTTTGGTCCTGTTCAGTTTTTTCGCTGGCTTGGCTCTAGTGCTTTCTTGCATCGGAATCTATGGTGTCCTGGCCTACTTGACGAGGCAGCGCGTGCCCGAAATCGGCGTACGCATGGCTCTCGGAGCGCGGCCAAACTCTGTCATTTGGCTCGTACTTCGACAGAGCCTGGGGATGATTCTCTGCGGCGTTACCCTCGGCGCGGCGGCTGCCTTTGCCGCCGGCCGCGTTTTGCAGAGGTTTGTCGAGGGCATGCAACCCATCGAACCATCCACTTTCGCCGTGACGATTCCGATCCTCATCGCTGCGGCGCTATTCGCCAGCTTTTTGCCCGCGCGCCGCGCGAGCCGAGTGGATGCAGTGATCGCACTGCGGCAAGAGTAGCGCGGCGACCGGGTTGGAGGGAGAAATTAACCCCAATTGGGATAAACGAATTCGTTGCCGATGGTTTTGCCGGGGTAGAACCAGTCGTCCAACGCCATAGGTGAGTGGATGGGCCGCTCATCGAAATGCATCACGGTTTTGTATCGGGCATTTATACGGTCCTCCGGCACAGCGAAAATGGTGGCGAGGAGATGAGTTTGATTCGCATTCCAGATTTGGACAATGTGGCGATCTGCTTGGCTGTCCGCCAGCTTAAAGATGTAGGTTCCTGCGGGCAATGCCTTGCCAGGGATTTCTACTGGGACTTTGAAGGTGACGGAAGTCTTTTCGTTCCAATCGTCGGCTCGGGCGACGGGACTAAAAATAGCGCATAGTAAAACGACACAGAATAACAGTGACGCTGTTTTGACGATTTGCATAGAGGTATCCTCCTTGATGAAATCGGCCAGGATCGTTTGACTGGGAGTGCTGCGGGAGACAACCCTTGCTCGGCTACATAGGAATTGGATGCCAATTTCAAAATGCCTGTTGCCCTAGGCGGGAGGATGGCACGCCGCACGTCTTGCGCGGCGAGGAGCGCGACCATATACTTCGCGGCGCCGCAGGGCGGCGAGGCGGAAGTTTCATCGACGAGGAGGCTTTTGAGCGATGAAGATTACGAAGACGAAATTGGTTCGTGGAATATGGATTGCGCCGGCGTTTGCGGTGGCGATGGCAGTTGCGGCAGGGCAAGCTGTCTCGAGACAGAATGCCGTCCAGCCGGTGAGCATGGAGGGGAAGAAGCTATTCGGCACGGCGGAAGCGTTACGCGTGGCGCGTGTGAGTTCGCCGCGTATTTCGCCTGATGGTACGCGCGTGGCCTATCTGGTCACGGAGAACGATACGGAAAAGGAGCAGGCCTGGAAATTCGCGACGCATCTGTGGGTGGTTCCAGCTGCGGGACCGGCGAGCGCAGCGCGGCAGTTTACCCGCGGAGAGAAAAGCGTCTCGAATGTGGAATGGTCGCCGGATGGAAAGCTGCTGGCGTTCACCATGGAAGCGGGTGAAGAAAAGGAAGCAAAGCCGCAAGTGTGGTTCATGTACGCGGATGGCGGCGAGCCATGGCAGGTGACGAAACATAAATCGGGTGTGCGCGGGTTTCAAATTTCGCCCGACGGAAAGACCCTCTTGCTGACAGCTACAGCGCCCGTGAGCGAGGAAGAAGAAAAGCGGACTAAGGAAAAGGATGACCCGGTGGTCGTTGATCACGATTTCAAAATGGAGCAGCTGTGGACGTGGAACATCGCGACGAGCGAAGAGAAGCAGATCAGCAAGGGAGATTTCACGGTGAGCGACGCGCGCTGGTCGCCGGACGGATCGCACGTCACGTTTACGACGAATCCTACGCCGAGGCTGGATGACGGCCCATTGACAACGGCGTGGGTGATGGACGTGGCCAGCGGAACAAAACGAAAGGTGGTGGACACCGCGGACCCGACGCACACGGCGAGGTGGTCGCCAGATGGCAAGTGGATCGCCTACTTGAGCAGCGCCGGGCTGTTCCTTTCCAAGGAGAACCTTTTCATCGTGGATGCGAACGGAGGCACGCCAAGAAAACTGAGCGGTTCCTTTGAATTGAACTCGGGCGAGCCCATTTGGTCTCCGGACGGCAAGGAAATTTATTTCAGCAGCGACGACCACGAGGCAGTGCGCGTTTTTGGCGCGGACGTGGCGACGGGCGCGATCCGGCCGCTTACGGGCGCGATGGAAGTTGCGGATGTCTCGGGAATCAGCGCGAAGGGACATACGGCGGTTGGAACGTGGAGCGATCCGACACATCCCAGCGAGGTGTTCCGGAGCGATCTGAGTTTTGGCTCGCTGGAGCGCATCACGAATCAAAATGCGTGGCTCTCGGATTACGCGCTGGGAGCGGCGGAAGTGGTGAAGTGGAAAAGCAGCAAGGATGGAATGGAGATCGACGGAGTCGTGACCAAGCCGGTTGGCTTCGATGGGACGCACAAAGGTCCGTTCCTGTTGAATCCGCACGGAGGCCCGACGGGAGTATCTCTTTTGTCTTTCAATCCGACCTCTCAAGTCATGGCTGCAAACGGGTACATGGTGCTGCAGCCGAATTTTCGCGGGTCGTCCGGGCGTGGAGAAAAATTTGAGTCCGCGAACCAGAACGATTGGGGAGACGGGGACTATAAGGATGATATGAGCGGGGTCCAGGCGATGGTGGATAAAGGCTGGGCGGATCCGGAGCGGCTGGGCGCGTTCGGATGGTCGTACGGCGGATTCATGACTATGTGGATTGATACGCAGACGGACCGGTTCAAGGCCATTTCGCCGGGCGCGGGGCTGCCAGACCTTTATTCGATGTATTCGCAGACGGACATTCACCGGTACCTGACGATGTTTCTGGGCTTGAAGGCCCCGTGGGACAATTTTCAGGAGTATTGGGACCATTCGCCGATGAAGTTTATCGAAAACGTCAAAACGCCGACGATGATTTTGCATGGGCAAGCGGACACGCGAGTCCCCATGCCGCAGTCGGAGGAGTTTTATCGAGCGCTGTATGAACGACACGTGCCGGTCGAGTTTGTGACTTACCCACGCGAGAATCACGGATTTGTGGAGCCGCGGCATATCCAGGACCGATGGCAGAGATATCTGGTGTTTTTCGGGAAGTATCTGAACAACCCGCCAGTGACGGAGCCGAAGAGCGTTGTGGAGCGGTTGGGCAAGGACTTGCCAAAGTAGAGGAGAGCATCGCCGCCTGGAAGAAGCAGACCTCCACTGCCGAGGTATGCAGAGAGGTGCGAAGCAAATAAATGAAAAAATAGAGCTGCGGGAGTTTGTGTGCGTCGGATGTTGACTGGGTGTGGAAAAGATGGGAAGAGCGTTGGACAGGGGATTGGCCGGGGTAGGCACACCCCCGGTGTTTTGCGAAAGAGTGCGCAAGCTGTTGAGTGGAGAGGGTTTGCGCGGATACTCATTTTGGAAGAGTGCGCAAGAATGTGAAAACAAACGGGTTGATTTTTGGCGTTTTCTGGGAAAGAGCAAAAAGAGCGCGGGGGAGTCGCTTGGTGGGGGTGAGGCGCTGGATGGCAGGGACAGCATGGGGTATGGTAGCAGGAGATTGGCTAGAAGGTAAAGTAAATTGCAGGGAATGGTCGAAACGGGGGTTGAATGGTAGAGATTGGGGGTTGAACGGCGGGGCTGGAACGAAACGCGCGGCTGTTTGGAGCCGGATTCGCGGGAAGTGTTTCGTCGTCTCAGATTTCGCCGAACGGAGCAAGTCAACACCCGCACCCTTGAAAAACCAAAACCCAAGGGTGCGGCACCCAAAATCAAGAGCCGGGGCTAAGGGGTTGCCACCCGCCTTTGGAGTAGTTGGGGATTTTATGCGAATGGAGAATCCGGGTTGGTGAAGGTGGATCCGATGAAATGAGATGACGAAGCAGAGAAAAGATGAAAAGTAAGACCCACCCTTTCAAATCCAAAAACGAAAGGGTGGGGCACCCCCGGAAAAAGACAAAGTCAAAACCGTCTCGGCGCGCTAAGGGGCGGCCACCCGCCTCCTTTTTCCGAGCCTTGGTCGTTCAACAGCTACGAAGCGTACTCGGTTGAAGGAGCCGACAACTTCGTCCAATCAGCCGAGGAGCCGACGCCGTCATATGATCAGTCCCACCCGCGCTACGAAGAGGAATCTTTCGAGAAGAGCTTTTGTGCGAGTCCTAGCGCGCCGAGGATGATAAAAAAATCCGCGAATCCGAATGGCATTGTATATGCAAGCGTAGGTGTTCTCCCAAAAGGCCATCGAACGGTAAAAAACAATGGAACATGAAGCGCTAATATGAAGACGATAGTCGCCCAAAACCAGACATGTTTTCTCAGATTCCAGCGGATTTTGATGGCAAATACTATCGCCCCCAGGACAATAAAAACTGTTAATCCCAAATCTACCTTTCCGAAGTAGTGAAAGAGCATTAACACAGGGGCCAGACAGGCCGCGATAATGAGCTCCGTGTAATCTGTCGGCTCCTTTTCCCTGGGACGATCGTCGTCAAACAGGCCTAGTTCTCCAGATGGTCGCATCGAGCCGCGCGCGAAGTCATAGCCGCAGTCGCAGTGTTCGGCGCTATCAGGGTTTTCCAATTTACAATGGGGACACTCTTTCACGTCAGGACGAAACCTCCGTCAACTATTATTCTAATGCTGGTAGCCAAATTCTGTGGCAAGGTCCCGATGGGTCGGAAAACCGGGAGGGTTCCTCCCAATACCGATTCCGGCGATTTGCCGGTTATCCAGGAGTTTAGGGCGCTGGCGGGTGGCGCATTGGATTCCCTCGATTTTTCTGCTTGACGAAGAGGCACGAGGAGAGGATACCACTTTCGTAATTCACCGTGGGGTGAAGAGACGAGGGTGCCCCACCCTTTCTGAAAGAAAGGGTGGGCTGTTCTTTTCTTCTGATGCCGAGAAATCTGAGACGACATTACGGAAAAGGTGATCTGCATTTCATTACGTTTAGCGGTTACGAAAGGAGGCCGCTTTTGGGGGCCGCGCGGGCGCTGTTGAAGAAGCGAAGAGGAGCGAGCAGCGCACAGTTGTCGTTGCCGTTCGGAGGAAGTCAGACAGCGGAAGCGCATTTTTGGCAGCGGCGATTTTACGACTTCAATGTGTGGAGCGAGAAGAAACGGCGGGAGAAATTGCAGTACATGCACGCGAATCCGGTGCAGAGAAAGCTGGTCGAACATCCGAGGGACTGGCCTTGGAGCAGTTGGGCGCATTACGCGGGGAAGGGAGAGAGTGGAATTCGGATTGACTCGGACCGACGCGAGAACGTGGAAACAACAAATTCGAGGAAGAGTCAAAACCCTTAAACCCGAAGTGTGCGGCACCCCCCAAAGTCAAAACCAACTGCCAAGGCTTCGCCACCCGCCTATGAGAGAAGGAAGTTTTTTAATTCCGAGTTGAAATGGGCGGAGTCTTCTATGTTTGAGAGGTGGGCAGCGTTCAGTTCCTTATAAAGAGCGCCTGCGATTTGGCCGGCAAGGTAGCGGCCGTCGGCCGGAGGGGTTGCGGTGTCACGAGTTCCTGCAATCACCAGGGTTGGGACGCGAATTTTTGCGACGGCATCGCGGACGTCGAAATCGCCCACGGCCGCGCAACTTGCGACGTAGCCATCAGGATTCGTGCTCTCCAACATGGCGAGGGTCTTGGCGGCGACGGCGGGAAACTTTGTGCAGTAGTCTTTGGTGAGCCAGCGGGCCATAATGGCGGCCGAGGCTGATTTTATGCCGCCCTTGCGAACGGTTTTGATTCGCGGATTCCACATTTCAGGAGTTCCGATTTTGGCCGCGGTGTTGCAGAGGATGAGTTTGCGCAGGCGCTCCGGCGCGTTCAGAGCGAGCCACATGCCAATCTGACCGCCCATGGACAGACCGCAAAAATGAACGCGGTCCGTTTGCAAATGATCGAGCAGAGCGAGAAGGTCGCGCGCCAACAGCTCGATGGTGTAGGGACCGGGAGTGACGGAGGACTGGCCGTGTCCGCGAGTGTCAAAGCGCAAAACGCGGAATCGTTTCTGTAGCTCCGGCCCTTGGGGATCCCACATCGAGAGATTGGCGCCGAGAGAGTGGGAAAAAACGAGAAGGGGAGCACCGTCCGGGCCGGCAAGGTCGTAGTGAATGCTGACGTTTTTCAATGTAGCGATGGGCATGGGGCTCACTTTTTTCTGGATTTTTTCTGCTCGGCAGGCAAAGTGCGCGACGAGAGAACGCGGTCAATCAACTGATCGGCGACGCCCAAATAACTGCCAGGCGCGAAGAGGCGGTCAAGTTCGGATTCCGAGAGATTCGATTTGATGACGGGGTCGAGCGCAAGAGTGGAGCGAAGATCGCGGTGCGCGCTGCGTGCGCGCTCGCACGCCATTTGGACAAGTTCATGGGCCTCGAAGCGCGGCATCTTTTCCGCCAGGGCTATGACTACGGCTTCGGCAAAGATTAAACCGTGGGTTGCTTCGAGATTCTGACGCATACGTTCCGGGTCGATTTCCAGGTCGGAGACAGCGGTCGTGAGGTGGTGGAGCGCGCCCGCGGTCAGGCGGACAATGTCCGGCAGAGTCTCCCATTCGGCGTGCCAGGCGCCAAGGCCGCGCTCCTGTTCCTGAACCATGGCGGCGAGCATGGTGCCGACGAGAGGCGGCACGCGCAGAGCCGCGGACAAAACAACGGCAGATGCCACCGGGTTGCGTTTGTGGGGCATCGTCGAAGAGCCGCCGCGGCCGCCCTCGGAAGGCTCAAAAACCTCAGCGACTTCGGTCTGCATGTGGAGAGAGATATCGCGCGCGATTTTTCCAAGCGTTCCCGTACACAGACCGAGCGTCGTGGCGATTTCGGCCATGCGGTCGCGATGGCTGTGCCAGGGAAGCTCCGGCAAGGGCAGTTGTAATTCTTTGGCGAGAATCGCGGCGACGTCCAGACCGCGAGCACCGAGAGATGCAAGCGTTCCGGCTGCGCCGCCAAATTGGAGGACGAGGCAACGCTCCCGCGTCTCCGCCAAACGCGCGCGATGACGGTCGATTGCATCGAGCCAGCCGGCAACTTTCAAACCCATCGTAGTAGGGAGCGCTTGCTGCATCCAGGTCCGGGCGACGACGAGCGTCGATCGATTCTTATGCGTCAATTCGGCGAGGACAGTGGCGAGGAGATCGAGTTCGGAGGAGATCAGGGAGAGGGCCTGGCGCAACTGAAGTACGCGGCCGGTGTCGATGGCGTCCTGGCTTGTGGCGCCCCAATGGACGTAACGCGCCGCAGCTTTCTCTTTCTGGGCGACGAGCAGGGTGAGCTGCTTCACAAGTGGAATCGCGAGGTTGCCGGCGCTGGCCGCGGCCCGGGCAAGCCCGGTCATGTCGTAAAGTTCGGCCCGGCATTTCGTTTCGATGGCAGGAGCGGCAGTGGCGGGGATAAAGCCGGCGCGCGCCTCGGCTCTGGCGAGGGCGGCTTCAAAATCGAGCATGCCCTGCAGCGTGGCGCGATTGGAGAAGACCTTTTCGACAGCTTGCGAGCGAAAGAGCGGATCGAGCAAGTTCATGGGCTGAGTGTAAACACTCCGGAGTGGGAAAGAAAACGGTTTCCTCGGCGACCCGGGAGGCCGATAAACGCCCTCGAACGGAAAAAACAGGCGCGCCCCGTTTCGCGTTGATTTCGACCACTAAACACGTTCAAGGATGACGGCGATACCTTGTCCGACGCCGATGCACATGGTACAGAGAGCGTATCTTCCGCCGGTGCGCAACAGTTGGTACATCGCGGTGGTGACGAGACGCGCTCCGCTGGCGCCAAGCGGATGGCCGAGAGCAATCGCGCCGCCGTTGGGATTGACGTGGGAAGCGTCGTCGGGAAGGCCGAGTTCGCGAAGCACGGCGAGTGATTGCGAAGCGAAAGCTTCGTTCAGTTCGACAACATCCATTTGTCCAATCGTCAAATTTGTCTTTGCGAAGACCTTTCGGGAGGCGGGCGCGGGGCCCATGCCCATGATGCGGGGCGCGACGCCTGCTGCGGCTGAAGCGACGATGCGTACTTTTGGAGCGAGGCCATGGCGTTTGGCCGCCGATTCCGAAGCAATCAGCAGAGCGCAGGCGCCGTCGTTGACGCCAGAGGCATTTCCTGCCGTCACGGATCCACCTGGTTTCACGATGCCCGGCAACTTCGCGAGGGCGGCCAAGGAGGTCTCCGCGCGGGGATGCTCGTCGACGCTGAAAAGAATGGGGGCCGCTTTTTTCTGCGGAATCTGGACCGCCACAATTTCTTGCGCAAGCACGCCGCCACGTATCGCAGCCCCCGCGCGTTGCTGGCTGCGTAGCGCGAATGCATCTTGATCCTCGCGCGACACGTGGAACTCTTCGGCGACAATCTCAGCGGTCTCCGGCATCGAGTCGACGCCGTATTTTGCTTTCATGAGCGGATTGATGAAGCGCCAGCCGATGGTGGTGTCTTCGAGTTTCAGCGAGCGAGAAAATGCCGTATCCGCTTTGCCGGTCACGAACGGGGCGCGCGACATGCTTTCGACACCACCGGCGAGGATCAGTTCAGCTTCGCCGCTTTTTATCGCGCGCGCGGCAGTGGCAATAGCGTCCATGCTCGAGCCGCAGAGACGGTTTATGGTGACTCCGGGAACTTCCTTGGGAAGTCCCGCGAGCAGCAGGGCCATCCGGCCGATGTTGCGGTTGTCTTCTCCAGCTTGATTCGCGCAACCATACATAACGTCGTCGAGCGCGTTCCAATCGACTTTGGCATTGCGCTCGATGAGCGCTTTCATGGGAGCGGCCGCCAGATCATCAGTGCGAATGGAGGAAAGCGCTCCGCCGTAACGGCCGAACGGCGTTCGAATGGCGTCGCAAATATAGGCAGCTTCCATCGATATTCTTCAGAGCTCCTTAAATGTTCTATCCTAACAGGAAGCACGCGTGCGGCAAATTCAGCCGGCAAGAGAAAATAAGGAGAGTGATGATGGCTTTCGCAAAAACGGTAATGGTTATGGCGGCGATCTGCTGCGTGGCGCCAGCCGGAACAACGGCCCAGACGAAGGGGAGCCAGGAGGTCATCGCGCTATTGCACGAATTTATGGCTGCGGCTGGACGCGGCGACCGGGCGATTTTTGACAAATTTTTTGCCGACGACGTGATTTACACTCGCGCGACTGGCGCGGTCATCACGAAGGCAGACATCATGGAAAGCCTCGAAAAGCCAGTGCCGGCATCCGCAGGGAAGAGCACTTATTCGGCCGAAGACATTACCGTCCACGAGTATGGGGACACGGTGATTGTGGCGTTCGAACTGGTGGGGCGGACTGAGCACCCAGACGGAAAAGTGGAGATAGCGCATTACCGGAACACAGGAACGTTCCTCCGGCGCAATGGACGGTGGCAAGCAGCAGCGTGGCAGGCGACCAAGATCAGCGAACCCAGCAAAACGCAGTAAGACCCTACGTCTTGATGCGTCGCGTTTCGTCCGCCAAGACTGAGCGCTTATCTCTCCCTGATTTCCAGCGGTCGGCGTAGTTTGAAGGAAAGCCCAGTCTCAGCAGGGAGCGTAATGTCGCGATTCCCCGTCAGGCCCGCGCCGCCGGTGCCTGCCGCTGCGCCGATCAACGCGCCGATGGCCGCACCCTTGCCGCCGCCGGCGATAGCTCCGATGGCCGCGCCGCCTCCCGCACCACCGCCAACCATGACAGCGGTCCTCTTGCCTTTACCCTTGCTGGTATACGTGGGGGCGGAAGTCTGAATCTCATAATCCTTATCGGCAAGAGTGACCGAAATGAGCTCCAACTCGAGAACCGCGCCACCTTTGAAGCGGCCGGCGGCCTTAGCCTCTCTCACAATGCCAGTGACACGAGCGTGCTTGGGAATGGCCACTCTGCCGCCGACTTCCACGGGCTCTTCCACGGTTGCAGAAAAAGTTTGGCCGGTCGTGCTGAGTCTTGAGCCTACTGCTTCGTCCAGTACAACAGAGAGCGAAGTGTCCGCGGGCACTACAAGCGGTCTGGGCCTGGGAGCGGATTCTCTCTTAGCGGAAGTAGAACTTGACGTAGAAGAAGCCGAGGACGATGCGTCATCCGAACTGGCCGGTTGATTCGCCGATTTGGTGCAGCCGCCCAATGCCAGGGCAAACATTAAAACAGATAACGATCCGACAAAAAAAGAGCGATTCATTCAATTCTCCCATATTAAGAGTGTATTTTCCAAAGATACTCCAATGAGCATCGAATTCCAAAAAAGTGGAATGCATTGTGCTGCAGATTGCACCTGCACTTCAGAAAATTGAATCATCGAAACGAGTTGCAAGGTGAACAAAGGGCAAGGAGAGTTCGTTGGCGAGGATATTTTTTGCGAAGTCTAATAACAAAAACATCCCGAATGCTAAAGTTCGTTCGTGAGCAGTCCATAAAAGCCGGGCGAGCCAAGCGAGACTCTGCCGCGCCTCAGTTCTGCTCCTCTCCTTGCTCTTCGTATTTAAGATGGGATGGCGGCGCATTCGCGGCCGCGTGCCGTTTCCAGTCCCAGTATCTGTTCCGCGGCTTCATACAGGTTGGAAGCTACTCGGTACGGCCCCTCGCTCGGTGCCGCCGCCTGTAGAAAGGCGTCTCTCTGGATCCGAATGCACGGGCAGCCCGAGGCAGCCGCGCTTTCTAGTTTGTCCATTCGTTCGCTGATAAAGTACGTGGCTTCTTTCAGGAATCCGTGGTCTGCTCTCGCTCGCGCGATTAGTCCAGCATTCGGCCTGTAGCAGTCGCAACCGTCTTCTTGCCGGTGGCGGCAGTAATACACTTGGGCTATATGGCCCTCAGATATCGCCACTTCCAGCAGAAATCTCCGTGTCAGCGCGCCCAGCTCGCCGGCCTCTTGCGTTCCCGCACTCGCGCACGTCTCGCGCGAAATTACGATTCCCGTGTAATCGTTCGCCGCCAGCAATCGCAACGCTTCCAGCGCCCGCGGCAAGAACTCAGATATTTCCCAGCTTCCGGCATGTCCGTTCGAGTGGCGTCGGCTGATCACTCCGTCCCTATCCAGCAGGATGTAGCGTTTTCGCTGATCGTCCATGATCAACCTCCCGTCCTCACCGAGAGCGTCCTACATCTCGAAGCACTCGTTCTTCCTGCCGCGCTCCCGTCGCTCATTTTGGCGTCACTTTGTTCAGCACCAGTTTCGATTTGGAACAGCTGGCTGATGCCTCTTCGCTTCTCCCATTTTCTTTATCTTCCTCAGCCTAAACCGCCGTTCAGCCCGCTATCCTCATCTCACGGTGTCTGTCGAGTCCCGCTTGAGTTTTCGCTCATGCCATTTCGAATCCCCGGTTTCAAATTGGATTCGCTCACAACTTCTACTTTTTATTTTGAGGAAATCCTCACCTTCCATTTTTGTAATTTGGTCATCAAAAAACAATTTATGAGGTCCCGCCCGGCCTGTTCTTCTCACCTGCAACATACTTGGGGAAAACGTGCACGCCTTTGGCCAATGCGAATAATTCAATCCATTATTTGCATTTCCAACAATGTCCGTTGCCCCGCCACTCCCGGTTGTGGTCCCCGATGCAAAAAAGTATAAAGTCATTCCGTCTTATGAATGCGTTCGCCGCAGCCACTGGACTCGCTTCGATCGGGGTTAGCGTTTCCGCCATCACCTTCCGATAGTTCGTTGACAGTTCTCCGGATCACCCCCACTATTGTCGTACCCCTTCCAAATCTATTTTGCGGTGAGTGGCATGCGCATTCTTGTCGCTGAAGACGACGCGCCGCTGGCGGAGTTTCTCCATCATCGGTTGCAGCAAGAGCAATTTTCCGTACAAATGGTCTCGGACGGGCGGGAAGCCCAGCGTCTCGCTTCCCACGAGTCGTACGACTTCGTCATTCTGGATCTCAATTCGCCCGTCGAAGGCGGCTTGGAGGTTCTCCGCCACATTCGCGCCAAGCACCCCGATCTTCCCGTCCTCATGGTTACCGCGGCGAGTCTTCCCGAAGAGCGCGTGCGCCTCCTCGATGCTGGCGCCGACGACTCGCTCGCAAAACCATTCGCTTTTGCCGAACTTGCCGCACGTATCCGCGCGGTTCTCCGTCGGGGCAGCCATCCCGGAGGCGCCGTTCTCAAAATCGCCGACCTGGAAATCGATCGAATCGCCCACGCCGTCCAGCGCGCCGGCCAGGCCATTGATCTCAGTCCCAAGGAGTTCGCTCTTCTCGAGTTCCTCATGCGCCACGAAGGCCAGGCCGTCACTCGCACCGCCATCGTCGAACAGGTCTGGAAGCTCAATTTCGACACCACGACGAATGTCGTGGACGTCTACATCAACTACCTCCGCCGCAAAGTGGATTCAGGCCACGACCGCCCGCTCATCCGCACCATTCGCGGCGTCGGCTACCAAATCGGCGGCAACGGTCTCCACACTTAGCCATCCCTCAGTATTCGGCCATCCCTCCCACCGTGCCGCAAAGTCCGGGAAGGAAAGCGCGACGCTCACTCACCGAGAACGACTCCTCGTGCCTTCGTTAAGTTGTAAGTTATAGATAAAAAGCAAGTTACTTTACTTTTGGCAGCGAGCCGATTAACCCTATTCCCGCCATCACTTTGGTTCCGCTCACAGCAACTTCTTCTCCATTTTGGGGTTCCATTGCTTAGGAGTTGTATATAGTAGATAGACTCCCGTCGGCCGGAACCTTCCGAGGCCCGGACTTAAGATAAGGGGACAATTATGTTGAAGACCGAATTGTACGGCAAGTTCAGGCTCGGCTTGCTTCTCTCTCTCGCGGGTCTTCTCTGCTTCTCTGCCCCACTCGTGCGCGCTGGCCAAGCTGACCCCAGCCAACCTGATCCCGCCCAGGCCGAACCCGGCCAATCCGCGCAAAGTGACGCAACCGATCCTCCGACCAGTGTCGCTCGTATCAGTTACGTCGATGGTTCCGTTTCCATCCAACCCGGTGGTACCGGCGATTGGGGTAGCGCTCCTCTGAACCGCCCCATGACCATTGGCGATAAGCTCTGGACCGACAAAGATTCTCGCGCTGAACTCCAGACCGGCGTGGTCTCCATTCATCTCGGCAGCATGACCGCTCTTTCCTTCCTCAATCTCGACCAGGCTATCACCCAAATGCGCGTCGCTGAAGGTGCTATCAATTTTCGTGTCCGCGAAATTCGCGAAGGTGACGTGAACGAAGTGGACACCCCGAATGCGGTTTTCAACGTCACCCAAGCCGGCGCTTTCCGGATCGACGTAAACGAAAACGGCGACTCCACCGGCGTTACCGTTATCCGCGGCGAAGGCCAGGTCACAGCCGGCGGCAAGACCTACGATCTCCAGGCGGGCCAGCGCGGCGTGTTCGACGGCACCGATAACAACGTCCAGTCCACTATCGCTCAAGCGCCTCCTCCGGATGGCCTGGATCAATGGGCCAATGATCGAGACTTGCGCGAACAGGATTCCGTTTCTGCACAATACGTTCCTCCCGACATGCCCGGCACTGCCGATCTCGATGACAACGGCACTTGGAGCGAGCAGCCCGATGTCGGCCCCATTTGGTACCCCAACGATGTTCAACCTGATTGGGCTCCCTACAGCGTCGGCTATTGGAGCTACATCGGCCCTTGGGGCTGGACCTGGGTTGACGACGAACCTTGGGGCTTCGCTCCCTTTCACTATGGCCGTTGGGACTTTTATGGTGGCAGGTGGGGCTGGTGCCCGGGTCCCCGAATTGGCTTGGCAGTATATGGCCCCGCCTTCGTAGGCTTCCTCGGCGGCGGCTTCGGCTTCGGCGGCGGGATCGGTGTGGGCTGGTTCCCGCTGGGATGGGGAGAACCATACCACCCCTGGTACCATTACGGACCGCGCTATTTTGAGCGCGTCAATATTCACAATACGTTCATCCGTGACCGCGGGATCTTCAGGGATCGCAACTTCCGCGATTATCACTATGCTTATGCGCACAATTCTCGCGCCGTCACCGCCACCTCTCGCAGCGGATTCTCTCGTGGACAGATGGTTCGGCGCGGCGAATTCCATGTCACCGACGCTTCTCTACGAGGTGCAAGAGTATCCAATAGCGTTGGCGTTGCTCGCTCAAGGGAAAGTGCGTTTGGCGCTGCCCACGCTAGAGGGAATGTCTCGCGGCCGCCGATGTCCGTGCAGAACCGTTCGGTCGTGGCCCGCACCACTCCGTCCAGAGGCGCATCAGACATGCGCGTTCGCACCTTGAATACGCGAGGGCTGACCCCTGGCACGCCACGGAATCTCGCGCCAAATGCAGGCATGGATCGCTCTCCACACAACCGGGGTTCCCTCGCCCAGCAGGGAGAACTCTCGCGAAACCGGCCTTCCTCTTCAGCCGGAAACAATATTCGCACTCAGACCGGAGGCACTGGTCGCGGTTCCAGCCAGCGCATCTCAAATGGCACCCGCACTTGGGCAGCACAGGGCAATTCGACGGATCGCGGCCGCGCCCCGCAAGGCTTCGGCAGCTCTAGCGCGCCGCACAACAATTCCGTCATTACGCCGCGCATGAATCGCCAGGACCGCCCGCCGTGGGCTGGTTCGGGTTCTTCTGCTAACGCTGGCGCCTCACGCTCATCGGGCAACGTTAACCGCCAAACCTATTCGGGCGGCAATCGCTCCTATTCGCAGCAGCGCAACGCGCCATCGAACAATCGCACCTATGCGCCGCCAACCCGCACGTATTCGGCCCCCAGCCGCGGCTATACGCCTCAGCAGCGGACTGCGCCCTCGAACAATCGCACCTATGCACCGCCAACCCGCACATACTCAGCCCCCAGCCGCGGCTATACGCCCCAGCAGCGGACTGCGCCATCGTCCAATCGCAGTTACTCGCCGCCGTCCCGTTCCTACTCCGCTCCCAATCGCAGCTACTCTGCTCCGAGCCGTTCCTATTCTGCTCCGAGCCGTTCCTATTCTGCTCCGAGCCGTTCCTATTCCGCTCCGAGCCGCACCTACTCCGCTCCGAGCCGCAGTTACGGCGGCGGAGGTTCTCGTAGCGGGGGTGGCGGCTCGCGTGGCGGCGGTGGCGGTCGGCCACACAGGTAACAACTTCTCATTTTGCATACTATTCAATGGGGCTCGTTTCTCGAACAACAAGCGGGCCCTTTTCTTTCGCTCCCATCGGTATCCCATCAAAGATACAATTCCACAACTCTCTCCGCGCCCGCGTGTTTAATGATTAGGTCCATCCCGGGCAGTTCTTATTTAGGCATAGCAGTTGGGCTTCATTCTGGGCTTGCTGTAGGCAGGTGCTATCGTTTGAATTACACCACCGGATCGGGACCTGTTGCGACCAGGACGCAAAAGGTCGGGGATAGGAACAAGGACATACCGTTCAGTCACCGACCACGAGCGGCCGCTGCAGTTCATGAGAGAGGTAAACGAAAATGAAAATGAAAAGACATGCGCTCCACTTTATGAGCTTGCTCGGCCTTGCGCTGGCTCTCGCATTCCTTGTTCTCCCACGCGCCGCCGCCCGCGATGATGACGATCCGCCTGGCCGCGTCGCGCGTCTGAGTTTCGTTCGCGGAACAGTTTCCTTCGAGCCCGCTGGCACGGAGGATTGGGTTTCCGCGGTCGTCAATCGCCCGCTGACCACCGGCGATAAGCTCTGGAATGACAATGATTCCTTCTCTGAGCTGGATCTCGGCAGTGCCGCCATCCGTGTCGGTAGCAACACCGGTCTCTCCTTCTTGGATCTGACCGACACTATGGCCCAGGTCAGCTTGACGGAAGGCACGCTGAACATTCGCGTCCGCCGCCTTGCCGACGACGAATCCTTTGAAGTCGATACTCCCAATCTCGCATTTACCTTGCTCCGTTCAGGCAATTACAAAGTCACCGTCAACGAATCGGGCGACGCGACCGTAGTTCTCGTTCGCCAGGGCACGGGCGAAGTCACCGGCGGCGGCTCTGCCTATACTGTCCATCCGGGAGAAGTCGGCACCTTTACCGGCACGGACCAAATTGATGGAGAAGTTCAAAGCTGGGACAACACCAGCGACGATTTCGACGATTGGTGCGCTGAGCGTGAAAGCCGCGCCGACCACTCCGTTTCCGAGCAATACGTTTCCGACGACGTCATCGGTTACGAAGACCTCGACGAATATGGCGGCTGGCGTTCCGTCCCGGAATACGGCCACGTTTGGTTCCCGCACACCACGACCGTTGGCTGGGCTCCCTACCACTCCGGCCACTGGGCTTATATCGCTCCTTGGGGTTACACGTGGGTCGATAACGAGCCGTGGGGTTTTGCTCCCTTCCACTACGGACGCTGGGTTGTTGTTGGCGGCGCCTGGGGCTGGGTACCTGCGCCTCCGCGGTCCGCTTATGCCGACGCAGAGTACGTTCGACCCGTTTACGCCCCCGCGCTTGTCGCCTGGGTTGGCGGTGCTCATTTCGGTATAGGTGTGGCAGTCGGCGGCGCTTCCGACGTGGGCTGGTTCGCCCTTGGTCCGCGTGAAGTTTATGTGCCGTCATATCACGTAAGCCGCAGGTACATGACGAACATCAACGTCACGAACACTCGGGTCACAAGCGTGGTCGTAAACAATTACTACGAGACCCACGTTGTGAACAGATCCGTCACCACGGTCACCTACGTCAATCAGCGGGTTCCCGGCGCCGTCATGGCCACGACTTCTGTGGCTTTCACTTCCGGGCAGCCCGTGTCGCGTCATGCCGTGCGGATGAACGAAAGGGAAGTGGCGTCCGCAAGAATTGGCTACGGCGCGCCTGCCGTTGCACCTTCAAGACAAGCTGTTCTCGGTGCAGGCGTAACTGTGAGGGTTAGACCTAGATTGGCTATGGAAAATCGCGTCGTTGTCGTGAGGCATGCACCGCCGCCGCCGCCGCTTTCGTTCGCCAGGCAACGGGAAGCCATTCAAGCCAATGGCGGCAGGCCACTGGCTATTTCCCAAACGCGCGAGATTCGGGCTGAGCGGGATCAACCGCGGACCAATGTCAGGATCGCTCCCGCGGCAACGCCACGAAACTTTCGGGACAACCGAGCCGTTCCGCCGAATGGAAACAGAGGTTATCAGCCGAACGCAAACAGGGATGTCCAGCCCAACCAGAACCGGCCGCTTACGCCAAGGAATCCTGCCAACAATTCCGGCAATCCGCCCGTCACCGGCACGCACGAAAGGATCTACACGGATCGACCGCAAAACGCCAGGCCCACAAGACCGGCTAACGTCCCGAACGAGCCCGTTGCGAGTCCGCAGCCCGACACTTTCAGAAAGCCTTCACCCAATCCCGACAGAAGTGTTGTACCCAATGCGAACCGACCCGAAGCCCCGGCCAATCGCGGCAACAATCCCGGTAATCCGCCCGCTGCGGGCACTCAGGAAAGGATCAATAATGATCGTCCGCGGAATGCCAGACCCACACCACCGCCTGTCGCCCCGAATCAGCCTGACGTGAATCCGCGGATCGAACAGAGGCGTCAACCGGAGCCCCAAAATCCCCGGACGAAACCTCCGGCGACGATTCGGCGGGTTACTCCTCCGAACGATACCGCGAACCCTAAACCCGTGAGACCGCCGCAAACTGAACCGAGAAATCCTCCGCCTCCCCAGAATCCACGCGTTCAGCAGAACCAGGAGCGCAGAACGTTCGAGCCGCCTAAGCCTCAACCCAAACAGCAAGGCGAGAAAAAGAAAGAGCAGAAACCTGCGAAGCCACCAAAAGAAGAGAAGCCTCCGAACAGCATCAGGTAGGATCGGTTCTCACGTCTATCTTCCGGGCGGGTCGTGTGCCAAATGGCAAGCGCCCCGCCCGCTTGATTGGTGCCGCGTAGATTCAGGTTCGAAGTGAAATCATCAGCCTATCTCGCGTAAGATTCTTCCTCCCGTATATGGCGATCAAGTCCCCACCTCCGCCTGCCGCTAAGCGCGCACCTTCCGCCAAGTCAACCATCTCGATTTTTGTGATTCCCGGCCTGCCCGAAATTCGCAAGCGCCACGACCTGGCCCGGCTCCTAGTACGCGCCGCCAGCGACGCGAAGATCGCCCTTGAAGAAAGAGACATCCTCGTTGTCGCGCAAAAGATTGTTTCTAAAACGGAAGGCCGCGTCCTGCGTCTTTCCAAAGTCCGCCCGTCGGCCCAAGCCGTGAGGCTTGCGAAAAAACTCTCGGGCGATCCTCGTTTCGTCGAAGTCGTCATCCGCGAATCTCGCCGCATAGTCCGCTCTGACCGCGTGCTCATCGTCGAAACCCATCACGGTTTCGTCTGCGCCAATGCCGGCGTCGACCATTCGAACGTTCCCAGCCGCGATCTCGTCACCCTTCTCCCCAAAAATCCCGATCTTTCCGCGCGCCGCCTCGCGGCCGCCCTTCGCAAGCTCACCCATAAACGCCTGGCCGTAATTATCAGCGACACCTTCGGCCGCCCATGGCGCCTAGGCCTCACCAATGTTGCCATCGGCGCGTCCGGCGTCCCCGTGCTAGTCGATCTTCGCGGCACCCGCGATCGCCATCGCAAACTCCTCCGCGCCACAGTCGTAGCTGTAGCCGACGAACTAGCTGCCGCTGCCGGTCTCCTCATGGGAAAATCCGCGGGCACGCCCGTGGTTGTCATTCGTGGTTATCGTTATCGCCCCGTACAAGATCCAGCCGCCCGCATCATTCGCGCCGCCGAAGAAGATCTTTTCCGCTAGGGTCATCGCTCCCGCTCGCATTTTTTCTTCTCTGTGTCCGCGCGACCTCTGTGTTAACCCCCTTCCACTTCCGCCTGCATTGGACTTCTCGAGCTCTATCGCGCCTGTCATCGCTCGTCGCCTCCTCTTGGGCCCTCTCCTCCTTCAACTTTCAACTTTGAACTTTCTACTCTCGCCACAAACGCAAACCTTTCCCCTTGTGCCTGTTCATCTCTCCCGGCATCCTTATGTCTCCATGTCCCCTGCAAAAAAACTCCACATCACCGCCCTCGCTGGTGGCATCGGCGCCTCGAAACTCTTGCTAGGCCTTTACCACGCCATGGATCCTCACGCCCTGACTGTCATCGTCAACACTGGCGACGACATCGTTCTCCACGGCCTGAAAATCTCTCCCGATCTTGATATCGTCACTTACACTCTCGCCGGCATCGTTAATCCCAGTACTGGCTGGGGCATCCGCGGCGAAACTTTCCACTTCCTGAAACGCTTCGGCCTCTACGGCCGCGAAACCTGGTTCAACCTCGGCGATCGCGATCTCGCCACGCACATCCATCGCACCGACATGCTCGCTCACGGCAAAACGCTAACCCAAGTCGCCGACCACATCCGCACCGCTCTCGGCGTGAAATCCCGTATCCTTCCCATGTCCGACGAACCCATCCCGACCATCATCGAAACGCGCGACGGCACCATGCACTTCCAGGAATACCTCATCAAGCACCGCACCGAGCCCGGCATCCGCGCCATCCACTTCCACAACGTCAAGCACGCACATCCCGCTCCCGGCGTCCTCGAAGCCATTTGCGACGCCGACCGCGTCATCATCTGCCCCAGCAACCCGCTCATCAGCATCGGCCCGATTCTCGCCGTCCCCCGCGTCCGCGAGCAACTCCGCGCCCGCAAAGAATCCGTAATCGCCGTCTGCCCCATAGTCGGAGGCAAATCCCTCAAAGGCCCGTCCGACAAAATGCTCATCCAACTAGGCGCCGGCTCCTCCGCCTCCGCTGTCGCCAAACTCTACGCCGACTTCACCGGCACTTTCGTCATCGACCGCCGCGACGCCTCCCAAGCCCCGGTCATCCAATCCCTCGGCATGAAAGTCGCCATCCTCCCCACCGTCATGCGCACCCGCTCCGACAAACGCAAACTCGCCCGCGCTCTCCTCGCCCTCTAGCGTAAGCCTCGCCAACTCCGGCCTAGCATCCTAGCTCGTTGCTTAGGGGCTCCCAGAATTCAGAGCGGGCGTTTATCGAGATTCTACGTGTCTGAGCTAATCGCCCTACGTCCCATGAGGCGCCGCATCCTTCCGTGGATGATCCGGATGAAGCGATTCAGGGCAGGGAAAGATTCGTTAGGAGGAGCTTCCCGCCGCTTTGTGCGACGACTTTCAGATGAGCGGTGCCCACAAGCGCTTCCAGCCGGGGCAAGCTGGTTTGCGGCGCGACCAAATAATATCTTGCTGTCGTGGTCCAAAGAGTTGCGAATTTCGCGTCGTCAATGAAGACGTCCGGAGCTCCCGGCGCATGGGAACCATATTCGAGGTTTTTCACGCGCCCGTTCAGCAGTAATCCGTTGCGGTTGGTGTAGAAGTAGATGGAAGAGGTCGGCCAGTAGTGGCCTTCCGTGATCAGTGTGCCTTCCGGTGATTTCAGCAGAACGTTTACCAGAGGCCGCGAAGAAAGATACGGGTCAAAGACCACCATGGCTAAACGTGCCGCGTGCAGAAATAACACCATCATCAAAGCGGAAGCAAGGAAAGCACGCAATCCCGTGGCACGAAGGTTTCCCAACGCGCCGAGAAGAAATGAGAAGGCGGCTATCAGCAGTGGTATCCGCAAATAAGCAAAGGAAGACAGCGTCAGATCCAGCATGTGCCCCAGTGAAAGGGTGTAGGCGCCGGGATTGTGAGACAACGCCGAGGAAATATCACCTGGAGAAGGCAGATTGCGTACATTCCAATAAATCGCGAACGCGGCGATGGCAGCACACCCGGCAACGACTGCTAGTGCGCGAGTTCCGCGGCGGACCCAGGGATCCTCGGTGGCCATAGCGGAACCCAGCAGCAACGCAAGCGCTGGATAACAAGGCATCGAATAATATTCCTGGGTGGTCGAGAAGGTGAAGAAGACTAGTATGAATCCGATCCAGCAGAGAGCGAGCAGCCGCAAGCGGCCGGCGCGATCGACAGGCTTGAAGGAAAGTTTTGCGACGGCCGGGAAGTAAACGCTCCAGGGGAACAGCCAGATCAAGTGAAAGAGCCAAAAATATACTCGCGGGACGGTGTTGTAGTCGCGCGGGTAGCGCATATTCAGGAAACGGAGCAATTGCTCGTTGATGAAGAAGAACCACAAGAATCCGTGATAGTCGTTTGGCCCGCTATGCAGCGTGAACGCGAAATAAGGCGGGTTTCGCAAAGTCGCAAGAATGTGCCATGGCGCGGCGATGACGAGAACAACTAACGCGCCACTGTAAGGATGAAGCCGCTTCCAGATTTTCGGAGAAAACAGCTGGTGAGTAAGCAAAAGATAGACAACTGCGGCGCCCACGGGAAAAACGATGGCGATCAAACTCTTCAGCAGAAGTCCCACGCCCAGGTTTGCGGCGCAAACGAACGCCCAGACCCGCGGATGAGATTCATCGTCGTCAATGGCGCGCAGAAACGCCCACAGGGCCAGTGCGGTCGTCAAGGTCAGCATGACATCGGGAATTAGAATCCTCGTGAAAAGAAATAGGCCGACGCAAGTGGCCAGGCACATGCCCGCATAAAACCCTGCGCGTTTGCCAAAGGCCCAAACTCCGAAAGCAGTCGTGATCCAACAAAGTGCCAGCACGGAAAGTACAATCGGAATTCGCGCGGACCAGTCATACACTCCGAAAATCTTGTACGAGATGGCCATCAACCAGTAGATGAGCGGAGGCTTTTCGAGATAGGTGATGCCGTCCAGGTGAGTGGTAACCCAATCGCCCGAGACGAGCATATTGCGAGCGGCTTGCGCCTGCACGGCATCCACGTCGTCCATGAGAGACGGCGGCGAAACAGCGCAACCCACATAGATGGCCCCGGCGAAAAGCAAAACGACGAGGTACAGATACCAGCGTGAATCGCGCTTATTCAAGCTTGCCTTCCGGATCAACCTAGAGATACCGTCTCCCCGTCATTTTCGACGTCAACCCGGGGCCGTGGCTCAAGCGGTGGTTCAATCCTTGTATGCCGGCTCCCGCTTTGCTCAAAAGACCGCTCGGTGTCTTCGGCCATTTTGATCGGGGAGGCGCGCTGTTGCCCTCATCGCTTTCTCCCACTTGCGGAGACGCTGCCTGAAATTAAAAAGTATGGGGTGCATCGTACCAGAGTCCAAAAACATTTGCGGGAATATTTGAATAAACCCGCCGACTAATCTCGACACTCCTTGCAGCATGTTTGTGATATCTTCAAAAACTTCGAATATGACCGCCACTCCCCTAACCGCAGCCGACTTTCGCCACACCCTAAGCCAATTCGCCACCGGCGTCACCGTTATCACCGTTCCCCGCGCCCCCGGTCAAGCGCCCCCGCAAGCCTACGGTATGACCGCCAACTCCTTCGCCTCCGTCTCGCTCGACCCGTTCCTAACTCTTGTCTGCATTGACCAGCGCAGCCATCTCCTGCCTCTTCTCAAGCAAAACCGCTTCTTCGGCGTCAACGTTTTGAAAGAGCATCAGCAAGCCATCTCCGTCTATTTCGCCCAAGCCGACCAAACGTTGGAAGCCGAAGCTGAGCTCAATATCCGCTATCGCTGGACCGACGCCGGCATCCCGCTGCTCGAAGAGACCATCGCCCAAATCGTCTGCCGCGTCGTGGCTTCCTACATCGCGGGCGACCACACTATTTTTCTGGGCGAAGTCCAATCCGCCGACCTTTTCCCCGGCGAACCCCTAATCTTCTTCCGCAGCCAGTACCGTAAGCTAATGCCGCCCCGCTAATCCCCAAAATCGTTTCATATCTTCCCTTGACAAAATCTTGCCTCAACCGTATATTAACTAGTGGAATATACCAAAGCGCCAGCGTCCCGCGGGCGCTTTTTTTGCTCCTTCAGGTTTTTATCTCGGAATTCGACCGCCAGTCGCGAATAGCGATCCAAAACGGGGTTAAGCACAAGTCCCTTAGAATCAACACTTCTATAAGTGTTGATTCTAAGCTATTTGAACCCGTGTGGAATCAACAGATACAAGAAAACGGGGGGAGGCGCCGGTTATGGTTAACCGAATGTGGACCAGAGTTTACTCACTGTCCGTCCCGTGAATCCCGCTTCACCCCGTAGTACTCCGCGGGCACGACCAACTAATCGAAAACGTTTCGGTGAATCTCGTCGAAGGGATCGATATGCAGCGCCTCTTGTCTCGTGTTGCCCGGAAATCAGAAGGGAAGAGCGAACTATCCCGCACGCTCAAGGGAAGGTATGTGTCTTTTCCGCCGTTCCAAAATAACGCGAGGTGCTCGGCGAAAGATTTTGCCGGATTCTACAGATTACGCCGGATTACCAGCCTCCGGCTCCCGCCGTTCGTGGGGGTTCATCGCGGCCGGCCATGGCTTCGCGGCGGCTGCGAAACTCGCGTACGCTATACACCGGCTTGTTCTGCGATTCGTAATACGTCCTCGCCAGCATTTCGCCGATCAATCCCGTGGCGATGAATTGGATGCCGCCCATCACCAGGGCCATTCCGAGAATAATCAAAGGGCCGTGATTCGCGAGGATACCTTCATCGAGGATCGCTTTGCGGATGAACACCCACAAGCCGATTCCCGCCCCGCCGCTCAAACTCAAGAGTCCCAGCAAGCCGAAAAATTGCAACGGCTTTGTGGAATAGTCCAACAAAAATTTCACGCTCATCAGATCCAACAGCACGCGCACCGTGCGCGAAATCCCATAATTTGAGGCTCCGCTGGTGCGGGGTATGTTCGATATAGGCACTTCGGCCACCGAAGCTCCCGCCCAGCTGGCAAGAGCCGGAATAAACCTGTGCAGCTCTCCGTACAAATGAATTTCGGACAAGACTTCGCGGCGGTAGGCCTTGAAGGTCGTTCCAAAATCGTGCAAATCCACACCGGAAAGTTTCGCCATCATTTTGTTGGCGACCCGGCTGGGCAATTGTCTCGTCAGCCAGTGATCCGTGCGCGTCACCCGCCAACCGCTGACCAAATCGTAGCCCTCTTCGATCTTTTCGAGGAACCGCGGTATCTCGTCCGGGTCGTGCTGCAAATCTCCATCCATCGAAATGATGATTTCGCCGCGGGCAAAATCGAAACCCGCTTTCAACGCCGGCGCCTGACCGAAATTTCTCCGCAGTTGCACGACATTGACGCGTGGATCGTGTTCATAAATATCGGAGAGGACTTTGAACGTTTTGTCTTTGCTGCCGTCGTCCACGAACACCAGTTCGTAGGGCTCGCCGAGCGCGTCCATCACTTCCGTCAACTTCACGTATAGCGGCGGAATATTTTCCTGCTCGTTGTAAAACGGGACGACAATCGAGTAGCGAATGGGCGGATCGTTCTTCATACGTCCGATTCTGGTCTTCCCTCAGGCTTCTTGGGCTACGAACCCATAGTCTATCAGCCGAATCCCCTGCGAGGCGACAAGATTTCGTATCTCTGTGTCCGTCAGGATGCTCAATTCCTGCTCGCGCGATCGCTGCAATCGGGTCGCGGATTTGGCCAGCTCGGCGTCCGCATATCCCGGATGGCACATCAGTTCGGTGGTGCCTTCCGGCAATATCTCGAGGAGGCGCAAAATGCCTTCGCGGGTCAGTTCGCCGGTCTGTGCGATTCCGCAAAAATAGTCCGCCGTGGCGATGCCGGCGCGTTCCGCTTTTTCGTGCGCATCAGGAGCCAGGAGCTTTAGGCCCCGTGCCTGCACTCCCTGCTTCATCACTATCGCGCCTTTTTGCTTCTCTCCCGCAGTGAGCGCCGAGCGCAGGCTGGATTCTTCGTGTGCGATTCGGATCGCCGGGATTGCGTGCTTTTTCGCCAGACGCAGTGCAATTTCAAAAAGCCCCGGCAACATTTGGACGTGCCGATGCCCGTCGATGTGCGTGGCTTGAATTCCCGAGTCGCGTATTTTCCGAATCTGCGCATCCCATTCGCGCTCCACCTCTTCGAGCGGTACGCTTCGCCGCGCCAGGCGCAGCAGCAAGCTCTCCGGCCGGGCTTCCAGCTCGCCCCGTTCGTTCACTAAGCTCGGCACCAGTTCGCGATCAGCTACCGGTCGGCCATCGCTCAAGTTGAGATGTACGCCCACTCCCAGCGCCGGAGTCGCGCGCGCGAGTTCGACGCCGGAGGCGAAAGCGGCACCGTTGGCCAGCAGGGAAGCGCTCGTAACGATGCCGCTGCGGTGCGCTTCGGCAATGCCGCGGTTGACGCCCTCCGTCCAACCCAGATCATCCGCATTCACAATCAAATTTCTCAAATTTCGCCTGTCCTTCCGTTCCGGCCCTGTCCTTTGGTACAGCTATCCTTTCGTGTGCCAGTACTCGACCGTACCATTGACCGCTTTTCACCTCAACCCTAGGATGGCATCACGAGGCAGAAATGTCGGTCAAGACGCGAGAGCCCAAGCCAATTGGCACGCGCCACGGTGAAAAGCGCCGCGGCCACCGCATGAATTCGCGGGTTCCTGTCCGCCTGGAATGGGAAGGCGAGGCCGGAAAGCGCATTTCGGTCGAAGCGCACACGCGGGTGGTAAATCCTTATGGCTGCATGGTTGTTCTGGAGCAGGAGCTTCAGCTTGAACACCGCCTCGCGCTTACCAATCTTGCCACGGAAACCAGCAATGCAGCCGTCGTCGTTTGGCGCGGCGTTCCGCGTCCGGACGGCTGGGAGTACGGTGTCGAACTTGTCGCGCCGGAGATGGATTTTTGGGGGCTTGAACTGTGAAACCTCAACCGAACGCCAAACCGGCCGGCACCCACAGAGTGATTTCTTCGCGTCCGCCGACGGCTGAAGAACGCCGCCGTGCCCAGCGCGTGCTACTGAGGATTCGTGTCAACCTGCAGGTCATTGGCAAGGACAAAGTCTTTGAAGGAAATACGCATACCGTAAGTGCCAACGGAGCCATGCTGATTCTTCCCGAAGGCCTGCCGGAAGGCACCAACGTCACAGTTGAGAATCCCAAGTCGCAGAGCAAAGTGGAAGCTCGCGTGGTGCGGCCGCCGCAGATGTCCCACGAAGGGTCGCTGGTGCCCATCGAGTTCACCTCGCCCTCGCCCAATTTTTGGGGCATTTTTTTTCCTCCTAGCGTCAACTGATCTGACGCGAATCCTTTTTTGTAGCGTCGGCTTCCACGCCGGAGAACTTTCTTCAGCTTCTGCGTCATCCTTGCAACTCTTGCGAAGTTTGCTTTCTCCGCGAATTCCTCGTTGCATAAAAGGGACTGGTCCTGGTTATTCCGAACAAGCCAAACCAAAGAGAAGCGGCCCCGATAGCTCGGGGCCGCTCGGTGTAATCCAGGACAGTTGTAGTGCTATTGGATGGTGATTGTGACTACGGTTGACGTCGAACCGGAGTAGTTGGCGTCGCCGGTATAAGTTGCGGTGATGCTTCGAGTTTGCCCGCCACCACCACCTCCTCCTCCACTTCCACCGCTGCAACCTGCGATGCCCGCCATTACCAAAACAAACAGAACGAGGCAGGCCAGGGCATATCCACGCCGTCCAACGGGTACGTGTTTGCGGCTCAGCAAAAAGAGCAGGAAAAGCAAGCAAGCCGCAATCAGGATCGGCAGCGCGGGAGTGCGAGGAATTCGCGGCGGCACAGCCGGAGGAGCAAGGAAAGCAAGCGTAGTGGTAAGGGTCGCCGTGCAAGAAGCCGAGGTTGTGGTTGTAGCATCCGTTGGAATACACGTTACCGCACCGGAGAGCGCACTCGATCCGTTCTTGAATTGCACAGTTCCTGTCGGTCCCGCGCCGTTGCTGTTGGTCAACACGTTCGCGGTGAGTATTACGCTGCCTCCGGAGACGATGCTGCTTGCACTCGGAGTGACTTGCGTTTGAGTGGCGGCTTTCGTGACCGTAAGTATGTCCGTCACGGGTCCGGCGGCGTTGTAGCTGATGTCGCCAGAATAATTGGCCACCAAATTGTGAGTGCCGGGGACGACCTGGATGGGCAGGTCTTCAGCGCTGCCCTGGCTATTCACCGGGAAGGTTCCCGCGTCGAGGGCACTTCCATTGTCGGTGATGGTGACCGTGCCCGTCGCGTCGAATGCGCAGCCCGTGGTCGTTCCCGTTCCAACGTTTACGAAAGCCACGGCCTGGCAGGCAGTGTTCTTGCTGTTCAGGATGTCGATTCGCAAAATGTAGGGCGAGCCATAGGCAAACGTAGTGGCATTGGTGCTGATTATGTTGTTGGAGAGGTCGAACGTCACTATCCCGTATTGAAGCTTGCTGCTTTCCTTGTTCACCACGATAGGAACGCCAGGGCTCGAAATGCTTGCCGCAAAAGTGCCGTCGCCTGCATAGCGGGCATTCAGATTGTAACTTCCCCCGGGGAGAATGACGCCGGTGGCGGTAGCGGTGCCGCCGGAAAGCGCCGCTTGGCCAATGCCGCCGTTTACGGCGGTGGGAGCGATGAGCGAGACATCACCCGTGGGAGTACCGGAGGTTGAAGTCACAGTGACTTTCGCAGTGACGGCAGTGCCGTGCGTGATTGTGACGGTGGAGGTTCCGCCGTTAACAAGCAGCGCTGTGGTTGTCCCGTGGAAAGTGCCTACAGTGAGCGGCCATTGTGTAGCGAGGTTGGCGACATTCACGGAGCCGAGCCCGGTCGCAAGATCGTAGCCGGGGGCTGTACTCCAAGCCGGGGTGGTGGGGCTGGCTGCGCTCACCAGAACTCCGACCGTGCTGGTTGAGTTGCTGCTGCAGTTCGGCGATGTACCTGCGCAGGGGACGGAGATGTTGCCTTTCGTGATGTCGTTGAACGCGCACGTGGAACCTGTAAGAGGTTCGTTGGAGGAGTTGCAGCTTTGATTTGTAGTTGCGGCAATCTTGTACAGCGTTGGATTGGGATTGCCCTGGCGGCCGTTATTCTGATTGATTAGCGCCATGATGGCGGCGAAAGCAGGCGTCGAAGCGGACGTGCCGCCGGCTCCCCCAAAACTGAAGGAGCCGGTCGTTGCGCAAGACGGCGGGTTTCCTGCCGGGACGCTGTCGGCCTGGCAAACGAGGTAGAAACTCATGCTTTGTGGTCCGTCGCTGGCGAAGAGCGAAACATCGGGAATGTAGCGATGGTTATCGCCCGCGGCAATCCCAAGGGGGATGATGCTGCTCTGCCAAGCAGGTTTGGAATAAACAGCGCTAGGGCCTCCCGCTGCAGCAACTATGTTGTTGGGGCTAGCGCAAACGGTGTTGAGGGTGGCGCTGGTGGCGGTCGCCGCGCAGGAATCGTTCCAGGTGGTTTCGGGAATATAGCCCTTCGCGGATTCGCGGCTCCCGGCGACGTTGCCAGTGCTTGGATTCCAGAAATTGGTCTGTGTCCCCACGTCGTCGAAATCCGTTCCACCGACTGCCACGTTGTAGGGTGTGGAAGCAAATCCGCTTATGGCCAAACCATTGACGGCGCGGGTTTGTGAGGTGAAGTCATCGCAGCCCGCGGAGCCGGGATCGCCCGTGGAGACGGTTACGGTGATACCTTGTGCCGCAGCCTGCTCCCAGAGGCCATTGTAGAAACTGTTGCCGGACGCTCCCAAGTTTAGTTCGCAGGCGCCGAAACTTTCGCTCATCACCGGCGCGATATTGTTGTCGACGATGTAAAGAGCAGCGAGGTCGGTCCCGAAAGCCGTCAGCGTGTCTTGCGCGACGACCAGGTCGATCGTCGCTTTCGGCGCCACCATGCCGGATACTTGCGTGTCCAAGTCCGCTTCACCTTCGTCCGTGGTAAGACCGGGGTCCGGACCATCGAGGATGATGTTGGGAGGATTCGTGGGAAGGCCGAAGAGAGTCCGGAAATCGGTGATGTCTTGCACGTTGATATTTGAGTCACCCACTATCGCGATGGTTTGGCCCGTGCCATCGAGGCCGGAAGGGATGTTGTAGACTTTTGCGAAATCCGCCGGCCCAAGCACGTAGCAAGGCTGGACTTGGTTTGTCCCGCACCCGTTGGTTGTCGTGAACTGCGGTACCCCTTGGCTATTTCGGGTCGATGTATGAATACCCAGGTGGCGCAGGAAAGATTTTCTTGGGAAATCGTGCAAGGAGACGATTCCTTTGACGACGGGGGCGAGCGCCGCAGGAATCTGTGGATCGCTGACATTCGCTTGTCTTGCTTTCCCATTCACGGTGAATTGATGGATTTCGGTATGAAACGCGTTGCGCACCTGCCCCACATTGCCGGAGAATTCGATGGCCGTCCGCCCCGCCGCCACTTTGATTTGCTGGAATCCCTGCTGGGTGAGCCAGTCTGTAATCGTTTGAATATCGGTATCCGACGGGCCGAATTGCTGGCCGAACTGCTGCGGGGTGAGCCATTTGTGAAAATTCGGGGAATCCATGCTCTGCTGTTGCTCCATCAGTTGCTGCAGAGCGGCTTCCTGCGCCGGGCTGCGTTGCAAGACGAGTATCATGCGGCTCATCGGGCTGGCGTCGGGAACAATCCCGCGATCAAACTGCGGGCGAGCGAAGGGGTGGACGTTGCCCTTTAGCGTGTAAAGGTTGACATCGTTGATAGGTTGGGTGATGCGCGCGGGAACGTAGGGGGCTTGTGAGAACGCCGAAGTGGTTTCCGCGGAAGATTGCGCCGAGGCAGGCACGACGGAGAAGACCACAGCAGCGGCGAAAAGCAAAGCCAGATTGCGAATCAGTTGAGAGTTAGTTTTCATGGTCCGCCCACAAAGCAGATTTGGTATTTACAATGACTTTTCGGAATTGGCGCAGAAGGTGAAGGCGTACGGCAAGGGCACGACTTCGCCACCGTTTGGATCGTTTGGCTGGCGCCCGACCCGAAAACGCACGCTCCCGAAGAACTGGAAGAAAGGTTAACACAGAGCAATTAGAGCCTTGCGGCCAGTTTCCGTCCGATAAACAACCATTTTGTTGTTTCATGAGTGCTTGATGCACGAGCCCGATTGTTCTGCGCCACAACCACAACTGATTCGGAATCGACAAGAGACTCGAATCACTTTGGCGCCAGCCCCAACTGCGGGCCGACTATTGCTTTATTCCCCCAAACCACTCGCCCAGTTCCCGCCGCGAGACAGTTAAGAGTCCTTGCGGCGGCGGATCCGCACGAGTCCGCTTTCGCCGAACGGCGAAATACCATGAATCGTTTTGGTATCGTTGACCTGAACGAAAAGCTGGCGTCACGTCCGTGGCGAAGCGCCGGCTTGTCTTTCTCGAGCCATACTTCAGATGGGCGCATCAGAGCGGATTAGTGACGCCGATAACCGCGCCCTCCGTGCCAGCCGCGACCGTAGAAACCGCCGCCCCACCAGCCGAAACTGGGGTAGATCCCAACATAGCCGGGAGAGTAGTAGCACGGCGATGGGTAGCCATATCCACAGGGGCCGGACGCATAACCCGGATATCCGTAGTAGCCACTTCTCATAGGCAATCTTGGCCGAGCGCTTCTGTGAGGGCCGAAATCCTGCTGGGAGACGGGCAAGAAGGCCTGCTGGCCATTCGTCGTGTCCACTTTCACGGGATCCTCGAGACGAAAAGATAGCTGGGATTCGGGATCGAGAATGGTGGGACGACCGCGAGTCAGAAGTACGGCTCCAATACCAGCAGCAGCGCCAGCTCCCGCGCCGATGGCTGCACCGGTGCCCCAATCGGCGGCGGAACCGATGAGCGCGCCTAAAGCGGTAGTGCCGCCGATCGTTGTGGCGTCGGCGCCGTGCGTTGTGCCGCGCGAGGCTTGCCAGAGCTTGGTAAGGATTGGAGCCTGCTGGCCGTTTACGAGGACAATATCAGTCAGCTCAATGCCCAACTGAGAGGTGCCCTTGATGCGGCCAGCTTTTTTGACTGACTTCACCTGGCCCATCACGACCTGGCCACGGCGCGCCACGACCCAGCCGTTTACAACAATGGGTTGTTCAAGGACGCCGCTGAACTGGTCGCCAATGTGGTTGTGGTCGCTCGAAAGAAAGTTGTTGAGGCGCATGACGACAACAGTTCCGGCGGGAATTGTGAGGAGAGCGGGCGGCGGGGCCAAGTTCTCGTTAGGTGGATTTTGTGGCAGAGAAACACCGGGATTCTGCTGTCCATTCTGCTGCACATCCCGGGGTGCATTTTGCTGCTGGTCTTGCGGCGAGTACTGGGGAGAACTTTGGGGCATGCGATCCACGGAGGTGATGGGAGGCCGGTTCGTATCCTGCGGTGGAGCGGGCGGCGCCTGTGGAGACTGTTGCTGAGCTTGAAGAGTCTGCGGGTGGCGGTCGGCATTCTGGGCTGGTGGGGGGGGCTGTTGCTGGCTGGGAGGGGGGACTTGATCCTGGCTCTGCACCGGTTGGTCAGGCGGAGGCTGATCTTGCTGGGCAAATGCCAAACCGCTGAGGGAAAGCGCCAAAGTGGTGGCGAAAGCGGTGCGAGCCAGCCATTCGCGACAGCTAGAGGTTGCTGGGGTAACTTTCATAAGCTTCTCCTTCACCCGGGGCCAAGCCGAGCCAATGCCTCCGGCCCACTAGTTTCAACCCTTAGATGGCGAAAAGTACTCGCTGGATGCCCTGTTGAAAATAAAGGACTTAATGGAAGCCATTAGTTCTAAGGACTCATTGGATGGGGGGCAGGCTATCCGACGAGCTAGAGTCAGAAGGGGAGGGCGGAGAAGTCCACGTTGCCACCGGAGAGGATGATTCCCAACTTGGGACGGGCGGCGTCGGATCGCGGGGGAAGGGTCAGATTAGCGACGGCACCGGGGCGGAGAAGAGGGGCGATGGCGACAGCGCTGCTGGGCTCGATGATGATTTTCATGCGTTCCCAGACGAGTCGCATGGCGGCGATGATCTCTTCCTCAGTGACGAGAAGTACGCTGTCGAGAAGGCGGCGAAGAATGGCGAAGGTGCGCGGGGCCAGGGAGGCGCGAAGGCCATCGGCGATGGTGTCGCTGGAATCGAGAGGCTGGAGGGTGCCGGTTGTGAGAGAACGGTAGGCGTCGTCGGCGCGCGCGGGTTCGCAGCCGAAAGCGTGGATATCCGGGCGCAAAGCTTTTGCACTTAGGCAGGTGCCGCTGAGCAGGCCGCCGCCACTGACAGGAGCGAAAACGGCGTCGAGATCGGGGACTTCTTCGAGAAGTTCTTTGGTAGCGGTGGCCTGGCCGGAGATGATGCGATCGTTGTCGTAGGGATGGATGAGGATGGCGCCGGTTTCGGCCTGGACGCGGTCACAGGTTTCCTTGCGGGAAGTCATGGTGGGCTCGGAGAAAGTGATGCGGCCGCCGTAGCTTTCGACGGCGCGGCATTTTATTGCCGAAGAATTCTTGGGCATGACGATGTAAGCGGGAACGCCGCGCCAAGCGGCCGCGCAAGCGACGGCGGCGCCGTGATTGCCGCTGGAGGGAGTAACGATTCCGTGGGAGGCTTCGGCGTCGGTTAACGAGAGAATTGCATTTGCTGCCCCGCGAATTTTGAAAGAGCCGGTTTTCTGGAAGTTTTCGCACTTGAAGAAGAATTGCGCGCCGGCGATGGCGTCGAGGGAGTGAGACGTGAAAACCGGAGTGCGATGGATGCGGGGGGAGATGAGTGCGTGAGCTTCACGGATGGCGTCCCAAGTGGGCGCTTGATAATTGGCGGGATCGACTTTTGGCGCTGTGGTCATTGGCGGCCCTAATGCGTTCGCGATTTTTTCATCGAGTGTGGGAGATGGCTCAAAACACGATTCATTATGACATAGGGGCTGGGGTTTCCAGATGATGACGGCGGAGCTGACGAGAGCGAAGCGCAGGCCAAAGTGGACGCGGGAGCAAATGCGGGTAGAGCGGGGCGCGTGCGATAAGCGGCGAGAAAAATCAGAAAGTGAATTGTCGCGGGCGGCGAAGGGGAGGTACTATCGTCCCGGATTTTGAAGAGGCATTGGCGGAGAGACTAGGAGAATACATGGGAATGCAGGCGAAGAAGATGCGATGGGCAGCGGCTGCGATAGGGCTTGCGCTGCTGGTTGGCGGAAGCGGGGTTGCAGCGGCGAACGATGTGCGCACGGCGTCCGGAAAGGTCGAGGGCACGACGAGCGCGGATGGAAAGGTGCAAATTTTCAAGGGAATTCCCTACGCGGCTCCGCCGGTTGGCGCGCTGCGATGGAAGGACCCGCAACCCGTGGCAAAGTGGAAAGGCGTGCGAAAAGCGACGGAGTTTGGCGCGCGCTGCATGCAATGGAATGTGTTTGGGGACATGGTGTTTCGCGACGCGGGGCCGAGCGAGAATTGCCTGTACTTGAACGTGTGGACGCCAGAAGCTTCAAAGAAAGCGAAACTGCCAGTAATGGTGTGGATTTACGGCGGGGGATTCCAGGCGGGAGCGACGTCCGAGCCGCGGCAGGATGGCGAGCATTTGGCGGACGAGGGCGTGGTGGTCGTGAGCATGAACTACCGGCTGGGAGTTTTTGGCTTTTTCTCGCATCCGGAGTTGACCAAGGAATCGGCGCATCAAGCGTCGGGTAATTACGGATTGCTGGACCAGGTTGCGGCGCTGGAATGGGTGCACAAAAATATTGCAGCGTTCGGAGGCGATCCGGAAAAAGTGACGATTTTTGGAGAGTCGGCGGGATCGTTTTCGGTGAGCGCGTTGATGGCTTCACCGTTATCGAAAGGACTGATTCACCGGGCGATCGGGGAGAGCGGGGCGTTTTTTGGAAGAACGCTGCCGGCGAAGCCGCTGGCGGAAAGCGAAGAGAGCGGCGCCAAGTGGGAGAGTCGCTCGGAGCGGATACGCTGGCGAAACTGCGCGCGATACCGGCGGAGCAACTTATGGAGGACGCGAAGAAGGACAAGAATGCGTTCCGCTTCGGACCGAACATTGACGGCTATTTTTTTCCCGAGAGTCCCGCGGAGATCTATGGGAAGAAGGAACAGGCGCACGTGGCGCTTCTGGCCGGATGGAATCATGACGAGGGGAATTACCACCAATTTTTCGGTAAGGAAGAGGCGACAAAGGAAAACTATGCGAAGAAAGTCGAGCAAACATACGGAACGAACGCTCCGGAAGTGCTGAAGTTGTTTCCGGGCGAAACGGATGAACAGGCAAAGGAGTCGGCGGGGCTTCTGGCGACGGCGAATTTTATCGGGTATAGCACGTGGAAGTGGATTGAAGAACAGACCAAACTCGATGGCCCTACGGTATACCGCTATGAATTCGACGATGCGCCGCCTCTGCCGGAAACCGGAGCGCCTCCTGGAGCGGTGCCACTGGCCTATCATTCGTCGGAGATTGAGTTTGTTTTCGGGATGTTGAAATCAAAGCATCTGCCGTGGCGGCCACAGGATTTTGAGCTGTCCGAGCAAATGGGAAAGTACTGGACGAACTTCGCCAAGACCGGAGATCCGAACGGAGCCGGGCTGGCGACATGGCCGAAATACGATGCGCAGGATGGATACGAGGTGATGCATCTAGCGGCCAAGCCGCAGGCGGAGAAGGACGGGCAGCGGCCGCAGTATGAATTGCTCGATGATTTGGCGGGGAAGCCGTAGGGATCCTTCCGCTACGGCATCGTTGCAGGGCCGATAATGCGGTGCAGCGAGTACCTCTAGTACCAAGGATTGATGCTTGACCCGTCAACCGGGTCTGTTAGGCTGAGATACCCCTTCTCACGAGGCGCGAGGATCGCTTCAATGGCGACCTCGGGCAGAGGAGGACAACATGCAACCTTCAGAACGCCGACAATTGGCCCGCCACAGCCTTCGCACACCGCTACGATTCCGTTCGACGGGTGTGGCTGCGGACAATAGCGAGCATTTCACCGAAGCGCTCAATATATCCAGGGGGGGATTTTATTTTGCCTCGTCGGCACCGCTACAAGTGGGGATGCCGATTGAAGTGACACTGCGGATGCCCGGAGAAGTGACGGGGAATCAGACCGAGGAGACGCATTGCACGGCGAGGGTGGTCCACGTGAAGAATGAGGCATACGCGGACGGACGAATCGGGTTTGGGGCGGAGATTGTGAAGTTCAGTTCGGTGCCGGCGCAAGAACGCTCGACGTCGTAAGCGCCCGCAGGCAGGTAGCTAGAGCGGTTAGTCGGTCGGGAAGTGAACCCGACAGACTTCTCGCATGCAAAAAGCAGATTCCTCACTTCGCTCGGAATGACAATTTTAAAATCCCAAAAACATTTTGTGGCGCGCGCTGGCACGTTTGGCGCTCTGGTCCGCTAGGTTTAGGGGGCCGGAACCACAAAGACGGTCTTCGCGCTGCCGACATTGTCGAAGCGATCGTAGGCGCGGACGGCGATGGTGTGTTCGCCAGCGGCGAGGTTTGGCAATGTAAATTCGTAATGTTCCTCGAGGGCGTCACTGAGATTGCCGATGGGGGATAGGAGCGTCCAGTCACCGCCGTCGAGGCTGTACTGGGCGCGATCGATACTGCTGGAAGAGTCCCGCGCTGTAAATTTGACGTCGGAAGTAGAAGCCGCGCCGGCACCGTGTGTTGCGGTACGAGTTGCTTCCAGGTGTTCGAGGACGGGTGGGGCGTTATCGACTTCGAAGCGCTCACTAATGCGCTCTGTTTTGAGGGCGAGGGCGGGTGGATTCGAAGGAGCGTCGGTGGCGACGATTTTTAGGTAGTAGGCGCCATCGGGAAGAGTTGTGGTGTCCCAGGAATAGAATTTTTGGTCGAGTTTGTCCTTCAGCAGTTTCCACTCGTGTTCATTTTCGCCGCGATAGTAGACGGAGTAGAGCAGGTCGTCGTCGTTGTCGTCGTGAGCGCTCCACAGCACGGATTGATAGCCTTTGTCGCGGAAACCCTGGGGAGGAGTTTCGAATTTTGCAGAGGTGGTTGTTTGCGTGATGAATACGCCAAGAGCGTTGGGCGCGGGGGGAGTCTTGAGGGTAACGCTTGGGGACTGGCCCGTGGAGATGATCGTGGCGCCCTGCGCGCGGACGCCGGGATCCTGAAGGACGATGGCGTCAATGACCGGAGCGACGTTTCGCGGGAGATAGGCGAGGCTGACCCAATCGATGCCGTCGCCGGGACGGCCGTCGTGGATAACGGCTTTCCATTGAAAGAAACGGGCGGACGGGGCTTCGACGGCGCTGCCGGATTTTGAATAAGGGCCGAACCAGCGGGACCACTCCTTGCCGGGATCTTCGGTGTTGCCAGAGCGGACGAAGAACTCAAGGCGCGGTTCGCCGGGAGCTTTAGCAGCTTTTTCGGAAGACTCGGAAAGTGGGCCCCACCAATTGAGGCGTCCCCACTGCGAGAAAAGTTTGGCATCAAAGGAGCGCGATTCGAATGTGCCTTCGGGCTCGTATCCGGGGCCGAGGGAGAAGACTTTTCCGGGATTCGCGGTGCAGAGGAATATTTTGCCGGCGGCGTTGCGGGCGATTCCCGTGATTTGCTCCGAGCCGGCTTTGGCGAGTTGCGCGAAGACACCATGGCCGTCGATAGCGAGCAGAGAGCCGTTGTTGCCGGTACCGGCCAAGACGCGGCCGTCGGAAGCCAAGCCGAGAGAGTAGACGACTTCATCGCGAGAGGACCAAAGTTCATCGGGAGCGCCATCGGGGGAGAGGCGGTAGATGCTGCTGGAAATGGCAGGAGGAAATGCGAGGAACGGAACCTGCTGTTGCAAGGTGCCAGAGATCGTTCCGGTAACTCCCCTATTGGTGATGGTGGCGGTCCCTTGGGGGGAGGTGACGATGGTGGTTGTCGTGGGAATGATGGGGGTGCTGGAGGTGCGTTGTTTTTCGCCGATGGCGGCGACGTAGATGGAGCCGTCGGGAGCGACGGCTAAGGAAGTGACTTCGCGCTTGGCGGTTTCGTAGAGGACGAAGCCTTCAGCGGCAGATGCGGAGGATGCCTTTTCTTTGCGCGGAGAATTGGATTCGGGGCGCGTGATGCGGAGGACGCGGCCATTGGGTTCGGTGCCGGCGAGGAGTTCGTGTTTCGAATCGAAAGCGAGGACGCGGATATGGGCTTCGTCGCTCGAGTAGAAGAGTTCTCCTTTGCCATCGGGGGAGACGGCGAAGATTTGACCTTTGTCGCCAGTGGCGACGTAGAGGGTACCGTCGGGAGCGAAGGCGATGTCCCAGATATATTTTGTTTTGGGATCGAAGAAGACGGATTTTTCACCGGCGGCAGTGACGCGATAGACCTTGCCGTCGGGGGAAGTGGCCACGTAAAGAGTGCCTTTGGAATCGAAAGCGATGGCCTGGGCGACGAGGTCTGAGGAGTCAAAAACAATGGTGGGTTTGCCTGCGCCGTCGAAACGAAAAACTTTTGCGGGAGAGCCACCGGCAGCGTAGAGAACGCCCTTGGGGTCGAGTTTGAGCGACCAGAGATAGGAAGCGTCGGCGTCGGCGAGAAGAGTGAATTTGGGGGCGATCTCGAGCCGGCCATCGCTGCGGACGGCGACGCCGTGGGCGGTGCCTTTGAGGAATTCGTCGTAGTTGGATTCCAGCCAGCGGCGGGTGTGTTCGGCGTGAAGAACGGAGAAAGATGAGGTAAGGAAGAAAAGAAGTAAGAATGAAAAGGCGATACGGGATAGCGCGCGGAAGTGGCGAGTGGCGACTGACGAGCGGCGAGTGGAGGAAAAATCGGGCTGGGTACGCTTTGGCATTTAGATGGTCACCGGATTTGAAGATTTAGGGAGATAACCCCTGTGACGGGGCCGCCGAGGGGGATGGAAGATTCGCTGGCGAGAGATTCGCGCAAGACTTGGACAGTGCCGGGAGCGGGGCGGCCGTCAATGACGTTGATCTGGTCGAGGGGGACGTTGGGGAGTTCCTTGTCGTCCCAAAGGATGGTGGGAGTGGGGGTGAAAAGGCCGACGTAAAGGCGGTCGTTGCGGCGCTCGTGATTCAGGAGAGAGATAAGTTGATCGAGGCCGGTTGAGTTGCCGCCGATGGAGCCAAATGCGAAGCCGCGGGAGGCGCGGTTGAGCATCTCGCCGTCGGTGACGAGGACGCGGAGCGTGGTGCCGCGGGTGACTTGCTCGGGGACGCGGAGGGTGGTTTCTTCAATTCGTTCTGGGCCGCGATAGGGGCGAATCAGAATGCGTACACGGAGAGTTTCGCCGGGAGCGGCTTCACCTTTTTCGAGCCAGGCGCTTTCGATGGTGTAAGCATGGCGGCCGGGGACGCTCTTGACGTCAAGCGAGATACGGTCGAAGGCGGGAACCTCGTGGGTGTTGGTGAAGAGGCGCGTGAAGATGTTTTGAATGCTGAGGGAGACGGGAAGGCCGTCCGGCGTAAAGGCGTCGCCGGGGGCGAAGGTGTTTTCAATTTGAACGGGGGGGTGGCCGTGAATGAGGATTTCACCGGAGAGATGGAGGGTGGTGCCTTCGCCGTAGAGCGAATTTTGTGTGAGGCCGTTGAAGACAGTGAGGCCGATGAGGAGCGGAGTGAGCTTGGGATGATTGACCATTTCAAAATGGAGTTTTTTTTCGGCGCCGCCGACGGCGAGAGTGAGATCAATGGGGATCATCGGAGGAGGAGCGCCAAGTTTGCCGGTGACGGCGGTGAGATGGTCGCCGGTGATGGTGCCGATGTCCCCGCCGACATTGATGATTTTGGTGGAGGTCAGCTGGGAGGAGAGAGTGGTAACGACTTCGGTGCGGGCCATGGGAAATTGGACGTTGCCAAGGCTCAGAAAGGGATGGCCGCAGAGATAGACTTCGTTGGCACGAACGGCGGTGACGGTGCAGGCGGAGGCGATGGATGTATCGCCCTGGACGAGGACCATGCCTGCCATATCGCCGGCGACCAAATGAGCGTCCTGGCGGCGAGGGGCGGCGGTGCCGCCTTGTGCAGCGACGAATCCGTAGCTTTGGAGCTGCGGGGCGAATTGGCGGAGGGCTTCGGGTTCGTAGCCGGAGAAGACTAAAGGAGTTTCGATGGGCTCGAGAGCGGAGCCAGTGGGGAGATTGGCGCTGGAAGATGCGGTTTGGGGAAGTGAGAGCTGAGGCGCGGGGGATTGGTAGGGATCGGCTTCCGAGGTGAGCTGTGGCTGGGGGCGGAGAACGTCCTCGATGGGGGTGACGCCGGCGATGGGTTCCTTGGTGAAAACGCCGAGTTTGAGGGAGAGCGCTCCGGCGAGTTTGCCTTCGAGATAAACAGGGCTGCCGCTCATGCCCGCTACGACGCCGGTATGCTCGACTTTGGGGCCTTTGAGCTGAACGAGGATGATGGATTGCTTTGGGCCAAGGAAATTGAGCATGACGCCGAGGACTTCCAGGTCGAACTTTTCGACCTGGGTGCCGGCGAAAATGGTGTAGGCGTAGCCTTGCATGCCGGGGCGGACTTGGCTTAGGGGCAGGATTTCGGTGGTGGTGGGAGCTTGGGCTTGCGCAGGGAAGGGCGACGCGGCTGCTGCAATAGCTAGGGTTGCCGTTGCAAGGTAAATGGGGAAGCGGGAGAGGAGTCGAGTCATAGACAGATTAGGCTTGGCCGAGAGCATGAACCGCTAATGATACGCGGCGAGGTGCGGGGAAGCAATCAAACGGGTGGAGGCCTGAAAGATAGGACGGAGAGGCTAGGCGTTCTAGGACTGCGCAATTTTGAGACTGGGAGAGAAATGGTGAGAACGGCGAGAAATCTCCTCGTTTCGCGAGTGAGCCGAGAAACTTAGCCGGCGATATGAACTGTTCAATTTTGGACAGTCTCGCGACGGAGGTTGTTAGCATAATAGGAGCCTCAGGAAAGTCAGCACGGTGAGGTAGCGCTTACGTTTGAATATGAGATCCGGGAAGAGGATTCCCGTGGGACTCTGAAAATCGAGGAGCGGCAGAAATGAGCACCCAGCTCACGGTCCCCGTCGGCAAGTCCTTCTCCGGGCGACGTATGGAACGAAGGATCAGTGTCCACCTTCCGCTCAAGCTGCGCCGCCGCGATCAGCACGGCGTCACCAACGAAGAAGATACGGCCAGCGAAAATCTTTGCCGCTGCGGTGCCGCTTTCGTCACACGTCTCGATGTCATGATAGGTTCCGAAATTGAAATATACATCCCCTCTTCTAACCACACCTTGCACCGCAGAGACGCCGGTTTCGAAACCCATGGCAAAATCGTGCACGTCGTCGACGCACCCTTAAAGGGTGAAAAGTTAGTAGGGGTCCAATTCACCGGGCCGCGCTTCCAGCGTGTCTTCCGCTCCGAATCCACCGTTTAACTGCAAGTCCCTGCCTGGTTGTCGGTGCTATCCTCAAATCGCCGTTGCGCTCGACCGTCTATTTGTCTGCTCGAATCCATGCTTTCAAGTGAAAAGCCGTAAATGCCAGGGCCGGTGCGGCGGTGTGCAGAGTATTATCGACCTGACGGTGGAGATTGGGTAGAATTCCCGTGGCGAGGTGCGAAATGGGCCATTTGAAACGATTGAATGCTGAGGATGCAAATGAGACCGCGAAGACGGGAAAAGTTTCGCGGCGGGAATTTTTGGGCAAGACGGCGGCGGCGGCGGGATTTACGATTGTGCCGAGGCGTGTTTTGGGCGGGGCAGGATATGTGCCGCCCAGCGACAAGGTGAATATTGCTTTTATTGGTGTAGGGGCGCAGGGATTGCGCGTGATGCTGGGGTTTTTGAAGGAGCCGGACGTGCAAGGCGTGGCGGTGTGCGACGTCAACAAGAGCGGAGCGAATTATCCGCAGTGGGATGACCACGAGTTCACGAAGTCTGTGCGCAATCTGCTGGGCGTGGACAGCGGGTGGGAATGGCTGAGCCCGAACGAGCCGATCCAGTTGACGCATTCTTTGCAGGCGACGGCCGGCGTGGCGGGGCGTGAGCCCTGCCAGAAAATCGTGAACGCTTATTATGCGACGCAGCAGCGGTCGGGGACGTACAACGGCTGCGCGGCATATGTTGATTTTCGCGAACTGCTGGAGAAACAGAAGGATGTGGACGCGGTGGTGGTATGCACGACGGACAATTTGCACGCTACGGTTTCCGTTGCGGCGATGAAGAAGGGCAAACATGTTTTTTGCCAGAAGCCGCTGACGCATACGATTTATGAAGCGCGGCGGATGGCTGAGGTGGCGCGGGAAACAGGCGTGGCGACACAAATCGCGGTGGGGAATCAGGCTTCGGAAGCGACGCGGCTATTGTGCGAATGGATTTGGGCGGGAGCGATTGGGCCGGTGCGTGAAGTTTACAACTGGTCGAGCCGTCCGTATTGGCCGCAGGGAATCGAAAGGCCCAAGGAAGTGCAGCCGGTGCCGGAAGGATTGGATTGGAATCTGTGGCTGGGGCCTGCGCCGGAGCGCGGATATAACCAGGCGTATTTGCCATTTGTGTGGCGCGGATGGGGAGATTTTGGGTGCGGGGCGCTGGGCGATATGGGGTCGTACAGTTACGACACGCTTTTCCGGGTGCTGAAGTTGGAGGCGCCGGAAATTGTGGAGGCAAGCTCGAGCGAGAAGTACGCCGAGACATATCCGCTGGCGTCGATTTGCCGGTACAGCTTTCCGGCACGGGGGAATATGCCGCCGGTGAGATTCAATTGGTATGACGGGGGATTGAAGCCGGAGAGGCCGGAGGAACTCGAAGAAGACCGGCCGCTCAAGGGCGATGGGGAAGAGGAGGACGAAGGGTTGCTGTTTGTGGGTGATAGCGGAAAGATATTGTGCTGGTTCAACGGCGGGCACCCCGAGCTGATTCCGCGGTCGAAGATGGCCGCGTTTCAGCCGCCGCCGAAGACTCTGCCGCGCTCGCCGGGGAATGAGCGGGAATGGCTGAACGCCTGTAAAGGCGGTAAAGATAAACCGGGGGCGAATTTCGAGTTTGCAGGGATGGTGACGGAGACTTTGCTATTGGGAAATGTGGCGTCGCGGACGGGGGAGAGATTGCATTGGGATCGTGCGGGAATGCGAGTGACGAATTCGGAGGCGGCGCAGAAGTTGGTGGCACCGGAAAGACGGAAGGGGTGGGAAATCTAGGCGCGAGTGCGAGCTTTCCGACGAGGTTATGCGAAATTGGGTCGCGAGACTTTGTTTTGGCGCGCTCGGCGGGTTAGAAGCGGTGGATGGGGCCGATCAGGTTCCAATGGATGGAATACCAGGTCAGGAAGACGCAGGCTGCGGCAACCAGCGAAAATTTTATGCGAGAAATGAGGCGCGTCTCGGCGCGGCTCCAGATGCGGATGCCAGCGATAAAGGCAAAGATGCTGAAGAAAACGGCCAGGACGGAGAACCAGGTGATCAGCCAGAAGTAGCGTTCGAGTGTGGGAAACGAAGGCAAAGTTGACTTCTGAAGATTTATCGACAGAGCTAAAAGCCAAATTCCAACGATAATCCAGGTGAAAGCGGCGAGACGCGGACCAATGGTGAGCCATTGCGTGCCGGGCTGAGGCTTGAACTGCTGACGATTGCGGAAAAAGAGCTTTCTGCCCCAGCGGACCAGGCTGGCGAGCACGACGAATAGCAAACTGAGCACGCTAATTGCGAGAGCGAGTCCAAGGAACATCTTGTTCTCGTACCACGGAACGCGCTGAAGCTGCACGCCCGGAAAATTCACGGCAATGCGAACAATTTTCCCCGAAGAATCACGAATGGCGAAGACGCGCGCTTGATCGTTTTCGTCCTGCCAGAGATCCTTGCCAATGGGTTTCCATTTGCGGACGTGGCCGCGCAGGTCTTTGGATGTGTCGATGGTCAGGACACCGTCCTTATCGACCTTGGCGACGGCTTGCCCGAAAGGATTCCCGATGGCCAGCTTGGTGCTGTCGGCGCGACGCGTGGACTGGTAAGTTCCGGCGATGTCTTTGAGTTGCTCGACAGGAACGGATGGAAACGCAGGCTGCGTGTAAGCGGGGAAGTAGCGGTCGGCAAAACCATCCAGAAGCTCAGCGCGATTTTTTGAAGCGGAGCCGGCCGAATTGTAAGAGACGAAAATCACAAGTTTTTGCGTGGGCTCCATCATAAACATGCTATGGAAAGCGATGAGGTCGCCATCATGGCCGATGAAATGGAGATTATTGCGCCAGGTTTGGTAGAAGCCCATGCAGATCGGAGGCAGTTGGTTGGAGGCGCGGAATTGCGGCGTCCACATTTCATCGCGAGTTTCGGTTTTGAGGATGCGGTGGCCGTCGAGTTCGCCGCCGTTTAGAAGAGCGAGCGCAAATTTTTCCATGTCACCCGCGGAGGAGGAGATGCCGCCTGCGGGAGCGGGATTGAAAATTTCAAATCCAATGGCGGGTTTTTCAGTGTTGGTGCGGTAGCCGTCTGAGACGTAAGGAGCGAGCTCGGCGGTCATGGGTTCGTTGAAGCTGGAGTGCTTCATGCCGAGAGGTTGGAAAATGTGCTCGGAAACGTACTGCTCGAAGGGCTCGCGACCGACGCGCTGGACGATGTAGCCTGCAAGGCCGACGCCGTAATTCGAATAGGCGGGAATTTCGCCGGGAGGATACATGCGGCGGGGCTGATTGGCAATGAGGAAATCTCTCAGCGATGTAGGCTTGTGGGGATCCACATAAATGATGTCACGGACTTCTTCTTCAAAGCCGCCGGTATGGGTCATCAAATTGCGAAGAGTGATGGGTTTACCAAAGGCCGGAGCGATTTTGAAATCGAGGTAGGTATTTACGTCAGCGTCGATATTGAGATTGCCTTGCTCGGCGAGTTGCATGACGGAAACCCAGGTGAAGAGTTTGGAGATGGAGGCGAGGCGGAACATGGTGGTGTCCGGGTCGACGGGAGATTTTTTGGCAAGGTCAGAATAGCCGTAGCCTTTTTTGAAGAGTTCCTGACCGTCTTTCATGACGAGGACGGTGGCTCCGGCAACGTCGCTGCGCTCCATTTGGAGCGGGACCAGGCCGTCGAAGAAGGCTTCGAGGTCGGCTTTATCGAGCGGGTGCGCAGCGGGCGGCGCAGTCGGAGCGGGAGTAGCAGCTGCGGCCGTGGTTGGGGCGATTGGGGCAGCAGGCACGGTTTTTGGCGGCGTGGGCACTTGGGGAGGTTGCGCTAGTGCGGGAAGAAAAAGGCAGAGCGCGAAAAGAGGAAAGAGAGTGCGAAGCCGGGTCATGACGCCTCCGAAGAGCAAGAAGCCGGGGCACAGTCTCTTGGAAACGGGGAGCGTAAGCAACAAAAATCTCAAAAAGTGACGGAGCCGAAAGCTGGTCAAGCTCCAGGGGGTTGCGGGCAGGGGTGACAATCGGAACGGTAGAGCGCAATTGCGATCCCGAGACAACAGTTCCTGGGCGATCGGAGCGAAGCCCGAACTCGCCGGCGGGAATCCTCTCAGTCGTATCGCAAAGCTACCATGGGATCCACCTTCGTCGCGCGGCGTGCCGGGATGTAGCAAGCCAGACCGGCCACGCCAATTAACGTGGCTGCTACAGCTAAGAAAGTGAGCGGATCGGTTGGTTTGACGCCGAACAGGAGCGACTGAATGGTACGAGCCGTCGCGAAAGATCCGACCACTCCAATCGCCACTCCGATCAGCGTCGTGGTCAATCCTTGACGAAGGATCAGGCCTAATACGTCCCCTGATCTCGCGCCGAGCGCCATGCGCACTCCTATCTCCCGCGTTCGCTGCGCGACGCCGTACGCAACCACTCCATAAACGCCGGCGACGGCGAGGAGCAACGCGGTAAGCGCGAAGACAACCACCAGGATCAAGTTGAAACGGCGCGAACCCAAAGACGCGGAATAGATCTGCGTGAAGGTCCGAAAACGCGGTGGGACATCGGGCGCTTCCCCATGCACAATCGCACGTGCGGCGGCGATTACCGGACCGGAGCCGGCCTCCGTGTGCATCACCACGCTGAAGTCCGAGCGGGGACGTTGAAGCAGGTTCACATAAACGATGGGACGCGGCGGTTGCTCGAGCCCGTCTTCGTGCGTGTCGCCGGCAATTCCTACAATGGTCAGCAGGTGCAAGTCGCCGTCCATGTTGCCGAACTGAATGGTTTGCCCAAGGGGATCCCGTTTGGGCCACCGCAATCGGGCGAGCGACTCGTTGATAACGGCTGCGTGGGGCGAATCGAACGAGTCATGTTGATCGAAAAACCTGCCGCGAATGAGCGGAATGCCGAGCGCCTGGAAGTATTCCGGCGAGACGGCGCAAAAATCGGCTGTTCCGAGGTGTTCAGGTTGTTTCGCGAGTTCTTCAAACTCCTGGAAATTCTTGGGATTTTCCTGCGTATTCACGAGCAGAAACATGCCGTCCGGCAGGCCGCCATCCATGGGAACCGCATTCGCCGCTGCCACCTGCTGAACTCCGGGAATGGCATGCAGACGTTGGATGAGGCCGCTTACGAATTGTGATTCGCGCGCGCGGAAAGCCAGCGCGGCGTCCGGCTTCAAGTCCGGGGCTTCCGGAAGTTGGAGATCCATCGTCACGACATTATCCGTGCGAAAGCCGGGATTCACGGAAAGCACCCGCAACATGCTGCGGCCGAGCAATCCGGCGCCGGTCAGTAAGGCCAGCGTCATGGCGAGTTGCGCCGCAATGATGGCGCGGCCCACGCGTTGGCTGCGCTGGGTCCCCGCATTCCCGCGGCCGCCTTCCACCAGCGCTCCGCCGGGCGAGTGGGAGGTCGCGCGCACCGCCGTTGAAATGCCCAGACCGATGGCCGCTAGAAATGAAATCGCTGCCGTAAAGAGGAGCACGGGCCAACTGATCGATACCTCGTCAAGGCGCGGAAGGTCCTGCGGCGATAGGACCAGCAAGGCGCGAAGCAGGCCGCTAGCAATGAATATGCCCACGATACAACTCAAACCCGCGAGCAACAGCGTTTCGGTGATAAATTGCCGCACTAGCCGTCCCCGGCCGGCGCCGAGCGCGTTGCGGATGGCCAACTCGCGCTCGCGTTTGGAAGCCTGGGCGAGCAGAAAATTAGCCACGTTGGCACAGGCGACGAGCAGCAGAAAACCCACCGCGCCCAGCAGGATATAGAGCGGTGAACGCACGCGGCCGGTGAGCGAAGCCTGCAATGGAACGGCGGCCGCACTCCGCAACAGGTAATCGTTCTGCTCGGGTGATTGTTTCACGATGCGCTCGGCAATAGCACCCAGATCGGCGTTTGCCTGTGCAACGCTCACGCCGTTTCGCAGACGCCCGACGCCGTAGAAGTTATGAGAAGTGCGGCTGGGGTTTTCCGGATCGAGCTCGGCGGGAAGCCACAGATCCGTTTTCGCCGGAAATTCGAACCGCTCCGGCAAGATTCCCACGACGGAGTAGATTCTGTCCTGAATGCGAAGCTTCAACGGGGAGAGGTCTTGAGCTGAGGCGAGGTATTCCTTCCAATAGCGGTAACTCGCCAGCAAGACTGGTGCGGCGCCAGGATGGTCGTCATCTGAAGCAAAGCTGCGTCCCATTGCGGGCTGGATTCCCAATACGTTGAAAAAGTTGTGCGTGACAAAGGCGACCCCGGTGCGCGTCGGCCCGGATGGGCCCCCGACGCTTGCAACCACGCCCGTGTATTTCGCCATGGTCTGGAAGGTATGATTTTGGTCGCGAAAATCATCGAAGTTCGGATCAGCGAGGCGGGAATGGGTGCCGCGATGATTTACTTCCCAAATCGCCATCAGGCTGTCCGGGTTCGGGTACGGCAAAGGCCGCAAGAGCACGCCGTAGACTACACTGAAGATTGCTGTCGTCGCCCCGATGCCCAGCGCCAGAGTCAAAATCACTGTGGTGCTGAATCCGAGGCTCTTGACCAGGCCGCGAATGGCGTATTTCAGGTCCTGCAAGAGCGAGTCCATCGAGTCCCTCCCTACAGATGCGGTCGAGTTGACCGCTATTGGGCAAACAATAAGCAATGCGGGCGAACCGTTCTACTGTAAGGACGAAATTAGAGGACATTTGTTCCAGAATTTTGAGGCTACCCTCTTGGTGCGGCATTGATGGCAGGGATGGGATTGAAGAGCCGGGGCGAGAGCTTATATGATGCGGGAGTTCTAGTTTTGTGAAGCCAGGGAAAACCGGACGGTGGATGCTTAGACGGAGGAAAGCAGGAGGGAAAATGAAGGGGATTTTGCTGAGTTTAGTGATTCTTGGGCTGGCGCAGGGTGCATCCGCACAGGATTGGGCAAAGGAGAAATTGGCGAAGTCACCTCGTCATCAGGAGTGGGTGACCGTGAAGCACGACGGAAGGGCCGTCGAGACTTTCGTCGTCTACCCCGAGTCGAGTGAGAAGAGGCCGGTGGTGCTGATCATTCACGAAATTTTTGGGATGACCGATTGGGTGGAGGATTTGGCGGATCAGGTCGCTGCGGCGGGGTACATCGCGGTGGCGCCGGACCTGCTTTCCGGGATGGGGCCAAACGGCGGGCGTAGCTCGTCGTTCCCGGAAGGAAAGACGGTCGAGGCGGTGAGCCATCTGAACCCCGACCAGGTCACGGCCGATCTCAATGCGGCGGCGGATTATGCAAACAAGATTCCCGCTTCGAACGGCAAATTGTTCGTGGCGGGATTTTGCTGGGGCGGCACCCAGTCGTTTCGTTTCGCGACGAATCGCGGCGACCTGGCGGCGGCGTTTGTATTCTACGGGGCGCCCCCTGAGAAAGAAGCGATGGAGAGGATCAAAGCGCCAGTCTACGGATTCTTCGCGGGCAAAGACGAACGCATTGGGGCGATGCTTCCGGGGGCGATCACTAACATGAAGGCGGAGGGGAAAACGTTTGAGCCAGTGACTTACGACGGCGCAGGACACGGATTTATGCGTGCGGGTGAAGCGCCGAACGCGGACGAGGGCAACAAAAAGGCGCGCAACGAAGCCTGGGAGCGCTGGAAGAGTTTGCTGGCCAAGAGTTCGTAAAAGGCTCCGAGCACTCACTCGTAACGCAGGGCTACCATCGGATCCACACGAGTAGCGCGACGGGCCGGGATGTAGGACGCCAGCAACGCAACGGCGACCAACAACAGAACTGCAGCTGCGAAAACCGGCGGGTCGGTGGGTTTCACGCCATACAGAAGCCGCGTTAAGAGGCGAGTTAGCCCGAAGGCCGCGAATAGTCCTAGAGCAGCGCCCAGCAATGCGGGCCTCATGGCCTCGCCCACGATCAACCGGAGCACGGCACGCCTACCTGCGCCCAATGCCAAGCGGATGCCAATTTCATGCGTACGCTGCGCGACACCGTAGGAGATCACGCCGTAAATGCCGACGGCAGTGAGGAGCAGCGCAATGACGCCGAAGAGCAGAAAGAGCATGGCGCCGAAGCGCTGATTGGCGACGGAAGCGGAGACGACCTCATCCATGGTGACGACAGCCGAGACGGGAACTTGCGGGTCGAGAGCGACGATCTCCGAGCGCACTTCAGCAGCGATGGAGGCTGGATCGGTCGAAGAGCGCACTGCCAAAATTGCGGTTGAGTCCGTGAACTGAGTGTAGGGCAGATAGATCTGGAGAGTGTGCGGAGCATCGAGTCCCCGATGCAGGACGTCGCCCACGACGCCAACGACAGTTCGCCACGGGCCTTTCGTGTCGCCCATTCTTAGGCGTTTGCCAATGGCGTCCTCGCCGGGCCAGAATCTGCGAGCCATAGTTTCGTTGACGAGCACAACCTTGGGCGAGGTGGCAACATCTCGCTCGTCAAACTCGCGTCCGCGCAACAGAGGAATGCGCATCGCACGCAAGTAGCCCGGACTAATCGAATACCGATCAGCGCTGGGATCTTCCTCGGGATTCGGCAACGATTTGCCCTCGACGTGGATGCCGTACATATCCAGATTTCCACCCAGCGGAAGCTGGCTAACGATGCCGGTTGCTTTCACCCCTGGAATCGCTCGAATGCGCTGAAGAACCTCATCGTAGAACGCAACAGCAGGAGCGTCTTCAGATTTGGGACCCCAGAGTGACATTGCCAGGGTCAGGGTATGCGATGGGTCAAAGCCGGGGTTCACTTCGAGGAGGCGGACGAAACTCTTCATCATGAGGCCGGCACCAGTGAGAAGGAGAAGCGCTAGGGCCACATCCGCAAAAACGAGCAGGCTGCGCAGTCGGTGACGTTCTGTTCCAGCAGTACTCTTGCCGGATTCTTTTAGAGCTTCGTTGAGATCGAGTTTGGAAGCGCGGAAGGCAGGCAGAAGCCCGAAAACGAGGCCAGTGCAAAGGCAGATACCAAAAGTGAACGCAAATGTCCAAGAGTCGATATGCACGTTTTGAAGGCGGGGGAGATTTGCTAGACGAATGTTCTGAAGCAGTTCAATGCCGCCCCAGGCGAGTAGGAGCCCAAAGCCTCCGCCGAAAAGGGAGAGCAGCAAACTTTCCGTGACAAACTGACGAACCATGCGAGTCCGCCGTGCGCCGAGAGCGACGCGGAGGGCTACTTCGCGCTGACGGCGCGCGGCCCATGCCAGGAGAAGATTTGCCACGTTTACGCAGGCAATCAGGAGGACGAATCCAACCGAGCCCAGCAGTGTCCAGAGAGCCGTGCTGACGTCTCCCACGAGATAATCCTTCAGCGGAGTCAGAATCACACCAGATGCGGAGTATTCCGTAGGGTATTCGCGGAAGAGATTCACGGAGATCTGATTCATTTCCGCTTCTGCCTGCGCCACGGGAATGCCGCCCTTCAGGCGGGCGAACGCGCGGAGATGGCGGCAATCGCGGCAAGCATAAGGGAGCGTCGCGTCGTAAGCCAAGGGTGTGTAGATTTCCGCTGGCTTCCGGGGATCAAAAGAAAGCACGGAAGGGAAACCGGCAGGGAGAACTCCGACGACGGTGTATGAACGGGTCCCGAGTTGGATGGGCTTGCCAATAATCGCGGGATCACCGCCGAACCTGCTTTGCCAGAAGCCGTAACTCAGAATCACGACAAAATTATTTCCGCGGACATCCTCCGAAGGCAAAAAGTTACGGCCTTGCGCGAGTCTGACGCCCATCAGATCAAAGAGCGCCGAAGAGACGCGAAAGCCTGTGAGAATTTCCGCATCCCGGCTGCCGATGATGGTCGGCGTCCAAAACCCGACGGCGGCGATCCCGGTGAACGAGTGGTTCATTTTGTTCCAATCCATGAATGTCGCCCAGGAGGTGTTGGAACGCGTGCCGTCTTTATTTTTCTCCCAAAGCATCATCAATTGATCCTGCTTCGGGAAGGGCAACGGGCGTAGCAACACGCCGTGAACGACGCTGAAGATCGCCGTGTTGGCTCCGATGCCGAGCGCCAGCGTGAGGATCGCGACGAGAGCGAACGCCGGGCTATTCCGAAGCATGCGAAGGCCAAAGCCCAGGTCTTGCAGGAGGTCTTGGATGTAACTGACGCGGCGCGCGTCGCGGCAGTTCTCCTTGGCTTGCTCAAGGCCGCCCATGGCGCGGAGGGCGGCGCGGCGCGCTTCGTCATGCGCTATACCCTTGGCGGTGAATTCCTTGGTTTTTTGTTCAACGTGAAACTCGAGTTCTTCAGCTAGATCTTGCTCGACGCGGTCACGACGAATGAGAGAGCGAAGACGGAGCGGAATGGTGTACAGCCAGTGCTGTGGGCGCATTTGTTCTCCTTGCTAAGGCGCGCTGCCCTCAGGCTTCCTCAAGTCTCACTACGTTGGAAATTGCGGCGGATAGCCGGCTCCAGTTGGCCGACTCTTTTTCGAGTTGCTCTCTGCCGAGCCGGGTAAGCGAATAGAACTTGGCGCGTCGGTTGTTCTCGGTTGGCTTCCACTTAGCGGTAATCCAACCCTCGTGCTCAAGCTTGTGCAACGCGGGATAGAGCGAGCCGTCGCTCACTTGCAGCACGTCCCCCGAAACCTGTTTCAGACGCAAGCTGATGGCGTACCCGTTCATCGGCTCGAGCGCCAGAATTTTCAGCAGCAGCAAATCCAGCGTCCCTTGCACCAAATCCGATGGTTTGCTCATGGAGTCTCCAGGGAACGCACGCGTGCCAGCTCTGCTCGGTTACCGAGCGTAGACTACGCAAACTCCCCTCGGTAAGCAAGAGGAAAATGAATGAGATTGGCAATCTCTTTTTTTGCGAGCCAGACACCAGGAAAAGCCAGCCGGGGCGGGCGCTTACTGGCCGAGAAACTTTTCGATGGTTTGCAGCTCGGCGTCGGCCATGTCCAAATACTTCTTGGCGTTCTTTGAATCCTGCTTTTGCATGAAGTATTGCGCTTTGCTGAGGTCTGTCTTCATGCGCTGCTGCGCGGAGACAATGTCTCTGCGTAGCCCGTAACCCGCCGCGGCTTGCTGGCGCTGCAGCGTGTCCAAAGTTTGCCCAGCGGCAGTAGCGCGGCTATCGATGTCGTCGTACTTTTGCTCAACTTCCTGGGCTTGCGCAGCCGCCTCGGCCTGGGCCTGCGAGGATTGCGCATTGTCGGTGCTGGTGACCGGCGCCTGGACGGCGTCCTGCGACGACGCATTTGAGTGAGCGGTTTTTCTGGACCTGGCAGGCGCGGGCCTACTGGGGGGCCGCGCCGGGGCGCCGCTGGAGCCGGCCTCAGCAGAGGAGGCGGAAGGCTCGCTCGCGGGGCTGGAAGCAGGACTAGCGCTGCTTGGGGCCGATTGAACGGCGGGCGATGATTGCGGCTCGGACGAAACTGAAGAAGAAGGTGCTGCCGCAGGAGCGCTCGCCGAGGACGCGTCAGGGGGATTGGGAATTGCAGGCGGTGAAGAAGTGGTGTCAGCGGGCGTCGCAGGTGAGGAGTTTGCCGGGGTAGCGGCGGATGAATCGGCGGGCTGCGATGGCGGCGCGGACGCGGCATGCTTGCCGGGGCCAGCAAGTGTCTTTAGATGCCCTGGGAGATAGAGTCCCGCAGCAATGAGAACAACGACGACAATGGAAGCTCCGAGGGCGATATACAGCCCGCGATGACCGCCCGAGTGGACTGCCGGCGGCGGGAGCGCAGCGGCGGGGGGTTCAGCGGCGGCAAGGGGCGGAGTTTGTTGGAAGACAGGTGCGTCCATGACAGTAGTCGGGGACTGGGAGGCTGGTGTTTCTTGGAAGAGAGCCGTTGCCCCATCGACGTTGGCGGCGCTGGAGGGCGCATACGACCTTGGGTCCACGGCAGGCTGAGTCCCAGCACTGTGGGACTGAACACTTTTGAGAGCGCCGCGGAATGCGTCGGCAGATTGAAAGCGCTGGCCGGGGTCCTTGGCAAGGGCCATCAGAATAATTTGATTGAGCGGCTGAGGAATGCCGGGCCGGAGAACGATGGGAGGCTTGGGTTCCTCCTGGAGATGAGCGGCCATCATGGCGTAGTTGCTGCCCGCGTCGAAGGGCAGCTGGCCCGTGACCATTTCGTAGAGTGAGACGCCCAGAGAATAGAGATCGGAACGATTGTCGGCGGGCTCGCCTTTCACTTGTTCCGGGGGCATGTAGTTGAGCGAGCCGAGAGTCGTGCCAGTCATGGTCAAACTGCGATCGGAAGCGGAGCGAGCAATACCGAAGTCCATGAGCTTCACCGTGCCATCCGATGTGAGCATCATATTAGCGGGCTTGATATCGCGGTGGATGATGTTCTGTTTGTGGGCGTAGCTGAGGGCATCGAGAACCTGGTCGATATATTTGACGGATTGCGAGGGAGAGATTGCGCCTTGCTGGAGGCGGGAGGCGAGGGTGACACCATCGACGAACTCCATGATCATGACGAGTTGATTGTCGAGCGTGAGAGCGGTGCGAAGCGCGGCGATATTGGGGTGACTGAGGCTGGCAAGGACCTTGATTTCGCGCAAAAAGCGATCCGCGAGATCCTTTTGACCAGCGAGATCCGGGAGGAGAATCTTCATGGCCTCGACGCGGTCTGAAATGGTGTTGCGAACCTTGTAGACTTTGCCCATGCCGCCGGCGCCGAGAATGCCTAATATCTCGTAGTCCCCAAGTTGCTGGCCAACCGTGTAGTCCTGGCTCATTGTGTAGCTCCCTTCCCATAAGGAAATAGGCGAGGAAGTCTGAAGGGCTGCCCCGCCTATTCGAAATCAAACACCTAGAGTAGCAGTGATAGACATAATTTTGCCGCAAAAGAAGCGGCGGAAGCGAATCAGGGAGTGCTGCTGGCCACGTCGCCGATCTTCGGAGTTGTCGTACCGTTGAAGGTGGCCGTGGCGGAATCGGAATCGACCTCGGTTACGGTGGCTGTGCCGAGTTGGTTGGTGATGGTCTTGAGCACCTTGCCGGTGGTGGGATCTTTTACGGTGCGGACGGCGCGGCTGATATCAATGGTGTCGCCGACGCGCACGCCAACTTTGTTGCCGACGTTGATGATGAGGGTGCTTCCGCTAACATCAGCAACCACGCCCGAATAGTTGGCTTTGTAGGTAGGCAAGGTCGCGGCGGCGTTATCGAGTTGCGTGGCGCAGTCCGCGACGGCCTTGTTTACCGCCTCACCGAGGATGGTTTCGGCAAAATTACTGCTGCTCATGTCGAAAGCGCCGCCACCACCGCTGTAGCCCGTGCCGCCGCCGCCACCAAGAAACAAGCCGCCGCGCGAGGACTCCCCATTACCAGTGACTGCCGCAAGGATTTCTCCGGTGGTGGTATTCACCATGCGAGCTGTGATGGAGACTTCGGCCTTCGATTCCTTCTTGCCAATTCCCGCGAGGGCTCCCGTCCACCCGCTATGGCCGCCGCCGACGCCACCGATTTTCTTGTCGTCGCGGCCGAACTTCGTAATCGAGCCCATGATGATAGTATCCACGCCGAGAATGCGGCCGATCTTCGCGGCGCTCGTGGGATCAGCGCGGTCGCTGTTGGAGAAATTTTGCTCGGCGATGATCTTGTCGAGCGCGGCCCGTTCGATGACCCGATACTTGCCATCCTGAACGAGCTTCTGCACCATAAGATCGGTGATGCCCTTGCCTACATCCTGGTCCGTGCCGAAGATGGAGGCAACGACGGTCTTAACCGTGCCGTAATCGAAATTCAATACGGCCACGCGCTTTTTGGGTCCGGCTGGAGCTGCTGCCGGCTCCGCCTGTTGCGCCACGCAGGGGACTACAACCAAACAAAAGATACAGAGAAAACGGAATAGTCGTGACATTGGAAAATGCTCCTCACCCCAGGGGATTAGTGAGCGACGCCTACAATCCGTTTCATTGGAGATGCTAACCTCATCGGATTCGAAGACGGCCACCCGCATATGGTCGGTAGACCTACTCAGGCGCGTATCGTACACCCGAGTATTGGGAGAGGCAACGGGGCTGTGTCGGAAGTGAAACGAGGGAAGACGGGTGAAAATCCGCAATCGGAACGGCGCGGGGTGAAGCGCAGACTTCGAAGTGGTAAAACTGGTAGGATTCGTCGAGACATCCCGGGACTTGCGTGTCCCCCGAGTCATAAAGAGGGAGCCGAGATCATGTCAGAACCAAGCAAAGAGGAATTGCTGGCGCGTATTGCCGAATTGGAAAAGCAGGCTGGAGCGCGGAAGAAAGGCAGTCTGGAATTCCGCGTGGGGGAAAAGGGCGGTGTGAGCGTCTATGGGCTCGGACGATTTCCGGTCACGCTGTACTACGAGCAATGGGTGCGGCTGCTCGAGGCGGCGGAGGGCTTGCGCGCCTTTCTCGAAGAAAACAAGAGCAAGTTAAAGCTCAAGAACCAGGAGTAGAGCGCTCAGCAGGAGCAGCCTTCGCTCCGGGGAAACCTTAGGAACGGCCTGAAGGCGAATCCGTGCCGTGGTGCATGGCAAAGATATTACTGAGGCCATGTTCGTAGGGATAGACGTGAACCATCCAACCGAAAATAACAGGGTGAAAGCGTCCCCCGGCTTCGGAACAGGCGTCTTCCGTGGCGATGGAACCGCGCAGGCCGAACCTCGTCCAATCTGCGTTACGAAGCTCCCCGCTTGGCGGCATGCAGAGATTCGTGTGCAAATGCCACATGGCAACGCTTAGAGGAACGCGTGCATTGAGCTGGTCCTCGGTGGCGCGCCTGGGCATGGTGTACATAGCGCCGACAAGTTCGTATCCTGTGGCGGTTTTCTTATAGAGTAGCGAGGTCGGGCGAGCGGGATCGAAAGTGAAAGCTTGCAGAAATCCGTTGCGATAGTTCGTGAAGTGATATTCGGGCTGCGGGATATTGGGCAAGAAGATCTTGAAGCCGTCGTTGAGAGCGACGTGATAGTCCTTGTATTTCTCGATTCCCGCGCGAAGTTCTGTGACAATTTCGTTTGCGCGCTCAATATCCCCGGGCTTCCGTGGCCGCAGGGAGGTCATGAACATGTGGAGGTTGTGCGTGCCGCGGCCGCCGCGCGTCATGTCCTCGATGGCCGCTCTTTCGCTGGCCTTTTCTTCGCTCATGTCCATACTTCCCATGGCCCGGGCCTGAGGCGTGGCCGATTGCGGCCCGGCTGGTTCCTGTGTAGCCGGCGCGTGGTGCCCTGGCATGGCAACCAGCAAGACCGTGACGACAAAGATGGCGCCACAAAGCATCGCGGCTTTTGCGGCGAGATGTAGCAACGTTCTACCAGCGGACATGACGAATCTCCTCGCTTAATAATACGAAAAATGAGTCACGAAGATTTCGCGCCGGCGTTGCAGAGTTCCTCCGAAAAACTGTCCGCAAGGACAGGAGGGGAACCGCCGCGAAGCTCCGGAAGGGAAATTAACTGCCGTTGACGCGGAGCTAACCGCGCGGAAACGAACGCAACTCCCCGGCGTGATAAACTTCTCGCGTGAAAAAGCAAACGGTGCAACCTGCGAAGTATTTAGCAGGCGGCGTTCAGCCGCCGGGCGACAAATCGATTTCCCATCGCTACGCGATGCTGGCCGCATTGGCGGAGGGGACCAGCGAATTGCGGAATTTTTCGGCTGCGGCGGATTGCCATAGCACGCTGGGCTGCATGAAAGCACTGGGCGCAGAGGTAAAGGTTGAGAAGGACAATGTCCGGATTACTGGCCGCGGGCCGCGTGGGCTGACCGGCAGTCGGCGCGCGCTGGATGCCGGCAACTCTGGGACTACCATGCGGCTGCTCACGGGAATTTTGGCCGGCCAGGACTTCACCACGAAGCTTTCGGGCGATGCGTCGCTGCAGAAGCGGCCAATGAAAAGAGTCGTTGGGCCGCTCCGAGAGATGGGCGCGGACATTCGCGCACGCGATGATAATTTTGCGCCGCTGGAAATAAAGGGCACGCGTCTGCACGCAATCGACTACCAGATGCCTATGGCCAGCGCGCAAGTGAAGTCAGCGGTGCTGCTGGCGGGCCTTTTTGCGGAAGGCGTGACGAGCGTGACGGAACCGGCGCGCACGCGCGATCATACCGAACTCGCCCTGGAAGAATTCGGCGCCACTATCGAGCGGCACGGACGAACGACGAAAATTCACGGTTTCCCCGGCGGCAGTAGCGGGGAGAAGTTCCTGGCGAAGACAATTGATGTGCCGGGCGATCTCTCTTCGGCGGTGTTTTTCATCGCGGCGGCATCTCTGCTGCCGGATTCCAGCGTTGCGATCCACAACGTCGGGCTGAACCCGACGCGCACGGCCATTCTGGATGTTTTCGCGGGAATGGGCGCTTCCATTCAGATGCTTTCGCTGAAAAGCTCGCACGGCGAAATCATAGGAGATCTGGCCGTAAAGGGCGCGTCGCTAAAAGGTGGCGTGATCGCGGGCGAACAGATTCCTCTGCTCATCGACGAACTGCCGATGCTCGCGGCGCTGGGGCCGTACACGGAGGACGGCGTCGAAATTCGAGACGCTGCGGAACTGCGCGTAAAGGAAAGCGACCGTATCGCCGCACTGGTGGAAAATTTGCGGCGGATGGGCGCCACGGTCGAAGAACGTCCTGACGGATTGAAAGTGGAAGGGCGGCGCGCGGGAAAACTGCGCGGCGCGGAGATTGAGCCGCGCGGAGACCACCGGATCGCGATGGCTTTCGCTGTGGCGGGACTGGCGGCGACGGGCCCCACCGTGATTCGCGATGCCGATTGCGCGGGAGTTTCCTACCCGGCATTTTTTGAGGATTTGAACCGGCTGGCGGAACGCTAGAACGAAATGAAAAATCCGTGAGGAACGTTCGCTAACTCGTTTTGCGGATCGAAATGGAGCCGTAACTGGTTTTAAGAGTGATTTTAGGTCCGCGCCCCTTGCCGTATTTCCCTTCGAGATGAGAATCGCCGGAAGCCGTCGAGGTCTTCTTTAAGGTGTCCGCCGAAAATTCAGAATCAATATCGCAGGAATGGCAATCAGCGAGGATGCTGAAATTCGCAGACTCCGGAAGAGTGAGAGAGACGCTGGCGTTGGTGTTGGTGACTCCGATGTCTTCCTTCGGTGGGGAAGAGAAGCGCAAGCCAACGTCGCCGTCACGATTGTCGACGTTCACTTTGCCGGTAGCGTTCTCGATGTTGACGGAATAGCGGTTCGTTCGCAAAGCGATGTCTCCGGGGGCATCCACAATCTCCATATTGCCGGAGCTTGCCTCCATGTGGCCGGTTAGCGAGGTCAGCGTAAGGTCGGTGCGCTGAGAAATGAAGCGAAGGCCCTTGGCGACCTTATCGGCGCGAATCGGGCCGTAAAATTCCCCGTCGAGAGTGAAACTACCCGTGGCCGAAGCTACGTTCACCTGGCCGCCGTTCCCGGAGATCTTGATATCGCCCTTGGTATCCGAAACTTTGATGTCGCCTTTGTGCATTTCAACGTTCACGTCGCCAGAGGTATCGCGAACCTCGACATCGCCGCTGGTGCTCGTAATGGCGACGGGCGCGGCCATGTCGGACACATGGATGTCCCCCTGTGTATTCCGGACGGTGACGGAGGCCTTTTTGGGGACCTGAATATCCAGGTCGATTCTTATGCGATCGTCACCGGCGCCCATTCCAGTGGGATGAATTTCATAGCCGTCGCCGTTTTGCACGATTTCTACGGAGACGGGGCCGGCGCGGCGCTGGGCGTCCGATTCGTTCCAGGCATGAACATTTTTCTTGCCCGATACACGGATCTCGGGAGTGTCCGAGGCGCGGATGGAAATTTCGCCGCGTCCGCCTCGCACGGTGATTCGAGCATTCGCCGGGACGTTCATCGGCGCGACATCCAAGTCGAACGGGTAAGCGTCCCCCCAGAATTCGCTGGGTAGCTGGCCGGGAATCGTACGCTTGGCGTAGTCGACGGCGACCACGACGCTCAATAGCGTGATCATTCCAATGACCAGCAAGACTTCTCCGCCGGTGATGCGCGCGGAGCCCGGATCGTCGGAGCGGCTCGCGACGGTCCGCTCATAGAGCTTGATAAGGCCCAGAAAGATGAGCGCGAGAGGCCACCAATGGAGCAGCACATCGCCAAGTTCCAGGCCACGATAGTTGTGGAGCAGGAGCAGGACGCCAACGGTTAAAAGAACGAGGCCCGTAAAGATTCCGCTGCTGCGTTGCCGGCTCCTGGCCATCTGGTTTTATTGTCCTTGTCCCGGGTAGGAAGTGGGCGCGGCGGTCGCCGGAGGAGGTGGCACGCCCGGCGGCGGAGGTACCCCAGGCGGCATGGAGACAACTCCGGAAACATGGCCTTCGTTGGACGCCATTGCGCAGGCGAGACTCATAATGCCAATCACGATGATGATCACGGGGTACGTGTTGCTGAAGTCAAAAAAACCGCCGCGCATTTCCTGTAAAAGAAAAAGGACGCCGATGGTTACCACAATGACGGGGCCCCGAAGGCCGCGGATGGTGCAACGCTGGCAGGTGCATTGGGCATGATTACTCATCGTCGTTAGACCTCACGAAAGCTCTCCTACTGACCGCGGTTCATCCGGTTCCGAAACATCAGGATGCCGATGGCGATCAAAATCAAAGGCCAAAACTGCGAGACCCGGTACCACGGAAACCAATCAAAATTGTTGAGCAGGAGCAGCAGGCCGGCGGCAATCAAGAGAATTGGACCGATAGGGCGATTCTTGCTGAAACTGTCTAGCGGGTCCGTCAATGTCTGGCCCGCACGTTTGGCCTGCGCCGTGCGCAGAGCATCAATGGGCATGTAGATCCAAAGCGCGGAAATGCAGAGCCAGAGCGCAGCCTCCGCGCCGCCGCTCATCGCGCCATTCACGCCCGCGATAAAGAGAACCAGAAAAATCGCGAGATAGATCATTCCTTTTCCGTACTGCTCGTTATAGAAAGCGCCCAGGCCAGGCAGAAAACCCAGGAAGAAAGCTAAAACTGGGCTCGGTCCGATTCCCGGCTGGCCGGGAGGCGGCAAGGCCTCCGCGGGCGCTGGCGGATTTATTCCCGATGGGGCAGCTTGAGCCATAGAAGGCACTGGATGCCCCATGCCGGTGGCCAGGCAATCTTCACAATATAAAACGTCACGCACCGGCCGGACGCAATCCGGGCACATGGGCTTGCCGCAATTGCGGCAATAGCCCGTCGCGTCCACGTCAGAATGGACCGCACACTTCATGGAATTCTCCTTCCGAGCAACTGGCCGCAAAGAGAAACACTGAACGTCGGCACTTCCATGGCGAGAACTTCAAGTTCTCGTCTGATGCCATTAGCGCGGTTCTGCTGTCGCGGAGTGTTTGGACGAGTGCCGTCTGTGCTGCCCGGTGATTTCTCCGGAGCTGTTTGTGGCATGGTGGTTTCGGGCGTCGTAGGCAGTTCGTTATCCTTGTTCAAGCGAGACTGAATTTCGTAAACGACGCGAAGATCGCTGACAAACTTGGTGCTCCGGGCGTACACGAGATGCGCTTGGCGGTTCACGCTCCGATAAACGTTCACCGGAGACAGATCCGCGAGTTTCGGTTTGCGCAAGGAGATTCCCGAGGCGGCCACTAAAATCACTAAAGAAGCGGCAAGTGAGGCCGCGCTATAGGCGAAGCGGGGAGAAGCCAGCCCGCCCAACCAGCCAAACGCTCCGCGCCAACCCTTTTTGGTTTTGCGCGGCCCAAGCGTTTGATTCAGAATCATTTCGATCAGCAGTGGGGACGGTTGAATTTGCTCGATCGAGTGCAAATCGTTCACTAAATGGGACACGCCCGCGACAATTTGCACGCAGCTTTCACACGTATTGGCGTGCATATCGAATTCATGCCGCTCGGCCGGGCTCATCAACCCGTCGAGATAATCGCTCAGCCGCGCTTCGGTTTGTTCGCAAGTCCAGGTCATGCCATGCTCCGTGCCTGATCGCACTCCAAATTGCAGAGGAAGAAACAAATCATGACGGACGCACTCCCATCTGTTGCAGGATGCGCGCTAGTTCGATTCGTCCGCGGTTGATTCTCGATTTCACGGTTCCTTCCGGTACATCCAAAACTTGGCGAATTTCTCTGTAATCGAGCTGCTGCAAATCGCGCAAGATCACCGCCTCGCGCAATTCGGGCGATAGTTTGGTCAGCGCCGTCTGCACCTGGGAACTGAGTTCGCCGAGAAGCAGCTGCTGATCCGGCCGGCGTCCGGCCGATTCCTTGCTTTCGACCACCGGCATGGCGTCCTCGAGCGAATCCGTGATGCGGTCGCGCTTGGTGCGCCGGTAATGGTCGATCAAAAGGTTGCGCGTTACGCTCGTCATCCATGTAGCAAACCCGCCGTAAGCGGAACGATAGCTCCCAATAGTTTTATACACCCGGAGGAAAACCTCTTGCGACAAGTCTTCGGCCTCTGTGCCATTGCCGGTAAACCGGTAGCAAATGTTGAAGATGCGGCGCGTGTGACGGCGCACAAGTTCCTCCCAGGCCGAACCGTCGCCCTGGAGGCATTGCTGGACCAGTTGGGCGTCCTGCTCCAACGTATCATCAGCCTCGAATCCCGCTACGGCGACCAGTTTGACCCCAAAGCTGCTAGGAGCCAACTTCGGCCTGCAACTATGGAACGCAAACTGCTCCCCAAAAGTTCCCCGTTGACCTGGCCCGGACGACCGACCGCAAGTAGGGGCATCTTACTCACGCCTGCCGCTGGACACAAGCATAGCACTCTCAGCAAGGACGTCCTTCCATCGGGCCGCACTTTCGGCCCTCCGGCCATTGATTCTTGGCTATCCATATTTCAACCAAATTCTTGCGACATGTGAGCTTCCGCGCCTTGACGCATCTGCTTGCTACCGCTAGTCTGGCAAGTTCATGCGTTCATCCTCAAGGAAGCTGCTCCTGGCTCTGCTCGGGCTTGTGATTCTCGGGCTGGCCTTGTACTTTTCCAGAGGCCTCATCCACATGAAGGGCTTTAGCGGCGTGAAGCTTCTTCATGCCGTCCGTAACGCAAATCCCTACCTGCTATTTCTTGCCATTGTCGCGATTTATGCTTGCTATGCGATTCGTGCTTTGCGCTGGAAACTGTTCCAGGGAAACCTGGGGCCGTCGCGGTTCTGGCAAATTTATGCCATGACTCTGGCTGGTTTTTCAGCCATTTTCTTGCTGGGGCGGGCTGGCGAGCTGGTCAGGCCGGGGCTTTTGGCGCGCAAGGAGCGACTCCCGTTCGCGGACATGTTCGGCATTTATGCTCTGGAGCGCATCTTCGATTTTGCAAGCATGGCGGTGATTGCCGCAATCGGGCTCCTGCTATTCCAATCGCGAGGGCATGCAAGCGAGGCGGCAAGCGCGCTCGAAACGGGTGCGAGGACGGCGGGTTCGGTGTTTTCTCTTGCGGTCCTGGGAGCCATCATCTTTTTGGTGTATCTGCGCCTGCACGGCACGGCGCTGCTTGAACGGCGCCTTCAGGGCTGGCATGCCGCGCATGGATGGCGCGCCGCGGTCGCACGCATCCTGCTCGGTTTTGTGCGCGGTGTGCAGGCGATTCGCTCCGTTGGGGAACTCCTCATGGCTGCGCTTTATTCTGCGGCCCATTGGTTTCTGGTGGCACTGGTTTATCTTTGGGTGGCGCATGCGTTTGGTGGCAGGCTGGCCACTCTCGATCTCGGCGATGCCATGCTCGTCTTGGCCTTCACCCTCGCCGGGTCAGCTGTGCAACTTCCCACTGTCGGTGGAGGAGCGCAGGTGGCGACGTTCCTCGCTTTCACGACTGTGCTTGGTGTGGACAAGGAGCCTGCCACTGCTGCCGCAATTGTCCTCTGGCTGATTTCCTTTGCTGCGTGTAGTCTTGCGGGCGTGCCGCTGCTGTTCCGCGAGGGATTCTCGCCCGGGAAGCTGCGGAAGATGGCGCAGCACGAAAAAGAAGAGCTGGAAGTCTGATTGGCGTGGTTTGCTTGAGGGAGTGCACTGGAGATGCCTGAGTGAAGTGTCCATTTTGTGCCCATCTGGACGATAAGGTAATTGACTCCCGCGAGGGCCGCGCCGGCGACACCATCCGCCGCCGACGGGAATGCCTCAAATGCAACCGCCGCTTCACCACTTACGAGCGCATCGACGAAATTCCTTACATGGTGATCAAGAAGGACGGACGCCGCGAGCGCTTCGAGCGCCAAAAGATCTTTCAAGGATTGCTAAAGGCTTGCGAAAAGCGACCTGTCGCCACTCCGAAGCTCGAAGCCATCGTCGATGAAATCGAAAGCGTGGTCCATGAAGCCACGGAGCGTGAACTTACCACCACCGAAGTCGGCGAGATGATCATGCATAAGCTGAAGAAGCTTGATAAGGTCGCTTACGTCCGCTTTGCCTCGGTTTACATGGACTTCAAGGACGTTCAGGAATTCATGACCGAGCTGAAGAATTTGCTCAAGGACCGCACCAGGAAGTAAGCTGGACTTCAGCGTGGCCACACGCCCGCGGTAAATGTTCGAATCGTCGTGAATCCCATTTTTTGGTAGAGCTGAACCGCCCCGTAGTTTTCCGCGGTAACTGTAAGTGTCAGTTCCTTGAATTTCATCTTGCGCAGTGCTTCGCCGGAAGTCTGCATCAACATGCGGCCTATGCCGTGCCCCTGATACCCGGGGAGCACGCAGATTTGCGTCGTGTGGCCCACGCCGGGAGAGACTTCGCTCGTCAGCACTGCGGCGACAAGGTCGTCGCTTCCGGGTTCGCGCAGCAGAAACGAGGCTGTCGGCACGAAATGGCCGCACCCAGGCAACAGAATAATGTTTTTCAAGAACTTCAGGGCTCCGGATCGGGTGCGGTACTGATCGTTGATTTCGCCGTCGACGTGGTTCGCGTACGCTAGATAAATCAATTTGGCGCAGGGCTCGAAGTAGCGGTCGTTCCAGCGGTCCAGGCGCATTCCGGCGGAAACTCCGGGCTTGGCCTCGGGCAGCTTCTGCAGGTCCAGGAGCATGAATTGACGGGAGTACAGGTGGAATCCCTGATTGACCAGCGGCACATCCACCGGCCCGCAGAAGGGCATAAGCTGCGCTTCAATGCGCGAAAGCTGCGGGATCGCGCGCATGGAAAACAGCATTTCGTCCAGCAAGCGCTGCCCAATGGCCGCTTGCGAAAACTTTGCCGAGACGTAGAGCCCGCCGATGAGCCCTTTCTGCTCCTCAAGAACGTAAAAGGAATAACCTGCGGCGCTTCCGTTTTCAAATGCCACGCATCCTGCCAGCGCGTGAGCGTCCAGAAAACGCTTGATAAGTTCTAGCGCGCTCCGGTAATCCCAATGGAGTTCGTCGCGCCAGTGCCGTGCTTCCTCTTCAAGAAGCGGTTCAAGTTGGCGGACCGTCGTCTGGCGCAAATCGACAATATTCATGGAGAAGAGAACTGCCAAGCGGCCCCTGCCGCTCAGCCCCTATGATAGCTGAATCAGAGGCCGCATAATCAAGCCGGACACCGCTCCGATACAATTCCGACACAGTAGCGCAAGGCTTCCGGAAGTGGCGCAGAAAAGGTGTGCTAACATCACGCTTGGAATGCTTTTTTGGTGAGGAGTAAAAATCGGCGGCACTGGCCGCGCTAACGCGCAGACTAAGAATGTCCATCCTGTACGAACTCCGCTATCCAACCAAGTGGTACACAAAACTCTTCACGGCGGTTCTGGCGCTGGCTTTTTTTGCCGTGCTCGCGACGGCCGCCATCGCCGGGTTTCTGGTCTACCGGCTTGTCAAGCCTCAGCGCACCGGAAGCGAAATCGACATGAACAGCTTTCCCGGCAAGCCGGACTTGGTCGATTTTACCGTTCCGGACTTGGGCGACCGCCACGGCTGGTTCTTCCCCGGTTTACGCGGCGCCCCGACCATCATCCTGTGCCACGGATATGGCTCCAGCCGCGGCGAGTTGTTGACCCTGGTTTCCGCGTTGCAGGACCATCAGTACAACGTGTTTGTTTTTGATTTTGCGGCTCACGGCGGAAACGGTGGCATTACCACGTTTGGCTATCGCGAGGCCGATGAGGTGCGTTCCGCGGTCGATACCGTCGCCGCGCGAGACGATGTAGATCGGGGCCGTTTCGGGTTATGGGGCTACAATCTGGGCGCCTATGCCGCCTTGCGCGAGGCTGAGAACGATCGGCGCATCCGCGCCATCGTCCTGGATTCTGTCTACGATGTTCCGGAACAGATGGTGAAAATCGGTGTGGAGCGCAGTGGCCTCGGTGGATTTCCGCTCATGGTTCGCTCGGCAGAATTTAGTTTTACGTGGCTGAACTACAAGTATCGGGAAGATCCTCCGCTTTCGAAAAAGTTAAATGCGCTGGCTGGCGTCCCGAAGCTGTTTATCGAAGCCTCTGACGATCCCGAGCTTGCCGATATCACGCGGCATATGTTTATGGACTCGCCCGAGCCCCGCGATCAGGTCGTCATTGCCCACGGAAATTTTTCGGCCATGGGCGAAAACGACAAGCGCGACTACGAAAATCGCGTTGTCAGCTTTTTCCTACTGAAGCTTCCCGCTACTGGTAGCGCCACGCATTAGGAGCGATTCGCCGTTCCCGGCTTCGCAGAGTGCAACCGCAGGATACACAACGTAGGGCACACATTTTGCTCCCAGTTTGGTCAGTTCCTGCAATTGCTTGCGGTTGGTGAAGATCACCGAGTGCTCGACGTTATTCGGAGTCCACTCCGCGGTCTCGCGGTGCAAATAGAAGTCCACTTGAAATTTCAAGGCTCTCGGCAATTCGTAGGTGGTTGCAGCGGCAATCTGGCTGTTCGTTAAGTGTTCTAACGCAGTCCGAACGACAGGCCGCGCCGAAATTCCGTCGTCCAACTGCCAGAGATAGCTGGTGTCAGCGGTCATGAGGCAAAGAATGCTAATGGTTGCTGCCAAGAAGGAGGCGCGCAACCGGCGGGATAGAGCTAATCCGGTAGCAAGAACTCCTCCCGCAATAGCGATTACAGTGAGCAGCGTGACCGCAGGCGCGGGTCTAATGTCTGTTACAAAGGGAATGGAATCACTAAAACGGCTCGCCACAACGCCCAGTAGGACCAGAGTCAGTCCGGCCGTCGAAAATAGCCAACGAGCTGAATGAAGGAGTCTGAGTCTTGAGACAATCGAGTGAGTCGTCAGCAACGCGATCGGAGCGATGGCAGGAAGTACGTAACCCGGGAGCTTTGATTTGGAAAGAGTGAAAAAGAGGATGGTGAAACCAGACCAGCAGAATAAAAGCAAACCGAAAGGATTGGCGTAACGAGAGCGGCAGAAGTTCAAGAAGCCCGAGAGTGCACTCCAGAGCAGCAGAACAGTCCAAGGAAGCATGGCGAGTAGCACGACCGGGCCGTAGAACCAAAACGGCTGGATGTGCTGAAATTCGGGAGTGAGGAAGCGTTTGAAATTATGTTCGATGATGAAGACGCGGAGAAAATCGGGATTCCGCCGCTGGCAAAGAATGTACCAGGGCAGCGCCGTAAGGCAGAAAGCGGCGATGGACGCGGGATGAAGTAAGCGAAACGCGTCACGCCAACGCTTCGTGAAAATGGCCCAGAAAAAAACCGCGCCGCCACAAAGAATGATTCCTGCAGGCCCTTTAGCGAGTACGGCAAGTCCCAGAAAAAAGCCGAACAGAACGAGGGCGACCCACGGCGTCGATGAACCAATGCGGGTGGCGCTTGCCTCGCCCGGTTGTGTCGGTGACAGCCGCAAAGCCACCGCCGCACAAACCATGGCAATCGTCACCATCCCGCTGAACGGCATATCTGTGGCAGCAGCGTGCGAGAATCCGATCATCCCGACAGTTGTCGGTAGGAGCAGTAACAGCCATCTTGCTGTCTCTCCTCCGTACCATCGCCACGCCAGCCACGCCAGCGCGAGCGTCGCAAGCAGCGCGGCAATCGCGCTCGGCAATCGCGCCGCGGCTTCGCTCACGCCAAAAACTTTGAAAGACGCCGCGGCGCCCCAATAATAGAGTGGCGGCTTCTCGAACCATGGCTTGCCGTACAAACGCGGTGTGACCCAATCGCCCGTTTCCGCCATGGCGCGAGCAATCCACGCGTAGCGTGGCTCATCCGGGCCGACAAACCCGATGGCGCCGAGGTGACTGAAATAGCAGAAGTAAAGAGTCGCGAGGATGAGACTGGTCCAGCCGATGCGGGCCAAGGACTTGGTCCAAGGTTTTTCCGGGCTGGCAGTAGGCAATTCGCTCACGAAGTGAAAAGTCTAGCATTGAACCTCTATCTTCGAGCCGGTCACCTCTTGCATACTGTCGCGCATCGGCTGCCACACGGCCGTCTGGGCCTAGCATGAAAGAATGGTTCGAATACGCCGCAGTTTGGATGCTCTTGAAAAAGATGGCCGTCCTTCCACGGCGCTTCGCGCGTGCCTACGCGGCGTTCGTGGCGAGTCTGCTGTTTTTCTTGCAGCCCAAGCTGAAGAGGACCGCGGAGTTCAATCTGCGGCTCGCTTTTCCGGATTGGACCGGCGCGCAGCGCAAGGACGTGACGCGCAAAATGGTCCGCAATCTTGGCTGGATGGCCGCGGAATTTGCGCGGCTTCCGCGCCTAACGAAAGAAAATATCGAGAAGCTCGTGATTCTCGAAGGCCACGAAAATTTTCTCGAAGGCCAGCGGCGCGGCAAAGGCGTACTCTTCCTCACCGGCCACATAGGCGCGTGGGAACTTTCCTCCTTCGCCCACGCGGTCTACGGCTATCCATTGCATTACATGGCTCGCCCTCTCGACAACCGACGCCTCGACGCTCTCGTTAACCGTTACCGCTGTTTTTCCGGCAACCAGCCCATCTTCAAGAACGAATCAGCGCGCGTCATGCTGAAGATTTTGAAGGATTCCGAAACCATCGGCATCCTCGCGGACCAGAACACCCTTCCGGCGGAAGGCGTCTTCGTCGATTTCTTTGGCAAATCCGCCAGCACAACGACGGGAATTGCCCGCATGGCACTGCACACCGGCGCAGCCGTGGTCCCCGGATACGCCTACTGGGACGATCGCATCCAAAAATATCGTCTCTGCTTTGAGCCTCCAGTCAAAATAATTCGCACAGGTGACACCGAGCGCGATGTTTTTGAGAATACGCAGCGCTTTACGAAATTAATTGAAGCGATTATTCGCAAACACCCCGACCAATGGGTCTGGGTGCACCAACGGTGGAAGACAAGGCCCGAGGGCGAACCTGAACTGTATGATTTTTGAGAGAGGTCTTCGATGATGCAAACGGCAAAGTCATTGGCGGAAGCGATTGGCGTAAAGTTTGAAGGAGACGGCGCCATTGAGTTGCGCGGTGTAGCGGCGCCCGAGCGCGCCGGCCCGCACGATCTCATCTACCTTGAAAGAGCCAAGCACGCGGCCCGCGCTAGCGCGTCCGCGGCACTCTGCGTGATCGCCCCGGAAAATATCGCCCTGAAAGGGAAGACCATTCTCCGAACTGTGCAACCGAAAGTGGCCTTCGCAAAAGCCGCTGCTCTGATTTTGGAAAAAGCCCCCATCGCCACTGGAATTCATCCAAGCGCGATAGTCGCGCCGCTCGCGAAAGTCAGCGAGAGCGCCGGCATCGGTCCATTTGCGGTGATCGGCGAAGACGCCCGCGTCGGCGCAGGCACGCAAATCGGTGCGCACAGCGTGATTGGTGCGGGCTGTTGGATTGGCGACCACTGCCGCATTCACCCGCGCGTCACTCTCTACGCTGGCGTCCGCATCGGCCATCGCGTGGAAATTCATTCCGGCGCGGTCATCGGCGCCGATGGTTTTGGTTACGCGGAAGGAGAAGGCCGCTACTGGAAATTCCCGCAAGCAGGAATCGTGGAAATCGCCGACGACGTCGAAATCGGCGCGAACACTACCATCGACCGCGGTTCGCTCGACGACACGCGCATTGCCGAAGGCGTAAAACTCGATAATCTCGTCCATATCGCGCACAACTGTCAGATAGGCGCCCATACGGTCATGGCCGCGCAGGTCGGCCTTTCCGGCTCCTGCGAATTCGGCAAGCATGTGGTTGTCGGCGGCCAGGCTGGATTTGGAGAACAATGTTATTTGGAAGATGGCGCGGTCATCGGCGGCCAATCCGGCGTTCTCGGCGGCAAGGTGATTCGCAGCGGCCAGACCGTTTGGGGTACGCCCGCGCGTCCGCTCGACAAATTCAAGGAACAATTCGCATGGCAGGCCCGCCTGCCCGAGTTAGCTGCGCGCATCAAGAAACTGGAAGCCAAGCTGGAAGGGAAGTGAAGTGCGCGCAACTCCACATTGGCGCGTGGTCGTCGTCGGCGGCCACACCCGCGGCATCGGCAAGACGCAACTTGTCTGCGACATCATCAGCGCCTTCCCGCAGGCCAATTGGATCGCCGGAAAAATCACGCAATACGGCCACGGCGTTTGCGCACAAAATGTCGAAAATTGTGATTGCGCTCCCGACGAGCATAGCTGCGCCATCGAGTGGGAACAGCATCCGCAGTCCGGCACGGACAGCGCGCGCTTTCTGGCCGCCGGAGCGAAGCGCTCGTTTTGGCTAAGAACAAAGCAAGGTTTTCTTGCCGAAGGCTTGCCGTTGATGCGCGCCTCCCTGCGGGAAACCGTTGCGGAAACAGATGGTGATTCGCCTCCACTAATCCTCGAAAGCAATTCTCTTCTGCAATTTATGAAGCCCAGTCTTTATTTCGCCGTGATTGATCCTGCCCGCGAAGATTTCAAGGACTCCGCGCGTGCCGCTCTCGACCGCGCCGACGCCATTGTTCTCCGCGGTCCGATGGACGCGCCTGCCGGTGCTCCATCCTGGATAAACCTTCCTGCCCATCTACTGCGCACCAAGCCCTCCGTATCCCAGCGCGAAGGCGAACCACTGCCAGAGCCCCTGCACGTCCTGGTGGAACGTACCTTGCATGCGCCGCCAACTATTACTCTCTGACAACTACTCGGTCACGCACCTGCATCTTAGAAGTTGACCCATTGCCGCAAGACAGCGATAATTTGCTGGTACTCGTGTTACTCAGTCTCAAATGGGCTCGGCGCTCGCGCCGGAACGTGTGGGAAGTGGCTCGCAATACAGCAGTTAGGCAAGCTGCATGAAAATGGGGCGAATCTAATACGCCTGCCTTTTAGTAGACTTTGCTCTGGGGGACGTATTTTGGCGACAGGTACACGCATAGGTCTCGACCGGCCCGTTCCTGCCGCACCACCTCTTTGGCTTGAGAAAGACACGGCTGGTTCTCTCGAGCAAGCCATCGAAAACGGCGCAAATCATCTCCTCTCTTTGCAATCGCAAGAAGGGTATTGGCTCGGCGAACTTGAAGCCGATACCACTCTCGAATCCGATTACATTTACTATTTGTATGTCCTGGGCAAGGCCGATCCGGAGCGCATTGCCAAGCTCGCCAACTATGTTCGTCAGCGCCAACTCGCTGATGGTGGCTGGAATATTTTCCCCGGCGGTCCCTCTGACCTAAATGCCACCTGCAAAGCCTATTTCGCGCTGAAACTCGCCGGCGACGATACCAATGCGCCGCACATGACGCAGGCGCGCGAAACGGTCCACCGTCTCGGCGGCCTCGAGCTCACGAATTCTTACGTCCGCTTTTATCTTGCGCTCATCGGCGCAGTCGGCTGGGACCTTGTCCCGTCCATTCCCCCGGAACTGCTGCTCTTGCCCGACTGGTTTCGTCTCAACATTTACGAAATGTCGTCCTGGACGCGCGGCATCGTCATCCCCATGGCCATCCTCTCTGCCCTTCGTCCGGACTGGCGCCTACCCGAGCGCGCCCGCGTCGACGAACTCTTCAAAGACATCTCGCACAAAGCTGCCGCCTTCGATTGGAGCAAGCAACTCCTCTCTTGGCGCAACATCTTCCTCGCCATCGATCGCGGCCTCAAACTCTACGAAAAGCTTCCTTGGAAGCCGCTTCGCAATCGCGCTCTCCGCGAGTGCAAAGCCTGGATGCTCGCTCATTTGGATCGCAGCGAGGGACTCGCGGCCATTTATCCCGCAATGATGAACTCCATCTTTGCGCTCATGGCCCTCGGACAAGGTCCCGACGATCCCCTCACTGCTCGCGAGATTCGCGAGTTTTCGCGCTTTGAGATCGGAGAGGCCGACACCATCCGCATGCAGCCGTGCGTCTCCCCGGTTTGGGACACCTGCATCGCCATGGTCTCTTTGGAAGAAGCCGGTCTGCCCGCGGATCACCCCGCGCTTGTGAAAGCCGCCGATTGGATGCTCTCCAAACAGGTCCTCGGCCCCGGCGACTGGCAATTCAAAAACAAAGACGCCGAGCCCGGAGGCTGGGCCTTCGAGTTCCGCAATGATTTCTTTCCCGATGTGGACGACACCGCGTTCGTTCTCATGGCCTTGCAGCGCGTGAGGCATCCTGATCCCGAGCGCATGGAAAATGCGATTCGCCTTGGCCTTCAGTGGCTTCTCAGCATGCAAAATAAAGACGGCGGTTGGGGCGCCTTCGACCGCGACAACGACCGCAAACTTTTGTGCAACATCCCCTTCGCTGATCACAATGCCATGATCGATCCTTCGACGGCCGACGTGACGGCTCGCGTCCTCGAATGTCTTGGCCGCTTCGGATGGCCTGCCGAGCACCCCGCGGTTCAGCGCGCCGTGAAGTTCCTGCTGAAGGATCAGTGCGAAGATGGCTCCTGGTTCGGCCGCTGGGGCGTTAACTACATTTACGGCACAAGTGGCGCTCTCCGCGCCCTCGAAACCGTTTCCCTTACGGCAAGAGAATTTTGCCAGCGCGCGGTGAGCTGGTTGCGTGCTGTCCAGAAAGCCGATGGCAGTTTCGGTGAGTCTCTCTGGAGCTACACCGATCCCAGCACAAAAGGGCAGGGCAACAGTACTGCCTCGCAAACTGCCTGGGGCTTGATTGGTCTTCTTGCCGGCGTGCCGCCCGATGACCCAGCGATCCACAAAGCGCTCTCCTACCTCGTCCACCACCAAAACGCTGACGGTTCCTGGAGCGAATCTGATTTCACCGGCACCGGCTTTCCCGGCGTCTTTTACTTGAAGTATCACCTTTACCGCATTTCGTTTCCGCTTTACGCGCTCGCGCGTTTTCGCAATCAAGTGCAAAGTCCCCACGAATATTGCGCCATGAAATTCCAGCCAGCCGAATTCCGGCTGCGGAGCGGGTTCTAGAGCCCGCGATGTCCTTTTCATTGCGGCTCACCGCGGATCTCGTTCTTGCAGTTTCTTCCCGTATCTTCACCAACCCGCACGGTCCATCTCCAATCCTCCGGCTATCTCCTGACGCCTTTTTCGACCCAGGTTCCGGTTCATTTGCTGCAAGCATCTCGCACCGTGCCAACGAAAGTTCCCCGTCGCCAGCCCGCATCTCGCGCTTTCGCTCGCCCATCGTTTGGATTGGTGGTTCCGAATCGCTCGATGATCCCGGCGTACCGCTCCTGGCCAATGCGCTAGCGGCCTCCGGTCGCCACGTCTTCCTCGAGACTTCCGGCGCCTCTTTGAAGTCCCGCCTTCATGAATTTAAGCCTTCTTCTCGCTTTTATTTTGTCATCCGCTTTACGGCCCGCTCGCCCGTACTTCGGGACCGCAGCTCTTCTGATTCTTCTTTTCTCACCGGATTCGAAGCGCTTCGCAGGGCGCGCCTGGCGGGTTTTTTAGTTTGTGCGCGCCTCATCTCGCCTTTCGATGCCTTCGCCGAAGTAGAGCGCCTTCACGCCGAAATTCGCAATCTCGGCGTCGACGGTTTCTTCCTCACCCCGGCCACACTCTCTCCCGAACTGGCCGCGCAAGTCGCCCGTCTTCGCCGCCGTTTGTTGGACCGCCGTTGCGCCATGTTTTCGTCCCTGCTGGACGCTGGTTCTTTTTCCCCGGAGTCGCGAAATTCTTCCGCAGCGGAACTCTCGCCGCTGCCGGAGTCGCCGCGAGACCGTTTTCGCGAAGGGGCCGAAGCCGGATGACCACTCTGGTCACAGGAGCGTCGGGCTTCCTGGGTAGCCATGTGGCCCGGCAACTTGTCGCTCGTGGCGAGGATGTCCGCGTCCTGATGCGTCCCTCCAGCACCAACCGCGCCATCGCCGACCTTTCTCTCGAATACGTTACTGGCGATTTGCGCGATCCATCCTCTTTGGATCGCGCTTTGGCCGGCATAAAGTGCGTTTTCCACGTCGCGGCAGACTACCGCCTGTGGGCAAGGAAAACTAATGACATTTACGATTCCAATGTTGGAGGCACCAGGAATCTCCTCAAAGCCGCGAGACGCGCAAGCGTCGAAAAATTTATCTATACAAGTACGGTAGCGACCATTGCCGTCGACCGGCCTCAGCTCCCCAACGAATTCACGGACGCCCGGCTGGAAGAAATGGTCGGGCATTACAAACGCTCCAAATGGCAGGCCGAACGCGAGGCGCTGGACGCCGCCAAGGAAGGTTTGCCCGTTATCGTAGCGATGCCCACCACTCCCGTCGGCCCCGGCGATTGGAAGCCCACTCCCACGGGTAAAATCATTCTCGATTTCCTGAATGGAAAAATGCCCGGTTACGTCGAGACCGGCCTGAACTTTGTCGGCGCCGAAGAGTGCGCGGCCGGGCATCTGCTCGTCGCGGAAAAAGGCAAAGTCGGCGAACGTTATCTTCTCGGCGCCGAAAACCTGACGCTCAAGCAAATGTTGGACCTGCTGGCCGGGATCACCGGTTTGCCCGCTCCCAGGCTGAAAATTCCTCACCGCCTCGCTTTAGGTGTAGCCTACATGAGCACGGCCTTCTCACGGCTCATCGGGAAAGAGCCGCAAATTCCTGTTGAAGGCGTGAAAATAGCGCAGCACCTGATGTTCGTGGATTGCACGAGAGCGCAGCGTGAACTAGGTTTTCAGCCGGGCTCGGTCGCCGCGGCTCTGGAACGCGCCGCCCGCTGGTATGAGGCGAACGGCTACGTCAAGCCAGGCCGCGCTAGAAAAATGGCCCGCGCCGCATAGATTTTAGTGGCACAGGCTTCCGCCTGTGCCCGTGTTCGTGCCGGTGCCCGGGCAGGTCTAGCTCATGTAGCGCTGGGCTTCGGCCCGGCATCTTGGATATACGGAATTATGCGCATTCTCGTCACTTTCGCCGTTAAATCCGAGTTCTCCCAATGGTCCTCTCGCCATCCGTTCGTCCCTTACGAATTCGAGAATTGGGAGCGTCGTCGCGAATTTGATCTCCTCAAAGCCAATATTGGCCTCGATGAAGTCACCGTCCTGCTCACTGGCATGGGTCCGGCAAGTGCCGCCAAAGCCATGTCCTCGATTCCCGTCGAGCTCCACGACCTGTGCATCTCCACGGGACTTGCCGGTTCGCTTGACCCTGCATTCTTGCCAGGCGATGTCGTTGTCTCCCGCTCCTCGAAATCTCTGGACTTGCTGGTTGACGCTCCTAGCGACCCCATCCTGGTTGATCTCGCCGTTGCATCTGGAGCAAAGCCTGTGCAGGTTTCCCTGACTTCTGAGAAAATCGTGGCAACCGCCGGCGGGAAGGAAGAATTGCGCCGGCAGGGAAGTATCGTTGAGATGGAGTCCGCTCACATTCTCGCAGTTGCCGCTCAAAAGCTCGTTCCTTGCGTTGCCGTTCGCTCCATCAGCGATGCCGCGGACGAAGATTTGCCCGTGGATTTCGCGCGCATCCTCGATTCTCAGGGTCATCTCAGAATAGCCGGTCTGCTCAAGGAAGTCGGTCTTAGCCCTTACCGCATTCCTCTTCTGCTCCAATTCGGCCGCCAGAGCCGCGCAGCCTCCAAATTGCTTGCAGACTTTCTCGATCGCTATATTTCCGTGCTCTCCCGCAACCGTTCAAAACTCCCGCGTTCCGGGATTTCCAAATTGGAAGAGGTCTCCGCGACATGAGCAGCATCGGCGCCGCACACGAGACCCTGAACTCGCTTGGAGCCATTCCCAAAACCATGCGTGCCGGCGTGTATCGCGAGCAAGGCCTCGTCCGGGTCGAGGAAGTGCCCGTGCCCGATGTGTGTGACGGAGAAGTTTTGATCAAAGTCGCGGCCTGCGGCATTTGCGGCACCGACATCAAAAAAATCTTCCAGCGCTACGTCGAACCCCCTCAGATTCTCGGCCACGAACTTGCTGGCACCGTCGTCTCGGTAGGCCGTGGCGTTACCAAGTGGGCGCCCGGCGATCGCGTGATGAGCTTTCATCACACTCCCTGCGGCCGTTGTTTCTATTGCGAAAAACGTCTGTTCTCTCAATGTAAACAATATAAAACGACCGGTCTTACTGCGGGTTTCACGCCCAATGGCGGTGGTTTCGCCCAATATGTCAAAGCCATGCCTTGGGTCGCGGAACGCGGCATCATTGCTCTCCCCGACAATGTCAGCTTTGAGGAAGCCACTTTCATCGAGCCCATCAATACCATCGTCAAAGCCGTCCAAAAAGCGCGCATCGTGCCTGGCGAAACCGTCTTGATCCTCGGTTGCGGCCCCATTGGCCTACAATTGCTCATGGTCAGCAAGCTCCAGGGTGCCAGGCTCTTTACCAGTGATCCAATACCACAACGCCGGCAAAAGAGCCTCGCTCTCGGTGCCATCGACTCGTTTGACCCAACCAGTGGTAAGCTTGTGGAAGCGGTTCGGGCCCGGACGGACGGTCGGGGAGCAGATGCTGTTCTGGTCGCCGTCGCGCATCCTTCAGTCGTTACGGATGCTCTAGCGGCAGCTCGACCTGGGGGGCGCATTCTGCTTTTCGCGGCAAACGATCCGGTCACGAAAATCGAATTTCCTGCGGCAGCCGTCGGAATCGACGAAAAGGAGATTCTGGGCAGCTATAGTGCCGCTGCGGACATCCAAGACTCAGCCGCCGACCTCGTGCTGGGGAGGAAACTGCCTGTGATGGAGATTGTCACACATCGCTTCCCGCTCGATAGAATTCAGCTAGCTTTGGAGCTCGCGGCCCGGCCAACAGCCGAATCGCTCAAGATTCTGATTACCCACGCATGAGAACATCGACGACGAAGAAGCTGGAGGTTGCCGACGAAGTGAAATTTGCCTTCGCTCACGTTGCTGTGCCTTCAAAAATGACCGCAGCCGTCTTGTACGGAAGCGAAGATCTACGCGTCGAGTTGATAGATGTGCCTCACCTCGCTGTCGATGAAGTGCTGCTCCGCGTCCGCCTCGCGCTCACCGACGGCACCGACTTGAAAGTCTGGAAGCGCGGTTACCACGCCAAGATGATTCAGCCTCCCGCCGTTTTTGGCCACGAGGTCGTCGGCGATATTGCCGCCGTAGGCAAGCGCGTGGATGCCCGCTGGCGCGTCGGCATGCGCGTTGTGGCCGCTAACTCCGCTCCTTGCCTGCGCTGCTATCATTGCCGGCGCGGCCAGGAGAATCTCTGCGAAGACTTGCTTTTCAACAATGGCGCTTATGCCGAATACATGCGCATCCCCGGCCGCATCGCCATGGAAAACATGCTCGAAGTTCCGCACTCCGTCGATGACGGCAGCGCCGCTCTGGTCGAGCCCCTGGCTTGCGTGCTTCGCGGAATTCACGAAATGGAAGTCCGCGCCGGCGATACCGCCGCCGTCATCGGCTGTGGCCCTATCGGATTGACGTACGTCCGCATGCTTTCTCGCCGCGGCTTGCGCGTGATTGCGCTGGCGCGCCGCTCCGCCCCTCTCGATGTCGCTCGCAGGCTCGGCGCCATTGCCACCATCAACGTTACCGAAACGACCGACGTCGTTGCCGCCGTAAAATCTCTCACCGAAGACGAGCGAGGCCCCGATTCGGTCGTCGAAGCGGCCGGCAATCCCGCAACTTGGCAGCAGGCCCTTGCCATCGTGCGCCGCGGTGGCGTTGTCAATTTCTTCAGCGGATTGCCCTCTGGCACCAGCGTCGTCATTGACCCCGCTGCCATCCACTATTCCGAAATTAAGCTCATCTCTCCCTTCCACCACACCCCGCGATTTATCCGCGAGGCTCTCGAAGCCATTCGTCGCGGCGATATCGTCGGCCACGACTTTGTGACGGAAGAGATTCGATTGACCGACCTGCCGCAAGCCTTCGAGCGCATGAAGATCCGCAGTGGCGAAATCAAGTTGGCCGTAAGGCCGTGACTTTGGAGTGCGGCAGCCCTGCTGCCGCTTTCGGGACTGCCGCGCCGAGTAGTATCGATTCAATCGTGTCCACTTGCCTTGCGCCTGCGGTCTTTGTCATTCCGAGCGAAGCGAGGAATCTGTTTTTGTATGTTGCGTCCAGGTGAACTCGAAATCGCTGCGCAGGTTCCCGCGAACCACTGCTCCCTGGCACTTGCGCAGTCCTACACATGCTGGCTCGCCACGCATCACTACGAAAATTTCAATGTCGTGTCTTGGCTCCTTCCCAAGGATCTCCATCAACATTTCTACAATCTTTACGCCTATTGCCGCTGGGCCGATGATCTCGGTGACGAAATACCGCAAAAAGAGCGTGCTCTCGAGCTTCTCGATTGGTGGGAGCGTGAACTCGACGATTGTTACAGCGGCCGTCCCTCGCACCCCGTCCTCGTCGCGCTGCGCGAAACGGTCGTCGCTAAAGATATTCCGAAACAGCCTTTTGCCGATCTGCTGAGAGCCTTCCGCCAGGATCAAAACGTCAAGCGCTATCCCACTTGGGATTCCATGATCGGTTATTGTGTCTATTCCGCGAACCCCGTCGGCCGCTTAGTCCTTTATCTTTGCGGTTATCGCGACGAGAAGCGGCAGCAACTTTCCGACGCTACGTGCACCGCCCTGCAGCTCGCAAATTTTTGGCAAGACGTTAGCCGCGACCTCGAAAAGGGCCGTATCTATATCCCTCTCGACCTTGCCGCCACTCACGGTATAACCGAAACAGATATCGTCGAACGCCGCTTCGACAATCGTTACGTCAGCCTCATGAAAGATTTAATCGCTCGCACACGCATGCTTTTCACCAAAGGCGCTCCGCTCGCGAAAATGGTCAATGGCCGCCTCAGCGTGGACCTTGAAATGTTCAGCCGTGGCGGTGTCGCGGTCCTAGATGCCATCGAGTCCATGGGCTACGACACACTCCACCACCGCCCATCCATCACTAAAGCCAGGCAAGCTCGCCTGCTTGGCCGCGCGCTCTTCACTCATCTCTTTACACGGCCCATGCATCCCGAATCCAGCGCTGGCCCATTCGCGTTTGCGGCGGCGCGGCAACCTGCGCCCGAATCGAGCATTTCGATCCCTGACTCCTACGCCGCCTGTCACGGCATCGCTCGCGCCGCCCACAGCAATTTCTACTACGCCTTCTTCCTTCTCTCCAAACCAAAGCGCGACGCTCTCGCTGCCCTCTACGCCTTCATGCGCCTCGTCGACGACGTTGCCGACGAAGGTCACGATCTTGCCGCCAAGCAGCGCGGACTCGCCGACTGGCGCGCCGCCCTGGACGATGCCGTCACGGGTGAAGCGCATCTCGTCGACGGAACTGCCGCTCTTTCCTCGGCTTCCCCAACCGGGGCTGCGGAAGTCTTGCCCGCTCTCGTCGACACCATGCAGCGCTACAAAATGCCTGCCCGCTATCTCCACGATCTCATCAGCGGCGCCGAAATGGACTTGACTCTCCGCGCTTACCCGACCTTCGATCGCCTCCGCGAATACTGCTACCGCGTCGCCGGAACCGTCGGTCTCACCTGTACTCACGTTTTCGGCTTTCACGAACCCCGCGCCCTCGATCTGGCCGAAAAACTCGGTCTCGCTTTCCAGCTCACCAACATCATCCGCGACGTACACGACGATTACGCCCTCGGCCGCGTTTATCTTCCCGAAGAAGATCTCGCCCGCTACGGCGTCTCCGCGCAGGATTTGGGCAAGAGCGAAGCCACTCTCGGCGTTCGCGAACTCCTGCGCTTCGAAGCCGACCGTGCCTGGCAGTCTTACGAAGAAGGAGCAGCGCTCCTCGGCCTGATCGATCCCGAAAGCCGCGGCGCTCTCTGGCTCTTGGTGCACACCTACAGCGCGCTCCTGGCTCGCATCGAGTCTCTTGATTTCGCCGTCTTCCGCGAGCGTGTCCGACTTTCCAAAGCTGAAAAAATGTTGTTCATTGCCAAGGCGCGCTTCGGCCGCCTTTCGGAAGAGAATATCCTTGAAAACCGTGATCGTGATCGGCGGCGGGCTGGCGGGTCTGTCGGCCAGCGTCGCGCTGGCTGAAGCTGGCTGGCAAGTCCGTCTCTTTGAGCAGCGCCCGTTCCTCGGTGGCCGCGCGGCTTCCTACGTCTTGCCGGACGGAGAGCACATCGACAATTGCCAGCACGTCACCTTCGGCTGCTGCACCAACCTCGAGGACTTCTATCGCCGCGTTGGTGCCGGAAACAAAATCAAATTCTTCGACCGCCTTCACCTTCTCGACCCCCAGGGCCGCCGCGGCGAAATGCACGCAGGCATCCTCCCGGCGCCCTTCCACATGGCCGGCTCCTTCCTCACCTTTTCTCCTCTCACCCTTAAAGACAAGTTCTGCATCGCCCGCGCCTTCTATTCCATTCTCCAAAGCGGCGGCCATCCGCCTGATGTTGACGAACCCGGCGGGCTCTCCATGCTCGATTGGCTCCGGCGCCGCAAACAAACTCCTGCCGCCATCAGCCGGTTCTGGCGTGTAGTTCTCGTCAGCGCTCTTTCCGAAGAGCTCGATCGCATCGACGCCCGCTATGGCATCGACGTTTTCTGGAAAGCCGTCCTCTCCAATAAACATGGCTACCGCATGGGCGTCCCCGCGGTTGCGCTCGGCGATCTTTACGACGGCTGCCGCACAGCCATCGAACAAAAGGGCGGGGAAGTGGTCTTTCGTTCACCCCTCCGCGGCCTCCGAATGGAAAACGGCAAGCTTATCGCCGCCCTCTTCGACCAAGGCCGCGAAGAATCCGCCGATACCTATGTCCTCGCTCTTCCTCACCTCGTGCTTTCTGATCTTCTCCCTGACAGCGTCAAGCAAACCGACACCGCCCTCGGCAACCTCGACAAAATAACTGTCGCTCCCATCACCGGCGTCCATTTCTGGTTCGACCGTCAGGTAATGACCGAACCTTTCCTCAGCCTCCTGGACACCACCACGCAGTGGATTTTCAATAAGTCCGCCCTTTACGCCGCCGACGACGGCGCAAGCCCCGCAACCGCACAAGCAAAAGGCCAATATCTCCAGCTCGTCATCAGCGCCTCCTACGATCTCCTTCAGAAATCACGTCAGGAAATCATCGATCTCTGTCTCAAGGAAGTCCGTCACGCGCTCCCCGCCGCTCGCGAAGCGAATCTCCTCAAAGCCACCGTCATCAAGGAAGCCGCTGCCACATTTTCTCCGCAACCTGGCGTCGACCGTTGGCGTCCTATGCAGCAGACCAGCATCGGCGGTCTCTTTCTCGCCGGTGATTGGACCGCAACAGGCTGGCCCGCCACCATGGAGGGCGCCGTTCGCAGCGGCTATCTCGCTGCGGAAGCCATTCTCCGCTCGGCCGGAACGCCAATGCAATTTCTGCAACCCGATTTGAAGCCCGATGGGCTGGCGGGCCTCTGGGCAAAAGGTTGATGGTACGCCTCGTGCCCCTGGGAGTAAGCTTCGCTACAAAATTAGCTCACACAGGAGGAGAGTTCACTCGTAAGCAGGGTCATCGCGAAGGAACCGGACCACGTCACTCCCTGGCCCTCATGCATTTTCAGTACGTTCTTCGCCTCCCTGCTTGACATCGCACTCCCGGAGGATTAAAAAGGTAGTTGTCCCATCTCCTGCTTGGACGTAGCCAATCCTGTTTGAAACCTCTGGGTAAAGATTGCGCTGTGGGCCGAGTGTAATAATCCGATCGGATATATATCACGCTTGATTTGCGCACCTGCGCGGCAGTTTGAGTGGTTCTAGTTGTACTCCGGCATTGTGTCCGGACGGAGGCGTTTGTGGATCGAAAGTACGGTCATCGCGGTTATCGCGACTCAGAAAAGGGCCCAAAAAGGGAGAAAGGGCAAGACCGCAAGCCTCCGCAAGGCGGCCCGCGCGCCGATCAGTTCGGACCGCGTACTCCGCGCATGGTCGGCACTGTCACTCGCGGCCGCTGCTCCAACTGTGGTGCTGTCTTGACCGCCGGTTTCGACCCCAACGGCCAGTGTCCCAAGTGCCAGTTTGAGCTGCACAGTTGCAAGCAATGCCGCTTTTTCGATTCCGGCGCCCAGTTCGAATGCACTCAGCCCATCCCCGAGCGCATCACTCCCAAAGACACCAAGAACGAATGCAAGTTTTACGAATTCCGCATGACCATCGAAAAAGACACCGCTCCGACTTCCTACGCCCAGCCTGCCCAGGTCGCTGCCGCTGCTCCTCCGCCGCGCACCAACGACGCCCGTCAGGCCTTCGAGGACCTCTTCAAAAAGTAGCTTGCCGCATCTCCTGCCCGCTCCGCGCGCTGGTTATCCTCATTACCTCTCCACGGCTTCCGCCCTGGCCTCTCGTTCCCAAACGCCCATCCGCGAAACCCGAATCTGCTCTATCCAAAAGTTGCGTTTGCGTTTCTCTCCCGCGGATCTCACACTGCGCTCAAGCGTACTCCTTTGATTCGTTTCTTGGGGCGCGCCGCAATTCACGAGTTTCCGGCCCCGAAGATTTCTTTTATGGAGCGATTGCTATGAACAATCGAATGGTTCTCTCTCTCGGTGTACTCGTCCTCGGCGCCATGCCTCTTCTAGCTCAGGATGGTCCGTCGAAGAAGGTCGTGGACTGTATCGGCACCATCAGCGCGGACGGGCAATCATTCACCTGTGACAAGGACCACCATGTCTGGAAGGTTGCCGATCCTGCTGTTTTGAGCGACATGGAAGGCCATCATGCCAAGCTCACTTACCACCGCACTTCCAACCACGACGAGATCTTTGTCACTTCGGCTTCCATCGTCCAACAGCCGACCGTCGCCCACAATTCCGCCGATCCCGCCCCACCCCGCTAATTCCTGGGGCGGCACCCTATAGCGCCACGGTAGATCAGGAAGGCCTCGCCCTCTTGGTGTTTGCCGGTAGGTCTTTGGCTCGCGCTTCTCGTGCCGCGTGGAATGAAGTGCGTCTCTCTCGTTCTCTTGTTCAGCGTTATCGCGGCTGCCGCTTTCTTCGAGCCTCATGCTAGCCGTCGGTTCGGCGCCGCTCGCTCTTTCAAGCCGGATATTGCGCCGAGCTTCCTTGCCCGCCAACTCCCGCCAGCGCGTCATACTCTCGCCCCGAGCTTTCCGGCAGCAGCACCCACAACGTGTAAATTCCCAGTGCTGTCCCAAAGGGAATATGCAGCAGCGCCAAAAATGCCAGCACGATCCCCAAAATCCGCGCCCACGGCTGCCTCTCCAGCAACCCCCAGGCGAATACCAGATATGCCACTGCAAACACCGCAAGCAACACTCCGCCCGACAGCAACCCGCCGATGAGGAACGGCTTCAACCCCAACCCTCCTCCAAACGGCCATCTCCCCGGCCCCATCCAGTCCCATCCCGACCGGTTAAATACTCCCCGGAACATCAGCAGCCCGCCAAATTCGATCAGCCGCAATAACCCCGCCGCCACCCAAAATCCAGCCACAATGTTTATATTTCGTCGGACGCGTCCATCTCCCGCCACGCGCGCGGGCAAAGCCGCCGCCGTGTCGCCGTCGCCGCTGGCGCGGCCGGCCCCACCGCCGGCCCAGGTCTTAATTGTTTCCCGCATGAACTGCAATATTGCGTGCCCGCAGTGAATGGTGTCCCGCACCCGTCGCAGTACATGGTTCTGCCCTCCGTCCAGCTTTGTCCCATGCTAATACTACGTCCGCCGCCCCAAAAAGTTCCAGATCCGCTCTCGTACTCTTAGAACCAATCCGCCCGTTTGTCTATGCGGCCACTGGAAGATTGGGACGAACCATAAGTCTGACTCTCCACTGTATTGTGTACTTTGGAAGGAGAAGGCCTACAGGATAAGATGGACCGCATGGCGACTAGCACCACCAACGAGAAACTGCCCCTCGAGGGAGCGCGCGAGTCCTTCCTTGCACGATACCCCGAATATGCCAAAACCGCTCCCATAGATCGGCTGCGTTCGACAGATTACCGCCGCTTGGATGAGCAGGGTCAGGTTTACCTGGATTACACCGGTGGTTCTCTCTACGCGGAATCACAACTGGAGCAACACCTTGCTCTGCTGCGCTCCGGCATTTTTGGCAATCCTCACTCCGGCAATCCGACCTCAACGGCCACAACCAAGTATGTCGAGCGTACCCGCCAGTACGTGCTCAACTATTTTGGTGCCAGTGCCGCAGACTACATTCTCGTCTTCACAAAAAACGCCTCGGGGGCTCTCAAACTCATTGGCGAGTCGTTTCCGTTTGCGCCAGGCAGTCGACTGCTGCTCGCTTTCGACAACCACAACTCCGTCAATGGAATTCGCGAGTTCGCGCGGGCCAAAGGCGCCAGCATCCTCTACGCGCCATTGCTTGCTCCGTCTCTCCGTCTCGATAGGAATCTTCTGGACGCCCTTTTGGATCAGGCCGATCCGGCCCGTGAGAATCTCTTTGCCTATCCGGCGCAATCGAATTTCTCCGGCGTCAAACACCCCTTCGATCTAGTGGAAAAAGCACAGAAGCTTGGTTGGTGTGTGCTGCTCGACGCGGCCGCGTTCGTGCCTACGAATCGCTTGGACTTGAAAACTGTCCAGCCCGATTTCGTCTCTGTTTCTTTCTACAAGATGTTTGGTTATCCCACCGGTGTCGGTGCGCTGCTCATTCGAAAATCTGCTTTTGCAAAGCTGCATCGGCCGTGGTTTGCTGGCGGGACGGTAAGCTATGCAACCGTTCAGGGCCAGGCACACGTGCTCGCCCCCAGCGAAGCCGCTTTCGAAGATGGCACCCTGAATTATCTCTCCATCCCCGCCGTTGAATTCGGACTCCGCCACATTGAGGCCATAGGCATGGCTCTCATCACCGAGCGGGTTCGCTGCCTCACCGGCTGGATGCTGGACGAGTTGTTGGCACTTCGCCACAGCAACGGCCATCCCATGGTGCGCATTTATGGACCCACCACAACCGAGGCGCGCGGTGGTACGGTAACGCTGAATCTCTATGACCCGCAGGGACACCTCCTGGACTACCGGCGTGTCGAGGAATTAGCCGGCCAGGGTGGCATCTCGCTCCGCAGCGGATGCTTTTGCAACCCCGGCGTTGGAGAGATTGCTGAGGGATTGACGGAAGACGATATGCTTGCAGCCTCAAAATTGGGGCCCGCGGTCAATTTGATGAGCTTCATGCGATTGATGCAGGACCGTGGTCACAAGAGCGCTGGCGCTCTTCGCGCATCCGTTGGCTTGGTCAGCAACTTTGCTGATGTCTGGCGATTCCTACAGTTCGTTGCGAGCTTCCGGGATCAAACCCGGCTGGCCATCGGAGCTGTCACCTTCGATATTGAATCCTGCAGGATCATTCGCGACGGAAGCTAGCACCGGAAGTATCCCCATCTATGAAGTCGTCGGCTCTGGCAAGAGACGCCTCGGGTTCGCGATCCGCGGGGGTTCGTTTTTCTCTTCACTTGTATGAATCTTTTCTCCTACGACGCCGAGAGTCGCCTCACTCAGGTCGACGCTGGCGCCACCGCAACCTATATCTACGACGCCGACGGCCGCCGCGTCCGCAAAACGGCCGGCGGTGTGAGCGTCGATTATCTCTATGACCTCGCAGGCCATCAGATCGCCGAGCTGAACTCTTCCGGTGGCTGGAATCGCGGCGAAGTCTACGCTGGCGGCAGGCACCTCGCCACCTACGATGTCCCTGGCAACACGACTGTCTTTATTCACTCCGACTGGCTCGGCACCGAGCGCGTCCGCTCCGACGTCTCCGGCATCGCCTGTGAATCCATTCAGAGCCTTCCCTTCGGCGACGGCATGTCCACTACCGGCTCCTGCTCCGACGTCAGCCCCATGCATTTGACCGGCAAAGAACGGGATACCGAATCCGGCAACGACTACTTCGGGGCCAGATACTATGCCTCTACGATGGGACGGTTCCTCAGCCCGGACTGGTCGGCGAAAGTTGAACCGGTGCCGTACTCGAAGCTGGATGATCCGCAAACGCTTAATCTGTACAGCTATGTGCGCAATAATCCCTTGGGTGGCGTCGACCCGGATGGGCACTACTTTGTCGTTGGTGCACACGATCAGAGGTTCTATCAGAAAGTATTGACCGACTTGTATCGACGTCCAGGCGGTCGTGCACTCGTCACTTCGCTTGCAAACTCAGATCGTCCGGTATTGTTGGATCGCCAGTCGTTTGCTACTGCAAACACCGGCACAGCAGGAAAAGCGACAGCACTGGCAGTTAGTGGCCAGCCGGGTGTTGCAGGAGTTCATGTTTCTGTCGGTACGGATGCTGATTTGATGGCGGGTGCCAAAATGGCACCCGGCAAAGTGTCACCCGACGTGACGACGGGCCATGAGTTGGAGCATGCGAATGATGGCATCACTGCTGGGCAGAATAGCCTTCAGGCAGGTGCGGCTGCCATGGCTGCTGGGGACGCGCCAACTTCGCCGGGCGCAAATAACACGGTTGGAGGAACGGCTCAATCACGTGCCGAGACGATCATGGGTGAAAAGACCGATATGAGCGGAAAGGAAGCAGGAGCTGCTGTTCGAGGCATCTTGCAGTCGGGTAACCAGCAGTGGCAAAACAGCGCCAATAGGTCCAATCTCTGTTCGCAGAATCAGGGCGCTTGCCACTGATGGTTGACGAGGGAAACCCTTGCGGGAGATGCACTATGAACAAACTCATTTATGGACTCTTTTCTCTGGCGATTGCGATAGGAATAGGGTTGCGCGGGCGATGTTGCGCACGCGCAGAATTCTTCCACCGTTATCAGAGTGCTCGATGCAAGTGGCGTTGAGGGAATCGCAGGTGTGGTTCTTCTGGTAAATCCGGGCGATGCTCGAAAGTCGGTAGCCTTCGTCACAAACGCGCAGGGTGAAGCGATTACGCATGACTTGCAGTGTGAAATCTGTACTATCAGCGCTTTTGATCCGCGCGGCCTGTTTGCTAGCCGAACAACGGAGTTCTCAAGTTCCAGTTCTTCGTTTAGCCTCGTGATGCAATTGCGTCCACTGATCGATACAGTCGGCGATCCGAAAGCTGTTTCCATAGAGCTCGTGATCAACGACTCCAAGGGTGAGCCGCTGGCACAGAAGAATGTGGTGATTCGGCCAACTTGTGATGACGATGGAGAACAATCGAGTCTCTATTCAAAAAACTGACTCCAGCAGGGCATGTGGATGTCCAGTTGCGTGCTGGCGACTACACAGTCGGTGTTTGAATGGAGGTAGCGCATCAGAGGTCGGATTCGAGATCGCTCCTACGAAGGAACAGTGTTCCAGATGGAGCGACAACCTGTATCGTGGCAACGCCTCAATCTTCCCACCACATGAAACCTGTTAGCCTTCAGCTTCCCGCTACCAACTTGCAGTTCCCTCGTGCATGAGTCTGGTCACGCTGATCCGTCGAAGCCGCAATGAGCTGTTGTCGGTGTCCGTGGTGAAATCCGTATCCCGACCAGCATCCTGACGAGCGGCGCTGCTCCGCATCGGCAGTAACAGTGACACGTCACCCCGCGCGGGTTGCTGCGAAGTTGCTGAAGGTTACCGGGGCGGGAACCATCAGAAAACAAGCGGCTAAGAGGAAAAATCTCTGAAAACGGGTTACTCTGATAGCAACCTGGCGTTGCTGAAGGGGTAACTTGATGACTCCCCTCCCCTTAGCAAGAAAACGGCTCCGTTCGGCCCGTTGCCCGGCACGTTGCGGCACGCGGCCAGCGTGCGGCCTGAAATCCCCAACACAATCGAAACGGCGGTGCGCGATGAAGGCCCCGCTGCGCACCAAATCCATCGGCACGAAGGTGAGCGAGGAGGAGTTCGCCGCTCTCGAGGAGTGCGCGCGGCAGGCCGACATGACGCTGAGCGAATGGGTGCGGGCGGTGCTCTTGGCCGCGCCCGGCGTCGAGCTGCCCGGCAATGAGGGCGGGGGAAGCGGCGCTGGCGGGCCGGGTGACGCTGGCCGAGGTGCTGGCGTTGCGGACGCTGTTCCTCAATCTCCAGTTCCGGCAGGCGCAGGGTCCGATGACCGAGGCCGAGATGCGCGGGCTGATCGAGCGGGCGGACGGGGTGAAGGGGGAACGGGCGCGGGAGCGGATCGAGGCGGCGCGGAGCCAGGCGAGGAAGCAGGCCGCTGTCCCGGCTGAGAAACCGGAGGCCGGGGAGCCACAAGCGGAGGAGGTCTGAGGATGGCAGAGTGGGGCCGGAAGCAGTACAGCAAACCGTGGCCGAGCCGGGCGCACGTGTGGACGTGGGGGGCATTTTTCCTTAGCTGCCTGTTCTTCGTGTTCGCGGTGTGGCTGGACGGGGAGAGGAACTGGACGGCAGCCGAGCGGCTGTATCTCTCCGACTACCTGAAGAGCGGGGCGCGGTCGAAGCTCCCGGCAGCGAAGGCGCGGTACACGTTGCTGGAGGGCGTCACGGCCAAGGGCGAGCAGGTGCTTGTGACGGGCGACGAGATCGAGGCGGTGAAGGGCCAGGACGGGTGATTTCGCTACTCTGAGCTGGCCCACTTCGCGCATTTGATTTGGCCCACCCTGTACATGACGGACGGCCTAACCTGTCAGCGGTAACGACGGGGGGCCGATGGACAGGAGACGCAAAGTGGAACTGTTCGAGGAGATTCGGCGGGAGTATCGGTTTGGCGGGTGGCACAGACGATATGTTCTAAGACGATTTTGGGTGCCGCATACGCTGGTTTTGCGTGTGCGGGTATAGAGTCAATTTGATCGCGGACTTCAACCGAATCGTTTGCTGCGTACGGGAAGTCTTGTTGTCAAATATTGACAAGTTTTGCCAACGACGCTATCCTTGGAATTATCAAACTTCCGAGGTCTTCCCCCCATGCCTATGAACATCAGCCTTACTCCCCACCTTGAAGAGATGATCCGCGAGAAGATCGCCTCAGGATCGTATAATTCCGCCAGCGAGGTCGTGCGCGAAGCGCTTCGCCTTATGGAACAAGAAGATCAGTTGCGATCTCTGAAGCTTCAGAAACTCCGCCGAGACGTTCAGGAAGGCTTGGACAGTGGACCTTCTGTTGCGTTCGACCCACGAGAAATCAAGCGCCTTGCGCGCGAAAAGAAATCAGCGAAGAGTGCGAAGTAAGTGTCCGAACTCCGCATCAGCCCTCGGGCAAGCGAGGATCTGCTTGAGATTTGGAGCTACATCGCGGATGACAGCGAAACGAATGCGGATGGTTTTGTCGACAAAATCTACGAGACGATGGAATTGCTGGTCCGTCAGCCCGGCTTGGGCCGCCGCCGGGATGAATTGTCTCCGGCGATTCAAAGTTTTCCGGTTGGCAGGTACGTCATTTTCTACAGGGTGCGGCGCAATGCGACTGAGATTGTACGTGTGCTTCATGGCGCCCGTGATATCGAAAACATTTTTGAAGGTTAAGAGAGGTGTTTCGGTCCGAGCTTGTGGACTTGGGCACGAAAGAATCCCAATTGGTATAGTTCGAATGGATTTCCACGATGACGGAATGCGTTGACGCCACAAACTCGAAGACTTCGGGCGCATCATACTACCGCGCCAGATACTACGACCCGAGCGCGGGAAGGTTATTGAGCGAAGATCCGATAAACCTTGGCGGGGGACCTAACTTTTACGACTACGTCCAGAACGAACCAGTCGGCGGGCGGGTGGACGACCCTTAATGCGTTGAGATGATTTTGACTTTGTCTTTGTCTTTTTCCGGGGGTGGCGGGTGGCAGCCCCGTAACCTCGGGGCAAGAACTGGGTGCCGGACCCTTTGGTTTGTAAGGGTCCGGGTTTAGATTCAAGTTCATGCACAGCGTAACTGATGGCACGAACGCCCCGGCTTGGGAGGGGATGACCGTCCGAACGGGTTTATCGTACTATCGCGCCAGATACTACGACCCGAACACAGGTAGGTTCACGAGTGAAGATCCGCTCGGGTTTAGGGGCGGGGACGCCAACTTTTTCCGCATAGTCCAGAATAGGTCCACTATGTTCACTGACCCGTTCGGCTTGCTGGCTATTGATCCGTCCTTCAACGCGAATTGTTTGCCCGCTCTACAGCAGGCGTTGGACATCGTTCGCAAGATTGCGCTCACTAATAAGACTTGCGACTGCGCATACAAGACGATCCCTCAGGGTTCGGGCCTTTCGCTGTCCAATTTTCTGGATGACCCAGGCATCAAAATTAGCTATGCCCCGGATCTCCCGCCCACGAGGGATAGGAATGGGAATATCTCAGTGGTGGCTGCGAACGTCAATCCCTTCAATACTCATCAGATCGTCATCAGAGCCTATTCCTGCCGCATGGGACGTTGGACCTTAGCTGCTGACTTAGTGCACGAACTTGTGCACATATCCAAGGGCTCTCTGCCAGGCGATGACGAGCAACTCCCCGAGGATATGGAGATTCTGTATGGAACTACGAAACCCCAAATGAACTTCAGGAGGTAAAAGAAAATGCGAGCCTCTTGCGCAGTTCGCAGTCTGAGCATGATCGTCGTGCTCGCGTTCGCGTTTCCACGGTCTGAGCCCAGCAACGAACTGCGGTTGACTTTTACAGCAGCCCCAGTTAAGGCATCCTTCAAGCAGGGCGAGAAGGTGCTGTTGCGCTTCGAGATTAAAAATGAAGGTCACTCCGATGTGCTCGTCAGCCCTGCTTTTATTTTGAACTACGACATTTATTTGGACGTTCGCAACCGTAACGGAAGCTCGATATCCTGGTGTGGCATCAACGCGAGGCGAGTGTTTCTCGGTGACAAGTTTGTGACGCTCGGCGCGGGGAAATCGCTGGGAATGGAAAGAGAAGTGTCATGCGATGATTCTCACCAATCAGGCTACGTCTTTCCTAGCCCTGGCGAATACTCCGTTAAAGCAACGTACCGATTTCCGGTGTCGCCCAAGAAACTGCGCGACAACCCCCGACCTGTCCCTTTTGCTTCTGGACCATATGAATCTAGACCTGCACACTTCACAATTACGGCCAAGACAAACTGATAGTTTCAAATATGATCCGTTCGGCAGGCGCATCGAGAAAGTGTCGCCGGCCACCGCCAGTATCTTTGTCTAGGACGGCGGGAGCCGGTACGACAAGTGTCGCCAGGCAGGATGCCGCAGGCGTGTGGAGCGTGGCTATTCCCTTTCACGAAGAAGAGCGGCGATGACGCGAGGGTTGCGGCGACCGTGAAGTATCGCCAGGACAAGAAGGGGTTTTTCATCCGGCGCGTAGGCAATCAGGAAATCCCGTACGGAATGAATACGCAACGGCCGGGAAGTCAGATCGGAACGGCTGTGACCCAATTGAGGGAAAGGGACGAGAGCTTGAATCGCTTCAAAGATTGCTTCAAGAACGCGGTCAGCAGCGACGGGATTGTCAGCGGCGATGTATTCCCAAATTTCGTCGAGGTCTGTAAGCGCTTGTGGATGGAGAACAAATCCGCTCATGCACCGCGGCGGTCCTTGCTCTTTTGGCGCAGTTGGCTAAAAGCGGCTTCGCCTTCGACAGGCTGTACACGGCCACTCTTGATATCGTCGTAGCGGCGATCCAGCATGTCGCGGACTTGGCTTAATTCCACGAGGTATCCGCTCATGGCGTCCTCGACGAGTTCATCGGGAGCGCGGCCGGTGGTTTCGGCAAGCTGCTGGAGACGGGATTCCGTTTCGGCCTTGAGGTGCACTACCATAAATTCCAGTCTAGAGACACGCAGACGACGTGTCAAAGCGATTTGCAAGAGTTCTCCGGCAGGCGCAGTTCCGTCGAGGCGGCTTATGATGAATTTCTCTGCAGGTGGGCCGACAGCAATAACCCGAAACCTGACGTTTTACAAAGCGTCATACTATCGCGCCAGATACTACGACCCCACTTCGGGACGCTTCATTGGCGGGTGGACGACCCTTAATGCGCTGAGATGATTTTGACTTTGTCTTTGTCTTTTTTCGGGGGTGGCCTACCCTTTGCGGTTTTGTTTCTTGCAAAGGGTGGGTCACTCTTCCTCTTAATTTGGGCTGCGGAGATTCTTCCCTTGGTTTAGCTCTCAACGTTCGAGCTTCGACTTTCGACCTTTGCCGTTCGACCCTCCAAAATTGCCATTCAGCCCCGAATTTCAACCATTCCCTGTAAAATACTTTACCTTTCGATACTCCGATGCTACCATTTCCTATGTTCCGCCTACGTCAGTCCCGTCCGCACCCCCAACTTCCATCCGCCTCTATCCAATATCCGTCTCTGCCTGCCTCCTGCGCGCGTCACCTGCCTCGATCCGCCAGGCATAGCCCCACTTGTGACTTAGCTTCCCTTCTTCCACCCGTCACCCGTCACGCGTCACCAATCACTAAATCCTTTAGAATCCGCACTTCCGAAAAACACGCCTCTAACCCCTTTGGGATCCGCACTTACAAAACACAGGACTTAAAACCCTTTAGAATGAACACTTCCAAAAAAACCGGGGAGGGGACCCCTTTCAAGCCAAGACTTTCTCTTAAGTCCTTCGGAGCCACTGGTCGTTCTTCCAGCCGTGACTGGGGCCGAATCGCGTGTGAGTGGGACAGCCAACCGCTACCTCATTGCATGTGCACTTTGCATGCGATGAATCTTGGCCGTCCGTTTCTAGGCCTCACGGAACATGGAGGGCTAGTCACTACTCGCTACTCTCTATGCACTTTTTTCCAATCGGAAACAAACTCGGCTCCGCCGGCGGCGTATCGGCGATCGCTTCCAATTCCGGGAACTGCTGCCGCAGCGGCTCCGGCACCTTCACTTTCGAGCCTTTCAAGATGCTAATGAGCTGCAACGCGTTGACTACCCCTTTTCCTTGATAGTGGTTATTCGTGATGACGAACACCTCGCGCGACCGTTCCGCCACTTTTTCGACGCGCTTCGCCCACGGCGCAAGTTCCTCCGTCGAGTAAAGATAGTTGTACCGCTCATGCGAAGGAATCGCGGCATCGTCGCTAAACCAGGTGTCGTACCGCCGCCCGTGCAGCCGCACGTACCCAATCGGGGAAGTCGCTTCGGCCGAAGGTTCCAGCGACTTGCCGATAATGGGCTGGTCGATGTTGCAGAATCCTGCGCCAGCCTCTCGCAGCAGCGCAAACGTTTCCGGCGTTCGCCACGAAGAGTGCCGCACTTCGACGACCAGAGGATAATCACCGAAGCGTTTCAAAAGAGCGGAAAGGTGAGCGACGGTTTCGGACGTACGATGAAACGAGAAAGGGAATTGCAGCAACACCGCGCTGAGTTTGCCCGCATCGCGCAACACGTCAAACCCGGCGCGAACCGCGCGTTCATCTTCCGCCCTGGCCGCGGCAATTGCCGCTCCCTCGGCCCCTGGCGAAATGTCGTGAGTAAATCGTTGCCACAGCTTCGCCGTAAAGACGAAGCGCGGATTCGCCGCCATCCGTTCGATCCACTGTGCCGCATGCTCTGGTCGAATCGGGTTGTAGAACGACGAGTTGATCTCGATGGTGTCAAAAAATTCCGCCAGATAGCTGGCGTAGTGAAAACCCTTGGGCCGCCGGGAAGGATAGACATACCCGGCCCAGTCCGGGTAAGACCAGCCGGCCGGGCCAACGCGAATGATCGCGTGAGAAGCGGGCTTCGTGGGGTGAGGCATGATGGGCGAGGCCGGTGCAGGCAGCCAGGGCAGGTTAGAGTGGGGCAGCCGGGTCTGTCAACTTTCGCGAGAGTTGGTCGCACAGTCATTCTTGGCTGTGCGCTGGTCCAACAAGAGAGTGGGAGCTTCGCACACGTGAGCGTCCGTACCCAGGAATCTAGCTGCAAACGCAAACCGTGTCAGGACACAAGTCTTTTCGCAAGCAACACGATTTCTTGGGTCGAGATTGCTGCACGCGGCTCGCGCTGGTATGCTGTATATAAGATGCGGAGTAAAAGACAAACCCGCGTCACCCGCCTCTTCTGCAAAAACTCCTACAGGTGCACTCATGAAACTTTCCATCAGCTACAAGAACGCCGAGCCCCACAAACCGGCGGAAAAAGAAGTCCAGCGTTACATCGGCAAGCTCAATCGATTCTTGAAAAGCTATGATCCGGATCTCGTGCAATTGCACGGCGTATTTACAAAAAACCCCCGTCGCGAGGAACTTTCGTTTTCTCTGAATCTTTCGCTGCCGACTGGCACGCTGCACGCCACCGGAACCGGTGCAAACGCCCGCGCCAGTTGCAAGCAAGCCTTCAGCGAATTGCAAACGCAAGTGAAAAAGCACCAGTCGCGCCTCCGCAAGGATTACGAGTGGAAGCGTAAGCGCCCCCGTCGCACAGTGGAAGCACTCTCCTGATTTCGCGCAGCTGGAGCGTACCGCAAGTAGCTGCTGCGTGCTAAGGTCCCGGCTGCGCCGCCCGAATTTCCGTCATGGCGCCCGTCGCCAGGATTTCTTTCGCGGTCGCCGAGGCTCGAATTCTTGGCTCGGGCGCCGTACTTGGCGCGGCGAGCGCTCATGCTACAATAAGAAATTCATCCCCAGGGGCGTAGCTCAGTGGTAGAGCAGCGGCCTTTTAAGCCGAAGGTCGTGGGTTCGATCCCCACCGCCCCTACCAATCCAACCGATTGAAAAAACATGTGCTTACTCAGGTCCATTTTCCCGTGTACCTCCTGTGTACCCTCCCTTTCAGGCGAAGCACAATGCAATCGCCTCAAGGGGCGTCGGCCAAACTGGATATGTCCGGTTCGCTGACTTCGCAGATCGGGGAGTGGGGGCATTTGCGTTTGTAGGGCATTTGACGCTGAGCTAACTAATTACCGAGGAACATCGCACATGCACGCTTTGCGCGGCCTACTTCTGCCCGCCTAGAGCATGTGATACAGCATCGGAAAGCTCGCCGATCTGCCTTATGACCCTCCATGCTCGTTCATCGCACATGGCTGCAATTCGGGCTACGGATTGCGGCCCAGCGTCATCGCGCATCTGGCCAGTGATAGCTTGAAAGTCGTCTCTCAGTGGCCCCCGCGGAAAATCATCTTCTGCAATGCTGCCAAAACCGGTATTGGCCACCATTCCGCGTAGCTTCTCTTGCGATGTGCCGTCGCTAGCGGCCATGTACATCACAGCCTTGCATAGGTGTTCAGAGCAGCTGCCCAGCTTGTCTGTCATTACGGGTTTTTCCTTTACGCGGAATTGCTTTGTCGGCCCAGCGCATACGAAACAGCCTCGGAAAGCCAACAGATTTGCGCTATGACCTTCCGCGCTTGTTCATCGGACATGGCCGCGATGTTCACCACAACTTGCGGCTCACTGGCCTTGATTAGCGCCCCTGTGATGGTCAGATAGTCATTTCTCAAAGAGCCGGCCGGAAAATCATCTGTGCAAATACGTCCAAACTCAGTGTCGTTGTAGATGCTCGTCAGCTTTTCTTGGGATGTGTTGGAACTGTTGGCCAGATGACGCACAGCCTTGCGAAGATGTTCCGCGCAGCGTCCTAGATGTTCTTTCATTAGGGGCCAACTCTGTCCCGATGGATCTCTTATGCCCTTAAGTACGTACTAACAGTCTACTCCTGTGGATCAATCAGGGTGAACTGATTTTTGAGAATTACCTACTGACCGAGATGCACCAGGCTGTTTTGTGCCCAAGTTGCCCCCCCAGGTGTTCAGTTCGGTCGAGATGCATGCAGATCGGAGAATATCGAGTCTTTCAAGACCCCGCTGAGCGAAGAATTGTGAACCCGTAACACCTTTCCGTCCTCGATGTACCCTCGCTTCCTAAACTTATTCATAAAATAACAGACCCGGCTGCGGGTTGAGCCAATCAATCCCCCGAGTGTCCCATGATTGATTTTCGGGATGACCGCAGTTGGCTTGCGTATCTTGTCGTAGCGCGCAATAAGCAATAGTGCGCGAGCCAGCCGTTCCTCACAGGAGCATAAGTGTTGGTCGATCAGGTCCTCTTCTATCCGGATGTTCCGTCCAAGCAGGCAGCCGATGAAATGGTCTGAGAACTCATGGCCATTGTGGAGCGCGCGTGTCATCTCCTTCTTTTCGATGACCAGGATCGTACATCGCGTGAGTGCGGTAGCGGTCGCCGTGAGGAATGCTTGACCTGTCAAGCACCCCGCACCCAGGTAGTTTCCACGATGGAGAATCGCGAGGACCGTCTCCTTGCCGCGCTTCGATTTAACTGTGGTTTTCACTTGCCCTTTCTCAATATAGAACACTTCCTTGCCGGCGTCGCCCTGTGAACAAATGACCTGCCCCTCGCGAAATAGGGCGATAACGCTTTTCGCGCCCATTTTTGATAGAAACATCGCTGGTTGAAAAGACCTCTGTTGTCGACGAGTCATGGCGGTCTCAAAAACCCTGCTTAGATAGCGGGGAAGCTTCCGCACCCCCGTTGTCGAAGTTCAACTAACCTGCGTTCCACGATGCAATCTGTTTCTTCGTCGCATTCTCTCTTACTGACTTCGTAAGATTGGGCTTCGCAAGTTCCTTTCTCAAGCGGGCCAGTACTGCGGCATCCGATTCTCTCGCTTTCTTTTTGCGCACGTTTACACGACTTTTGATCATCGCTTCTTGATTCTTTTCTTTCCCAGGGCCTCAGCCACCACGAGCTTCCGGTTTGAGTGTGGTTCAGTTCGTAAACCACCAGCAACGAGAATGCACCGTTTCCCGGCAGCCACACCGCACGTACGACAGGCGACGGAAGAGTGTTGCTCCAGCGTTGCTTGTGTTGCTTTCATTTCTTGCCTCCGTTGCTTAGGGCGTCGCGGTTCGGCGGTCGTGGTACCGAAAGCCGGAGCCAGCGGCTGCGTCTACGTTTTCTTGACGGACAGAGGGCGATTTTCCAGGAACGCGATGACCAGTTTGCTGTTTATTTGCAATCCCCCGTTGTACCTGACCAAGCCCTTCCTCTTGAACTCGTTCATGAATTTACTTACCCTTGGGCGGGTAGTACCTACCATCTCCGCCAGGGTTGATTGGCTCACCTTCAGGGGGGAGTCCGACTTCGATTCCTTGGTTATTTCCCCAAACAACAACAAAACCCGCGCCAGCCGCCTTTCGCTGAAATTGAAGAATTGATCTATCAGGTCTTCCTCGATTCGAACAACCCGTGAAAGTAAATATCCAGCGAACAGCGCTGCGAAATGCGCGTCTCTCTTGAGCGTGCGAACCGTCCTGTCCTTTTGCAGTCGAACAACATTAGACTGTCCAATTGATCTCGCCGTGCAAATCCGGAGAGGTTGCCCTGCTAGACAGCCTTCGCCAAAGAAGCTGCCCCGCTGCAGGATGGCGATTATCGCTTTTTTGCGTGTCGTGACCGCCGTGAGTTTCACCGTCCCGCTCTCGATGTAGAAGACAGAATCAGCTGGATCTCCTTGCGAAAAGACGACGTCTCTGTCTCGGTAGTTCCGAAAAGTCATCGCCGAGACGGAACTTTTTGCGCAGAAATGCGTGACCGACACCGAGCCTACGTTTACTCAACATCTAGATTTGCTCCTTCAATCAAGTCAGGAAACTGTTCCAAGGACGACCAATCGTAAACTCCTAGGACTAACCCGTCTATTGAACTCCGCATAATATAGGGTCAATCGGGCCATAAGGAAGCCTGTTTCCAGAAGGCGGTGATGAGCGTTGGGCGGCGGCGCATGTTGCGGAGAGCGTGCCGGGCGCCGTGCTTCAATTCGGCGAAGTCCTTGGGGCAAGCGTTGGGGAGTTTGTGGTGTTTGCAGTGGCCCCAGACGTATTCCGTGGGATTTAGCTCCGGGGCGTAGGCGGGCAGGTAGGCGGTGTGGATGCGGCCGTTCTGTGCGGCCACGAACTCCTGCACCACCCGGCTGCGATGCGCGGGCAGCCGGTCCCACACCAGCAGCAGATTTCCAGGAATGTGCCGCAGCAGATGTTTGAGAAAGGCCACCACCTGCGGTGCGCGGATCGCTCCGGGATACAAACGGAAGTAGAAATTCCACAGCGTTATCCCCGCGATGACGGAAAGCGTCTTCCAGTTGAAGTGGTACTGCAGCACCGGTGTGTGGCCCCGCCGCGACCAGGTCCGGCAGCGGTGCGGCCGCTGGCTCAGTCCGCTCTCGTCGAGAAAGACCATCGTTCGCCGCTCTTTTTGGGCTTTTTTTTAAGGTCCGGCCAAGTGACCTTCTTCCAGTGACGGATGGCTTCCTCGTTACGCTCCAGCGCCCGGCCCGTAGGACGCTGGCAGCTCCAGCCGAGCGCCACCAAAATCTTCCACACGTGGCCCGGATGATAGCCAACGCCAAATTCCTTCTCGATCAAATGCGCCACGCGCTCGGAAGTCCACAGGTTGGTTTCGTAGCCCAGCCGCTCGGGGCCCGCAAGGAGGCGCTGTTCGAGACGCACTTTCTGTCGCGGTGTTAAGCGCGGCTGGCGTCCCGCGCGCCCGGCTTGCCGTAAAGCGCGTTCGCCACCTTTACGATCTAGCGCCGCCCAGCGCGCCACGCTCTGGCGCCCCACGCGCAACCGTCGCGCTACTTCGGACTGGTTCAGACCTTGGCGCAACAGCCGCAAAGCTTGGAACCTTCGCCGTTCAAGAGCGTCGAAATCACGTCGTACTCCAGCAGGGTTTCCCATACCACGTTAGACGCACGATACCCTGAAAAGTGTCTCTATATTATGCGGGAATCAATAGATGACTAAAATTGACCACATGCAAGTTGTGCGGAATTGAACAGACAGAAGTGAGGATTTGTGGAGCAATGAGCCGGTAGACTGGAACCCCGTTCTCCCTACCTGCATTAAATCTCAATTCAGGACGTGAAGAGTGAGCCGGTTGTGTCGGTGTACGGTTCGGTTTTCCGACCGCAAGGGCTTTGAGCACTCGACAGAAGTTCAGGCCGCAAGTGTCTACCGAGGCAGCCTGCCGCGCATAGGCGAAGTTCAGATCGGACGCGGAAACTGAGGAAGAGTCGTTCAAGGCGTCGGAGTTCAACAGGACCCCAGAGTTTTTCATGTAGGGCAAGGCAGGGTCAGAGTAGGTAGCGTCTGTTCACGGGCTGCGCCACATTTGTTGGCAAAGAGAATCGTGAAGCTAGCGGCCGGCCAACTTTTGGGCCATGCTCAAAATGAGCTTGCGGTCTTCCGCGGCGGTCCTGCCCAATAGACGACGAAGCTTGTTTAGATACCGGGCATCTTTGCCGCTCATTTCAGTGCAGGGAAGAATACTTGGACTTACCTGCTGCACCGCATTCAGTTGATCTGACCCGTTTTTCCCTGCAACTCCGGTGTGCCCTTCCCGTCGGTGAGCACAACGGGATCATTGCTCCAAGCGGCCTTCAGATCAGCCTCAATTTGTTCTTGTCGCGAGCGCGTCCAAGGTGCGTAGTGGCGCTCCGTAATTCGGATACTGCTATGGCCAAGAAGCACGGAAACTCTATCGAGGGGGACGCCCGCGAGCAGTAGTTCCACGGCGAACGTATCGCGGAACCTGTGTGCATGACCAGCCGCCGCCTTTGCTAACTCAAAGAGCCGCTGAAGTCTGCGCTGCCATTTTCCTTTTGCACTTCGCACCGTGGACTTGCCTGTCCAGAAAAAATAGCGGGCGCTGGAATGAGGAGCGGCATCTAGGGCTTTGACAACCATGTCCGGCAGAACGCAATAGACCGCTACCCCTGTCTTCTCGGTGTGCAACAGTAGCTTGCTCTCTTGAATCCGGTTCACGTCGAGCTGGACCGCATCTCCGATCCGCAAACCCGAATAGCGCAACAGGAGAACAAAGGCGCGCAGTCGTTGAGCGTTGCGAATACCGGCGCTCTTGCCGTAGGGTCCGAGGGCAGTAAGAATGCGGATCATTTCTTCCCGAGTGAATGGCATTGTCGGCTTGTTGGGAACCTTCGGAGCTTTCAGTTCAGTCGCCGGATTATCGTCAATCCATTTTCTCTTTTCCGCGAACCGCAGGAATGCCCGGAGTCTCTCAAGTTTTTTGAGGCTGGAGCGCGGGCCGTCTTTCCACGCCGCCCGGAAAATCGCGAGCGTGTCCAAGTCCAGTTGCTTGAGAAATTGCAGCTTGTATGTTTCCGCGAAACTATCAAGCTGGCGAAAGAGCAGGCGGTATTTGTAGAGCGTGGCCTCGTTGAGTTTCCGTGCCTGTGCGTCAGCCATAAACTTCGCGTGAGCATCCTTAATTGTGACTTCTTTCTCTTGCTGGACTGTCCGGCGGTCTTCAGCTTCCCATTGGCGTATAAGATCTTGAGCCCGCTGCCAATCGCGGAGCTTCAAAGACTCACGGATTTCCTTCCCGCCGATTGCCCCGTCGACCCAAATAGGGCACTGGCAGTGGCGGTACTTTCTGCCCCGAGCATGCTGCTTGCAGCTCTTGCGATGACGCCGATAGATCGTAAGCATTGGGCCAGCTCCTAACCACCAACGAATCTCGATGATAGACGTGAATGGACCCGTTCCAGCACGGTCTGAGGAATCCGCAGTGTGACATACCGTCTCTTGTGGCGTGGGCTCCGCTCTCCAAGCACAAGCACACCGTGAGCGATACGTGAAGTGCAGGGGCTATGGATTGGGAGGAACGGGAATTCCCAGAGCGGCGCACCGAGCGAAATGAGTCTGTTTCCAACGGTCGGGAAGCCAAGCGTCGAGGTCACGAGCTGGCCAGGTCGGGAGATTCACCAGCAGTTGCATGAAATAGAGATGTGGGTCCATGTCATGCCGGCGGCAGCTGCTGGTCAAGCTGGCCAGGATCGCTGCGGTTCTTCCGCCGCGAGGGTTGCCGACGAACAGGGAGTTTTTGCGATTGAGGACCACGCGCTTCATCTCTCGTTCGCTAACATTATTATCTATGGGCACGGCGCCATCGCTGGTGAACACGGTCAGCGCCTCCCATTGGCCAAGCGTGTAGTTCACGGCGTCGGCCATAGGATGCTTCGGTAACAACTGTTCTTTCCAGATCAGCAGTTTGCGATGTAGTTCCGCCAGGATCGGGACCGACTGCTTCTGTCGTAACTCCAGCCGCTCAGATACGGAAATGTCTTTTGCCTGTCTTTCCACCGCAAACAGTGCATCCATCAGGGCGACCGCCTCGCGCGCGATCTCCGGCGCCGATTTCTCCGCCTCCACGAACTTGCGTCTGGCATGGCTCCAACATCCTGCGCGTGTGATGGCGTTACCAGCCACCACCCCGTTGTAGCCACCGTAAGCGTCGGCCAACAAAACTTGGGTGTAGTCTTTCAGAAATTCCTTGGGGCCCTCTCGACTACGGTTTAGCGTGAAGTCGAACACGTTATACGGATTCGCTTCGTCGCCCACATACACCCACATGCGTGCCGGCTGCGTTTGGCCGGGACTCAACATCGGCTGGACGGTGTCGTCGGTGGCCACCACATGCGACTCCCTGACCCGCTCGGCCATCCGCTGGTATAACGGCTCGACCACATCGGCGACATCTCCGCACCACACCGATTGTGTGGCTCGTGAAATCTCAAATCCTTGCCGCTCGAAAATATCTTCCAGTCGATAAAGTGGGAGGTAATCAGCAAACTTACTGGTCACGATAAAAGCTAACAACCCGGGGCCGGCAAAGCCTTTTTCGATGGCCGTCTCCGCTTTGGCAGCCACCTCGATCTGCGGATTCTCTCCCTTCCGCTCACAATGGGGGCACGCATACTTCTTGCGGACATGTTCGAGGCGTTCGAAGTGTCCCGGAATGTATTCGATCTGCCAGCTCTTCTCGCTGCCGATCTCTTTGCGCTCCACACCGCAACTTGGGCAGGGCCGCTCTTCTGCGCTCAGCTCGTATACGTGTGTCTGGACTGGAAGGTTCTCGAGGTTCGCCAGGGCCCGCCGCCCCTTGCGGCGCTTCACCCGCCGTAACTCTGTTTCCGGTTCCGCTTCTCGGAGATCTTCCACGTTGATGGGCTTTTGTTCCAAGGTCTCGGCAAACTCCAGCAGCATCTGGGCCAGCTGATTCATGCTCAGACGGTCCGCCCGCGGCCCGTAGGTCGCCTTCTTGTAGCGTTCCAGCTCCATCTGCAGTCGCAGCTTCTCCAGATACAGCTCGTCGGCACGCTTGCGCTGCTCTTCGGCTTTCCTAAGATATTCTTCGGCGCGCTTCTCCTGGTGCTCGCGTTCCTGCCATAGCGAATGCAGCATGCCCTTCAGTACTTCTTTATCGTCGGGCAAGTTGCTCAAGAAGTTTTCGTTGGTGGGCACAGCTACTTAGACGTAGCAGAACACACCTTGTTGCGCACACGGCGATTATTTTATGCGTTATTTTTATTTTTTTCTTGGACCAGCTTTTTTCTTCGCTGTTTCACACGGCGCGTTCATAGCGTCGCACGCGCTTCAGCTTCGAAACATCGATCCCATCCAGAATCATCGCCAGCTCGCTGGCACGCAACTCCACCGATCGCGCGCCCTGCTCGACTCGCGGCAGTTTGAAAACCCCGAGTTCCAGCCGCTTGTACCACAATACGAAGCCGTCCCGGTCCCACACTAGAATCTTCAACCGATCACCGCGCCGCGAACGGAACGCAAACAGATGGCCGCTTTGCGGGTCCTCTCCAATGACCGCTCGCACACGTTCCGCCAGGCGATCGAATCCGCAGCGCATGTCCGTCGCTTCATTGGCCATCCAGATCCGCGCTCCCTGCGCACGATCCATGGCCTGCAAACTTGGCAGCCCGATCACTCCGCCGCCTCCACTTCCACCAACAACGCTCGCACATGTTCGGCATCGAATCCTGGCCTCACCATCAGGCTTCGCCCATTCCTCAGTCGGATTTCAACGCTCGAATCGCCCGGCGTGCTCGGCCCATGCCCCGCCACTTGCACTTCCAGGAACTTTGTTGGCGTGTCTACCTCCAGCCGCTTCTTCCACACGAAAAAGTACGGCCGGCACAAACCGTGCTCACGACAAAACGCTTTCACACTCTGTCCGCTACGTGCCTGCTCGGAGACCAGCCTTCGCCACTTCATCCAGGCCTTCTTGGAGCGCTTGGTCATGTCGCAACATTGCATTGCGACGTGAATCTTTACAAGATGGGGTTCGCGTAGCGCTCACAGCACACCTGGTTCTTTCTCGAAAAGCTCACGGACTTTATCAGGGCTCAAGTTCCACATTTCGGCGATTTCCGTAACGGCATAATGCCGTTCGATGTGCACCGAGGTCTCGATTTGGGATGATACGGCCATTGCGCGTTAGTGACTCCTATAGGCTCTAGAAGGTCGTCGAATTGGCTCGTTGGCTTCTGAGAGAGCTGCGGAAAAGATTCTTCTTGCTTTCAGTCGCCCATCTAGCTACGCTAACGTAAACATCGTACATCGATGTAGGAGAATCTGTCAACCATGATGTCGATCGTCAAGAAGAAACCCCGCCATGAGGTTATCTCGATTCGACTCAGCGAAGACCGCCTCAAACTTCTGGAGCGCTACCAGAAGGTTCTCAGTGAACAACGGGGACGCGAGGTGTCCTTGGGCGAGGCCGCCTTCCTCGTTATCGAGGAGCGCGTCGAAGGGATGGACCGCGAAACAGCCCGTCATGAAATGCTCAGCGCGCCGACCGCTTCGCTCTATCGCATTCGCAAGAAGTGGGAATCGCAGCACACTCTGTCTGCCCCCGAGTGGGATGTTCTCGCGCAGTACGTGCAGATCGGCACAGAGGAAGAAGTCTCAGGAGCCGCCACTGCTTTGGCCCGCGATTCCATCCAGAGAGTCGTACCTCAGGTTACTCGACGCCTTCGAAGCCGTGTATCAGAACCGTAAGAAGCATGCATCGAAGCACGCCTGGTATTACTTCGGAAACCTTGGTGGCCACTTCACCGAGGTTAGACTCTCCGATGATGACGCCGAACAAAGACATCAAGCAGTTCTGAAGCAAATTTCACATCGCAAGGAGCTGCTGAAATCGGCGGAGAAATGGCAGAACCCCGGCACAATTGGACGATGCTTCCTAGCCGCCATTAGTGATGAAGGAGTCGAGAGCACTAGACTCGATCAAATCCTTGCCCCGTACTGGCCGACGCTCTGGGGCCTTGCCGCTCGGGGCCATTGGGTGCGACACGACCGCCAGCCCGTGCGACCAACGGGTCCAAACGAAGATGATTTTCGCCGCCGAATTATCCTGCCTGATCCGCTCAAGGTCGATGACCTGAAGCTCTCGTTTACGACGACAGGTTGCCCGGAGCTGGGCGTGTATATCGACTTTGGCCCAACGCGCCGCGTGCAACTATCTCATTGCTCGGTACCCCGACCTAGCCGAGTTCCGGGCCATGCTCGAAGGATCGTCGGCCAAGGGTTCGTGGAATGGCAGGCATTTCCTCACGACGCTATCCAAGGAGAAGGGGCACAACATTCACGCTTTGGCTTCGGCAGAACGATGTAGGAATCGACTTCACTGAGACCGAATGGAACGCTCTGCGCGAACTGTTCCAGAAGGCGTGGGCGATCCCCGAGCTTCAGCGGTGGATGCAGGAGCTGAAGTTGGAGTATGGCGAACAGGGTTAATAGCGCGAATCTTTGAGTTTGCGCCGCGTTTGCGAGGAGCGGTGCCTTCGGCACCGGGAGTTGGACTGACACGTCACCCCCAAACGGGTGCCGCATAGCAACCAAGGTTGCTATATGGGAACTTGCTGAAAATCGAGCGGCTTACAGCAAGCCACTTCACACAGAGCGCGGCACAGCAACTTTTGGTTCCCATATGGGAACTTGTTGATTTTATGGGGTGAATTCCGTGCCCGCACTTCGAACCAAATCCGTCAGCACCAAAGTCACTGACGAGGAATATGCGCAGTTTGAAGCCCTTGCAGGCGAGCAGACGATCAGCGAATGGGCGCGTGATGTTCTGCTCAAGGCGACCAACCCGAATGCAGGCGAGCAAACCGTCCTGGCCGAAGTTTTGGCGTTGCGGACCATCCTGCTAAACATCCACTTCGCCATATCCCAAGGGCAAACGCTGACCGTAGAGGAGATGCAGCAGCTCATCGAGCGAGCGGACCAGAACAAGTTGAGCAAGGCGCGACAGCGCCTCGCGGAACCAGCAACAAGGGGTGTGCCATGAAGCAGAGGTGGGGCCGAGAGGATGATGCAGGCGAGTTTCCAAGCGACAAGGCGGTATGGACTATCGGAGCGTTCTGCGTTGCTCTGCTCAGTGTGTTCGCTATCGGTGGTTACCGCTACATGCGGGTGTGGACTCCGCTCCAACAGCACTATCTGACGGCCTACGTAGGCACGTCGGCAGCAGGAGCCTTCCGCACGGACGGCTGGTACACGCTGCTGATGGTGGTGACGCGCAAGGGTACGCGGATGGCGCTCGACAACGAAGTAGAGCCTTTCGTTACAGAGAAAGGCGCGGGCACGTTTACGCTGACCGAAGAGGCCATCAAAGTAGGTGACTTGAAGCTCGAATGGCAGCGCGCACGCTATGACAATGCGAAGTTGCATGAGTTCCTGGGCCACTGGATTTACC
>CAWGPN010000004.1:0-83578 GCA_963824515.1 uncultured Acidobacteriota bacterium
CTCCTTCGTCCGCGAAGAGCGTTATTCATCCCGACCCCGCATCAATTCCAACAAAGCCAGAGGACTATTAGAATCAACCGGAATGGTGCACTCCGGCCATCACTCACCAATGAATGGCCTTTGGTCCCTGTTTTCTGGAGCAACTTTGGAGCAGGCCAAGGACGGCTCGCAACTCGTAAGCGCAACCGGAGCAACGACTTAGATTGAAATTGCGTCCACTTAGAAGGCAGACGCTCTATCCAACTGAGCTACGGGCGCGTAGATTGATTCTAAAAGATTTTCCGCGTTCGCGGCCATCCATTTGTAACCTTTCGTTTCACAACTGTGCCAGAGCTGTGCCAGAACTCCCGGTTTCTGGCACAGGGGTTACCGAAACTTGGTTCCGCTTCCCCGCAGGAGGATAATGGGGCCGTGCGTTCACCGACAATCTCCCGGCTTTTCCGTCTGCTCTTTGTTGCTGGGCTGAGCTTTTCAGTCCCTATTGCCAGAGCACAAGAGAGTGTTCGCCTAATCGAAATTCACTCAGGATGGGGCGGACTGGGAACATCCCAGAATGCAGATGTGATCATTCGCGCAAAGGACGGCGCGTTTATTCGTGACGGCAAGCGAATAGAGGCGGCACAGGTCCAAACATTGGTGGCCGCCCTCGAAGCTCCACGGATTAGTAAGCCGGATATGGAAAATCTCGGTGTAACGTCGGCGTGGCTCAAAGAGCATGTTGCGGCGCAGCATCCGCGAGCACGGACCCAGGCACTTCAGACTACGTCGAACCAGCAGGAATTGTTTACGACCTCCTTCACAAACCCCGATTTAATCGCCAAGGTACTACCAGAACTTTTCGAGTTCTCAAGGACCGACGATTACCCATTTGCTGAGGTCGAGGTGACCTTCGAGAACGGCTCACAAATCAGGGCCTCATCACATTCGTATTACGTTTACATGCTGCCTTGGACTTTCGATGGAAAGGATGACGAGAGCTATAACGCGAATATTTCCCTCGCGGTATCGGCGCTGCTTCCGCCCAAGAGCGTAAACAAGGCACGGCTTGAAGGCGATGATTTCTTGAAGGAACTCGTAGATGCGGTGATGGGTTCGATCGAGACCGAATGGAATCTACTCGGCTCAGAAGACCGGGCTGGCGATGCGCTGCGCGAATTGCAAAGCGCTTATATCGTTGACCGCGCCGACATAAACCCGTACCACAATGTAGACTATGGAGTAACGTGGAGCAAGAATGGGCCATACGAGTCGAACTTGCATGTCACGGTGCGCAAGGCCAGCTTCCCACCGAATGTCTTCGAAGAACTCATTCTGTTGTATGACCACGATAAGGTGCAGGGAGTGGAGGAGTTCCTCAAGACAGGTGCAAAATACGAAGACCTAGCGCTGTCGGTACCCTGGCTGAACGACTACATTCACGAGCATCCGAGGGAGAATATTTTCCTTATACATGTGCATGATACATCGTTCGGTGACCAGGCAATGCGCACCTTCACGCTAGATATGAAGGCCAGAGGCCGTGAGGATCTTATCCCAGTCGTTAGAGCGCAGCAGGGGCATGTTGCGCTGCTCAAAATTGGATACGTCTACTGGCTGGTGTTTCCCGACAAACACATGATGCTTTGGCGGTATGAAGGACCGTTAGGGTTCTTGAAGTGGAAACAGAGTGATTTCCCTGCCGGACAGTGTGGCGCATATCCGGTTAACAATGGTGGTTGTTCTGGGCGAGAGGTTGCGGCGGATGGGACACTGATGGCAGAAAGTGTCCCCAGAGATCGAGCATGCATGGCTACGAATCAAGCGGCGAGTAATGTCGATGCACGACCAGTCGCTGAACTCTTTCCCGTCATGGACCATGATAGAGCCGGATTTATCGACCACACTGGCAAGAAAATCATTCCCCTCTGCTTTGACAAGGTAGGTGCCTTCTCCGAGGGATTGGCGCGGTTTGAACGCGATGGCAGTTGGGGATACATCGATGCGAGCGGATCCGTGGTCATCGAACCGAGATTTCCTTGGGCGGAGGAGTTCTCGGAAGGGTTGGCGCGAGTACAAATTTCGGGGCTGCCACTCGGGTATAACGGGCAGTGGGGTTTCATAGACAAGTCCGGTAAGGTCGTCATCCCGCCGGACTATAAATCGACGTTTGGCGGCAAGAACAATATCGGAGGCGACGACCAAGAGGATGCCTTCCACGACGGACTGGCGAAGATTGAGGTGGACCACAAGACGGGCTTTATCGATAAGACGGGCAAGGTTGTCATTCCAGTGGAGTTCACTTATGCCTATCCATTTTCCGAGGGGCTGGCAGCCGTAACCAAATCACCGACCGGAGATGATGGTTGGGGTTACATCGACCCGGCTGGGAAGTGGGTCATTGCTCCGCAGTTCGCGTGGGCCAGTTCGTTTCAGGATCATCTTGCTCCAGTCAACAGCGGCCACGACTGCGGCTACATTGGCCCTACGGGAGCCTACGTTCTGAAGCCACCAGCGTCGCCGGGTGAAAAAGATTGTGCAGAAATGTGGGGTGACTTTTCTGAAGGCCTTTCGCGGTGGAAGTTCGGCAAGAAGTACGGCTATATTGACCGCTCCGGGAATGTCGTTATCAAACCGAAATTTGACCTGACCTTTCATTTCTCCGAGGGGCTTGCCGCAGTAGAGGTCGGCGGCCAGTGGGGCTATATCGACAAAGTGGGCAAGATGGTCATCGCGCCCCGGGCTTTGGCTCACGTTGAGGATTTCCATCAAGGCCTCGCCTTCGTTACCACCAAGGATGGGAAGTACGGATACATCGATAAGTCCGGCAATTATGTCTGGACACCGACGCTGCTCTACAACAATTGATCTGGAAATTCTGACCTCAGAAGGAACGAATGCGACAGAATCAATGTGCAGCTCGCTTTCCGTGATGTGACGGGCAAATCCATCTGGAAGGAGAGACTGCAATGAACAGTAACTTTTTTCCACGAATCCAGCAGCAAACGCCGCAAGGGGTTCCCGTCAGAAACTCACGTCAAGCGCGGCTTCCGCGTGATCCACAACGGGAAGGAACTTTCTGAGAAGCTTGGCAGGAGCGATCCCTGCCTCTGCGGCTCCCGACGTACCTTTCAAGAAGTGCTGCATGCGGACTGGGCGATACGACGGTACCCGATTAAGACAGGCTCAATCAGTTCCACACAGAAGCACAGCTCGCATAATCTCAAAGACTCCGAGTATTTTCGCCAGTTGTTTCCTCTCCTTATCCTTTGTAGTTGCATGGACTGACTTGTCGGTCTAGACTAGGTAGTCTATAAAATGAGCAAAGGCTCCCCCATTACGAAGCGCCCCGACCTCAGCGAAGACAGGAAGAACGAAATCCTGGATGCCGCCCTTGAGGTATTCGGCGAGATGGGGCTAAGTGACGCCAGCGTCGATGACGTGGTGCGGCGCTCCGGCCTGAGTAAAGGCACCCTCTATTGGTATTTCAAGAGTAAGGACCGGCTTATCGGCGCGTTAATGAAGCGCTTTTTCGGACAAGAGCTGGAGAAGGTTCGCCGGCTTCAGCAGGGCCCGGGCACAGTCCGAGAAAGGCTTTTGCGGTATAGCCGGGACGTCGTGGTCGTAGTGAAGCGAATGCCTCGGGCGCTGACGCTGGAGTTTTTTGCTGTGGCAGTCCGACATAAGACGGTTCGTAAGTTTATGGGCGCGCTTTACGCGCGCTACTGCGCGGAACTGGCGGCAGTCGTAGGCGAAGGGATGCAACGAGGCGAGTTCCGCAAGGTAGACGCGGACCAGACGGCCGCGGCAATTACGGGTCTGTGCGAGGGCTTAATTCTTCTTTGGGCGCTCGAACCAGAAGTGTTTCCCTTTGACAAGTTTTTCGAGGCTTCCTTGCGAACCCTGCTTGATGGCATGAAACCGGAAAGCCGGTAGGGGCCAGAAAAGGCAAAAGAGAGAACTGCGACTTGAGATAGAAATGCAGCCAAAGAGAACAAGGACCGGAAGAATCATACGCAACATTCTGGTGGCCACGACCGTTTGGATGCTCTTCGCAGCCGGTGGCCCCCGCCTCTTGGCCCAGCAGCCGAATGCTGACGAGCTAGTGCGGCGCGGCGACGAAGCAGTGCGCGGCAAAACGGAGGAAGGAATCCTGACCATGACCGTCCGGACGCCCGACTGGCAGCGGACTCTCGAACTGCGGTACTGGGCGGTCAATCCAGACAAGACATTCATCCGCGTGACGGGACCAGCAAAGGAAGCCGGCACGGCGACTCTGAGGCTCGGAAGCAATATGTGGAATTACCTTCCCTCAGTGGAACGCACGATCAAGATTCCGCCATCCCTCATGCTCGAATCCTGGATGGGAAGCGACTTTACGAACGACGACTTGGTGCGGGAGAGCAGCCTCGTGAAAGACTACGACCACCGGATGGATGGGGAAGCGAACGAAGGCGGCGATGCTTGCTATCGCATTACGGCGACTGCGAAACCGGAAGCTCCCGTCGTGTGGACACGAATCGTGCTGTACGTGCGCAAATCGGACGCGATTCCGCGCCGCGAAGAGTATTACGACAGCAAGGGAAAAGTGCAGAAGATTTTGACCTTCGACGAAATCCGCAAGACAAGCGGGAAACTTTATCCAATGCGCTGGAAGATGGTTTCGGCGACGAAGTCCGGGCACGAAACGGTGCTGCAGTTCACAAAACTGACGCTCGATCGCCCAATTTCGAACTCCATATTCACTCAGGAGAATCTGCGGCAGCCATTCTAGGCCCGCGACGAATATGCTTTTCTTCAGCATGGCATGGCGAAATGTTTGGCGGAACCGCCGGAGATCCCTGCTTACAGTAATGGCGATCGGCTTGGGGCTGGCGTTCAACATTTTTCTGCGGGGAATCACGGACGGCTGGCACGATGAAATGGTGGACAACTCGGTTCGCGCCGAAGTCGGCCATATCCAGATTCATGATTCCGGGTATCACGACGAACCCTCGATAAACAAAACATTGCCGGATGCGGACAAGGTCGAGCATGCCATTCGCAGCCTTCCGGGAGTGGCCGGCTATTCATTTCGCGTGCTTGGGAGCGGCCTGGCAAGCACTGCGGACAACTCGAACGGTGTGGAAATTCTCGGAGTGGACCCCGCGCAGGAGCGGACCGTCACCACCATTCAACGAGCGATCGTGCAGGGAGATTACCTTTCGAGGAACGTGCAACGCCCCATCCTTATCGGAGACCGCCTGGCGACCCGGCTGAAAGCATCCCTCGGCGACAAGATCGTGTTAGTCGTACAGGCGGCGGACGGATCGATGGGTGCGCAGTTGTTTCATCTGACCGGCATTTTTCGCTCGGGGGCACCCCAATTGGATGAAGGCGTCGTGTACATCCTGCGTTCGGACGCGCAGAGCTTGTTTTCGCTCGAGGGCCACGTGACGGAAGCGGTGGTCCTGCTTGATTCCGCGCGCGAAGTCCAGCAAGCAACGGCTGACTTGGGGGAGGCTCTCAAGGGCGCCAAAGTAGAGATCCTTCCCTGGTGGGAGGTGGAACCCTTTATTAAGCAATTCATCCAGATTGACGACGCCTTCTTCTACGTCATCGCACTGATCTTTTTCGTGGTGATCTCCATCGGGATCCTGAACACCCTCACGATGTCCATCTTTGAGAGGACGCGGGAATTTGGAGTGATGATGGCGCTCGGCACCAAGCCCGCGCAGGTCGTGCGCCTGGTGATGGAGGAAGCATTCGGTCTAGGTCTCGTGGGGGTGGCCGTGGGCGGCGCGCTGGGTTCGGCCGCAACGCTTTTCTATGCCAAGGAGGGCATCAACCTCGGGGCCGTTAGCGCGGGCGCGGCGGCGACCGGCATCACGTCCAGCGTGGTGTATACGCAACTCACAGCCGTCAATTTGATTTTCTCCAGCGTCGCGGTACTCGCAGTCGTGCTGTTAGTGGCGCTGTATCCGGCAGTGCGCGCTTCGCGACTGAAGCCGGTCGCGGCAATCCGGTATGTGTGAAAAGCCATGGCTCTCGTTGAACTGACGCATGTTTCGAGGACATACCACGATCACATCGACGTTCATGCGCTGAAGGACGTGACCTTCAGTTTGGAGAGAAAATCGTTTGCGGCGATTACCGGGCCCTCGGGCTCGGGAAAAACCACCTTGTTGAACGTCCTGGGCGGACTCGACCGGCCGGACACGGGAAGCATTCAGATTGCAGGGCTCGATTTGACTGCCACTCCCGCCAGTCAGCTTGCTGACTTCCGCTTGCACCATATCGGATTCATCTTCCAAGCTTTTAATCTTCTGCCCGTACTGAGTGTTGTGGAGAACCTGGAATACATTCCTGCCTTGCAGGGGATGCACAAAGAATTGCGGCGCCGGCGCGCGCAAGATCTTTTGAAAGCCGTGGGACTGGAAGAAGTCGGGAGCAAACGTCCCAACGAGCTGAGCGGCGGCCAGCAGCAGCGAGTCGCCGTGCTGCGCGCGATCATCACCGAGCCGGAACTCGTGCTTGCGGACGAGCCGACCGCCAACCTGGACTCCGCAAACGCCCTGCTCCTGCTGGATATGATGGAGCAGCTGAATCGTGAAAAGGGAGTCACGTTCGTTTTCTCGACGCATGATCCGCGAGTCATGCGGCGGGCGCGCCGCGTGATCCGATTGCTAGACGGCGCGGTGGTCGCCGATGAAACGCAAACGCAGGATGCCCTCCCGGCTCCCACATGAGACGCGGCTTATTGCTTGCGGGACTGATGTTGTATGCCGTGCAAGCTCATGCGCAGGATTCCCCTTCGAATTTTAAGTATCGCTTTAGTGGTTATTACAGGTCCCTGTTCTCGGCTTCGCATTCCTTCTTCACGGGCGACGCATACGGCGACAGTCTCAATCGGGTGCGGCTGAGCTTTGACGGCCGCTGGAAACAGATTCTTTTTGTTCACGTGGACTACGATAATGAAGCCCACTTCGGAAACCTGATCACCGAGCCGGACTTCGATCTGGTGCGCCAGCGGCAGGAAAACGAGTACTTTGACGCGTTGCACGTTTTCGTCAATCAGCCGCATGCCTATTGGGATACATCGCTCTACCGGGGATATCTCACGGTGCGTGATGGTCCCATCGAGCTGACGGTAGGCCGCCAGCGCATTGCCTGGGGAACGGCCCACTTCTGGAGTCCCGCGGACGCATTCAATCCCATCAGCCCATTGCAGGTGGAAGCGGACCAGCGCGAAGGAGTGGACGCCGCGCAACTCTCGTTGCGGCTGCCGAAAAATCTGCGCTGGTCCGTCGTGTACGCTCCGCAGGACGGGATGGACCGCTCGACCGAAGCGACTCGTCTCGCGACCAATATCCACAATTTCGATGTGGCCGCTTTCGCCGGGCGCTTCCGCCAGGACTGGATGGCCGGGGGAACTTTTGCCGGCCAGTGGGGCGGTGCAGGACTTCGCGGCGAATTGACCTACACCTGGCGCGCAAATTCCGCCGAATCCAACGCTCTCAGGCTGACGTTCGGGTCTGATTATGCTTTGAGCAGCAAGCTCTATCTCGTCGGAGAATATTTTTACAATCAGGGTCAGCCGCCAGGAATAAGTCCGGGCCAGCCGCCGAATCCATCCGACCTGCTTCGCTTCACAAATGAAATCTTCACACTCGACCGGCACTTTCTTTCTGGTGGAGCGCGCTACGCGGTTACGCCGCTGTTTCATATCGAAGGCTACGCTGTGGTTGACGCACAAGGACCCGGCGTCTTCTTCATGCCACTCGCAACCTATAGCCTGAGCAACAACGCGGATCTAACGGCCGGCGGCCAACTCTTCTCCTCTGCGCCAGGCGGCGAGTTTCAACGTGTACCAAATCTCTTCTATTTGCAATTCACCATGCATTTCTGAAGCTCGTTGCAACGTCCCATTCATACGCGACTTGGTAGGGGAACAGCAGCTGGGAATTCTTTCGCGTGACATCCAAAAGAGCCTTGCCTCAGGACGCTTATTCTTCGCTATAACTTCGGTATCACTTTGTGCGAGCCGGCAATCCCGGAACATCCATCCGGGCGAGTTATCACCCGCACACTTCCTCACTTTCGCCTGCAAAACTTTCTGCAGAATAGGTGTTTGTACTTGTAGAGGGAGCGGATAAAGCAGTGCTCCGCTCGAGCGAACGAAAGCAGGAACGAGAAAGAGGGAACTGAGATGAGGAAGAATGGTCATCGGCAGAGGATCATTTGGCTGCGCAGTTCTCTCAGTAAGGAGGCGGCCATTGCGTAACACACACTTTCGGTGGCTTGTGCCGGCAATCCTGGGAATTGCAGCCGCTTTTGTGCTGCAGTCGTCCGCCGCCGCCCAAAAGCGAATCAGCGCGCCACGTTCGGACGGGCATGTCACTCCGTTGCTGGTTTACGGCGCAGTCGGTCCAGGTTCGCAATGCGCGCCGCTGGCCATCATCTCTCATGGCGCGGGCGGATCGGAAGACGGATATCGCTATCTAGCTGAGGCGTTATCAAAAAACGGCTTTACGATTATCGTTATGGGCCATCGTGAGAGCGGGCCGGGAGCGCTCCGGGCGGATATGCGCGCTTATGGAATCATGCGGGGCCTGCGTGCTCTGGTGGCCAACCCACAAGCGGAGCAAGCGCGCTTGCTGGATGTTGGAGCCGCGCTGGGCTGGGCCGGTGGACAATGCAAGGCGCCATTCCGGGTCTTGCTGGGGCATTCGATGGGATCGGAGACAGTGATGCTGGAAGCGGGCGCGCGCAACATGATTGGTGTCGCATCTCCTCCAGCAGGGCAGGACCGTTTCGATGCTTACGTGGCACTTTCGCCAGAGGGGCCGGGCATTGTTTTTCCTGATGACGCCTGGCGCGGGATTCACAAACCGCTTCTCGTGCTGACCGGAACTCGTGACCGGTCCCTGAAGGGCGGACCTCAGTCCAGACAGATTCCCTGGCACGATCTCTCCGGCGACGGAAAGCGAAAATGTCAATGGATGGGAGTGATCGACGGCGCGACGCACATGAATTTCGCCGGAAGCGGCTTGGGGGCTGGCCGCGTCGAGCCCCTGGTAACTCAGACGATCATGAGCTTCTTGCAAGGCGTGCGAGGCGAAGGCTGCGCCCTGCCGGCCGTGAAGCCGCGCATCACTCTTCAAGCCAAATAAGCAAGCAGCATGCGGCGAATCAGATTCGCTTCGCAATTGCCAACGGTGCCTCGCTTATCCCGGAAGAATGTACTCGCGGCTCTCAGCTCGCTTTATAGGCGGAGAAATTTCTGCCCCACGCTTCGAGCAGGCCGTTCACCACCGCGAGGCCGCGACGCAGGTTCTTGCCGCGAAATATCTTCACGACTCCCCAGAAACCAGGAGGCTCCGTTTGTTCCGCTTTGGCTGCGTTTTCCAGCGCGTCGGGTACGGCCCCGGCGAATTTCTCCAGAAGTTCCGGCTCAATCGATCCGAAAACCTTGGCGATGATCAGCAGGTTGCGAATGCCGCGAATCGCTTCCGGCGTTTTCGTGGCCTCCACGGCCATCTCAAGAATCTTGTCGCCTCCGCCAAGGACGCCGCGCAACAATTCGAGAACGCCTCGGTCGTGGAGACCTTGCAATACCTCAAAACCGGCAAGCACGGCTTCCGCATGTTCGATAGGCGCCTGTTCCAGTTTTGCGCGTAGCTCTTCTTTCGCATCGCGCTTGGGCAAATCGAAGGGAATTGGTTTGGCCATGGCATTCTCCTGGCTTCTATTTCGCTTGAATCTGCACGAACTCGCTTCCGGGAGCGCGGTAGTCCGCTCGCTTCCACTTTCGCTCCACCTCCACGCCTGTTTGGGGAGTGGCGTGGCCAAAACGGTGGTTGACGCGTGGGAGGGGGCTTTTGCCAATCTCTGGCAGCACTCGGAGATGAACCGAAGCCTCTTTGTACGCCGGTGTGTGCGTCACAACGTCCGTGTGGCTGCTCGTCAGCCGGTTCACGGGGCTTTCCGTTGAATTCATGGGCATGTAAAGCTGCTTGCCCTGCACTCTGTCGGTGACTAGCGCGCGAACGCGCACGTGCCCATAGCGTGAGGTCAGTTCCACCCAAGTCCCGCTTTCAATCCCACGTTCCTTGGCGAGTTCGGGCGACACTTCCACAAACACATCGGGCGTCTTTTCTCGAATGCCCTTGACGCGGTACGTCAAATTGCCTTCGTGGAAATGTTCGAGCAACCGGCCGTTGTTCAGATGCAGGTCAAATTCCGCGTCGGGTTGGTCGGTCGGCTCGCTGAGGCGGAGCGGGAAGAGTTTTGCTTTGCCGTCAGGAAAGGCAAATCCTTTTGTATACAGCAGCGGTTCATCTGTTCCATCGGCCGCCACGGGCCAGTGTAGAGACTTGAATCCCTCGAGCCTCTCGTAGTTCACGCCGGCGAAGAGCGGCGTCAACGAAGCAATCTCCCGATATATTTCCGCAGGATGCTCATACTGCCAGTCCGCTCCCAGACGATTGGCAATGTCCTGAATGACCCGCCAATCCGGACGGCTGCCCTCTAAGGGCTCGAACACCGGATAAATCCGCTGGATGCGCCGCTCCGTGCTGGTGAACGTTCCTTCTTTCTCCAAGCTGGGACTGGCAGGCAGCACGACGTCGGCATACTGGCAGGTATGAGTGAAGAAAATGTCCTGCACGACGAAAAACTCCAGCTTTGCCAGTGCATCGCTCACAAAGTTTGCATTCGAATCCACGAGGCTAATCTCCTCGCCGAACAGGTACAGCGACTTGAGATTGGCTCGCTGAATCGCTTCGATCATCTCGTGGTTGTCCAGCCCCTTCGTCGAAGGCAGCTTGACCTTCCAGCCTGACTCAAAGCGTTTGCGCACTTCCGGATCTTCAATCGGTTGATAGCCGGGAAGGAAATTCGGCATGGCCCCGTGGTCGCTTGCGCCTTGCACATTGTTGTGTCCGCGCAACGGGTACGCTCCCGTACCGGTTCTCATATAGTTGCCGCTGATTAGAAGCAGATTCGAGATGGCGGTCGAAGTGTCGGAGCCCATGCTGTGTTGCGTCACGCCCATGGCCCAGAGCATGCAGACACCCTTGGCTTCGGCGATCATTTGCGCCACTTTCTTCAGCGTCTCCTGGGCCAAGCCGCAAGTCCGCTCGGCAAACTCCATGGTGAACGGAGCCAGGCTCTTTCGATATTCCTCCAATCCATTGACCCATTGATTCAGAAACTTGCTGTCGGCCAGGCCGTTTTCGAGCAGATACCGGCTGATTGCGGAAAGCCATACCAGATCGGTTCCCGGTTTGGGATGCAGAAAGAGGTCGGCACGCTTCGCCATTTCATGTTCGCGCAAATCCGCAACGATCAGCTTCTGCCCGCGCAGCTTGTGCGCTTGCTTGACGCGCGTCGCCAGCACGGGATGGCTTTCCGCCGTGTTGCTCCCGATGATCAGCACCAGCCCCGCATTTTCTATATCCTTGATCGATCCGGAATCACCGCCATAGCCTACGGTTCGAAACAAACCCGTCGTCGCCGGCGCTTGGCAGTAGCGCGAGCAGTTGTCCATATTGTTGGTGCCGATGACGGCGCGCGCGAGCTTCTGCATGAGGTAGCTCTCTTCATTGGTGCCTTTCGAAGAGGAGACAAACGCAAGCGCGTCCGCTCCATGCTTTGTTTTGATCTCCATGAATTTGCGCGCGATCAGATCAAGGGCATCGTCCCAGGAGGCTTCCCGGAACTTGCCGCCCTCGCGAATCAAGGGCGTTGTCAGGCGGTCGGAACTATTGACAAAATCCCAGCCAAATTTCCCTTTCACACAGGTCGAGATTCCGTTTGTCGGGCCTTCGAGCGGCTCGACCTTCAAAATGTCGCGATCCTTCGTCCAAATGTCGAAGCTGCAGCCGACGCCGCAATACGTGCACACGGTTTTGGTGCGCCGGATGCGAGACTCCCGCATATGCGACTCTGCTTCCGAAACCTTTAGAATCGCGCTATAGCCCGTCTCCGGTTCGACGGCTTTGACGACGTCAATCATGCCGCCCAAGGCGGCCTTCGGTAGCGCCGTGAAAAATCCCGCGCGGCCGAGCATGGATTTCTCCATCAACGCGTTGCAGGGACAAACCGTTACGCAGTGGCCACACGACACGCAGCTGGATTCGCCAATCGTCGAACCGCCGTCCCACAGCACGCGCGGGTGCTCATCCTCCCAGCGGATGGAAAGCGTCTCGTTTACTTGCACGTTTTGGCACGCTTCGACGCATCGCCCGCAAAGAATGCATTGTTGCGGATCGTAGCGATAAAACGGGTTGGTGTGGTCTTCTTCGTAGGGCTTGGAGTGATAGGGAATTGTCTGATGTTCGATGGCCAGCAGTTTTTCTGTGTTGTGGACGGTGCAGTTTCCGTTGTTGCTGTCGCACACCGTGCAGTAGAGAACGTGGTTGCTCAGAATACGCTGATACGCTTCGCGCTGCGCCGCAATGGCCCTGTTCGATTGCGTCAGCACTTCCATCCCGGCCGCCACTTTCGTCGCGCAAGCGCGTAGCAGTCGCCCGGCAATCTCCACCATGCACGTATCACACGTTTGAATCGGCCCGAGCTGCCGGTGGTAACACACTTGAGCAAGCTTGCTTCCGGTTCGGTTGACAAGATCGATCAGACGCTCATCTTCCATTGCCGCGTGCGTCTTGCCGTCAATCGTCACGTTCACCACGCAGATATTCTCCTCGATTTCTCTCCAGGCCGGGATGCAATGTCCACATGCCTAATATACGACACCGAGCGCGCCGAATGGATGTCCTAACAATTGTTAGCCCGTGCAAGCGGAAGTTACTCTCCCCCGCCGCCGTCCCGCTTTGCTAAAATGAACGGAATGAACCCCGTCGAAACGCTGGGGCTGGCTCTTGGCGCCGGATTTTCTTCTGGCTTGAACCTATATGCCACCGTTGCGACTCTCGGGCTGCTCGAGCGCTTCGGCGTCATCCACCTTCCGGGTTCGCTCCACACGCTTTCGCATCCTTGGGTTATCGCCGTCGCGGTCGTTCTTTACCTGGTTGAGTTTTTCGCGGATAAAATCCCCTACATCGATACCGTTTGGGATGCGATACATACTTTCATTCGCCCACCCGCTGCCGCATTGTTGGCCTATAGCGCGGCGGTTGCCGCTCCTGCCGAATGGCGCTGGGCTGCCGCGCTCCTCGCCGGCGGAGTCGCTCTCACCTCTCATGGCACGAAGGCCAGCGCTCGCGCCGCAGTCAATTCCGTGCCCGAACCGCTTAGCAATTGGACGCTGAGTTTTGGCGAAGACGTCCTGGCAGTCTGGCTCACGTGGATGGCCACCGCCCACCCGCTGGCGACCACTGTTATCGTCGTATCTCTACTCGTGCTCTCAGCCTACCTGCTGTTTCATCTTTTTCGTTTCGCGCGGCGCGCGCTCCAGCGGCTGTTCGCGGCCTAAATCGGTGTTTATTTCAGATACGTCGCCAGCCAATCCAAGAATGTCTTGTACCAGAATCGGCTGTTCTGCGGCTTCAGAACCCAATGGCCTTCATCAGGGAAAATAACCAGCTTTGACGCCACGCCCTGTCTCTGCAAGGTATTGAAAAGTTCCAGGGATTGTGTATACGGGACTCGAAAATCCAGCTCGCCGTCAATCACCAGCATCGGCGTTTTGAATTTTCCGAGTTCCGCCGCATAGGTCATCGGCGCCCACTTGTGATAACTCTCCGGATTCGTCCAGGGCGTGCCTTGCATGTCGTGCTCTTCAAACCACAGCTCTTCCGTGGCGTACATCGAATTCAAATCGTAAACGCCGGCGTGGCTGATGATCGCCTTAAAGCGCCCGTTGTGCGTGGCAATCCAATCCGCCAGATAACCGCCGTACGATCCGCCTGCGGCCGCCATCCGCGAGCCATCCGCATACGGATATTTTTTCAATACATAATCCACACCGTCCATTACGTCCACGTACGCTTTGCCGCCCCAATCGCCGGTGATCTCATCCGTGAATTTCTGCCCGTAGCCCGTTGAGCCGCGCCGGTTGATCATCAGCGTGACGTACCCCGGCGCGGAAAACACCTGAGGGTTCCATCGGTAGCCCCATGCGTTCGACCACATCGTCTGCGGCCCGCCGTGCAGCAGCACCAGCAGCGGGTATTTCTTCGTCGCCTCGAAATCCGGCGGCTTGATGAGCATCGCTTGAACGCGCGTACCCTCCGCGCCCGCGAACCAAAACGTTTCCGGCTCGCTCATTTTCAGGGAAGCCAGGATGGATTCATTCTGATGCGTAATCTGCCGCACGCCGCTTCCATCGCTCGCCGCCGCGAAAATCTCTGCCGGCATCGTGAGGCTCGTCCGCTCAAAGACTATCGTCTTCCCGTCGCTGCTCAGCGAAATTCCCGAGTTGTAGCTGTTGGCGATTAATTTTGTGGGCTCGGCTCCCACGCTCGCGGCCATCGCGTAAATCGGCACCAGCGTCTCGTCTTCTGCCGTGAAGTAAAGTGTCTTGCTGTCTGCCGACCACAGCAGTTGATCCGCGCTGCGGTCGAATCCTGGCGTCAGGTCCTCGATCTTTCCTGTTGCCCGGTCGTAGAGCATCACGCGCCAGCGGTCGGACTCGTAGCCAGGCGTCAATTGCGCGTGATACGCGATGTATTTGCCGTCCGGCGAATAGGTCGGCTCGCCGTCAAACCCCTTTTGCGTCGTGATTCGTTTTGCCTCGCCGCCCGCCGCCGGCATGATAAACAAATCTCCATTCGTGCTGATGGCTTCCACGGGATCGGTAACCGCCGTAAAACAGATCTCCTTCGAGTCCGGCGAAAAATTCACATCGCTTGGCCCGCCGCGCTCATCGGGCGGCACATCGTAATTTGCACCCGCCGTCAGGTCGCGCGGCGTCCCGCTGCCGTCCGCCGCCGTCACGAATAAGTGGCTTCGCTTGCCTTCGTTCCAGTGCGTCCAGTGCCGATAGAGCAGATGCTCCGCGACGTGCGCCTTTACTTTGTCTTTTTCCTTCGCTTCATCCCGCGCTTTATTGCACGCATCGTCCTTGCAATCCGGATACACGCCCGAAGTGAACAGAATCGTCTTCCCATCCGGCGACCACTTCACGATGTCCGCGCCCGTCGAGAGATGCGTCAACTCTTCCGCTTCTCCGCCCTCCATCGACAGCAGATACACCTGCGAAGTCCCGCTCCGCGACGACAAAAACGCGATCGTTTTTCCATCTGGCGACCACGCCGGTGACGAGTCGTGCCCGCTCTGCGTCAATTGCATAGGCGCGCCGCCCGCCGTAGGAACAATCCACACGTTGCTCGCATTGCGATTTGCCTCGACGTCCGGCGTCGTCACTGTATACGCCACCCACTTGCCGTCCGGCGACACTTGCGCTCCTCCCACGCGATGCATTTGGATCAAATCGTTAAACGTGATGGCGTGTTTGCCCGCTTTTTGCGCGCTCACACCAGACAGCCCAGCCAATAGCACCACAACGAAGAAACCGCACAGCAGAATGCCCCGTTTCATCACATTCCCTCCCTATGGCCTACGGAAGTTTGTCTTTCGCGCCTCTGAAACCTAGGATGATGGCACCATTCGCAAGCGATTCCAAGCGCGCCGCGGCTTTCCAAGCCTCATTCAACAGTGCAATCTCAGATGCTCGATGCGACTCTGCTACAATCGCTTTCCGAGCCAGCATGTCAAACGACGCCGCCCTCTTTCCGCGCAGTTTTCATAAGGCTCTGCCCGTCGCCGTCCGAGGCGAAGGCTGCTGGATTCTTTCCTCGGACGGACGCAAATTCCTGGATGCGGCGGGCCAGGCCGCGGTTGTCAACATCGGCCACGGCGTCGCCGAAATCGGCCGCGCAATGGCCGAGCAATCTTCGCAGCTCGCCTTCGCGCATACTTCGCAATTTCATTCCGCGCCCGCCGAAAAACTCGCCGCGCGGCTTCTTGCACTGGCCCCGGGGAATTTCCAAAATGGCGGCCGCGTTTATTTCACCTCCGGCGGCTCCGAAGCCACGGAAACGGCCATCAAGCTCGTCCGCCAATATCATCTGGAAAAAGGCCAGCCCGCTCGTTACCGCGTGGTTTCCCGCCGCCAGAGCTATCACGGCAGCACGCTCGGCGCGATGACCGTCAGCGGCAATCTCGCCCGCCGCGCGCCCTATCAGCCGCTCCTCGCCGAGTGGGGCCACATTGCTCCTTGCTTCTGCTATCACTGTCCGTTCGAAAAAAAATTTCCGCAATGCCATCTTGCCTGCGCGGACGATTTGGACTCATTTCTTGCCGAAAGTGATGCCGCCGCCGCCGCTTTCATTTTCGAACCCGTCGTCGGCGCAACTCTCGGCGCCGCCGTTCCGCCCGAAGGCTACGCCGCGCGCATCGCGGAAATTTGCCGCAAGCGCGGCATCCTCCTCATCGCCGATGAGGTAATGACCGGAATCGGCCGCACCGGCAAACCGTTTGCCGTGCAGCATTGGAACATCGAGCCAGACATTATTCTCGCGGGGAAGGGAATTGCCGGCGGCTACGCTCCCCTCGGCGCCGTCCTGGTCGCGCCCTATGTTGTCGCATCCTTTGAAAACGGCTCCGGCGCTTTCAAGCACGGATTCACTTACCAAGCCCATCCCGTCGCGACCTCCGCGGGCAATGCCGTTCTCGATTACATCGAATCGCACAAACTATTCGCCCGCGTTGCTCCAGCGTCTGAAGCTCTCCGCGCCGCGCTCGCCCCGCTTCACTCGCACCCTCATATCGGCGAAATCCGCGGCCTCGGCCTTCTCCTCGGCATCGAATTTGTCCGCGACAAATCCACCCGCGCGCCCTTCGAGCCATCCGAAGCCATCGCCGAAAAAATTCACGCTGCCGCGATGGAAGCAGGCGTTCTCACCTATCCCACGCAAGGTTGCGTTGACGGCGCCGCCGGCGACCACATTCTTCTCGCGCCGCCCTTCATCCTTTCGCCAGAGGAATCGGCGCTCATCGCCGGCGCGCTCAAGTCCGCTCTCGCGAAAGTGTTTCCTGACGCTCGTGTCGCTTTCTAGCGTAATCTGTCCATTCACTCCATAAAGGAGCCGGTTCCGCCATGCGCAATGCTTTTTTCAAGTTCGCACTTCTTTTCTGCTCAGGCCTCCTCGCCGTTTCTTTCCTCTCGGCGCAAGATAAGCCTTCCGCCAAGCCACGCGCTCGCGACCTCGGCGTCCCATTTGATGGCACGCCCGGCCCGCTCAATGCCATCACCGACGTCGCCGGCGTCACCGTCGGTGACACCACCCTCATCTCCGGCGAAGGAAAACTCCAAATCGGCAAAGGCCCCGTTCGCACGGGAGTCACCGCCGTCCTTCCTCGCGGAAAAGCCTCGATGTCCAATCCCGTTTTCGCCGGCTGGTGGGCCCTCAACGGCAACGGCGAAATGACCGGCACCACTTGGGTCGAAGAATCCGGCTTCCTCGAAGGCCCCGTGATGATCACCAACACGCACAGCGTCGGCGTCGTTCGCGACGCTGTTATTCAATGGCGCGTAACTCATGGCCAGCCCGATCCCACCGGTTACTGGTGGTCGCTTCCCGTCGTTGCGGAAACCTGGGACGGCTGGCTCAACGACATCAATGGTTTTCACGTCAAGCCTGAAGACGCATTTCACGCCATTGACACAGCCCACGGCGGTCCCGTCGAGGAAGGCAACGTCGGCGGCGGCACGGGCATGGTTTGCAACGAATTCAAAGGCGGCATCGGCACTTCCTCGCGCCGGTTGGAAGTGAAGGGCGCCAGCTACACGGTCGGCGTGCTGGTGCAATGCAATTACGGCCGCCGCCAGAATCTCATCATCGCCGGCGTCCCCGTCGGGCGCGAGATCCCCGAAGATCCCGCCTACGCCTCCGCTTCCTTCGGCCTAGCCGAGCGCGGCTCCATCATCGTCGTCGTTGCCACGGACGCTCCGCTCCTCCCTCACCAGCTAAAGCGTCTTGCCCGACGCGTTTCTCTCGGCCTCGGTCGCGACGGCAGCACTTCCGGCAACGGTTCCGGCGACATCTTCATCGCCTTCTCCACCGCCAATCCCGACGCCGAAGCCACCGACCACATCATCCCGCTGCAAATGCTCCCCAACGACTGGCTCGATCCCATCTTCACCGCCACCGTCCAAGCCACCGAAGAAGCCGTAATCAACGCCATGGTCGCCGCTCAAACCATGACCGGCATCAACGATCACAAAGTCATCGCCCTCCCCCACGATAAACTCCGCGCCGTCCTCAAGAAGTACAATCGACTCCTGGAATGATGCACGGACGCGATCTTCCTCGAATCGGCCGGAAAGTGGAATTGGTGCCGGCGCGCCTGAATCGCTGCTCAAGGAGGCTGACGCTCCTCGCTCTATCAATAGTCCTCGTCTGCTGCTCTTGTTCCTCACCTCCTCCGCCAGCTCTCGCCATCACCCATGTCACTCTGATTGATGCCACTGGCGCCGCTCCCAAACCCGACATGACGGTTTTACTTGCCGGCGAAAAAATCGCCGCCATCGGCCCTTCAAGTTCACTCTCCATTCCACGCGGCACAAGAGTTCTCGACACCAGCGGCAAATTCCTCATCCCCGGCCTCGTGGACATGCACGTTCACCTCACCGGCGCCGGCGAACCCACCGGCAGCCGCGAATTCATTCTTCCTCTACTCCTCGCCAACGGAATCACCACGGTTCGCGACATGGGTGGCGATCTCGATGCGCTCAAAGCTCTTCGCCATGAAATAGATGACGGCAAGCTGCAAGCCCCACGCATTTTCTTTGCCGGCCCTTATCTCGACGGCAGTCCGCCCTTTTTCCAGCCATCGCTGGTCGTTACCAATTCCGCCGAAGCCTCCGCGGACGTCCATTCACTGGTAGCGCGCGGCGCCGATTTCATCAAAGTGCAATCCAATCTCAGCCGCAACGCTTATTTCGCAATTGCGGACGTCTGCCGCCGCGAACACATCACGTTTGTCGGCCACGTTCCGGATCGTGTCACCGCTGCCGAAGCCTCCGACGCCGGGCAAAGGAGCATCGAGCATCTTACCGGCGTTCTCCGGTCTTGTTCGAAGGATGAGCCCCGGCTCATACGAGAACAGTTCGCCGCGGCTCCGAAGAAATCGACATTTTTGCAATCCAGCGGCCGCGAACTCGTCTGGCAACGTGAACTGCTCGCAAGCTATTCGGATCAACGAGCCTCAATGCTGATCGCAAAATTTCTCCGCAATCAAACCTGGCAAGTTCCAACGCTCATCCTTCTCCGCAACGACGCATTCCCCATTCCCGAAACTGATCCATCGCGCGATCCTCGCCGCACATACATCCCTTTAAAGGTTCTCGCGAATTGGCAAAAAGGAGCGAAGGACCGCGACAAAGCGGCTACGCCGCGGGTGTTCGAGCTGCGCAGGGAGCTCATGCAAGCGTCGCTGAGGATCGTCGGAAATATGAATGCAGCAGGTATTCCCATCATGGCCGGCACGGACACCACGGCTCCATTCGTTTTCCCAGGTTCCAGCCTGCACGAAGAACTCGCGCTGCTGGTTCAAGCAGGTCTCACGCCTATGCAGGCGCTGCAGGCCGCAACGAAACTTCCCGCCAAATTCTTAGGAAAGCTGCAATCGCAAGGCACCATCGAGCAAGGTAAGTCCGCCGATCTCGTAATTCTCGATGCCGACCCGCTCGCCGACATCCACAACACACAAAAAATCCACGCCGTAATCCTCCGCGGCAAGCTCCTGGACCGAACTTTTCTGGACAACCTCTTATCCAAGGAAGAGAACTTCGCTAAAACTCATTGAAAAAGCACTTTGGAGTGAGAAATCCCTGCTTCCGCTTTTCTCGAGGTTGTCCACGTAAGGGCGCCTCGCTTGGGCCACGCAAACCGCGCTCTAAATCACGGGAACAGCCGTTTTCCTAGGCGGATTGAAAAAGGGCAGCGCCACCACCTTCGCCGAAACCGTGCGCCGCACCGCCTCGACGGTCATCTCGATATTCACCGTCGCTCCGACCGACGACTGGTCCCGATTCACACAGGCCAACGCGATCATCTTCTTCAAGGTTGGCGACCACGTCGTAGAAGTGGCTTTTCCTACTTGTTTCCCATTCCTGTAAACAGGCACTGCCACGCGCGACGCCACGCTCGGCACTTGTGGTGCCATTCCCACTTTGTCGTAGAGCGCCTCGACTTCGTTCCAATTGATCTCCAGCCCCACCAGCCGGCGCTCCGGTCCATCCTTCTTCTTCTCCCGCATCAGCGCATTGCGCCCCACAAAATTCTCTTTTTTCAAGTCCACCAATTTTCCCAGCCCAATTTCCGTCGGCGAGTATTTTTGCGATTCGATCAGCGCCTTTTTACTCGAGGTGTAATCCACTTCAATCAGAATCAATCCCGCTTCAATCCTCGCGATGTCCAGCGCAATCATTCCCGCCGGATGAATGTCGAACGCTTTGCCCTTCTTGATCAGTTCATCCCAAACTTTGCCCGCATTCTTCCACGGCATCCAGATCTCGAATCCCAGATCGCCTGTGTATCCCGTCCGCGAAATGTCTACCGGCACTCCCGCGATCGTGCCGTGCGTCACGCGAAAATACTTCAGATTGGCGACATTCGCGTCCGTCACCGCTTGCAGCAATTTCCCCGAAGTCGGTCCTTGCAACGCCAGCGCCGCCGTTTGCTCCGAGATGTCCTCGATTTTCACGTCGAGCGCCAGGGCATTTTGCTCGAACCATCGCAAACTCGGGTCCGCCGCCGTCCAGCGATACTCGTTTTCGCCCAGCCGCGTGATGGTCCCGTCGTCGATCACTTTTCCTTCGGGATCGCACCAGCAGCAATAAATCACCTGATCGATCGCCACTTTATTAATGTCCCGCGCAATCACGCGGTTCACAAACCGCGTCGCGTCGCTTCCCGTCACGTGGTACTTGAAGAGCGGCGAAATATCGATCAGCGCAGCAGAATTGCGTATCGCGTTGTATTCGTGCTCGTGGTGCGTCTCGTACACGCTGACGGTGTAGTAGCCAGACCATTCGCGATAATTCAGGCTCTCGCAAAGCGCGAGCGTTTTCTCATGAAACGCGGTTCCGACGGGCACAATCCCTCCGGGCTTCCTCCGCGACCGATGCCGCAGGAGCGAACTCGGATTATAGGTGTGAACTTCGCGCTCCCGCAAGCCGGCCCGCTCTGGCTTGTGCGGAACGACACGGATAGAATGTGAAAGTGAAGCGCAATACATTGTTGGAGAGATAGAGGTCGAGCGCCGATGTCCGGCAACAGCTCAACGCAGGCGAGGGTTCTCAGGCTTGACGCGCGAGACAACGCGCTCGTGGCGCTGACCAGCTTGCGCAAAGGCGAAATCGTCAGCTTCGATGGGAATGATTATTCCTTGCTCTCCGATGTCCCCGCCAAACACAAATTCCTCACGCAAGACGTGAACGCCGGCGGCGACATTTTTATGTACGGCCTCCTGGTCGGCAAAGCTGTCGAGAATCTTCGCCGGGGAGACTTGCTTTCCACGCGCAATATCCATCATGCCGCCGCGTCTTTTCACGAAACGGAAAAAGTCAGCCCCCACTGGACTCCGCCCGATGTCTCCGCCTGGGCCAAGAGAACGTTCCTCGGCTACCATCGGGACGACGGCCAGGTGGGTTCACGGAATTATTGGCTGGTTCTTCCGCTCGTCTTTTGCGAAAACCGCAATCTCGCAGTTTTGAAACAGGCTTTCGAGGAAGAATTGGGTTTTGCCGCTCCTCAGATTTACCGCCGCCAGGTTGCGGAGCTCGCACGCCTCTATCGCGAAGGAAAATCGGAAGAAATAAGAAAGATCGCGTTCGGCGATACGCAGCGCGCGGGCGCTTCTCCCAAACTTTTTCAAAATATCGATGGAATAAAGTTCTTAATGCATGAGGCTGGCTGCGGCGGAACGCACGAGGACGCCAGAAATCTGTGCGGCCTGCTGGCAGGCTACATCCATCATCCGAATGTCGCCGGCGCTACGGTTCTGAGCCTCGGCTGTCAACATGCGCAGGTTCCCATGCTGCTTGAGGAGCTTAAGCGCCGCGATCCGAATTTCCATAAGCCCCTGCTGATTTTCGAGCAGCAGAAGAGTGCTTCCGAAGCTGCCATGCTAAGCCGCGCTATCCGAGAGACTTTTCTGGGTATGGTGGAAGCGGACAAGATCACCAGGCGGCCCGCGCCGCTAGCTAAGCTCAAGCTCGCCCTGCAATGCGGCGGGTCCGATGGCTTTTCCGGGCTGTCCGCGAATCCCGCCGTCGGACATGCAGCGGATCTGGTCGCGGCGCTCGGCGGCACCGGCATTCTTTCTGAATTTCCAGAACTGTGCGGCGTCGAGCAGCAGCTCATCGATCGCTGCGTTCGCAAGGAAGTGGCGGACCGTTTTGCTCAGCTCATGAGGGATTATGCCGCCCGTGCCAAAGCGGTTCGCGCGAGCTTTGAGATGAATCCTTCGCCCGGCAATATCCGCGATGGCTTGCTGACCGATGCGATGAAGTCCGCCGGCGCGGCGAAAAAAGGAGGGACATCTCCCGTCACTGCCGCTCTGGACTATCCGGAATACTCGACCGAGCCGGGATTAAACTTGCACTGCACGCCAGGAAATGACGTGGAATCCGTCTCCGCGCAAGTGGGCGCCGGCGCAAATGTGGTTCTTTTCACGACCGGTCTCGGAACGCCCACCGGCAATCCCATTGCGCCCGTTCTAAAGATTGCCACTAACACGAATCTCGCCCAACGCATGTCCGACATCATCGACATCGACGCGGGCGGCATCATCACCGGCGACACCAGCATCGAAAGAATGGGCGAAACCATCCTCGAGCGCGTCATCCAAGTCGCCAGTGGGGAAGCCCGCACAAAAGCCGAGCAGCTATCTCAAGACGATTTTATTCCGTGGAAACGCGGAGTCTCGCTCTGAAAAGGATGACCGCCAGCCGTGAAAGCACTTTTACTCTCACGATATAAGCATCTGGAAATTGCCGACTTGCCTGATCCAGCGCCCGGCCGCGATGAAGTCCTCATCAGCGTGGCGGCCTGCGGAATCTGCGGCAGCGACGTCCACGGTTATGACGGCTCCTCGGGCCGCCGCATTCCGCCCATCGTCATGGGTCACGAAGCCGCGGGAACCATCGCCGCGCTCGGAGATGGAGTAACTGGATTCGCAGAAGGTGACCGAGTCACCTTCGACTCGACCATCTATTGCGGCGCTTGCGCCAACTGCCGCCGAGGCGACGTGAATCTCTGCGACCATCGCCAGGTTCTGGGAGTTTCCTGCACCGAATTTCGGCGACCCGGCGCTTTTGCAGAGTACGTTGCCGTTCCGTCGCGCATTCTTTATCGGTTGCCGGAAAAACTCTCATTTACGGAAGCGGCCATGCTCGAGGCCGTTTCTGTCGCCCTTCACGGTGTTTCCCTGGCGCAACTCTCCCCCGGCAGCACCGCATTGGTGCTCGGCGCCGGAATGATTGGTTTGCTCACCCTGCAAGCCCTGCGCGCCGCCGGCTGCTCGCGCGTTTTTATCGCTGATGTAGACTCCACTCGACTCAAACTCGCTCAACAAGTCGGAGCCATTGCCGTTTTGAATGCCAACGAAAATCTTGCCGAGCAGATTTTGCAACTCACCGGCGGCGTTGGGGTCGATGTAGCCATCGAAGCCGTGGGCAGAAACGAAACTGTCAAGGCCTCGATCGAAAGTGTTCGCAAGGGAGGAACGGTCGTTCTCGTCGGCAACATTTCACCCGAAGTCACTCTGCCCCTGCAAAAAGTCGTCACGCGCCAAATCCGCCTTCAGGGCTCTTGCGCCTCCGCCGGCGAATATCCGCGCGCTATCGAACTCCTGGCGAACGGAGCGATTCAGGTCAATCCCCTGATCACGGCCATCGCCCCGCTCGAAGAGGGCCCGCGCTGGTTCGAAAGGCTGTATTCTCGCGAGCCCAACTTGATGAAGGTCATCCTCACTCCGGAGAGCGCTTCGTGAGCGACGGTCTTTTCGATCTTGTCGACCGAGTGGCGATGGTTACCGGCACCAGCCGCGGCCTGGGCCAATACATGGCGCGCGCCCTCGCGAAGGCTGGCGCGGATCTCATTCTGACGAGCCGCGACATTCATCGTCTGGCGCCCTTCGAAGCGGAGATAAAATCCCTGGGCCGTCGCGCCTTATCCCTCGAACTCGATGTCCGCAGCCACGACAGCATCGTGAAAGCCGCCGCCGCCGCCGAAGCCGCTTTCGGCCATCTCGATATTCTCGTGAACAATGCCGGCTGCAACGTCCGCAAGCCCGCGCTCGATGTGACCTGGGAAGACTGGAACCTGATTCTCGATACCAATCTTCGCGGCAGTTTTTTTGTCTCGCAATCCGTTGCGCGCGGCATGATCTCCCGCAGTTACGGACGCATCATCAACATCGGTTCCGTCACTAGCGTCGCCGGTTACGCCGGGCTCGCTCCCTATGGCGCCAGCCGGGGCGGCATTCGTCAATTAACGATGAGCCTCGCCGACGACTGGGGCAAGCACGGCATTACCGTAAATTGTCTTGCTCCGGGATGGTTCCGCACGGAACAAAATAAGGTGCTTTACGAAAACAAGGAATGGGTTGAATATCTTTGCGATCGAATTCCGCTGAAGCGGCCTGGCCAACCCAACGATTTGGATGGCGCGGTTGTATTTCTTGCGGCGGAATCCAGCCGCTACATCACGGGCCAAACACTTCTTGTGGATGGCGGCATCTCGACAGGGGCGACACGCGCGCTTGCTAAGCCTGCCCGGAGCGTTCCCGAGCAGCCCTGAAACTCAGACCAGGAGCACAAATAATGCGAAAGATCTTCAATGCCAACGGTGGATTTCGCGATTTCCTCCGCGGAAGATTTCTTTTCCTGGCGCTCTGCGGGTTCGTGACCGTGGGCTTGCTCGCACCGGCCCACGCCACACCGCAAGCCAGAAAAGCTGGAACGCTGCAAATCTATTTTGTCGATGTCGAAGGCGGCCAATCGACTTTGTTCGTGACGCCCGCGGGCGACTCGCTCCTGATTGACACGGGCTGGCCGGGCAATAATGGACGCGACGCCGATCGCATTGTCGCTGCCGCAAAACTCGCGGGTCTTTCGAAAATCGACTACGTCCTGCTGACTCACTATCACACGGACCATACGGGCGGCGTTCCGCAGCTAGCCGCCAAAATCCCGATTGGAACTTTCATCGACCACGGTGTGAACCGCGAGCCCACGGACGGGCCGACCGAGCAAGCCTGGCAGGCCTATCAAGCGCTGCTTGCCAAGGGGAAGTATCACCGCATCATCGCCAAGCCGGGCGAAAAACTGCCCATACGCGGAATGGATGTCACTGTCGTAAGCGCGGATGGCGCTTCGATTGAAAAACCGCTGCCCGGCGCGGGAGAAACGGATCCCGGTTGCGCTACGGCCCCCGTACCGCCCGCGGACCATACGGAAAACGTCCGTTCCCTGGGAGTAATCATGACTTTCGGCAAGCTGCGGATTCTCGATTTGGGCGATTTAACGAAGGACAAGGAAAGGGAACTCATGTGCCCGGTGAATAGGCTGGGCAAAATAGATATTTTCGTCGTTTCGCATCACGGGTGGTTGCAGAGCAACAGTCCCATTTTTCTCAATGGCATCGCCCCGCGTGTGGCCATCATGGATAACGGCGCGGCGAAGGGAGGCTCTCCCTCCGCATGGGATGCGATCGAGAAGTCGCCTCGACTTGAAGGCCTCTGGCAGCTTCACTTCTCGAATGAAGGCCGCGTCGAACACAACGTTACGGATCCCTATATCGCCAATCTTTCGGCTGCCGCCAATGCGGGCAATTATATCGAGCTTACGGCTTCACCGGATGGCAGCATCGACGTTTATAACGCGCGCACCAACGCCACGAAACACTACGCACCAAACGCCGCTGATTGATTTTTTGCCCTAACCGCGAATCACGCGGGCTCAGGCACGGGTTCCATTCGCCCTAGCAGAAAAATATAAGCCGCGATGCTTATCAGAAGGATCACCGTCGCGGCCACGAACGCCCACGCAAAGGAATGCGTGATCTGAACGACGTAACCGGTGACGATCGGCGCGGCAATCCCCGCAAGCTGATTGCTGAAGTTCAAGATTCCGCCCACGGTGCCCACGCTCTCCTTCGGAGCAATCAGCGAAGGGATTGACCATCCCACCGGCGATGCGGCTGACAATCCGCCAATCGAAAGGCTGATCCAGAAAAGTGCGGCGGCGGAGCTTTCCGTGCGCGCGGCGCCGAGTATTCCCAGCCCAAGCGCGGTCCCCCCGATCAAAACGACCTGGCGGACGCGAACCGCATTCCAGCCTCGTTGGATCAGTTTGTCGACCAGCCAGCCGCCGATCACTAGATCCGTAAACGTCGCAATCAACCACGGGACGCTGGTGTACAAGACCGAGTGATACAGATCGACATGATGGGCTGCCAAAAAATAGGACGGCAGCCAGGTCAGCAGGAGATAGAACGTGTAGTTATACCCGGCGAATCCCAGAGCCAATCCGATCACTCGCTTCTGCTGAAGCAAATACCAGAGCGGCGCCCCTTTCGCGGCCGTCGCTTCATCCTCCGGCTGCGCCCCGCCCTTCGCGATGAACTCGCGCTCCGCCTTCGAGAGGTGCTTGTCTCCGCTGGGGTTCTGGTAATACGCATAGAACAAACCGAAAAAGAGAAGACTGAGAAATCCCGTCGCAGCGAAACTCCATCTCCAGCCAAAATGCAGAAGCAGAATGCCAATCAGCGGCACGCCGATCGCGGACGAAAACTTGGCCATCGAATCAAAAATCGCCGTGGCCAGGCTCCGCTCCTGCTTCGGAAACCAGTAGCCGACGGCTTTGGAGTTCGCGGGAAAGGTCGGCGCCTCGCCGATTCCCAAAAGCAGGCGCGCCGAGAAAAAGCTCGCAATCCCGGTGGAGAGCGCCGCACCGAACGTCGCCACAGACCAGATGAACGTGCTGATCCAGCCGACGCGCCGGACGCCAAACTTGTCGAGCAAAAGGCCGGACGGCATCTGCAGGGCTGCATAAGTCCAGTTGTACGCGCTGGACAAATAACCGAAGGTCACCGCCGAAATTCCAAACGCCGCATTCAGCGCATCTTTTGAAACGGACAGATTTACCCGATCGAAGTAGTTTACGAGGATTCCGAAGCCGAGCAGGCAGGCGATAAACCACCTGCGCCGGGGCACGCCCTGCGCCTCGAATGTTGTTTCATCCAGTGTCGCGGACATGAAAGGTTTTCTGGATCAGGCTCCATCGATTTTTCGAACAGTACGTCTGCCAAAATGCAGCGCAGAGTATCCCACAATCAAGCAGGGGTTGTGGCGCATTTTCTCGCGCAGAGGCGAAGGGTAAATCGCAGGCGCGGCTGACCGTCGCGTGCACTTTTTCACCAGCCTTGTGCTTGTAGCGCTTGACCGGCCCGAAGTACACTACGCCGTCTTCCGTACGCACTCGTTCGTTGAGGAAGGCTCGAATCCTCGCGCCACCGGGAAAACCAAAATGATGACGCTCTCCAATCGCCGCGCTTTTCTCCGCACCACGGCAGTCGCCGGTGCGGGATTCCTGTTCTCTCACCGCGCATTCGCCGCGAAGAAGAAATCCGTTCTGCTCTTCACGAAATCCTCCGGCTTCGAGCACGCCGTCGTCAAAGTCACTGACGGCAAGCCCAGCATTGTTGAAAACGCTCTGCGCGATATGTCCGCCAAATACGGCTTCGACCTCACTTCTTCGAAAGACGGCCGTATTTTTGATTCAAAGGAATTTCACGAGTTCGCCGCTGTCGTCTTCTTTACCACCGGCGTTCTTACCGAGGAAGGCACCGACAAAAATCCGCCCATGTCCGTGCAGGGCAAGCGAACATTTCTCGATTCCATCCGCCACGGCCTCGGCTTCGTCGGCATCCATGCCGCCGCCGACACTTTCCACACCCAGCCCGACCTGCCGGATCTCTCCAACCGCTACATCGCCCACGGCGTGCACTCCGACCCCTACATTCGGATGATTGGCGGCGAGTTCATCATTCATGGCCAACCCAAAGATCCCCGCTTGCAAACTACAAATGTGATCATCGACGATCCGAAATTTCCCGGTCTCGAAGGCGTTCATTCACCGGTGAGCTTGATGGACGAATGGTATTCCTTGAAAGACTTTGCCCCCGACCTCCACGTCATCTGCACTCTGGACACCTCAACGATGAACGGTCTTGCTTATAAGCGCCCTCCCTATCCCGTGGTTTGGGCTCGCATGGACGGTCACGGCAAGGTTTTCTACACCGCCATCGGCGATCGCCCCGAAAATTGGCAGAATCAATTTCACCTCAATCTGCTCGCTGGTGGAATCCGATGGGCCATGGGCGACGCCCAAGCCTCTGTGCCGCCTAACCTGCAGACCGCAGCTCCCGGCTACGCAGTGATTCCGCCAAAGTATCCTCATCACGAATAGAGTCTTCGCCGCTTTCCCGTTGTCGCCGGCGATCCCAAACAGTCTGATCCTGGCCCGAGCTTATGCAGGTTCCAGGTCTGGCCCTTGTGCCTCATCCCCGCTGCCAGTAAAATGTCCCGTCTTCCATTCGCCTTTAAATTTCTTTTCAGTACGGATTGCTAACGGAGCTTCTCTGCATGGTGCGGCACTACGACGTAATTGTCATCGGCGGCGGCCACAACGGCCTTGTCAATGCCGCCTACCTTGCCAAATCCGGCAAGAAGGTGCTCGTCCTTGAACGTCGCCATGTTCTCGGCGGCGCCTCCGTCACCGAAGAAATAATTCCAGGCTTTCTTTTCTCCGAATGTTCCTACGTCGTCTCTCTACTGCGGCCGGAAATCATTCGCGAACTCGATCTACCGCGCCACGGCCTGGAAATCCTTCCGCTCGACGGCACTTTCACGCCCATGCCCAATGGCAATTTTTTATGGCGCATGAACGATCACGCGCGTACCCAGCGCGAGATCCGCCGCCACTCCCGCGTGGACGCCGAAGCCTACGACGAATTCTCCAAAATGATGACGCCGATGTGCCGCTTCGTGAAGCCGCTACTCTCGATGATTCCGCCCGATCCCACCACGCTCAAGCCCGGCGACCTCAAGCAGCTTCATTTCCTGCTGCAGCGTTTCCGCTCGCTCTCTTCCGACGAGCGCTACACCCTCGTCCAGCTCATGACCATGAGCGCCGCCGATTTTCTCGACCAGTGGTTCGAAACCGATGTCCTCAAAGCCACCATGTCCGCTTCGGGCATCATCGGCACGTTTCTCGGGATTCGCTCGCCGGGCACCGCTTACGTTCTGCTTCATCACTATATGGGCGAAATCGATGGCGCGTTTCGCTCGTGGGGATTCAGCCGCGGTGGTACGGGAGCCATCTCCAACGCCATTGCTGATGCCGCTCGCGAAGCCGGTGCCGAAATCCGCATGCAAGCCGGCGTCGCGAAAATTCTCGTCAAGAACGGCCGCACCACGGGCGTCGCTCTCCAATCCGGTGAAGAGATCTCCGCCAATGTTGTCTCCTCCAGCGTCGACCCGCATCTCACTTTCGAAAAATTTCTCGACCCCGGCGAGCTGCCCGCCGATTTCCTCGAAAGCGTCCGCCGCTACAAATTTCGCGGCTCCTCAGGCAAAGTCAATCTCGCCCTTGACGCCCTGCCTGATTTCAAATGTCTGCCGGGTGCCGGCGCGCAGCTTCGCGGGGCCATCTCCATCTCTCCCAGCATCGACTATATGGAGCGCGCCTACGACGACGCCAAGTACGGCCACTTTTCCCGCAAGCCTTACATAGATATCGTTATCCCCAGCCTCACCGATCCCAGCGTCGCGCCGCCCGGGAAGCACGTCATGTCCTGCTTTGTGCAGTACGCGCCGTACAAACTCGCCAAAGGCACCTGGGACGAACAGCGCGAAGCTTTCGGCGATACGGTCATCAGCACCATCGCCGAATACGCTCCCAACATCAAAAAAATTATCGTCGGTCGCCAAGTACTCACGCCGCTCGATCTCGAGCGCGAGTTCGGCCTAACGCAGGGCAATATTTTTCAGGGCGAACTCTCTCTCGAGCAGCTTTTTTTCCTTCGCCCCGTTCCAGGCTGGGCCTACTACCGCACCCCCATCTCTAACCTGTATATGTGCGGTTCCGCCACGCATCCCGGCGGCGGCATCATGGGCGCCCCCGGCCGCATCGCCAGCCAGGTGATTCTCAAAGGTTGGAAGGGCTCCAGCCACCGCCGCGCTTCCCGGAGCAAAAACTAATCATGCCCATCGGACAGCGCGTTGCTCTCATCGGCGGCGGCCACAACGCTCTCATCACCGCGTTTTATCTCGCCAAGGGCGGCTTCAAGCCGATCGTTCTCGAACGCCGCGAAATCGTCGGCGGCGGCGCCATCACCGAGGAATTTCATTCCGGCTTTCACGCTTCCACTCTCGCGCACAGCGTCGGCCCGCTCAGCGCCGGCGTCGCCCGCGATCTTCAACTCGAAAAGTTCGGCTGCGAAATTCTTCGTCCCAATCCCCGCGTTTTCGCTCCGCGCCCCGACGGGGAATCACTCTTCTTCTACGACAGTCCCGCAAAAACCGCCGCGGGCATCGCTCACCTCTCGGAGAAAGATGCCACAAAATACACGCAATTCTCCGCGTCGCTAGATCAGATGTCCGCTTTCTTCGCCCAGCTTTGTTCCATCACTCCGCCCGCCATCGATTCGCCTTCTCCGGAAGACTTCTGGAATCTTTTCCAGACCGGCCGCGGCGCACGCAGTCTCGGCAAGCAAGGCATTTTTGATCTTCTCCGCTGGGGGCCCATGGCCGTCGCGGATTTCGTCTCTGAATTTTTCGAAACGGAGCTGCTCCGCGCCGTCATCGCGGCGCGCGGCATCTTCGGCACTGCGCTCGGTCCGTGGTCCGCCGGTTCCACGGCGGTTCTTCTTCTCCGCGCCGCCGTCGATTCGAATCCCGTCGGCCCTGCCGCCTTCCCTCGCGGCGGTCTCGGCTCTCTCACGCGCGCTCTCGCTGAGTCCGCAAAGCAGGCCGGCGCCGAAATACGCACCGACGCGGAAGTTCAACACATCCTCGTCAAAGATGGCGCCGTCACTGGCCTAGTTCTCGCCGACGGCGAAGAAATCAAAATCGAAGCCGTCGTCTCCGGCGCCGATCCCAAGCGCACCTTCTTCAAACTCCTGGATCCCACTCAGCTCGATCCCACTTTTGCGCTCCGCATTCGCAACATCCGCGCCAACGGTACCGTCGCCAAAGTGAATCTCGCTCTCAGCGGACTGCCCGCATTCCCCTCACTCGAAAATTCCGAAAACGCCCTCAAAGCCCTTTCCGGCCGCATTCACATCGGCCCCGAAATCGATTATCTCGAACGCGCTTTCGACGCCTCCAAGTACGGCGAATTTTCCGCCGCTCCTTATCTCGACGTCACCATCCCCACGATCCTCGATCCCGCCCTCGCTCCCGACGGTAAGCACGTTCTTTCCGCCTACGTCCAATTCGCTCCCTTCAAACTCGCAGCTTCCGCCTCCACCGCACCGTCGGAGAAGCCTTCGCGTTCCTCTAGCGCCGAAAAATCCAATCTTGCTCCGCTCGTTCAGAAATCCGAATCTAACTGGAATGCCCGCCGCAGAGACCTGGGCGAAACCGCCCTCAAAACTCTCGCCGGATATGCTCCCAATCTTCCCAGCCTCGTCGAGCACATGCAGGTCATCACTCCCCATGACCTCGAAACCGCCTACGGCTTCACTGGCGGCCATATTTTCCACGGCGAGCTCGCCCTCGACCAGCTTTTCACCATGCGTCCCGTACTCGATTGGGCGCGCTACAAAACTCCCATCCGCGGCCTCTATCTCTGCGGCTCCGGCACGCATCCCGGCAATGGCCTCACCGGCTCCTCCGGCGCCAACGCCGCCCGCGAAATCATCCGCGACCTGCGTTAGACTCAATCATTCTGATGAACGTCATCAATCGCACTCGCCTGGCGTCTCTCCATCAACGCGAAGAAAAACGCTTCGTCGCCGATCATCCGCGCTCCGCCGAACTCTATTTGCGCGCCCAATCCTCTCTCCTCGGCGGCGTCCCCATGAACTGGATGAACAAATGGGCCGGCGCTTACCCGATCTTCGTAAAAACCGCCAGCGGCGCGCATTTCACCGACGTCGATGGCCGCGACTACGTCGACCTCTGCCTCGGCGACACCGGCGCCATGACTGGCCACTCTCCTCAAGTCGTTGCCGACGCCGTCTCCCGCCGCGTTCGTGAAGGCATCACGCTGATGCTTCCAACTGAAGACTCGCTCTGGGTCGGCGAAGATCTCCACCGCCGTTTCGGCTTGCACTATTGGCAATTCACGCTCACCGCTACCGACGCCAACCGTTTCTCCATCCGCATCGCTCGCGAAATCACGCAGCGCCCCAAAATCCTCGTCTTCCACTACTGCTATCACGGCACCGTCGACGAATCGTTTGTCTCTCTTCACGATGGGGTTGTCGGCCCGCGTCGCGGCAACATCGGCCCGCCCGTCAATCCCGCCGAAACCACGCGCGTCGTCGAGTTCAACGACCTGCAAGCCCTCGAAGACGCTCTCAAGCACCACGATGTCGCTTGCGTCCTCGCCGAGCCTGCCATGACCAACGTCGGCATAATCCTTCCCGACGACGGCTACTGGAAATCCGCGCGCGAACTCACTCGCCGCTATGGCACGCTTCTCATCGCCGACGAAACCCACACCATTTGCGCAGGCGCCGGCGGCTGCACGCGCGAATGGAACCTTGATCCCGACTTTTTAGTGTTCGGCAAAACAATCGGCAGTGGTATTCCCGGCGCTACTTACGGCGTCACCGAAGAAGTTGCCCAGCGCATCGCCGCCCGCCTCCATCTCGAAGATATCGACGTCGGCGGCATCGGCGGCACCCTCGCTGGCAACGCCCTTTCTTTAGCCGCCATGCGCGCCACCCTCGAGCACATCCTAACGCCCGCGGCCTTCGCCCACATGCTCCCCCTCGCCAATCGCTTCGCCGACGCCGTCGCCGTCCAAATCCGCTCCGCCAATCTCCCCTGGAACGTCATCCGCTTGGGCGCCCGCGCCGAGTACACCTTCGCCGCAAAGCCTCCCCGCAATGGCGCCGAATCCGCGGCCGCCTCGGACTTCGAACTCGAGCGCTTCCTCCATCTCTACGCTCTCAATCGCGGCGTCCTCCTCACTCCTTTCCACAACATGGCCCTAATGTCCCCTGCCACCACCGCCTCCGACATCGACCTCCACACCCAAATCTTCGCCGACGCCACCCGCGAACTCACTTCGTAGGGGCACGGCATGCCGTGCGCGCACGGACACTTTTTGTTCGTCATTTCGGCTATTAATCTTGCGGGTAGGATAATGGCCCAGGCGTATTCGCACTTGCTGAGTTTGATTCTTTTCGTGCCTTCTCTCGCAGCTCGTTCACGACTCGTTGCACGCCATCCACATCGTCGATGTCCGCAAAAACTGGCACGTCGCCCACGGCAAATCTGCTCGGATTTCTTGTTCTCCGTGTTCGCCCGGCAATCAACGGATATTTTGTCCCGAACCAGAGTGTTCCTCGTCGAGCCCCTTCTCGTTCAATCATCGGGATCGCTTCCAGATACGTCCAACTCGACCTGCGTTTCCATCCTTCCTGTAAAACCATTACACGTCTGTTTGTCACTGCATAGTATGTCCGACGCTTCAGCCATGCGTCGTAAACGAACCGCCCCCATACGATGTATTGTCCGATCACAATAAACGGAATTCCCCACATCACCATGAACCACGATACTTCACCGTTTCCAGGGCCATTTCCCCAGTAGCCGACCACACCAGCCTCCCAGAAAATCGCGAAGCCTGCCCACATCAAACTAAACGGCACCATCACCCAATCATCCGAGTGGAAAATGACGCTTGGATTCGGCATGCCGGCCCAGTGTAAGTACTCTCCAGTCAGTATGTCCGGCTGTAACTTCAGAGATGCCTGCGGGTCAATCGCTGCCACCTTCCTCCTCACCGGCCACGAATCATTCTCGTCACACAAAACTACGACGTAAATGCAAATCTAGGAGAGTCCTCTACCCTTGTCCATCAGATTCAACCTAAGAAGCAGAGAATGGCGTCTTCACTTCGCATCACGACTTGTGGCGAGATATCGTGCCTGTTTCCCTTAAACTTCGAATCTGTTATTCTTCGCGGGACGTAATCAATGTCTTAAGCAGAACCGCGCCGAAGCTGGGAGAATCACTCCGAATTCCTCCCAGCAAGGTGAACCATGAATCACAAGCACTCGCTCTCGGTCGTTTCTCCACTGTTCCTTCCGCTTCTGTGCGCTTCATCCCTGCTCGCTCTCCCTCTTCCGGCTCCCCAAACCTCGGAAACAGACAGCTACCCATCCATCAAACGGAGTGCCGAAATGTCTGATCGCGAAAAGGCTGGCCTTCGCGGCCCCGTCCATACCTGCATCGAAGAATCTGTCTATCCCTCCGGCAAATTCTCGACCACGCACACCTATGACATCGACGGAAAGCTTCTCGTCAATAGCTCTAAAAGTTCGAACGGCTCAGATTGGGTTACTACGCGGACTTACGATTCGGACGGTCATCTCCTCAGCACCGTCTCCGGCAAATCCGGCGACCCTGGCCTCGAGTCGCTCTACTCCTACGATGATTCGGACCGCCTTCTCAGCATCACCAATAATCTCCGCAAAGGTGACCGCCTCGACTTCCATTACGACGCGCAAGGCCGCAAGTCGTCCCTTCAGACCTTCGGCCCAGAATCTCTCGAAAGCAGACGAACCACCTCGTTTGCCGGCTCTGATTGGGATGCCGTTCAATCAGGCTACCGCGTCCCTGCCGGTGGCACCGTCACCACGCTGTACAACCAGCACGGCCAGCCAATCGAAGCGCAAATCCGGGACGCCCAGGGCCAGATTGTCGGTCGCGTCGTTCGCACCTACGGCGCGAATGGACAACTCATCGAAGAGAAACCTACGTTTGAAAATCTCGCGGCGTCGTGGGTCGAAAGTATGCCCGCCGAGCAGAAAAATCAAATGACCCCGGAAGACATCAAACATATGAACATGGTCATGGCTCGCGTGATGACCGGCAGAACTCCCGCCGGAACAACCTACTCCTATGACTCTCAAAATCGCCTGATATCCACGCGCGAACGCAACATGATGTTCGACCGAACTACTTCCATCTCCTATAACGAGCAAGGCGACAAGGCCGAGGAGCGCAAAACCTACGCCGAAAACTCTATTGTCCCCACAGGCGTCGAGTTCTCCGTCGGCGAAGATGGCGCCTTGATCCCCAATAAGCCGTCCGCACAGCAACCGCCTCAGCCGTCGCTCCCCGAACCGACCGTCATCAAATACACCTACCAGTACGACGCCTACGGCAACTGGACTCAACAAACCGCAACCGACACCGCCCACCCCAACCAGCCCCCCATCCTCCGCACCCGGGAACTCACCTATTACTAAGACTGTCCACGGTCACCCACCGTCCGCTCTCCACCAGAGCGGCTGTTTCAGAGCCTTGTCGTCCAAACAACGCTCGCAGTACAATCCATTGTCTACACATACAGGAGGAAAGCCGCTATGGCCACCGCTGAAGTCAAGATTCACGTTTCCGAATTCTCCAACGAACCGCTCCTCGATTTTTCGAAGCCAGAGAATCGCAAAGCCATGGAAGAGGCTCTGAAAAAGGTCGCCTCCGAATTTGGCCGCGAATATCCTATGTACATCGGCGGCCAGAAAGTCATCACTGGCGAAAAGCGCAATTCCACCAATCCATCGCATCCCGAACAGGTGATCGGCATTTTTCAGACGGCAACGCCCGAAATGGCCGCACAAGCCGTTGAAGCCGCCAGCAAGGCCTTTGAATCCTGGAAACGCGTTCCCGCCGAGCGGCGCGCCGAATGTCTCTTCCGCACCGCCAAGCTTCTTCGCGAACGCAAGTTTGAAATGAACGCGTGGATCTGCTACGAAGCCGGAAAGACCTGGCCCGAAGCCGACGCGGACACTGCCGAAACGATCGACTTCTGCGAATACTACGGCCGCGAAATGCTGCGCCTCGCGGGCCCGCAAAAAGTTGTTCCCATGAAGGGCGAGAAAAATTATCTCGTCTATATTCCGCTGGGCGTCGGCGTGGTCATTCCGCCGTGGAATTTTCCCGCCGCCATCGCCGCCGGGATGACCATGGCTTCGCTGGTCACCGGAAACACGGTCGTCCTCAAGCCCGCCGGCGATACGCCCACTGTCGCTGCCAAATTTGTCGAAATCGCTTACGAAGCAGGCATTCCCAAAGATGCTCTCAGTTTTCTGACCGGCTCAGGCGCCACCGTCGGCGACGTCCTCGTGAAGCATCCGAAAACGCGCTACATCGCCTTCACCGGCTCGAAAGAAGTTGGCCTGCGCATCAGCGAACTCGCCGGGAAAACGGTTCCAGGCCAAATCTGGATCAAGCGCACCGTTCTTGAAATGGGCGGCAAGGATTCCATTATCGTGGATGAAGAAGGCGACGTGGACGCCGCTGTCGAAGGCGTGGCGCAAGCCGCTTTCGGCTATCAAGGCCAAAAGTGTTCGGCATGTTCGCGTGCGATTGTTTCCGAAAAAATCTACGACACCTTTGTTCAGAAACTCGTCGAGCGCACCAAGAAAATCGCCGTCGGCCCTAGCGACGATCCCAGGAATTACATGGGGCCGGTCGTCAGCAAGTCCGCCATGAACACCATCCTGAATTACATCGAAGTCGGGAAAAAAGAAGGGAAGTTGCTCCACGGCGGCGGCCGCGCGCCCGGCGACGGCTATTTCATTCAACCGACGATCATTGCCGACGTCGATCCCATGGCAAAAATTTCCCAGGAAGAAATCTTTGGTCCCGTGCTCGCGGTCATCAAAGCGAAAGATTTCGATCACGCTTTGGAAATCGCGAACAACACTGAATTCGGCCTCACCGGCGCCGTATATTCGAAAAATCCCGCCAAGCTCGAAAAAGCTCAGGAGACTTTCCACGTCGGCAATCTTTACCTGAACCGCAAGTGCACCGGTGCTATGGTCGGCGCGCACCCCTTCGGCGGATTCAACATGTCCGGCACGGATTCCAAGGCCGGTGGAAGAGATTACCTGCTGCTATTCCTGCAGGGAAAATCCGTCGCCGAGAAACTTCCAAGCTAAGAGGCGTTCGACGGCTTCGCGCTGGCGCGCTTTTGAACCCATTTCAGAACCAAGAACACGGGATAGCTCAGCACTAGCATCGCCAGCGCCAATGGCGCGTTCTTTCGGTCGGTCGCGATCGATCCGACAAGAAAAACTGCCGAAGCGAGCAACGCGATTCCCGTCGTCCACGGATATCCCCACGCGCGATACGGCCTTGGCATTTCCGGCTCTCTCTTGCGCAGCAAAAACAGCGACGCGTACGACAGCGTGTAATTCGCCACAAAGAAAAACGACAGCATTGCGATTACCCGCTCGAATGAGCCCAGCACGAACAACACTCCCGCAATCGTGCTCAAGAGCAGCGCAAGCGCCGGTGTTCCGCCCGCATTTACTTTCGCGACAGGCCGGAAAAATAATCCGTCGCAGCTCATCGCGTAGAGTGTTCGCGTGCAGAATAGCTGATTCGCGTTGATGCAACTCAACATGGAAATAACCATGATGGACCGGATGATGAAATCGCCGTAGCCTCCGAAGATTCGCGCCGCCACGGTCCCGAGCGCAAAAATGTTTCCCGCAATTTCGTTCATGGGCAAGACGTACACCACCGCCAAATTCAAAAGCAGATAAATCCCCATGATGCTAAAAACGCTTCCAAAAATCGCGCGCGGCACGTCGCGGCCCGGGTTGCGCACTTCTTCGCCAAAGTAGATGATGCCATCCCATCCATCAATCGTGAAAACCACCGCCTGCAAACCAAGGATGATGGCCACCGCAAGTCCCCATCCGCCGGGCATTGCTGGAACAGGTGTAGTGGCTGCCGGCGCCGCCGCCCGCGCATGTCCGCCGAAGAGGAAACAAGCGGCTAGCAAGATCAAGAACGCGACCGTCTTCATCACCGCAGTGAGAATTTGCGTGCCGCTCCCCCAGCGGATACCGCGCCATTGCAAAATTCCGAAGCCGAAGATGATCGCAACGGCAATCATCTTCACGTGTCCTGCGAAAATCGAAAAAAGATCGCCGCTGTATTCGGCGATGACGATGCCGACGGCCGCTGCCGTGCCGCAGGTCGAAAGCCAGTCGCTCCAGCCCACGATGAATCCCGCATATTCCCCGATCGCGCGACGCGAAAAATTGTATTGTCCGCCGCTGCGTGGAATGGCCGCGCCCAATTCGGCAAGCGAAGACGCTCCGAAAAGCGCATACAATCCGCCGACAACCCAGACTCCCAGGAAAAGCCAGGTTCTCGGCAAAATCTGGGCAATGTCGCCGGGAGTGCGCACGATTCCGGCTCCGATGGAATTGCCGATGGCTGCGGAAACGCCGAACCACACTCCAAGAACCTGCAGCAGCTTTCCGCGGCTGCCCGTTGCCCCAGCCGCTGCGGCGATGGCGCTGGTGGAAGGCCTGTCCGATGTGTTAGACAATGTGGAGTCTCAGGGGAGAATCGGAAACTCCGCCATCATAACGGCGGCCCGGCAAAATGCAAGCCGGAAGTCTTCGTTGGGAAGATCTGTTGTGAATGATTCTGCTTCAACTGGAGCAGGGAAGGAGCGCATTTGGCCGTAGACCGCGCACCCGCGATCAAGACGGAAATGACCACGCGGCTTGGCGTGAGCGGCGAAGGGCCGCCGGCGGACGTTTCCGTCGTGATTCCGTGTTTGAACGAAGCGAAATCCATTTCGTTTTGCGTGGAAAAGGCGATGAAGTCTTTTCAGGCAGCGGGATTGCGCGGCGAAGTCGTCGTTGCTGATAACGGCTCGACGGACGGTTCGATTGAAATCGCGGAAAAGCTGGGTGCGCGCGTCGTTCGCGTGGAGCAGCGCGGCTATGGCTCTGCGCTGCGTGCGGGAATCTGCGCTTCGCGCGGCGCGTTCATCATCATGGGCGACGCGGACGACAGCTACGACTTCGGAGACGTGCCGCGCTTCGTCGAGATGTGGAAGCAGGGCTACGATGTGGTGATGGGCAACCGCTTCCGCGGCGAGATCAAGCCGGGCGCGATGCCCTGGCACCACAGATATGTGGGCAATCCCGCGCTCACTTCTCTCCTCAATCTTTTTTTTCACGCGCACATTGGCGACAGCCACTGCGGCATGCGCGGCTTCACGCGCGCCGTTTACGATCGCATGGATTTGCGCAGCACGGGGATGGAGTTCGCTTCGGAATTCGTGATCAAGGCTGCGCAGCTCGGGGCGCGCATCACGGAAATTCCGATTACGCTCTGGCCGGATAAGCGCGGGCGCCCTCCGCATCTTCGCAGTTTTCGCGACGGCTGGCGCCACTTGCGATTCATGCTGCTGTACGCGCCGAACTGGCTTTTTCTTTTGCCTGGGGCGTCGCTTGTGGTGTTCGGCCTTTCAATGGTGTTCTGGCTGTTGCCGGGGCCGCGGCATATTTCTCCGCACGTAGTTCTCGATATTCATACGATGATCTTTGGCGTGATGTTCACGCTTCTCGGCGTGCAGATTTTGTCGATCGGAGCTTTTGCAAAGGTATTCAGTTATGCGGAGCGCTTCGATCATGGCAACCTGTCTCTAAAGCGCGCGCTGAAACGCGTGACGCTGGAATCCGGATTGCTTTTCGGCGGCGTGCTATTTCTGGCAGGCTTTGCGGGATGCGCGTGGGTTAGCTGGCGATGGGCCGCCAGCGGCTTTGGCCCGCTCCACGAAGTTCGCGAAGTTCTTTTCTGGTCCATGTGGCTCTTTATCGGCGTGCAGGTGATTTTTGCTTCCTTTTTTCTGAGCATGCTGGGCATCAGCCGGGACACGTACATCGGCGACTACGACCTAAAGTAAATGCCTTACACCGGAATCGACCATTTCATCGCCAAGATGCGTTTTCGCGCCGCTTATCCGCACATTTGCCCTGGATCGCGCGTGCTCGATCTCGGCTGCGGTTTGGAAGCCGCTTTTCTGGAATACGCTTCGGACCGCATCGCGACAGGAGTTGGCGTTGACGACCAGGTGCAGGTTGGAATGCAGGGCCGCTGGCAGCGAGTGCGCGCCGATTTGCGCTCGCCACTGCCATTTCCAGACGCCCACTTCGATCATGTGGTGATGCTCGCGGTTCTCGAACATCTGGAAGATCCGGAGAAGGTGCTTCGTGAAGCGTATCGCGTTATCGCGCCGGGAGGCTCACTGATCATGACGTGGCCATCGTCCATGGTAGATCCCCTACTGCGCGTGCTGCATGGCCTGCATTTCGTTAGTGATGAGATGGAGAGCGACGAGCACCAAAAACGCATTCCGGCCGCAAAGCTGCAAGAAATGTTGCGCGGCATCGGCTTTCAAGAATTCATCCATCGCCGTTTCGAATGCGGCCTCAACAACCTGATGGTGGCTTTTCGTTAGACGAAGAGCGGACCGAGGCCGTCCTTTTGTCTGCGATTCGATGGGTACGGTTCCAACGCCGCGCCGGCCGGCGCGCCTGACGCGACCTCGTCACGACCAATCGGCTCCCAGCAACAAGACTCCTGCCCGACCGGCGGGAGACGGGTATGGCTTCTGTCAAGGACTGACGACTTGGAATTGGCTAATGGCCAAGGCCAGGAACCGGTTGGTTTGGGTTTGCAGGATTTTCATTGAGCCGGGCCGCCTGGGACATCAAGTAATTCCGTTCAGGGATGCTCGTAGTACGAGCCGCTGCAGCCCGATAGTGGGCAATTGCGCCCTGGTGGTCGCCCGCCATTTCCAAGAGATGGGCGCGAACGGCGTCGAGGCGATGGTGCGCGGCGAGACGCGAATCCGAATCAAGCGCTTCGAGAAGCTCCAGGCCTTTCGCCGGGCCGTGCACCATCGCCGCAGCGATCGCGTGATTCAAGGTGACCATGGGGTTGTCGGACATGCGCGTGAGCAGATCATAGAGCGCGAGGATCTGCGGCCAATCCGTGTCCGCCGGCGCGAGCGGCCTCATCGTGAACGGCGGCGATGGCGGCCTGCAATTGATAGGGGCCGACCGAGCCCTTCGGCAAGGCGGCCGAGATGAGCGCGACGCCCTCCGCGATCTGTTGCCGATCCCAGAGCGACCGGTCTTGCTGCGCGAGCGGGATCAACTCGCCGTTCGGCGCTGGTTCGCGCCAGGCGGCGCGCATCGGTCAACAGCATGAGGGCGAGCAGCCCAGCGACCTCCGTGTCGTTGGGCTGCAGGTGGTGGACGATGCGCGTCAGGCGGATGGCCTCGTGCGAGAGATCGGCTCGCTGCAGCTCGGGTCCGCCGCTGCCCGTGTAGCCCTCATTGAAGATGAGGTACAGGACGTGCAGGACCGCGCGGAGGCGTTGCGGCCGCTCCTCGCTGGTCGGCATCTGGAATGGGATGCCGGAGTCCTTGATGCTCTGCTTGGCCCGGCTGATCCGCTGGGCCATGGTGGCTTCGGGAACGAGGAACGCGTGGGCGATCTCGGCGGTGGTCAGGCCGCCGACGGCGCGCAGCGTCAGCGCGATCGCCGAAGCCGGGGTGAGCGCCGGATGGCAGCACATGAAGAGAAGGACCAGCGTGTCGTCTTCGTCGGCGCTCCGTCTCGATGGCGCCGGATTCCGATTGCGCGAGCGGCCTCCAAGGCCACTTCGGTTTCGCGCCGGCGGCGGGCGGATTCGCTGCGGATGTGGTCGGCCATGCGCCGGAAGGCGACCTGTGTCAGCCACGCGCGGGGATTTTCCGGCAGGCCTTCGCGCGGCCATTGCATCGCGGCGGCGATGGACGCCTCCTGAACGGCGTCCTCGGCCGCCGCGAAGTCGCGAAATCTCCGGACCACGATGCCGAGCACCTGCGGCGTCAACTCCCGCAGCAGGTGCTCGATCGGAGGGTCCGAGGTGATCGTCACCGAGGTTTCCCGTGCGAATCTCACAGTCCTAAATCGGAATGGCTACTCAGCACCTGCCGCACCTCGATGGGCATGTTGCCCGGGATCCCACCGGGCCCGGGCGCCGCGGAAGCGCGCGCGGCGATCTTGTACGCCTGCTCCGGGCTCTCCACGTCCATGATCCAGTATCCGGCGAGGAACTCCTTGGATTCCGGGAAGACGCCGTCCGTGACGGGGCTCCGTTCTTTCCTGCCCGAACGATCTTGGCCTGGTCGGGCCAGCCCAGGCCTTCGGTGGCGACGAGAACTCCTTCGTCCTTGAGTTCCTTGCTGAAAGCGCGCATGAAAGCGACGTTCGCCTCCATATCCTTCTTCGACCATTTGGCGTACTCGGCGAAACTGGCCTTCGTGCCGTTCATCATCAGAATGTATTTCATGTTTCTGCTCCTTTCTCTCTGGCCCCGGTTTGCGCGCTTTCATTGGTTAGTCGGAACATGGGCCGGGTTTTCGACAAGAGTTAGAGCGATTTGCCGGACGGATGGCTGACGATCTGCCGCACTTCAATAGGCATGTTGGTGGGCACGCCGCCGGGGCCTGGCGCGGTGGAAATGCGGGCGGCAATGGCGTGGGCGCGCTCAGGCGTGGCGACGTCGACGATCCAGTAGCCTAGCAGAAACTCTTTGGATTCCGGGAAGATGCCGTCGGTGATGGGCACGCCGTTGGTTAGGCCACGCACGATCATGGCGCTATCGGGGCCAGCCAGACCATTGGTGTCAACAAACTCCCCGGATTGAGTGAGATCCACACGGATGCTGTTCAGGACTGCCATATGCGAGTCAGCGTCCTGTCTGGACCAAGTGCGATACGTCTTGACTCCGGTTTGCGTGCCAGACATCAACAAAATGTATTTCATGGGTTTGTGTCCTCTCTTTTGAGCATTGAAATCGCTCTCTCACGGGGTAGTCGGAGCCGGTGGGGCTTTCTCTACATGCTCGAGGGCAATTCCCGAACAAAAATTTCGGCCCGCCGGGTGTCGATTTTGGGTCCGGGGGAGCGACATACGAGTGGAGGCACGAAAATGACGAGCGATACCTTGGTGGTGGATGTGACGCAGGATTGGGCGGTCGCCTGTGATGTGCAGCAGGGGTTCATGGAGCACTCGGACCGGGGGATCGACACTCTGAGTTACAGCGCGCGCTGCCGGCAGATGCGCGAACTGGGAGGAGACTTCTACGATTTCATGACGCTGCCGCATAATCAACTGGCGCTTGCGATTGGAGACGCATCAGGCAAAGGCCTTCCCGCAGCGCTGATGATAGCAAATGTCCAGTCTTCACTACGCACCGCGGCCTTATTCGCCGGAAACGACGGGCCGGAAATGCTCGGGAAGGTAAATCGTCAGGTGCACGCCTCGTCTCTTGCCGACCGGTACGCGACCGTCTTCCATGGCGTTTTCGACGGGGCGACGCGAGTGCTACGGTATGTGAATGCCGGCCACAATCCGCCGATGGTCCTTCGACGGGACAAGACGAGCCTTTCGCTTGAAACCGGCGGAATGCCCGTCGGATTGTTTTCGAGTTCGCGCTACGAGCAAGGCACTGTGCAGGTTTACCCGGGAGACGTAATCATCGCCTGCACAGACGGCGTGATTGAAACGGTGAATCCCGCCGGTGAGGAGTGGGGAATCGAAGGCCTCCGAAAGACAGCAGGCGAAAGCATAACGCAATGTACAGAAGAAATTGTCCAGTCGATCTTCACAGCAATGGACGAATTCTCGCGAGGGCAGCAGAGAGATGACGAGACGGTTGTCGTAGTGCGGGTGCACTGAGCATCATCAGGAGTGCAGTGCGCTGCGAGGGCCGGCTGGCCGGGGCGCGGCCAGGGTCAATGAGAGAGCCGATTCTGCGTGTGTTGCATGGGCTGCATTTCGTAAGTGATGAGATGGAGAGCGACGAACACCAAGAACGCATTCCGGTCGCAAAGCTGCAAGAAATGTTGCGCGGCATCGGCTTTCAAGAATTCATGCATCGCCGCTTCGAATTCGGCCTCAATAATCTGATGGTCGCTTCCCGTTGAATTCCGCGCAGCTCGAGTTAGCGGGCAACGAATCAGTCGTCCGGCCGGGGAGTGTAAGGTTTGATTTCGGTATTGTCGACGTCGGGTTCGACGAGCCAGATGTGGCGATCCTTGAAGTAGGCGAAGAGCTTGTCGTTTTGTTCTTGATCGAGTTCGCGAGCCCAGATGACCTTGGAGCCATCGATGTTGGCGCCGTTGTAAACCCAGTCATCGTGAACGTTGTGATGCTCGGAGTAGCGGACCATGATGAGGTGCTTCCCAGGTGTGTGCAGAAGCTTTTCCACGATGGCCAGCCTGCTGGGATCGCCCGTGCAGGTCCACCACATGGGGTCGCAAGCCCTTCGGGCGACGTTCACGCCCGTTTCCAGCACAAGGAGGACCACGAGGGCGCGGGAAAACGCGATCCCCATCGGACGCGTTTTCCATTTTATCTTGCGCAAATAGCGCACGGCTTGCGCCATCAATGCGAAGATGACGCAAGTGATGGGCGCCGCGTAGTGAGGCGCCGACCAGATCACGACAAAAACGCCGGCAAGAACCACGAGAAGCGTGACCATCAGCAAACGCATCCTGCGGTCTCGAAGTACGAACGGCAAGGCGGGCAAGAGAAATAGTGCGCCGAGCCAGAAGAATTCGACTCCCAATCTCGCCACTTTTTCGAGGGTGACGTCGAGAGCATCCTTCCAAGTGGTTTGGTAGTCTTTGCGCTCCCAGCCGTTGTAGTACTCCTCGAATTGTTCATTGTTGTATTTGAGTTCCGGCTTGGCGTGTTCCCACAGGAATAGAGGCGCCGAATCATAGGTGCGCGTATTCAGAACGTGAGGCATGAGCAGCGCATCTCCCGTGAGCCGCCAGTTGTAATACCCGATAAACACCAAAGTACAAATGATGCAGACGGCGAGGGGCAAGACGACCACGCGAATGCGCAACGGGAGCGAATCACGCGATTTTATCTTTCCCGCGAGCCAGCACAGGAGCCAGACTCCCGCCGGGAGGCAGAATAGGAAACCTTCATAAGGCCGGCTATTTGCGAGGATGGCGATGCCCAAGCCGAGAAGGAGCGCGCTGCCGAGAGTTGCGCGCCGGCGGATGTGCGCGAGCGCGCCCAAAACGAGCGCGCCACCAGCAGCAGACACGGCTCCGCCCCAATAGCTATTCATCCAATAGCTGGCGATTCCTAAATTCAGTGCGGCAAAGACGCCGCCCAAAAACGCCCAGCGCGCAGGCATCCACGCTTGCAGCATCCACAGGATTGCGGCACACATGGCTGCGTCGCTCAGCAGCACACCAATCCACGGATTGCCAAGCAGTTGACCAATGGCGAGAACGAAACCCTGCGCCGGCGGATACATCGAGGAATAAGTAGGATGCCAATTCACATGGAAGGTTTCGAAGCTCATCCACATGGGGTGAGTGGGATTGGCGAGGCGTCCATGCGCGAAGGTATCCGCCATGAGGAGATAACTGAATTCGTCGTGAATCCCCGGAATCGGCACGGGCAAAAGGGGTAGCACGGCGAGGCGGATGGCGACGACGCCAAAAAACACCGAGCAGATGGCGGTTTTCTTGCGCTGCGCAAAACGCGAGAGAGCTCGCTCGATTTTACGAAAGGTACTTTCCCCGAGCCCCGGTTTCCACAGCGCCAGCAGGCCGATGACCAGGGCCAGCACCAGCGCTATTTCCGCTGACGGCCAGAAGTGGGTATTGGATTCGCTTCCGAGTGGACTCATTGCGCGAAAAAGGATCCCAACGAGGAACGCTTCAGGAGCCCGGACTTGGGGAGCGAGCCACGCTCATCGTGCAGGGATTCTAACGCAACTGAGGGCGATCAGCGCTCGATTTCCATCTCGACTTTATCGTCGGCCGGTTTCGACGCGCTTGGGCCCAAAGCCTTCTTGTCAAAATCCGCGAGCTCGAGCTTCAGGTTTCCAGCGTTGGAGGCAAACGCGAGGCCGGTTTCGAGGCTTACCGTGCCGGAGCGAACGAGTTTTTCGATTTCTCCGTCGAAGTACTGCATGCCTTCTGTGTCTCCATCGCGCATGGCATCAAGCAAAGACTTTCCTTCCGTTTCTCCCTTTTCAACGTACTCTCTCGTGCGCATCGTGGACTTGAGGATTTCAATCGCAGCGATTCTGCCTTTGCCATCCTTTCGAGGAAGAAGGCGCTGAGAGACGATGCAGCGGAAGGCCCTGGAAAAGCGGCTGCGAATGGTTAGCTGATCACCGACAGAAAATGCGCCAACAATTCGCTCGATGGTCTTCGAAGCGTCAATCGTGTGCAAGGTAGAAAGCACCAGGTGCCCGGTCTCCGCAGCCTCGAGAGCGATTTCAATCGTTTCGCGGTCCCGCATCTCTCCAACCAGAATGATCTTGGGGGCCTGGCGAAGAGCGCCGCGCAGGGCGAGAGCAAACGTGGGTGTGTCGCTGTGAAGTTCGCGCTGGTGGATGGTGGCCTTCTTGTGTTTGTGGAGAAACTCGATGGGGTCCTCGATGGTCAGGATATGATAGGCCTTCCCTGCGTTCATCATGTCAATGATGGCGGCGAGGGTGGAAGATTTTCCTGAACCCGTGGGTCCGGTTACCAGGACGATCCCGTTTTTCAGCTGCACGATGTCTTTCAACTGCGGCGGAAGATGCAGTTCTGCAAATCCGGGAATCACGTCCGGGATTACACGCATGACGATGGCGAGGCTTCCGCGCTGGCGAAAAATATTTACGCGAAATCTTCCTACGCCGGAGACGCCGTAGGACAGGTCGGCCGAGCCTTCCAGCTCGAGCTTGCCGATGGCGTGTTCGTTGTTCTCCATGAGGTCCTGGGCGAGGGTTTTGGTGTCCTGGGGGGTCAAGCACTCAGCCCGGATTTCTCACTGGGATTGAGCAAAGCTGATGGATTTGAAGTAGAAAAAGGCCGCTAACTCAGGCATAACTGCGTTGTTGAGTCGTAGTGATGCCAAGAGAAGGGCGGCCTTTCTAATGACAGAGTGTAACCAGTCGCAGTTCGAGTTTGAAGCGCATTTTTCGCGGCGGGTGGTGGCGAAGTTTTCTGGCGAGCGGTAACACCGAGGGTGGGGCGTTGCTGTTGCGAGCGGCGGATCGCAAGATTGGGCTGCTCCGGGGTGTGGTGCGTTGCTTCAACGACGCTCGCGACCCGCAGCGCATCGAGCATGAGCTAAGCGAGATGCTGGCGCAACGCATTTACGGGCTGGCGCTGGGCTACGAAGACCTGAACGATCACGAAGAACTGCGCAACGATCCGCTGTTGGGATGCTGTTGGCCGGGAAGAAAGATTTGGGCGCGCCGCTAGCGGGCAAGAGCACGTTAAACCGCTTGGAACTGACGCCCGCGGTTCCCCGCAACGGAACGCTACAACAAAATCAGTTACTCCGCCGAAGCGCTGGACACCCTGCTGGTGATCTCTTTTGGAAGCGCACCCGAAAGCGCCGCGCGAGATCGTGCTGGACTTGGATGCCACCGACACGCCGCTGCACGGGCGGCAGGAAGCGCGTTTTTTCCACGGCTACTACGGGCACTACTGCTACTGCCGCTGTACGTGTTCTGCGGGGATCATCTGCTGTGTGCGCGGCTGCGGCCCTCGAACCTCGACGCCAGCGCCGGGAGTCTCGAGGAAGTGCAGCGCATCGTGCGGCAGATCCGCGTCGGTGGCCGAAGACGCGTATCATTCTGCGCGCGGATTCGGCTTCTGCCGCGAAGAATTGCTGGCGTGGTGCGAAAGCAACGCGGTGGACTACGTATTCGGCTTTGCGCGCAACAGCGCTTGCGACGGATCATCGGCCGCGCATGCAGCAAGCAAGCAAGAGCACAGGCGTACGGGAAAACCGGCGCGGGTGTTCACGGAGTTCGCTTATCGCACAAGAAGAGCTGGTCGCGGGCGCGGCGCGTGGTAGCCAAAGCGGAACAGATCGAGGGCAAGGAAAATCCGCGCTATCTGGTCACCTCGCTTGGCAAAGAGGCGTGGCCGCGCGGAAACTCTATGAAGAGCTCTACTGTGCGCGGGGCGAGATGGAAAACCGCATCAAGGAGCAGTTGAGCCTGTTCAGTGATCGCCTGAGCACGAGACGCTGCGGGCCAATCAGTTGCGGCTGTACTTTTCTTCGCTCGCATACGTGCTGCTGGAAGCGCTGCGGCGGCTGGGCCTGGCGGGTACAGAGTGGGCGGAAGCCCAAGCCGACACCCTCCGGCTGAAACTGCTGAAAATCGCCGCGGAGGTGCGCATCACCGCGCGCCGCATGTGGGTCCGTTATAGTAGCGCGTATCCCTGGCAGAACCTCTTCGCCGCAGCGTACACCGCGCTGCGCTGCTGAAAAAAACGGCGCTTACTAAAACAGCCCTGGCATCCCACGCTCACGGCGAAATGCGCTCAAAAACAACTCCCTCGTCAACTGGGCCCGCCATTCACGCTGAAAAAATCAACAGCGACACGCTGCCCCTGTCCCGCCCAGTAAAATCACGCTCCCATGACCCTCTCCAGAGCATCCATGCACATCTGGTGAGATATCCGGGCTAGCCCTTTGTATTTCACCTCCACAAGCTGGCCGTCCACCTCGATCTGCGGAGCTCGGCGAGGCGAAAAAATAAGGTCGCTGACATGCCCGTGCGCCTTCAGCATCGCGGTGATGAGCTCCGCGGTGACAAATCTGCGCTCTTCTGGAGCTATTTGTGCAGGAATTTCCATTGTTCGTAAACCAGATCGCTTGAGGGAGGGGTGGCCCAGGTCTTCGAGTACGACAACCATTGTATGCGACGGGAACGCTTCGCGGATGTGTGATTCTAGGTAGTCGCACTAAAAGGTACTGGCATGCAATGAGGCGTAGCTTCAAGGCAGAAATGTAAAGTCGCGCAGGAAGCGGGGGCCAGGGAAATCGAAACCTTTTTCGCTTATTATTCTTTCTCCCGCAGAAAAAGTTCGAGACTGCCTGTCTCTCCCCTCAGTTCGAGGGAAAGCGAGCTGAGATCGCCGGCGAACCAATCCGCTCCCGCAGCCAGAAGCACCGCGTCCGACGAAGTGGTGCGCAACGCGAGCACGCGCGCACCTGCTGCTTTACCCGAACGCACTCCCGAGGCGGCATCTTCGACGACAACGCAATCCGGAGGGGATATTTCGAGAATCTCCGCGCCTTTCAGGTAGGGATCAGGAAATGGCTTGCCACGCTGGACATCGTCCGAAGTGACGAGATGCATCGGGACCGGCAGTCCCGCCACTCGCAGGCGCACTTCGGCCAGCTTGCGAGTTGCAGAAGTCACGATGGACCAGCGTTGACGGGGTATGGATTGCAAGACATTCAAGGCCCCGGGAAGCGCTGTTACATCCGAGATGTCTTCGATTTCGAGTCGCTCCACTTCGCGATTTTCGGCATCGTGATCGCCGTGCGGCAACAATTCCCGGATCGTGGTGAGGCTGGGGCGGCCATGCGCTTGGCGCACCACTTCCTCGGGCACTAGGCCATGATGGAGGGCCCATATGGTCCACACGCGCGCGACGGCCGGCGTGGAATCGACGAGGACGCCGTCCATGTCGAAGAGAATCGCGCCGCATTGAATCCTTGTGGCTGACAAAATGCGCTCGCTCGTAGCAAGATCCCGAGTGTGGAAACCCCTAAGACTAGCGAAGTTCGAGAAAACAAGGAAGGTTGGGGTGGGAGACGGGGATTGAACCCGCGACATTCGGTGCCACAGACCGACGCTCTACCAGCTGAGCTACTCCCACCACTCGAGCCTAGTTTACGCTACTTTTTCCGCGCGGAAAAGTGGCACCGCTAAGCGGAATAGAAAGAGCGAGGAGCCGCGGTTTGCGAAAAGCGGTAGTCGTCCCTCGCAGCTCGGCATCGAAAAGGACCAATAGCGGACAGAGCCGGAATACCCCTGCGGGGAATACCCCTGCGGGGATTGCAAGGAGCGGGTGCAACGCATAGAGTACGCTATGCAAAATGGGGCCAGGCCCCGGATCTACCCGCGATCTGCATCCGCGGCGGCCCGAAGCGGCGTTCCACGAGCAAGTGGTTTTGCTGAAGTGTTTCGCCTTTTTTCAAATGAAGTGGCGATGGGCAGTTGCGGGGCCTCGGGCAAGTTGCGGCCTATGTTTATGCAAAGAATAATCGCGGGCGGGGGTAAGTTCACCTCGAGCGCGGCCATGAACATTCGATGAAAACTCTTCACACAGCGAAGCGAGGCAACGCAAAGGCACGGAACGGCGATTCGAACCGCGGGTTATTGCTGCGGTTGGAGTTGTCCAGCGATCCCGGTTTGCTCTGTGCAGTGAGGGGCGCGGTGGAACGGTTGACGGAATCGTTTGGATTTTCCGCTGAAGATTGTCGGGCGGTTACGCGAGCTGTGGACGAAGCGCTGACGAACATCATCCGGCATGCGTACTCTGGCCGGCCTGGCCGGCCGATTGAGATGCAAATTCGGTCCGTTCGTCGGAAGGCCAAGGACGGGCCTGGCGCGGGACTGGAGATCTTACTATGCGACCGAGGGCCAGCGATTAAGCCGGACCAGATGTGCTTGCGCGAGCTGGAGGAAGTGAGGCCGGGCGGGCTAGGTTTGCATTTCATTCAACAAAGCATGGATGTGGTGCAGTATAAGCGCGCGAATGGAACCAACCGCCTCCGCCTGGTTAAGTACGTGAGCGTGCCGAGGCAGGAAGTAAACTCGTGATGGCCTGAAGGAGAAGACAACGTGCAGATTTCGAGCCGGGAGTTTGAGAAAACAATAATTTTTGACGTGACGGGGGACATCGATCTGGCGAACTCGCCAGCGGTCCGAAAGGCGCTTTTGCGCGAAGTGAAGGAGAAAAAGACGCCGCGCGTGATGATGAACCTGAGCAAGGTGCGATATATCGATAGCTCGGGCGTTGCGTCTTTGGTGGAAGGGCTGAAAGCAGCTCGAGACGCCGGCACGCGTTTCATTTTATTCGGATTGAGCACCACGGCGCGCGAAGTCTTGCAGCTTTCGCGCCTGCTGAAGATTTTTGAGGTTTACGACAACGAAGAGCAGGCACTGGCGGCGTAGAAAGATTGATTGGCATTGGCGGATTTCCCGGGTTGCTGCGCGTCTAGTTACAGAGAGTTGGGCGACGAACGACAGTGATGGAAATCGTGTCACAAATTGGCGAAAGCGTGACCAACGCTCTTGCTTACGTCGGGTCGCTTGCGTCGCTTGGCGGCCGCGCGGCCTACTACTCTTTTGTAGGACCGTTCCAAGGCAAGCCGCTGCGAGTGCAGCGGGCCGTCTCGCAGGCCATGGACGTCGGCGTCCGGGCGCTGCCGATACTTTCGCTGATAACGTTTTTTATTGGACTGATTCTCGCTCTGCAAAGCGCGTACGAATTGCGGCGATTTGGCGCGATGAACTACGTAGCCACGGCGGTGGCGATTTCGATGTCGCGGGAGCTTGGGCCGCTCATCACCGCGATCGTGGTAATCGGCCGCTCGGGATCGGCGTTCGCCGCGGAAATCGGCACCATGAAAGTGACCGAAGAGATCGACGCGCTGGAGACGATGGCCATCAGCCCCATCCGATTTTCTCGTGACCCCGAAATTTCTGGCCATGATCGTGATGCTGCCTTGCCTGACGATCTGGGCCAACGCGATGGGCATTCTGGGCGGGTCGCTCTTCGGCGTGGCTCAGGCGGATTTTACGTTCGGGCGATATATTCAGGCGTCGCTGGATTCGCTGCTCCTGCGCGACATCATGACGGGGCTGGTAAAGAGCGTCATGTTCGGCATGACGATAACGGCCGTGGGTTGCCAGGAAGGATTGGCGACGGGAGCGGGAGCGGAGCAGGTTGGCCGCTCGACGACCCGGGCGGTGGTTATGTCCATTTTTCTAGTGGTGCTGGTGGATTTGGTATTCACCGGGCTGTTCTTTTTCGTGAGTGGCCAATAAGGAAGTCGTGACGGTGTCGAGCGAAGTCGAAATCACGGAATCGACCGATTCGCAAGTCCGATGATCTCGCTGCGGGACGTGCGCGTGAGCTATGGCGAGCGTCGAGATTTTGCACGGCATCAGTTTCGACGTGCGGCGCGGCGAAACTCTGGTGATTTTGGGAGGTTCCGGCTCCGGCAAGAGCACGCTTTTGCGTACACTGGTGGGGCTGGAAAAAGCCCAGCTCGGGCGAGGTTTGGATCAAAGGCAAAAACATCGCGGCGATTTCCGATGAAGAAATGGACGAGATCCGTAAAAAGATGGGAATGTCGTTTCAGGGCGGAGCGTTGTTTGGCTCCATGACCGTCGGCGAGAACGTGGCGTTGCCGCTGCGCGAGCACACCAAGCTTGAGGACTCGACGATTGAAATCATGTTGCGGCTGAAGCTCGAGCAAGTGGGGCTTCAAGGTTTTGAGTACTACATGCCCTCGCAGCTCAGCGGTGGAATGAAGAAGCGCGCGGCGGTAGCGCGGGCGCTGGCGATGGACCCCGAGATTCTTTTTTTCGACGAGCCATCGGCGGGGCTGGATCCCATTATCGCCGCCGGGATCGACCAATTGATCCTCGAATTGAAACAGGCGTTTCGCATGACCATCATCGTGGTCACGCACGAACTCGCGAGCGCGTTCTTGATCGCGGACCGCATGGTGCTGATCGACAAAGGCAATCTCGTGGCCATGGGAACCACCGCGGAGATGCGCGCGAGCACGCAGCCGCGTGTGCGGCAATTTTTGGACCGCGTGCCCGAGCCCGAAGTGGCGCGCGAAATGGATTATCTGCAGATGCTCACGCAAGCACGCCGCGTGCGATGAGCTGGAGCAGGGGAAAGAGGACGTCATGGCGGGAAAACGCGAGCAGGTCTTCGTGGGGCTTTTCGTCATTGTTGCCGCGGCAGTTTTGATTGCCATGGTGTTTGCCATTTCCGGGGCGTTTGGGCGCACCGAGAAGACCTTTCACGCGTACTTTCCGTTCGCGGGAGGGCTCGAACGCGGCGCGACGGTTCGCTATGCGGGGGGCCCCAAAGTAGGCCGCGTTGATAAACTTACGATCGACCCGCAAAATCCTGCGCGAATCGACGTCGTTTTTAGCGTGCGAACGGATCTCCCGGTGAAGAGTGATAGCCACGCAAAAATCATGAGCATGAGCCCCTTGGGCGACAATCATCTGGAAATTCTGCCGGGCGGCGCGCAGACTGCTCTTGCCCCGCCGGGTTCTGTATTGCCGTCGGATACTTACGTTGATTTCAACGCCCTAACAGCGCAGATCAACGATCTGGCACCGCAAGCGAAACAACTCATTCAGTCTCTGAACGAGAGAGCCACCGAGCTGAAGGTGACGATCGACCGCGTCAACGATCTGCTGAGCGCACAGAACCGCGCGAATCTCTCCGCGACGCTTGCGGACGCCCACGGTATGATCGCGGAAAATCGTCCGCAGATAAAATCCACAATTCAGCACCTGGATACCGCGAGCGAAAAGTTGGAGCCGCTCTTGCAGGACCTGCACAAAACCTCGGAAGAAGCCAATAAGGCGCTCGACCATATTGATACGCTTATCGGTGAAAATCGTGCCGATGTCCGCCAGGCGGTCATCGAACTTCGCAAATCCCTGGCTAGTTTGACGAGTATCACGGGACAACTGGATCAAACACTCGACGTGAACACCGAAAATATCGACGAACTTCTCGATAATTTCCGCCGCGTCTCCGAGAACCTGAGGGAGTTCACGGATACCATCAAGAAGCGTCCTTACACTCTAATCCGCGCCGCCAATCCGCGAGAACACAAACCGGGTGAGCAGCAATGAAGCGGGGGAATCACGAAGGCATGACGACTCACACAGCATCGACACGCGCCGGCCGCGAACGCCTGCTTGCTTGGTCGCCGGCGATAATTTCTCTTTGGCTGTTCGCCTTGGCCGCCTGTTTGGCCGCCGGATGCGGCGCCGCCCACCCCATCAAGTATTACCAGCTTACGGTTCCAGGCAACCTGTCGCCTGCGGCAAACCCGAATTCCGTCCCCGTCACGCTCCTGATTGGCCGCCTGACCGGTTCCGCACTCTACCGCGAAGACCAAATCGTTTACGGCTCCGACGGCGTGAGCATGGGCCTCTACGAATATCATCGCTGGGCCGAACCGCCCACCAATATGATCGCGGAGGTCCTGCTTCGGCAGCTCCGCGCTTCCGGCCATTATCGCGGAGTCTATACTCTGCGGAGCGATATTCACGGGGACTTTCTCTTGCACGGGCGTCTCTACGACCTTAAAGAAATCTCGGGAAGTTCTGAAGCAGCCCGGGTCACCATGGAACTGGAGCTGCGCGATATCAAATCGCATACGGTTGTGTGGACCCACTTTTACTCGCACGACGAGCCCGTGACCGGAAAGCAGGTTGGCGACGTAGTGGCCGCGTTGGACAAGAACGTCCAGCAGGGAGTGGCGGAGATGCTCGCCAGCCTGGACGAGTATTTCGCGGCCCATCCGCCGGCGCCGGCCACGCAGTCTGCAAAGTGATCCAGCCCTGAATTTGCACTTGTTACGACGCTTGCTCAGCCCGAGCGGCGCAGCGTCAGCAGCGTGACGTCATCGTCGAACTCGGCAGCTCCATGGTAGGCACGCAAGCCGTCCAGCAAGGCGGAAGAATAATCGGGCAGCCGGACGGGTTGCGTGAGTTTTCCGAGGGTAGTCTCTGCCAAACGCACTAAACCCGAGGGCGTGAGCTGCTCGTCGCCCGGGGACCGCACTTCAGTCGCTCCATCGGAAAAAGCTAGAATCATGTCGCCGGGGTGCAGGCGGACGCTCTGCTCGCTGTACATTTCCCCCGTTACAAACCCGATGGGCAGGTTTTCCAGGCCATCGCCAATCTCAAATAATTTTTGTTCGCGCTGGCGCCAGAGGAGCATGCGAGGGTGTGCCGCATACGCAAAATTAAACTCTCCTGTCGTGCCGTCAAAGGTTCCGGTCACCACGGTTGTCAATCGTAATGCTCCCCTGGACTTTTCGGAATCCAGCGTAAATTCGTCATTGAGGGCGGAAAGCAGCGACGCGGTGTTGCGAATGTCCTGGTGCTTGTGCAGCAAATGATGGACGTGCCGCGCCACGCCGCTGGCCACGTATCCATGCCCCACACAGTCCGCCAGAACAACTCGTGCGAAATTGTCCCGGCAGGAGAATAGGGCAGAGAGGTCTCCGCCGCTTTCTGCGCCAGAAGGGACGGCGATGACGTCCGCTTCCAGCCCGGGCAGTTCCAGGGAACGATGGGCGCGTTCATTCCCGGCCCAAAGTTCCACGCAGCCAAAAGGCCGCGCCGCCGAGGTCGTACACGCAAATTCTTCCATCTCAGTTTTCTTGACTCTCATACCATTTTTGATGCGCGCACCCGCCAACTCGCTACGTTTAGAACTGAAGGCCCGCGGTGCAACCCTATTCGATGATACTGAATCTGTAGCGGTTAATGAGGCTGAAATGAAGGCGCTCCCGCCGATCGCTTATCTCGCGGTCATATCGTTGGCACTGCCCAATGCGCCCGCTAACTTGAGGCAGGATCGAGGTCCGACGCGGACGGGCGGGGCATCCATCGCCATGCGCCCGCGGAAGACGCCAACCAGCCGGCCTCCGTGTTTTGGAGGACAGGACCACGAGGAAGAAAGACGGCTCGCGAAGAAAGCCTATGCGAATCTCCCCGACTTGGCCCGATTTTGGCTGACTGAGGATGCTGTCTACATCATCTCACCCCAAGAGCGCTGTGCATTTCTTCGTCTGTCGACAGATCAAGAGCGAGCCCAATTCATCGAGGCGTTTTGGGCCAGACGCGCTCCAGACCCAACATCATTGGACAACTCATTCGAGCTTGAACATTACGAGCGCATCGCTTTCGCGGATGAAAAATACGGAGGGCGGATTTCCGGATGGAAAACAGACCGGGGTCGAATTTATATCCTCTTTGGCCCGCCAGATTCCATTGAGTCTCATCCGGCGAGTGAGAAAAATGATCAGCCAACTGAGGTTGGACCTCAGACCTTTTCATATCCTGCAGAGGTTTGGCATTACCATCATCTTCGGGGCGTAGAGGATGATGTGGAAGTCATCTTCCTGGATCCAGATGGTTCTGGAAACTATCGCCTCTCTCTGCCACCGGAGGGGAAACCCGAACCAACTTTCTTCGACGCCGAGAATCTGCTTCGCTCCAGAAGCGGAGGAGGCAACAAGAAGTCCTCTCAAACCATCGAGCTGTATGTAGGGCCGATGCACACGCCGCAAGTAAAATTCAAAGACCTCGAAGCACTCGTGGTCGCTCGGATTATCCGAGACCAGGTACGTTTTGACCATCGAATTGAATTTTCCAAGGCGACGGCCGCGACGACTTTGGCCCGAATATCAATCTATCCCGCAGGCGAGCAACCCAATTCGGCCAGCAATAGCAATGCTTCAGTGGGGGTTTTCGAGGTCTTCGGGCGCATCAGTGAGCCGTCTGGTTGGGTCGTCAGGACGTTTGAAGCTAATATTTCACTCGACGGGCGCAGGAACACTTCGCAGCCTGAGGGTCAATTCGTTGCCGCTTTGGCGCCAGGGACTTATAGGTTGGCGATTGCAGTTAAGAACATGGTCACCGGAGATGTCGGCACACTGGGCACACCGATTCAAGTTCCTTCTTATAACGAATTAAACGCCAAGAAATGAACCGAATATTTGCACGAGGGAGCTCGTAAAAAAAGGGACCACCGCGCACAGGATCGCTCCAACAGCCAGAGCGTGAACTCGTCTCGCGTTGCCTAAATCGTTGCAAGCCGTACACACCGCCTCACGCTATCTCCGCGTCTTGCTAGACTATTTGAGAGGAATTGCGTCCCCGCGCATGAGCCCCCAAGAAACGGATCGTCGCCATCTCGAGCGGCAAATCGTATACGCGCGCCCGATTGTCGTTTTGCTTTCCATTTTGGCGCTTCTCCAGCAGCCGCACCCCCAAGAAGCCGAACGCGCCATCTCGTTCCTGATCGCCTATTTGATTGTCTCTCTCGCGGTCATTCCGCTCGAACGGTTCCTCCGAAAACGCGCATGGCATTTGCCTATCGCCTGCGACTTGCTCGCCCTCGGCGTTTTCATGTATATCAGCCCTCTATCGGTGCCCGTCTGGTTTCCGTACCTGTTTGTGTGCTGGGTCGCGGGGATGCGCTGGGGGCCCCGCGCAGCGATTCCACTTTCTGGCGCGCTGGCGCTCATTCTCGTTTTGCTGACCGCCGTCAAAGGCGAGATCGGCTGGATGCGCGTGATCGCCTGGATGGGTCTCCTCGGCGGCACGTTCGCAGGCGGCGCCGCGCTGGCCTTCCTCGCCGACCGTAGCCGCCACTTCGCCTCGCAGAACGACTTCTTCTCGCGCATCACGGCGACATTGCAAGTTGACCAGGGGCTCGCCGAATCCCTCCGCCTTATGCTGGAGGAGCTCGCCCGTGCCTTTGAAGTCGAGGCCGCTCTGCTGGCCTTTCGCGACACGGATCTCGAACGGATTTACCTCTGGCGCCTCAAAGCCGGCGAGAGCGAACGCCTCATTCCCGAGAGTTATTCTCTCGCTCGCGCCGACGGCTTCCTTCTGGACGACATGGACGCCACCGTTTGCTGGAACAGCCTCGAAGGCGCCGGCAGCGGCTTTGGATGGGACCGCCGCGATGGCCGCCGCCTGAACACCCTCCCCCGCCTTCCCGGGCCCACGCAGCAGGAACTCAATCTGCATTCCATGCTGTCGGTGACCTTCGAGCAGAGCGGCCAGCCCGCCGGGCGGCTCTTTTTGATCAACGGACGCAGGCCCTTCGAGCGCCCAGATCTTGACTGGCTCGAACGCATCGCCCGGCACATCAGCCCGGCACTCGAAAACGTCTTCCTGTTGCGGCATCTCCGCGCCCGCGCCATTGAGGGTGAACGCAGCCGCATCTCCCGCGACCTGCATGACGGCATTCTCCAGACCCTTCTCAGCATCGAAATCCAGCTCGACGTCCTCCGCCGCAGGGTCAGCTCCTCCCCGGATCAGGCCGAAGCCAGCCTCGGCAACCTCCAGCAAACCGTCAAAAACGAGTCCGCCGAGCTTCGCCGGATGGTCACTGACCTGCGTCCCCTCCGCGTCCAGAGCGCCGATCTCGTCGATTTAATGCACGGTTTCGCCGAGCGCTTCCGCAACGAATCCGCTCTGGCCCTGGACGTAATCATTGAATCCGCCGACATGCACGCTCCCGACCGCGTCTGCCGCGAGATTTTCCAGATTTACCGTGAAGCACTCAACAACATAAAAAAGCATGCGAAGGCTTCCCATGTCGTGGTAAAACTGTCGCAGGATGATAGTCGCATCGTCCTCGTGGTTGACGACAACGGCGAGGGCTTTAGTTTCGCGGGCCGCTTTACCGGGGATGAGCTCGACCGCCTGCGATTGGGTCCCATTTCCATCAAGGAGCGTACGCGTACTGTGGGGGGCGTGTTGACCGTTGAGTCTAACCCTGGCCATGGAGCGCGACTGACCATCGAAGTCCCGCTCGGTTAACATGGCGAAAACTAAACAGCAAATTCGCGTCCTTCTCGCGGACGACCACGCGATCTTCCGCGACGGTCTCCGCAAGCTCCTGGATTCCGATGAGGACATCACGATTGTCGGCGAAGCCCAGAACGGCGCTGAGTGCATCAAACTTCTCGCCAAGCTCAAGCCGGAGATTCTCCTGCTCGATCTTCGCATGCCTGATAAAGATGGCCTCGCGGTCCTCGAAGAAGTGAATTTCGATACGCTACCCACGCGCGTCATCGTTCTTACCGCAGCCGAAGATGATCGTGACGTTGTTCGCGCCATGCGCCTCGGTGCTCGTGGCGTGGTCCTCAAGCAGTCCGCCACGGATCTGCTTGTCAAAAGCATTCACCGCGTTCACGCTGGCGAAATCTGGCTCGATAACCGCATGACCGCAGAAGTTATGAAGGCATTCTCGAAGTCCTCCGAGTCCGGCCCGCGCCGCGAAAAACCGCTCCTCAGCGACCGCGAAAAAGAGATCGTCCAGCTAGTAGCCCAGGGCTTCCGCAACAAGGAAATCGGCGAAAAACTCTTTATCAGCGAGCAAACCGTAAAGAATCACCTGCATAACATCTTCGACAAGCTAGGGGTTTCCGATCGCCTCGAACTCGCGCTCTACGCCATCCACCACCGTCTGATCGACCAGAGCTGACTTCCATCCGCATAGGCTCTAGGCTATCCTCCTTTGTCAAAGCTGCACTCACCCTTTGCCTTCACAGGTCAAAGCGAGGGTTACATGAGCCAAGCCACATCTTCCCGGAGCGTCCCGCGAAGCATCGTCGCTGTGCTCGCGGGAATGTTCGCAGGCATCCTTCTTTCCCTCGGCACAGACGAAGTGTTCCATCTTGCGCGCGTCTTTCCGCCCTGGGGTGCATCCATGGTCGGCTACCAAGGCGCTCTCTTGGCGGCCACTATCTATCGCACCATCTACGGCGTGGCCGGCAGCTACATCGCCGCCCGCTTCGCGCCCCGCAGTCCTATGTTCCATGCTCTGGTGCTCGGGGTCCTGGGGTTCGCGGTAAGCATACTGGGGGCTGTGACGACTTGGAATCGAGGTCCAGCCTTTGGGCCGCACTGGTATCCGGTTGCTCTCGTCGTGCTTGCATTGCCCACTGCGTGGCTCGGCGGCAAACTCCGCGTCGTCCAATTGAGGCCCCGCTCCGACGGTTGATGCAAGGCGCAAATTCCCGCGGGGCATCCTAGGGGCCCGGGCTAGCCCCGGTCGTTCTAGCTTCTTCGCGTTGACTTGCTGTCGGCGGCAATCTAATAATATGACCACGCCATGGCGTTTTCCTTCCTATGATTGGGCGAACCATTTCCCATTACCGCATTGTGGATAAGTTGGGTGGCGGCGGTATGGGTGTCGTCTACAAGGCCGAAGATCTTAAGCTGGGCCGCTTTGTCGCCATGAAATTCCTGCCCGAAGAAGTCTCCAAGGACCATTTGGCCATCGAGCGCTTTCAGCGTGAAGCTCGCGCTGCTTCGTCCTTAAATCACCCTCACATCTGCACAATCTATGATGTGGACGAATACGAAGGTCAGAACTTCATCGTCATGGAGGTCCTGGAAGGACAGACCCTGAAACATCGCATTTCCGGGAAGCCCCTCAACATCGAACAGGTTCCCGATTATGGCTTCCAAATCGCCGACGCTCTCGATGCGGCCCACTCCAAAGCCATCATCCATCGCGACATCAAGCCCGCGAATATCTTCGCCACCGAGCGTGGGCAGGTGAAGCTTCTCGATTTCGGCCTTGCCAAACTTATGACCGAGCGGAGAGGCACAACTTCCCCGGGGCACGACACCTTGACCATCAGTCCGAGTACCCAGGACGCTCACCTCACCAGTACTGGCATGGCGGTTGGCACGGTTGCCTACATGTCCCCCGAACAAGTGCGCGGTGAAGAACTGGACGGGCGCACGGATCTCTTCTCCCTCGGCCTGGTCATTTATGAAATGGCCACCGGCCAGCAAGCGTTCCTCGGAAATACTTCAGGCGTTGTATTTGAAGCCATATTGAATCGTGCGCCGACTCCCCCGGCGCGCCTGAACCCCATGATCCCACCGCAGCTGGAAATGATTATCGCCAAAGCCCTCGAAAAAGATCGGCAATTGCGCTACCAGACCGCCTCGGACATGCGGGCCGATTTGCAGCGTCTGAAGCGCGACACGGATTCTTCTCGCATCTTGCCCCTCACTTCCACCCACACTCCTCGCCCGACCTTTCGCCGAAATTGGATTCATTTTGTCTGGGGTGGCGTTCTTGCGGTGCTGTTGCTTTTGTTCGCGCTGAATGTGGGAGGGTTTCGCGGCCGCTTGTTTGGCACTGCGGGATCCGGCCGCATAGATTCGATCGCCGTACTGCCATTCGAAAACGTGACCAAGGACGCCAACACCGAATATCTGAGCGATGGCATTACCGAGAGTCTCATCGACAGCCTTTCCCAGTTGCCAAACCTTACGGTCATGTCGCGCAACACCGTCTTTCGCTATAAGGGCAAGTCCATGGACCCGGAAAAGATTGGCCACGATCTCGGTGTCCGTGACATCCTTACGGGCCAGCTCATCCAGACCGGCGACGAGCTGATAATTAGGGTCAATCTCGAAGACGTGCAGGACAAGCGGCAAATCTGGGGTACTCAGTACAATCGCAAGCTTTCCAATTTGCTGTCTGTGCAGGAAGAGATTGCAGGAGACATTTACGGCCACTTGCGCCCACGGCTTTCCGGGGAAGAAAATAGATTGTTCTCCAAACGTCCCACCGAAGACCCACAAGCCTATCAGCTCTACTTGCAAGGACTCTTCTATTGGAACAAGTGGACGGAAGCGGATTTCAAAAAAGCCGCGGATTTTTTTACGCAGGCGGTCCAGCGAGATCCCCGCTATGCCCTGTCCTATGCCGGACTCGCTGACACTTACAGTTTGCTCGGATACTCCGGTTACCTTCTCCCGTCCGAGGCGTGGCCAAAGGCTAAGACCGCCGCCATGCAGGCTCTGGAAATCGACGACTCGCTGCCCGAGGCGCACACCTCTTTAGGTCTCGTCAGGGAACACTACGACTGGGATTGGAGCGGGGCTGAACGTGAATTCAAGCGCGCCATTGAGCTCAACCCAAACTCAGCTACCGCTCATCTTTGGTACGGAGACTTTCTCGCCAACACCGGCCGCCTCGAAGCAGGAATGCAGGAGGTCAAAAGGGCCCAGCAACTCGATCCGATGTCCCTCATCATTAATACGACGCTGGGGTGGCAATACTATCTCTCCCGCCAATACGACCAAGCGGTCGATCAATTGCACAAGGTCCTGGATCTCGATCAGAGGTTTGTCCAGGCCCGGCGAATCCTTGTGGGCGTCTATTGCCAGATGGGAAAGCAGAAAGAGGCCGTGGCCGAGAGAGAAAAAATTATCTCACTCTTTGGAAGCCCCGAACTTGCAGCGACTATCGAAGAGGTTTATTCCAGGTCCGGATACAATGGAGTCCTTCAAAGCTGGCTGGATGGAATGATGGTGAATTCAAGGTACAGCTTCGTCCCCTCCTACGATATCGCTCAAATCTACGCCCGCATGGGCAAAAAAGAGGAAACGCTCACCTGGCTGGAAAAAGCTTATGGGGAGCATGACAGCGGCTTGGTCTCCGTGGCCGTCGATCCCCTCTTCGATAGCGTCCACTCGGATCCACGGTTCCGCAGTCTGCTCCGGAGCCTGAAGCTTTCCGACTAAACGTCGCGCCGTTGCGAGCCTGGCTCTTCGCCTTCCGCATCGGTGATGCAGCAGGGATTCAACGCAGCGGATAATCGCGGTCGCCGGGCAGGTGGCCGTTCACCCGCAAAACCTTCAATCCTGGCCTCACGTTCTTCGCATCTACGAAGGCGATGGCGCCCGGTATGGCCGCCACGAGTTCATATTGCATCTCGTTCGAGTAGACGATTTTCGGCGGCAAGGCGGACTCCGCACGAAAGATTTTCGCGATCCAGAATTGTTTGAATTCTGCTTCCGACATCTGGTAAATGACTCGCAGCACCACATCTCGCTCCCTGGCGACAGGCGCGCGAATCAGCAATGTCACCGGCAGTTTCGCGTTCCAGTATTGCCGTTCGCCGAGAAGTACCTTGCGCACCTCCGCCAGGCTCAGGTCCGTCACCGGCGTGTCTGGATTGACCACCACGGCGACATCGTTCCCTCGCGAAGTTTGTTGGGCCGCTATGGGCCAGCAGTACAGGGTGCACATCCAGCATGCCGTCAAAAGTATTGCCACAATTCGTTTGTAGGTCGTTTTCATCGTAGGGCTCATTAGAATGTGAAGCTCGTCTGCAAGAACAACCCGTTGATTGTGGGTGTCCCCGGTTGGCGGCTCGCTCGACGGTATTCGGTTTTGAACGCCGCGTAATTTGAAATGTCGTAACGCAGCCCGAAGATCGATTCCACCAAATCCAGGTTTGTGAAAACCGCTTCGTTCTCCGGCGTGTGCAAATATTCGAAGCGATAGTACGGCTTCAAGGTGTTTTCAAGCCAGGGCAGACGGTAGCCCACTTGTACGTAGAACCCTGGATTGTTGGTGCTCACATTCGTGAAATACTGGCGATGGTTCACGTTGGCGAATTCCGCCAATAACTCCGGGGCTCCCCTCGTCCACGCCACGTGCGCCGAAGTGATCCATTCCCGGAAGTTTCTTCCGTCGGCAAACGTGATTTTATCGTGATACACGGACGCTCCAAACTGCAGGCCGTACAATTTCGTCGGTCGCGCGTACACGTTCGCCACCCACGCCCGGTTATTGTTATTGTCGCCCGCATCTCCGGGACGGCTTATTATTTCTCCTCTCCCGTTGCCCACTCCCACGTCGTAGGCCAGCCCCAGCCCTCCGGAGGGAATATTGCCCTCCACCTGTAATCCCACGAAGTGCAGTGGAATAAACGTCCCCCCCACTTTTACCATCTCCGGCCGATCGATGGACGTCTCCAGCCACGCTCCATGATGGAAAGCCGTATTCCAATACCCGATAGGCGTGTGATAACGGCCGAAAGACACCTTGAAGTAGTCGTTGTAGTCGTAGCGGATGATGGAACGCTCCACCTCAACGGTATACCCGGTCGGGTGAGCGTTAAACGTCATTTCTCCAAAGTAGCTAATTTTTGACGAAAGCGCCGATGCCAGGTGCAAATCCAACTGACCGAGATAGAAGCCGCTCTTCGACCCCTTCTGGTCCGTTGCGGAAAAGTCCATGTCCGCAAAACCGCGAATCTGCAAGTTAGGATAATGCGTCTCCATTTGTCCGACCGCCACCTGATTCGCCTGTCCTTCCATCGAGTGCGGCGGCTGCACTTTGGCCGTAGCTTCCTCCGGCGCGGATTTCTCCACGGGGGGCGTCGCCGCGGTTGGGGCCGGAGACGCCGCAGCAGACAGCACGGGACTGGCCGCGGGCGCCATGGCCGCCTGCTTGGCTTCGACTTCCGCCAGACGCTTCTCCAGTTCCGAGACTCGCTCCATCAGAGCTTTGATTTGTTCCGCTTGATTCTCGCTTGGAGGCGGGCTCTGCGCCCACGCTGACCCCGCTGCGAAAACCAACAATACGCTGATGACGAGTCCTCGGTGCATGACTCCTCCTATCTAGAGTTCTGCCTTTACCCTGAATCACAATGTCGCGGTTGTTCCGTTCGAAGGCGGAGCCGCAATTCTTTTCCCGCCAGGCAAGAGATTTGACGTCCATGCCTCAATTTGAGCCGATTACCCGCCGGGAAGTTCTGCGTATTCTATGCTCAGCAAATCCAATGTCAAAATATACTTTGCTCGCCCGTGAAGCCGGGGGCACTTTCCTGAAGTTTAGGTGGGTTTTCCAATCGAGGTCTTAGGTCCGGCGGGTGGCAGGGACGATAAATCCCGGCGACGATTATGGGTGCCGCACACACCGGTTTCGCGTGTCCGGGTTTAGCGCCAACTTCATGTAAGACGTCGTCACACAGAGCAGCCCAAACACTTCGGTTCAGCTCCGGGGCAAAGTTGAGATGCAGATCGGCTTAGCGCCTTAAGCGGGTCCCACCTGCCGTTAATCCCGCGATCACCCTTTCGGGAACACGTTCCAGAACCATAGAATCAAGATTCCGTAATACACGGCAACGACGCCGAAGCTCACCGCGAACGTGCTCGCTGTTTTTCCCAACCCCGCATATTCCTTCTTCCAGTGTCTGCCGCAAGCCACGATCATCAAGATAGAGATCAACGCCGTCAGCAAAGTGACCAAGCCCACTGGAGTCTCACTAAACCCTCCCGTGCGCGATCCCAGGAGTTGCCGGATGGAACTCGCCAGCATTCCTGTCGCATAAGCCATCCCCAGCCATACGATCGGTGCGAGTATTCCGATCATGTAGGCCCAGCGATCCTCCATGTAAAACAGCATCACCAAAATAGCGATGTAGAGGATCGATTGATAGAAATGAAGCAAGAAAAAGTCAGGTTCTAGGTGGGTGAGCACCACGAAACACACAATTTGCGCGCCCGCCAGAGCCGCAATATCCCGATATGGCCGCATAGAACCTCCCTTCGTCTACGAAACATCCAGTTCAATACAACTTATGACCGTTTTCAGTCAAAGGAATGTGCGCTCCGTCACACCCCTGCGCATGCCAGGACACACGCGGTTGGAATGCATGAGACTTTGCTCAAGGAACTTGGGCGCCCCATTCGTCGCTTTTGCGAGTGGGGTCTCTGGCTTTCCTTTGTAAGATGCCCCTGCGCCTCTAGCATAAGCCCTGCGAGTGGCCTCCTGCTTATTCCGCAAAGCTCGACCACCTCGCCGAGCCTTGAATCCTCCGCTAACTCCTTCCACTCTCTTCACGTACGAATTCTTATTGAAAACTGCCATGTGCAGACTCCCAAGCTGCACCCAAGTGCTTCCCCCTTTTTCCACACCAGCCCTTCCGCTTCCTCTTGGGAATTCTCCAACCCATTTCCTTTCATGTAGTTACTTAGACTTCCTGTACGTCCACGGGTGGGGGCAACTTCTAACTCCAGCTTCCTCTCCGCGTTCTCCCGGGCCCCTGCTCTCTTTGCGGCGAGGATCTCATCCCCTCCTTACGGCATTTTTTCGAGTTCTCTCCATGATTTCCACAGCCGTCCTAGTACAGGGGTACTCTCCAGAATTGAATCGATTTTGTATCCGGAGTCCTATTGTTCCCTGGACCGCTCCCAGATACACTCGGTCATCAATCTGGAGGTATGCTTTGACCGCTTCAGAACGCCGCACTACGCAACGCTTCCAAATGCGGCTTCCGCTGACTGTCCGATGGACAACCGGCGCCGCAGTTGGCGAGACCAGCACCGAATCCCGCGACGTCAGTTCTCGCGGGGTCTACTTCTTCCTATCCAAGGACGTGCACGAAGGCTCGCCCGTAGAAATCCTCCTGACCCTGCCGAACGAAATCACTTTGGCGGGTCCGGTACGCGTGCGCTGCCTCGGCCGCGTGCAGCGCACCGAACCCCGCGACGAAGGTGCGATCGGCGTGGTAGCCGCGATCGAGCGCTACGAATTCCTCCGCGGCGAAGACGAAATGAAGTAGCTGCGCTCGGCAGCCGCCGCAGAGCGGCTTTAACAAAAGATTTTCACACAGGTTTCTTGTTCGCTCACTGCGGAGGCGGGCAAGATAAGCCGGGGTTCCTCGGCCCCTCAGCGGAGTGCCCCGGCTCTTTTTTTTCCTCCTGAAGATTATCCCGTCTCACTATTCACCACCGGCCGCATCTTCCCCGACGCCAGCTTCTCCAGCGCTCGCAGCCGCTCCTTGAGTTCGCTGCTCTCCAAACGCCCCTCGCGGTATAGCCACCGCAGAAAATCCTCCGCCCGCCGCTCCCCCTTCTGTGAATTGCATTCCGCGCAGCTCGAGACCAGGTTGCGATAGCCGTTCCGTCCCATCCGCACGCGCGGAATCACGTGATCGATGCACCGCGTCGCCGCTGTCACCCGCCGCAGGCAGTAAAAGCAGTGGCCGCCCTCGCGCGCGTGGATCGCTTCCCGCAGCGTCCGTTTTTCAAGAAAGTCGGTTTCCTCCAGAGTGGCCGCGCCGCGCAGCCGCTCCGCCCTTCCTTCTGCAATTTCTCTCGCCCGCACTCCGCGAACCTCCTCGGGCAAGCGCACCTCAATCACGTGTCCCCGTTTGCTTCTTTCCGCTAGGCGCAAAGCGCCTTTAGCCGCCAGCCGCCGCACTCCCTTGCGCGCCGCCCACCCGGAGAGGCCCGCGCCGCGCGCCAGCCAGCGAATCGAAAACTGCAGCCGCTGCTTCCCCTCCAGCCGGCTATGCCGCAGCAGATGCGAATACACCGCCCGCTCGATCACCGAGAGCCGCAGCCCCGGAATCAACAAATCCTCAAACTGCTTCCAAATCAGTACGCCGTCCATCTTTTTGTTTGTCATGGTTTTGTTCCAAACGCGCGGAGGTTTACACGTAGGCGTCGGGCTACAGCCCGGCATCTAGAGGCCTGGCAATGTAGCCGCGTTCTTTAGGGCGTCCAAGCCACCCGCGGCGTGTAGGGTCATCCGTCTGCGGATGACCGCCCGTTTTTGTAGGGGCCGGGCTACACCCCGGCATCTTCCCGTCTCTCGCTTTTTCAGGAATCGCTAGGAATCCGCCTATTAGGTGGTTGCAACGCGCGGTCGCCCCAAAAAACAAAACGCCCCGACCAAAGGTCGGGGCGCACGTTTCTCCATCCCCAAACTATCACGCCCTCCGCCCTACCACCTTTCACTTGTGCCCTATCCGTTAACACCAAACCAAAATCCTGCGGCGGCGCGCGTCCTGCCCATAGGCAAAGCAGGTATACGGCACTCTAATGTATACTGTACGGTAAGTATTGAGCCGGCTGCCGGATCGCGATTGGGTAGCCAGCGAAATCCTCAACCACCACGCACCCAGCCGGTAGAAAGGTGGTATATTACCAAGTGGCGGTCGAACGGCTATCGCGTCCTGAAGCTGTCAAGCTCCTTCGGGAGTGCCTGCGAATCGGCAAGATTATCCCGGGCAAACACTTTCGCGACGAGCTGGCCGCGGAAGGGCTCATTCTTCCTGATGCCCTCCGCGTGCTTAAGATAGGCAACATCTTTCAGGAGCCGGAGTGCGATCCCAAAACCGGTGATTGGAAGTACCGGGTCGAGGGCAGAGAAGTGGACGGCAAATGGCTCGCAATCCTCTTTTGCTTCAGGGCCACGGATACAGCATTTCTGATCACCGTGTTTTCCGTCGAGGTCAAGCGAAAATGAAGAGAGCTCAGTGCGGCAACTGCGGAGCGGAAGCCCGAATCGTGCGAGGCGACTACGAGTTTAAGGAAACCGGCTTGCGCGATCTTATCCTTCTCGACATCGAGCTGATCAAGTGTGGAAAATGCGGCAACGTGGACCCGGTTCTGTTCCAGGTGGACGAGCTGATGCACGTCGCAGCGGTTGCCATCCTCCGGAAACCTTACCGGCTCCGCGGTGAGGAACTCCGCTTCCTGCGAAAGCATATTGATCTAAGCCAAGAGGAGTTTGCCAGGCTGCTTCGCGTGAACAAGACGACTCTCTCGAAGTGGGAAAACAACGAGGACCCGATTGGAGTGCAGAGCGACCTTTTGGCCCGAGCCATCGTGATTTCCCGCGACAAACGGTTGGAGAAACGCGCTGCGGACCACATTCGCGCCTTCGAGAAAATTGCCGACCAGCAGAAACGCGTGCGCGTCGAAGTGGATCCTGAGAAGCTCGAATACGAATACGCCTGAGCGAGTTGCGGCGGACAGGAGGGGGAATCGGGGACAGGAACGTGTGAAAAAATGCAAATTTGCGATTTTAGTGGAATCAGTCGTTAAGAATTTCTCTTTTAGGAGGCGGATAAACGACGTTCGGGATGTCGGAATAGATTTTAGCTCACTCCCAAAATCCCGAAAATCGATTTCTTCACACGTTCCAGACGAAACGTTTTCCAACGTCGCATGACCGCTGCTCGAACTCAGCCACAGTTTCAGGCAAAATGATTCGGAAACGTCCCGCCTGCCACCGTGTTTCTAGCCCTGAGCGGGCTAACCTTGCCAGTCCACCCCGTCGGCGGTACCCTCCCGTCATGCGACCCCTTTGGTATTCCATCAACGTCACATTGGACGGGTGCTGCGATCATCGTGCAATTTCCCCGGACGAAGACATGCATCGTCACGCGGTCGAGAACCTCGAGCGGGCCGATGCCCTCCTCTTTGGCCGGGTGACTTACGAAATGATGGAGGCAGCGTTTCGGCCGCCGGCGCCGGCGGGAGCGAGGCCTGATTGGATGGAACCCTTCGCCCGCGCGATCGACGCCGCAAAGAAGTACGTCGTGTCGAGCACCCTTGATGCCGACTGGGTCGATTGGAATGCGGAGCTCGTGCGCGGGGATCTAGGGAAGGCCGTTCAGCAGCTCAAGCAGGAGCCGGGTAAGGGACTGTTAGTGGGAGGCGTGAAGCTCCCACTGGCGTTGGCGGAGCTGGGATTGATCGATGAGTACGAGTTCGTGGTGCACCCCAGGCTGGCGGGCCACGGGCCGACGTTGTTCGCGGGGCTATCGAAGCGTATCGACTTGAGGCTCGTCAGCCGGCTGGAGTTCAGCTCGGGCGCGGTGGCGATGCGCTATGAGCTGAGAAGGTAGCCACTGAAAAACCGGGGACAGGAACGTGTGAAGAAATTAAGATTTCAGGAAAGCGCCGATCTCGGTTTCGAAAAAATCTCGATTAGAAACGATATGAGCAAGTTTCCCCGACCACCTGGACATTTTTCTACTCCCGCAAAAGGCGCTCGTCAATTTCTTCACACGTTCCTGTCCCCTAGTCTCAATTAAGCCGCCCTCGGTCAGTCGGTTGTGGCAATCCGTAAGCTGGAAACGGGGTTGCCCCGATCCGCTCCCTGCGCTACTCCTCAGTCGCTGAACGGTAGGAGGATGGAACAAAGGGAAAACTTTTTGCCCAATCATGGAAGCCAGTCGGGTTTGAGTTCTCTCCCATGAAGTCGATCACTTCGCGCCAAGAGAGCGGTCATTGATAGCATTGCACTTACAGCATCCCGCCAAGTCTCATCGTGACTGCAGCTGGCAATCGTGTTGCACCACCTAGCGCGAGGACCTGGGCGCCTCCCGAGGTCATGCCCCACGCTTTGGCGAGAAAGCTGGAGGGCCCTAGAAACCGCTCATGACTGCCAGCTCAGCGCGCTTAATGTCGACCAACATCGATCGCTGGGCCACGCCTGCAAGCCTAAGTATGAGGGCTATCGATAACATTGTCGCCGAAATCGCGCGAACCGATATCCCCGTCCTACTGATGGGAGAAAGCGGCACAGGAAAGGAAGTGCTGGCGCGCCGAATCCATGATCTGCCGCATTGACCTGACCGGGAATTTTTGTACCAGGTGAATCCTCGCTCACTTCACTCCATACAAAAACTCCATCAGGTCAGGAGCACGGGTCCTGTGGCATGCGTCACAGCTTTGCTCGATTCCGAAAGGTAGATTTTTGAGAAACCACGGGCACGTGCCACTCCCCAGCGCGAGTCCGAGTGAGTCGGTTCGTCGTTTTGTAAAGGTGCCTAATGAACGAAGATCTCTCGGCAGCGAGCGCGGAGCTTTTTCACATTGTTGAATTAGATTTTCGGAAGGACCCTCGCTGGGAAGCTTTTGTTTCTTCTCGTCCCGACGCGCTCATCTACCACCACCCCGGATGGCTTGCGGCGCTGGAGGAAGAATACGGCCAAAGATGCATCGGTCTCGCATGTGAAGATCAGCAAGGCTGTTTGCGCGCTGTCCTGCCCCTATTCTCAACAAGAGGATTGCCAATAAGTTTCGGGCGCACGGCAACGGGACGTCGGCTCTCGTCTTTACCGCGTACGCCGGTCGCCGGTCCGTTGGCTAATCATCCTAAAGCAGCGGCCGCCATCGTTCGCCATGCAACAAATCTGGCGAACTCCCGATCAGGCATGCAGATCGAAATCAAAACCCACATGGACGAGCTGCATGAATTGCCGGACGTCGACCTAGCGCGGGTGCCGTGGCGTTCAACATACGTCGAGGAACTCCCGACGGAGGTTGATGGTTCAGAGTGGGACGAGTACTGCGAAAACCTGCGGTTTCCTCGGACGTGCGGACCATGCCAGGACTGTCGTCGGCTGCGATTCGGGAACGCAAGGCGTCAGCATCGCGTAAAGTGGGCAGTAGCAAAAGGGCTAAAACTGGGGCTAGAGGTTCGCGAGGCGAAGACCGAGAGGGACTTGGTGAGTTGGTATCAGCTGTACCTGTTGACGATGCGAAATATTGCCGTACCGCCGCGGCCCTATCGCTTTTTTAGGAGTTTGTGGGAGTCGCTGCACCCGAGTGGGCGAATGCGCCTGTTGCTTGCGGAGCAACGAAGAGAAGGAAAGCAGAGACTAGTCGCTGGATCCATCTTTCTGCAATTTGGCCAAACCGTCTTTTATGCATTCACCGGTTGCTCGCCGGAAGATTTGCCGCTTCACGCGCACGACGTGCTGCAAATGGAAGCAATCCGAGGCGCATGTAAGGCCGGTTTTCGTTGGTATGACTTTGGCGAGGTCACCGCAGAGAATGCATCTTTGTCACAGTTTAAAACCAAATGGGGCGGCCAGCCCAAGCCACTCTATCGCTACTACCATCAGAACCACGGAGCAAAGCTTTCCCCAAAAGAAAACGGGTTGTTCACCTCTTTGACGCGGAAAATGTGGCGCATGCTGCCCCTCCCAGCGACGGAGATTTTGGGCGATCTGATTTACGGTCGCATGTAGCACAGGAGGTTTCAAATGCTGGCGAATGATCTCAATCGCAAGAGGACACTTCGACTAGCCTACATCGGTTGCTGGTACAAGAACGACATGTACTCGCACAATTGCAGCGATCTAGTAGAAGCTCTTCGCGCTGCCGGGATGAGAGTCGATGTGGTCACTTCTAATTGCAGATGCTTCTCGAGCGCGCAAGCCTTCTCGATAAACAAAGACGAGCTGATCAACATCAATTGCTCACCAATCGCTATACCACACGCCCCGCGAAATCCCGGGAAAAAGCGCGGGACAGCCAAATATTTGGCCGTCAAGATGCTCAAGCTGGACGTTCTCTTGGCGACTGCCCGTGGATTCTTGTATTTCCAGCGTGCGCGACGCGCCGACGTTATTCACTTTGATCAAGTTCTCGAAGCTTTCGGCTGCATTCCCCTTTTCATCGTAGTTCTTCTGTCAAACCTCTTCGGAACGCAGGTCGCCGTCACGGTCCATGAGATTGATCCGGTCCAACGAGAACATTCCTGGATCAACCGTCTTTACAACCGCTGCGCTGCAGTTTTCGTTTACAGCGAAAATATGAAGCGACAAGTAGCGGAACTCGGAGCAGATCCGGGAAAGATTAGAGTCATTCGCTACGGAGCTTCGATACCGGAGCTTGTCCCATGCGAGCGCAATCGTTACATCTATTTCGGTGGTCACAATATCTTGCGCGGCAAGGGCTTCGTGGAATTGGTCGATGCCATGGTAGCGCTAAAGTCCGCGGAACGGCCGATATCGCTTCTCATATACGTCGGTCACGGATGCAATGGATTGAAGGAAGCAAAGGAACTGGCAATCCGCAAGGGAGTGGCCGAGATGATTGAGTGGGGAGAGTTTAATTCAGGTGGGGCTCTGGCATACGCCTATCAGCAGAGCAAGGCCTGTATCATTCCCTACACGGGCGGATCGGCACGGCATCCTGTCACTTGTGCGATGGCAAACGCCACGCCGATTATCGCGACGCATACGGTGGACATTCCTGAATATCTCGGCACGCTCGGAATCTATGTGGAAGGAACTGCCGAATCCATCGCTTCCGCAATTCGTGAGCTGGAGAACGACCGTGCGAAAGACCTGAGTGCGTTGGGGAAGAGATTGCGAGCAAAGGCCGTTGACGAGTTCGACTACCTCGGTATAGCCACGCAGCTTGCGAGAGAGTATAGCGAGATCGCCAGCTGAGTGTTTCTATCGCGGTCATAGACACTGGCGGCGAACGGTTCGAAGGTCTGAATGGATTCGCTTCGATTTGGTGTACCGGGGGATTTAGCTCTGTCAGTTCTGTGCCGGCGATAGCGCCCAGTGTTTGCGAATATCGCTCGCCAGCGAATAATTCGGATCGATCCTCAACGTTTCTTCGAACTTCTTGCGAGCGAGTACTTGGTTCTTCTGCCGGGCGGGTGGGCGACCCTAACCCATCAAGCTGATTCTGATTTTTGCTTTTTCCGGGGGTGGCCTATCCTTTGCGTTTTTTTGCAAAGGGTGGGCCACTCCGGGTCTGTCCGTCTTATCATCCATACTATTCAACCGGATCGAGGGACAGACTGGACGTTTTCTCGCGGGTGCCCCAGGTAGCGCCTTTCTACCTGGGTGTCGGCCTTATGGCTGCGGAATTTCCAGCTATTTGCAGATGGCCCGAACCGTCCCCTCTTTGATTTCGCGATGGCGCGGGACGCTGGCGATCTTGTGCAAGGTAGGGTTGAACCAAATGCTATGGGCAGCACCTTTGCGATACAAAACGCAACCTTGGTGGCGCAGAGGGCGTTTCAATTCCGCGAGTTACATGCTTCCGCTATTTCGAGAACTTCGCGCCACGAAAAGGGACCCCAGGAAGAAGCACTCAAGGGCCTAAAGCGTCAGGCGGCCCGCTAGGGAGTAGGAGGATACAGCCCGAACGTTTCCTCGACTTGACGAATAAGCTGACGCCGCAAGTGATTCAGATCGAGCAGCAGCACAGTTGCGCGGCCAATGGCAGTCAATCCTTCCATTTCATTGCCCTTGAATCGGAAGTGTTCCGACCAACGCTGTCGGAGCGGATGAAACAAGGCGACCTGCTCGCCCGTCAGCGGATCGGGAGCTGTGGTCTTGTCGGCTTTTTGCAGGTTGCACCTGGGGCACGCCAAGGCGAGGTTTTCCAGCACGGACTCGCCGCCCTTCGATCGCGGGATGACATGTTCGACGTGAAAAGTGGCTCCCTGCAGACTTTCATGCATGTGGTAGTACTGGCATCGCCCCTGTGCACGCTCCCGGACAGCCCGCGCCAGCGCCTCTGGCACGGCCATTTACGGCCGCTTGCCCAAAATCTGCAAGGCCTCTCCGCGCACGAGAGACAACTGCTCGCTCAATTCCGCCAGAGCTTCGAGCTCTTCTCGTTCCGACGGGCCGAGCAGACCTTCGTTGTTGCGGTCCATGAGTTCCTGAAGGCGACGGTCTGCCTTCGATGGAAAATGGAGCTTTCCAACAGCTTCCACCCAGTTCAGAGGGGCCGCAATGGTCGTGCTCATGGAATCATCCTAGGCTGGCAGACCGCTCGCGTCAATGGCCCCTAAGGACACCGGACTAGCAGCCGGGCCGAGAGGGACGGCCGAGAGGGACAGACGGGACGTTTTCCTCGCTTTGGATAACGAGTTTGGCCCGAGCCCTCTGTTCAATCCCGCGAATAGCAGCTCAACCCCAATCGCGGGGTTTTATCAGATCACTTTATTTCACCGGCACGAATCGAACGATCAGCCCCGTAATGGTGTCGTGCCACGCGTGCACCATCATTCCAGGGCGCAGATTCTGCCGCACTTCCGCAAGGATCCCAAACATCAAGCCGTATACGGCGATGACGACCGTGGCCTTCGCTCCCTGATAGATGTGACCGGCGCCAAACAGCACCGCCGAAAGCAGCACGCCAACCGGAGCGCTCCGCGTCCAGGCTACAAACTGGCGCTGCAAATACCCGCGGAAAATCGTCTCTTCGCAAATGCCGGCAGTCACGGCGAGCGCTATCCAAAGGATCGATTCAAATATCCCTTGCGGCGCAAGGAACCTCGCGGCTTGCGCCGTCCCGTTAGCGCCAACGGCGTGCGCCACCAAGCTGAGGATGATGAGCGCGGCGATCCAAAAGCCAAAGGCGATGGCGATATCTTTGAAGAAATCCGATGCTCCCTTCCACCGATCGCCGGCGATGTTTCGAATGGATTTTCCTCGCCGGCGCAGGCCCCAGGCGATGTATCCAAAGACCAGCCATTCCCAGGCCATGGTCGTCGCGTAGAAGAAAACTCGATTTGGATTGCGCGCCGCGTTCGGACGATGGATGGAGAAATATCCAAGCACGGCCACGCCGGCAAGCGCGAGAAGCAAAAAGAGCGTGTGGACAACGCCGGCAACCGGTTCGAACCGGCGAATCGCTATTTCCGGACTCGTTTCGCTGGGAGCGTCCGCCATGGGGCCACCTCACTGCAAGCTTCTTGGTGCGGATTCTCTCACATTTCAGAAAATTCCTTCGCGGGCATTTGTGGAGTGCGGCAGCTCCGCTGCCGCTTTTGCGATTGCGCCATGCCGCGGCCGAAAAAGTGGAAGCCAATCGCGCGGAGAAATTCACAGGCAGCACCGTTACCTCTGCGCGTCCTGTCCTTTCGGGCAGGCGATTTTCGGCTGCCTTGTGGGAGATGATGGATTTTGCTCTGCGGATAGACCGCACAGGCGAGCTGGAAATTGCGCCCGGTCACCCGGGGCAATGGTTCGCCGTCATGCTGGCGCCATGAACGGAAAAATGGCCGCCTGTTTCTTGAGTGGAAAAACGCCGAGTGGGGGAAAGTCTCGAAATGCTCTCGGAAATTAAAGACTCGCAGAATCACATTTCTGCCGAGGAAGCCACTTGCTCGATTTCGCTGATCGATCTGGCGGAAATTCTCGATCAGCACAAAATCTGGGTGGAAACGGGCGGAGAATCCGGAGTCAAAGCGGATCTCTGCGCGGTAAATTTGTCTCGCGCGGATCTGACGGGAGTCAACCTGGAAGGGGCATTTCTTCAACGCGCAAACTTAAGTGGCGCGGATCTCTCGATGGCCAACCTCCGCGGGGCCAGCCTCGTGCAGGCGGATTTGCGCGAAGCTAACCTGCTCGGCACCGAATTGCGCGGCGCGAATTTGATGGGCGCGAATCTTTATGGCGCGGAAGGCGTGTGGGTGGGACGCCTTGGCGGCACGAATTTATTTGACGCCATCCTGCCGGAGACGATCGCGGCATTCGACGGTACCAAAGCCATCCAAGATGCGACAAAGGTCGCACGCTGGTTTTATTTTCTGATTCTGGGGGCATGCCTTGCGTGCATTACGCTGATCGGCTTGACGACGGACCTCCGCCTGATCGTCGACGCCTCGGCAATTCCCGTGGCACGCTTTCCGAAGATTCTGTCCATGGCCAGTTTTTACATGGGCGCCCCGCTCGTGCTCTTCATTTTGTACCTGCGGTTTCATTTTTTGCTCCTGCGTTTATGGGGAAGCATGGCCGGGTTGCCTGCCGTATTTAAAGACGGGCAAACCCTGGAAAAAGACGGGCCGTGGTATTTGATGGGGCTGGTGAGGCGGCATTTTCGTTGGATGCGCGAGGGCCGCTCGCCTTTTTGGGTCTTGGAAACAGTCGTGGCCACGGCGCTTGCCTATTGGGTAGTGCCCGCGACGCTGTTCTTATTTTGGATGCGCTACCTCGTGCGGCAGGACTTTCGCGGCACGCTGCTCCACGCATTTCTTCTGACGCTTTCGGTGGCTGCAGCCACGTGCGTCCCGACGATCGTGGCCCGCGTGCTGCAGCCGGGCGACCTGCTCCGCCAGAAGTCGAAAAACTTGCTGCGCCTGAGCTTTGCCACTGGGCGCGTTGCGATACTGACTGGGCTGACGTTGCTGATCTTCTCCTTGGGGATCAACCATGGATTGCCTTCCGACCGGAATATGGCGCCTCAATATTCGCCCGCCAGTCTGCTGAGGTGGGCCGCGGAAACGATGCAATCGATCGGGTACAGGCCTTATGCTGAGTTGACCGAGGCGATGCTTTCTGGTCCGCCGCCTCATGGCGATTGGAGTTCGGAAGCGCTCGCGGCCGTGCCTGGAGCCAAGTTGAACGAGATGAACCTGCGGTTCGCTAGAGCCTACCGGGCGTATCTCGTGAATGCGAAATTGTGGCGCGCGAATCTGAACGGCGCGTATCTTTCCGAATCGGACATGCGGGGAGCGAATCTGCGCGAAGCCGTTTTGCGAGACGCAATTCTAGAGAGCGTTAAGGCTTCCAACACGATCATGGTATCCGCCGACGCCAGCAGGGCCAACTTCACAGGCTCGGATCTGCGCGGCGCCGATCTTTCCTTCGCGATGCTTCAGAATGCCGTACTTTCCAATGCGAAGCTGGCAGGCGCGTCTCTTTATGCGGTGAATCTGCGCGACGGACAATTGTTGCGTGCCGACTTGTCGCGAGCGGACATGCGAGACACCAAGATGGAGCGTGCCATTCTTTCCTTCGCCGATTTGGAGCAGACGGATTTTTCCTCCGCGAAATTGGGCGAGGCGAACATGACGGGCGCGCAGTTCAAGGGAACGATCTTAATGGATGCGGACCTGAGAAACGCGGACTTGCGAGGCGCGTTTTTTGGCGGAGCGGTTCTGCGGGGAAGCAAAATGACCGGCGCGAACGTGGAAGGCGCGGACTTGCGCGGGGCGCTTGGATTGACGGCCGAGCAGGTGTGTTCAACGAAGGGTTGGCAGGGCGCACAGTTTGACAGCGACGTTCTTGCGCAAACGCAAAGCCTTTGCGGAGCCAGCCACTAGCTTAACGCGACCAGACAATCTGTGAGATCCGCCCAGGCGGCCATGCCCCCCAGGTGTGGAAGCTCAAGCCTGCCGGCTGGTGAGGCTTTCCTGCGCGTGTGCACTGAATTTTCCCCGGCGGAATACAGGCTTGCAATTTTGCGCCGATGGTGCGAGTTTACAGCCATGCAAACCCAGCTGAACCGCCGTAATTTCTTGCTCGGAGCAGAAGCCATCGTGATTGCCGGCTTGCTTAGCCGGACTTACGCGGGCATTCCTCCCGAAGAAGTAGCCGGGGACGAAGCTTTCTGGAAGAAAGTCCGCGGCGCCTACGTGAGCGATCCGCAAATCCTGAACCTGAATAACGGCGGAGTTGCGCCGGCGCCAACCGTCGTCCTGGATGCCGAGATCGAAGCAATTCGCTACAGCAACCGGCTGCCGGCGTACCGGATGTGGCACGACCTGGAGCCGAAGATCGAGGACGTGCGGAAAAAACTGGCGGGGATGTGGAGCGCCGATCCGGAGTGCATCGCCATCACGCGAAACGCGAGTGAATCGCTGCAGATCGCGCAGTTTGGGCTGGACCTCAAACCCGGGGATGAAGTGCTAACGACCAGCCAGGATTATCCGCGCATGATTACGACGTGGGAGCAGCGCGTGCGGCGAGAAGGGATTGTGCTGAAAAAAATGGACTTTGCGGTGCCGGTGAAGCAGCCCGGTGATCTTGTGCGCTTGTTCGAAGAGGGAATTACGCCGCGCACGCGAGTGATTCACATGTCGCAGGTGGTTTTTCTGACGGGGCAGATATTCCCTGTCAAGGAGATCTGTGCGATGGCACGCCAGCGGGGCATCACGAGCATCGTAGATGGAGCACACGCGTTCGCGCACGTGCCCTTCCAGTTCTCCGATCTGGAGTGCGATTTCTACGGCACCAGCCTTCACAAGTGGCTCTCCGCACCCATCGGTACGGGAATGTTATACGTCCGCAAGGAACGCATTGAAAAGCACTGGGCGTTGATGGCTGCTCCGGAATCCATGGACAAAAATATCCGCAAGTTCGAGGAAATCGGAACTCACCCCGCAGCCATGCATAACGCCATTCTTCAAGCGCTGGAGTTTCACGGGACGATCGGCGCCGACCGCAAATTCGCGCGGCTGAGGTATTTGAAAGAACCGCTGGGCGGAACGGCTGGGCAAGGTCCCCGGCGCGCAAATGCTGGTGGGGCTCAGGACCCGAACATTCCGGAGCGATTCGGAACCATTCACTTCGAAACTATGGATCCCGGAAAGCTCAGCGAAGAACTGCTGGCCAAGCACAACATCCTGGTTGTGCCGATCGTGGCGCCCAGCTTCCAGGGCATCCGGGTCAGCTTGCAACGTTTACAGCTCGACGGACGAAATCGATCGTTTCTGCGACGCCGTCGAGAAAATCGTTCCTCGCGCTTAGGACAGAGCGAAGGCAAGTTTCGCTATTAGAGGCCGGTTTTCAGTTCCGCGACACCGGCTCGGGATACCTGGACGTCGTCCTCCGATTTGCCGCCGCTGAACGCCGCGATCAAATAGCCATTTTTTCCCCGGACAATGACTCCGCCGGTCCATCCGAATTCCCCGGTCATCGGCGGGCGCACGTTGCTGCCGCTGTCTTTGAGCGTGTCCGCCATTTCCGCCGCTTTTGCATACGCGATTCCCAGCAGGTTGGAGCCTTTGTTCGTTGCCGTAGGCTCATCCTTCATTCTGCCAATCACGGCCATTTTTGAACTCCAGGAATGAATCTTGTCGCCTTCGAAATAAGCCACCACGGCGACGCCACCGATGCCGAGCTCCTTGGCGCGTTTCCTCATCGCCTCGAGAGCCTCGCCGGCGAGGCTATCGAAAGGACTGACCATGAAGGGACCGTGCCCGAAGACCGGATCCATCTCCGCGATGCCGGCCTGATAGCTGACGGAATCCGCCGTCGGAAAATTGGACGGAACTTTCTGTGTAACCCGGCCCGTGGCGGCCCACTCGGTTCCGCGCTGAAACGTGGTGATGAACCCAACGCCACTCAAGGCCATTACATCGTGACCCATGGTGGTGTGAAAAATCCTGCCCTTGCCGTATTTCAGGACCATGAGAATCGGCTCATCGTGTCCGGTGCCGTGGTTGTTCGGGTCGGAATGAGCGGTTGCCAGCACGGTCATGTTTTTGCCGGGACCACGCAGCGTGGCATAGAGTTCATCAGGAGCGTGCATCCACACGCGCGGCAAGCCTTTCATGATGGGGTGTTGGGGATCTCTGGTCTTCAACTGGAAGGGTAGACGATTTCCATGGGAGCCGGCGGACCCTGGAGAATTGTCCGAGACGAGTTTCCCGTCCTTGAAATACCACATGGGGCCGGACTTTTCCGTGCGGCCTCTCCAACCGCCGATGCCAATCATTTCGTTGAACGCCGGCCAATTGGGAAAAGCGTTGTCCGCGGCATGGACGGTGACGAGGCCGCCGCCGTTCTTGACGTAATCTTCAAACTGCTCGCGCAGATTCGCCGGCCAGTCCGGAGCATCGTAATTCATTACGATGACCTGATATTTGCCGAAGTCCGGCTTGAAGTTGCTGAAGTCTTCTCCGAAGCGAGGTGCAGTAACCACGGTAACGTCGAATATCCCCGCGTCCTCAAGCTCCTTTTTCATCACCGCGGTGGTGAGTTGCCAGTTGTGATAAGGACCGCCGCTCTCTCCGTCAAGCAGGAGAACGCGTATCGGATTGTTTTTGGAGGGTAAAGGCGCCGCACAGAGGGTTGCGCTCGATACGATCGCCAAGAAAATGCTGCAAACGAGTTTTCGCATGTCGTGTCCTCGCATTATGAGTTGCTTCACGCTTCAAGTTCTTGTTGTGCAAGCAGCGACCGTTCGTTCAGGCCGCCAATCCACAAGTACGCCTGTACTAAAACTAACCCATTGTACAGATGCCAGGGCACATTCCAGAGCCTAGCCTGAGCAGTACCAGCTAAATCTCTTACGAACAGTTTAGGAGGTACCATGCGTACCCGAAAGCTTTTGCCTTTGGTACTGGCGCTGGGTGCGATGCCCCTAGCTGCGGCCCCCCAACAACAATCGTCATTCAACGAAGTAGTGGACAAGATCGTAGCGCAAGAGCAGGCGGAGGTGCAGTCGATTCGTCAATATTCGCCCATCGTGGAGACGTACATTCAGATGCTGCGCCAGGACAAGAACACGGGCGCGGTGCCCAAGGGCGACAAATATTTTCTCGGACGCGCCGAGCTTGCCAATGGAGTCGAGATCGACCCGTTGGTCAAAGGCACCCACACCAATCACAACGTGCTCGGTGGTCTGGGGAGCTTTTTCTCCATGGAATTTATACCGCGCGGCTTCCTTCAAATGATCTATCTGGACACCAACGGGTTTGACCGCCAGCACTACAAGTTCAACTATGTCGGCCGCGAGTTCCTCGGCGAGGTCCGCTGCCTCGTTTTCGATGTCGATCCCATCTACCAGAGCGAAAGAGGACGTTTTGTCGGCCGAATCTGGGTGGAGGATCAGGCTTTTCACATCGTGCGATTCAACGGCGGCTACAGCGGCCATTCGAAGACCAACTACTACTTCAATTTCGACAGTTGGCGCACAAATACGGAAAAGAACGAGTGGCTCCCGGCGTACATCTATAGCGAAGAAGTGAACAACGCGCGGGTCCAGTCCTTCCGGGCGCAGACGCGCCTTTGGAGCTACGCCCCCCGGCAAGCTTTGGAAGAGCAAGAGCTGAGCAAGGTGCTCGTGGAGACGTCCAAGCAGGTGAAGGATCAAAGCGAAAGCGCCAACGACTACTCGCCGCTGGAGGAAAAACGCGCTTGGGAGCGCCAGGCCGAGGACAATATCTCCGCCAAGTTAGAGCAGCTCGGATTGATGGCGCCTCCGGGGGAAGTCGATAAGGTTCTGGACACGGTCGTCAACAACCTCGAAGTCACGAATGATCTGGACATCGAGCCGCCTGTTCGCTGCCGCGTTTTGATGACTTCGACGCTGGAGTCTTTCACCATAGGCCACACTATCGTGCTGAGTCGCGGCTTGGTGGACGTCCTTCCTGACGAGGCCAGCCTCGCCGCGATCCTGGCCCACGATCTCGGTCATGTGGTGCTCGGACACCGCAACCTGGGCACGCAGTATGCGTTTTTCAACCGCTTGCGTTTCGACGAAAAAGAGACCTTTCATCATTTCGGTTTTGCTCATACGCCGGAAGAGGAAGCGGCGGCAACTCAGGAGGGGATCAAACTGCTGAAGAATTCGCCTTACCAGGATCGCCTTGCAAATGCGCGGCTATTTCTTGAGGCCCTGAATGACCGTTCGAAGGAAATCCCGAACCTGGTCAGCCCGCACCTCGGCAACTGGCTCGCGGCAGATTTGACCCCCACATCCGCCGCTGCCGCCCCCGGCCCCGCTGCCCAAACGCCCGGAGCAAAGCCCTCCGGCAATGTCTTGGTGGCCCTGCCGCTCGGCGGTCGCATCAAACTCGAACCGTGGGACAATCAACTCCGATTGCTGAAATCCAAACCCATTGGAACTGTGGCGGAAAATGAAGTGGCGCCCTTCGAGGTCACTCCCTTTATGCTCTATTTAACCCGGCAAGTAGATAGTGCTTCGACGGCGCAGCCGGCATCGGTAGCTGCGAAGTCAGCGGCGGATACAAATGTCCCGGACATCAAACCGTAGCTGATTCTGAAAAGATGATTCCGGAAAAGTCGAAGGTTATTCGCGTTCAAACGTAATCAGGGCGGCGCTCGCCGGAGGCAGTTCGATCACGGCGGTGCCATTCTCGAAAGGTAAAGTCTGTTCCTGCGCGCCGACCATGCGCCGCTTGCCCCAACAGGCGCTCCGCCGAAGGTAGCGTCCGTGGTATCGTCCACTCGCGGCGCAAACAGACGAAGAGCGGTCACACGTTGTGCGCGTTGTCCTGCGTCAATGGTCAGCCGAACGCCACGGTCCATGTTTTTGTTGAATGCCGCGACGTTCATCGCTCCGCTATGCCGCGCAAGCCATAAGCCGTCAGCAGCGGAGCTTGGTCCAACGGCTCGAGATTGCCCTCCACAAACTGCCCCGCCCCTGCCTGCGCAAACAGCAACATGCCGTAGTAGATCGGCCGCGCCAGAAAACCATTTTCGTGCGTTCCCGCAATGGGCGTGTACCAGCCATAGCCTCCCCCGTGAAAGTTGATCCCCATGCCCCCTGCGGATGCCAGTTGGTACATGAGGTCCGCGCTCCAAAGCGCGCAAGCAAACGTATCGCTGACGCCATGCTTGCCTCCCTGATAGCAGGAATTCGTTTCCGCCATTCGGAAGGGCAAACCGAATTCGTTCATGACCCTCTTCATGCCTTCGAACTCAGCCCGCAAACTGGGATTCGGCCGGAGCAACCGTTCAATCGTCATGGCAGGATTCGTCGGCGGCCCCTCCGCATAGTAGTGGTGGGAGAGGAACGCAGCCTCATGCTTGAATTGCTTTGCAAATGGCACCAGCCACTCGTTGTTATACGCCGTGTCTGGTCCTGCAAACGAAGCATTCGGAACGCGCGCCCGGATTACTTCATAAAAGTGCTGCCATTCCCCGGCAAATCTCGCGAAATCATAGTCCGCTTTGCGAATTTCGTTCCGATAGAAAAGATCGGGCTCGTTGCAGAGTTGGAAGGCAATCAGCTTCGAGCCAATCACGTCCATCACGTAGGCCGCTTCATCCGCCGCGGCTTCGGCCGTGCCGGTGCCCATGTTCAAGCCATAAATCAGCTTCCAACCGCAAATATCCAGGAACTCCCGTAAATTGCGGATGGCCGACGGCGTGATCTTCACCGGCGCTGGTGCCTTCCGTCCCGTATCCGGACCGGCAGCCAATCCAAATGCAATAGGATTCGCCTTGTCTCCCGTGCGCATGCTCTCAGCATTCGGCAGGTTCGCCTGCTTCTCGGGATTCGGAGTCCAATAGCAGTACTCGCTGGTGTTGCCTCCAATCCGCAACACTCCTGACGCTCCCAGCCTTCGCATAAACCCGGCCAACTCCGTATTTTCACTCGAAAAGAAATTCGGATTTCCAAGCTGCGCCGACTCGTAGCTCAGCCCGGTAAAGTCCTCGGCGATCTTGTTGCCCAGCCGATCTGGGCGAAGATCAGCCGAAGCGAAGCGGCAGCGTTGGTCCCGGCAAAAACGGAGTGTTTTGAAGTGCGGCGCACTTGCCGCGGCCGCCGCAGAGAAGCGAATAAAATCCCGGCGATCCATCGAGTGCATTCCATCACAGGTTGGGCTTGGAGGCAACCGTTAGCTGCGCATTTTTGGCCGGCCGACCGCTCGCGCAATGAGAATCAGCAACCTGAGCGTTTGAGAAATTCCGCGCGCACCAAGGTGATGCGGAGCAACTCACCTCTACGTGCGGGCGATTAGACTTTCTCGCACATTCTTATTTGTGGCCAGGTCAATGCACGTCCATGCCATAGCCAGGGCGCCGTCCTCGACCGCTTTGTCCGCGTCGGCGGTGACGCAGTGCGCAGCAAATTCAGGCTGGTGATTTACGG
>CAWGPN010000005.1:0-233599 GCA_963824515.1 uncultured Acidobacteriota bacterium
GAAGGGAAAGTCGCGGAAGCTACTGTCGATCGCTCCGTGGCGAATGTCCTCCGCGAGAAGTTTCGCGCGGGACTTTTCGACGATCCATACGTCGATCCCAACTACGCGGAAAAAATCACTAATAATGCCGACCACCAAAAGCTGGCTCTCCAAGCTGCGCGGGAGACCATCACCTTGCTGAAAAATCAGGATCACCTGCTGCCGCTGGACATTTCCAAGTACAAGCGCATTGCCGTGATCGGGCCGAATGCCGCCGATCTTCACCTCGGCGGGTACAGCAACAAGCCGGGCCGCGGCGTCAGCATTTTGCAAGGAGTCAAGGATCGCGTTGGATCACGCGCGGAAGTTCTCTATGCGGAAGGCGTCAAAATCACGGAAACTACACCGGATTGGGATGCGGACAAAGTCGTGCTTGGCGACCCTGCGCTGAACTCCAAACGCATCGCGGAAGCCGTCAAGGTTGCGCAAAAGGCCGACGTCATTATTCTCGTCCTGGGCGGCAACGAGCAGACATCGCGCGAAGCGTGGGCTCCCAACCATAAAGGCGACCGGGATTCGCTCGATTTGCTTGGCAATCAGGACGATCTCGCAAAGGCCATGCTGGCCACTCACAAGCCTGTGGTCGTGCTGCTGATCCATGGCCGGCCCAATTCGATCAACTACATCGCCGAAAATGTCCCGGCGATCCTCGATGGCTGGTACCTCGGCCAGGAGGGCGGCACTGCGGCGGCGGAAGTGATCTTCGGCGACTACAATCCGGGCGGCAAATTGCCCATTACGGTTCCTCGTTCGGTCGGCCAGCTTCCCGACTACTACTATCAGAAGCCGTCCGCGAAGCGCGAATATCTCGATGACAGCACGCTGCCGCTTTTTCCATTCGGCTGGGGTTTGAGCTATTCCACTTTTAAGTTCGCCAACCTACACGTGACGCCCAATCCGATCGGACCGGAAGGAACCACGCAAGTCAGCGTGGATGTAACCAACACCAGTCAGGTCCGCGGAGACGAAGTCGTGCAGCTTTACATTCGCGATGAAATCAGCTCCGTCACGCGTCCAATCAAGGAATTACGCGGCTTTCGTAGAATTTCGCTCAATCCAGGACAGACAAAAACCGTCGAATTTTCTCTGGGTTTCGACGCACTGTCCTTCTTGAACCGGGATATGCACCGCGTTGTCGAACCAGGCGACTTCAAGATAATGGTGGGCGGGAACTCGGTCGATCTGATCGAAACAAACCTGACCGTGGCCGATAGATGACAGCAGCAGCGGCGGTAAAGTTCTCCGCCATGGCATTGGCCGTTCACAAAGCCGCCACTCGTTACCTATGCGGGGACGTGCACAGGCACAAGCCCTAGGAGGGCTTGCTCGAGTCCTTTGTTTCGGCCGGTGGCGGGGTTGTCGTTCTTTTGTACACGATCTTCTTCGTTCCACCTCCGCAGGTGCCGACGACCTTTCCCTCTTTCACTTCATCGTCCTTCGCCACAATATCCAGCGAATAGGATTTGACACCCTTGGCATCCAGCTTGGCGGCGATTTCCGACTTCAGATCTTCGCAGGCCTTTGGACCTTGCGCATAACTGCACGCAGGCACAAAAAGCACGGCGGCGACCACTAACAAGGCTTTCATTTTGCGATCTCCTTTGTTGGGAATTGAGGGCCTGCGTCGAGCATAACAGATCGAATTTCAACCATGCGTTTCTCGTGTTTGTGTAGCACAGACTTAGGCAACGGGGTAGCAGTGTGGCCTGGACAAGTTGCATCTGCCTGCTGTCTGCCAGATTCGAAAGGAGCGCGCAGCTTGAGGGACCGGCGAGGTGGAAGGAAGAATTGCCAAAAATTTCGGTTGAAACTGGTAACATGCGCGGCGCAAACTTTTTGCGTGGCCCTTTTGCGGGCGCAGGCTGAAAAGGACGGCTATGGACCGACGAGACTTTTTGAAGACGACGAGTTCTGTCATTGCAGGGACGACGCTAGCGAAAGGGCTGCTTGCCGCGAACCCTGCGGCTGCGGCCTCCGGCGGCGAGGGCCGGCTGGTTTTTCCGATTAACCGAAATTGGCGCTATAACCGATCGTTCGTGGCCGGAGCGCACGGAAAGGAGTTTGACGATTCTGCCTTTGAGAGCGTCGTGATTCCGCACACAAATGTCCGGCTGCCGTGGCATAGCTTCGACGACAAAGACTATGAGTTTGTCTCCATTTACCGGCGGCGATTCCGTTTGCCAGCGGAGGCGCGCGGCAAGCGCGTTTTCGTGGATTTCGAAGGCGTGATGACCGCGTCAACCGTGTGGATCAATGGCGTGAACCTGGGCGAGTACAAGGGCGGGTACACTCCTTTCTCTTTCGATCTCACGCCGCACCTCGATTTTGACGGAGAAAACGTGCTCGCGGTCGACGTGGACTCGACGGAGCGCGCGGATATCCCGCCGTTTGGCTACCAAATCGACTACATGACGTTCGGAGGGATCTACCGCGAAGTCTGGCTGCGCGTCGTGTCTCCGACATTTATTGAAAATATATTTGCAAAACCCAGAGGCGTACTGACGGAACATCCGGGCTTGGATTTGGAGTGCTACCTTCAACATTCGGAAGCGTCGCACGAAGGGCTGACGCTCGAAGCGGAACTCCGCGAAGGCGAGCGCGTACTGGCAAAAGCAACGCAACATGTTCCGGCATCCGAGGCCACCAAGGAAGCAGTTGCGCACAAAGTGCTCTTCGACAACCTGAGCGGAATCAAATTGTGGGATCTCGAGCACCCCAATCTATATTCCGTCCAGGTGCGGCTCCACAGAGGAGCGGAGCTGGTCGATCAGGATCGCCGGACGATCGGTTTTCGCGAAGCGCAGTTCACGGACCACGGCTTCGAACTGAATGGCAAGATTATCAAGCTGCACGGTCTCGACCGTCATCAAACATTTCCCTTCGTCGGCCAGGCGATGCCGGGACGCTGCCAGCGCAGCGATGCGCGCATCTTACGCAAAAACTTGAAATGCAACATCGTGCGCACGTCGCACTATCCGCAGTCGCGTCATTTTCTGGATGCTTGCGATGAAATGGGATTGCTGGTGCTGGAAGAAATTCCCGGCTGGCAGCACATCGGGGACGAGGCCTGGAAGTTGATCTCCATCGATAACGTCGGACGCATGATCCGCCGCGACTGGAATCATCCCAGCATTATTCTGTGGGGCGTGCGCATCAATGAATCGAAAGACGATCACGATTTCTACACGCGAACCAACGCGCTGGCCCACCACCTCGACGCTACGCGCCAGACATGCGGGATCCGCTACTTCCAATCGTCTGAATTCCTGGAAGACGTCTTTACCATGAACGATTTCGGATTCCCCCTAATGCCGCCGAACCACCCGCGCTATCTCAACACGGAATTCGTCGGCCACACGTTTCCCACCAAGACCATCGACGACAAGGAGCGTTTAACGGAGCACACGCTGCGTCACGCGCGGATTCACAACCAGCTTGCTTCCAATCCACAGTACTCTGGCGGCCTCGGCTGGTGTGCCTTCGACTACAACACCCACGCGGATTTCGGCAGTGGCGACCGCATCTGCTATCACGGAGTTACCGATATATTTCGCGAACCGAAACCTGCAGCGGGTTTTTACAAGTCGCAATGCGATCCCTCGGACGAGGTCGTACTCGAACCGGCCTTTCATTGGGCGCGCGGCGATGAGTCCATCGGATTCACGAAAGCCGTGGTCTGCTCGAATTGCGATCACCTGAAATTCTATATTGCGGACAAACTGGTGGCAGAAGCCGATCCGGACAAAGCCGAGTTTGCTTACCTTCCCTCCCCTCCTTTTTCTGTTGATTTGAGGCACGCGATGGGCCATTGGGGAGACTTGCGAATCGAAGGTTACTTGAACGGCAAACAAGCGATTGTGAAAACTCTTTCCGGCAGGGGCGTCGACCAGAAATTTGCGCTGCTTCCTGACGACACCCACCTGAACGCGGATGGAGCGGATTCAACCCGGGTCGTTTTCCGCGTGACCGATGAATTTGGCGCCATTCGTCCGTTTGCGAACGACTCCATCAAGTTCGAGCTGGAAGGGCCGGCAGAACTCATCGGTGACAATCCATTTGCGCTCATCGGAGGCACAGGCGCGATCTGGATTCGGGCGAAAGAGCAAGCGGGTACCGCGCGGCTCACGGCAACGCATCCGACCCTCGGCACCCAACACTTGACATTCGAGTTCGCCTCCAGCACTCCGGAAACTGTGTAGAGGACCTGAGCAAGTGAAGCTCCAATGGGGGCAGCACGAAGCAACTGCCCTGCTCGGGCCGTCGTCAAATCCAGAAAGAATGTCCTTGAAGCTTGGAAACCGGACATAATTAGGTGCAGGCACAATAGAAGTTTGTTTTCACAAGATGAAGTTAGTTTCCATGATGAACTCGCCGCAAAGATTCCGGCGCTCGTCTCGAAGGAGCCAGATTTGTTCCTTAGTCGTGCTCGCCCTTCTGGCTGCTGCCCACATGACTGTTGTACACGCTGCCTCTCGCGAGGAAGCCTCACTCCCCCAAGAATCCAACGCCTCCATTAAAGGCACCGTTCGGGACTCTAGCGGGGCGCCCATAGCCGGCGCAACGATGCTGCTCGAAGAGAAGGGTAATTCAAATATCGTGAAGGCGAAGACGAATGCAGAGGGCACTTACGTCCTCACGACGGATCACGCCGGAACGTACACCGTGCGCGCGGTAAAATCGGGATGGATCGATACTGTTGCGGACTCGATCGTACTGTCACCGGGAGACAAGAAGCGTGTCGACCTGGTCCTCAGTCTTGCGAGTTCGGTAAAGTTCGAATCGTCCGCGTCCACGCCGCCCGCCAAAGCCCCGCCCGGAACGATGGAGTTCGCGGACGAACCGAATTTCACCGTCGCAGGCGTTACCGATTGGAGCAATCTCGGTTTACACGGGTCCGCGGTTACTTCGCAAACCAGCGAATCGCTTGCAAAGGAAACGCTGGCATTGAAATCCGGGGAGCCGGAGGCCGCGTCCGAGGGCAAACCGGGCAAGCAATACGAGGCGGCCCTATCGTATCGAGCTAAAGGCGACTTTGCGGGCGCCCGCGCGCAAGTTCGGAAAACACTTGCCGTTGCAAACAATGCGGAGGGACACCGTCTGTTAGGCGAGCTTGATGAGCAATTGGGCGATCCTTTGGAAGCGGTTCACGAGTACGAACAGGCTGCCCGCATGGATCCCAGCGAGCAGAACTATTTCGAATGGGGCACCGAGCTTCTTCTGCACAAAGCAGCCGAGCCCGCAGTTGAAGTTTTTTCCAAGGGTTCACGCGCGCATCCGAATTCAGCAAGAATGCTCACGGGCCTCGGCGCCGCTCTCTACTCGAGCGGCTCATGGGAAGAAGCGGCCCGCCGCCTGTGCGCGGCGTCGGACTTGCAACCGGCCGATCCCGCTCCTTACCTCTTCCTTGGCAAAATCGAGAAGGCAACACGGGGACCATTGCCATGCAGCGAGCAGAAGCTGGCACGGTTTGCGCGGCAGCAGCCGGGGAATGCGCTGGCCAATTACTATTACGCAATCAGTCTTTGGAAGCGCGAGAAGGGCTCCGAGAATCCAACAGGTTTGAAACAGGCCGAAGCGCTGCTCGAAAAAGCCGTCACGATTGATCCTTCTCTTGACGAAGCGTATCTGCAGTTGGGAGTTCTGCACTCGGCACAAGGGGAATCGGAAAAAGCCATTCGTGAATACCAGAAGGCGATCGAAGTGAACCCCCGTCTGAGCGAAGCGCACCGCCAGCTTGGATTGGCCTACCAACGCATGGGCGACAAAGCGAAAGCGCAGCAGGAATTTGAAGCGTACGAGCAGGCCGAGAATACAGAAACCGCTGAAAGAGAACGCCAGCAGCGGGAACTTCGTCAATTTCTGATTATTCTCAAGGACCAGCCGGCGGCGGCATCGCCGCACTAAAAACCCGGAACAAGCGATTCGTTTTGGCTATTTGCTTTTGGGTTTGACAGCCGCGACGATGCCGCTGCCTTCGCGGATGGTAAGAATCTGGTTGGCCTTCACATCCTTGAATTGCTCCACCTTGTGTGTGGTTGGCCAGTTCACTTCGATCAGGTCCACGGACGGAGCTTTCCCGATGCCGAAGTGCAAGCGCAAGTCGGATTGCGACATGACGCTAGATTCGCTGTGGACCTCATCCATCTGGGCATGCTTGCCGGTGACCACGCGGACGCGGGCCCCTATGGCGGTACGATTGCACTTGGTCCCAATCAATTTGAGCTTGATCCAATTCTGCTTGTTGCCGCCGTCGTTGCGAAGAAGAGACGGCAAATCGTTCATGTTCAAAATGAGGGCGTCGATGTCTCCATCGTTATCGTAGTCGCCGAACGCGGCGCCGCGGCTCGAGAAACGCTCGCTGATGCCGGGCCCCATCTCGGAAGAAACATCCTTGAATCGCCCGTTGGCCAGGTTTTTGTACACCACACGCGGGTTTTTGAAAGCCTGGCCGGTATCATGCCCCTCGATCTCCGGGTACACGTGGCCATTCACCTGGAAAATATCCTGCCAGCCATCGTTGTCGTAATCGACGAATCCGCAGCCCCATGCGACAAATTGGTTGTTGATTCCGATGCCAGAGGCAAACGTGACATCGTTGAAGGTGCCATCGCCGTTGTTATGGTAGAGGTTGCAGGTGTCGTCCGCAAAATTTGTTTTAAAAATGTCGAACCATCCGTCGCAGTCGTAATCGGCGACGGCTACGCCCATTCCGGCCTGTTCGTGGCCATTCTCGCTGTAGGCGCAGCCGGCGATAACGGCGATATCGGTGAAAGTACCGTCGTGATTGTTGTGAAACAGGATGCTGGGTTCCGAATCCACAGCCACATAAATATCCGGCCACCCATCGTTATCGAAGTCGTACGAGATAGGAGTTATGGAATAGCGCGGGCCGGGCTTCAGGATGCCCGACTTCTCAGAAACGTCGGAAAAAGTTCCGTCCCCATTGTTGTGATAAAGAACATTCGTGTCGCCCGGAAGGCCCCGCGGGCCACACATGGTGGGAATGCCTTTCCACTGACAAACGGGAGGAGGCGTTGCCGAAGGCGTTTTCGCTGGATCGAGCTTGATGTAGTGGGCCACAAAAAGATCAAGATGGCCATCCCGGTCATAGTCCAGCCAAGTACAGCCGGAGCCCCAGCGGATCTGTTCATCGTAAAGGCCGGACTTGCGCGTTACGTCGGTAAATGTCCCGTCTCCGTTATTGCGGAAGAGGATGTTGTGTCCCCAGAAGCAGCAGAAGAGATCGTCCCAGCCGTCATTGTCGTAGTCGCCGACGCAAACCCCCGTCTGCCAGCCCGTGCGTGCCAGTCCTGATTTCCCGGTGACATCGGTGAAAGTTCCGTCGCGGTTATTTTTGTACAAATGAGACGTAGGCGCTTCCCCTGTCGGCCACTGGGTATTGAAGCGCGTGCCATTCGTCAAATAAATGTCCAGCCAGCCATCCTGATCGTAGTCGAAGAAAGCCAGGCCGCTTCCTTTCGCTTCAAGAATGTAGTGTTTGTGATTGACTCCGCCCCAGACGTTTGGGGAATTGAGACCAGCTTCCCTGGCCACGTCGACGAAAACGACGGGCGAAGCCGCCGGAGAAGCGGTTCCGTTCGCATCCGATGCGAACGGATGCGGCGCGGGCGCTGCTTCGAGGAGCAGGGAGCGCTTCCATTTCCAAAGGGGGCTTGCAAGCGCCTCCAGCAAGGCGCCGCCAAAGAGAACCGAGGAGGAACCGAGGAAACGCCTTCGCAAGAGATTCATGGCCTACTGATTATCCAGGCTGCAAGTTGCAGCGGTGCACAGGCGGCTAAAAGCAAATCATGCGGCAGGCTCGGTGCGATCGGACGTATCATCGGGCCGCCGCTTTCGGCGTTATCTTTGGAAATGCCCGCGCGACGAGTCCCACGCCTTCTTTTACCGCGATGATTTTGTCCACGGGTACGTTCGTCAATTTATCCACCTGCCCGCTCGGCCAAGTAATCTCGAGCGATTCAATCTTAGTACGTTTACCGAGGCCAAAGAAAATCCGCGGGTCGCTTGCCGACATGTAACCCATGCCACCCTTGGCCTGCTCGACGTGCACGAACCCTTCCGAAGTTAACTTCAGCGAAGCGCCAATTCCATCACGATTCGAGCGCGTCCCGATCAGCAGGATTTCCAGCCAGTGATTTCGGTTGCCCCCGTCGTTGCGCAGGAGCTCCGCGTAGTCGCCGCGATTATTGAGGGCCAAATCAATGTCGCCGTCATTGTCATAGTCGGCGGTAGCAATGCCGCGCCCGGCGACGGGGCGCAGGAAGTCCGGACCAAGCGAATTCGAAACCTTTTCGAACAGGCCCTTTCCTAAATTCCGGAACATCAAGAGCGGCTCTTTGTAGGAGACTTCGCTGTGGTAGAGCTGGACGTTGTCCAGCATCGCGCCATTCAATTGAACAATGTCTTCCCATCCGTCGTTGTCGTAATCCAGAAATTTCATCGAGACGCCACTGAGGAGCATGGCCTTATTGCCGATGCCGGAGCGATAGGTGTAATCGTCAAAGGTTCCATCATGATTGTTGTGGTAGAGGCGATTCAATTCGAAGTCCAGGTGAGTGACATAGACGTCAAGCCAACCATCGCCGTCCACGTCCGCGGCATCGATGCCCATTCCGGCTTCGTAGCGCCCGTCCTCGCTGGCCGCCAAACCGGAAATAAGAGAAACATCCTGAAAGGTGCCATCATGTTTGTTGAGGAAAAGAAAATTCGGCCAAGTGTCGTTGGCGATGGCGATGTCCGGCCACCCGTCGTTGTTGAAATCCGCCAGCACCACGCCCATGCCTTTCGATTCGGGCTTGCCGACGCCCGAGGAATCGCTGACATCGGTGAAGGTGCCGTCGTGATTGTTATGGTAGAGCTTGGTCTTCTGTCCCTTGTAGTTGCCGGGATTGCAATAAGAGCGATAGCCCGGCCGGCGGTCGCCGCACCAAAGATTATTCTTGGGAGTCCAGTCGATGTAGTTGGTGACCACCAGGTCGAGCCAGCCATCCTTATCGTAGTCAAACCATCCCGCGCTGGTCGACCATTGGCCTTCATCCGCGACGCCGGCCTTGGCGGTCACGTCGGTGAACGTGCCGTCGCCGTTGTTGTGATAGAGGATCGCACGGCCATAGCCCGTGACGTAGAGATCAGGATAGCCGTCATTGTCGTAGTCTCCCACCGCCACGCCTTGGCCGTAATGGCCGGCGCCTCCGACGCCAGCTTTTTCCGTTACGTCGGTAAACGTGCCGTCGCCGTTGTTGCGATAGAGCGCAGAACGAAGCGGATGGGCTGGCTTGTATGCATCCGTTGCAGCGGATTGCACGAAGAACAGATCCATCAGACCATCCTGGTTGTAGTCGATCCAACCGACGCCAGTACCCATCGTCTCGAGGTAGTACTTTTCATCGGTTTGTGTGGAGTCCTGAAGAAAAGTGATCCCGGCTTCCTTTCGGACGTCCGTAAATCGGACGGTAATAGGAGGATTTTGCGATATGTGGGCTTGTCCGGCGAGAACATTGTGACGATGGGCGACACCATCGACCACGCTAAACGCGACAATCGCGCCGCAGATACTTGCGAGGAACCGTCGCTTACTTGTCTCCGGTTTTTGGCCCATTCCAAGCTTATCTCGACGGTGTTCGTACCATCTCCAACGCAGCGACGAGGTCCTCAATTTTTACGAATGCGGTAGCTCTTCTGGCATTCTAGCTCCCGCCATCCACGCGTTCAACCGCGAGTTCTGCCGGCGTTTTCAGAGGGTGCGGTCGGCGACTGAGAGCGCGAACTGCAACAGCTGTAACCTTGCGGCCATGGGCATCGGCTCGTTTATCCTAGGTGCCGTCTCGGGGGCTTGGGACAACGCTTGTTGGATACGATTGATGTCCAGACCTCCAGCGGCGCTGCTGCCCTTGAAGCGGTCCAACACTTCCCGTGCTTTGGCGATTTCTCCCGCTTGAAAATAAAAGAAACCCAGCGTCGAATAACTTCCGGACCATTCCGGCAGGAGGTCCACGGCGCGTTCGAAATTCTGCCCAGCTTGCGGAGTCTTACCCTCGAGGATGGAGACGATTCCCAAGCCCCAAAAGATTTTTCCGGAGCTGGGAATGCGGGCCAAACCTTTCCGGAGAGTCTCTTCAGCAGCGGGAATCTCGTTTTCGCGCAACTGGACGAGAGCGAGCGAGAGGTAATACTGATCATTGTCCGGATTGCGGTTGATCGCGTTCTGGAAAATCTCAGCAGCATCAGCAGCGTCGCCGAGATGTGCCTGGATGTCGCCGAGCAAGGCCAGGAGAGAGCCATCTTGCTGGCCCTGCGGCGAGACTTCCTTCGCGGTTGCCAGAGCTTGAGAGTAAGCTCCTTTCCTGAAGTAGGCGTCGGCCAGGTCAAATTTCACGTCATCCGAATCGGGATTCACCTTTAATGCCGTCTGGAAATGCGGAATGGCTTCGTCGTACAGACGATAACGCGCCAGCAACACACCGACTCCCGTCTGCGTACGGTAGTCGCCTGCGCTCAACTGATCTAACTGCGCGAGCGTCTTCAGGGCGTCGTCGGGCCTGCCGAGTTTTAAGTAGGTCTCGGCTAGCAGATAAAGATTTTGCGGTTGGTCGGGGTGCTTGCTCACCTCGTCCGTAAGCTGCTTCAGATCGAGCTGTGTGCGGTCCTTGCTCGAAAGGTTCGCGCGGTTGTCCACATAATCGAAAAGGTGCTGGTAGGGATACGGTCCCGCCGGTGCATTTTTCGAAAGGGTCTGGAAGACGCTCAAATCTCTTTGAGCCGCATCCATCTGATGCAGGCTCCGCTCGACCATCGCCAGCTTGTAGTATCCGGACGAGGGCTCGTGGCTCACCTTAACGTAACGCCGCAGAAGCTCTGCCGCCGCCTGGAACTGTTTTTTCGCGATTCGCAGATTCGCTAGCTCCAGCATCGCTTCGGAAAGATTGGGATCCGAGCTCAGGGCTTGCTGAAGCAGAGTTTCCGCACGTGCATGATTTCCCTGGCGCTCCTCGATATAGCCCATGTTGTATAAGCAAGATGCGTTTTGAGGATCTTTCTTCAGCCCGGCCTCAAAATACTTGCGCGCTTCATCGAAGCGTCCCAGGTGCCGGTAAGAGAGACCCAGGAAAGCGTAAGACCGCGCCGAGGGGTCCAACGCGACTAGCGACTTGAACTCCGCAATAGCCTTTTCTTCTTTGCCGGACATGAAATAACTTTCGCCCAGGGCGGCGTGAAGATCGGCCCGCTGCGGCGCGATTTTCAAACCCGATTCCAGCAGCGGGATGGCATCCTCAAAATAGTTCTGGGTCATTGTTACGCGTGCAAGTAGAAAAATGATGTCCGTATTCTGGGGAGCCAGCTTATGGGCGCGAACCAGTGCATCCATCGCATCCACCGATCGGTTCTGCTGCCGATAGACCTGTGCCAACAAGTAAAGAGTTTCGGGTGAATCTGGTTTCAGTTTCAGCGCTCGATCTAGGACAAGTTCGGCTTTCGAGGATTCGTCGGTTCGAAGATAGGCCTGCCCGAGGTTATAAAGAATATCCACGGTTTCCGGTTGCAGCGCATCGGCCTTTTCCAATTCAAGTTGAGCCGCACGGTACTGTTTTTGGGAAGCCAGCAGAACACCCAATGTGAAGTGCAACTGCACATCCGTCTCATTATGTCCGGAAAGCTCCGTCGCCATCTTCAGCCCTTCCGCGGTCTTGCCGGCCCGAAAATAAGCGCGGATCAGGTTGAAGCGAGTTGCGTTGTCGAGAGGGTGGACGCGCTGAAAGTGAGAAATCGCTTCCACCGGTAAATTCCTGGCCAGCAGAACGAGGCCCAAGTTGTAGTTCCCATCACGATTGGCAGGCTCCAGCCGCAAGACTTTCCGGAATTCAATTTCCGCCAAATCGAGCTTTTGCTCCGCCACGTAGAGATTCCCGAGGTTGTTCCGCGTGCCCGTGGAGTTGGGCTCGAACTTCAGCGCCCGTTTGAAGGACTCCAAAGCACTCGCGTAATCTTTTTCGTTGGTCTCGACAATCCCCAGGAGATTGTAGCCTTCGACGCTCGAAGGGTTTTGCTGGAGTTCTTCCTGTATTTTCTTTTTGGCCTGATCGACAGAACCCTGGCGAAGCAACTCTCCCGCTTCCAAAAGGAGCGGCGGAGTTTTCGAACTAGACTTCCGGGCATGTTCGCGGACGGAAACAGTTTTCTGGGCAAATCCCTTTGCAGGAATGAAAATCACCATGAGAGCAACGATTTGGCACAGCCCTGCCAGGCCGAAGGCTCTCTTGGTTGGACGCTGAAATATCACGGAGCAGAACATTTCGCAGCATTCCTCCGAATGCACGCTAGCGCAAAGCTTGAAAAATCAATTTAGCATCTCCAGCGCTTGCCGGGCCAATTTGTGCTGCGGCTGTTGGCGCAATAGCGCTAGCAATGTCTCCCGGGCCTTTTCCTTCTCATTCAAAACAACGTAGAGGCGGGCCAGGTTGAGATATGCCTGGTCGAAGTTCGGCGCGACCCGGATGCAAGTCTCGAAATTATGCTTCCGCTTCGGGATAGCGTTGTTCCTGAACAAAGAGTACGCCCAGATTGTTGAGCGCTTCCGGATAGTCCGGCCGCAGGCTCACAGCCTTTTCGAGATACGGCAGGGCAGTTTGCGGCTGGCTTTGCCGGGCGTAAAGCATTCCGAGGTTGTAATTCACTTCTGGATCATCCGGTTCAATTTCATGAGCGCGGCCTCAGCAGTCTCTCCGCCTCCGGCAAAGTTTCCCTGCGACCGGTAAAGGATTCCCGAGATTCAGCAGCGCGATGGTGTAGGTCGGCCGCTGCTGCAGCGCTTGTTGGAAGTTGCTGAACGCTTCGTCTACCCGACTGACTCGTGGGCGGCGACCATTCCGAGATTGTTCCAGGCTTCCGGATAGTCTGGACCGCAGCTTGACTGTCTGCTCGCAGATATTCGCGCGCGTCGGCGAAAGTCATTTCTGCGCAGATACAGCGTTCCCAGGTTGTAATAAGCTTCGGGATTGCCGGGCTTGGCGGCGATAACTTGCTTGAAACGACGCTCCGCCTGCTCCAGATAGCCGTGCTGGAAGAAGGCCACACCATAAGTAAAGTCGTTGCGCTGGAATGAGCCCAGGAAAAGGGTTCCGGCGAAGGGAAGCGCCCTCCGCTATTCGGTCTGCCGGATTATTCGGAGCCGATTTCAAATCTTCCGCCAGCCGTTCCGGACTCACCGGCCCCTGATACACCTTGACGATCAATCCATCCCCATTGATAAGAAAAGATGTAGGCAGGGGAAGGTCGCGGCGGCGGTCGAACAGATAGCGATAAACAATGTTGTATATGCCCGCAACATCCGGCGTGGCGAGAAGATTCGGGAAGGTGACGCCTTCTTTGGCGACGAATCGCTTTCGCGGCCTGCACATCTCGCGGATCATCTACGTTGATGCCAACGATGTTGAAGACCGCCTGGAGGCTTAGAGGAGCCGGCGCTCGCCTTAGCAGGCGCATCTGCTCCCGGCAAGGCGGAGACGCTGTTGACCAGAAATTAAGCAGAACAGGGTGGCCGCGGAAGGATTGAAGCGTCCAAGCCTTGCCCGCGAGGTCGGGCAAGGAAAAGTCTGGCGCGCTCAACGGCTCGATCAGCCAGGTCTCGGCTGACGAGGGCAACGCCTCTGCCTTCACAGGAGCGCCCGCGTGAGCGTAGGAAGACGGCGAGATGGCAAAGGGTTTTGCCAGAAAATCAGCCGAAGCCTTCCTGAATTTCGATGCGACGGTTTGCCGGCAAATTCTCGAAGGTCTGGGTGAGGCCGCTGGGCCAGCGAACCGTCGCCCGGATCTCGCCATCGGCGTTGCCCAGGCCAAAGAAAAGTTCCTTGGTGTGCTGCGCCAGGAATCCGGAGCCCGCCTGGAGGTATTTGGTCTGACGAAGGTCCCCGACTTCAACGGTAACAGCGGCGCCGATCGCATCGCGATTACTTTTTTGCCCGCGCAGGCGGAATGCGATGGAGTGGCCGATCTCTTTCATCGCATTGCGCAAGACCCGCAGTTGAGGCGCGTTCCGGTTCTTCAGAATGACTTCGAGTCGCCCGTCGTGGTCGATGTCGGCCAGGGCGAACGACCGGCTGTCATCAGGAAAGTCCAGGCCCACAGCGCCCGAGATGTCAGAAAAAGTGCCGTCGCGGTTGTTGGCGTAGAAAACATTTCTCTCCGGACCAGCCCATGAAGAGTCCGAGCGGATCAGTTCGTTGATGGCGTTCCATCCCTGCTCGTAGTTGGAGGACGGGTTGGAATTCTGCGGCGAATTTCCCACCACCTGCCGCCAGAAAAAGCTGGAGAGATCGCGCGAGTCGGGCCCCGAAATATAGCCGTTGGCGATCGTACAGATCGGGATAGCCGTCATGGTCGAAATCCCACGCGTCGGAGCACCAGGCCCAGCGGCCCATCTCAACCCCCGCCTGTTCGCCTATGTTTTGAAACTTACCGTTTCCCTGATTTCGATACAGGGAATTGCCCCGCGCGTGTCTGCGGTACAGGGCGCGGATATTCTCCGGGTCCTCTTGGTGAAAGATCTTCTGCTGCGAAACTCGCTGGCCGGCGGCGGACCACATGTTGGCGACGTAGATGTCCTGATTCCCGTCATTGTCGAAATCGAACCAGCATGCGCTCATGCCGGCGCCTGCGTCTTCAGCCCCGGCTTCGCTGGAGACTGGCGGTAAAGGTTCCGTCGCCATTGTTGCGGTATAGATTGCCTCGCCCGAAATCGTTGGCCACGTATAGATCGGGAGAACCGTCGGAATTGAGGTCTCCCCAGGCGCAGGCAAAACTGTAGCGATCGTTCTCGACATTGAGTCCGGCAGCTTCAGTGTGGTCAGTGAAGGTGGCGTTGCCTTCGTTGTGCAGCAGGAAATTGGGAGGGCCATTGCGCGCGTCGAAATAGGGAACGGGATAGTGATACTGGTCCAGGCCGACGTAGTAGCTGTACAGGCAGAAATAGATGTCGAGCCGCCCATCGCGATCGTAGTCGGCGATGGCAGCGTGCGTGAACGTTCCCTCCGGAGGCCGGGCAAACTTGAAGGCATCAGCGTTTCAGCGAGAATTTGCCGTTGCCCTGGTTCAGAAATAGCAGCGGGCCCGCCGCCGCAAACCACCAGAAGGTCCTGCAGCTCCCTTGTTTTCAAAATCGGCGAACAGGGCGCAGGCGGTGTCATCAAGTACTCCCACGCCGGATTGTTCCGTCACGTCCTCGAACGTGCCATCGCCGCGATTGCGATAGAGGCGGTTCGGCAAGTCCGGCAGGCTGGCAGACGTATAGATCATCGAATCCGTCGTTGTCGAAATCTCCCACCGCCAGGCCGTTGTTGCCATAAACGTCGATGCCGCACGCTCCGTCCATAACCGTGCGCCAGTGATCGACCCCGCGAAGCATCTGCTTTCTGGTACGACGCCGTCTGGCCGAGTGCCTGGGCGGTGACGTCGATGAAAATCGGCTCGCGGGCGCGAGCCAGGGTTTCTTCCGTCGCCTGCCATCGCAAGGCGCGCCAGCCGCGGGTTTCGTCGTGCGCGACCAACGGGTCAGCCAATGTCCCACGCGCTGCTCGCGCCCTCCATCCCTTATCGCACCCACAAGGTCGTACCTTATTTCCATTTTGAACGCCGGCGCCGGGTCTGCCATCTTTTCGATACTCGTGATTTCAAATTCAGCCGTCTCGATCCGCACAATCGCCGCCAGATACGTCTTGATCTCCTGCAGAAACTTTTCGTGCCCTGTGTCGACAGTGGTCGCAAATCGTCTGCGAATAACTTCGATGCCGTTTTCCGAGCGTAGTGTGGCTTGATGTACCGGGACCAACGAACTGGCTTCGAGAGACGCGCTCAGAAATTTCGCCAGCACGCTGAGAGCAGGCGATCTTTCCCTAAGCGCCCGGCTCCATTCGTCGAGCGACTGCTTTACCTCAAACGCGTACTTCTCCGTAAGGTACTCATCCGCCCCCGGAGCAACTCTGCGAAGCACATCCTCAAGGGGCGATTTCGCCGGGTAGTGGGGCGATACACGAAAATCCGCGAGGTCGAAGGCCGCGTGCGGGCCGGCCGGCGCTTCCTCGAAAAGCGTATGGGACACCGCTTTGTAGAGGGGGGCCGGCAGGAAAAGTACCGGCGTCCAGCGCATCCCCTTGAGGAAGTTGCGCCGTGAAGGTGCGTGGTCTTTGTCTTTGTGACGCGCCATTTTCGGCTTTCTCCGCCGCGATAGTTCGGTGTTCGAATGCTAGCACCGCGCTTGTGCCGTTCCAAAGATTAACGCGGCTGGTGCAAAGCCCGGACAGTCTGATGCCGCACGCCGAGACCTGCAAAAATTGATTTGCCGGGATTTCGATCAGGCCTTTTCAGCGGGGGCGGGTCCTGAGGAATCTCGCAAAATCAATTCGGCGGGAATCTGATATTCCTTACCTTGCGGAACGGTGGAACAGGACAGTTCGTGCAGGGCGTCGGCAGCCATTTCGCCCAGCATGTCCCGGTGAATGTCCACGGTCGTCAGCGAGGGATTGCTGTATTCCGCCAGGCGCGTGTTGTCGAACCCGGTTACCGAAATGTCCTGCGGCACGCGGCAGCCGCCTTTCAGCAACCCCTTGATCACGCCTACAGCCGTCAGGTCGTTCACGGCCATCACCGCAGTTGGCCTGGGCGATAGTTTTGCAATGTTCAAGCCCGCCGCCAAACCGCCTTCGAAACGCAAATCTCCGTGCACGATCGGTCCGGGCTGCAATCCGAGCTCCTGCATGCACTTTTCGTAGGCATCCAGCCGGGCCAGGTTGGACTTTAGCTTTGGCCGCCCGGCGATAAAGGCGATTCGCCGATGGCCCTCCTTGTGAAGATATTCCACGATTTGCTTGATTCCCGAGAAATAGTCAATCCGCAGTTTGCTGACATAGCCGCGGACCGGAGCGAGGTCCAAAAATGTAACGGCAATTTTTCTCCGTTCAAGTTCCTTTATGAGGCGTGAGCTGATCTCCGAAGTCATGATGGCCACACCGCGTACGTTGTGTTCCATCATGCGCACGGCGGCTTCTCGCGTTCTCCGCGGATCATAATTCGTGTCGCTTAGAATGGCGTCGTAACCAAGCTGGCGGGCTCGCGTTTCAAAGCTCTTGATTACTTCGGGAAAGAATGGATTCACGATGTCGGAGACGATGATTCCCAGCGTGCGGCTGTCGCGCGAAGCCAGATGTCTGGCATGCGCGTTCGGAAAATAGCCCAGCCGCCTCACGGTCGAGAGCACTAGGCGGTGCGTGCGCGGACCTACTTTCCCGGTCTTGTTCAAAACATTTGACACCGTCGCGGTGGAAACGCCGGCGGCCTTTGCCACATCACGGATGGTTAGAGCCATTTGCCGATTTTCTCGACTTTTTTCAAATAAACTCGCGCGCATTCCCAGTTCGATGGCGCGGGGTTGCAGTATATAAAAAAAATGCTTGACAACATGCAATAAAATGACTATTAGAGTGGCACAGGTTAAGCGGTTAAGCAGTTGTGCGCTGCTTCAGGTTAAGCGTTTCGCGTTGCGTCAAGGGGCTTTGGGGTGCCAGATACTAAGTTGCTTTCTTCTCCTGGGGCGTGGGCCTCGGCTCTTAGTGCCGAACTGGTCCTCCTCTATTCCACTACCAGCTGTCGAGCATATACGCCTTGACCCTGTAACAGTCGGGCCCTGGAACTTGAACAACCGTCGTTCGCGGTGCATTTTTTGAGCCGATTGGCTTTGGAGGATAGGCGATGAATCGAAACGCGATTATAAAGTTGCTCGGGCAGGCTTCCTTGGCGTTTCTTGCCGGGTTAGCGCTCATGGCGTTTAGCGCCCGGCCGCTTTGCGCGCAAGTGGATACCGGCACCATCTTGGGCACCGTTGCGGACACTTCCGGCGCTGCTATCAGCGGGGCCACCGTTACGATGACGAACACAGGTACGGGTGCCGCTCTCTCCACCACCACTGGGGCCGACGGCTCCTACAAATTCACGCCGGTCAGGATCGGAAACTACAAGCTCACAGCGACCTACAAAGGCTTCGAGACTGTCACGCAAGTCGACATCTCGGTGAACATCGGCCAAAACGTCGTAGTGAATTTCTCGCTCAAACCGGGCCAAGTCAGTCAATCCATCGAGGTCACCGCGGCTGCCCCAGTCCTCCAATCCCAAGATGCTTCCGTGGGCCAAGTCGTCGACTCGCGTAGCGTTAATAATCTTCCCTTGAACGGACGGAACTTCACCTTCCTGGCCCAGCTTGCTGCCGGGGTCAACACGCCCCAGGCAGACACTCGCGGCAATGCCGCCAGCGGTGCTTTCTCGGCCAACGGCAATCGGCCCGCGCAAAACAATTACCTCCTCGACGGCATCGACAACAATTCGGATACCGTGGACTTCCTCAACGGCACAAACTATGTCGTGCTTCCTCCGGTCGATGCGATTCAGGAGTTCAAGGTACAAACCTCCGATTTTAGCGCTGAGTTCGGCCGATCTGGCGCCGCAGTGCTCAACGCTACCATTAAGTCTGGCACTAACGAATTTCACGGGGACGTGTGGGAGTTTTTCCGCAACGATAAATTGGATGCCGCCGACTTTTTCGAAAATGCCCATCAGATTCCCAAAGGCGAGCTACGTCAGAACCAGTTCGGATTTACCGCTGGCGGGCCGGTTGTAATTCCTCATGTATTTGACGGCCGCAACAAAGTCTTCATCTTCGGCGACTATCAGGGCTTGCGCCGCGTGCAGGGAACGGTGCTGTCTGGAGCGGTTCCCAGCGCTGCGGAACGCAGCAGCGGTTACACTAATTTCCAAGACCTCATCCTGGCTCAAACGGGCAGTGCCACCGACGCCTTAGGACGTTCGATCGCTAACGGGACCATTTTGGACCCTGCTACGACGCGCGCAGTCACCGCAGGTACAGTCGACCCTGTTAGCGGATTGACTGCGACGGCAACAGGCTTTGCCCGCGATCCATTCGGTTGTGCCGCCAGCGTGACGTCGGTTACGCTCACAAATTGCCCCAATCTGAACATTCTCCCCGCCGCGCGCTTAGATCCCAACGCCATTGCTCTATTAAACTTGTACCCGATGCCCACGAACAGTGATCCGAGTAAGCTTTTCTCCAACTACGGCAATTCCCCTAAGCTGTTTGAGCACAGCAATTCCTTCGATACCCGGATGGACATCAATTTCAATGATACGAACCAATTGTTCTACCGGTTCAGCTTGGTGGACGACCCTCAGTTCATCCCCGGCATCTTCGGAGGAGTCGCGGACGGCGGCGGTTTCCAACAGGGGACTCAAACAGCAATCGCTCAACAGAGTGCGCTAGGCTATACACACACTTTTTCTCCGACCTTGATTAACGTGCTTCGCGCGGGGTTGAACTACCTTCATACCTCCCGCTACTCGCCTTCTGCAAATGACCTTTCCAATATCCCGGGGCAGTTTGGTATCCAGGCAATCCCCCAGGACAGTTTGAACGGAGGACTTCCCGCCTTCGGGATTAACGGGCTGGCCACCCTAGGCAGTAACGCATTCCTGCCCTCGAACGAGGTCACTTCCACGTTCCAGTTGACCGACGACGTGACCAAGATTTATGGCAAGCACACGTTCAAAATGGGGATCGAATGGCAGCACGTCAAGTTTTCCACGCTCCAACCACCCTGGTCTCGCGGCGAGTTTGATTACAACGGCAATTATACGGAGATTCCAACCGTCGACAGCGGCAACACCGGACGCGCGGCCTTCCTCTTGCTCCCGACGGCTTCCACGGTCGGCGGTACCGACTACGTGGGCGGTGCAAACTCGGTGTTCGTCTCGAACATCTCCCTCACCGACAACGGGAAAAACTACTACGGCGGATACATTAACGACGATTGGAGGGTCACACCCAAACTGACGCTTAACTTGGGAGTACGCTATGACTTCTTTGGGCTAGTTCTGGAGCACCATGGCAACCAAGCCAACTTCGTACCGGGAGGTAGTCCATTGGGAGGCCCAGCCTACCTGCTTCCTGGGGGAACGAACTCGTGCACGAACACAAATGTCTCTCAGAGTTTTATAGATTTGCTGGCTACGGACGGTATCCAGTGCCTGGCTACGAACGCATACGGGGCGGGCCTCGGGCATTCACAGAAAAACAATTTCGCCCCCCGTATTGGCATCGCCTACCAGGCCAGCCAGAAGCTTGTCGTCCGCGCCGGGTTTGGTATGTTCTACAACGGATTCGAAAACCGCGGATTTTCTCCTAACCTTGGTGAAAATTATCCTTTCCAGTTTAACTTCTCCTATTTTTCTCCAAATGATGTGACGCCGATAAATGGCACTCCTTTTACTGGGTGTGCAGCGACAGCTCCATACGGTGGTACCGCCACCTTTGAAGCCGGATTCGCATGCGTTCCATTGAGTCCGCTCTCGGTGAACGCGAGTGGTTTGGCGTTACGCGGGATCCAATTTAATTACAATACGCCTTATACCATGGCGGGCAATCTTACAATTCAATACCAATTGACACCCACGATGTCCGTTCAGGCTGGCTACGTCACAACGCTGGCGCGGCATCTGGAGTCCTTTCCAGGCTCCAACCTTCCTTCCACTATCGCCCCCTCGGGTACTCCTGAGAGTACTCTCGTGCCATTTCCGGATTTCGGATTTAACTCCAGCTACGCGGCCACTGCGGGCATGAGCGCTTATCATTCGCTCCAAACCAAAGTCGAGAAGCAGTTTGCGGGCGGGCTCAATTTCCTCTTCACCTATACCTGGGCCAAGACTCTGTCCGACGCTGGAGACTTGCTCAACGGCGGCAGCGTGTCTGGTTACCGTGCACCCAGCGTTCCTGGTCTCGGAATGGCCTTTGACTATGGCTTGGCGGCCTTCGATATCCGTAACGTGTTCCACTTCAGTGGCACTTACCAGCTTCCGTTCGGCAAGGGCAGGCGCTTTGCCTCCGACGCCTCGGGGTTCAAGAATGCCGCAATCGGTGGTTGGAGTATGAATTGGAGTACCACTCTCCAGGGCGGTCAGCCGGTTTCGATTGGTTGCCCTAGCGGTACGGCGGCCAGCCTTGGTTGCGGTGCTCTCTATACCGGGCAGCCATTGAAACTTGGACTGCACACCGATTCGAATGGGCAAATCAGTTGGTTTGGCAACCCTGGAGCCTTTACCCAGCCTTGTATCTTGGGTGCTGGTGGCGTTCCTACCAGTTCGCCTGCAGGATGTGTTCCCTTGACCGGCGCTGCCGCCTTGGGTGGCGTCACTCAGGTGCCAGGACCTGGATTCCACAGGCTGGACTTCTCCTTCTTTAAGGACTTCCAGCTCAACGAACGACTCCGGCTCCAGTTCCGTACGGAGATCTTCAACCTCACGAACCACCCGAACTTCAACGCTCCCGGCTTCGGCGGCAATGGCGTCGTCGCTATTTCTGGGGCGACCAATTTCACCAACGCATCGAACTTCGGCGAAATCGGATCCACGCGCGATGCCCCCTATGATCCGCGGCAGATCCAGTTCGCTCTGAAGCTGTACTACTAGTTTTGCCACACACTTCCCCGCAGAACGCTCGTCGAGGGCGCTCTGCGGGGAACCCTTTTTTGCCCTGCCTTTCCCCGCCTTATCACGCGGTGCTAACCTAGGGACGTCGTGCTCATGGAAAACTTTTCTACCAAGCAGATTCTATTCGCTCTCTTGGTGTGTGCGCTGGGGCTGCCACTGCGCGCCGGCCAGAGCCAGGGTCTTGACCGCGAGTTCAAGTCGGCCGTCGCCCAATATGATTCGGGACATTACATCGAAGCCGCGGCCAAGCTCGAGGATCTTGTACAAAAGGTTCCGGAAAGTTTTGAAGTTCACGAGCTTCTCGGCTTGGTCTACTCCGCGCAGTCCAAAGACGCTAGTGCCAACCCTCACCTTGAGAAAGCCGTCAGGCTCAACCCAAATTCCGCTCCTGCACGGACCAATCTCGCCGCCAATCTAGTCCGGCTTGGAAAGCTCGATCGGGCGGGAGCGCAGTTCAAGAAGGCCCTCGAACTTGATCCCAAAAGCTACGACACGAATCACAATCTTGCCGAATTCTACGTCCAATCCAGGAAAGTAGCGGAAGCCGTGCCGTATCTCGAGCGCGCCCAGCAATTAGAATCGTCCTCCTACGACAATGGCTATGATCTGTCTCTCGCCTATCTTTTGACCGGCCGTCTTGCCGACGCTCGCCGGCAAATCAAGGAACTCTTGAATGTGAAGAACACCGCCGAACTGCACAACCTGCTTGGCGCGGTGGAAGAAAAGGACGGAAAGTTCGTGCAAGCCGCCAACGAGTATGAGCTTGCTGCCCACGCCGATCCCAGCGAGAGCAACCTCTTCGATTGGGGCAGTGAGCTTCTTATGCACCGGACGCTAGGGCCGGCGATCGAAGTCTTCCAGGACGCCGTCAAGCGTTATCCGGAATCGCCGAGATTGGCGATCGGACTGGGGGTGGCTTTTGACGCTCACGGCAACTACGACGAGGCCGTCAAGTCATTACTCCGGGCGGCGGATCTTAATCCCTCGGATCCAAGCTGCTATCTTTTTCTGTCCAGGGCTTACTACAGCTCTCCCAGCCAGGCGGACGAAGTCGTCCAGCGGTTCCGTCGTTTCTCTGAACTTCAACCGCGCAATGCCCAAGCTCTCTACTACTACGCGATGAGCTTGTGGAAAGGGAAGCGGGCGGAAGACCCTTCCCTGGACCTCCACCAAATTGAAGTGCTTCTCAAAAAAGCTCTCGAGCTCGATCCCAAGCTGGCCGATGCGCACTTGCAGTTGGGCAATCTTTACTCCGACCAGCGCAAATATGCCGAAGCCATTCCTGAGTATTTGCTTGCCCTGAAACTGAACCCCGATCTCGCCGACGCCCATTACCGCCTGGGCCAGGCCTATGTACGGACAGGCCAGAGGGACGCCGCTCAGGCTCAGCTCCAGGTTTATCAAAAGATGAACGAAAAGCACCTGGCCGATATCGAAAAGCAAAGGGCGGAAGTTCGTCAATTCGTCTACGCGGCGAAGGACTCGCCTTCCGCCAAGCCCTAATCGCCCTGGGAGCGAAGGGAGTCCGACCGGAAATTGCCGCGGTATTTCACCGCTGGGTTAAATACGAGCCTCCGACCCCACCAAATACGATCCAAAAAATGGGCTCACAGGAATGGGCTGAGCTCATCTTGTGCAAATGCTTGACTTCCCTGGAAGCACGGCGTAGCTTACGCTAAGCATTGCGTTTACAATGACCTACCTCAGACCATCACGGATCAAGACGGGGCAGATTTCGACAGATTCGCCGGCACTTAGCACAGATCCTCAAGGCGCAAGCCCTCGTGAACTCGCTACGAGGCTGTCCACCACCCGTCGCGAATTTTTGCGCAGCGCCGCAGGCCTAGCGCTGGGTAGTGCCCTCCTCGGACCGGGATTGGCCGCCCGCACCGGAATTCCTGAGAAGAAAAGAAAAATTGTGGTCATCACCTTTGGCGGCGGGGCTCGCGATCAGGAAACGTTTGCGCCGGAAGGTCAGGAGAATATCCCCCACCTGATGCGGGAACTCATCCCGCAATCCTCCTTTTTCACCCAGGTCGTCAATCGCGGCATCCTCGGCCATTATGTGGCCACCGCCAGCTTGGCAACCGGAGTCTATGAAACGATTAATAATTTTGCGGCCGTCCCCCCGCAGCATCCGACGGCGTTCGAGTACTTCCGCAAGGAGTTAAAACGCCCCGCGTCGGATGCCTGGGTCGTCGCGCCCAGCAATGGTTTCAATCGCATCGGCGAAAGCGATTACCGCTCATACGGGCCGGGTTTGGGTGCTGGAGTAATTCTGCCCAAATACCTGTTGTCGGCGGCAACCTCCGGTGCCGCTGCCTACGGCCATTTGCTGCGAGACAATTACGAGACACCGTTCTATACGCCGGAATTGGGCGGCAACGAATTTCAGCTCCAACAACTGCAGGCCATGCTCAAGCTTTCCGTGAAAGACTTTAAGGCTCATGCGCTGACACTATCCAGCCCCGACGAACTTTCGGTCTATATCGCTAGGCAATTAATGAAACAACTCTCGCCGAGCCTTCTCTGGATTACCCTGCACGATATCGATATCGCGCACGCCGGCGCCTATTCTCTCTATGTCGAGGGCATCCGCCGCACGGACCGCCTCTGCAGCGAGTTATGGAAAGCCATCCAGTCTGAGCCGGAATACGCCGGCAACACCACCGTCTTCATCTTGCCGGACTTCGGCCGCGACTCCGACCAGGACTCCGGCGGCAACGGGTTCCAGCACCACCGCACCGGCGATGCTCTCTCCCGTACCACCTGGATGTTGGTCATGGGGCCCGGCGTTCGCGAAGGCGTGGTTTTCGATCGCGCTCTCGAGTCTACCGATCTCGTGCCCACCCTCGGGTCAATTCTCGGCTTCTCAGCGTCGCTCGCCGAGGGCAAGCCAATCGCTGAGCTTGTGTGACTCCATGCTTCCCTCTGATCTCACACCCGGGAAGTTCAGCCATTATCCTCCGGAAGCCAGAAAACTTGTCGCAAACGATCTCCCCGCGCTGCAGCGGCTTCCACTGAGCTTCTTGCCGAGCTTGTTGCGAGAGGTCATCGATTACGATTTCAAGTTCCCGGCCGAACGCAAAGCGATCGAGCGCGAACTTGCGAATCTGAGCTCGCTTTCCGCGGAGCAAAGCAAGGACTGGTTTCAAGGATTCGCCCAAATCCGTCTTTCCTCGCACCTCGAAAAACTGGATTGGGTAAACTCGCCGGCGCAGTTTGTCGAGCAACTCTCGGCTTACCTTTGGACCACCCACCAGCTCGATGGTTTTCGCGCCGCCGCCCTCGCCTACGCGGCCCGTTTGCGGGAAGCCGTGCCGCCACAGCCGCCCGCGATACCCAGGCTGGGGATCGCCGTCATCGGCCAAGGCGTCGCTACCCCCAACGAACCCCTGTTTCGCAAACTGCGCCCCCATGGTGCGTACTTCAGCCGTGTTCAGCCGGAAAACGGATTGCGAATGTTGCTGGATGCCGTGGCAGCTCGGGCAAAATTGCATCCGGTTGAATACGGCCACTGGTACATTGATGGCGGGCAAGCTGCCGATCACGGCCCTGCGCTCACATGCGTTTCCTACCATGCGCTCGCTCCCGTGCGCGCCGCCCTCTCAAGCAAAATCCGCGCGGAAATCGCACGGCCCGGCATGGGACCGGAGACACTGCGCACGTTGATGGCGCAGTTGGGTCCCGCGGACCTGGGTATGGACCGCCGGCACAATCAAGCCTCTGGCCTCGGCGCAGTCCAATCCAGGGACGAGGTGCTGGACCGCTTCCAAGTCAAGCTGCTGACCGAGGGCTCCGGCACGCAGATCTTCAGCACGACTTTCGCGCAATGGGCGGCACGCGAAGCACTGCGACGCGCCCAACCCCTGACGCTGCTCGTTCATTTTGCTCCTCGGCAGCGGCAGAAACCCATGAACGAGATGCTTTCTGGAAGTGATGAACGCTCGGAACTTGATCCCATGGGTTCGCTTATGGATGCCGACATGGGGGCGTATTACAACTGGCTGAACCAGCAGCGGCTCACGGGATCCGGGCAATCTTCGTTCCTGGTGTGGTTTGAGAGCCACGGAGAGGCTGTGGCCATCGGCCCTTCCATGCCTCGCGGGACCGCGTCAAACTCGTCAGCCGATTTGCAGAAGCTGCTTTCCTGGATCACCTGAAGATTTCCAAAAAATAATTCGGAGGAGAGAAGTATGTCCAAAATTCGGCGGAAAGTTTGGTTAAGCGCTTCACTTTCCATGGCCCTGCTCGCCTGTCTGCTGCTCCCCTTGGCTCTGCGCAGCCAATCCCCTGTGCCGCGTCCTCCCGCAATTCTATTGGGGACCGCCTGGTATCCCGAGCAATGGCCGGAGTCTCGCTGGGATGCGGACCTGACACTCATGCAGCATGCCGGCATACACATGGTGCGCATCGGCGAGTTCGCGTGGAGCCGCATGGAACCCACCGAGGGCCACTACGATCTGGACTGGCTCGATCGTGCTATCTCCGCTGCCGCCAGGCACGGCATCTACACCGTTCTCGGCACGCCCACGGCTACTCCTCCCGCGTGGCTGACACAGAAGTATCCCGAAACGCTGCGTATGTACGAAGACGGCCGCAGGGCCGAACACGGCAACCGCCAGCAGTTCAATTTCGCCAATCCCAAATACCGTGAACTGGCGCGCGGGATTGCCGAGCAGATGGCCAAGCGCTTCGGTCACAATCCGTGGGTGCTCGGTTGGCAAATCGACAACGAGTACTCCGACGTGTCCTTCGACCCCGAAACGAAAGCGCGCTTCCAGCAATGGCTGAAAGCGCGCTACAAGACTCTCGCGAATCTAAATGCCCGCTGGACCACCGCCTACTGGAGCGAAACTTATTTCGATTGGAACCAGATTCCGATTCAAACGGGCTACGGCAATCCGGGCTTGCTGTTGAGCTGGAAGCGTTTTGTAAGCGATACCTGGCGCAGTTACCAGAAGAACCAGTTGGATGTGATTCGCGCGAATTCCGATCCCCGGCAATTTATTACCACGAACATGATGGGCTGGTTCGACGGCTACGACCACTACACCGTGAGCCAGGATCTTGATTTAGCCTCTTGGGATGATTACGTGGGCGAAGGCCACCTGGATCCCGCCAAGAACGGCGCCGCGCACGATCTGACGCGCGGATTCAAGCGCAAGAATTTCTGGGTAATGGAGACGCAGCCGGGATCCGTCAACTGGGCTCCGATCAACAATTCTCTCGACAAAGGCGAAGTGCGCGCGATGGCCTGGCACGATGTGGGACACGGCGCGGATACCGTCAGCTACTGGCAGTGGCGCAGCGACCTCAACGGCCAGGAGCAATACCACGGAACCCTGGTAGGACCGGACGGCACACCCGTGCCGCTCTATCCCGAAATCCAACAGATCGGCAGAGAATTCGCCAAGGCTAGCCCCGTGCTGGCCGGGACCACGGTCAGATCGGAAGTTGCGATTCTTCACTCCTATGACAGCCGCTGGGCCATCAAATGGCAGAAGCACAACGACAAATACGATCCCGTGGCGGAGATCATCAGCTATTACAAGCCTTTGCGCGCGATCGCACAGTCGATCGACATCCTTTCTCCTATCGATTCTCTAAATCAGTACAAGCTCGTTGCTGCACCGGGTTTGAACGTGATCTCCGACGCGATAGCAAAAAACCTGATTGCGTATGTTCGGCAAGGCGGGCATCTAGTCCTGGGTCAGCGCTCGGGCATGAAGGACGAGGACAACTCTTTGCAGAGGGAACGCCAGCCAGGACCGCTCGTGGATCTCCTGGGTGGCCGCGTCGAGCAATACTACGCGCTTCTTAATCCCGTTCCGGTTGAAGGGCAATTCGGCGCGGGTGAATGCAGTCTGTGGGCGGAACTGTTGAGCGCCAAAGACAGTGACACCGAAGTGCTCGAGAGATACGGAAAGAGCAACGGATGGCTGGATGGCCAACCGGCGGCGATCACGCGCAAAGTCGGTAAAGGTCGAATCACATACATCGGCGCTTGGCTGGACGACGCGGGAATGGCGGCCGCGGCAAAATGGATGACGGACATTAGCGGCGTCAAGCCGGCATTCGGACCGGTCCCGGATGGCGTGGAAGTGTATCCGCGGTATGGCGCTCGCGGAACCGTCTTCATCCTGGTCAACTTCTCAAAAACGGAGCAGTCGGTTTCCTTACCCACCACGATGAACGATGTTCTGGAGGGGGGAACCAAGCAGTCCGTCACTCTGCCCGTATACGGAGTCGCCGTTTTACTCGCGCCGCATCCATAACAAGCACTCTATGGCCGCGTTGGAAACCGGTGGATACAGCGGGACAATCACACACCGCTCGGAAAAAATACCAAGTCCGAAGTGCCGGAAATCTGGTTGCTCGCAATCAACGCGAATCGTCTCGGCAGAAGAAAGCGATTAACGCTGTCGATCCAGCCGGAATGCAGCCGCCTGATAATCTCCGCGCAGCTCAAGTTGCAGACCGTGGCTCATCCACCACGCCCCCGAGGCGCTCTCCGGAGTATTTGGCAGGGCTTTCCCCTCGATCCAACTGAGCTTGTATTCGCGCTCGCGGATCGAGCCCTTCGAGTTGCAGCAACGGAAATCCGCGGCCCTCCTCTGTCGCATTCGCGAAGGCAAAAACGACCGCCTGGTTCTTGTCCCTGGAAACCGTCTCAGTGGACGAGAATTCGCTGCCATTGCGCGGGCTGATGAGCCGGTAGAGGTCCCCGCGCACAATCGTTCGCTGCACGGCGTGGTATGCGGCGATCAGCCGCTTGGCGGTGGCAAAGTCTTCCGGCGACCAATGATTCAGGTTGGCGCCGATACCCAGTGAACCCTGCATCGAACTCAGCATCCGGTAAGTAAGCGAGGTCGAGCGGTGGTTGAGCCAGTGTGGCGAGTCCGTGACCCAAGCCATCATAATTTGCGGCGTGTAGGCGTAGCTAAAACCATCCTGCATCGATAGCCGGTCAAAAGGATCCGTATTGTCCGAGGGCCACACTTCATCGGCGTATCGCAAAATCCCCAGATCGACGCGCCCGCCGCCGCCCGAGCAGCTTTCAATCTCGATCTTGGGATGCTTTTGGCGCAGCTCGGCAAGTATCGAATACACATTGCGGATGAATTTCACGTACACGCGTTTCTGCTCGTCGACGGGCACCTGGTCCCATCCCGGCTCGGACCAGTTGCGGTTATAATCCCACTTTAGAAAGGCAATATCGTTTTCCGTCAGCAGCTTGTCGAGAAATCCCTCCACATAGTCGCGCACATCCTGGCGAGCGAGGTTGAGCACAAGCTGATTGCGCGCCTCGGAACGGGGGCGTCCCGGAAAATTCAAAACCCAGTCGGGGTGCTTTCGGTAAAGGTCCGAATCCGGATTGACCATCTCCGGCTCCACCCACAAACCAAAATCCATCCCGAGCGAATGTACCTTGTCGATGAGCGGCTTCAGACCGTGAGGAAATTTCTCCTTATTCACGTACCAGTCGCCAAGCCCCGCGTGGTCGTTCTTGCGCTGGCCGAACCAGCCGTCGTCCATCACAAAGCGATCGACGCCGATGGAGGCGGCCTTCTCGGCGAGCGCGATTTGCCCCTCTTCGTTGACGTTAAACTCCGTCGCCTCCCACGAATTGTAAATCACGGGACGTGGCTTGGGATCCGGCGCATGCGGCAAGATCCGGGCGATTTCAAAGCGATGCAACAGCCGCGAGGCTCCACCGAGGCCGTGATCGGAATAACCGCCATAGAAAATCGGCGTCTCCAGATGTTCGCCGGGTTTCAGAAGGTAGCCAAAATCAAAAGGATTAAAGCCGCCGGTTACGCGCACCGCATCCAGTTGAGTGTGTTCCACGGTAATCCGCCAGGAACCCGACCACGCCAGCGCGCCAAACCAGACTTCGCCGTGTTCTTCGCCCGCGGCGAACGGGCCCACCGATGCATGGCTGTCGTCCCGGGATATCGCGAACCACGGATTGGCCTGATGCCCGGTGGTCCCGCGGCGGCTTTCGATCACGCGCGCTCCACCTTGAATCGGCTCTTGATTCAGCGTCCATTCTCCGGCCCAGCGGCCCGTCAGATAGCTCAGTGTGTAGCGCGCGGGAGGCAGGGTCCACTGCGCTGCGGCGGCCTGTTCGATGACCACCGGCTGCTTCTCGCGATTCTCGATTTCCGCGGAACGCGCCAGAATTCCGGTGTCCGCGTCCATGGAGTAGTGCAACGTGACATAAATCTCGCGGGAAATATCCTTTAGCAGCACATCGATGGCTTGCGAACCCTTGGGCGTGGCGCTGACAAAATGAAGCACCAGATCGCGGTTGCCATCGGGAAAAGTTACTTTGAGAGCGGGCTCCGTATAAAGCCCCGCGCCCCAGCTCGCATACTCCTGCGGCGTTGTGGTGTACGACGAATCAAATGAAGCCATTTCACGAAACGAATGCGCGGGAGGAATTTTGTCCTGCGCCCCCAACCGCCCTCCCCAATAGAGCGGTTGCAGCTCGCCCCGCTCGTTCACTCCGAACGCATACGTGGAATCGCCGCCGTCGAGCCGGAAGACGGACGCGGTCTGGGCCATGCAAGTGGCAGAAGCAAATAGGGTTAGTACGATAAACGCAAGGAGAGGATGGCGTGTTCGTATTGGGATTTTCATTTCGCTGTATCGTAACATTCGCTGGACCTGCTTGTCTTGCGTGACGATGGGGGCGACGGCTTCCTCCGTGACACGAACTCGATTCTCTTGCCGTTGGGCTCCGCGTCGCCGTCTCCTTCTCGCAATCCAACTCTTTTCGCGAGTGCGTTCGCATTGGGGAGGATTGCAGCCACATGCTAACCTTACCGCTGCCGCTTTGCCCACCGCCTTTCGGAAAGGGCGTGGTGGAGAGGATGTGGCTTGCATTTGACGCCATCTGGATCTCGAAAAATCGCTTGGGGGCCTTGGAGCGTAGTTGCCGTCGGGAGCCTGCTTTTTCTGCTGGGTGTCCGGCGCTTCGTTGCCAGACACCGCTTTGGTTTCGTTGATCTCCTCTATTGTTGTCTCGCGGTGCTCGCGGCGGGGTTCTTGCTTCTCGTCTTTGATTACTTCATTCATCATGCAAAGCTGGTCTTAGTAATTCCCCTTGCGTTGGTGACACTCCTGGCCGTATCCTCCCCCGCTTTTGACGTTGGGCTAGGATTGGCTCTGGTAGCGAGCATAGCGGGCCCCGCGCTGAATGACTGGAAATATGAAAAACGTCGGCGCCAAAAATCCACCGTAGAACAACTCGGCGAAAACGAAGAGCGCCAATCGTGAACCGCCCCCGGCGATTAGCCAAGCTGAGAGAGTGAAGCAGCTTTAACAAGTTCGTTAAGGAATCAGAAATAATGGAAAAGGCTGGGCAGACATCCTTGGTTCCTTTTCCCGAAGAGTTTTTGGTTTCTTCCTCCAGCGCCCCAAATCCCGCGGAGCCCTGCGAAGCCCAATAAGTGGCGAAAAACAGTAGCCCGCAGTGGCCCATCCAGATTGAGGGGATCATGGCAGTTGCCGGCTTAGGAGTGAAACGAAACCTCAAGGCGGAGGGAGAATGGCGGCTAGAGGCGGGCTCGAACCGTCAGACCGATGCCGTTCACGATGCCCGGATTCAGGTGCGCGCCGAACTGCCTCACATAGTAGCCGTCCAGAGAGATCTTCTGCGTCAAGGGTTTCTTGATGCCGACGTAGACGCGCGTATAAACCCATCCAAGGTATTTCAGGTCGTACTTGCCTCGCCCTTCGGCGTATGGCTCCAGGTGCAAACCGCCCGCTCGTAGGGGTCGCGCCAATCGTAGCTCGTTCGAATACCGGGTTGTGTCTCCCGACGACTGGAAATCTTCTTCGAAGCGATTTCTATCCTCCACGATCCAGTGGTGCAACGTGAAGTTATTCGGGCCGATTTCCAGGTTGAGAACGTGTTTCCGGTTTACTCCCGGTTCGTTGATTTGCAGGAAGTAATAGGAGCTGATCCGGAGATGCTTCCGCGGCTGAAGCACGAATCCCGCCTCGGCCTTCTGGTAATACGGATTAATGCCGCTCAGCCCGCAATTCGTGCGTAACGCGCCTTCCATGAACAGCTCGGTTTTCATGCTCAGCGCGTGAGAGACCTCGATGGTTTCCCACGTTTGCACGCCACTCTGCTGGCAGGAAGGTGCCGCGTGCGCCGGGCGAACCGCCAGCACGAGCAGCATCAAAACGGGAATTTTTCGCGCCACCCGCCGCCCGAGCCATGCCCTTTCCCCCCGATGCGCTCGGATAATCTGGCCGCCACGGGACTCCGGTCCCCGGTTTTTCTCGCTACCCGAATGGATCCTCAGACACTTCTCCTCATGCCGCTTTTCGCTCCGCCGAACCTCCTTTGGGGAATGGAAGTTTCGGCCACCCGCAGTCAAAGCAGCGGTCCGCTCAGTCACTCCACCGGCCTTGGACAATCGTCGTTCGCGTGACGCTTCGCTGGAAAACCGCAGAATCTGTAGCTAAAGCTCTCTCTCAACTCACTCCCATTTCCGCCGAAGTCAAACAACCGCTATTTTCACTCGCGAGCAGTTGCTGGCTGCTTCTGCCACTTCCGCCTCTTCCGGGGATTGGATCGTTCAGGGGCTCTCGGGCAAAATCTTGTTCCGTCCGATCGACGCCATTAAAGGCGCGCAGTACCGCCTCTATCATCACCTGTATGCCTAGCTCATTGCCGGCCACACAAACTGGCATCTGCCCTATCGGTCGGCAGAATCTTTCACAGGGAATCTCGGCGCCGCTCGGCAGCTCCGATGAGAACCAGTTGCGCTGGACAAGTCCTCGGACTCGCGATCCATCTCGCTGTGTCTTTCTTACGCCCGGAGAATCGTAGTCCAAACCTGCATCGGCGTGGCCGCCCGATTCGCCCAGGCATAGTACGGAATGAGCTTTAATTCCACTGGCCGGGCCTTTGGCCTTTCCGGACTGTAGTGACGGTAGAGAGCAACGCTCGAAGCGGGCTTTTCGGAAACTGCTCCGCCGTGCGTCAACACCACGATGCCTCCGAGCAGATCCTTATGGAACTCCTCCTGGAAGCCAGAGGAAGCCCCCCCGCGGACGTCCAACGACACGTCGAATAAGTGCACTCCGTCCGGCTGGTCCAGTTGCTCCAGGCAGTAAACCAGCGGGCCGCGCTGCACTGCCCCGCGGCCATAGTCATCCACAACTCGCGGATTCGCCTCAATCACCTGCGGAGTCATGTTGAATTTCACGTGCACGGTGTCGCCGGACGTCCAGCGGCGTCGCAGAGCGAGATACTGTCCGGGAGTCACGCCGGAGACGGGCTTGCCATTGATCGCCACCTCCGTGGTTTGCGACCATCCAGGAACGCGAAGATAGAAGGTAAATTCCGCGGGCTTGGCCGGATTGACTGCAATTTCCGCCCTGCCATCCCACGGATAGTTCGTTTTCTGCACAACCGATAGCCGAGTTCCATCCTCGAGATGCCAATCGAGCTGCGAATTGTCGTACAAGTGCAGATAGAGGCCGTCTTTGCTGGTACTGTAAAAATATCCCGGCAAGGATGCTAACGTGCGCTCCAAGTTCGGCGGGCAACACGTCGTGTCATACCAGGGATTGCGAATCTTGTCGCCGTTCGATGGATCAAACCCCAGCGGATTGCGGTAGCAATAGAGCGTCCCATCGAGCGACATCCCCGAGTTGATCCCGTTATACAACGCCCGTTCGATGACGTCGGCGAATTTCGCGTCGCCAGTGGCCGCCAGCATCCGCCAGTTCCACATCATGTTGCCGATGGCCGCACAGCTCTCTCCATACGCGGTGAAATTGGGAAGCTCGTAGTCGTCGCCGAAGGCTTCTCCCTCGCTTCGCGCGCCGACTCCGCCCGTCACGTACATCTGCGCGGAGACCAGATCCTCCCAGAGCGTATTCAGCGTCTTCCAATAAGCCGGATCGCCCGTCTCCATGTAATAGTCCGTCGCGCCGCAGCAAGCGTACATGGCGCGCACTGCGTGGCCCTCGAGATGCGTCCGCGTCGTGAACGGAATGCCGCAGAAATGATAAACGTAAGCGCTAGGCGGCACCTTGATTCGGTCATCGCCATGCAGGATGTACCCCGCGAGGTCGACGTAGCGCTTGTCTCCCGTCGTACGGTAAAGCTCGATGAGCGCCATCTCGATTTCCGGATGCCCCGAAAAAATAGGCTTCTTGTCCGGACCCGGACCGAAATTGGGCAACAGGTAGCCGTCGACGAAGCGAATACCGGCGTCCAGCAGCGTGCGGTCGCCTGTCGCGCGATAGTAAGCAATCGAGCCTTGGATCATGTGGCCCAGGTTGTAGAGCTCGTGGCCCCATCGCTGCACCTGGGGCGTCATGCGGTCCTTCGCGCGGTCGCCGTCATAATAAGTATTCAAATACCCGCTCGGCTCCTGCACTGCCACGACTTCCTTGATGATCTTGGCCGCCAATGCGTGCAGTTCCGGCCGGTCGCCCGATTGCAAGGCGAAGGCCGCTGCTTCCGTCCATTTATAAACGTCGGAATCCGAGTACACGGGCCCGGTTTGTGGAGCGCTGCTCTTGCCTACCAACCTCAGGAAATTGTTCATGCGGCCATTGGCTTCGAGTAGTTTCTCCATGGAAGGAATGCTGCTGTTCACGTTCGTTGCGCGGCGTGCTCCCCAAAATCCCTCCGTAATCGTCACCGCATGCACGGGAACGTTGCGCAACTTGGCGTAGGGAGATTTATCGAGATTCAGCACGCCCTCGTCTTTCCAGGCGGCGTCGGAAGTGCTCGGGCTCCCGTTCCATGAGGAAGCCAGAAGGTTAGGAATCGGCACGGCGCTCACCGTGGCCGCGGAAATGGCCGCGCCCACAAATTCCCGGCGTGACAGCTGCGATGATTTTGACATAAGCATCTCCTCTGCATTGCCTTACTCATTCCGCCGGGCGCCACTCTACTCGGTTCGGGGCAAATATTTACGTGTACTTCCCGCGAAGGTCGTTTCAGCGCCAGCTTCAATGCAAGGAACGGTCATCCTGCATGGGCGTACATTTCCCAACCGAGGTAGCGCGTTGTCGCTTCGTGTACGGCGGGAGCCACGGAGGAAAAGTTTGCCGCTACGTGATGCTCGAAGCCGTTCTCGCAGATGTAGCGTAAGAGTTTCTGCAGCCCGGGAATTTCGACCACACCGGCTCCGCCAAATGTTTCGAGCGGATCATCCGTGAACCTGCCGCTGCCGGTGTAGCCGCGCATCCTGCCCGCCCTGTCGTCGGTGGAAAAGCGCGCGAAACACATCGCTCCGGATTTCACTTTTCCGACGCAGGTTCCGAACGTATTTTCCATCCCCACCGTGCCCGCGATAATCGCCTGGTAATCCATTTTGACGTCTTTGAAAAAATGCTTTGGCAGATTGCTGCAGTGGAAGCACACGGCTTTGTTGGGATCAGCGCCGTAGTTGTTGTTCCAATCCAGCAGCGCGCTCGGCGTTTCGGATGCCAGTTGCAGAGCGTGCATCCCCAGCACGCCGCATACATCCACTTCGCACGCGCTCGAAAGCAGCGAGTCGCTCATCATGCTCATCACCGTGCATGGAACGACGCCGAGGTTTTCCTCGAGAGAGGTCCAGCACTGCACCGCGCTGATCTGCAGGTGCGTCGCGCGCATCCATTCATCCACGACGGCGCCGAGCTTGGCCATCTTCAGCAGCGCTTGAGACGGAATGTCCGTGGTGGAAACGTATTTCTGAATCGATCTGCAGCTTCTGCACCGCCGCTTCATCTGTATCCTTCATGCGGCTGATGCGCCCTAGGACTTCGGAGAGGTCCAGCGTTTCCACAGAGATGCCGCTGGCCTCCAGCAATTTCTCGCTGTACCGCACAGTGTTGAACGCCGTCGGCCGCGCGCCCAGCGCGCCGATCCGAAGATTACGGAGGCCTTTCACTACCCGGCAAACCGCGGCGAACCACTCGAGGTCCTTCGCGAACTCCGGCGAATCTGGGGACTCGGTATGTAGCGTGGTCAGCGAGTAGGGAATGCCATATTGCGCGAGATTATTGCAGGCCGACATTTTCCCGCAGAAGCTATCGCGGCGGTGCGTGATGGTCATTTTGGCTGGCGTGTCCGGCGTGGCCTGCACCAGCACGGGCACATTCAGCCGGGCCAGCCGCAGCGTGTCGGCAATCGCGCGCTCATCTCCGAAGTTCGGCAAAGTCACGATCACGCCGTCCATCGCATCTGCTTTCGATTTGAACAGCTCGGCGCAACGTTTTGCTTCTTCATACGTTTCCACCGCGCCGTGTTTGCTCTGGTCCGTGCCCAGCACAACTACGTCGATGCCCGCCTTTTGCAGGACTTGGGTCATCTCCTCGCGTCCCGTTTTCGCCAGGTGATCCGGAAAGAAACCCCGATTGCCCACGATCAAGCCCATCGTCATTTTTCGTTTGTTGTCCATGGTTCCTTAAATCGCTTTCTGTCTAAATTGCAGGCTTCCTCGAACTCAAAGCAGAGACCATCGACGCTTCCAGCGACCGCTAAGATTGCATTCCCGGGGCGAAAAAACAACTCCCAGCCAACGGCAAATCAATCGGTCGTGTTACCTCGTTCTCAGTGACGCGTTGAGAACCGCAAGACCGTTGTCGAACGGAAGGTGTGGCCCGGTTTCAATTCCGTGGACGGGAATTTCGGATGGTTCGGCGAATCCGGAAAGTGCTGTGTCTCCAGGCAAAAGCCCGTGCGATGCCCGTAGGCCACGCCGCCCTTGCCTTTCGCCGTCCCGTCCAGAAAGTTGCCGCTATAAAACTGGATGCCCGGCTCCGTGGTCAGTATCTCAAGAACGCGCCCGCTCGTCGGCTCGTAAACTTCGGCTGCCAACTGCGGGCCTGCTTTTTTAGATTTCTCCAGGACCCAGTTGTGGTCGTATCCCTTCCCAAACTTCAATTGCTCATCGTCCTGATTGATTCGGCTCCAATCGCAGTCGGCTTTGTAAAATCAAATGGCGTGCCATGCACCGGGCGCAATTCTCCGGTTGGGATCAGCGTCGAATCGATCGGTGTAAATTTCAGCGCATGCAGCAGTAACAGATGATCCAAAATGTTCTTGCTCGGGTCGCCGGTCAGATTGAAGTAGCTGTGGTTCGTCAGGTTCAGGACTGTATCCTTATCGGTTGTCGCCGAATAATGGATTCGCAGTTCGTTGGATTCGGCCGGCAGCGTGTAGGTAACTGTTACTTTCAAAGTGGCGGGGTAGCCTTCTTCTCCGTCAGGGCTCGTGTAACTCAACTCAACGGCTTGCGCATCCGCCGTGGATCGATCAACGCCTTTCCAAATGCGCTTATTAAAACCGATAGTCCCGCCATGGAGAGAGTTTGGGCCATCGTTTTTTGGTAAATGATACGCTTTTCCGTCGAGTGTGAACTCGCCGTGGGCAATACGATTCCCGTACCTTCCGATGGTGCCCCCAAAAAACGATTTGCCCTGCTCATAGCCATCGACCGTGTCATACCCCAGGACGATGTCCGCCATCTTTCCGGTGCGGTCGGGAACTTTTAGCGAGACGAGGGTGGCCCCGTAACTGATGACGACGGCCTCCATGCCCTTCTTGTTGCTGAGCACATAGCGGTATATCGTGGTCCCATTGCTGGTTTTGCCAAAGTCCGATAGTTCCACCTTATGCTCCGCTCCCGCCGCCAGGTTGCAGACCGCAAGGAGCCAAATTGTTACAAGAGAACTGAAAAGGAAGGAAGGCTTGATCATGAATGGTCCCCTAAAATCACGTGAATGCACCCGTGAGATCTGCTCGCAGATTAGGTAAACGTTTACCACGCCGTCCCCCGCTTTGCAAGAACTCTCCTTGTCGAGCGCCCCCAGCTTAAACGCTCCACTTCGCGACAGCAAAGCATTCTTCAGAGCCCTTTCTCATTCCGATCGCGTTGCTGGCGGCGTGCATGCACACTTGTGGGCGGTTGGTCGCGGCTTTGGGATATCGTATACTTTAAGACACTACCTTTCCTGAGGGCGAAAGAGGTCTCGTGGACATTCGCGATGTCGCCAGACGAGCCAGAGTTTCCACCGCAACTGTATCGCGTACCGTCAATCAGGTTGCGAGCGTTGATGCGCAGCTCGCAAAACGCGTCTGGAAGGCGATTGCGGAGCTTGGTTATTACCCAAACCGGCAGGCGCGCGCGCTCGTCTCCGGCCGCAGCCGTGTTTTCGGATTGATCGTCTCCGAGATTACCAACCCTTTCTTTCCCGAGATCGTACAAACCTTCGAAACATTGGCCGTCGAACAAAACTATGAAATCCTCCTAACTTCGACGATTCACGACCCCAGGCGAATGGAACTTGCCGTACGCCGGATGATTGAAAGCCGCGTCGACGGAGTCGCGATCCTGACCTTCGGAATGGAAGATGAACTGCTCGAACACCTCCGATTCCGGAATTTGCCACTGGTGTTCGTCGACGTCGGGCCCAAGGCTCCGCGCGTCAGTAACATTCGCGTCGACTACGCACATGGCATTCGCCAGGCCGTCCAGCATCTCGCTGCAATGAGGCATGAGCACATCGGAGTGGTGACCGGGCCACTCAAGCTGCGCTCCGCACTCGCACGAAAAGTTGCGTTTGAGGATTCGATGCGTGAAATCGGACTGGAAGTGAAGCCCGAGTTCGTCGTCGAGGGGAACCACCGTCTGGAGGGCGGGAAACTCGCGCTACAAAAACTCTCCAAGCTTCGAGAGAAGCCCACCGCTCTTCTTTGCTCGAATGATATGACCGCGATCGGCGTGATGAGGCAGGCGTTCGATCTGGGAATCTCGGTCCCTCAGGAACTCTCGGTGATTGGATTCGATGACACACGGCTGGCGGATTTTATGATTCCTCCGCTAACCACAATTCAGATGTCGCAGACAGAGTTGGCAACGCTCGCCTTTAACGCTCTTTTGAAAGAAGTAAAAAGAGAAACGCCCTCGCCAAACGGAACGGAATTTGTGCTAAAGACGCAGCTGATTCTGCGCAATTCAACGACTTTTCCTTCCAGCAACAATCAAACAAAATCGCGGCCGACATCCAGGCGCGTTTTGCAAACGACGCCGGAAGGCAAAGAGTGAGACTCGCTCGCTTTCCATGACACAATAATCCCCTCCAAATGGTCCGGCGATTTCATTTCACGTCCTCGACGCTCAGTTTTCTTGCAAGTCTTTCGATCGTTCTGACTTTTCTGTACAACGTCGGCTCGGGGTGGGGCCAGTCCACGAAAGCAGGGTAGTGCAGCCGAAGATACACGCTGGTTCGAACCGCCTCGTAGCGGCGCTGCTCCCGCCCGGCGGCGGAAATTATCCACCGCTTCTCTAGCGGATGAACAATCCAACAAAAACCTTTTCTTTGTCGTGTCTCAATGCTCGTAGCCTCCTCGCGGTTTCCTCTATCATTTCATTTGCCAGTTTTCTGACGTCTTCGGCGATTGCGGGGCTGGAGAATTTGGCTTTTTCACACAGTAAGTTAATCCCCGCATCGAATCCATGAACATAGGCGAGTTTCTCGTCGAATTCGTAGCTTAGAGATATTCTCGTCACTGCCCATTTATGGTTCAGCTCGTATTCATGCTTCAGGAGCTCTTGTGGGGTCAACATCTTCGTACACCTCAGCTGCAGTCACAGTCTGAGGACGATGCACGTAAAAGCAAATGGTACTATCCACTTTTGGACACATTTTCAGGTTCAGGACCGTGACGGACAGATCCAGCTTTAAGCCGCCGTATCCCTGCTGCCAGCGGTAGTAGCCCCATGCAGTGATTTGCCCTTTTTTGCAGGCTTGCGGAGCAGTTTTTCCTTTCGCTATTTCCACTTCAATCTGACGAGGCAGTGTCACGATCTGCTCCGGCTTGTTTTTCCTTATCGGCATGCCAGAGCTCCATCACAGTGAATTCTCTATCACTTCCGCCGGTACAAATAACCCCGGTCAGGCCATCACGACGTCAACGCTTGTGGCCCGTCCCTCGCGGATCAACTTAGCTGGCTCGCAGGCCGATTGGAAGACCTACTGTTGCAGAGGGCATCCTCTTTGGCAGCATGTCGACGCCTAGAATACTCGGTGATTCTTTCGTAGCTTATTCCGGACAAATTATCCAGTTTCTACCAAGACAGCTCGTCACCCAGTTTTGTTCAGATAATTTCAGACTTGGCTTACGGGTATCTTCTTGAGGAGTCTGGATTTTCGCAGTGGCACTGTAATTCTTGATGTTCTGGCGGAGAGGGGGGGATTCTGTCCGAGCACCCTAAGAAATTCTCAGTGGTGATGGTAAAACGCAAGCCCAATAGAATCAATGGCCGATTTGATGAAAAACCATTTTGCCAATGTAATTGGGAAATCTGAGGTGTGAGATCTTGCTCAAAGTCTTAGGAAAAGCTTAGGAAGCTGGAGGACGGCTTTGGCTGTCGATAAGCGAAGGGTTCGTCGTCCAAAGACTGGCGGCGTTTTGCTAATTCACTTTGACCCGTTTGCACTGTATCACCGTGCCGCATGTGCGACTCGTAAACGAGTATTTCAAGCTGGGTTGAGACGCTGAAGTGGAAGCGCGCTGGGCCGCATTCCCAAAGATTTGAGACGGAGCGCTCGTCGATCCGCAAATCCCTCCGCCCGAACCGCAGTAAGCACGTCCAGATAGTCTCTTGTTGGGTACGAGCGCTCCTCTCGAAACCGATTCTCAAGCGCGAAGCCAGCCAAGGCAGCGAGGATATTTCGCTCCCGTGCTGCATCAGTTTCCTCCGGCGCATCGTGGTAGCACGCAAGCCCCAGCCTGACGGATCGACCATGAGGCCCTCCGGCTTCAACCGCAACCCCTCCTCAGCAGCAATGACGATCTGCGCCGACTCATGCCGAGCGCCGCACTCTAGATTTACTTTGCTGGTTTTGGTCGTAGTCATGTTATCTGGGTCATTTTTAGCGGTCGGTTCCCTCGGGCTCCAGGCGTCGAGTTTTCGCTGCATCGCGCTCACGCAACCAGAACTCCTGTGCGGCATTAAGACTGCCGGATCAATGGACCTAGATTCTCACAGGTCTACGCTTTTACATGCTTATAGTGTGTAATTCTCTAATTCTGTGAGAATTCCTTGCTTTGAATTCTCATGGAACTCTATAGATACATACTAAAAGTGTGTTATCATTAGCTTATGTGAGAATTTATGGAGATCCACGTTCCATTCACCCAGTACGCGCAGTCTACCCCCCTATTCACGGTCAAGGAAGCGCGTGACCTATATAGGAAGGACGCACACAGCCGTTCGATCCTGAACCTGCTCCACCGTCTGAAACTCCAGGGCCGCGTCCGGCTCGTTGCTAACGGGGTCTACTCTGGCGCGCTCGCGGCAACACCGCTCAACCGCTATCGCGTGCCGGGTGCCCTCCGGGACGACGCTGTCCTCGCGCTCCACTCGGCCCTTGAACTACACGGTGTCACTAACCAAGTTCTTCAAACGGTCTACTACTTTTCAGCGCGAGCGCGCAAAGATGTCGTCTTCGGCCAAGTCACGTATCATCGGGTCACTCCTCCTAAAGCCCTCGTAGCACCCTCCCGACGTCTTTTCCAAACCGAACTTGGTGCCGACAACATCCTCGTGACACAGCGCGAGCGCTCCTTCGTGGACTGCCTTTTATTTCTCGACTACAGCGGCGGCGTCGAGGAACTGGATAAGTGCTTGGGTATGTTTCCCTCGTTTGACTTCGACGCCGCGCTCGCCTATCTCAAACTCCTTCGTCGACCGTGGCTTTACTCACGTCTCGGATTTCTCTTGGACCGTCACTCTGACAAACTCTTCTTTCGCGGTAAAGTGCGCGATCGCTTCCTACGCAGTCTCCCACCGGGCGTTGCTTACCTGGCTGACAAACGACCCGGGAACCACTGGGTCCCGACTTGGAAGCTTATGGTGCCCGAAGCTCTTTCCCCTTCGCGCAAAGACTCGGTGCGAACATGAAATTCGACGCCGCACAAATCACAAGGCTCGCCCGTGACACCGGATTTCTCGCCGACCATCTCGAAAAAGTTCCGCGCCTGCGCGAGCTGCTCATCGAACTCCGCAAACATCCTTTCCTGAAAGGCAAGCTGGTCCTGAAGGGTGGCACGGCACTCAACCTCTTCTACCTCGGTCTCGCTAGGCTTTCTGTCGATATTGACTTGAATTACATCGCGCACGTCGGCCGTGATGCTACGCTCCGTGAACGCCCGGACATCATCAAGGCGGTCGAGCAAGTTGCCTCAGGCCTCGGCTACAAATTGCAAAACGGTACGGACGACTATGCCTTGCGTGAATGGTACCTCAACTATGAAAATCACACCGGCAAACCCGATCGAATCCAAATTGAAATCAATTTCCTCATGCGGGCTTGTGCGCTCCCGCCAAGGGTACTCTCCGCCGCGCCTCTCGCCGGCGTGCCGCCCTGCCAGTTTCTCGTCCTCGAAACGGAAGAGCTTTTCGGGGGAAAGATCAAGGCCTTGATCGACCGTCGACATCCTCGCGACCTCTACGACCTATTCCGTTTCACAAATGTCCATCTTGACCACAATCCTGAAATTCTCCGCAAACTCGCGGTGCTTTTTTCGAGCACCATGGATCGGGACTTCCGCACCTATCACGCGGATCGTGTCGAGGCGATCAACCCGAAGGACCTTGAACGACTTCTCTATCCTCTGCTCAAGGCCGACGACCGCCCAACCGTTTCCGCAATGGTTAAGGCAGTCACACCTCTTCTCCAGACAATTCTCGACCATAACAGCGAAGAGGCTTATCTCGAGGCAATCGCTAATGGAAGGTATCGACCTGAGTTGTTATTCCCGAAAGACCCGGAGATCATCGAGCGCATCCGCCAACATCCTGCCCTCCTCTGGAAGGCCGACAACGTCGCACGACATGTCTCGCGTTCTCGAAAACATTCCTGAGCCAGCGCGACGTTCTCAACCCTCGCCGCTGCAATCACAAACTACAGAGTCGGAGTCGCAGACAGGATCTGGCTAATACTCTCCACGAGCTGAAATGCCTGATCTTTAATCCAGGGACAGAATTGGTCCACGCACCTGCTCACGAGGCAGGCGCGCCCGTCCATCTACACCAAGTGGTGGCGGACCCCTCATTGAGACAATCTACTTGGCGACACTTCGTGCACCAAAATGCAGCAACCGAAGGAGGGACTGTCACCAAATGCGGTAATAAGTTACAATGTCGCAAGACGTTAGCCGCGGAGAGATGGCAGAGCGGCTGAATGCGGCGGTTTGCTAATTATACCTGCCCTGTTCGTGCTCACCGATTTTGATTCATTTGGTTAGCGTTAGCGCATTCTCATTTGCGCTGAAACACCGCATTTGCAGTCCAGAGTCCAGCAAGAGTCCAGCAGCGTAAATGTGCAAACCATCTATTTGAGAGCCCCATGCCGCCCCGCGTTACGTTTTAGCGCGTACAACGGTTTAGCAAGAGGAACCGTCCCAGATCCTGTTGTTTGGATTCAATAGACTACGTCGGACGCTGAGCCCGTTTTCGGGCCACGATCTCCGTATCCGGAAACAACTGTGCTCTAAGGGTGCTCCACAATATGAAGTAGGGTTGGGATACCTCACCTCCACAGCCGAGGGAGCAAGGAAGCGAAACAGGGGACAAAAGCGGAGAGATTGCCGCGTCCAGATCGGAACGGGCCGCGCTCGGATGACACCGGAGTTTGGTGGCGCGCAGGACGGGTTAGGCTCTCGAGGAGAACTTCTTCGTGGCACCGACCTTTCTGCAATGGTCCCGTAAGGCCATTGGCTATCGGGAATTGGTTACGTTTCTGGACTTTTGCAGCTCGACGCAGGAGTAGTGATTCAGTGGGAAGGACAAGTCCCTGAGTCAAAGTGAGCATTCCGAGAAGGAATGCGAACAAATTTTTGGGGTTCGCACTAGGTGGAGTAGCCATTTCTCCAGCAGTTGAGTGCCGGGGACTCAATCCCATCCGCAATACCCCACTACCCTCCGGAACGCACTAGTCGCTTCATTTCTAGATCCCTACCTCCACGCGTGAAGAAGGTACCGACAGGGGCGGCTTCAATCTGAACCAATGGTTCAGACCGTCGGCTCAGCGATTCCACTAGATGTACCTTCTTGCCTGCCGCATAGATTTGGTGCCGACCGTGGTTTCTGTACCAATCGGCCACGGTCGCCGTATGATGGACGCTCTCGAGTACCTTGCGCCAGCCACCACCATGGTAGGCACAAAAACTGATCTCGCCCTGCCAAGTTGCTACCGGCGCGTTCGAATTGTAGATCGTCGCAAAGTCGTAGTTGTAGGCGTCTTGGAACCACATCCCATTGAAAAACATGAGTCTCCAGTGCGCGGTTTTCGCAGATGCTTGCCGCGACCAATCGTCGTCGCTTCTCGTAAAACGATACAATGAGCCCTCAAACAGACTACGGAGCTCATAGGGTCCCAATCCCGAGGGAGCCTTCGCCTGGTTGAAATTCCGAAGAAGTGAAAGCAAAACCATGGCCCTGGTCACCCGAGGCGGCCTACCGGAATCTGTTATTTGTACAACGTCTTGCATGAACCTTCCGAGATCGAAGAACGTTGGAATCGGAATCGCCTTCCCTTTATCAGTATCCACAAGCAAGGGACTCATTATCGCGTGGTCCGGATGCATGTCAGGAAAGAGACTTCCGCGCTCTGAACCCCGGTCAAGGACATCATCTAAATGGCTGAAGATCGCGTACGCCGAAGCTGGGTACCAATCCCGCATGGGCCTCCAGTCGATCGAGGTTTGGGCTTGCAGGTCGTAAGCGAGTTGAGAGAGAGGATACCGTTCTGCATAGCGGTCCTCAGTGGATATGCGCTCGTCGCGGCCGGTGAACATAACGGGCTGAAAAATTACGCCGTGGATTTGATCGGCGTTGCGGAGAGCGAAGCGCACGATCTCTCCCACGCAATCATTGTTGAGACCGTTGACCACGGTAACTTGCAAGGTGGTTTGCATTCCAGCCGCAGCGATGTTCTCCAGGGCGCGGAGCTTCACTTCGATGTAATTTCCGAGACCGCGATGTTTGTTCTTCTCCTCCGAGACGCCATCGAACTGCAGGTACACGCCGTGCAACCCGGCGGCGCTCGCCTCGACCGCAAAATCTCGGCTTTCCGCAAAACGAATACCATTGGTCGAAACGTGAAGACGATGGAAGCCCATGCTCTTCGCGTGTCGGATTGCGTCAAGGAAGATCGGAGAGAGTGTGGCCTCGCCACCGGAGAACAAGACGTTGATTTCGCGGTTAGGCTTGAAAGAGCCCGCCCGTTCAAAAATTGTCTTCAGGTCTTCCATATCTGTTTCGTCGACGTAACCAACTCCGTTAGCGTCCATGAAGCAAGGTCGACACATCATGTTGCATCGGTTGGTCAGATCCACGATCAAATACGACCCTCGGCCTGCCCGGATACTGTTAGGGCCGTGGTCGTGGACCTCACGGTCGCCAACGCAATCGAAGTCGCCCCCCAAGGACTGCGCTTCCATTCTCTGAAAGAAATCGGGATGGTTCGATAGCACGTCCTCAAATGGACCATGCGTCTCGCACGTCTTTCGCATGAGGATTCGCCCGCCTTCCTCAAGGATCTCGGCGTCAATGATCCCCGGACACTCCCTAAAATCGGCTACATCGCTCTGGCCCTTGATGACCGCCTCGACTGCTTCGCGGTTGCAATCCGGGCAGAGGGATAGGGTGCGCCTCGGAACCCCCGTCCTCATTGGCGTTCGTTGGTGCTTCTTCAGAAGCCGACCCGGCGCCCAGCTTGGTGCGGGCAGCGCCCCTTCAGGCAGGACGCGGTTAACGGAGCTGGCGATGGTCCATGCGGCGCTGGATGCCAAACGAGAGTGAGAGGCCATAGACTCAAACATGAAATTTACCTCCTGTCGCGGTTTGCTCAAGGATAGAAAAACGAAGCGGTGAACCCTTCCATCTGGGTAAACTCATTTTACCTGCGCTGTCAAGTCAGAGGGCCCTTGACCCGACGCCGATGCGCATTGCCGTTCTGCGTGCGACACGTGCGTTGACTTCTGGCTGTGAGAAGAACGCAGCGACATCTGTTTTCAAGCGCCGGGTACATCCACTACGTAATCGAAATAGCAGACCGGTTTCGGCCGTGCGTGGAAAAAATGTTGCGCCCACCGAAATGGCAAAATCCGAGCTAGCAGTCCGCTTCAGAGATATCAGCACGTGCTGCTGAAATTCAAATGGATTGGGTGCTGCTGTACAGGGCGCTCAATTTGGAGATGTAAAGTGGTATCGAACATGTCGTTGGAAGTAAATGCTGCGCTCGCCGAGGGTGCAAAGCAGGCAACGTTTGAAAAGGAGGCGCAAACCCCGAGCGGGAACGGCACACCGGCCTCTCCGCCGAGACCGCCTGGGCAGCCCGCAGAAACACCGGCGGAACAAAACGGTAGCGGTAAGACGCCGCAGCGTTCTTCGCCGACGAGCTCGGCCCAACCTAACGGGAACCAGCCGGATCTCGAGGGACAGAACGCCGTCAACAAAGTCATGTTGGCGGGGCGACTCGGCCGGGATGCCGAAGTGAGGCATACCAAAGTCGGTCAGATCGTGGCGAATTTTTCTTTGGGAACCGAGGAGTCGTACAAAGACCGTTTGGGCGAGTGGCAAAAAAAGACTGCGTGGCACCGGGTTCAGGTGTGGGGAGCCCTTGCGGAAACGGTAAGCGCAAGCCTGCGGCAAGGTGCGCGGGTCTATGTCGAAGGAAAGCTCATCATCCGCAACTGGATCGACAAGCAAAACCAGAAGCACCGCTCCACAGAAGTGGTGGCAAGCGATGTACGTTTCCTTACGCGGGCTCCAAGCAATGGAGCGCAAAGCGGGAGCGAGCTCGCCGACGAGCATACCGGCGATTAGCAATGACCGGGAACTTGGGGCTATCGCGGGCTTGCAGTCTGGACTAGCCCCAAGCTTCCTTCGATTGATTTCCTAGATGACTTCTTGCCCGCCTGCACCAACGCCAGGCTCTACCACGGCCTTCGTTGAACCTAAGATTTGATCCAAAGCAGCGAAATTACACTGTTGTAAGCGGGCAGCGCCTTGGACTCCTCCCATATGGGGGCATCTCCTGGAAAACCGGTTGCGGAGATCCACAAACGCGCGGGGAGCTCCTGCGGTTTGCTCGGACCAGGTGTTCCCGCAAAGCATTGCAACGCAAACGTGCCTTGCTGAAGGGGCGCCCCCTTTTGGAGCGGAAAGCCAAAGTGTCTCGAGCGTTTCGACCAATCGATTCGGTCATTCGTGGCCCATACGATCGCGCAGCTTTGCTTCGACAGATCGCAGTACCGCCAGGCCGCTGCCGAAAGAGAAGTATGAAATCGCTGGGCGATTTTTTCGATCACTTGCAGAGAAGGCGGTGCGGACTCGACGATCGGCTGGACCGCGGAAGCAGGCAGGAGAAGCTCGGCGGCAAATTCATCGGCCTCGCGCTCGAGTTCTCGCGACCAGTCGCCCCAGTTCCCGATGTCGGACCTGGTGCAAACGAGCTCCGTCAGGTCGTGATCGGGCAGCAAAAAGTGAGCGATTTCATGGGCGAGCGTGAAATTCTTGCGGCCAGCCTCGCGGATCGATTGCCGGATCGCAATCGTTCCCAAAGGAATCTCGCGCGCTCGAATCAAGGCGCCGTCAAACCCATCAGCGTCCACCTCGCGAATTTGGAGTCCGAGTCGCGAAGCGATTGCCCGCAGATCGCCATGCTCGAGCGGCAGTTCGCGCGCGAGGGCGCGTGCATAGGCGCCGCCTTTTTGCGACCCGCTCATCGACCGTCTTTCGGGCGGCTGCGATTATTGTGTTTCAAAAGATCATCGGCGAGGTCGTCCAGGAGTTTCTTGTCCCGTTCCGAGAGTTCCTTCTTGTTGCGATAGGCGGTAGCCAAAGTCACACGCGGCAGCCTCGCGAGTCGTTCCTGCATACGCTGAGCATGGTCGATGACACTCCGGATGGCCGCTCGGGCTTCGCGACCTAATGCTCTTTCCTTTGGGGAACCGGGTGCGCCTGGACGCAAGTCACTAAGCGCCTGTTTCAAGAGCACCGGAACGGGCCGGCCTGCTGCCGCGTACTGTTTTGCTAGGGCATCAAACTTTCGATAAAGGCGTGCTTTGACGTCTTCCGGATCAATTCCTGCGCGCCGCAAGAGTTCCCGGGCTTCCCGGGCAACCAGCTCGCTCGGGCTGCCGTACAAGCTGTCGGACAGTTGAGCCAACCGCGCCTTTTGCGGAAAAGGATCCTTTTCCTTCTGTTCGCTCATGCGGTTTTCCTCTCTACCAAGTTGTGATCGATGAGCTGCCGCTGCAGCCTCTTCTTCCTGTTCTGCACCTCTGCTGCAGTAATGCCCAACTCCGCTGCTATTTCGCGGGGCTTGTAAAGATTGAGTTCCAGCACCGCCCTCACAACTTCCGCTAGTTCCGGTTCCCCGGCAAAGGCCGTCCGTGCGCGTTCGCCGTACCGCTCTTCATCGATGGACCCCGCAAAATCTATGGTCGACCCCGGCAATTCGTCGAGCGACAGGGGAGCAGGATCGGCATCCCGTTCGGCAGGAAGCGAGGATCGGCTCTCCTCGTGGGCATGTGCCGCCTTACGAAGGGAATCGATAATGTCATTGCGCAAGGCGGTCGCCAGCAGGGAGAACAAATCGCCACGGGAGGCTTGATGTTGAAGCTTGCCTTCCATATATTCCACCAAGACTGCCGAGACAAAGTCGTCGACGGACAGACCGACGCCGGCGACTGTAGAGTTACGCCCACCGAGTCCAAACTCGTTAAAGGTTCGCAGCCCAAAAGCGGTCAGCCGATGGGCTAGTTCCTCAAAATCCAGGCTCTGCTGCGCTTCCAAGAAGAAACCTCGGGCGCCGAGATGACAGCCGTCTAACCGGCGGGAGTCTACGGTTCTAACACGCATGGGCTAGCAGAATCACCAGGATAATACTCAGTATGCGAAGTAAAAGATCGTTTCTGGCCACGCACGCGCGGGAATATTGTTTCTTTCGGAACACCAAAATTCGTGAGATTGGTTCGCTCTTTCAGTATCAGCCCTGGAGCTGAATTCGAGCATTGCGTGCCTCAAGAAAGGGCGCGGATTTTGGAGATGGACTGTGATATTGGACAAGGCGTTGGAACTAAACATTTCTTTGGTTTTAGAGGTTCGTGGTGATTCCGTGGAATGCATCGGGATTCAAGTCATCAAGCCCGGTGGCGGCTTGGCAGGCAATGGAATCGACCCCCACAGAGTAATGACTCGCACAGGAAAGGAAACCAGTGGGACGAACGGGGTTCCTCCTTGGTGCGTTTCTCATGCGCATGTTTCCGGGAAAGGGCCGGCTCAAGACGGGGCACAACGCGAAGAGAAGAAGGAAGAGCCGATAGGTACCACGGCAGACTGCCGAAACACCTGGATCTTTCAAGCCAGCTCGGAATTCTCCGATGTTCGGAGTGCAGTTCGCACCCTTAGGGAACATACCTGGCTCGTCCAGCAGCACAAGGAACAGATTAAATCGGGAGACAGGGTGTATATGTGGGAGTCGGGTCCGCGGGGAGGGATCATCGGACTGGCGGAGGTATCCGAGCCGCCTCGGATTCAACCGGAGCCGAAAGAACAACTGCTGTTCATCCGGAACAGTGAAAAGTTCCGAGGAGACCGCCTTCGCGTAAAGATCCGACTGCTCAAGCTGATCGAACCAGCGATTCAACGGACGTATCTTTCATCGCGGACGGAATTCGCTACCTTGAGCATCTTGCGGCGCCCGCGGGCCACGAATTTTCGCGTGACGCGAGAAGAAGCGAAAGCCCTGGAAGGCATTGTGGACGGCATGGCTGTGGCAGCTGCTCTTCATGATTCCCGGCAAGGGGAGAAACGGATCGTATTTGCCCAAGCGTAAGGACTAGCCGCTCTTAAACATGGGACCAGCCGCAAGGAACACTCGCCGGAGACCGCACATCGGTCAGCGTGTCCGTAGACAAGGCGAAACGGGCAGAACCCCCACTTGGAAGCGCAGAGAGAGACTCTCTCCCGTGAGGAACACGTCGGGCTTTTTTTCCGCACCCGTGCCAAGACGATCCAAGGAAAATGCTGGAGGCGGTCGTTGCGAAAGCAAGAGATCGGACGGGAATTGGATCGGATTCGGACTTGATCCAAACAGCTCTCGCTAACTTAGCCCTGCCCGACTACTTTCCGGACTGGCTGCTCTCTCAGAATTCGATGGCTGATGCGCAACGCGGCGGATTTTCACTTCCTTCGGCAACTCGGTCCGTCAGCACGGATTCTGTTTTACAGGGTATAACATCTCATTCTCGATGACTTCATCAGCGAAGCGATTCACGCCAATTCGGCGAAGCAGGACCTCGCCCGCTTCACGAGTCGCGTGTTGCAAAGCGGCGTCGAGCTACTCTACCGAGCTATCAAGAGCAACATCGCTGACTCGCTCATGTCGCGATTCAGATCAAGCGCAGACCAGGACGCCGCTACATCTCGGAAGTGCTCGAAATCAACAGCTACGACGCCGACGGCGACCCCTTCGATTACTTTGTAATCTACCAGAGATAGGAGCCATCCCAATGACGACGGACGAAAGTCGAAACGCATGAAGGACATCTCAGCCAGCGAATACATCCGCACAAACTTTCATCCGTCTGATCGGATTGCCGTCCTGGTCCGCAACGGCGGTACGGGCGAAACGATCCAGCGTATCGCGACTGCTGAACGGATCGCGGGAACTTCCACTCAGGAGTGGCTCCAGCACAAGAATGAAAAAGAGGCATGCGACATCTACGTCGGAATGAACACCCTGAAACCCGAGGCCCGCACGCGAACTAAGGAGGACATTCAGACCATCCGTCATCTTTACCTGGACATCGATCACGATGGCCCGTCGGCCTTGGCGAAGATTCGACAATCCAACCTGGTGCCGCCGCCGAATTACACCGTAAATACATCGCCTGAGAAATTCCAGATTGTGTGGCGAGTCGAGGGTATTGACCGGGAACACGGCGAGGCCCTGCTGCGTGCCATGGCACGCAAACTCGGAGGCGATCCTGCGGCCACCGATTCCACTCGCGTTCTGCGTCTCCCGGGATTCGTCAACCGAAAGTATCAAACCGAGTTTCGGGTGCAAGCCGAGAAGCGCACCGACCGCATTCATCACCTACAAGATTTTTGTCTACGCGCTGAGCCGATCGACAACGACTTCCGCGCGCACTATAGGCTGTTAACGCAACGGTCTTCTGAAAGGCGACCCTTGAGCCAGTCCGAGCACGACTGGATCTATGCGAAGCGCGCCCTCGCCCGCGGCGACGACCCCGAAGAAATCATTGGCAGGATCGCGGATTTTCGCAGCAGTGAGAAAAGCGACCCGCTGTATTACGCGCGGCTAACCGTCAGCAAAGCGCAGCAGCACCTTGCGACGGAAAAGGCAACTCCGACCCAACCGATTGATGGCTCTCACAAATCAATCTAGCGCGTTCAATTCGATTCGTTTAGCCGAACATCCATAAATCAAGTCGAAGTAGAAGTGATAGACCCAACCGAGCTGGCGAAACGGCTGAACGTCCCCGAAACCAGGGTATGTTCCTTTGCCTTCTGCTGGAGTCTGGTCGAGCCGTCCTCCTGCCGCACGCGTACACGGTATCGGACGAACCACGCTCCACCGTGAATGTACAACCGCCCATCTTGAGCTGACGATCTAGCCACTCACGGAGTTCGTTGCTACCCCAAGAAAACCATACGTAGCTCACTCATGCGAAGAATGAAGGCGCATTCGACGGCGTGAATCCTGTTCAGGATGCCCGAATTCCGAGAAGCACACGCGACCCTGATGAGACTTCAGTGCGCTCGTCGTCGAGGCGTGGACCTCTGCATCCCCATCTGGGAGGAGACCCACATTCTCGGGCCGCTCCTTCAAGAATGCTGCAACAACCGGTAAGGGGAGAAACAAAATCGCGAGACCGAAGACTGTGTACGAGAGACGCCAGCCGAGGGTTGCGATCAATCGCTGCGCGACCGAAGGAATAACGATCGCGCCCAACCCCATCCCAAGCATCATGACGCTGGGAGCCAATCCTCTGTGTCGGTCAAACCAGTGCGAGACTACATCGGTGTAGGGCATTGCTCCAGCACCACCAGAGATGATGCCTAAGGAGAAGTAGAAGCACCGTTCGCTTCCCCCCGCCCCCACCAGTCCCGCTCGCATCCACAAACGTGCTCCGATTGCAGGTCCGAAATCCAACTGCAGTTTCGTCGCGCGGGTCAACCCTTCGATTAACACCCGAGCGCTCTACCTTTGAGCTACCGGAGAACCGCGCAACACATTTCTTGTCATTTTCTAATGCAGCGTTTCAGTCGACGCGATGAGTTTTCGGCCGCGCACCGAACAGTCGTTACTTCAAAGCAGCCAGCGTGGATGAGGTCACAGAGGCTGCCGCGGTTTCCACTTCTGGTCCGAAATAATTTCCGCTTAGCCCGTGATCCAATCGTCTTCGCGCGCGGCCGCGGTCGTCTCGCGGCTATCTTCCACTGCGCGTAGTTGACCACTTGGGTGCGTTCGAAGTTCACGTGGAGGTTTGCGGAGACGAACCACGGCACGTACCGTATGATCTCGTTCGTCGCACGCACGAGAAAGTCCGCGCCTCGGCATGTTCGGTGCGACCGCATACGTGCTGATGATGGTGATGTAGTTGGCACTTGGATCGAATCCGCGAAACTAACTGAAAACTTTTTCTCGGCTGCTGGACAGCGTGCGGCGCGGTTCAAGCCGAGGTCAGAGGTTGCGACTTCGCTGCCAGTCTTTGGGTGTTGCGCCCGTGGCACGGCGAAACGTCTTCGTGAAATGGCTCTGGTCGGCGAAACCTGTTTGGAGCGCGAAAAACGGAACGGATTCCTTGCCAAGTAACAGAAGTTCCTGTGCGCGTTTGATCCGGGTGTCGAGAGACCATTTACATCATGCAAACGTTCGCGAAAGTCGGTCTCGACGCTCTTCTGACACCGCAGAATTGTGTCTTACTCCTCATTGACCATCAACCTTTCCAGTTGGCAAACGTAAACAGTCACGACCCCACAATCGTAATCAATAACGTCACAGCTCTAGCCAAAACCGCGAGGGCGTATGGCATTCCGACGATTCTCACCACTGTCAATGAAGAACGCGGGGGCCTAATTTTCAAGCAGGTCCAGGCAGTTTTTCCGGATCAGAAGACGATTAACCGTACTCATCAACTGTTGGGAGGACCGCCGGATCGTCGAGGCAGTGAAGAAGACGGGCCGGAAGAAGCTTGCAATGGCTGCGCTCTGGACGGAGATGTGTCTTGCGATGCCCGCTATACATGCGATGGGTGACGGCTATGAGGTGTACGTCGTCACCGACGCCTCAGGGCGGTGTCTCTCCTGAAGCACACGATATGGCAGTCCGCCGCATGGTGGCCGGATGGCTTGCACGCTGAAGCTCGGAATGATGATTTTCATCAGGCATCCGTTCTTCTTCCCCTGAAGTCTGTCCAGTCCCCTTGCGTTTGTGCCGTGAACCGTAAAACATGAACGCTGAGTGCTTATGGGCAATACGCGTCCATCCCATACGGAAATCGGACTGCAAATTGCAGACCTGCTTGCTGGGGAGATTATTGAACTCCGCATAATATAGGGTCAATCGGGCCATAAGGAAGCCTGTTTCCAGAAGGCGGTGATGAGCGTTGGGCGGCGGCGCATGTTGCGGAGAGCGTGCCGGGCGCCGTGCTTCAATTCGGCGAAGTCCTTGGGGCAAGCGTTGGGGAGTTTGTGGTGTTTGCAGTGGCCCCAGACGTATTCCGTGGGATTTAGCTCCGGGGCGTAGGCGGGCAGGTAGGCGGTGTGGATGAGGCCGTTCTGTGCGGCCACGAACTCCTGCACCACCCGGCTGCGATGCGCGGGCAGCCGGTCCCACACCAGCAGCAGATTTCCAGGAATGTGCCGCAGCAGATGTTTGAGAAAGGCCACCACCTGCGGTGCGCGGATCGCTCCGGGATACAAACGGAAGTAGAAATTCCACAGCGTTATCCCCGCGATGACGGAAAGCGTCTTCCAGTTGAAGTGGTACTGCAGCACCGGTGTGTGGCCCCGCCGCGACCAGGTCCGGCAGCGGTGCGGCCGCTGGCTCAGTCCGCTCTCGTCGAGAAAGACCATCGTTCGCCGCTCTTTTTGGGCTTTTTTTTAAGGTCCGGCCAAGTGACCTTCTTCCAGTGACGGATGGCTTCCTCGTTACGCTCCAGCGCCCGGCCCGTAGGACGCTGGCAGCTCCAGCCGAGCGCCACCAAAATCTTCCACACGTGGCCCGGATGATAGCCAACGCCAAATTCCTTCTCGATCAAATGCGCCACGCGCTCGGAAGTCCACAGGTTGGTTTCGTAGCCCAGCAGCTCGGGGCCCGCAAGGAGGCGCTGTTCGAGACGCACTTTCTGTCGCGGTGTTAAGCGCGGCTGGCGTCCCGCGCGCCCGGCTTGCCGTAAAGCGCGTTCGCCACCTTTACGATCTAGCGCCGCCCAGCGCGCCACGCTCTGGCGCCCCACGCGCAACCGTCGCGCTACTTCGGACTGGTTCAGACCTTGGCGCAACAGCCGCAAAGCTTGGAACCTTCGCCGTTCAAGAGCGTCGAAATCACGTCGTACTCCAGCAGGGTTTCCCATACCACGTTAGACGCACGATACCCTGAAAAGTGTCTCTATATTATGCGGGAATCAATAGATCATTGTTCGAAACTTACCCGGAGTTGCTTACGGAGAGCAGCCGTTTAGAACTTGTTACTGGCGATTCCCGTGAAGATGTGGAATGGTGGGAAACCTCTTTGGGGTTATTTCAGAAGCTGGGCCACCTTACCAAGGTTTCGGATCGTTTGTCTCGTGCCCTTGCTGAGACAGACGGCACAAACTGCCTTCACTTATACCGTCACTCACTGGCCTCAGGTCTCCTGATTTGTTTTTCTGACCTGGGTCAGTCCCGACAAATTGAAGTGTTCGAGGGCAATTTCTTTCTGCAATTGGACTGAGGAGAATAGCTTTTGCGTTGGGGCAAGACCCAAGACCGCGCCGTGCGAGCGGTCTTGGTCTTAACCTGAATTCCTAAATTGAATTGCACTGTTTTGCCCTAACTCGGTTAAGTTTCAGTTGGTTGAAAGAAACGCCGAGGAGGACAAAACAGTGCACTGGAAAATTACCGCTCTTTGGGGCGGAAAAAAAGTGGAATTGCGCGAGACCCAGCGAGCGGTCACACCGTTCGGTGGACTGGTGGTGTTCTTGGAGTTTCTGCGGCACGTTGGCTATCGCGAAGCCGTGAGCAAGCATCTGCCGTTTCGTCTTACTTCCCCCAACGCCATCGATCCGGCGGAGACCTTCACCGCTTTCTTGCTTTCGGTGGTGGCCGGAGCGCGGCGCTTCGCGCACACAAGTTTGCTGCGTGCCGACGTGGCCTTGCACGCCGTGCTGGGGATTTCGCGCTTTCCTGGTCGATGACACCATTCGCAACCTTTTCAAACGCTTCGGTCAGGGACAGTGCCAGCGTTTTTTCTCCGGCTTGTGGAGTTGGCAGCTGGAGCGGCTTCCGGGATGTTCGGCGGGATATAGTCTGGATTTGGATTCCACGGTGTTCGAGCGCTACGGGCGGCAGCAGGGTGCGTTGCGCGGACCGAACCCGCGCAAGCATGGGCGGCCCTCGCATCATCCCCTGGTGGCGGTGCTGGCCGAGGCGCACTTTCTGCTGCACGGCTGGTTGCGGAGCGGGAACTGCGGCACGGCCCGTGGCGTAGTGGAATTTCTCAAGGAAGCTCTGGCGCTGTTGCCGGAAAAACATGCCCTTCGCGTGGTGCGCGCCGACGCCGGCTTTTTTGACCAGCAATTACTGGGTTTTCTCGAGCAGCGTGGGTTGTCTTACATCATCGTGGCACGGCTGACGCTCTGGCTGAAGCGCGAGGCCGCACGCATCACCACGTGGCGCGCGCTGGACGCACAATTACGCTGCGGGTGAATTCCATTTGCAACTTTTCGGCTGGGACCGCCCACGCCGCTTCGTGGTGATCCGCGAGCGGCTGCGTGCCGAGCGCCCCTCGCTGGGAAGAAAACTACTCGATGTTCCCGGCTACACCTTCCGCGTCTTCGTCAGCAATCTCGCGCTCCCGCCGGAAGAGCTCTGGCGCGACTACAACCACCGGGCGGACATGGAAAATCGCATCGCCGAATTGAAACACGATTTGGGCGCCGATGATTTTTGCATGCAGGAGTTCTTCGCCACCGAAGCAGCCTTCCGCAGCATCCTGCTACTGTTCAATCTGCTTGGAGAATTCCAGCGCGCTAGCCCGGATATCTCACCAGATGTGCATGGATGCTCTGGAGAGGGTCATGGGAGCGTGATTTTACTGGGCGGGACAGGGGCAGCGTGTCGCTGTTGATTTTTTCAGCGTGAATGGCGGGCCCAGTTGACGAGGGAGTTGTTTTTGAGCGCATCTCACCGTGAGCGTGGGATGCCAGGGCTGTTTTAGTAAGCACCGTTATTTTCAGCAGCGCAGCGCGGTGTACGCTGCGGCGAAGAGGTTCTGCCAGGGATACGCGCTACTATAACGGAACCACATGCGGCGCGCGGTGATGCGCACCTCGGCGGCGATTTTCAGCAGTCTGAGCCGGAGGGTGTCAGCTTGGGCTTCCGCCCACTCTGTACCCGCCAGGCCCAGCCGCCGCAGCGCTTCCAGCAGCACGTATGCGAGCGAAGAAAAGGACAGCCGCAACGATTGGCCCGCAGCATCTCGGTGCTCAGGCGATCACTGAACAGGCTCAACTGCTCCTTGATGCGGTTTTCCATCTCGCCCCGCGCACAGTAGAGCTCTTCATAGAGTTCCACGCAGGGCCACGCCTTTTTGCCAAGCGAGGTGAGCAGATAGCGCGGAATTTCCTTGCCCTCGATCTGTTCCGCTTTGGCTACCACGCGCCGCGCCCGCGACCACTCTTCTTGCTGCGATAAGCGAACTCCGTGAACACCCGCGCCGGTTTTCCCGTACGCCGGTGCTCTTGCTTGGCTTGCTGCATGGCGCGTCCGATGATCCGTCGCAAGCGCTGGTTGCGCGCAAAGCCGAATACGTAGTCCACCGCGTTGCTTTCGCACCACGCCAGCAATTCTTCGCGGCAGAAGCCGGAATGCGCGCGCAGAATGATACGCGTCTTCGGCCACCGGGCGCGGATCTGCCGCACGATGCGCTGCACTTCCTCGAGACTCCCGGCGCTGGCGTCGAGGTTGAGGGCCGCAGCCGCGCACACAGCAGATGATCCCCGCAGAACACGTACAGCGGCAGGTAGCAGTAATGCCCGTAGTAGCCGTGGAAAAAACGCGCTTCCTGCCGCCCGTGCAGCGGCGTGTCGGTGACATCCAAGTCCAGCACGATCTCGCGCGGCGCTTTCGGGTGCGCTTCCAGAAAGAGGTCTACCAGCAGGGTGTCCAGCGCTTCGGCGGAGTAACTGATTTTGTTGTAGCGTTCGGTTGCGGGGGAACCGGCGGGCATAGAGTCCAAGCGGTTTAACGTGCTCTTGCCCGCTAGCGGCGCGCCCAAATCTTTCTTCCCGGCCAACACTGCCAACAGCGGATCGTTGCGCAGTTCTTCGTGATCGTTCAGGTCTTCGTAGCCCAGCGCCAGCCCGTAAATGCGTTGCGCCAGCATCTGGCTTAGCTCATGCTCGATGCGCTGCGGGTCACGAGCGTCGCTAAAGCAACGCACCACACCCCGGAGCAGCCCAATCTTGCGATCCGCCGCTCGCAACAGCAACGCCCCACCCTCGGTGGTTAGCCGCTCGCCAGAAAACTTCGCCACCACCCGCCGCGAAAAATGCGCTTGAACTCGAACTGCGACTGGTTACACTCTGTAATTAGAAAGGCCGCCCTTCTCTTGGCATCGACTACGACTTAGACAACGCAGTTATGCCTGAGTTAGCGGCCTTTTTATACTTGAAAGCGATGAGCTTTGCTCAATACCAAGATGAGAAATCCGGGCTAGTGGCTGCAAAACCTATCGCCAGCCGGCCACGCTGCGCGCGCAAGTTTTTCTTTGCGGTGCTCTGCTCGGCCGGGCCGGCCACCGCTTGGTGCTGCATTTGTCGGCTTCCTGGGGTGGCCTCAAACCACGCATCCCGCTGCTGGAAAACGTCTTATCCTACGGTGTCCCAACTTCGCCGAAGTTGCCTTCTGGGCTTCCGACTTGAGCCCAAAATCCATCCATGAGTCTCCATGAAACCCACTTCAACTTCGGATTTCAGGCTTAATTGCTTCGTGAGCGGGCTGCTCAAGAGATAGTTTCAGCCCGTCCTTGGCTCGAATTAGCTCGAAAAATTGGGAGAAAAGAGGGAAATGGAGAGAACAGGGAGACATTAGCCGAACAAACGAAATCTCCCAAGTAGTTGAAGGATTTAGATTTCCCAATAGAATTGGAAAAAATTAGTTGACATGGCGGAGAGGGGGGGATTGACGCCTCCGTTGGTGAGAGGGAGGTGAGGGGTTGGTGAGCGTTGGTATGTCTCTTGTTTTCAATGCGCATTTTTATTTCGCGCTAATCGCCAGAATCCAAAAGGTATCCGATATCGTCAAATCGGCCGAAATTAGTAGCAAGTAGAGTCACGAATTGTCGACCGTTTTATTCACGTAAGTGACACTGCCACACGTCACTCTAGTGGATCGCAGCCTCGCCTTGTTCGATTGTTTCGCGAGCAAAACTAACTGAGCGTGTCAGAAGAGTTGCACTCGTTGCCTACTACGCAGTAGCCCAGCGCGGCATAGCCTGCCAGGCGCTTCTTGTACATCCTAGCCAGCATAGGTACGAGCACGTCCGCGTAGCCGTAGACTTGCACCTCTCTCTTATTTTGATAGAGCCGGTGGAGGCTTCCGACATACTGTTGCAGAGTTCCTCTCCAGGAAATCGGCATTGCAAGAAAGAGCGTGTCAAGGCGCGCGTCATCGAAACCCTCTCCAAGGTAACTTCCCGTCGCAAGGATGACACGGGGTTGATCACAAGGGACGGCAGCCATGGATTCAGCCAATTTGTTTCTTTGTCTTGTACCCATGCCGCCTTTCAATATAAAGATGTTCGAACACGCGCCATGTAACCGTTCTGCCAGATAGTCGAGATGCTCGGTGCGGCTTGTTAGCAGGGGGGCGATCTCCCAGCGGACAGAGCTTGTTGCAAATCCTGGATGATCATGTTGTTTCTGTGTCGGTGCGTCACGAGCGCGGCATAGATATCTTGAATCGTGCTTTCGTTCACCGCCCAACCGGAAACAAAATCGGTCACACGAGGAATGACCTTGTGTTCAAGGAGCGACGCCTGTGCTGCTTTCTTCGCTGTAAGATGAAATCGCATGGGACCACACTGCATAAAGATGATCGGATGATGTCCATCTTTTCGAGTCGGCGTTGCGGTCAAACCCAAGACATACTTTGCTTTGATTTCGCGAAGAACTCGTTCAAAGGTCACCGCGGGCAAATGATGACATTCGTCGACAATGACGTGGCCATATTCGGCCACAAAATCCTCGACCGCTCCTTTGCGTTGCAAACTCTGGATCACAGCAACGTCAATCATGCCAGTTCGCCTGTTCTTTCCTCCTCCAAATTGACCGATAGTTCCAATTGGCAAATCCAGGAAAGCGGCTAACCTTTCACGCCATCGGTCCATCAATTGGCGCCGGTGAACCAAGATCAAGACATTCACGGCTCTCTTCGCTATCAGGCACGCAGCCGCGACGGTCTTTCCGAAGGCTGTCGGCGCGCTTAAAATGCCTTGGTCGTTGGAAATCACTTTCTCGATAGCTTCTCCTTGCTCTGGCCGCAACTCCGCGTTAAATGTGACCTTAATTTCTCGGCCTATCGTTCGTTCATCTTGCAACTCGACGCGCACCCCGTGGGATTTGAAAACACCAAGGACCTCATCGACACAGCCTCTCGGGAGTCCGAGGTGTTCGGGAAAGTCCTCACCACAGGATATGATGCGCGGCTTTCCATAGGTTGAAAGTCGCATGGCTTGGGCTCGATAGAATTCAGGATTCTGAAAGGCTGCGATCCGGATCAGGCGGTCCAGCATGGCAGACGGAATTTCTCTTTTTCGATGTAGACGCGATTGCTCATCACGATGCGAATTGAAGGTGGCAACGGGTCCGTGATCCTTCCATTCCTCTGTTTTCGCGACGGTCGCCATAACCAGGGAACTTCGTCTCTTCCTTCTTCAGGGAAACTAAGGTGCACCCCAATCGCGTTTCCACTGGGCGCGATCTCCTGAATCATCCGAGCCATGATATCTGTCGGGATTCGGTGAACCGACTCTAAGAATCTCCATTGGTCCACATAAGGCTGAAAGGCTTCATCCAGAAATACGCTGTTGCCCGACTCTCGGGGGCGTTTCTGCAGTGGCAAGGCTATCAGATTCCCAAATCCGCCTTTTGTCAGCGTATCTTGACTACGAAAGAGACGATCGTAGGAATCCAGCCCGAGCTCATGGCGATTTTCCATGGTCCGCGTCAGCAGAGCGCAACCGAGTTGCCTAGCGTTTGCGGCAAGCACCGCACGGTCGAAGAAAAGCCAAATGTGGGCGCCGTTTTTTGACCGAGAACGCTCGATAGCGAATGGAATCTGAAACCGTCGGCATGTAGCAGCAAAAGCCGCTGCATCAGCCATCCATGACTTCTTGTCGAAATCCAGTGCAAGGAACCAACAAGTCTCGTCAGGTATGAGGGGGTAGATTCCGATAGTCAGCTTTCCTGTGAGATGATTTCGAATCGCATCGTCAGTGAGCGGTTGGAGCATTCGCGTCTTTCTTGCGATCTTCTTTCGATCCTCTGGTCTCGCGGCATGGATCGCGTGCCAGTCCATAGCACCGGCAGGAGAATAGCCAGACTTTCCATTCTTTCCTTCCCAACGCACTGCGTAAACATCTTGACGGCCGCGAAATAGGCTCCGAAAAAGAGCAATCTTTGTTTCAGGTGTGGAGGGCTTGACTACATTGCTGTCGGATACGGATGCAACAGGAATTGTTGCGGGGCGTGGTTCCTTCGAAACCGAATCTTGAATGCCAAGCATTGCTCGGAGACGGACATTTTCAGCGCGGAGCCGGTCACATTCTTCTTCTGCTGACTTTAAACGTTCTGCGACAGTGTTGTGTTCCATCTTATGCAGCCGTAAAGGTGAGTTCAATGTCGCTTGTCTCTTTTACCCCCACACGCAGGAGATCGGCGCAGCAAACATATTTTTGCCGAACGGGATTGTACTCTCGGAGTCATAGAGGACTAAGCCAAGTTTAAAATTGTTTCCAGAGGCTTCCGATAACTTCCGCAGTCCTCGAAAATCTCCTGCATTAACCGTCGCTCCAGCCTTGATCTCAAGGCCCACGATTGCGCCGCTCTCGCTTTCCACAACGACATCCACCTCATCCTGGTCTTTGTCCCTGTAAAAGTGGAGGCTACACGTATCGTCCAACCAGGACGCTTGTTTCATGACTTCCGAGAAGAGGAATGTCTCAAGCAGTGGGCCGAAAATTGAACGATCCTTCGCCACGGCCTCCTCCGTGGCTCCTAGGGTTACAGCAAGCAGGCCTGAGTCGATAAAGTGAAGTTTGGGAGTTTTCACCAGTCGCTTGAGCTGATTCCGAAACCAGGGCTCGACGCGTTGCACGAGGAATAGTTGCTCGAGAACGGCGATATATTTCTTTGTGGTCTTGTCATCAAGGCCGATCTGGCCACCCAGCTGCGAGAAGTTGGCCAGTTTGCCGGAGCAGTGCGCGAGAAGTTGAAGCAGACGTGGCACTTGAGCAAGCTTTTCCAGGTCCGCGATGTCTCGGATGTCCCGTTCTACAATCGCCCTGATGTAGTCGCGTGCCCATGCGCGTCGACGCTTTTGGTCTTTCCTCCGAAGCATTTCGGGGTAACCTCCGACCAGCACCGCCTGTACAAGTTCATCGCCGACAATGGTCTCCCTTGGCTTGGCCGTCTTACCGGCCAGCGCATCCCCCAGGAAGGTAGGGGGCTTGCCGAGCAACTCAGAGCGGCCGAGCGGCAGAAGGGTGACGATCTCCATTCGTCCTGCGAGGCTCTCAGAAACTTGCGGCAACGTCAGGACGTTGGCAGAGCCCGTTAGCAAGAATCGTCCCGGACGACGGTCAGTGTCGACGGACTTCTTGATGGCTCGCAGGAGGTCTGGAGCCCGTTGAACCTCGTCCACGATCGCCGTGTCCAGACTACGCACGAATCCGCTCGGGTCATTGCGAACGGCCTCCAGTACGGTATCGTCGTCAAGGGTGATGTAGGTCCGAATCCTGCTGGCGAACTGTCGGACCATCGTTGTTTTACCACATTGACGTGGACCACTGACCATAACGACGGGCGTGTCCTTGAGCGCGGTTCTTACTCGCTCTGCGGCGAATCTTGGGAAGAGCATTGTGGTCGGAGAAGTCAATGGAGAACCCATCCTTCGTCTGTTTCGGATTATACGGTCGTCCAAGTCGGAATGCAAGCTCGTCCAAGTCGGAATGCAATTCCCTTAAAGACCGGCTCCATGCCTCAGCGTTCGGTCCCGGAAGATAAGCAGCTTTAGGAAGGGACAGCGGGATGTCAATCGTCGCCGCGATGCACCACAGATGGAGCCGGAACCTCGTGAGCGTCATTGGCTCGTTTTGTTCCAACACCGGTTAATGGCAGAAGCCTTGCTCAGCTTGGTTTTTTCTTTGGGAATCGAGACTGCCTAAACAGGGAGCGAAATGAGCGCGAGCGGCGATATTCACACACCGTTTAATTCAATTGTAGTAATCATAGAAAAGGCAGTAGCAAGGCTAAAATCGTCGCATATTTACTGATGATTTGTGCTGTGGTGGAGAGAGGGGGGGGGGGGGGGGGATTCTGCCCGAGCATCCTAAGAAATTCTCAGTGGCGATGGTAAAACTCAAGTCCTTTGTAGTCAACGAGCAATTTGTCGAAAAACCGTTTTGCCAGTGTTGATGGACAATCTGCGAGTTCAATTTGCTTCGCGAGTCTTAGGAAAAGCTTAAGAAATTGCCGCCTCAATCCGCGCCAGCTTTTCGCGTTCGCTCAGGCGGACGCAGAGTCAGAAACCGCGAACTGGGCGGCGCGTGCGTAGTGCGTTCAAGGACTGGGCTAAACAAACAGACCGTGCCCTCGCCGCGAGGGATCGCAACGAATGGTCCGTCGCCCTGAATCTTGAACAGCGGCCACCGTTCTTGTGCGATAGCCTTCCAATCGACTTCGGTGTTTTCAGCCATTGGTTCGGACCTTGCCAGTATTGCGTGTCGGGTTGAGGGCGGTCGGCAATCCAGCTTAGCACCACTATTCGAGTTGGATGCCCGAAGCACGGCTTCGTGCAGTGCGGTTGAGCATATGATTCACGCAGCGTGACCAATTCTTCATTCGAGAAGACGCTGATCGAAGTTTGGCGGCAAGCCCTCGTCGAGAACCGTTCGAGGTCACGCACAGGAAAGGATAGACTCCGGCTCGAACGCTTTTGCAGTCACAGGCGCAAGGGACGACGTCCGAACACCGTTCGAGGTTTGGGTCGGTTCGGCGGTTTTGAAACCGGGCTCAGCCTTTTTCACCAGGTTGCGGCGGTCTTTACAGACGAACTGAAACTCCGTCGAGTATGGCGAGGGCCCGCAATAGGTCTTCTAATTAAGAGTTGTTGCACCTTAGCAGGTTCACTCGCGACGATCACCGTATGAAATCAAACACTTACCGACAACTCACCCGCACGGAAGCACTTTCGTAGAAGTAGCGAAAAAGCGCGTATTGGCGCGCATCGGCTCGAAGCGTACGGCACATTCTGCGGCACTATCTAACCTTCCTGACTATGTCGAGCGCTATCGGACAGCGACTCGCTTAAGCTGGAATACGCAGATCAAAATGTGGATGCGGTGAGCGTTTCGCCCAACATAGTCTTCTCGTCCCTACAGGCTGTTGAGGAAACCGAGGAGCTGATCGCAGGGGTGATAACGGGCTGCTCTGCCACTAGGCGGTGTTGCCTTGGCGAGGGCGTGCTCCTTCATCGCCAGCGTCGCCTCTAGATAAATCTGCGTCGTCTCCACGGACTCATGGCCGAGCCACAACGCAATCACAGAACGGTCAACGCCCGCTTGGAGAAGGTCCATGGCCATGGTATGCCTCAAGCGATGAACGGTCACACGCTTGTGCTTCAACGACGGGCACACCTTGGAAGCAGCCATACGATGCTTGTTCAACAGGTACTGCACGCCGTGTACGGTAAGACGTTTGCCCACGGCGCTGGGGAATAGCAGATTCCCATTACCCCGTTGCGGTTCGTGCAGCCAGGCTTTCACGACGGCACGTGTGGATCGGGCAAGAGGTGTGCAGCGTTCCTTGCGCCCCTTGCCGATGACGCGTACGTGGGCGCCGGTGCCGAGGACCACATCCTCGCGGGTTAGCCCGGTCATCTCGGATACGCGCAGGCCCGTCTGGACGGCCACCAGAAGAAACGCGTGATCGCGTCGGCCGAACCAGGTGCCTTGATCGGGTGCGGCGAGCAAAGCATCGACTTCCGTACGGGTGAGAAACTGGACCAATGTCCGTGTGAAACGCTTGCTGGGAATGGCAAGCACACGCTGGATCTGTGCAGAGTGGTCAGGGACCTCGAACGCCGCGTAGCGAAAAAAGGAGTGCAGCGCAGTGAGGCGCAGATTTCGGCTACGAACGCTCAACCCCTCCTTCTCCAGGCCATCCAGAAACGCCACGATCAACGGGGCGTCAATCTCCTCGAAATTCAGTTGGGACGGTGCTTTATGCAACCACTGCTGCACGAACTTTAGGAATTGACGGAAGGTGTCACGGTAGGAACTGATGGTGTGGGGACTCGCTTGGCGCTGCTGCATCAGGCGCTGGGTAAAGAAGCGTTCCAGCAGCGCCGCAAAGTTGACAGGAGTGATCATGGCCGATCCTCCCAACGGTGCTCGAGCCGGTGCATCGCCTCGCGCATCAGTTCCGGTGAGCCGTTTAAATACCACTGGGTATCAGCCACGTGCGCATGCCCGAGGTAGGCGGACAAAAGGGGCAACTTGCGCTCGGGATCCTGGTTGGACCGATACCAGCGCACGAGTGTTCTCGTGGCGAATCGGTGTCTCAGGTCATGCAGACGCGGGCCATGACTGTCGCAAGGACCACGCAGACCGATCTGCCGGGACAACGCATAAAACATTCGACGAATGTCCGCGCCATCCAACCGGTGGCCGGAGCTGGAGACGAACAAATGCGGGGAAACTGGTCGCTGTCTCCAGTGGCGGTTGCGTCGACGGATGTACTCGGCAAGGACCTGGCAAGTTGAGTGATGTAACGGCACCAGCCGAGTCTTGCCGAACTTGGTGCCGCGGATGGTCAAGAGCGCTGTCTTGAGATCGACATCTTGAACCTCAAGGTTGCGGGCTTCGCTAACGCGCAACCCCGAGACACTCAGGAGTCCGAGCAGACAGTAGTAGATCCATGGGCGCAACTTCCCGCGTTCCTGGTGATAGGGCATCTTAAGTGCGGCACTCAGGAGGCCACGAATTTCCGCATCCGAGTACAGATAGGGCCGCGCCCGCTTCGGCCGAAAGGGCAACAGGCCCTGTGCCGGAATCTGCGTACGGGGATCGGTTGCGCTGCGATGCTGTGCAAACCCTCGGACGAAACTCAGTCGCCGAGCCCAATACGCGGGTTGGGCGTGCAATGGTTGTTGGGCCCAGACAAGCGCCAACGCTTGGGTGATGTAGGATGCGCGGTGCTGCTCCATGAACCTGGCAAAATCCAGTAATCCCTTGCCGGCATCACGCAGCTTGAATCCCAGATCGCGCCGCATGCGCAGGTATTCCTGTACGCTCTGCCGAAGTGTAGTCATCGCACACCTCTTGGCCACGGCAGCGCCAGTGTTCGTAGTGCTGTGAGGTCCACCTTGGCGTAGATCGTGGTGGTCTGGGGGTTGCGATGTCGCAAGACTTCGCCGATTTCGGCTAATGAGGCGCCGTGGCGCAACATCTGAGTCGCCAGTGCGTGACGAAACTGATGAGCGCCCGTTGTCGGAGCTGGTATACCGGTGCGGTTCAGCGCATGCCGAATGATCGATCCAATAGCGCACTGGCTCAGAAAACCGCGGATGGGAGCTTTGCTGCGCAGAAACACGCGACGGTCAGTGCTGCGCGGGCGGCCATCGCGCAGGTAGGCGACGATCGCCGCGCCAACATCCGCAGGAAGCGGAAGCGTGGTTCGTTGATCGCGCTTGCCTCGTACACTCAGCTGTCCGGCGTCCCAGTCAATATCCTCAAGCTCGAGAAAGGCCACTTCGCCTGATCGCAAACCCAGTCGTGCGAGCAGAAGCAAGATCGCGTAGTCACGACGGCCGATGGCGTTACGCCGATCGATGCTCCTCAGCAACTGACGGACTTGGTCCGTCCCAATCGCGCGAGGGATCGATGGCATCGACCAGTTCGCCACGATGGGCACGGCGGCTGCCAAATCCAGAGCCACCTCTCCGCGGTAGCGCGCGTACCGCAGGAATGAACGCAATGCAGTGGTCAGCAGTTTCGCGCGTTTCAGATGCAATCGTGGTGCTTGACGCTGGACAAATCGCACGACGCCGACGGCCTTCAAGCACGCGAGTCTCACAGGCCCAGTGCCGAAACGATCCGCGAGAAACCCGCGAATGAAGGGCACGTAGTTGATAATCGTGGTTCTTGCCAGAGCGCGCGCGTCGCGCAAGTACTGCGCATACTCTTGCACGCAGCGCTCTGCCGGGGTCAGTCGACGTGCTGCGATCTTTTCGGTGCCAATCACACCCTCGCGGCGCAGAAAATCTAGGAGGCGCCTGAGCGTCGCGACATCACACGAGCAAGGCCGCACGCGGCGAGCGCGATCACACAAATACCGCGAGAGATGATCGGACCTGACATGACGTAAAGCGACTCGCTGTTGTTGTAGCCAATGGCTGAAACCTGCAGCGAGCCGAACCTGCTGGCGAATCGAATGCCGGGCATATCCTTGCATGCTTTGAGATTGGGCAAACGGGCCGATGTGTGGCACGAGCGGGCCGTCAGGTGCTCGGGATAGAACCACTTGGTTGTTGATGATGTACCGCACCGTAGACTCCTTTCTCCCCGGTATGGGGATGACAAGGAGTCAAGACTATGTCGGCACAGTTTCGTGCCCCTATCGGTAAAACGGGGCTGGCATGACAGGACTCGACATAGTCAGGAAGGTTAGATAGTGCCGCCTATATCTTTAGAGACATAGTCGGCACACCTAGGCAACAGAATTGCCGACAACAGATCGCGACACCGGAGCGTACATCATGTGGGGGCGGCACGCCTTGGGCGCATCTGCACATCATGAGGGCACCCTGTGTCAGCGCGAGCATCTACTCACAAGGCAGACGCTCCTCTTCCCTATGATTTTCTGCCGTTCTGGGGGACGAGAACCGAGGTCGCACGCCTGCGCCCAAGGTAAATTCAGAAACGGACCCGATTCTTCTACAGTGCCTTCAGGAAATCTGCCAGGTCATGCTTTTCTTGCTCGGTTAGATTCATTTGGAACCGGAGGTTGTAAAATTCCACTACTTGGTCAAGCGTCGCCGCAGCTCCATTGTGGAAGTACGGAGCACGTGCAGCGAGTCCACGCAGAATCGGCCCCTTCCCTCGACCCACGTCTGCGCACATCCCTGAGAGCGTCGCTTTGCCGGGATCGGACGTGTAGGTGATTTCACCGGCATCGGGTCCTTCGTTGCAGACGATTTGAAACACCGGGAGATCCGGCATTGAGAGCTGACTGACTGCGGCTTGGATCTGCGGATTTGTTTCGAAGTCAGGGGAACGGCTCGTTCCGATTTCCAGCGGAACCGGCAACGAGTGATCGCCTACGTTCGGCGCATCATGGCAGGTCGTACAGGTTCCATTGATTACGGGTTGGTTCAGCGCATCATTCAAACCGCGCACGTCCGTGATGAAAAGCGGGTGCGTGTTGAAAACCTCCTCGCCTCGGGCAATGGATCGCCGATACGGATCTCCGGAAGTCGCCCAGCTCGAATAGAGCGCGAACGCGTTCGGATCAAATGCCGCGCCCGTCGGATTCCCGCCCAAGGGATCGTTGATTCCTGGGAAAAAAGGCACGTTACCGAGGAACTTCGGACCACCGCTTGCGCCCTCGCTATTCAGTTGACCTGCGCTAAAATCCACGGCCTGCGCAGAATTCAGCCCGGTTTCGAACGCAACAATCTGCATCAGTTGTGAATCGCTTGGCGCGACCGACGCTTGAGCGTGACCCAAGGTCGCATCCAGAGCTTGATGTTTCAAATCCGTGATGAGATTGGCGGCAAAGGTTTGCCTATTGTTCAGCGGAGCCACCGTCTCGCGCCCATCGAACTGCACCGCAGTCAGAAAGCCGAGATTCGTTGCCGGCAATGGTCGCCGGTAAACGGAAACCGTAACAACACCAGTTTGGGGATCCGCGACCAGTGCGCAGCCATAAGGGTCGTGCAACGCTGTAATCGTGAACTGCGGATCCGCGGCAAGCGGCAATCCGATGCGAATCAATCCGTAGTGCCGAAGAAGGTCGAAATTCAGAGGATGACCGGGTGTCGCGTCCGTGCAAGCCGCACCGTCAAATGGGGCGAAGAGCGGGCCGCGGCCCTCGGTGCGCTGGTAAATTCTCTCCGCGTGTGCGGCGCTTAGCCCAAAACCATTCTGGGAGACATGACAGGTAGCGCACGAGCGCCCATTCGTTCCCAGGACTTGGAAAAACGGATTGCTGGTGTCGCTCCGGCCATTCACGTTGTACGTGGCGATCACTCCGGTGGGATCGAGAAATGCCAGTAACTGCGGGAGCATGGCCGCGGACGCGACGCCCACGAAGCACAGGACTGCAATTACAACGAGCCATTTGCGAGACAAGCCTACGACGAACGCCGGCAAAAGTTTCGGACGCACAGGAACCTCCAAGCCCGATGAGTAACTACACGGGCACCGAACGTTTCGGCGGCGACCGTCTATACGAGCCAAATTGCCCTGCCTGCTCGAAGTGTGCGGTCGCCTCGCTGTCTGGCCCGATGGCGCGCGGCAGTGATAGCAACTACATCTCTGGCCTTCTATCTAGGTAATCGGAATCGGCGGGCAAAAGACGACAGGGCACGACCAAAAGTCTTGGGGATATTATGGCTAGGCAGATACCGCTGCATTCCGGGAGAGCGTCGTCCACTCTCTACTGCCTAAAGGATGAGAGCGAAAGCCTGATAGCTTTGCCCTCGATGACGCGGCGATGCGAGCGAGATCATGGAAGCGGTCTCGGAATGCTTGAGCCCGGCGAGATTAGTTTCTGTTTTTAGCCGCAGCGGCGCGCTGTTTCGCGGCCGAAATGAGGACGTTCCAGCGCGGATCGCCGTGTAGCGATAGCAGGTCAGAGTCCTGTTCGATTGTATGAATACCAAGTCGGGAGAACAGGTCGTCATCGACGGCCTCTCGTAACAGCAAGAAGGCTTCACCACGCTTGCCTTCGAGCGCCAAGACACACCCAAGATTGTAGGTGCCCATAGCCGTCTCCGGATGCTTCGGCCCAAGGACCTGACGCTCAACGTTGAGCGCCTCGCGCACCAACTTTTCTGCCTCGGCGTAGTGATCTTCGCCCTTGAGTATCAAGCCAAGATTCACCTTCGTTTGCAGCGTACCCGGATGCTCTGGCCCGAGGACGCGGAGTTCGATGTCGAACGTTCCGCGCTGCAACTTCTCCGCCTCGGCGTAGTGGCCTTGCTCCCGAAGAGCCCAGGCAAGGTTGCTCATCGTCGCGGTTGTGAGCGGATGCTCCAGCCCGAGGACGCGCCGCTCAATAGGGAGTGTCTCACGCAGCAGCTTCTCTTCCTCGGGGTACCGGCCTTCCCATTGTAAGATCGCACCAAGGTCGTTTATCGATGTCAGCGTGCTCGGATGCTCTGGTCCCAGGACACGGCGCCGAATTTCAAGCGTCTCGCGCTGCAACTTTTCCGCCTCGGCGTACCGGCCTTCCGCTTGAAGGGTCATGGCAAGGTCGTTCATCGATGTCAGCGTGCTCGGATGCTCTGGTCCCAGGACACGGCGTCGAATTTCAAGCGTCTCGCGCTGCAACTTTTCCGCCTCGGCGTACCGGCCTTCCTCCTGAAGAACCCAGCCCAGTAGGCGCATCGACTCCAGCGTGTCTGGATGCTCCGGCCCTAGGACATGACGACGAACATCAACGCCCCGGGTCAGCAAGGATTCCGCGCCCGGATAGAGGCCGAGATCGTCGTATACATCTCCCATAAGGCTCATCATCTGTGCTTGAAGCTCAGGGTCCTTCGTTAGCCCCGTATCAATGTTCTTTGACGCTTTGTCTAGAATTTCCCGCGCCGTAATGCTGTTGCCTCGGGCTTCACTCGGGTCCGACACCTTGAACATATCAGTCATGAACTGAGCGATGCGATCGGCGCGATCGCGCTCGCGCAAGGCTGAATCGCGTTCTCTCCTTGCCATTCGCGCTTGGATGAGCGTCCCAACCAACCCGCCGGCCAGCGCGACCACTGCGATTGAGGCCAGCGCAACCGCCAGCCGATTCCGGCGCACAAACTTGGCCGCCCGATAGGCGACCGTGTCGCGCCGAGCGCTGATCGGTTCGTGGTCGAGGTAGCGGCGAAGATCCTCCATGAGCACTGCGACGGAACCGTAGCGTTCCTCCGGAGCCTTCTTCAGCGTCTTCAGTACGATCGTATCGGGATCGCCGCGCAGCTGACGGTTCAGCTGAGCCGGTGTGCAAGCCCTCTTTCCAGCGGCAGCGGCGCTATGAGTGGCTTCCGCGCCGAGCTTGGCGGTGGAAATGGCATCGGAGGGCCGCGGAGGCTCCGTATCGACGATGCCTTTGACTAGGTCCGCAGTTGAATGCGAGACGAGCCCCACGGGGTGCTGGCCCGTCAGGAGCAGGTAGAGCAAGGTACCCGCCGCATAAAGATCTGTCGCCGTGGTGATGGCGCCGCCGGTGAGTTGCTCGGGTGCGGCGAAGTAGGGAGTCAGGCCAGCACCACCCTCCATCGTGAGCAAGGTGGCCGCGTGGGAATCGCCGTCGGGCGCAAGCAGCTTGGCGATGCCGAAGTCGAGCAGCTTTACTTGCCCCGCTGCGCTCACCAGCACGTTGGACGGTTTGATGTCGCGGTGAACCACCAGATTGGCATGCGCGTGGCCCAGTGCTCCGAGCACGTCGAGAAAGAGGCGGATTCGCGAGTTTACGTCGAGGGCGCGGGCGTCGCAGTATTCGTCAATCGGCTTTCCCTCGACATATTCGAGGACCATGTAGGGCTGTCCATCCGGCATTACTCCCGCGTCGATCAGCTCCGCGATGTGGGGATGCACCAACGCCCCGAGGATGCGTCCCTCACGCTTGAAGCGTTCCGCGCCTGCTCGCGTGGCCACGGAAAATTGCAGGAATTTTATGGCGACGCGCCGCTCGAAGCGTCCGTCGCTGCGCTCGGCGAGCCAGACCTTGCCCATCCCGCCCTCGCCGATTGAGGAAATCAGCACATAAGATCCGACGCGCTGGCCCTGCAAAAACGTCTCGCTTCCCGGTGCGCTGGGCGAGAATTCGAGAAAGTGTTCGTTCGCTAACGCACGATGTTCCTCCAGAAGCAAACGCAGCAAGTCGGCCAAATCCGGTTTGCTCTCGGCGAGCGACTGCAAGAACGCCTCGCGCTGATCCTCTCGCAGGGAGAGCGCCTCATCGAGCAAGGGGCTTATTTCCTGCCATCGATGCGCACTAAGCTTGGACACGATCTCTCAATTCTCCAGATCCGCGCGAATACTGCGATACAGGTAGACGCGAGCCTTCTCCCATTGCCGTTGCGTTGTGCGCTCCGAGACGGCCTTCATCGCCGCGATTTCGGCGAAGGAAAAGCCGCAGAAGAATTTCAGATCCACGATCTCCGCCAGCGAAGGCTCCACCTCGGCAAGGTCATTCAGCGCCGCGCTGATTCGCTCGAGCTCTTTGTCGTCGACACCGATCTCATGAGCTTCCGTAACGAGCGAGGTAATTTCGAATTGGCCGCCGCGTTTCTGCGCCTGCCGGTTCCGAGCATGGTCGATGATCAAACCACGCATCACGCGGGCAGCATAACCCATAAAGCGCCCGCGGTCGGGGAATGACGGGCCCTCGCGTTCGGCCATATCCAGGTAGGCTTGATGCAGCAGCGTGGTGGCGCTGAGGCTCACAGGGACGCCCTGGCGCGCGAGTTCGCGCTTGGCCAGCCTGTGCAGTTCAGAATAGAGCATAGCGAACAGCGCTGCGGAGGCGGAATCGTCGCCTCCATCAGCTGCGCTCATAAGCGATGCAACCTTAGGATCGGTACTATTCTCCATATGCTCGCCGTGTTGGCGACAGCCTCGCGTAATCGGCCTGATTAGTCAAGTCGGGCACGGAAGGCTGGAAGTGCGAGGCTAGCTTGAATGTATAAGTCGGAAACCCGAACGATCGAAGCAATGCTTCACTTTCCGGTGACCCCGCTAACGCCCGGTAACTCGTGCCAGCAGAAGCTGTCGGCGCGCCCGATCTCAGGATGGAGATCAACGCCAATGGTCAGCGGACCGGCACCACTCCCGTAGAATCCATCGCGATCCCCGTCTCGCCTGAGACTGACGCGGGCTTTCTCGACCAAGCCGCCATACCATCTGGCAGATAGACAGAGCCAGTCAAAGATCACCATTCGTCACAGCGGAGTGGTCTCCCCAAAAAAAAGCAATTCGTAACGCGCGGCACGTTGCTCGTTATTAAACCCTTGGTTCCAACCGTAATGGTTTGAAGCGAGGCAGTCCCTCAACAACAGTCTGTTCGTGGCTGCGTTCCAATCCGCGCATCTCGTTGCCGTCGAACACGAAATCCACCTGCCGCAAGCCGCGCTTGGCCCAGTTGGAAGTGCTGTGTCCGATTCAAAGACGCGTGTGTCGCTATACATCAACCCATCGATCAGATTGGGGGGATATCGCATATAGGCTGATGCCCTAGGGGGAGGTCATTCGCCTCTTTGGTGGATATTACTATGTTAGGATTCGGGTCAAGAGGCGAGGAAATTTAGGGAGGTGAGTGGATGAAGATTGACCGGCGGAGTTTGATTGCGCTTTTGCCGGCGTTGCTTGCGGAGGGCGCGGCGATTTCGGCGTTGGGCCAGACAGCGGCTGCGCAGGCTACCCCCAATTCGGCGAGCGGGGCCGCGGGTAAATGGGATGTGGTTCCCTCGGACGTATATGAGTTTGACAAGCTGCCCGTGGAGAATGCGGCGACTTCCACCACCCGTGCGATTTTGCACGGCAAGCTCGCAACGGGCGGGTTGATCGAGGTACATGAGACGACGCTTGCGCCCGGAGGCGCGCCGCATCCGCCACATCATCATAAACACACAGAAATGTTCTTGGTGCGTGAGTGCGAGGCGGAAGTGACGATCTCGGGGAAGGCGCAACGCGTGACAGCCGGCGGAATCGCCTATGTTCGTTCGAATGATGAGCATGGAATAGCGAACAAGAGCGACAAACCGGCGACGTATTTTGTGGTGTCCGTGAGCATCGAAACTGAGTTGCTTACTCGATGAGACAGCCTGCACCAAACTCCTGCTCGCGATGGCAACTCGGATGGCAGGACGCACCTACAGACCGACTTCCGAGTAGCGGGTGCAGAATCTTGGTCTGGCATGGGCCAAATCTCCAGTCACGGCATTTAGCTCGAATTTAGCTCGAAAAAAGTGGCGATTGGAGGGAAATGCAGAGACTGGGGAGACTACAGGGCAAGAAATCAAAACAGCTAAGCATCTGAAGATTCAAGATTTTCCAATAATGATGGAAGATTTTAGTTGACATGGCGGAGAGGGGGGGATTCGAACCCCCGGTAGAGGTTTTGGCCCCTACAACGGTTTAGCAAACCGCCGCCTTCAGCCTCTCGGCCACCTCTCCGCGGCAAACTTCCTGCAACATTGTAGCCCAATATCTCGCCCGATGACAGATCCTTGCATCTATTGCCGCAATATCCCGCACGCGCTCGTCAATTTGGCGGATGTGGGTGCGACAGTAATCACCAATGCGTGCAGGCCGGCAATCGACGCAACATCCCAATGGCGCTCGGCAGATGCATTCGCACAGTCTGGGGGACAGACAGAGGTTGCTCCACCAAACGAGCTTGAACAGTGCGCTTTACTGGATCCCGCATGAGTCTAAATCCCTAACGGGCACACTGTTCCTGCCATCGAGACGCTGGAAAAGTTGGCGCGTGCTTTCGAAGTGCCGATGTACCAGCTCTTCTACGATGGTGAGGAGCCGCCCAAAGTGCCCGGTGTGTTCAAACGAAAGTCTTCTGATGAGGACGTTTGGGGCAGTACGAGCAAGAATGCTAGACATCTAAGTAAGCTTCGCCGTTTGTTAGCAAACTCGAGCGAGGAGAGCCGCAAACTTATTCTGCACATGACGCAGAAAATGGCTCGTCATTAGCAAAATGAAGTAAAATCTCTTTCCCCACTTCTACCCGCATTTAAATCCAAACTGCGGGGGTCCCAATGACAGAGGAGCGCAAGCACGCCATTCTATTTGCAGCCACGCTTTTATCTGCGCGAAAACTCATTGACTCTATAGAATCCGATAAGCCGAATTTTGCGAAACAGTATTGGGTGGACAAGGCCATCAATGAGGCTACATTTGTACTGGAGAGGATAGATAAGAAGTGGCCCATCGACATCAGCAGAGTCGGCGTCCAACAAAACAAGGATTGAGCACTAGCTATTTCTTTGAAGAGCTTGCTGCGCTCGAATCTTCGCGGATTGCCCTACATGCGTCTTTGACGGTGTTACCTAGCTCGCTGTGGGCAATTCACTGGCTATCGAATGTTCGGTACGAAGGTAACAATCTCGCCAGGGATTTAAGCTACTGGGCTGGCGGAGCCAAACGATATCGCTCTTTTCGTTCTCCTGGTCAAATGAGACTGAGTTCATAATTGCTGATTATTTCTAAATAATAGGGGCGCTACTCTAAATGCTTTACATTGACAGATATCTTATCAGTATGTATAAACTGTTTGGAAAGGGCCTCCTCAATTCTCCGAGAAGGCAAATCGAGGGAGGCGCCGCGAGACGCCCAAGAATTGATGGGAGGCGACATGCTTCAATCTCCCCTGCGCGTTTATTGGCCAGTCGCTCATATTTCAGGCGAACTCAGAAAGTCAGGACGCTTCTTCCGGAATTTGCAGAGCTGTCCGCATTGCGCAAGACTTGGAAGAAGGGCAGAGATAGATCGCTTGAATGAATCAACGCCCATGATCTTCCGATCAGACGGAGACAAATTTCATCTAGTGCTCGGCGACCGTCCGATTGCCTTCCCAAACGGAAACGGTGCAATCGGCATGATGACAGCGGGGTTCTGGTACGTTCGAGAACGGCAACGCATTTTCGATGAGATGAGTGAGTTCCTGCCGCCTGATGGGATTCCCCCGACGCGGGGGCGCGGCACATGGGCGTGTACGGAAACAACCGTCGTCATCTTTAAGCCGGAACGACGCAGGCTTTTACTCTTGCACCAGCTTGAAAACATAGCAGACAAACTAGCTGAAAGATTGGAGAGGTCTGAATTCTTAGCGAGCGTGTACGAATTAGTAGGGAATCGGCTGCACACGCAGCTGTAAGCAGGCCGGTGAACCTGACATCGAGTTTGCTATTATTCGCTGATCGTCCCCGTTTAGCGAACGGAGATGGTCTATGAAACGACATCCCGGAGCGGTGAACGGCGCGAAAGTAGGACTGACAAGGCGCGAAACAGAAGTGCTCGCTCTCCTGGCTAAAGGTTATCCCAACAAAATTGTGGCGGATAAACTCCGCATCAGCATTCGTACTGCTGAAGTCCACCGGGCCAACATAATGCATAAGCTCAAGCTGCATTCGATGAGCGACTTGATGCTGTATGCGGTCCGCAAGCATATCGTAAAACCGTAATGCCCAGTCTCTTCCGCTGATTACGAGTCGTAAGTAGTATTACTAATAGACAAATACACTAGAGGTGTCATATTTAACGGGCATGTGCGCTCTATGAAAGGGGTGATTCTATGCCGTCAGTTCCAGTCCGTGCGTCATCAGAAGTTCCTATCGCCATTCCCGCCGCAATCGCGGTGAAGGCACTTGAACAAATCAGACGACTGCACGGAGGGTCACAGCCGCAGTTGATGAGATGCTCAGACGGCAACTATTACGTGGTCAAATTTCAAAACAATCCGCAGCATCGCCGAATTCTCGCTAACGAATATCTGGGAACACGGTTGGCAGGGATGATGGGCCTGCCGACCACTCCGGGAGTTATTGTTAAGGTCTCTGAAAAGCTCATCGGCCTTACAGATGAATTGGTCATCGAACTACCGCGCTACCGTGTGCCGTGTTTACACGGATTGCAGTTTGGCTCACGTTACTTTGGTAATCCTCGAAATTTAAGGACTGTTGATTGTATTCCCGGAGACGAGATTTACAGAATTGAAAACCCTAGTGACTTGATCGGGATGATGGTATTCGACAAATGGACCTGCAACTGTGATTCAAGGCAGTGTCTATTCCTGCTTAAAGACGATGGCAAATATTCGATGGTCGGAATCGACGAAGGGTTTTGTTTTAACGGGGGAGAATGGAATTTTCCAGATTCACCGCTGCGAGGACTCTACGGAAACAAGACAATCTACCGAGAGGTTGGGAGCGAGGATAGTTTTGAGCCGTGGTTAGGCATACTTGAAAACGAATTCACCTTTGAAACCATAACTCAGGCGGCCCAAGGTATTCCCACCGAATGGTACGAAGGAGATGGTGCTGCGTTATCTAAACTATTGAAAGAACTTAACCGCCGAAGAACGCTGGTCCGAACACTCATCAGGAATTCATGTCAGAGAATGCCATTGATTTTCCCGAAGTGGGTGGATAGCACAAGAAGCTCAATACCTAAGCGGAGGGAACGACAGGTTGTGCACGCTGCAAGTTCAAACCATTTGTCCGGGAGATCGTATGGGGATAGCGACAGCGGCCTTAAACATATCAGTAAATATAAGCCATTATGTACTTGACAAGCTAATTGGATGAATATATAAACCACCTCCTCGGGAGGGCGTCCTCATCTTTTACCTGCTTCTGAGAGGGAAGCTAGGATGGATGACCCCACACACGGGACGTCCCTCCAAGGAGTTGTCATGGGATTATTTGGACACCATCATCGCCTGTCCGAAACAACAAACCGAGTTCCTGGACAGCCGCAACTGCTGTGGAAGAATTTCAATATTTGTCCGCACTGCCGAAGGCGTGGCCGCCCCTGCATTGTCGAGAGTTTATACAAAGATGGGCCAGTGATTACGCGCTCTGATGGTGAGACATTTCATCTCATCCTGGGCGATAGACCCATCTCATTTCCTGATGCGAAACCCGCCCGGAGGATTGCATTGATGACGGCTGGTTTCTGGTACGTTCACGAATCTTTGGGACAGTTCACGCGGACCGTCGTGGTCATGCTACGCAGACCTCCTCGGGGTGGGGTTGCATTACAGCGTCATTTGGAGATAGTTGCGGATCGATTGGCCGATAAACTAAGCACACCGGAAGACTTCGAGTCAGTGTACGACTTCTCCAGAAATCGGCTGCACAGAGTTTCTTGAACACCGCCATAATTGTCGAGATCTGCTGGCCGTTGCCGGCGCTCCTACTCAGACCAAGTGCTCCGGACGAAATTAGGGTTGAGATTTCATTGACTCATGGAAGGAGCATGACTGTACCTTATCCTGATTCGTACGGCGCGGCCAGGTTCCCCCTCGCCGATGCGCAGGAAGTCTTGGTCGGCGACCGCAGGTGGTATTGTTACTACCGCGACCTCCATTTGTGCTCCGTGATGGCCAGTCCATGAAACCGAACTGGCTTCGCCGTTTTTCTCAAGCGTAATGTGGGTTGGTCGGCCATACTGCCTCTTCAAAGATGGTATTAAGCCATCGATGGAAGCGATTGCAAGTGTGTAGTTAAGTTCGACCAGCCTCTTGTGATAAAAAGAGGCCAACAATCCGAATGGCCGAGCCGGATCTACCTCATCTAACAAAGGCCATCCTTCGAAAGTGGCTCCTTTTTGGAGGCCGCACACAATCCACGACGAAAACTTCAATTTGTGCTTCCTCTCGTTGAATCCCGTGCTTAAGCCTCTCCTGCAATTAGCGAGTCTATGAAATGAGAGGAACCTCTTGAGCGATTCTCCAAGATGGTCTTCATTCACAGTCGGACTAGGATATTGCGATGCGGCACATTGCGTCGAACAAGTTCCACAGAACCCCAGAAGTACCGAGCAAATCAAAACAGCAGACCGTGAGCAAATGCCGAACACATCCGAACGGCTCATCTCACTCCGACCTCTTTTCGCGCCGCTCCAGCTTGTTCGAGTTCATGGTGAACTTTATAGGCGGACCAAACTGAACTTCGGCCATCCTCCCGGTCTTGTGCCAGTACACGAATGGGCGGATGTCCTTGAAGCCGGCGTTGATCGCCATCTCGGACACCTCCGTTATCGCGGAAAGAGGAGCACGGTCATCGAGTACTTCGATGATTTGACAATCCCCTCCCTCGTGCAGTTTCAATTCCGCCAGGAAGTAGTTCGCATCCACTTTCTTGTACTCGGCCCCTTTGTATACGTCCGCTTCAAGATCAAATCGGAGGCCTTTGTTCGTCTGATTAACCAACACAACGATTTGTCGATGCTTGGTCACATTACGCGTTATGTCGCTCGAACTGGCTGGCATGATCCCGAGAGCGAGAAATAGTGCCGAGACAAACGTGGCAGCGAATCTGATTTTCATTCTGGCGACCTCTGTCTTCTTTCGGACTGCATCGCGAATTGGCGTTTACGATTTCGAACCTGCGAGGGAGAGCAGCGTTTCATGGCTTATTCACGTGGGCATAACTCCAACCCGCAGATGCAAAGTAAACGTGCGCTGCTGTACTGCCCCACAACAGTCCGAAAGCGAGATTCCCTCTGCCATGTTTCTTCATCTCCGCGGCACATAGGTAAAGGAAAAGGTTGAGCGGAATGGCAGTGGCGTACACTCGCGCGCGGCTGGGGTGGGAACCAAGAAGGGGATTTCTCTCCGTACAAGTATGCGCATGCAGACACGCTTGCGTACCCTCCGCGTCCGCGATTGTGGCTGCGGTATTTAGTCCAAACGCTACCAGCATCGCGGGATTCCTCATAGCCTGTCCTAAAGTGGCGTCGTGCTGAGTCATGTGAAAGGGGTCAGAGAAGTACGCACGACCTCCCAGGAGAGCGCATGACTTTCCATTTCCGCCGGGGCAAGGGGCTGGTCCGTCTTGGAGGCTGGGTTGCACCGGGATCGGGTTATCGGGAAGCATAAGGCGCGGACTTTTCTTTGTGGAGACTTGCAGCAAGCTGATCTGCGGAGATCTAATTCTGGGGAGTGGGAGTGCTTGGACTTCAGACTGGGACCGAGCCGTCATGGCCGACAAGCAAGTAACTATCAGGGTTATTAGGATCTTCTTCACAAATTCCACCGCAAAACGAGTCGCCTCGAAGAGCTGTTCGAGACGGCCGCGAATTGAATTGCAACTCAGAGGCCACGAATCAACTAGAACTGGAAGGTAAATATCTCTTGGAATGAATAGTTTGGACGAGGCGTGAATTTCCGGCAATCAACAAACATTAGGGAATTCCCATCCTGGGACCTCATCTCAGGAATCGCGTTGCAAAATGGAACCGCGCTGACGACAAGTGGTCCGTGGTTGTGACCACACTCAATTCTAGATTTTCCTCAAATGGCTTCTTATCCCTTCCATTTTGGTCCAGCCAGTACAGTAATCCTCACTAAATCCTTTGTCCTGACTGCTCGTTCGATGGAGAAGCAGATGCAAAGCATCAGAACGCAATCGTTAAGTGCCTTGGTTGCGTCTTATGGTCTCGCGCAAAATCATTTCGATTGTCTCTTCACCAAGACCTAGCGTTGCGCTGGCTCAAGAAAATCTTCGACCACTATCGTCCTGGGCACTCTCAGCTGCGCTTAAGGATGTTCGAAGCAAAGCGGTCGTACCTATCACGGATTTGAAGTCCACCGGTTTCGGTTTGAAGTCTGCTTTTGGCACAGGCTTCTGCGTGGGCCCCCAATGCTGCTTCATAGGAACTAATTATCCCGTTGGTGAGACAGCGCACCCGCGAAAAGTTAAAGGTCAAAAAGTCGTCGAGCGTTACGTCGCTCCCGGCGTAGAAGCTGACTCGAACTTTTCTCAGGTATCTCTCAATCGCGGTCGATGGGCTGCAAACCCCCCGCCCTCTCCCCGTAGAGGTGACGAGCCAATATCCACGCAGTTTTGGAGCAAAGGTGACGCCTAAACTATGGTGATTTTGCGGAAGGTTGTTCTTATCTGCGTCGCGTGTGCCTGTATGGCCTATGAAGCAGCGGCCCAGCAGATCGCGCCCGCCGACGTGTCGGCTGTGACTCCTTCCGTCGAAAAGCAAGTTAAGGATTTTAGCGAGATCCTTATCCCTGTAGGCAAGCTAAACGCTCACCTTCACCCGCATCTTCGAATCGGTAGCAGTTTTGTTCCCGGTCTTCCCGCTGGGATCGACCCTGGTCTCCAAGTCGGAGCCGAACTCGGCACGGCTTTTTGCTTGGACCCCGACTGCCGTCTCCTGGGAACGAACTACCACGTTGCCGCGTCCGCGCGGCTTCGTAAGATAAATGGACGAAAAGTCATACGGCAGTATCTTGCCACTGGTCCGCAGGATCATGATGCGACCTGGAACGTTGTTGCAGGCGTGCCGATGGCCTACGCCGTGAGCCGGGACCTCGCAATTCTCGAACTCCGCGACCCATTGCCCCACCATCACGGCCTAACTTTCAGTCTTGATGAACTGGAACACGGGGAACGCGTTGATATTTACGGTTATCCCTGGGAAGGTTACTTTCGGCATCGAAAACTCCTGCGATTTTCCGCGACTTTCCGGGGCAAGACTGCGAGCGGCATTCTTATCTTTGACTATCAATTAGATCGTGGCAAGCCTCTTCGCGGAGGAGCAAGCGGAGGAATCGTCGTCGATTCGAAGACCGGCCAAATTGTGGGAATTCTCGCGAGGGTCGCGAACGCCATCGGGCCAGAGGCAGATGCGGTGCCTGTCCAGTCCCTGGCAGAATTTGTACGAAAGGTGCGGCCATTTCTGGCACACCAGATATTTCGCTCCAGTGAGTTGGTGTCACCGCTTCCTGGGGACATCTATTCGAAATATGCGCCATCACCCGATTTTTATTCAAGATTCGTTCCAACGCATCAGGAGGGACTGCAACACAGGCCAGCAGAACCTGAAGAAGTCGCCCTGCTAAGAACAAAGGCACAAGCTCTCCTCGACAGTATGCAGAGCTTTATTGCCGTGCAGTCTTTTGCGTGGGGCTCGGGAAACCAGGAACCTAAGCTGCAGACAAACTTCGAAGTCCGCGTCATATATCGAGATCAGCGATACCGTTGGTATCCCGACGGAAAGAAGGAATTAAAGGAGCTTCCCAGACCGCCGTTGCGCCACTGGGTAGTGCCCGGAGACGATTGGTCGGAGCTACCCCGGATGATCGGAACAGCATTGGACCTCAGGGTTCATCAGGCTCCAGATGTGGATGTGAATAAACATCGCATGAAGATCTTTCAGTATGAGGCCAACGCTGAAGACGAGGCCTGCAGATTTGCGCGTCTCAATGATTACGGCTTCTTCACGCACAAGCAAGAACGCATTGTTTCGTGCTACGGCGAAGTCTGGACGGACGATAAGACGAACATACTGCGCATTTCACAAACTATGGAACTTCCCCGCCATTGGGGGACCTATCAGGTCGTTGTCACCTACGGTTGGCTTCAACGAACCGATGAACCTCCTCGACTGATTCCTGTCACGTTTTATTCGCAGTTGCGTGGAGAGAAGCGTGTCGATTGGTGCCGGGGGCAGTTTACCGATTATCGCGAATTCATCGTTAAAGCGAAGCTCGGTTCATACAAATGACCAACGGAGACTCGCTTCACACGCCTTTTAGCTTTTGACTGAATTGCTTGGAGGGGGCTACACTTGACAAAGATTTTCAGTTTCTGCGCTCTCGCCATGTGCTTGCTCGGCATGAGCCGTTCGCACGCAGTCACGCAATCTCGGCAGCCTGATCAGGACTCCGCACAAATACCACAGACAGCGACGCCAAGGACTCCGAAGCCGTTCAGGCTTGCGGACGGGACTCCAGTAAGGCTATGGCTCATCCAAGACCTCTCGTCTGCAAAGGCCGCAATGGGCGACCGCGTGGGCTTTCAAGTGATCGATGATGTGGAAGTTGATGGCATCATCGTAATCCCGTGTCGAGCAATGGCGTGGGGCACTGTCACCGAAGTCCGGCGCAAAGGCCGAATGGCGCGAGGTGGACGGCTGACTGTCAAAATCGATGCGGTACGATTGGCGGATGGGGAGGTCGTGCCGCTCCGAGCTATCGAAAAAGCAAAGGGGGAAGGGCACTCCGGCGTGATGAAAAGCGAACTTGAGCAAACTGCCCTTGCATTCTTTCCAGCCGCGCCATTGGCGCTGCTGATGCGTGGAGAAGACATTACCATCCCAAGGGGTACGGAAGTTGCGGCGTATGTCAATGGCGATACCACCCTCGATCTCCACCGATTCGAGTCAGAGGAATGGGAGCAGCAAGATTCACAGGCCTCGAATGAGGTTACAGACCTCGCTTCACTTTGTTTAGTCCAGATCAGGTCCACCCCAGATGGAGCCGAAATCGTCGTGGACAAGAAATATATGGGCGGTACGCCGTCCCTCATCAGACTTGCACCTGGCGATCACAAGATTCAACTGAACAAACCTGGCTTCAAGACTTGGGAGCGAACTATCACATTGACTCCAAGAGGATCAGAATTCCTCAATCCCACATTGGAATCTCAATAGAACACGATGCTCTCCCACTGCTCTGAGTAAGGCAGCTGAGCCAAATCAAGCTTAAGCTTTCTTCTGATTTTCAATATCTAAGGTCTTCCATGCGGATGCTTCCAAAAAGAGTAGAAAAAGCCGCACACGACGCGAACATTGTTTTGGCCATTGACCGTGGGGACGGAATGACGTCCCGAACCGAGCACATTCGAAGCTCTCGCATACGTGAAGTCGGCACTAACGCCTATTCGGGGGAGAACGTTGGCGGTCATTCTCTTTGGCGTATTGCCAAATGGCCGAGTCGTCCGTGCTTCCCAGTCCACATTCATGAACGTGAATCGACCCCGGATAGACGTTCGCCAGCCTTTCCGTTAGGCGCGGCGGCAGATTTTCATCGAAAAGAAGCTTCACGCGTTCGAGATTTCCAGTTTGCGCTCGCGATCAGCGGCATAAGCGAGGCACGCACGGATATCCTCCTCCGTGAGATAAGGGAATTCCCGCAGAACATCAGCGTGCGTCATTCCGCTGGCCAGGTATTCCAGCACGTCATACACGGTGACGCGCAGCCCGCGGATGCACGGCTTACCGCCACGTTTGCCGGGCTCGATCATGATGATGTCGGAGTACGTCATACGCCCCACTTTAGGGGAAAAGCCAGTTCAGGGCAATTGGAAACCCTCGTCACGGCCCTTTCTGCATGAAGTTGACTCTAAACCCGGTCCCCCTACAACCCAAAGTCTCCGACACCCGCAATCGTGTCGGCCCTAAACCTCCGCCCCTCCCCCTTACGACTTTTCTTTCAATTTTGGGAGTTCGGTACCCGCCTCTTCGGACCGTCTGGCACTCGTGGCCCATGCCAGTTACGGTCTCTCTCAGTTCGTCGGGCAGGCATTCATCGAGGAGAATCTTCATTTCCCGAAGCGGGACAAGAGAAGGGTCTTGGCCTCTTCTAACGCGGCGATGGCTTGCTCGCGGCTTACTCCGGGATATTGTTTCAGGAATTCATCCAACGTTTCTCCGCCCTCCAAGTAATCAAGCAGCGTCTGGAAAGGCACGCGGGTGCCGCGGAAGACGGGTTCTCCGCTATGAATGTTCGGATCTTGAACAATGACGCTTTCGGAGACGATAGCCATTGGGCTCCTCCTGCTCGAAAGCCAATTATCTCATCCAGCCGGGAAGAGTGCTCTGAAAGGTGCAATCGTTTGGCACGAGAGCGCCTCTAAACCCGCACACGCAAAACTGGCGTATGCGGCACCCAAAATCGTCTTAGAATATGTCGTCTGTGCCACCCGCCCACCTGCCCGCGCTACACGGGACCGGGGCACGCAGGTTTCTGTCGGCAGTCAACCTGAGGTTGGATCTAAACCCGGAACCTTAAAAACCGAAGGGTCCGGCACCCAGCGAAGTTTTGGAGCCGAGTCCGTTTGCATCGTAGTAGCTGGTAGTCGAGGAGCGCTGCATAGCCTGGGGTCGGAGACCTGGGTCAAGCGCGAGTCACAGTTTTTTAAGCCAATCTCTTGCATGGAGTAACGCGACGTGTAATTCACCGTGGTGGTATCAGGATACGTCCTTAGCGTCAGCCGGTTCAACTGGTCTTTAGGGTAAGAGATGTACTGGACGAGTAGACAATCCTATGCACCGAGACGACTTTGAACTCGACCTTTCTTTTCGGATTGTTTCGCCTTTCGATTCTGCCTTTTGAAAGCGTGGCCTGCTTTTCTCCTTCCTGCATGCTCTTGCCCCATAAGTGACGCGCAACCGCCCACTCCTCTTGCAACTCCATCCTCCTCGCTCCGCATTTCTCCAGTTTTGCCGTAAACTTCAATCCATCAGTGGACTCGTACCGCAGTGGGGGTTTTCTGGAGCCGCAACGTTTGACCTCTTCAGCTCAGCCGGACCCGCGCAAAGCCGAGCGCCTTCTTCTTGTGCTCTTCCTGCTTTCTCTTCCCCTGCTCAATCCCTGGGTCCGCGGCGACGGCGTCGGCTACTACGCCTACGCCCGCGCTCCGCTCATCCAGCACAATCTCGATTTCACCCGCGACTATCAGCACGCCAATACCAGCTTCCGCGAAAATCGCCTCGATAATAACGGCCAGCCGCTCCCTGAATTTCGCACGCGCACCGGCCACCTCGAAAATCACTTCACCGTCGGTCCGGCCATTCTCTGGTCTCCCTTTCTCCTCATCACCCACGCCGGCGTTCTGATCGCGCGCGCGCTGGGCTCCGCCATTCCCGCCGACGGTTTTTCCACGCCTTATCGCATCGCCATGGCCCTCGGCACGGCCATCTACGGCTTCCTTGGCCTGCTCATTTCTTTCCGCCTCGCCCGCAAATACGTTGATGAGCGCTGGGCGTTCCTCGCCACTCTGGCCATCTGGGGGGCCAGTTCGCTTCCCGTCTACATGTATTTCAATCCGTCGTGGTCGCACGCGCTTTCCGCTTTTGTCGTCGCTCTTTTTTTGTGGTACTGGGAGAAAACGCGCGGTTCGCGCACCCTTCGACAGTGGATTCTGCTCGGCGCAATCTCGGGACTGATGCTTGACGTCTACTACGCAAACGTCATGCTGTTCGTCGTTGTGTTGCTGGAGGCACTCCGCGAATACGCGTCGGCGGTTCGATCTTCGCCCGGCGCAGGTAGCAGCTCACACTCGAGCGGCGAACCAAGCACCCCGCACGCTTTCAGCGCGCAGAGTCCTCCGACCTTAGCCCGATTATTGGCCCAGCATATGGCTTTTGCAGTCACATTTCTGATTTGTCTCCTTCCCTCGTTCGTCGCGCACCTCATCGTCTACGGCGGCATTTTCCAAACGGGTTACATCTCCATCAGCCAATGGAATTGGCTCTCGCCGCATCTGCTGTCCGTGCTTTTTTCTTCCGACCACGGATTATTCTCTTGGACGCCGGTTCTTCTTTTCGCTTTCATTGGCCTGATTGCTTTCTGGCGCAGCGTCCCGCGCGTCGGCGCGACGTTTCTCATTGCCGCGCTCGCTTTTTATTGTTTCATCGCTTCTTATCCAGATTGGGCCGGCATCTCTTCGTACGGCAATCGCTTTTTTGTTTCGTTGACGCCACTTTTTATCCTGGGACTGGCCGTTTTTCTCGAGCGCTTCACCCGCTTCCTTCGAACGCCCCGCTCCGCGCTTGTCTCCGCATCCGTTTTTCTCGCCTGCTTCGTTTTCTGGAACGCCGGCCTCATGTTCCAGTGGGGTTCACATCTCATCCCCGCGCGCGGTCCCATCTCTTTTCCGCAAATGATTCGAAACCAATTTTTCGTCGTTCCGCGCCAAATTACGACGCAGATCGATGCGTATCTGTTTCACCGCAAAGCCCTCATGCACCAGATCGAGCAGCGCGATCTCGAACAACTCAGGAAAAATCAGCAGCGCTGATCCCGTTCGCACAAATTTGGACTTTTCCCTGCCCCCGGCCAGCCGTGTACTGCCGCTGAGGCACGCGCGCCTGCCCTGCCGAGCGCGAAGGCCGAGCGCGAAGTCCGTGTGCGCCGAGCTGTGCGAGCGTCGCGGTGGCCACGCATCTCTGCTAATCTAATCAGGGGTTCGTCCTGGCGCTCTTGGAGATTCACGCGCGCCCGCTGTGGAAGCTTGCTAAACGAAGTTTGCACCACTAAGTTTGCAGAACTAGGTTTGTTGGACGCCATTTGCTGAACTAAGCTTCCTGGAGTTCCACGAAGACTCGATGGCTTCGGTTACCGCACCAGCTTCGCCGCTTCCGGCGCAACACGCCGCGCCTGTCATCGTGCGCATTGAACCGCCGCGCGGCTGGCTCGATCTGCGGCTCGGAGAAGTGTGGGCTTATCGCGAGCTGCTGTACTTTTTTGTTTGGCGCGACGTCAAAGTCCGCTACAAGCAAACGGCGATCGGGGTGGCGTGGGTGGTGCTGCAGCCGCTGTTGACCATGGGCGTGTTCACTTTATTTTTTGGGCGGCTGGCGAAGCTGCCGTCGGACGGGCTGGCTTATCCGGTTTTTTATTTCACGGCGCTGGTGCCCTGGAACTATTTCGCGACGGCGCTGCAATCGTGCACGGCGGTGGTGGTGGACAACCAGCGGGTGATCACGAAAGTTTTTTTCCCGCGTCTGGTGCTGCCGATTTCTGCGGTGATTTCCGGGCTGGTGGATTTTTCGATTGGGTGCGTGGTACTGGGGGTGGTGCTGGGCATTTATCACATCCGGCCGGGAATCGCGGCGCTGTGGTTGCCGGCGCTGCGTTCTGCTGGCCGTGCTGACGGCGCTGGGAGTGGGGCTGTGGATGTCGGCGCTGAACGCGTTGTATCGCGATGTAAAATATGTTGTGCCATTTTTGATCCAGTTCTGGATGTTTGCGTCGCCGGTGGCGTACCCGTCGTCGCTGGTGCCGGTGCGGTGGCGATGGCTGTACGGGCTGAACCCCATGGCGGGAGTGATTGACGGATTCCGCTGGACACTGACGGGGCATGGCGCAGCCGCCCGGGCCGCTGCTGCTGGCTTCTGCGGCGGCGGTCGCGCTGGTACTTTTTGGCGGGCTGTTCTTCTTCCAAAGGATGGAAGGAGCGATCGCGGATCGGGTGTGAGGAAAGTTTGGTCATTGAACGGGAGCCGAATAAATGCTGGGTGTTGTGGTCGTCTCGATTGTTTTGGCATGGTTGGTCTGTGCCATCACGATGGCTGGAATCGGCTCAGTGGTACTTCGGCGGTTCGGTTTTGAAAGCCGTCCTAGTGGATCTTTTTGGGTTGGCGTCTGTACGGCGGTCGCTTGCTTACAGTTTTATCACCTCTTTAGACCGGTTGATATTTATGTCGCTGGCTTTCTCTGCATTCTGGGACTTGTCGGAGCCATCCTGAATCGAAGAACGCTGATCAGTTTCTTAGGCCAGGATCCGGAGACAGGTCGTTGGACCAGATTGTGTTATGTCGCAGTTGTATTGGTTATCGCGGCGCGCTGTGCGGGCCCAGCGGTTCATTACGACACAGGCTTTTACGGTGCAATGGCCGTGCGTTGGTTTGTGACCTACCCGCTCGTGCCCGGCCTCACCAATCTTCTCGGGCAACTTGGCTTGAATTCGAGTGTATTTTTGTGTGTTGCTGCGCTCGATCAAGGACCTTTGCGAGGTTTAGCGTTCCATTTATTCGTAGGTCTATTGCTGTGCGCACTCGTTGTGGTCATCATGAAGAGTTTTTTCCAAGCATTCTTCGCGCTACAAGTGCAAGCTCTAGACTGGTTTATTTCACTGCTGGTTGTTCCGGCCATTGTGTGGGCCTTGACCGGAGAGATAGTCGGAACAAATACGGACATTCCGACGGCGATTGTCTTGATCGCCGGGATGATAGCACTATTCGATGCTCTGCAGGAGAGCCGCAGTTCGGTGGGCTCTACGAAGCGTGTCGAGTCGAGCCTATTTGTAGCTGCGGTTCTGTTCGCTCTTGCAGTTACATTCAAACTCTCTAGTTTGGCGGTAGCCGGTCTTGGCTTAGGTGTCGTTTTTGTCCAGATTTTTTCACAAGATATTCTCCCGCAGCGAAAAAGATTGGTTATCATCGCTTCGATTGGATTTTCCAGCGTCCTCTTGATTCCTTGGCTCTTACGCGGCGTGATTCTAAGCGGCTATCCGTTTTATCCTAGCAGCGCCTTTGCGTTCCCTGTGGACTGGAGGGTTCCGCACTCAGCCACCGACTTCATGGCTCATGTCGATGAGTCCTGGGCACGCATCCCTCATGCGAACTTTGAGGAAACTAGCGGGATACGCTGGTGGAGGCCCTGGTTCGCAGGTGTGGTCAGAAACAGGGTAGATTTTCTAGTTCCAGTGCTCATGTCCGCAGCAGGATTGTTCGCCGCATTCTGGCACAGAAGAGTGAGAGAGGGTTTCTCGTTTTGGTTGCTCGTGCCCTCCATTGGTGGCCTGCTGTTCTGGTTTCTCTTGGCCCCAGCGCCACGATTTGGAGAAGCAGCAATCTGGACGACCGCCGCATGTCTTGGGGTTGTATTCTTCCAACGGACGTTATCTCCGAGGAGCAAGAAATTGAGGCGGGTCACCTTGTTCGGACTTCTGGCCTTGGGGATCTGGTGCAGTTATCCGCGAAACATTTGGAGGTTGTCTTTCGAGCCCCTGCTAGAAGTACACGGATTTTTGCGGATGCCAGCGGCTCAAACCGTGCCTTATCGCCTCGATTCGGGGCTCACGGTACGAGTACCGATTGAGACGAACCAATGTTGGGATGCCGATTTGCCTTGCTCTCCCTATTTTTCCGACAGCTTACAGCTGCGACGCCATGCAAACTTTCGTTGGGGCTTCCTAGTTAAAAAATCAGATTTGTCGCCTAGCACCGACAAATTTACACCTCTGCATAAACTGCTGATCCGCGCAAAACCCACCCAGCCCGTATGCATGAATTGCCACCTACCGACCAACTAGGGAGTCCTTTGCGTGATATTAGTTTCTGTAGCTCAATCAAATCCCCAAGACTTTCCTTTCGCAGCGGATCAGTTGGCTTCATGAGAGCACGGATGTTTCCCGACTGTAATTTACACACATATCATTTTCAACTCATTTATCAAGCGCGATGACGATAAGGTGTGTAGTCGGGTCTTGGAATATTGTTCGCACCCGCGGGCCGGCTAACCCCGGATCGTTTGCCGGAATAAAAAGGTAGTAATTGTAGGCGGCCGGCTGCAAAGCACCTGGAGACTCCCAGAAATAGGACTTATCTTTTACATCGTACGGCTTCATCCAGTCCGCCTTATATCGGCGCCTATAGAAATTCATTTCTGGCTCGTACCACCAGGTTCCGCCGATACGGACGTTGGTTAAGCCATGCGCTTGGGCATCCTGGGCAATGCGCAGAAACAGTTGCCGGGAAAAGACGTCGTATGCGTTGTACCTGAAATATTTAGTGTTTAGGGAAAGTCCGTAATCCGTTAACACGATGGCAGCGAGCACGAAGCCGAGGATATTAAGATGCAAACGCGGAAAGCGATATGATAACTCGCGAAAGCTCAACATTACGCTCAGCGTAAAAAAGGGAATTTCATAGAGGCAAAATCGGGCCATGGGATAGTCTACTCTCAAGACGAGATGTAGCAGAACGGTTAGAGCAATTGACGTCAGCGCCGCGCCCCCAAACAAATGGCAATGTGCAGTCTGTCTTTTCCTCGTCTCATCGGCTGAGCGGGTGATGACAATCAAGGTCATAAGAACAAAAAGAAATACCATTGGCAGTAGGACGTAGATGCCCACATCAGTCACTCTTTTCTGCCAGCTGCCGACAGTAAGAGGAAGCGCGCCGAGGCTTGGCGAATAGATATCCCCCGTCCACTTGTACAAGAAGGAGGAATCAAAGAAGTCCCTCGTGGCCGCGGACGCTGATTGCAAGCTTCTCTTAAACTGGTAAGGGCGAACCTGAATTAGAAACGGCCACAGAAGTAAGAAACCAACGCAAACCCCAGGAGCGACAAAGTACCGGCTGAAAACCTTTAAAGTACGCGTGGTAGTCTGTCTGTAAGCGTCGATCTCAGACCGTCTTGACGTACTGTAGTTAACTATGCTGCGCGGCGTGAGTTTCCCGTGAGTTCTGCAGCGAGATTCCAGGGCAGCAGTTCCTCGATGCGGTTGATAGGGTGGTCGGCGATGCGTGAGAGCACCTCGCGCAAGTACGCTTCCGGGTTCAGACCGTTGAGTTTTGCTGTGCCGATCAGGCTGTAGATAGCGGCGGCGCGTTCGCCGCCCGTATCCGAACCGGCGAAGAAATAATTTTTCCGACCCAAAGCGACGGCGCGCAGCGAACGTTCCGCGGCATTGTTGTCGATTTCCAGACGGCCATCGTCGCAGAAGCGCAGTCAGCGCGTCCCAGCGCCCCAGCGCGTAGCGAATCGCCTTCGTGGTATCCGATTTCTGCGACAGCTTGCCCAAGGTCTCTTCCAGCCACTGCTTCAGCGATTCCAGCAGCGGCCGGCTGCGCGCGTTCCGGACCTCGCGCCGCTCTTCGGCTGGACGGCCTCGGATCTCTTCCTCGATGGCATACAGAGCCGCGATCCGCTCCAGCGCTTCTTGCGCCACCGGCGACTTGTGAGCGACCTGAAGATCGTAGAATTTCCTGCGCACATGCGCCCAGCACGCGGCTTCCTTCACCCGTCCGCCTTCATAGACCGCGTCGAACCCCGCGTACCCATCCGCCTGCAGCGTGCCCGTGAACTCGCTCAAGTGAGCTTGCGGATGTTCGCCCTTGCGATCCGGCGAGTAGGCGAACCACACCGCCGGCGGGCTCTGCGTCTCCCGCGGGCCGGTCATCCCGCACATAGGTCCACAGTCGCCCCGTTTTGGTTTTGCCATTGCCCGGTGCCAGCACCGGCACCGGCGTATCGTCGGCGTGCAGCTTCTCGGCGCTCATCACGTGACGTCGCAACGCCTCCACCAAGGGCTCCAGCAACCGGCTGCATCCTCCCACCCAATCCGCCATGCGTCGAGCGATCCAGCTCCACTCCTTCCCGCGCGTAGATCTCGGCCTGCCGATACAACGGCAAGTGGTCGCAATATTTCGATACCAGCACGTGCGCCAGCAAGTCCCGGCCCCGCCATCCCGCGCGCGATCGGACGACTGGGCGCTTCCGCTTGCACGATCTTGTCGCAGCGCGCGCAGGCCAGCTTCGGCCGCACCTGCCGAATCACTTTGAAGTGGGCCGGCACATACTCCAGCATCTCCGAAACATCTTCGCCCAGATGCTTCAACTCGCCGCCGCAGTCCGGACAGGCGTTTGCTTCGGCAGAATCTTCCGCGTCTCACGCGGCAGATGCGCCGGCAGCGGCCGCCGCGCCGTCTTCGCCGTTCGATTCACAACGCGGCGCAGCCGTCGGGGTAGCGGAAGTAGCGGCTAGCGTTCTCTGCTCGGCTCGCTTCCAGTTCGTCCAGCCGCAACTCCAACTGCTCGATCTGCCGGTCCAGCTTCTCCGACTTGCGCCCGAACTGCATCCGCCGCAGCTTGGCGATCAGCAGCTTCAGCCGCTCGATCTCTTCGTCTCGCGAGGCCAGTTGTTCGTCTTTGCGAAGGAGTTGTTCGTGCTCGGGAAAGGAGTTGTTCATCTCGGGAAAGAATTTGCGCGTGCTGTGCGACGATCAGTGCCTTCAATGCTTCGGGGTTTAGCGTATCGAGATCCGGAAGGGCGGTGCGCTGCGCTCATCTGCGCGCAGTATGCCAAAGCAAGAATAAAAAGTACGATGAGCAAATCAATAATGTTGATGAACTTTCTGCTTACACCGCCATCTGCGGCGCCTGTGTGCGCACCGGACGCCGCCAATCGATCCCTTCCAGCAACATCGAGAGCTGCGCCGGCGTCAGCGACACCGTCCCACTCGTCGCTTGCGGCCAGATGAATCGCCCGCGCTCCAGTCTCTTGGCGAAAAGACATAGCCCGTCGCCGTCCCACCACAGCAACTTGATCAGATCGCCGCGCCGCCCACGAAACATAAACACCTGTCCCGAAAACGGATTCTCCTGCAGCGCCGTCTGCACCATCCCGCTCAGTCCCACAAAACCGCGCCGCATGTCGGTCACGCCCGCCACGATCCAGATGCGTGTTCCCGCCGCCAGCCCGATCATCCCAGCAAACATTCCAGCACGGTGCGCAGTGCTTCTGCTTCGACACTGCCCGTGATGCGAACTTGCCCCTTCGGCAGTTTGATTTCCATCGCCCCCAAACTGCATCGCGACGAAGCACAACGAACTTGTCCAGATTTATTCGACGGGATCTCTGAGACTGCTACAGGCAGGAGATTGCCGGACCGACCTTTACCCAGTCTTCCTTCCCGATACTTCTTGCGCCAGTAAAAAACCTGGTTGGCGTTGACCGCATGCCTCCGCGCCACGCGCGCTACTGACGCACCGGCCTCTAATGTCTCTTCGACGATTCGGCGCTTTTCTTCGACCGTTCTCCGCCGCCTCTTGGTGTGACTGGAAGTCTCAATCGCCACCTGCTCGGAAGTGTCCATTTATCCCTCGTGGACACTTATCGATGTGCCCACAACGGGCAGCATCCTTATTTACTCTCAATTCGTCCAGACGGCCATGCGATGACGCTTACCTACTCTATCCAGGTCTGATTGCGCAAAGACGGAAAGGTCGGTTCTCTTAGAGATTCTTGTTCCGCCGCGCTGGCCATCGACATCCGCGACGCTGCCAGGCAGGCGCTGGCCCCATTGGCTGGCTCGATTGGCGAAACAATTCAGGCTGCAGATAGGGAACTATTTTGTAACGAAATAGCACTACTTCGGTTCCCATCCTATCTTTACGGCTGCTAAGATGTTTATTTTCTTGTGGATGGCACGGAACGATGCATGCTCGACTCTAGGAGTAACCTTTCCCATGGCCCGAGGGGTTGACCGGTTGCTTGTCTTGAGGCTTAATGGCACGGCCGAAGCGAAGTTGAACACCAAATCGCCAATTCGAAGGATCTGGCGCTGGCTCCACAACCAGATGGTCCAGGATGTCCCAGAGGACTCGGCCCTTTGCGAGTTTGACTGCCGCAAGGGGCAGTGCACGATGGAAGAATGGGAAAACTGCGAGAGGCGCTTGGCTAAAGCGGCGGGCGAGCTTATGCCCTCCCCTAGAAAGAACTCTGCTGAGCATGATTGATGCTCGTTGTCTGGCGAAGGGCATGATGGACCTTTCGTCCCGGCGATCAGCACACTCCGGAAGTGTAGGGTTTCTTCGGCAAAAAGTTACATCCTACTTTCCTCACTCGCCAATCCTCTTAGAGATTTCCGAGATGAATTTGTCGATGAGTTCGAACGTCGTCAGCCTGGCAACTGTAATTTCTGGCGTTTCGCCAGGAAGTCCGTTGACAAAGATGGCTTGTTCTTCTTTCGCGAGGTCAAACACGTTGTGGATGGCGGCCAGACTGAGATGTGACTACGGTAAAAATCGCGACGCCGATTTCAGGGCTGTTCTGGCTTCAGGGTCCTTTTGCTCTTTTTCAAGCAACTGCTGGCCACTCTTTGCTCTACGCGCTTGGATCAAACAATCTCGGTGCGAGAATTAACTTAAAATTAAGACAATTAGGGGGGACGCGATCATGCCGTCGGCTCATTATCGAAATATTTCCGCTATCCTACAAGAAAACATGAGCCTTCTAAGCGATGCTTCGGGCGAAGTAAAGTTTGAAAACAAGCCACTCTGGAATATCAGTTCCGCACTTCTCGCCTTGAGTGACGCCCTAGAGGATGAATTTGTTCACATCAACACACGATTGACCTACATTGAGCAGCATCTAGATCACTAGCTTCTGCGCACTTGTTTGGCTACTACTGAGCGGGATAACTGGCGATCCGATATGCACCCATGGATCTTTCGCTAAGTCTGCGTCCGCTGTCCCGGACCCAGACGCCGCTTGAGACAATCAATTCGCTTGAACTTGGCCGCTCACTGCTGCTTGCTTTGCCGTCTGTTATGGCTGGTACACCAAAGGTTGCCGATCCCTCTCTCGAGAGGCGGGCCACCTTTCCTTGCGCTAACAGTCTAGAGAGCAACGATGAGACACGTCGTGGTTCCATGCGCATATAGCTTCCCCGCTAAATCAAACAGTCGACCCTCTGCCGTGGCAATCCTTTTTCCAGCGTTGATAACTTTCCCCTCTGCCAGTACCTCGCCGGTATCAGAAGTAATTGCTCGAACATAATTGATTTTGATTTCTACAGTTGCGTAACTGCATCCAACGTCGAGCGTGGAGTGCACAGCACACGCCATGCAGGAATCAAGAAGGGCTGCGGCGAATCCCCCATGAACTGATCCAAGCGGATTGTAATATTCAAACTTCGGATTGCCAGCGAACATCGTACGCCCCCGCTCTACCTGGACGAGACGGAAGTCCAAGGCCCGCTGAATTGGGGGCGCAGGCAGATTACCCTCCAAGATGCCAGTTAAAAGTTGAAGGCCGGACATGGTTTTTGCGGAATCCGCCGGCACGAAACCGTATCCATCTGCACTCTTAGGAACACCCATCAGCCTCTCCTCTCGCAACATACAAGCGGGTTTCGACACACACTGCCCTTCAGGCACTACTCACAATGGGTCCTCATACTATCAGTTTACAAACTTTCGGTGAGACGATGGCGTCGCCGGTAATGGTAGCCTTCCAGCAGGTTGATGCCTATACGACAAGAGGCTCCGAAATTCCTCGGAGCCCGTTGTACTGCTAACAAAGCACTCGTTGCAAAGCAGTTTAATCCGCGATTCGCTTGGCACAGGATTTGATCCATTCAACAATCCGGCTGAAGCGGTCCTCTTTCTGGGCAGCAAAGCCGGAGATGAATGCGTGCGCTGCGTCCGGGTCTACATCGAGAAACCACCCGTTGGCTCGAAGCATGATATCCGTTAGCAGAAAACTAACCCGCTTGTTTCCGTCCATGAATGCTTGGCTTTGTGCCAAGGATTCCATCAGAGCGGCAGCTTCCTCAAAGATATCCTGGTAGTAACCGTTCTGAGGTCTAAAAATGGCTGACTCCAAGAGGGCCTTGTCCCGAATACCGTGGAGTCCGCCGTACTCGTCAATCGCCAATCGATGGACCTCCATTGCTTCGGCCACGGTCGGAAAAATTCTCATTTCGCCAACAGTCGGAGCAGCTTATCATTCTTGCGGATGGACTGCCGAGCGAGAGCTATGATCTCTGGCCGGACAGTCTCCTGCGTCGGCTGAACAAACTGAATGTAGTGTTCCGCGGCCTGCTCGAGAACATAGGTGGTCGTCTGACCGTTATCCTCGGCCAGTTTCTTAAGCTTGTTGTAAAGCGCCGTTTTCATGTTAAGCCCGACCTGTCTTGTTGTGGTCATATAAACTCTTTCTCCTAGACGAATGATACCAGATCGAATTCTCATGTCTAGATAGATCTAGGTCAGTCTTGACCATGATCCAGATGATGTGCCAATCTGCTCCAGGAGACGTCTCAAAGCACCGCGGTTTTCCCCCGTTGGCGCGCAGCGATCTCGGGGCAAAGTCAATAGTGAAGCCGCCCGTGCATTCTGTTTCCGTATTTAATGAGCTGTGAATAGATCGGATTAGTCCAAGTCTCGGGTTCAGGATTTCCGTTGATGAAATGCGGAATCGCCGATGAGCCAAACTCCACGTTAGGCTCGCCCAAATCGAGCGGGCTGTGGTGGCCAAGAAGGGAGTCCAGGTATTGATGATAAGAACTGTTAAAGGGAGGGATCCAGAGGAGTGAAAGAGATCAGGACTCCAGTCGCAAACGGCGGATGGCATTACCGTCCGCAGAACTTGCGACGGTGGCTCTGTTGACATCCTTGCGAACGGCTGGGGTGCCTCAAGCGATAGAGGTTGTAGGTAAGCCCGAGTAGCAGGGCTTGGCGAATTTGCGATGTCAACAAGCGCCCCGGAGCACGCGAGGAGAGTTTCCGTTTAACTACTGAGAAGATGGTTTCGATCTTCGCGCGTGGCCGGTAGGCTGTTTCCGTGGAAAGGCCCGGTACATCTGACTACGGATGGCTCCTCGGGGAATACCCCGGCGAAGGTTCGCCGGAATGATGCTCCGCGCTCGCAGGCGTTGGCGAATGTATTCGTGGTTGGCTTCGGAGTCGAACTCCGCATCGGCCAGCACCAGGCCAAGGGGCGCTCGTGCTCGCCACATCCAGCAACCCTGGCAGGGCGCGGACGTCGCATCCGCGGTCCGTGATGGGCCCGTTGCGCCAGCAAAATCTGTTGCTGCAAATCCGCAACGATCAGCCATTTCAACCAGCGACGATGGGGCGACCTTCCTCGGCCTGTTGTTCCATGCGGCGGACAAAGAAGGTGCTGACGGAATTGTAGGACAGTCCGGTGCCATCGATGGCGGCAGAAACGGGCCGACGCCGGCGTGCACGCAAGCGACGCACCGTTTCCTCAGTCCGCGATCGACGGTGTCGTCGTCCAGTCGCCGCAGAAACCGATATAGCGTGGTGTAGTCCGGCACGGCCTGTAATTTCAGTGCCGCTGCGCAATTCCTGGTGCTCGCGCAAGCGCGTCTCGGCTTCACGAAAGGTCCAGTCTTCGAAGCGCATCAGGCACAGCACCGCCAACAACTGCGGCTGGGTGAACTGGTGTTTGCTGAAGCGCGTGCGGTAGGGCGGCAAAACCTGCGTGGCCACTTGCAGCGCCACGCGAGCCATGGGCAGGAGTCCAACCTCGGCCATCGTCCCTCCTGCCCCATCAGAAAACACCTCCGGCCCCTCCTTGTCGACTCCTCGAAGCACAAACTGTGTCGAGGATGTCAACAGAGCCAGGGGATTTTCCTTCCATTCGCTGAATCTTGAGTCTTAACCGGTTGTCTCAAAAATGGGGACAAGTCCAATTCTTATATTACAAATTCATCAAAATGCTATAAGAAACTTTAGAAATCCACCTGCTGGGAAGACGAGATTGCGATTCGGCGGCGTTGTGGGAGACGGGAATTCTTCCAATTAAGTGCTAGGTGGAGGCCAAGTCGTGCAACGCCGTGGTGACCAGTTTCACTTGCTGCGCATGGATCGATTTTCGTTCCGTCCGACGTACTCATCGGAAAGATTCCGTACTGTTGACGTTTCAGTTGAGCTCGCGCCCACCAAATTTGGATCGGTAGCCAGGGTGAATGGTTCAGTTGACGGTTAACGTCAGTGAGATCCTATGGCTCAAAGCACCTGAATTGGCGGATATACTGAGTGTGTAAGCTCCTGCAGGTGTACCGACATTGTTTCCGCCCACGGCGCCGTTTCCTGCGCCGCCGCCGCATCCAGCCCACAACAATACGCAAAGGATTATTGAGGCGGGTACTAACCAGATTCTGAACTTCTCTGTCCGCAGTTGCGCTTGCGCTGCCGCATACAAAATCACGATTATCAACAGCGCAAATAGGTAAGCCAAGCTGAGAACGACTCCTGGTTCTGTCGACGGCATGAGTGGCCCACGATACATCGGCAGAGCCATTGTGTGCGCCATCGTCGTCACGGTAACTGTTGCAGTAGCCGGAGTCAATCCGTCGAAAGTCACAGAGCTAGGCGAGATATAACAACTTGCCTGAAGCGGTGCCCCCGTGCAGGAGAGTGTCGTCGCCTGATTGAATCCTCCTTGCGGCGTCATATTGAGGGTGTAGGTTGCGGATTGGCCCGCCGTGACCGTCGCCGACATTGAAGACCCCGAAGCCACGCCGAGTGAGAAGTCCTCTCCGGTTCCGGAAAGCGCCACTGTCTGAGGACTATTCGCAGCGTTGTCGAAAATGTTCAGCGTACCACTTCGCGATCCTGCTGCACCGGGGTCGAAACCGACGGTCACGACGCAGTTTGAGCCGGCGGCAATCGGCGCCGTGGCTGAACACGTTGTGCCATTTGGCTCTACGGAAAAGTCGGCGCTGTTCGGACCGGCAACGGTGACATTCGTGATGGTCAGGCTGACATTTCCAGTGTTTGAAATTGTCACGGCCTGCGTCGCACTCTTGTTTCCCACCACCTGTCCAGCGAAGTTTAGGTTGGAACTTGACAGGGCAGCCGAAACTCCCGGAATCGGCGCAGAAAGTGCCCACATGCTCCTGCCGTAGGTAGCCGCTATCAGGCTGCGTGTGGCCTCGTGGAGTTTGACACCGTTGACAACCACGTTTGGCAGACCCACGCCGAGTGGCGACCAGTGTTGGCCGCCGTCGTTTGACGAGAACACACCGACGTCGGTGCCGATATAGAGCGTGCGTGGGACGTCCGGATCGACGGCGATATCGTTCACGGGGATATTGGGGAGGTTTCCGCTGATGTCAGACCACGTAAGACCTTGGTCTGTGGTCTCGAATACATGCCCGAGAGTGTCCGCAAAGCCGCTGAAGCCTGAAAAAGTCACGTAAGCTGTAGCTGGATTCTTTGGAGAGACAGCAACCTGTGTAACATATCGAGGAGGCAAACCGCTGCTTATGTTTTGCCAGGTGGCTCCAACACCCACGCTAGCGCCGCTGGAGACCTGAACTAGGCTATCACTCGTGCCCACATAGACGGTGTTAGAGTCCGTTGGCGACACAGCGATGGAAGTCACTACACCGCCGTTAGTCAGATCGGGCGAAATCGCGCTCCAGGTACTGGCGCCGTTCGAACTTTGATAGACGCGGTAGGTTCCAAAATAAAGCACCTGAGTATTCGATGGGTCAGCGACGAATGGAGGAATAAACGAAACCCTGTCGCTCGTGTTTACCCCATTTTGTGCAAGAGAGAAGGTCCCTGCTGCTCCACCTGCAACGGATTTCAGTATGGCAATGCCGTTACAGGACGTATACACCGTGCTGGGAGTTTGTGAGTCAACGATGCTCCACCCTCCATCTCCACACGCCACTGGAGTCCAGGTCAGATTCCCGGAGTAGATTTGCGTTCCATTATCCTGGCTGCCAGCAACCAAAAATTGCTGGTAGTTGCTCGGGTTTGCAGAAAAACCGGGATAGAACTCTGTAATGGCAAGATCCTGGTTCAGGTCAGCCCACTCGAACGTGGTCGGATCGCTGGTCACGGTTGTCGTGCTCATCACACCCCCGTCATTGCCCAGATACATTTTCGAGCCATCGGGGGAGAACGCATAAGAATGCATGTCAACGTGGGTCGAAGTAGCGGGTCGAAGTAAGGTCCGTCCAAGAGTTGCCGCCGTCCAGGGACCGATAAATTCCAGTCCCGCCAGCAAACACCACGTTAGGATTATTGGGATGGACGCCAATAATGGCGGCGGTGTCCGGCGTCCCGTAAACTTTGGAGTTGGGAAGAGATGCTATTCGGGTCCAGTTCTGGCCGCCATCAATCGTTTTGAAGAATCCCAATGACACGGCCGGAAACGAAGCGGTCTGAAAAGCATCCAAGTAAAGAGTATTAGGACTCGAAGGTGACAGCGCGAGGGTTAATCCGCCGATGCTTGATCCCGGCGGCAAGGCGCTATTGCCGGTACCATTGTCTGGCGTCCAAGTTTGACCGCCGTCCGTCGATTTGTAAACTCCGTCTAATGAGCTTCCGTAATAGTCCCCCAGAGCGGCGTACGCATCGCTACTATTCGTTGGATCAAAGAATACTCCGACGCCAGCGGCCCCAGCGAAAACTTGGGTCCAGCTATTGCCGCCGTCGGTCGACCGGAAGATTCCTGCTGCACTGTGGGGCCAACGCCAGACAGCAGCCAGTAGGACAGACGTATTCGTTGGCTGGATAGCCAGCGCGTCTATCTCGGCGCCTCCGCTGAAGTAAGTGTCGGGACCGAACGGGCCAGCGAAAGGTCCGGTCAGACTTGTCCACGAATTACCGGCATCCGTGGACTTCAGAATTCCTGCGCCATAATAGCCCCCCGAGGCACTCCCTGTTCCAGCGTAGACTACGTCTGGGTTCGATGGGTCAATGGCCAGAGAGCCTATTGAAAGAGATGGTGCATTGTCTGTGAGTGGCGTCCAAGTCTGGCCCCCATCGGTGGTTTTCCAGACTCCACCCTGCGCTGAACCCGCGTAGACAACGTTCGAATCTCGGGGGTCAATGGCCAGCGCGGTCACTCGTCCTGACCAGACAATGCCATTGTAGGGTATCAATGTCGGCCGAGGACCGAGCAGAGTCCAAGATGTTGGAGACAACGTCGCCTGGGGAAGCGTCACGCCTGCGGAATGCGCCGGAGCAGCAAAGACGGCCGATTTCCCCGCGCCTTCTTTCTCAATCATCCTGCGGAGTCGTGACAGGGCTTGCTCACGCATCCCCGTCGGAATGCGCGCCAGCGGATAGGCGCGTTGGTTGTAGAACCATTGTTCTTGCTCCTCCAGTTCACCATCCTTCTCGGAAGGCGTTCTGTTGCCTGGAGCGGATGTCAACCCTTGGGGGAGCACCATCACGAAGAAACCGGCCAAGATCGCGAACAATAAAGAAGCGGTGCGCGCAAGCCTTAGAACTCTTCGCATTGCCATGATACCTCCTGCCGTCTCGCCCTGCTGAGACAAGATTTTCAGGACGCACTTATTGACGGAACTCTGGCTGAACCTCTGCACAAGGGGCAACTCCTATTTACCTCCCATGACAAGTGATTGATTTTCGGATGTTGTAGGGTAGCCTCTCGCTGCAGATCGTCCCCCAATGGATCAAGACCATGGGACCAGCACATGACGGCAGTCGAGTGGCTGTGTTTGGACCGTTTCGATTTGACCCATCCAGCAGGGAACTCCGGAAAAATGAACTCCGGCTTCGACTCGAAGAGAAGTCCGCTCTGGTCTTGCATCACCTAATTGAAAACGCTGGAACGATAATCACCCGAGGTGAGCTCCAAAAGCTCCTTTGGCCCAGCGGTGTGCACGTCGACTTCGATCACGGCCTAGACAAATCGATCAACCGATTGAGAGGGGTCATCGGGGACGATCCAGACCGACCTCGCTACATTGAGACATTGAGGGGGAGGGGTTACCGGTTTATAGGGGAAGTCCAGTTTGTGCTCCAATCCGCGACCGCGAGGAGCGAAACGGCACAGGCTTCGTCCGTGGAACGCTATAAGTTGCTCGAGGACCACCTAGGAGTTGATGACAACAGATCTGCCTTCCTGCCGGGACCACTGCTAGACCAGGGACTCAGCAATGGCTCCATATTGCATATCCTTTCTCGCATTTCTCGGAAGCGACCTTGGAGCGTCGCGCTCGCTATCGCGGGCGTTCTTGCGTTAGGGCTTACGCTTAGTAAGGTACAGGCCAATCGAGGGCTTGCTCCTCCTATCAGCCTGAAAATCACCTTTCCCGCGTCGCTCCGGTTGATGACCACCAGCGAAAACCTTGGACTTGCCTTGTCACCCGACGGAAAGAGAATTCTGTTCGTCGCTTCCGAGGCAGATGAGAATCCTAAGCTTTGGATTCGCCGCCTGGACTCGGCGGAAGAGGAGGCACTTCCTGGAACTGATGGTGGCTCATTTCCTTTCTGGTCTCCGGACGGAAAGGAGATTCGGGTTCTTTGCCGATTCTGCATTGAAGACAGAGAATCTCGCGGATCATTCGGTGAGGACTTTATGCGCCATCAGTTCCGCGCGAGGAGGAACTTGGTCCAGCAGTGGAGTGATCCTTTTCGCGCCGGATACACGCGGGCCGATCTACCGTATTGGCGCCAATGGAGGGACGCCCGTCCGGGTAACTAGCTTGGACGAATCACATTACACTTCATACCGTTGGCCGGCATTTCTCTCGGATGGAAACCATTTTGTGTTTCTCGCCTCGAACCATGACGAGAGATGGACCGCCAGCGAGATGTTCTTGGCTTCTCTGGCTGGCGGTCCATCTAGGGCACTCGGTGAGGCGGATTCCAACCCAATTCCACTCTCGGGGTCTTTGCTCTTCCTCTCCCACGGCACTCTGATCTCGCAGACATTAAACTTGCAAAAGGAGACCTTGGAATCTGGTGCAGAGGTCATCGCCGAGGCTGTTAACTACGATCCAGGTCTTTGGTACGGGAGCTTTACTGCGGCTCTGGGGGAGATAGTTTATCGGTCACGGCTGGGAAGGGCAGGGGGTAGAACCATTTCGTGGTTTAGCCGCACCGGGACCAAGCTTTCAGACGCAGTCCCGACGGGGACTTATCGTCGGATCAGTCTCGCTCCAAACGGGAAGATTATCGCAGCCATCTGCGGTGATCCGGAGGCGAATGTATGTCTGATTCATGACGATGGAACGGTCACTCAAATAACCCACGGGGGCATCAACAGCGGCTTGGCATGGACGGCTGATTCTTCAGCGGTTTCTTATTACACTCATAATGGAAACGCAAGATTTGAGATCAGCCTCAAATCCCTCGACAACGAGATTCCAGGACGCGTGCTCATGGCGGGACCGACAAGTTTGGATCTAATGAGTTGGCACCCCGATAAAATACACGGCCTGATCGCACGCAGCGATCAAATAAATAAGACAGAGTTTTGCATGTTTGATCGGAGATCCGGGAAACTGACTTCGTATTTGCCGCCGGATGCTGGCCTCTCAGAGAATCAGGATGCTCGTTTTTCGCCAGATGGAAAATGGGTAGCTTACTCGAAGCGAGAGGGAAGGATAGAACGGATTCACATTGCGTCCTATCCTGTGCCCTCTGTCGATTACACGTTACCCATCGCCAATGGGAGGGGCCCAAAGTGGACCAGGTATGGTCAAGAACTCTGTTTCCTCGGTCCCGGTGACTATCTGTATTCCGTCACCGTTTCCAAGAACAACGGGAGACTGCACATCGGGACTCCAGAGCGTTTGTTTCACCCACCGATTCTTCCTGCGCCTTGGGATATTGATTCTTTTGACGTGACGAGTGATGGCAATAGAGTTTTGGTAAACACCTTGGCTCCCGCCGAGCCGTCTCAGCTAGTCCTCGCTAGGATCTGGCAGCGTTGAATCGCTTTGCTTCAATGGACGATTTTGGGTCCTTTGAGTCTAGATTCTGCGCGGCCCCGGCTTTTTTGGTCCAACTCTAGAGAGAGTTTTCGGCTGACCTGCCCCCCTTCAGATGTACCAGCTGATATGAGAGTCATCCAAGAAGTGTTGAAAACGAAGTGCTGGAGGAATGTGAGAGATCTGAAGTCCAGCCGTAAGCCGGTGGAGCGCCTTCCTGTCCACAGAGTGTACACAGAAAGCGAATTATTCCATATTTATGGCATTTAGGATAGAATGGCAACATGAAAGAGCAAGCCGTTCGGACAACCGTAGATATTCCTGCCTCCCTGTATCGAAAGCTTAAGGAGCAAGCTGCCGCGCAGGGACGTTCCATCCGTGAATTGATCCTTTTGGGCGTACGGGTGACCCTCATTGAGGGCATGTCCTGCCTCAGTTGGAACTGGAGAAGGCGTTCTTCCGTTAAGATAACGGAGAGGGCGCATGAGAAAAGAGCGAAAGCACTACACCGGAGAAGAGAAGGTTGCCATCCTGAGACGGCACTTGTTGGATAAAGTGCCGGTTTCTGATCTCTGTGAGGAGCATGGACTGCAGCCAACCGTGTTCTACCGCTGGCAGAAAGAGTTCTTCGAGAATGGCGCGGCCGCCTTTCAGGGCAAGGGCCGGCAGGACCACCAAGGTGAACAACAACGGATCGAGTTCCTGGAAAAGAAGATCCACACCAAAGACGAGGTGTTGGCCGAACTGATGGCCGAGCACATCGCCCTAAAAAAAAGTCTTGGGGAGCTCTGACCAAAGTGTGGGTGCCGCACGATGTGCGGGACCTGGTGGTGGATTTCGTCCGGTACTGGTCGGAAAAGACCGAGATCGGTGCCGGACGATTCATCCACTGGCTGGGCTTGCGAGCCAGCAAGTTCTACGACTGGCGAGAGCGCTATGGGCGCGTCAATGAGCACAACGGTTGGGTTCCCCGTGATTTCTGGCTACAACCGTGGGAGAAGCAAGCCATCATCGGCTTCCACCGGGAACATCCTCTGGAAGGCTATCGGCGATTGACGTTCATGATGCTGGACGCCGATGTTGTGGCCGTCAGCCCCTCCAGCGTTTGGCGGGTGCTCCAACAAGCCGGATTGCTCTCCCGATGGAAGGGTAAGCCTTCGCGCAAGGGGAGCGGTTTCGAGCAACCACCGCATGCGCACCAGCATTGGCACATCGATGTTTCCTACATCAACGTGAGCGGCACGTTCTATTACCTGTGCAGCGTTCTGGATGGCTATAGCCGTTCAATCGTTCATTGGGATTTGCGGGAATCGATGACGGAAACGGAGATCGAAGTCATTTTGCAACGAGCGCGGGAGAAATATCCGGAAGCGAAACCGCGGATCATCTCCGACAACGGACCACAGTTCATGGCCAGGGATTTCAAGGAATTCATTCGCATCACGGGGATGACCCACGTACGCACTTCGCCCGGTTATCCTCAATCGAACGGGAAACTTGAACGCTGGCACAAATCGCTAAAATCGGAGTGCATCAGGCCAGGTACACCGTTGACGAGAGAAGACGCGGTGCGTTTGATTCAAGCCTACGTGGATCACTACAACACCGTACGTTTGCACAGTGCCATCGGCTACGTGACGCCGCACGATATGCTCGGCGGGCTACAGGCGGAGATCCACGCGGCACGCGATCGCAAGCTTGAGGAAGCGCGACACCAACGGCAGCTCCGACGTGAGGCCAGATCGCTGCTTGCACATTCTTCGAACACGACTACAATGACCTCGCCAGGTGAAACAGAAGCGGGCTCTGCAGGGATGCAACCATGCTGAGGGATAACTTGGTAGGACTCATCGAGCCGATGCGAATCAGCGCGGGAGTTGATCCTCTCGCGCTGAGCATCCAGAAACAGGCATCGGACGATAGATCCTCATGCCTTGAAAATCCCCGCCCCGACGGGGCGGAATCTTCACTAACGGAAAACGTCACCTCTCCATTTCAGGCTGAGCCAGCACAGGCAAGCGACCTTCTACCAAGAGGGTCAAGTTTCCCCTCATTACGTCCGCCGGGCCAAAAGTAAATTTGACCAACGATCAGATTTATGAACACATTGAATTTCCTTGACGCCAACGTCTGGCTGGCGCTTTTGTGGGGTCGGCATACGCACTCGGAGAGGGCACGGCAGTGGCTTGAGAGCGTACCGGAAGAGAAGTTCTTTTACTGCCGATTCACACAGTTGACAGTACTTCGGCTTCTCAGCTCGTCAGCGGTGATGGGGCCCGATGTGAGAAAAACGCCACAGGCGTGGCATCTCTGGGACAAGGTTTGCGCGGATGACAGGGTTGCATATCTCGCTGAGCCCGGAGCGTTAGAACCTGAATTCCGCCGTCAGTCGAAACTTGGTACGACCTCACCAAAGGTATGGGCGGATGCCTATCTTCTAGCGTTCGCTATCATGTCGGGTTTAAAGCTGGTTACATTTGATCGAGCACTTCGCTCCCGAGGCTCGGAAGTGTTCGTTCTTTAAGCCACGCATTTTGTCAGTTGCCCTGGGCACTGTTCTCCGTCCGATGGCTCTCAGGGCTTGGACCTGGCGCCCGACGATCGGCGGCGGTATGGTTTTCACAGTCTTAGTCCCTCCATAGCACCCCATCGGGTCACCGAGACCAAGACGGGTGTCAAGACCGTACAATCCATGCTATGGCACGCCGGGATCGGCACTGCCCCGGATTTCTCAAACGAGACTTTGAAGGCGTTCAGCCGCCCGCTAGCGATACGAGAAGAGTAAGGGGAGTAACCCTAAGTGATGGGATTGGTAAGGGCAGAGTCGAGTTTGCTGTCACCAACACCCTGGGTCTCCTAGCGTGGTTTGTGACATCCAACTCTCCTGTGCATGCGTTGAACGTTTGGGTAACGACTACGAAATGTACTTGTGTGGATGGACTCCGGAGCCTAGAATGGCCAGCCGCCGGAGAGAAATATGTGCGAAGAACTCACAGCTTTGAAACGCAGAGCAGTCCTCGTTTCCCGCGAAGCCAGGAAGATTCGCAGGTCTAAAGACGTTTCCTTTCATGAAGATGCGGAGCTGAACGAGGAGAAATACAAAAGGATCAACGCCGTGATTAAGCACCTGCTCGTTGGCCATGATGGAAAGCCCTGTCCTGCAGGAGACAGACCCATTATAGGGCAGGCCCACCTGCGAAGGTAAAGGTGAGATGGTACCGACCAGCTCACGAAAGCAACCGACAATTATTTGCACACCCTTGGAAATGTGTTTCCCAGTGGGCGGCCCAAGATTCCCCGAGGAGGCTCATCGCTCCCACTGATGCATTGGCATGTGTCGTAGGTTAGAGTTAGCTCCTTTACGAAAATCGAAGAGCTGCGTCTTGCTCGGCCTCAAACATGCACAGCTACCCTTTGCGGGCTACTCGGTCGAACGCCTCAATTCCCAAGGCTCTTAACGCCAGCCTGGAAATCTAGAATTAAATTAGGTTCAGCACTGGTAGCCCGCGCCAACCTAGAGTGGGGTCCATGAGCACCGATTTTAAAGTCGGAGATATGGTTCGGCACAAGTCTGGCGGCCAAGATACCATTATCATCAGACTGGAAGAGGACTGCGTTGCCGGCCCTACCAAGAAACTTGCGTTTTGTGGTCGGTTCGAAGGCCAGAATTTTCACCAAGAGACAATTCCGCTGGAGATGCTCGAGTTCGTGAATCGGCAGTTCCCCACTTAAAAGTCAGGCAATCCTCTTATCATGCCCCGGAATCGCGGGTTTCCTAATGGAGGAGCTTGGCCGATCAAGGTTACGTCCTTTAATTTATTCTGTTCTACATGTTGGACTTGTGCTGCTACCGCACACTGCTACGGCCAGCCACTCGGACAGGCCATCGACTTTAGCCCTCCGGTTTGTTTGTTAATTATACAATAGAACCCAACCTCCGGGATGGCGGTACGCGAAGCGAGAAAGTAGGGACCAATTTCCTCGACCTCGTGTATCTCCGGCAGCCGTATGATATGTTATATTATATCGCGGTCCTTTCCCGATCTATCTGCAGATCTTGCGAGTGGTCGAAGGGTTTGGAAAGCACGAAGGGATATGCTATATTATATCAATCATGAAGAAAGATATAATAAAGCATATCAAGCCGATGCGGCTCAAACAGCTCCCCACCGAAATGCGGGAAGCATTAAAAGCGGCTCGCCTCAAACGTGGCTGGAGCCAACGAGAACTCGGGCGACATCTCGGTCTCCCGCAGATGCATATCTCCGGGATCGAGTCTGGAAGGATTGTTCCACGCTTTGACACCTTACTCGACTATGTTCGCACTCTCGACCACGACCTGCTACTGATTCCTCGCATGCTCGTGCCGGCTGTCCTGGCACTCGTTCGCGAGCAAAAAGGGAGCAATAAATCAGGTGGCGAAGAAGAACATTTCCTGTACGCGGTGAATGAGGACGAACCGGGGATGCAAGAATCGCGTTCCGATGAAATCTGAATACGCCAACGTGAAGGCACTGTTTGTTGGATTATACGGTCGTCAGATCGGCATCATCACAAAACTTGCGGGCGAGCGCCAACTGTTTGCCTTCGAACAGGACTACATTGATGATCCCGAGCGGCCGATGCTCAGTCTGTCTTTCAAAAACACGACTGGCGGGGTCGTCAGTTCAACACGCCCGGTCTCGCGCCGCGTGCCTCCCTTCTTCTCGAACCTGTTGCCCGAGGGGCCCCTGCGAGAGTACCTGGCGAAACTCGCGGATGTGAGATCCGAACGGGAATTCTCTCTGCTTGCTGTGCTTGGCGCAGATCTCCCTGGCGCTGTGGTTGTCGAGCCCATGAACGCGAAAGTACACACCGACGAACCCGGGGAGCCAAAAACGAGCGATGCGGCCCATGATCCCAGAGGAGCGCTGCACTTTTCCCTGGCTGGCGTGCAATTAAAATTCTCCGCAGTGATGGAAGCCACAGGGGGATTGACAATTCCCGCTGGAGGAATGGGGGGCTCGTGGATCGTCAAACTTCCCTCGGCGCGTTTTGCGTCCGTGCCGGAGAACGAGCACGCCATGCTCGAACTGGCACGCCGGGTGGGAATCGAAGTGCCACTGAACCAGCTTGTCGAGATCGACAAGATCAACGGACTGCCAGAGGAAGCGCGCACCGTGGGGACAGTGGCGCTTGCGGTCGAGCGCTTCGACCGCCGGGCGGACAGGACGCGTGTGCACATGGAGGATTTCGCGCAGGTGTTCGGGTTGTATCCCAATGACAAATACGGTCACAAGAGCTATGCGAATATCGCATCCGTTCTGTGGGCGGAAGCTGGACAGGAAGCGACCTACGAATTCGTGCGCAGGGTAGTGTTCTCGGTAGTGACGGGTAACGCCGACATGCACCTCAAGAACTGGTCGTTGCTCTATCCGGATCGGCGCACCCCGATACTGTCACCTGCCTACGACCTTGTATCGACGCTCGCCTACCTTCCAAATGACACGCTGGGCTTGAACTTCGGCGACAGCCGTGATCTGCACGAGATAAGGAAAGACCAAATCCGCCGTTTTGCTGAAGCAGCGCGCATTCCCGTGAGCCCTCTCTGGAAAATCGTGACGGAAACGGCGGAGCGAACAGCCGAGAATTGGAAAAGCCTTGAGCACCGTGACGCGTTACCGAAGAAAATTCGTGAGGCCATCGAGAGGCAGATTCTTGGCGTTGCAGCTGCGGTGAGGAAACAATAGCGGCTTTGGAAGGATGGTCTGACCGAGATTTTTTTGTGCCAGCGGAAGTGAGAGAGAATGCTTCCCATGATCGGACCGGCTTTTTTGTACCAAATCTAAGGCGAGTTTTCGGCAGTTTGGATCCCAAGGGAATCGCGGCTAGCCGCGATTCCCTTGGCGAATTCCTTCGGCGTCCTCTCCCCGAGAGCCCTGTGAGGGCGGCTCTCATTATATTCCTTGCGCCACGCCTCGATGTTCTCCTTGGCTTCGGCCAGCGTTCCGAACCAATGCGTGTCCAGGCATTCCGCCCGTAGCGTCCCGTTGAAGGTCTCGATGTACGCATTGTCGGTCGGTTTCCCTGGCCGACTGAAGTTGATCTTGACTCCGTTCTGGTAGGCTCACAAGTCCAAAATCTGACTGGTGAACTCCGATCCGTTATCACAGAAAAGCATCCTCGGCGCTCCTCGCTGGAAGCGGATCTGATTGAGCACTGCCACCACATCCGTCCCCTTCAACGCTTGCCCCACCTCAATCGCCAGACTCTCTCGGGTGAATACATCCACGATCGTCAGCGCCCGAAACCGCCGCCCATCCGTCAGTTGGTCTGCCACAAAGTCCAAACTCCACGCTTGATTCACCTCAGTTGCTCGAACCCGCTCCCGTGGATGTTCCGCCGCCCTCCGGCGTCGCTTCGGCCTTTGTTTTAGCACCAATCCTTCTTCCCGATACAATCGCTGCATCAGAGATTTCCCCACGCCCCAGCCCTCCCGGTTCAGCAGCACCTGGATCTTGCGATACCCGTAGCGCACCCTGGCTTGCGCGATCTCCCGAATCCTCATGCGCAGCGCCGTCCACGGATTCTTATGACTGCTATAGCGATACGTCCCGCGATGCAATCGTGTCACCCGGCAGGCCCTCCGCTCGCTGATCCGGTAGCTCATGCTCAAATACTCCACCACGGGACGATACCGCGAGGGCCTTAGAATTTTTTTCTCAGCACGTCCTGCAACATGGCTCTTATCCAGCGTCAGATCGGCCACGATGCGCTTCAACCGCGTGTTCTCTTCCGCCATCTGCTTCAGCTGCCGAACCTGATCGACTTCTAAGCCGCTGTACTTTTTCTTCCACCGGTAGAACGTCTGTTCTGAGATCCCGACCTGGCGGATCAGTTCGGCAACCGGTATCCCCAGCTCCGCCTGCTTCAGAATCGCCACGATCTGTTCGACAGCGAATCTCTTCTTCTTCACGGCAAAATCCTCCTTCTCTAGGTGTAGATTCTGCCGAAAACTAACTCTTGTTTTGGATCAAAAAATCGAGGTCCCATCACGGGACCTGGGTTTTTCGACTCAGCGGCTGAGCGCAACCCGACGGGAAATCTTCCTGCTGAATTACATTCGTCGGCGAATCCAGCAGCTCGCTTCGAAGCACGAGCTTCTCAAAGCTGGCGTTCGATCCACGGAATGCGTTTAGTGCGATGGGCTACCAACAAGAAAAGAGGATTTACCTGATGAATAAGCACGCCAAATACTCGAAAATATGAGCGATGAAGAAATCAACCGTTATTGACACGATCCCTAATCTTGCTCGTTGTGCATATAATGTACGTCATGTTAATTGTACATGAGGGTTAGGCCTCTACCGAGCTCTCCGAACAGGAGCACCGCCCCCTTACTAGCTCAAAATGTTGCGATGTGTGCCCGCTTTCGGAGATCGCTGGAACTCGGAGCTCGCCCTCAGTTATCAGCGGTATCCCCGACGGAAAAATACGTGCAATCCGGGTGATGAAATACCAGCGCGCTCACACTGGCTTCCGGGTCCATCATGAACCCCTCCGTCAACTGCACCCCAATCTCTTCCGGCCGCAGCAGCTTCCAAATCCCCGCCTGATCCTCTAGATTCGGACAAGCCGGATACCCAAAACTGTATCGCTTCCCGCGATAGCGCGAAGTAAAACGCTGCGCCATCGTCATTTCCGGCGGATCAGGAAATCCCCAATCCTCGCGAATCCGCCGATGCAGCCATTCCGCGCAAGCCTCCGCCGATTCGATGGCCAGCGCCTGCATCCCGTGCGATTTGAAGTAGTAGCCGTCGTTCTTGGCTTTTTCCGAACGCTCGCGCACCCCTTCTCCCGCCGTCACAACAAAAAGCGCAACATGATCGCGTTTTCCATTTTGCGGCGGCAGTACGTAATCGCTCAGGCACAAAAAATCGCCCACACGCTGTCGTGGAAACTTAAACGTATGCACTGGCTCCGTTCCGCCCGGCGCAAACAAATGCATCGCCTCGCCGACCGCCTCCGCTTCAAAAAATTGCCACACCGCACGCGGCTTCATGAACTCCGCCGCCTCGCGTTTCACTTCTTCCATGCTTTCGAAAAGCTCAACGGCCTTTGCATCGCGCTCCGCAAATCGCTTTTCAAAATCTCCGCGGAATCCCAAATGCCGTCCATACAACATGAACGGATTGATGTAACTCCACACCTCATGCAAATCCGGCACCAGCCGAACTTTCTTTTCGAGATAGTCCACCCTTGGAATCGGAACATCGGTCCGCACTTTCGGCGAGCGCGTAACCTTTGGCATCTCGGCCACTCGGATTGTCGTTGCTACGGCAATCTCGCCTGCTGTCCCCGTGTGCTCCTGCAAGACCTGCTCTCGCGTCGCCGGGTCCATCAGCTGGTTCATCAGCCGCAGACCGGTCATGGCATCCTTCGCGTAGCACACCGCTTGGCCATAGCTCGGCGCAATCTTCGTCTGCGTGAATTTCGCCGAAAGCGCCGCCCCACCTACCAGCAGCGGAACCATTATTCCGGCATCCTTCAAATCGTTCGCCGTGATCACCATCTGTTGCGCGCTCTTCACCAGCAGCCCGGAAAGGCCAATGGCGTCAGGATGGTGCTGACAAGATAAGCCTTGATCAACTCTTCCGGCGGCACCTTGATCCCGAGATTCACAACGTCATAGCCGTTGTTCTTTAAAATAATTTCAACGAGATTTTTCCCGATGTCGTGCACATCGCCTTTCACCGTCGCCAGCACGATCTTTCCGCGCTTCGCCGTGTCTGCCTTCTCCATGAACTGCTCGAGATGGCTCACCGCCGCCTTCATGGCTTCCGCCGATTGCAGCACCTCGGCCACAATCAATTCATTCGCATTGAACAGCCTGCCAACCTCCGCCATTCCCGCCATCAGCGGCCCGTTGATGATGTCCAGCGGCGCCGTGCCTTCCGCGCGCTTGCGTTCCAGGTCGGCGATCAACCCATCCCGCGTTCCCTCGATGATGTAATTGGCCAGCCGCTCATCCAGCGGCAGGTCCGCTGCGCGCTTTTTTTCTTTTTTCGTCGCCGTCCGAAAATATTCGGCGATCGCCGCAATATGATATTGATTGACGGCCGCCCGCTGTTCTTTCTTCTGCTCGCGCCAGTCCGCCGGGACATTCCGCAGCAGTTCCGCTTGCGAATGGCTCGCAGGCACGTCCTTCGGCGGATGCGAGAAGAGAAGATTTTCCGCCAAGTCTCTTTCGTGCTGAGGAATCGACGCAAACCGCTCCAGCTTCTCCGTGTTCACGATCGCAAGGTCCAGCCCCGCTTTCGTGCAGTAATACAGAAAAACCGAATTCACGACCTCGCGTGCCCCCGCCGGCAATCCGAACGATACATTCGAAATTCCCAGAATCGTTCGCGCATCCGGCAGCGCCTGTTTGATCAGCCGGATTCCCTCCATCGTCTCGACCGCGCCGCCAATGTAATTCTCGTCTCCCGTCGCGCACGGAAACACCAGCGGATCGAAAATGATGTCTTCCGGCCCCAGCCCATACTTTTCCGTCAGCAGTACGTAGCTGCGCTTCGCCACTGACAGTTTCCGTTCCCGCGTGAACGCCTGCGCCTGCAATTTGTCCTCATCGATGCACCCAACAACGACCGCTGCCCCGAAATCATGCGCAATCGGCACCACGCGCTCGAATTTCTCTTCGCCATCCTCGAGATTGATCGAATTGATGATCGCTTTCCCCTGGCAATACGTCAGTGCCAGTTCGATCGCCGTCGCGTCGGTCGTATCGATCATCACCGGCGCCTTCACCTTCCGAATCAGCTTCTCGTAAAACGGCGGAATATCCTTCTTCTCGTCCCGCTCCGTGCTTTGCAGGCACACATCCACGATGTGCGCCCCGCCTTTCACCTGCCGCCGCGCAATCTCGCTCGCTTCTTCCCATTTTTCTTCCGCCACCAAGTTCTTGAATAATCGCGACCCAATCACGTTCGTCCGCTCGCCCACCAGCAGCGGCCGCGTGCTGTCCTCCGCCTCAATCGTCTCGATTCCCGAATACACCGCCCGGTGCGATTCGCTCGGCCGCACTCGCGGCTTCTTGCCGTCGCACCATCTGCGCGATCGCGCGGATGTGTTGCTCCGTCGTCCCGCAGCACCCGCCCACAAAATTCAGCCAGCCGTGGTCCACAAATTTCTCGAGCTGCGCCGCCAGCGAAGTCGGCGTCTCCAGATACTTTCCTTCTTCGTCCGGAAGGCCGGCGTTCGGATAGCACGACACAAATTCGCTCGAGAGCTGGCTCAAAGTACGGATGTGGTCCGTCATGAACTCCGGTCCCGTCGCGCAGTTCATCCCAAACGCCAGCGGCTTCGCATGCCGCAGCGATGCCCACATGGCTTCCACCGTCTGCCCAGCCAGCATCGTGCCCATCGGCTCAATCGTTACCGACACGATCACCGGCACCTGCATCCCGATTTCTTTCGAAAGTTTTTGAATGGCCAGCAGCGCCGCCTTGATATTTCGCGTGTCCTGGCATGTCTCGACCAGCAGCAAGTCCACTCCACCTTCGACCAATCCCTTCGCCTGCGCGTAATACGCATCGCAGCAGTCCTTCAAACGTCACGCCGCCCGTCACCGTGATCGCCTTCGTCGTCGGTCCCACTGACCCCGCAACAAACCGCGGCCTCCCCGGCTTCGAGAACTCGTCCGCCGCCTGCCGCGCCAGTTCCGCCGCGCGCCGATTCAATTCATGCGCGTCCGCCGCCAGCCCATATTCCGCCAGCACGATCGGCGCTCCGCCAAAGCTGTTCGTCTCGACGATGTCCGACCCGGCTTCGAAATATTTCCGGTGAATGTCCAGAACCACATCGGGCCGCGTCCGCACCAGATTCTCGTTGCAGCCTTCGAGCGCCGCCCCGCCAAAATCCTCCGCCGTCAAATGCCGCTGCTGCAGCATCGTCCCCATCGCTCCATCGAGCACAAGAATGCGCTCCGAGAGCAGCTCTCGCAGAGCCTTCGCCGATTCATTCAGGTTACGCATGAGCGTAAAGCTGGTCACTCCTTGTCGGACTTCCTCTTTATTTGGGGACACCAGCAGAGAAGGCCGCGTTTGGGGTACGCCTCTATTTTACGCAGCTTCGCCGCTGGAATCGAACGCCTTGCAGCGAACTAGTGCTTTTTAGGCGCGAACGGTCGTTTCAACGCCCTGAACGGCCTAAACTCAAATGCTATACTGCGCTTCGCCGTCGCGACCGGCTATTTCATGAGCTGCAGCCTGAGAATCATCAACATCGTAGGCGCACGTCCTAATCTTCCGAAGATTGCCCCGCTCATCCGCGAGATGCAGCGCCATCCGGAGATCGACCCCATCCTCGTCCACACCGGCCAGCACTACGACGAAGCTCTCTCCGATATCTTCTTCCGCCAAATGGGTCTCGCTCTGGCGCGGAGCGCATAGTGGAGGTTTTGCTGAGAAATCCGCCGGTTAACCCCCACCGGAAAAGCGCCCTACCTGTCACGTAACAATTCGAGAACAAGCCTTTCCAAGAGACTTGCCCCTTAGGACAGTTTTCTCTACGCTGGTTTACAGTGGCTACCAAGCGCGCGTCTTCCAAACTGACGGTCTGCATCCTCTCGCCGCACCCTCTGGTGCTGAGCGAGTTCGAACGCGTCTTGTCGAAGGCTTCGTTTAAAGTTGTCTCCAAGCAGCTCGAATCCACTCTTGCGCCCGACATGCGCGTTCTCGAGCCGCCCGTTGCGCAGGTTTACGTTGTTGACGGGCATGCTGCGCGCCCCGCTACTGGCGCTCTTTTGGCAAATCTTCTCGAACGCCATCCCGAGTCTCGCCTCATCGTTGTCGGCGAACAGCACACTGACGCCAACAGCTATCAGCTTTTGCGGCTCGGAGTTAAGGGTCTTCTAACCTACACCGAAGCCCGCGATCAATTGACCCGCGCCTTGCCCCTTGTCGCCAACGGCGGCTTCTGGGTTCCACGCTCGGTCCTTTCCAGCTTCGTCGATTCCGTTCTCACCAGCCAGGGCCGCCGCCTCAAAACCGATTCCGTCACAAATCTCAGCCGGCGCGAGCAGGAAGTTCTCGATTCTCTCCTCGAAAATCTTTCTAACAAGGAAATCGCCAGCAAACTCAACATTGCAGAGCGCACCGTAAAATTTCACGTCTCCAATCTGCTTAGCAAATTCGGCGTCCGCCGCCGCGCCGACCTCATCCTCCTCACCTTCCAGCGCCGCATGTCAACCCCGTAGGGTCATCCTTCCGAGCATGACCGTTCTTGGTTCTCGCCGTTCTCTCGTCTGATCATTCTCCTTCGTGCAATCCTTCATCTCTTCTTCCAATTCATCGCTGACAACGCCCCGGCATCCTGATAGTTTTAATAGTTGTGCGTACGCGCGTATTTCGCGTAAGAAGGCGAGGTCACTTCCTTGAACGTTCTCGTCACCGGAGCAGCAGGCTACATCGGCAGCATCTGCGCGGAGGTTTTGCTTGCGCGTGGTTACCAGGTCATCGCCCTTGATAATCTGCAGGAGGGACACGCCGCCGCCGTCCCTCCCAAAGCGGTTTTCTGCCTCGCCGATCTCGGCATCCGCGCCCAAATCGAGGATGTTTTCTCGAAGTACAAATTGGACGCCGTCATGCATTTTGCCGGCGAAGCCCTCGTCGCCAAGTCCGTCCGCGAGCCCAGCACCTTTTACGCCGCCAACATCGCCTGCGGCGTCAATCTCCTCGACGCTATGACTCGCCACGGCGTGAAAAAGTTCATCTTTTCCTCCACCGCCGCCACTTACGGCGAACCCCACACCGTTCCCATCCCCGAGGATCACTCCAAAAATCCCATCAACCCCTACGGCAAATCCAAACTCCGCTTCGAGGAAATCCTTTCCGACTATCGCTCCTACACCGGTCTCGATTTTGCCACGCTTCGCTATTTCAACGCCGCAGGCGCCTCCGCCGAACGTGGCGAGGCCCATCGCGTCGAGACCCATCTCATTCCAAAAGTTCTCGACGCCGCTTTGGGCCTCATTCCCCAGCTGGAAGTCTTCGGTTCCGATTACCCTACCCCCGACGGCACCTGCGTCCGCGATTACATTCACGTCCTGGACATCGCCGATTCTCACGTGCGCGCTCTCGAATCCATCGAAAAAATCTCCGGCGAAGCCTTCAACGTCGGCAACAGCCGCGGCTTTTCCATCCTTGAGGTTCTCGACGCCGGCGAGCGCATCACCGGCCGCAAAATTCCAAGAAAATTCTCCCCTCGCCGCCCCGGCGATCCTGCCGTCCTCGTCGCCAGCAAGGAAAAGCTCCGCCAATCGCTCGGCTGGGAAGCCCGGCACTCTTCTCTCGAAGAGATCATCACCTCAGCTTGGTCGTGGAAGCAGAAACACCCCCACGGCTACGCCGAATCCACTTCCGCTTAGGTTTTAACAGGAATCCCGAAATCAAAAGGTTCCAGCGAGAGCACCAATATCGGGGGTTGGACTACCCGCTACTCACGATTCACCACCGACTTCCTTCTAATCCATAATCTTGAACCAAAAAATGCACCACAGTGCCTTCACGCCGTCTTTCCACGTGATTTTCTTTCCCTCTTCATACGTTCGCCCGGCGTAGCTGATCGGCACTTCATAAATCCGCCACTTGCCCTTCGAAATTTTGGCCGTAATCTCCGGCTCGAATCCAAACCGGTTCGATCTCAGCTTGATTCCTTGCAAAACCTCTTTTCGGAACACCTTGTAGCAAGTCTCCATGTCCGTCAGCTTCAAATTCGTCATCACATCCGAAAGCAGTGTCAAACTCTTGTTGGCCACGTAGTGCCAAAAATAGTGCACTCGCTGTGGCCCGGACAAAAATCTCGATCCGAACACCACGTCCGCCCGTCCATCAATAATTGGCGCTAGCAATGTTGGGTAATCCTTCGGGTCGTACTCCAGATCCGCGTCCTGCACGAGCACGATATCTCCTGTCGCCTCTGCAAAGCCGCGCCGCAGCGCCGCGCCTTTTCCCTGATTCTGCGTCTGGAGAAATATGCGCAAATCCCGCACGTCCACCGCATCGCCGCCATCATGCGCCGTCGCCCACGTCTCGCCTTTCTGCTGCATCTGCGCCATGTTTTCCAAATACTGCCGCGTCCCATCCGTCGAGCAGTCGTCCACAATCACAATTTCCTTGCGCATCTCGGTTTCCTGGACGCGCCGCAATATTTCCTCAATCGTGTTTTTTTCGTTGAAAACAGGAATCACAACCGAAAGCTTGGGATTGTCCAGCGCAGAGGGGTGTCGCCGCAGAGCACACATTTTCAGCAGGGAATTGTAGCGGCCCCACGTACGCCAAGTAAAGCTGGCTGTAGGGTCATCCTTCCGAGGATGACCGCTCTGCGTTATCCTATGGCTTCGTATTTTGAGATGTTTCGCTTACGTTCCGAACGAAAATGTCCACCTTCTTCATCCAACAATTCGGCTGCCGCGCCACCCAGGCTGATGGCGCCGCTCTCGAACGTCAACTCCTCGACCGTGGCTATACCCCCGCGCCCGATCCTTCCGCCGCCGCCATCGTTGTCCTCAATACCTGCACGGTAACCGCGGCCGCCGACGCCCAGGCCCGCGATGCCATCCGCAAAATCCACGCCCGGAATCCCGCCGCTCAACTCATCGTCACCGGCTGCTACGCCCAGCGCGCCCCCGAAGAACTAGCCGCCCTCCCCGGCGTCTCCCACGTCGTCGGCAATTCCCACAAGCCCCAAATCCCCAATCTCGTAACTCAAATTGCTCCGGCCGCTTTCGCTGCACGACAAGCTGAAGAGCAAACTGTCATTCCGAGCGAAGCGAGGATCTCCTCGCCTCCGAGCGTTTGTCGCGAGGAGAATCTGCTTTTTCCTTCTGTCGCCGCCGATGGAAACGCACGTCTCGCCCAGATCCTCACCGGCGACATCTTCGCCCACCCCGAATTTCTCTCCGCCCCCATCCAGGGCGGCGAATCCCATCACACTCGCCCCATTCTGAAAATCCAGGACGGCTGCAACAACCGTTGCGCCTTCTGCATCATCCCCTTCGTCCGCGGCAAATCCCGCAGCCTCCCTCCCGACTCCATCATCCGCGAAATCCGAAATCTCACTTCGGCCCAAAAGTCCGCAGCACCAGTGGCACAGGCATTCCTGCCTGTGCGCCTTTCCGCTCCAGGCCCGGACTCACCTGAACATTCCTCTGTTGCTTACCACGCCCGCGAAATCGTCTCTCAGCGGCATCAACCTCGGCACCTACGGCCGCGACCTCTCCCCCCGCATTGAATTCATCGATCTCCTCCATCGCATCCTCGACGAAACCACCGTCGAACGCCTCCGCATCAGCTCCATCGAGCCCCAGGACGTCACCCAGGACCTCATCGACCTCTTCGCCAGCACCGATCGCATCGCCCAGCATTTCCACATGCCCCTCCAATCCGCCTCCGACCGCATCCTCGCCGCCGATGCACCGCTGGTACCGCTCCGAACACTACGCCCGCCGCCTCGAGCTCATCCACGACCGCCTCCCCAACGCCGCCATCGGCGCCGACGTCATTGCCGGCTTCCCCGGCGAGACCGAATCCGATCACGCCGCCACCCTCGCCTTCATCGAGCGCCACCCCTTCACCTACCTTCACGTCTTCTCCTATTCCCCCCGCCCCGGCACCAAAGCCGCCAACGCCCCCAATCAAGTCCCAGCGCCAATCATCAAACGCCGCGCCCGCGAACTCCGCTCCCTCAGCGAGCAAAAATCCGCCGCCTTCCGCCAATCCCAACAAGGCCGCACCCTCCGCGTCCTCACCCTCCACCGAAGCCCACACGACGACCGTGTCGGCTTCACTCCCACCCTCTCCTCCAACTACCTCACGTTTTCCGTTCCTGGGAGCCACCCTCGCAATCGTTGGATGGAAATTGAAGTTTCAACCAACGATTCGGCGCCTATGAGCGCAGACACAAACGACCGAATCGCAGCAGCCTCTTTCGCCTGACATGAATGCTGAAGCGCGCCACCTTCAACTGCTGGACCAATTTGTCGGGTGTTGGCGCAAACTTGATGGCTGCGACTTGCGCGAAAGCATCGATGATCTCTCGTTCAACCTTCCATCTGACTCGCCGCTTCGAGCTCAACATCATCACTGGCGTCCTTTGCCGCTCGCAACTGACCAGTCCATGCTCGAAGCCGTTTACGCAAAGCTCCCCGCGCGCTTTCCGCCACTCTACGAACAGCTTGTTCTCTCCTATCGGTGGCTGGAAGTCGATCTCCAACTCTACCGTTTGCACGCCAACCCACCCGGTCCAGGTCTCTCCGGCCTTCTCGGCAGAATTCTCAAAGATGAATTTCTGTCAGGATTTCTGCTAAAAAATGGTTTCATTCCCTTCGGCAAGGGAACGGATATGGACTACGATCAAGTCTGTTTCGATCTAACCCGCCGAAAGAAAAACCGCGAGTTCGAAATCGTCAAACTCGATCACGAGGAAATCTTGTGCAACGAGCGAATCCGAGTAGCGGCTAAGCTCGCTCCTTCATTTGAACAGTTAGTCCGGCAAACCATCGAAGCGGCCGCGCAGCTTTAGCCTTCAAAAATCACCTGAGCCAAAGCCTGCGCCTCCGTATGCGTAATGCTCAACGCAATCCTCTTCACTCCCAACTCCTCCGCAATCTTCTTCGCCGCTCCATCCAAGCGAATCGTCGGTCGTCCGCCCTTTTCCCTCACCACCTCGAAATCCACCCACCGCACCCCGCGCCTCCAGCCCGTCCCTAGCGCCTTCATCGCCGCCTCCTTCGCCGCAAACCGCCCCGCATACCGCTCATACTTATTCCGAAACCGCTCGCAATACTCCCTCTCCGCCGCCGTAAACACCCGCCGCAAAATCGTCTCCCCATACCGCTCAATCGCCTTCTGAATCCGCTCCACTTCCGCCAAATCCACTCCCATCCCGATGATCAATTTCTCCCCTCGTAGGGGCACGATACCTCGTGCCCTCTTTCTTTCTGCCGCGTCTGCGTTCTCATCTGGCCTTGGCTAAAAGTTGCGGTTCGATTGTCATTCCGAGCGTAGCGAGGAATCTGCTTTTTCCTGTTTTTTCTACGTCTGCGGTTCGTCAACGCCCTCGCTTGGCCCCCGCCAAACCTACTTCTCCACTCTCGCCCCCGCCAGTTCCGCCACCGCCGCCAGCGTAGTCTGTGCCGCATTCAACCCCAGCCGGAAATCCGCATCCGAGTACGTCTTGTACACGTCCGTAGGCTGGTGCCATTGCGGATCCCACCCGCTTCCAATCTGCGTCCCGCGCTCGTTTTCGCGCACGCTCAGCGAAGGCACCACGTCCATGAACGAGCTCGAGTCCGTATTCGTCATGTGGCTGCTTACCGCCGCCGGATAATCCGTCGCGTACTTCTCGTCGGCTCGCTCCAGCACCCACGCCAAAGCTTGCGCCTCCGCCGCAAACTTCGACTTTGACTGAAACTCGATATTGATGTCCGCCTCGGGCCGCTGCTCTTTGCTCACCGTTCCATCCGCCCGCGGCATCCCATGATCGAAAAGCATCATATCGTGCGTAATCATTCCCAGCCATTTCGGCTCCGGATAACGCCCCGAGCCCGGCGGGTCCTCTTTCCCCTGTAAACTCTGCCGCTGCTCCACGTACGCCTTGCTGCCATTGAGTCCGGTCTCCTCGTTGTTCCACAAAATAAATCGCACCGACCGTTCCGTCTTTACGTCCGGACTGTTTAACACGCGAGCCACTTCCATCACCAGCGCCGTTCCCGACCCGTCGTCATTCGCCGCCGCGCCCCAGCCAATGCCGTCCATGTGCCCTCCGAGGATGTACATCTCTTCCGGATGCGTCGTCCCGATCTTTGTGCAATACACTTCTTCGCGAGCCCCCGGCGTCGATGGCTGCGTGTCCAGCGCGCGCAGCTCCGCATCCGGCTGCTTCTCCGGATCCGTATTCACTCCCGTCGCCACGCGATTCCCTCGAGGCCGTCCGCCTCCAACCGCCACCGGTGTCTCCCCTGCCGGCGGTCGCGGACGCCGCGCCCGTGGCGGCCCCGGCTCATAGTCATACTTGATCCGCTCCGTGTTCGTGCACCCATAACTCTTCAGTTGCGCTTCGATCCAATCCACCGCCTTGCGATTCCGGTCCGTCCCCTGCCGCCGGTCCCCAAACTCCGTCAACCCCTTAATCGTCGCCTTATACCGCTCCAAATCCAGCCGCCCCACCAGAGCCCGTAATCGTCTCCGCGTTGACACTCTCGCCCGCCGCCGTCTGCGTCGCCGTCTCCCCCGCCTGCGCCCAACCCCGCGCACTCACCGCAACTCCAACCACACCCACCGCCGCCATCACCAATCTCCATCCCATTTCCACCCTCCTCAGGTTCCCGTAGTGCATTCGATTGAGACCGCCATTTCTGCGCTGCGCCCCAGCGCCGACAAGATCCGTGCACTTCTTGTTGCAGTCCACTAAGCCACCCAAACCTGGCTTGCACCGGTGATTTGCCACCTGCCCCGTCTTTTTTTCAGAAAATGACGCCAGCCAGATCCGCATAGCCCACCACAAACAACGGAGGTAGAAACGACCGCCTCATCAAGTGCGGAATTAAATCCCACACGAGAAAACGAAATGATTCCTCCCGCTCCAGGAAAGAGTTTTTCAAACGAGGGTGGCCCGTTTTTCTCAACTGGCCAGCCCTCAAAATGAACGCTTTCCCCTGATATGAATGTCCGTGGCAAATCCGTACGAAACGTTCTCGAGAGGTTACCCGGGATGCACAGCTTTCGCACATAATCTTCCATTGCTTCTGCCCCAACCGACCCATCACCCCATCCGCGGGTTACAAAACGATAGGCTTTGTCGAACCAAGAATTGTATGGAAGTTGGTCGCTAGCCAAAGGAAGCCGCCCAAGAACTGCTTTCTTGCATCCCTCAGGGCCTATTCCCGTACCTTCATTAAGCAGCAGCGCATCATCAAATACCAGCTGACTGATCCGTCTCTGTCCATGCTCAGGCGCATTCATCTCCTGCACCACAGCCTCATAAACCTCATCCTGAGCCGCCGATACGGCCTTCGCGTCTGGATGTTGTCTGGGCAGATAAGAGCGTGACAGCAGCGCTGCCGTGGCCACAATACAAACCGATGTAGCTATCAACAGTCGATGGCGTTCTATTCTCACGACGATCCCCGTCCGTCATTCCGGGCGTTAGCATGGAATCCGCTTTTTATGCTCTTCAATCTCTGTGGGCTCCGCGAACTCTGCGTAAATCTTTTTCCCGGTTCTTAACCTATACCGCGCTTGCGATTATACTTGGAGAGTTGTGCGCGCAACGAAAACTTCACCGAAGCGAACCGCTCGCAAATCCAGCGCCCCCTCCGCACCCGCAATTAACCACATCATTCGCACCTCACGTGGCCTCAAACTCCTCCAACTCCCCGCCTTCTCCAAACTCCCCTGGCTAATCCACGCCTTCAGCACCGCCCCGGGCGGCGTCTCCCCCCTCGAGAACGAAAAAGTCCTCAATCTCGGCTTCACCGACTGGGACACCCGCGAAAACGTCCAAGAAAACCGCCGCCGCTTCCAAACAGCCGCAGGCGCCCCCGATCTCCCGCTAATCACCCTAAAACAATTCCACTCTGACGTAATCCACCTCTTCCACGACGCCCCCTCCGACCCTTGTAGCGGTGATGCCAGCATCACCAACCGCCCAGGCCTCCTCCTAGCCATCCAAACCGCCGACTGCGTCCCCATCCTTCTCGTCGACCCCCAAAAGCGCGCCATCGCCGCCATCCACGCCGGCTGGCGCGGCACCGTGGCCCGCATCGCGTCCAAAACCATCGGTGCCATGCAGATGCACTTCGGCACCAACCCGCGCGATCTTCTCGCCGCCATCGGCCCCAGCATCGGCCCCTGCTGCTACGAAGTCGGCACCGAAGTCGCCACCCAATTCCTCTCCCAATTCCCCGACGCCCCCGCCTATTTCGACGAATTCCGCACCGGCGACGAGCCCAACCCCATCCAGTGGCTCAACATGATGCCCCCAGGCCACCAACCCCCGCCCAAAGGCGTCCTCCTCGACCTCCGCAAAGCCAACCAATCCCAGCTCTTAGCCGCAGGCCTCCGCCCCCAAAACATCCACACCATCGACCTCTGCACCGCCTGCCGCCCCGACCTACTCTTCTCCTACCGCAAAGAAGGCGCCCACACCGGCCGCCTAATGTCCGTAATCGCCCTCCGCACCTGACGTGGCACAGACTTCAGTCTGTGCGCCTGTCCGGAGTCTGTGCGTCCGTCCGGCCTCCGATAGCAGCCCGCCATTTTCCCGTTTTGGTCCTTGACAAACGATTACTCCAAGCGTATAAGTATATCTAGGTAATATTGTCGTTTGCGCTCAGTACCGCCAGCGTCCTGCTGGCATTTTTCTTTTTCGAGGCTTTTTTGTTGCGAGATTTCTTGTTTCTGGCCGGAGTGCGCATCAATATCATTCGATTGCACTTAGCCGTCCTTTGTTTTCATACTCTTACGCACTCTTTAGCACTGCCAAAATCTCAACTCCATTTTTTTTCATGGGGATCCGCACTCTTTGCGCAAATCACCGGGGGTGGGTATGCACCCGGTATCGTCGCTACCGTCAAGGCGCAGTCGGCGTCTGCGTGTTCTCAATCTGCGTCAGCGCCAGCTGCCCGCAAGCCGCCATCACGTCGCGTCCCCGCGAATACCTTGTAAACGTGGGCACGCCCTTCTCCAGCAAAATCCTGTGGAACCCCCGCACCCGCTCTTCCGTCGGCTCCGCAAACGGCAGCGCGCCCGGATTCCACGGAATCAGGTTCACCTTCACGCGCCCCATGTCGCTCATCAACTTCGCCACGCGCCGCGCATCCTCCGGCGAGTCGTTCACGCCGCCGAGCAGCACGTACTCAAAGGTAAGGTATTCCCGCGACCCTCGCGGAAATTTCTTGCAAGCCTCCAGCAGCACGCTCAAAGGATATTTTTTATTAATCGGCATCAAGGCGTCGCGCTGCTCATCGCTCGACGCATTCAACGAAATCGCCAGCTTCGGCCGCACCTTTTCGAGCGCCAGCCGTTCGATCCCCGGCACGATTCCGCTGGTCGAAAGCGTCGCATGCCTCGGCGCAATCCCAATGGCCGCCGGATCCAGCATGACTCGTATCGCCGCCATCACCGCATCGAAGTTCAAAAGCGGCTCGCCTTGTCCCATCAAAACAATATTTGTCTGTGGCGCCAGCTGTGCCTTGTGTTCCTCCAGCGGCAGGAGCACCTGCGCCAGGATTTCGCCAGCCGTCAAATTGCGAATCAACCCAAGCTGCGCCGTCAAGCAAAACTGGCAATCCACCGCGCATCCCGCCTGCGTCGAAACGCAAATCGTCTGCCGCCCTTCGCTCGGCATGAACACCGCTTCCACCGACGCCGGCCGCAATGTCTTTCTGTTCTCTGTGTCCTCCGTGAACTCTGTGTTGAGATCCGCTTTTCCTTTGTTAGTGCCGCTGCCAAGCTCGAATAAATACCGCACCGATCCATCGCTCGACGCAAATCGCTGTTTGACGACGGGCAGAGTAATCGTCGCCTCCGCAGCCAAGCGCGCGCGAAATGCCTCCGGCAGATTCGTCATCTCGGCAAACGCAAAATTCCTCTCCGCGTACAGCGCGTGGTATATCTGCCCGCCGCGATACGCCGGCGCGCCCATCGCCGTGCATATCGCCCGCAACTCTTCTTTCGATTTTCCCAGCAATTCCATGAGTTCTTCCGCTTTTCCCCTTGCTTACATAACCCAGCCAAATCAACTTACAGAATATCGTGTTTTACGGCTGATTTTCTTCCTTGCCCTCTTCTTTCGGCGGCATAATTTTCCGTCCATGCCAAAGGAACTGGACATCGAGCAACTCTCCATCGCCGCCTGTGTCACGGGCCTAGCTGCCATTACCGAGCGCGGCTTTACTCTCGAAACCGTTCCTCAGGTCTTCGTTCTGGCGGAATGCAACAAGCGCACCGGCACAGCTGCGGATGCCAATGGCACCTCGCTTGTGTCACAATAAGTTATGGCAACTGCCACGGAAACTCGGGACATCCAGAAACACGTTCTCGGCAACGGCCTCGTGGTCATCACCGAGACCATGTCCCACGTGCGCTCCGTCTCCGTCGGCGTCTGGGTCCGCAACGGCTCCCGCCGCGAAATTCCGGAAGAAAACGGCCTCGCCCATTTCATCGAGCACATGGTTTTCAAGGGTACCGAGCGCCGCTCCGCCGAAGCTATCGCCCGCGAAATGGACTCTGTCGGCGGCATGCTCGATGCGTTCACCTCGAAGGAGCAGATTTGCTTCAACGCCAAAGTCCTCGACGAGCATCTGCCCATCGCCTTCGACGTTATCGCCGACCTCGTTCTTCGTCCCAAGTTCGATTCCGGCGACGTCCGGAAAGAACGCCAGGTCGTCCTCGAAGAAATCAAGATGGACATGGACAATCCCGAGTATCTTCTCCACGACATTTTCACGCGTGGCTTCTGGCCCGAGCATCCTCTCGGTCGCCCGATTCTTGGCACTCCGGAAACCGTCCGTCAGTTCAATCGCGAGCACTTGAACGAGCGCTTTCGCGATTGGTTCGCGCCGGATCATCTGGTCATCACCGCCGCGGGCAACGTCACTCACGAGCAAGTCATGGACTCTCGTCCAGCGCGAATTTGGCGACCTTCGCCCCGCGCGCACGCTCGAAGATCACACTGCTCCCGTGACGCACGCGCCCATCCATCTCGAAACCAAGCGCGACCTCGAACAAGTCCACGTCTGCATCGGCGTCCCCGCGCTTCCGCTCGGCCACGAAGCGCGCTTCGCCGCCGCAGTGCTCAATAATCTTCTCGGCGGAGGCATGTCCTCGCGCCTCTTCCAGAACATCCGCGAAAAGGAAGGCCTCGCCTACGCCGTCTTCAGCGAGCTCACGCCGTACTCCGACGCGGGCATGTTCACCGTCTACGCCGGCACGGCAAAGGAAACCGTCGGCCAGGTCATCGACCTCACCATCAAGGAATTTCGCGCCATGAAAGAATCGCCTGTCACCGACGAAGAGCTCACTCGCGCAAAAAATCATCTCAAAGGCTCGCTGATGCTCTCGCTCGAATCCACCAGCTCGCGCATGTCGAATCTGGCGCGCCAGGAACTCTATTTCGGCCGCTTTTATTCCCTCGACGAAATCCTAATCTCCATCGAAAACGTCACGCTCGACGAAGTGCAATCTCTTGCCCACGATTTCTTCCGCCCCGAACAAATCGCCGTCACCGTCCTAGGCCCCCTGAACGGCTTCACTCTCGACCGCTCCCGCCTCGTGTGCTGATGGTCTTTTCAAGCAATCGCGATCTGAAGTCCTTCTGCGATTAACACCGACGCGACGTACTCGATATGCAGAACTCGACGGGGCATCTCCGACTTCGACTTTGAAGACGCGTGAACGATCAGTGGCCGCATCGCGAGAATTCCGCCGCGCGGCACGAGGCAATCAATTGCATCCACTTTGGTGGAAAGTTCGTGGAGTTGCTCGTCGGAAAGAACGCCAAGGTTTTGAGTTCGCGGCAGGACGCGGAGCGGGCCGTTTTCGGCAACGGAGTCGTCAAGGTGCAGCCGCAGAGCCAAGACTTGTTCAAGCGCGCTCGATGGAGCGTGCGCATAATTCACGCCATCCTTGATGGACCACGGTCCCCAGCCAGGAATTTCGCGGCGCTCTCGCAACGGCAATGCCGTGTCCTGATGCCACACAACTAGCCAGTTCGACGTCGGCGACTTATCAAAGAGGGTCGCGCGAAAGGGTGCTGCGGCACTTCCAAGAACCTCTTGGGCCCTCGCAAGCAAAATCGAGCTGCGCGCGAGCGCAGCTACGCTCGCGTTTCTCATCGCATGGCGCATTCCAGCGCGGCTTCGCGGAAGTCCCGACTGATCGAGCATGACTTGTAGTTCGGCTATTTCGCCTTCGGAAACGACCTCAGGAATTATGGCGAATCCGTCGCTCGCGACTCGTTCTTGCAGAGACCTCGATTTATCAGCAACTCGCATAGCGGTAATATTCTAATCTCTCTTTTCGCGTTGACGGGCGGGAATCGAAATGCCATCATTCTGAAAATTCGTTTGTAAGATATTTGTATTGCAATTGAGGGCAAAGCGATCGGCTTGCGGGTTTCCATTTTGGCGTCGGGCAGCTCGGGCAACATCACCTTGCTCGAGACGGAGCGCACCCGACTTCTCGTGGACTGCGGCCTGGGCAAGCGCGAAACTTTGGCGCGGCTTGCCGCCATCGAGCAAAGCGTCGATCGCATCGACGGCATCCTCATCACTCACGAACATGCGGACCACTGCAACGGCCTGCCGCAAATGCTCGGTCTTTGGAAGGCGCCGCTCTACGTCACCGAAGCCCACGATGGATGCGCTTCGCCGCACGCTTCCGGACACGCTCGGCAAGCGCCTCTGCGCGCTCGAAACGATTCAAGCCGGCCAGAGTTTCATCGTCGGTGACATTGATGTTCACGCTTTCCAAATCCCGCACGACGCCGCAGATCCCATCGCCTTCACCTTCCGCACCAACGGCACAAAAGTGGCCATCGTCACGGATCTTGGCTACATGCCAAATCACGTTAAGGTCCACCTGCGGGATTGCGATTGCGTTGTGTTGGAGTCCAATCACGATCTAGACATGCTTAAAGTGGGTCCATATCCTTGGGTTGTTAAGCAGCGCGTCCTCTCTCGCACCGGCCACCTTTCCAATCACGCAGTGAGCGAATACCTCGCCGACCCCGATGGCTTCGATACCCGCGCCCGTTATCTCGTCCTGGCGCATCTCTCGCAAGAAAACAACAATCCGTACACAGCAGAAATCTCAGCCAAGGAAGCTCTAAACCGCCGCCCTGCGGAATGCGCCTTTCAAGGGGAGCTGTTGATCGCCTCGCAGGAAAAGCCGCTTAAGCCGCTCGAACTTTAGCCCAAGAAGCGAGCGCGACTCAAAAATTTGTCATTCCGAGCAAAGCGAGGAATCTGCTTTTTCCTTCTCATTGGTGCTGCGCATATTCGCAGGCATCGCCGGTCTGAATTTCCACTCGCTTTTTCTCGCGCGCTCCTCTAAACTGTTTTCGTTCTTGGTAGAGGTGCGGAGGCCATGAGTAGCCGGGCGAGCGGTTCCGAACAGTTTCGGAGCGCCAGGCGAAAGGGGTAATGTTGTTGAAAGAAACTCCGCCGAAATCGCAGCGATAACTGAAGCCGCCGCGATTGGGGAACGGGTCTAAGGCCTGTTCACTGTCATCCGTTTAGATGGCCGCTCGTGCGGCCAGTGCTAAATCCGGATGGAGCGCTATCGAGAGGCAGCAGCCTCGAGCAAGTTCCTCGCGGTTCCTTCCTTTCGCTTCACTCCTTCCAGAAAAATTCAGGCTGAATGAATCTTTTCGAACTTACGCGCGCGCTCGTCGACATCGAGTCGATCACCAACCACGAGAAAAACGTGGGCGACTTTTTGTTCGCCCAGCTATCTATTCTCGCCGCACGCACTTCTGGCCGGCTGGAACGTATGGCTGTAGAGCCAAGCCGCGACAATATTTTCGCCTGCTGGGGCGAGCCAATCGTCACGCTTTCGACGCACATGGACACCGTCCCGCCCTTTTTTCCGTCCGTGGAGGACGCCGATGCCATCTGGGGGCGCGGCTCCTGCGACGCCAAAGGCATCATCGCGGCGATGATCGGCGCCGCGGAAAAACTTCTCGATTCTGGTGTCACAAACTTCGGATTGCTGTTCGTCGTCGGCGAAGAGCGCAATAGCGCGGGCGCGAAAGTGGCCGCCGTCAATCCGCGCGGCGCGCGTTTTCTGATTAACGGTGAGCCCACCGAAAATCACCTCGCGCTCGGTTCGAAGGGCGCGCTGCGCTTTGAAATTACCGCGCACGGCAAGCTCGCGCACTCCGCCTATCCCGAGCTGGGCCACTCCGCAATCCACACACTGCTTGACGTTTTGCGTGCGATTCGCCTGATCGAACTGCCGGAAGATCCGCTTCTCGGGCGGAGCACTCTAAATATCGGCGTCATCGCAGGCGGACGCGCTCCGAATGTTGTCGCGGACCACGCGCAAGCGGAAATCATGTTTCGCACCGTGGGCGATCCCGAGGAAACTCGCCAGGCGGTCATGGCGGCCGTTGCGGGGCGCGCCGAAGCGCGCGAGGTTTTGCACACGCCCGCGCTCCGTCTCACGACTTTCGACGGACTTCCCACGACCGTCGTTGCTTTCTCGACCGACATTCCCACCTACAACGGGGCTTGGGGACTGCCTTTTCTGATTGGCCCGGGTAGCATCCATTTGGCGCACACCGCCGATGAGCGCATTCCGAAAAAGGAACTGTCCGACGCGGTCGAGATTTACGCGCGCATGGTCCAGCAACTTCTCGCCACGGGATCCGCGACAGCATGAGCCACAGCCTCGCAATCGTCGGCTACGGAAAAATGGGCAAGCTCATCGAGCGCCTCGCGCCGGAGTATGGCTTCGAAGTGCACGCAAAATTTTCCAGCGGCGACAATCCGCACGCCCAGGGTCTCTCGCACGAAACGCTACGCGGCATCGATGCCGCCGTCGAATTCACCACGCCAACCGCTGCGCCGGAAAATATCCGCCGGCTCGCGGTTCTCGGCGTCAACTCCGTCGTGGGCACGACGGGCTGGTTCGAACATCTTTCCGCTGCGCGCGAAGCCGTCGTGCAGGCGAAAACCGGCCTCGTGTGGGCCGCGAATTTTTCCGTCGGCATGAACATCTTCCTGCAAACGGTTGCGCAAGCCGCTTCGCTTTTTGCCAAGCATCCGGACTACGAAGCCTGGGGCTGGGAAATTCATCATTCTGCAAAAAAAGACGCGCCTTCGGGAACGCTCAAGAAACTTGCCGAGGAAATGCGCGCGGCCGGCTACACGCTGCCCGTAAGCCTCAGTTCCAATCGCGCGGGAGCGATCCCTGGCACACACGAAATTGGTTTCGATTCGCTGACCGACACAATCAGTTTGCGCCACACGGCGCGAAGCCGCGAAGGTTTTGCCCGCGGCGCGCTGCAAGCGGCGCGCTGGGTCGTGGGCAAGAGAGGATTTTTCGAATTCAAGGAGATTTTGGGCGAGCTCAGCGCCGAACATTCACATTTGAGAGTGGAAAGCTTATCACCGAGAGTTTGAGTTACGGCAGTTCGACGTTTAGAAAAAGAGGGAGAAGCAAAATGTTTACCGGTACAGGTACGGCGCTCGTCACTCCATTCCGGCAGGATGGTTCGCTCGATGAACCCACGCTGCGGGCGCTGATCAAGCGGCAGATTCACGCGGGCATCGATTTTCTCGTTCCGTGCGGCACGACTGGCGAAAGCCCGACACTGACGCACGAAGAGCATCTGCGCGTCGTAGAGATTGCCGTGGAATTGGCGAAGGGCCGCGTGCCTGTTCTCGCCGGCGCCGGCGGCTACAACACTGCCGAAGTGATTGCGCTGGCGCGCGAGCTCGCCGAAATCGGCGCTGACGGCATTCTTTCCGTCACGCCGTATTACAACAAGCCGACCCAGGAAGGCCTCTATCAACATTACCGCGCGATTGCCGCGGCAACTTCGCTGCCCATTATTCTCTATAGCGTGCAAGGACGTACCGGTGTGAATATCGAGCCTGCGACGGTGCGGCGGCTTGCCGCGATCGAAAACATCGTTGGGATCAAGGAGGCGTCTGGCAACGTTTCGCAGATGGCCGCGATTCTCAACGCCGTCCCCGACAATTTCATCGTGCTCAGCGGCGACGATGCCATCACGCTGCCGATCATTTCGCTCGGCGGACGCGGCGTCATCTCCGTCGTCTCGAATGAAATTCCCGCGCAGATGACGCAGCTCACGCACCTCGCACTCGACGGCCATTTCGAGGCGGCGCGCAGAATTCACCGCCGCATGCATCCTCTGATGGAGGTAAACTTCGTCGAATCGAATCCCATCCCGGTGAAGGCGGCCATGGCGCAAATGGGTTTGCTGGAGCCCGTCTGGCGTCTTCCGCTGGTTGCGCCGAGGGCGGAGAACGAAGCGCGCATTCACGCCGTGCTCGAGTCGCTCGAGCTGGTCAACGCAACCGCGCAGCCGCATGCGAGTGTCCATGCGGCCGCATGAAAGAGTTCATGCTGCGAGAGCAAATTGAGCGTCTTTTTGAAGAGCCTCCGGCCCAATACACGGAAGAGCATCTCCGGCTGTTCCGCGAATTCAAGGACGCAGTCAATCGCGGCGAAGTGCGCGCCGCGGATCCCGACGCTGGCTCGCCCACGGGCTGGCGCGTCAACGCGTGGGTGAAAAAGGGAATTCTGCTCGGGTTTCGCATGGGCACGGTCGTCGACATGTCCGTCGACCCGGCGCGCCAGCCTTTCGTCGACAAGTCCACCTATCCTGTTCGCGCCGTCACGCCCGCCGACGGCATCCGCATCGTTCCCGGCGGCTCGAGCATTCGCGACGGCTCCTACATTGGGCGTGGCGTCGTGTGCATGCCGCCGATGTTCGTCAACGTGGGCGCGTACGTCGGCGAAGGCACGATGATCGATTCGCATGCGCTCGTCGGCAGTTGCGCGCAGATCGGCCGCAATTGCCACATTTCCGCCGGCTCGCAAATTGGCGGTGTGCTGGAGCCGGTTGGAGCAATGCCGGTGATCATTGAAGACGAAGTGCTCGTGGGGGGCAATTCCGGCGTTTATGAAGGAACCGTGGTGAAGCGTCGTGCGGTTCTTGGAACCGGAACAATTCTCAACCGCTCGATTCCTGTTTACGATCTTGTGCGAGACACCGTTTACACCGCCGGCGATGATTCGCCGCTCGTCATCCCCGCGGAAGCCATCATCGTTCCCGGATCGCGCGCCGTAACGCATCCCGTCGGCGCGAAGCACGGCCTCAGCTTGCAATGCGCCGTCATAGTGAAATACCGCGACGCAAAAACCGACTCCCGCATCCAGCTCGAAGATCTGTTGCGCTAGCGTTCTACTTCGTTAGGACTTCCTCGAAGAATTCCAGCGCACGGGGGTCGTTGGATTGGCCGAGCCAGAACATGGCTTGCTTGCGCACTTCGCGGTTGCGATTGGTCTTTGCAACCTCGATGAGTTTCGGCACGCCTTCATCTTTCGGCATCTGGCTCAGCGCAAAGACCGCTTTCTTCTTCACGTCCGTGTCGGGATCGTTTTCGATGGCACCCGTGATCGCACCCATGGCTTTTTGCCCGGCTTTTTGCGCCAGCCAGAAGAGCGCCTGGCCGCGCACGTGCGAGCTCTCATCGTCTTTGGCCATTCGGATCATTTCGGTAAGCGCTTCCGGCTCGTGGCTGACCGAAAGCGCGAACGCCACTTGCGAGCGCACTTCGGGACTTGCATCGCTCTTCGCCATTTTCTGAAGTAACTGCTCGCCGGCTTTGCCTCGTGCGGCTCCCAACCAGAAAGACGCGTGCTTCCGCTGTTGTTCCGGCTGATCCGCGGCGACGAACGATTCGAACGCGCGGTCCGCGGATGAATCCGCGTGCAGAGCAATTGCTGCCAGTGCGCCCTGGCCAATCTCATGCTCGCCACGCCCCTCGAAGCTTGCGTGGTGTACAAAATCCGTGAGCAAAGCGACGCTCTCCGCGGGTTTCACGCCGGTCAGCCAAATGAATGGCAGTCCGCCAGCGTCCAGCGTGCAATCTTCGGAGGCTTCGCGAATCTTCGTCACCTGCTTGCCTTCCAGCCGAAACAGCACCACAAGCTGGCGCGAACCTTCCAGTTCCACGGTTCCTTTTTGTGCAGAATTCCCGGAAGTCTTACTCGTGAAGCTGTTTTCTTTTTCCAGCCGGCAGGTTCCGCAACTGCCATAGCCATCGTTGAAGTTTCCGCAGCACACCGTGCGGTCGCCCGCAATCTCCGCGACGCTATAGCCGATCCACTCCGGATGCTCCGCTTGTGCCTCGATGCCGCGGAAAGTGTCGGCAAGAGAACCGTTCACGGTTCGCGTCTCAAGCTTGGCGTTTACAATTTGCGGTGTTTCCGCGGCTTGCCCCGCGTTTAACGTCCAGCCGGCAAATAACGCCGCCACGAAAACTGCTCGCCCTATCAAAATCGTCCGCCACTTTTTCATACCCACCTCCCGCTAGTTTCCAGTCCTGCGAATCGTTGCGAACTGTCCGTCGCGAATAACCAATCACAACTTACGAGACACTTCCCCTCACTTCTGCAAGATTTCCATCAGATAATCGTTGCCCTCTTTCGAGTTCATCAGCGCGAGTTTGGACACCGCTGTCTTCTTCAGTTCCGGATCTTTTTCGCTTCGCGCAATCGTGACCAGCGCGTGAGCGTTTCCTTGCAGGAAGAGGGCGTTGAGCACCGCTTCTTTATTGTCGCGGTCAGTCTCTTTGGCGTAGATGGCCAGCAATGCCTGCCGTGCGTCTTCCGAACCGATCAGACCGAGATTACGAATCGCCGATCGGCGGATTTCCGGGTCCTTTTCTCCCTGCGCGGCTTCCGCCAGGAACTTTGCGTCGCCGGAGAGGAAGAACGCTTGGAGGATGGCTTTCTTCACGTCGGGAGAAGCCTCCGACTGGTAGAGCTGGCGCAACTCCGCCGGTGCATGAACGAGTCCGAGCTGCCGGATTGCGTCGGTACGCAGAGACGCATCTTTTTCGCTCTTCGCTGCCGCAAACAAATGCTCTTTGTCGCCGCTAATCATGTAGCTGCGAAGAATGGCGCGTTTGATGGAAGGATCGTTCGTTGACGCATAGATCTGAGCGAGCGTCTGGCGTGCCTGCTGCCCGCCGAAAAGCCCCAGATATTCGACGGCTTTTCGCTGCAGGTCCGGATTGCTCTCCCCTCGTGCAATACGCGCGAGAATCTCACGCGATTGCGCGGAACCGTTCTGCGCCAGCACAAACAGCGCTTTCGACTTTTCCTTGGGCGAGCCGGTCCCGTTCAGAACCTTTTCAAGCAGCGGCATGGCGCGCTGCGGGTCGCTGTTCATTAAACCCTGAATCGCCAGCATTTTTAACTCTTCGTCTGGTTGTGAGTCCGGATGCGCGGGTTGCCCCGTCGACTGCTTCACTTCGATTTCCAACGCCCCCGCATCCTTGATCCAGCGGCTCTGCGGAAAGCGCTTCTTCATGTCGGCGATCGTGGAGAGCGCGGAGTCTCTTTTTCCCAGTTTGTTCTCCGCGTACGCCTTCCAATAGAGCGCCGCATCCGTCTGCGGCCCGTTCATCGCGGCAAGTTCGCTGAATTTGCCGTCCGCCTGGTCATAGCGATCCTCGTCCAGCGCTTCGCGCCCGTCGCTGTACAGTTCGTCGAGCCGTTCCAGTCGCTCCTGCTCGCGGTCTTTCTTCTCCTGTTCCCGGTCGCGTGCCTCTTCCTCGCGGTCGCGTTTTTCTTGCGTTTTATCCCGCGCTTCCTGCTCCCGATTCTGGGCATCCTGGTCCTGCCACAACGCTGTGGAGGCTCCCGGGATCCCGTGCGCCGCGGCGGGTCTCACGAGCCACAGCGCGATCACGACTGCCGCCGCAACCGTACATATTGTTATCGTTCTGCTTGTCCGCTCTCTGATACTCATGCCTTGTTCCTCTCTTTTGTTCCCGGTCCCGCTGCCGGCGCGGGATACGCCGTCCTCTGTCTTTCTTTCAATTCCTGTCCGACCACGCGAACTTTGAACAAAATTCCATGCGCCTCGATGCGCTTCTGCAGCGATTCCAGCTTTGCCGGAGTGAGTTCGTCCGGACTGTGCGCTACGTCCAGCAGGACGCGCTCGAGATCATCCAGCACGCTGGCCAGCGCGACGTCGCCGTCATGCTTGGCGGTCTCGCGGTACAGGCGGTTGGTATCCAGCAAGTCTTCCGCTCGCTTCTGCTCGGCCGAGATGTTGATCTCTTTTTGCCCCGAATTTGCCGGTGCGGCGTTCGCAAGCTCCATCAGCACCATTTCCGATTTTCCCAAATGCTCGCCGACAGCCAGCACCAGCACTCGCTGCCGCACTTGCGCTACGCTGGCCGCCGGCGCTCCAGCTTCTGGCTTTTTTGTCCAGCGCCCCGCGACGAACGCGGCGATCACTACGGCCGCCATCGCTCCGATAGCCACCCAGCGGCGCGGCTCGAACCACGCACCCCATCCGCGCCCCGCTTTTTCCGGCAGCCGCGGCGCAATTTGTTGCCACACCATCCGGCCGTATTCCGGGCCACGTTCGGGTACCGGGAAATTGTCCAGCGCTTGAAGCACCGCTTCGATCCTTTCGAACTCCGCGCGGCATTCCGCGCAACTCGTCAAATGCCCGGCGATAGCTTCGCGTTGCGTAGGTTCTCCCTCCCGGTAAGCAATCAACTCTTCTTCTGTCAGGTGTTTCATAGTTCCGTTCCCCTGGGTTCTGGCGCCGCGACCGCCGCTTTTGCTTGCAGCGTTCCTCGTGCTCCCACGTAGGGCTCCAAAGCCCGGCGCAGTTTCTGCACCGATCGAAATACTGTATTTTTTGCCGCGCTCGTCGTCGATTTCAGGACCGTGGCGATCTCTTCAATCGCGCAGCCTTCCCAATGCCGCATCACGAACGCCGTGCGCTCCGAAGAACTCAGTTCCTTAAGCGCCTCTTCCATTTTTTTCCTCAGCTCCGTGTTTGCAGCCAGCCGGTCCGGAGTCGGCCTTTCATCCGGCGCCGAATCCAACGGATCTTGCTCCTGCTCTCCCGCCAGGCTGCTCGGTGTACTGCGCCGCGTATCCTCGCTGCGTTTTTGCCGCATCCGGTCGATCGCGTAGTTCGCCGCGATGCGGTACGCCCAGGTCCCAAAATTTGCTCGCGACCCGAATTGCCCTAGGTTGCGGTAAGCGCGCAGGAAAGCTTCCTGGACCACTTCTTCGGCGTCGTGCTCATTGCCGGTCATGCGGTACGCCAGACGAAAAAGCTGCTGGCTGTGCCTTTCTACCAGCACGCGAAAAGCATCGCGCTCGCCCGCGAGCGTGCGCTCGACAGCGAGGGCATCGCTCTCTCGGGCCGCGCTCTGAACCGCTTCGCGGTCTTGCGTGCTGCCGGCGCTTTCGCTCATCCGAATCATTAGACAGGAAAAGTGGCTTGCGGTTAGGTGGTGAATTGTCCGATTTCGGACAGGGCAGTGTCTACTCTATCGGGCAGCTGGAAACTGGCGCAACAGGCAGCGCCAGCAAAAATGTCCATTGCGCATGGAAATGGTCAAGCCGCCCGGCGGATGCTGTTGACCCAAGCGGGAGGTCAAACCGCATTTGTGGCTTCTTTTCTTGTTTGCGGAACTGCTTCGTTATTTCACTCTTTCTTTTATTGTAGCTTTCACTCGTAATGGAGCGCGACGATCGGATCCACGCGCGTGGCCCTTCGAGTGGGCACCCAGCAAGCGGCGATGGAAACAATCGTGAGAAGGACTCCTACGGTAAGAAAAGTGATTGGATCAATGACGGTCACACCGTACAGCAGGCTGCTGATGGCCCGCGCCAGAGCTATCGAAATGGCCGCCCCCATTGCCGACCCCAAGGCCGCAAGCCCCAATCCTTTTCTTCCAACCAACCGGAGAATGTCCCGGGATTGCGCGCCCATGGCCATGCGAATGCCAATCTCGCGCAGGCGCTGGCTTACGCTGTAGGCAAGCACGCCATAAATTCCCAACCCGGCCAGAAGCAGACCCAGCCCACCAAGGACCGTGGCCACCCCCGCCGCGGTGCGGTTGGCGAAGAGCGAAGCGTGCAGCAGCCCGCTCAAATCATCGGTCTCGAGCGGCTGCACGTTGGGATCAAGCGACCGCGCCGCCGCCCGGATCGCCCCGATCACCGCCGAAGTGGGCATCTGCGAGCGGACCAGCAGGTTGACGTCCATCCCGCCAGCTTGCAATTGCGGCAGGTACATGAACGATTCCGGCGGCTCATTCATGCGGTGATATTTCACATCATGCGCCACGCCCGCCACCATCCACGTATGACCCCAAAAGCGCACCTGACGTCCCGTGGCATCTTGACCGGGCCAGAAACGCGATGCCATAGTCTGGTTCACGATTAGGACGCGCGGCGCCCCATCGCGATCCGACTCCGCAAAATCCCGCCCCGAGATCATGGGAATGCCTACAGTGCGAAAGTAATCCGCGCCGACAACGTTCAGGTCAATATTCATGTCCTCATTTTGCTGCGGCGTGTAATGCTCGACTTCGATAGGCGTGTAGCTGCGCCCGGTGAACCACAAGGGAACGTAGCGCTCCGTCGAAGCCTCTTCTACGCCGGAAATTCCGCGCAGGTTTTGGGCCAGACGGTCGAAGTACTGCGAGGCCTGGTCGCGGTTATACCCATTGGCGCGCAAGTCGAACGCCGCCAGTGCAATGTGCGCAGTGCGGAATCCCGGACCCGCTTGTTCGGCGTTGTGGACGCTGCGCACCAGCAGCCCGGCAACCACAAGCAGCACAGTGGCCAGCACCATCTCCGAAACAACCAGCAAATTGTGCAGCCGCTGGCCGCCTCCCCCCATGTGCGCTCGTCCGCCGCCCTCCTTCAGCGAAGCGTTCAAATCCACGCGAGAGACTCGCAACGCAGGCATCAGACCGAAAAGAAATCCTGTCAGCAGCGTCACGCCCATCGTAAAGAGCAGCACCGTTCCATTGATTCCCACCGACAAAGAGATCGGCAGGTGCAGAGGCGGCAAGAAGACGCCAAGGAAGCGCGCTCCCCAGCTCGCCAAAAACAATCCGCATACACCTCCTATCACCGCAAGCAGCAGGCTCTCCATCAGCAGTTGCCGCACCAGCCGCCCGCGTGGGGCGCCTAGCGCCGTGCGCACCGCCAACTCCTCCTCGCGTGCCGACCCGCGCGCCAGCAACAGATTGGCCACGTTGACGCACGCGATCAGCAGGACGAACACCGCTGCGAACATCAGCAGCCCGAACACGCTTCGCAGAAAGTCCTGCACCCCGTAGTGCGCCTTCCAAACTGGCGTGACGTACACACCCACGTCCCGGCTCTGATCCGGATATTCCTTTGCCAGATTCGCGGCGATCGTGGAAAACTCCGCCTGCGCTTGAGCGATCGTCACGCCTGGTTTCAACCTCCCCAGCATATGTACGAATGTGGGATTGCGGTCCTTCAAGCTTTCGCCGGGCAAAGCTTGAGGCTGCATCAGCATGGGCACGAAATACTGGGCGTCCACCCCCACGATAGTCCCGTGGAAATCTGCCGGCGTCACGCCCAGAATGGTGAAGGGATGCCCATTGATGTGAATCACCTGTCCGATGACTTTCGGGTTGGCCCCAAACCGCTGCCTCCAGTAATTGTCCGCCAGCACGATGTAAGGATCCGAATTCGGCGCTTGGTTGGGCTCTTCATGGAACAGGCGCCCAAGCGCCGGATTTACGCCCAGCATGTCGAAATAGTTCTCGGTCACGATGAGGCCCCAGACGCGCTCGATTTGCGCCTTATCCGTAACCCGGATGTCCGGCCCGATGAATTCGAAGCCCACAATGTCGTTGAAGCTGCTGTTTTTCTCGCGGTAGTCTTTCCAATCCGGATACGAACTGGTGTGGTATTCGCCGTCCGGCATCACCGACTCGATAGCCACCACCTGCGCTGCGTCATGCACGCCGGGAAGCGGGTCCATTAGCACTCCGCGAATCCAGCTCAGCACCATCGTGTTCCCGCCGATTCCCAAAGCCAGCGTCAGGACTGCCACGACGGTGAATCCTGGGCTTTTCGCAAGCATCCGCGCGCCAAAGCGCAGATCGCTCCACACCTCGTCGATCCAGGTCCAGCCCCATTGATCTCGCGTCACTTCTTTCACCAATCCCACATTGCCGAATTCACGCCGCGCTTCCACTTTCGCATCTTGTCTCGCCGCGCCTCTCTCCGCACGCTCCGCCTCGGCCATCTGCAAATGGTGCTGGATCTCTTTTTCCAGCTCTTTTTCTCTCTTCCGCCAATTCCACCATTGCTTCATGCCCGGCTCTCCTTCCGTGCCTCGTTGGCGTTCCCGGAATCCTTGTTTCAAGTTCGCAGATTTCTCGTCGCGGCTTTCTCCGCTTCCTTGTTTACTCGCATCTGAGCGCCACCACGGGATCCACCCGCGCGGCTCGCCTTGCCGGCACGTAGCTGGCAGCCAGCGTCACCCCCACCAGCAACAGGGTGACGGCCACATAGGTCACCGGATCGGCGGCCTTCACGCCGAAAAGCAAATTCTTGGTGTATTGGGTCAGCCCGAGCGCCAGTCCGAGTCCAACAACGGTGCCTACCAGCGTGAGCCGCATTCCTTGCGAGAGCACTAGCCTCAGCACTTCTCGTTTCCCGGCCCCCAGCGCCGTGCGGATACCGATTTCGCGCGTGCGCCGCGCTACTTCGTAGGAAATCAGTCCGTACAAACCAATGCACGCCAGCAACAGCGCCAGCGCTCCAAAGAATCCGGACAGCCGGGCGATCAGTCTCTCCTTCAGAATTTGACGGTCAATCTGTTGGCTTTCTGTCCGGATGTTATACATCGGCAAGTTGCTGTCAAGTTGACTGACAATGGCGCGAATCCGTGGGACGAATTTCTCCGGGTCGGTCTGCGTGCGCAGCACAAACGCCACGCTGCCGCCGCTGTTCGGAATGTACGTCGTGGGCTGGACATCGCGGCGCAGCTTGTCGTATCTGGCGTCGGCCACGACTCCCACGATCTCCCACCCCGGATTCTTGTCTTCTCCGGTCTCGGGATTGGCATTTTCCTTGCCGAATCGCTGCCCGACCACGTTCCCTTTGGGAAAGTATTTCCGCGCAAACGCCTGGTTGACGATTGCGGGCCTTGCGGGAAGGTCTGCCGTCTGAGCCGGGCTCGCCGCAGGCTTGACGCCGGGCTTTAGCTTAGCCGCGGCCGCGGCTCTCTCCGCGGCTTCAGCAGCCGCGATCGTTTGCGCCGTTGCAAAGTCCACCGCGCTGAATTCACGCCCTGCCAGCAGCGGAATCCGCATGGTCTTGAAGAAATCTGGACCTACCGGCAGCATGTCTGAGTCCGATTCTTCCTCCTTGGGGTTGCCGTGCATGTGAAAGCTCGTGGACCAGCGTCCGCCGCCGAGCAGTGCCGTCCACGAGTAACTAACGGATACTACGCCGGGGATCGCCGAGAGCCGGCTCCGCAACTCGCCATACATGTTGTCGGTGTCGGCCGATTTATATCCGATGAGCGTGGGGTTGAGGCTGAACGTCAGGATGTTTCTCGTGTCGAAGCCAGGGTCGAGATTCTTCAAGTTCTGCAATGTGCGCACAAGCAACCCGGCCCCGGCCAGCACGACGATACTCAGCGCAACCTGAGCCACGACCAGGGCACTCCCCGCGTTCAGCCGCACCTTGCCCGGGCGTACACTCTGCGAACCGGTTCCTGCCCCTTCTTTCAGCGCCGGCGTTAAGTCCACGCGCAGCCCGCGAAGCGCCGGTGCCAGACCGAACAAGACCCCGGTGAAGATAGAGACGGCGGCGGTAAACGCCAGTACACGAGTGTCGATGCTTGGTGAGAAGAGCGCCGACCCGTTGTCGCCGGAATTCAGAAACGTCACAATCGATACGTCACACCACGAAGCGAAAAGGATCCCCAGCGCTCCTCCCGCGAATGAAAGCATCAGGCTCTCCGTCAAGAGCTGCCGCAAAATTCGTCCTCGCGATGCGCCCAGCGCGAAACGCACTGCCATTTCTTTTTGCCGGGAGGTGGCCCGCGCAAGCATCAGCCCCGCCACATTCGCGCAGGCGATCAGCAGCACAATTCCCACCGCCAGCATCAGCACATAGAGCGGTGTCGAACTCTCCGTTCGATTCCCGGTAAGGCCTTGCTCCACTGGAGTCAACGTGATAGCCGGGTCGTCTTCCGATTTGAAAATGGGCTTTGCGCCGCTGGTCATGGCGTTGTGAAAAATCGTGCTTACGGCAGCTTGTGCCTGTGCCCGCGACGTTCCCGGTTGTAGCCTCCCGACGAGGACCAGCCACCAGTTCAAGGGATCCACCTCGCGGTTGTCCCACGGCTGATTCAGCTGATTCAGTTGTGGCAGAGCCGAGAGAGGGATCCACATTTGCAGCGCGTTTCCAGGCGAAAGTGAGTCGAATCGTGGTTCGGCCACACCGATGATAGTAAAAGGAATCTTATTTAGAAGGATGTTCTTGCCTACAACCGAAGGCGCTCCGCCGAATCGGCTTCGCCAGTAGTTGTAGCTCACGACGGCCACCGCCGGCGCCGTTGGCGAATCGTCCTCGGCTGTAATCAACCGGCCCAGCGCCGGCTGCACCCCGAGCGTCTCAAAATAATTGCCCGAGACATATTCAGCCGCTTCCACCGTGCTCGCGGCGCCGTTTTCGCTCAAGTCCAGACGGTCTCCGCCCGCGAAAGCAGCCAGGTTCGAAAAAACTCCTTCCTGCGCGCGAATCTCCTGATAGAAGGGCTCGGAAAATGAACAATAGCCCTGGAGAGAGTTCTCGTGCACATCTTCGCAGTCTCCGTAACCCATGGTGTTGTGATTATTCGGTTCTTTGTGAGCCCGCCATTGCACTAGCATGAGTTGGCTTGGGTCGCGCACCGGAATGGAGCGAAGCAGGACCTCGTTAATTAGGCTGAAGATTGCTGTGTTTGCCCCGATGCCTAAGGCAAGCGTCATGATAGCGATGGCGGCAAACCCTTTGCTCTTGCCCAGCGTTCTGAACCCGTACCGCAAATCTTCATACAAATTTTCCAGCCAGCGCCAGCCCCACACGTCTTGCGTAATTTCCTTCACGAGCCCAGTGTTGCCGAATTCACGCCTCGCCCCCACTTTCGCATCTCGTTGCGAAACGCCTCTCTCTGCGCGCTCCTCCTCCGCCATCTGCAAATGGTGCTGAATCTCCTTTTCCAGCTCTTTTTCCCGTTTCCGCCAGAGCCACCAGAGCTTCATGACGCGCTCTCTTTCTTCGCGGGATTCAGAACTCCCCCAATCGCTTCCGAAATCTGTTCCCAGCGTGAGCGTTCCTCGGTTAGCCGCTTTCTCCCCGCCGCCGTCAACCGGTAAACTTTCACTTCCTGATTGTTTTCGGATTTCTTCCAGTCAGCGCCGACCCATTTTTGCTTCTCGAGCCGGTGCAGCGCGGGATAGAGCGAGCCCGCATCCACTTGCAGCAGATCGCCTGAATTCGCTCGAATCGCGCGGCTGATGCCATAGCCATGTTGCGGTCCCCACAGCAGCGTTTGCAGAATCAGCAGGTCCAGCGTTCCCTGCAGCAGTTCCATGCGGTTCTGGTATCGTTCTCCCACAAAGCCTCCTGGCAGCCAGGCTATAGAGCGTCTATAGCCAAGGATATAGACAATCTATATCATAAGGATATAGACGTTCAATAGCCTCGTTTGTTTCCTGGCTCGCCGGTTGTTTTCTCAGCTTTGTCCACTCTTCCAGCCCGTAGCACCTTCGTGCTGATGCCATTTGGCCAGCGCGCGTCCCGCAATCCAGATGCGATATGATGTAAAGGGAAGAACACAAGGAGAGACAGCTTGATCCCACGTTATACGCGCGAAAAGATGGGGCACGTTTGGAGCGACGCGAATCGATTCCAGAAGTGGCTGGATGTCGAACTGGCGGCCACGGAAACGCTGTCAGAAGCCGGCCTGGTACCGAAGGAAGCTGCGGCCATCATTCGCGAGCGCGCCAAAGTGGACGTCAAGCGCATTCACGAACTCGAAGCCCGCGTGAAGCATGACGTCATCGCGTTCACGATGAACGTTGGCGAATCCATCGGCGACCCCGCCGCTGCGCGCTGGCTGCATTACGGCATGACCTCCAACGATGTCGTCGACACGGCGCAGGCGCTGATGGTTCGCGATGCTTCGCACATCATCGAGCGTGAACTGGTTCTCTTCGGCGAAATTCTTGATCTTCGCGCTCATCAATTTCGGCATACACCACAAATTGGCCGCACGCACGGCGTGCACGCCGAGCCGATTACTTTTGGATTGAAGATTGCCAACTGGTTTTCGGAAAACCAGCGGAACATTGCGCGTTTCCGCGAAGCGGCGGCGCAGATGGCCGTGGGAAAAATTTCCGGGGCCGTCGGAAACGCTTCGCACCTCGGTCCGGAAATGGAAGAACGCATTTGCAAGAGACTCGGGCTAAAGGCGGTGCCCGTTTCAACCCAAGTGATTCAACGCGACCGCCACGCTCAGTATCTGAGCGCGCTCGCGCTCATCGCGGCGACACTTGAAACGATCGCGCTTGAGATTCGGCATCTGCAGCGCACGGAAGTTCGCGAGGCGGAAGAGCCGTTCGGCGGAGAGCAGCGCGGCAGTTCGGCGATGCCGCACAAACGCAATCCCGTGACGTGCGAACAAATCTGCGGTCTTGCGCGGCTGGTGCGTTCGAATATGCTTGCCTCGTTCGAAAATATCGCGTTGTGGCACGAGCGCGATATTTCGCACAGCTCCGTCGAACGCGTCATTTTTCCCGATTCCACGATTCTCGTCGACTACATGCTCGCCAAGATGACCACCATCGTTGGCGAGATGCGCGTTTTTCCGGAGCGCATGATGCGCAACCTGGAATCCACGCACGGGCTGGTGTACTCCGGGCAATTGCTGCAAGACCTTGTCGAGAAGGGCATGCCGCGCGACGAAGCGTACAAGGCGGTGCAGGAAAACGCGATGGCGGCATGGGAAAGGGAATCGAGTTTCCAGGAACGCGTTGCCGGCGACGCGCGAATCACGAAGTATCTGGACGCGAAAGCGCTGGCGCATACTTTCGATTTGCATCGGCAACTGCGCTACGTGGATGCAATTTTCGATCGGGTGTTCGGGCGCGCATCCCGCCGGCGAGAAATCTGCCGCGAACAAAGCGTAAGTAAAAACGCGAGATCTACTTTTCAAAGAACGGAGAGCCCCGGTTGCCCGGGGCTCTTTCGCCTCTTCTAATTTTCGCTCGCGCGGAAATTAGCTGCGGAGGCGGAAAAACGAAAAACTCAAATCAAGAAAACCAAACGTTGCAAAGCTACTCGACGCGCTGGACGTAACGCGCTTCCGTCGTGTCCACCTTCACCTTGTCGCCGGAATTGACGAACGGCGGGACTTGAATGACCAGGCCCGTCTCGAGCGTGGCAGGTTTCATGACCGCGCTGGCGGTGGCTTTCTGCAGAGTGGGCTCGGTCTCGAGAACTTTTAGTTCCATGGTATCCGGCAGATCCACGCCGATCGGCTTTTCCTCGAAAAATTCGATTTTCACGGTGGTATTGGGGATGAGGTAGTACACGGTTTCGCCCAGCTCTTCGCGGGTCATCTGCATCTGTTCGTAGGATTGCGTATTCATGAAGTGAAATTCGTCGCCCTCGTTGTAAAGGTATTCAAACTCGACTTCGTCGAGAATGGCGCGGTCAACGAATTCTTCGGCGCGGAACCGGTAATCGATCATGGTCCCGTTCTTGAGGTTTTTCATGCGCGTTTGCATCGAGCCACGCTTGTTGCCGGGGGTGCGGTGATCGACGCTGAAAACGGTGTAAAGCTGGCCCTCGTGCTGGATGACCATGCCGGGGCGAAGTTGTGTGGCTTTGACGCTGCTCATTATTTTTGCGGCCGCGAGACGGGCCGATATCTCCTCAAAAGATTTGCTGTTTTCGGAAATTCCGGAGGGCGAGCCTGACTTCGCCCTGAACTGCACGCGGAATGACTCGAGGCACGCGGGGCGGAAATACGCGCCCAACGCGAAGAAACAGTATACGGGCGTGCATTCATGCCGGTCAATCGCAGAGTCGTGTTAGCCAGAGAGGATAGTTGCATTGTCATTAAGAAGCCGCTATCGTTGCGGGCTTCGCGCATGGCGAACGGAATAAAAGACGACGATATTCGCGAAGTAATGGCCGAGGAATCTCGGCGAGGAAAGCGTCCCGCCAGGGCTGAAGCCCGGAAGCTGCAACGAGAGCGAATGGAAGCAATGCGGATGATCCTTGGATTTACGAGGGAAGCTGACGTGATCGCAGCTATCGACCTGCTAGGGCGCGGCGACGACCCGGACGAACTCGAGAAGATTTTGAAGCTTTGGCGCGCTCTTTCCGCTTCACGGAGGAAATGAACTGCCTCGTTTTGCGGAGTCTTTCGGCCTTCTCCTCCGGTGAGTACTTTGACCACACGGGTTCGAGAATTGCCGCGAGTTTTTTGGCGGCTTGGTCGAGCGTCATGGGCTTTTCTTTTCGTTTCATAAGATTGATTCTCCGCTGAAACAAGGTAAACGGCAAGAGATTTGACTTCTTGCCGAATTAACTTGCGCAAATCCATATTCATTCCCGTTTACCGATCGCTTTCTTGCGATTCTTTGGCGCGGCGGGCGGCGGCTTCGGCCATGATCTTTTCGATTTCATCGGGATCGCGGGGGAGGCGTTCGCTGAGGAACTTGTTGCCGGTATCGGTGATGAGGAAATCGTCTTCGATGCGCACGCCGAGATTTTCCTCGGGGATATAGATGCCGGGCTCGATGGTGACGACCATGCCGGGCTCGAAGGGTTTGCAGTAGAAGCCGGGATCGTGGACATCGAGGCCGATATCGTGGCCGAGGCCGTGAATGAAATACCGGCCGAGGCGCTGGCCATGAAGATCTTTCCCGTGGGAATTGATGTAGTCGTAGGCAATTTTGTAGACGCTCTTCGAGCCACTTTCGCAGTAGTTCATGCCGGGCTTAAGGGCGGCGATGGCGGCATTCTGCGCGCCGAGCACGATGTCATAGATTTCGCGCTGGCGCGGAGTGAACTTGCCGTTGGCGGGAAGCGTGCGTGTGATGTCGGCGGAGTAGCCGGAATATTGTGCGCCCACGTCGAGAACGACAATGTCGCCGTCCTCGATTTTGCGGGAGAGTTTGTCGTAGTGCAGAGTGGTGGAATTGGGCCCGGCGGCGACGATGGGAGCGTAGCCCTCGGTTTCCGAGCCGCCCATGGCGTGAATTTCGACCATTTTGGCGGCGATCTGATACTCGTAAAGGCCGGGGCGCATCATGCGCATGGCGGCCAAATGGGCGTCGAGAGAAAGGTCGATGGCCCGCGTGAGAAAGTCGATTTCGCCGGGGGATTTAATTTCGCGTAGTTCGCCGATTTTGGAGCGAATGTCTTTTAGTTTGAGCTGTGGAGTCGCCATGCGGATCCAGTCCACGACCTGCTTTTCGTGCGGATAGCCGCCATTTTCTTTCTCGTAGGGAAGGATGGTGTAGACCGTGGAATAGAGTTTCGCGAGCCTTTCGAGAGTGGCGCGCATTTCGGGGAAGGGGAGAACTGAGTCGAAACCAGTGCGCGCCTGGATGCCGGGATCGGAAGGCGACAAGCGGAAGCCATTCCATTTTTCCTTTTCGGGGTTTTTTGGCGGAAGAAAGAGCATTTCCTGCGGACCATCCCAAGGTGCGGCTGACCTGTGGCCCTTTTCGGCGGGGAGAAGAATCAAACCGGCGCCTTCTTCATTGTGGCCGGTGAGGTAGTAGAAGTTTTCTTCCTGGGCGAAAACGTAGTCTTGCGAGGATTCTTCGCGTCCGGTGAAGCCCCAGAGAAGGATGGGGGCGTCAACTTCGGCGGCGAGTTTGGCGCGGCGGGCGGCGTAGACGCTGTTGGGTTCGCGTTCGCGGCGTTCCTGGGAATGGGAGGGTGGCGCGGAGCAAAAAGTGGCGATGAACAGAGCGACGATAGCGGAGAAGAGGGCACGACATGTCGTGCCCCTACTGAGGAGGCTTCGTTGCGTTGAGAGGTTGGGCCTAGCGGTCATGAAGTCCCCTTGATGGAAGCGAGCAGAGGATTGTACTGGAAGCGGAGGGCGTGGCAAAGGAAGAGAGGTAGGAGTGGGCAGAGAGCCCACCCCCGGTATACAGGGAACTGCGAAGTAAACGCGTGAAAGAAATGGAGTTGCGGGCGTTGCTGTGCGTTGGATGTTTACTCGGTGTGGAAAAAGAGGGAAGAGTTTGGGTGGGCAGGCTTGACGTTGGAGGGTACACCTCATGTGTGACGGAAGGTGCGCGTAAGCGGATGAGAGGAAAGGGATTGCGGCGAAACGCGCGTGTCGGGTTCGGTGACGGGTGCGTAGTGACGAGTTGTAAAACTTTGCGGATGTAAGGAGGCACCCCCTCCCCGGCTTTTTTGTAAGTGTTGCATCTGCGGGAGTTGAAGTGGAGTGGAATCAACAGTTGCAGAAGTGTTGATTCTGAACGGGTTGGGAGAGGACGGCTTTTATAAAATGGTAAACGGGGTAGGACGGAAGATTTGAGAGGAATTTGAAGGACCGCGGGGCGGAGGCGCATCACCTTTTGGGGCACGGACAGAAACCGGCCCCGAAAATACAGATCTAATATGACATATTATTTCTATTTGTCAAGGATAAACATTAAGTCGTTTGTTTGGTGCGAGTTGATGGAGCTGAGAGGGCAAGGAGAATGGGCGATCGAAGAAAAAAGCCCAGGACCCACCCTTGCGTGAACCAATGCCGCAAGAATGGGGCACCCTTCGGAGAAAGACAAAGTCAAAACCTCCTCGCCGGCAAAGGATGTTCCACCCGCCGTCCGAGGATACTTTCGCGACGGAAACTTCCCGGCTGCCCGAAGTTTCGTTAGTCTCGGGGAAAGAAAAGTTCAACCTTTGGCCTCGAGGTCATTATCTGAACCTTTCTTAACTCTCCTTGCTTGGGCAACGGCTCATAGGTTAGGCGGTAGGCACTGCGCAACTCGCTTGTGATCCGATGGAAGGCGCTATCGAGGTCCTTTTGGTGGGACACGACCAGAATGTCGCCGCCGGTGTTTTCTGCAAACTTCTTGGCTAGCTCTTTCGCGTGATGACGAGATCTTGAGCTGTATACATCGTTTTCCATGCGAAGGAGTGGAAAGACGCGAATTCCCTCGTCGCGAAGGGCCTCGATCGTTTCGTCTGCTGACTTATGACTGGAATTGTCCTCGAAATCGCCGACGGTGATAAATAGCTTCTCGCCGCGCCCCGCTTTTGGTCCAGTGATGCGGACACTGCTAAGCGCGTCGTAGAGGGCCGTGGGGCCTCGATAGGTAGCACCCGGAATTTTCCGAAGAGCTGACTCAATCACTTGTAGGTCGTTCGTAGGTTTAGCGAGGGTAACGGGGATTTCTCCAAAGGCGATAACAAATCCGACGTCATCGCGCTGCCAAATAGACTCGAGGAAGCTCGCGCTAGACTGAACTTCGTTGGGAATAAGTCTGTCTGAACGGCGGCTGCCGCTGAAGTCGAAAAAAAGGCCAATGGTCAAGGGAGCGCGGTTCGCCCTAGAAAGTGAGACGATCTTTCGTGGCTGCCCGTCGATTCGAACGGAAACCTCTTCCGGGCGCAGGTCGGTAATGGGACTGCCATCGTGGTTAACTGCCAGGAATCTAAGAGTTCCGGGCGCGGACGCATCTACCGTGGCGGTCGATGGGGCGAGTACAACGGGTGAGGCCTGTTCTGCAGGGAATGCTACCAAGCGCGCGGCACAAACAACTAAGAGAAAAGCCAAAAATGCATTCAGCAAATAGACCGGTCGCATTTTCAATCTCCTGGTTCTGTTTGAGGAAGGTTAACCGCTGCGGCACTTAGCGTCAAATCACCGGTGGAAGTTTTATTAGTGCTGAGAAGCCGAATTGCGCGAACGGCTGGATTTCGGCCAGCGGAGGTGGACTTCGCCGAGGCGCGTGATTGAGGCGACGAAGGGTGGATTGAGCTTGCGGCAGAGGCGGCGCATTTTGGGGAGGGCAAGTTCGAGTGCAACGGCCATGTCTTGGCCGGACATGTTGCCGGAGGTGAAGACAAATTCGCGAACGGCGTGCTCCTCAAGGGCATGTTTTTCGAGGAAATTGTAGCGGATTCGTTTGTCCGCGGTCAGCAGGAGCCAGCCTTCCGAACCCACCTTGGGAAGCCAAGTCTCATCAAGAGTTCCTCGAACGAAATGAGCAAGATGGCGCTCGAAGTGGACGTCGAGCTTGGTCAACATGTCCTGAATCGCGCGAGAGTTGCAGAGATTTTCGTCGAGGTAGAGGACGAAGTCGTCAAGCGGCGACGGGGAGGGGGAGAGCTCCTTCCCAGCGGATGGCTTCTTCGATTTGCTGCGTCGTGCAGCCATATTCTTCGGCCAGACTGTTGATGGGCTCCCGCGCATTAAAGCGCGAGGCGATTATAGCAGTGGAGATTCCTGTTCCCGCAATTACCGGTTTACCAAAACTAATCATCGGGTTGATCTCGATTGATCTTGGGCTCGGAAGCGCTGGGCGCGACGACGAAGGGGAAAAAATGGAAGAGGCCCTTTGGATCAACTTCCACTCTTTCTAAATGCATTAGATAAAAATCGAGGCTCAACTGATTTTGCTGGCGCGAGACGTTGACGATTTGTCCCATGCGCTCGATGAACAGGTCTTTACGGTCTGTCAAGAACACTTCGCTGATGAGGGGATGAGGTTGCGGGAATTGCTCGCTCACTTTTCGCAGGGCACTGCGGACTCTTGGAAGCTTGAGGTTGTAAATCTTGCGCATACCAGCGAGAGCATGGCATTCGAGTAGATTCAGGAAAGAAAGACGCGTCGGTGCGCTCTCTACAGGCTGGATAATAGGGGACTGCTTGCCAAATCCCGTGAGCCAGTAACGAAGAGTGGTGTAGGGAACCTTGAGATAGACAGCAGCCTCTGACAGGCCGTAGGCAGGCTCTTCGTATAGTTTGTTGTAGCGCGCGGTCATTGCGTGGACACCATCTCGACTGAGACGGACACCATCTATACTACCATTTCGTTTGTTTTCACAGTCTTTGTGTTGTCACTGTTGCAGCAAGACATCACCAGGGCGACTTACGCATTCTCAGAGCGCGGACTAGGAGGTTTTGGTGGCTTGGAAGGTTTGGGGGCCGGCGTGGATGGTGAGTTGGTTGACGGGGCCGGTAGAGGAGAGGCGGTCGAAGGTGAAGGTGATGTCGTTGGAGAGCACGAAGAATTCGGTGGGGGAGTCGGGGAGGAGTTCGACGGGATCGGGGCCGAGGGGTTCGGCCTGGATGTAGAGGCCGTTTGGTTTTGTGGTGACAGTGAGTTTTCCGACGCCCTGGATTTCGTAGGTGCCGGCGTAGGCAGCGAAAGTGGCGGGATCGGCTTTGAACAGAGTGCGCTCGACGGGATGGTAGTCGGGCCAGGCATATTCCTTGGCGACGGCGCGGAAGATTTCGTTGGTTAGTTCGCCGCCGCTATCGGAATTGGTCATGACCACGAGGCCTTGGCCGGTGTCGGTGTGAGCTTCGAAATTGCAGCGATAGCCCTCGTTGGCGCCGCCGTGGCCGAAAGTGGGTTTGGCGCCGGGAGATGCGAGGCCGAAGCCAAGTCCCCAATTGCCGAATTGATGCGTGAGCATCTGGCGAGCCATGGATTGCGAAAGAATTTTCGAGGATTTTCCGGTGTATTCGTTTTCAATTTCGATGGCCATGCGGGCGAGGTCGGAGGGAGTGGTCCAAAGGCCCGCGGGAGCCATTTCGGGATACCTGTGCCAGCCGCCTTGGATGGGGTCGCCGTTGGCGCGATAGGCGGTGGCGGCTTCGGGCCAGAGATTTTTCGGAAGCGGCTGGTCGTAGGTGCTGTGGGTCATGCCAGCGGGCTTTAAGACAAGTTCATTCATTATTTGCGGGAAGGGTTTTCCGGTGACGTCGCCGAGGAGAGTTTGCAGGACGACGAAGCCGCCGCCGGAATAGCGCCAGAGAGTGCCGGGGACGACGTCTACGCGGATAGGTTCGGTGTTGGCGGGCTTTTGGCCATCGAGGATTTGGACGAGCGTGGGAAGTGGCGCGCCGGCGGCGTAGCCGGGAAAACCGTGAACACTGAGACCGGCACTGTGGCTGAGGATGCGGCGGAGGGTAACTTTTTCTTTTTCTGTGAATTCATTTTCGGGGACTTTCCAGGTGCGGAGTTTGACGTTGACGTCTTCATCGAGATTGAGCTTGCCTTCCTGCACAAGACGAAGAGCGGCGAGAGCGCTTGCGGTTTTGCTGATGGAGGCGGCCTGGAAAAGGGTATCGGGAGTGACGGGTTTTTTGGCGGCGACATCGGCAAAGCCGTAGGCGCGCGTCCAGATAATCTGGCCGTGGTCGAAAAAGGCGATGCTGACGCCGGGGACTTTGTAGTGCGCCATGCGGTCGGCGATGGACATCGGCGCGAGGGGCTGACCTTTGATGACGACGGGAGGAAGCAGGCCGTCTTCGATGCGGGCGATACGTGCGGCGAGAGCAGCATCGGAAGGGGATTGCTGCGGGCTTGTGGAGGCGATTGCGCTGAGCGTGCGGCCGCGCCAAGAAAGGATGGTGAGCGCGGCGAGAGCGGCGAAGACGAACAGGAGTTTCTTGAGGGGTGAGCTCATGGGCGCAAATCGTATCACTATTTTGCGGTGTGGAAGCGGCGATTGGCTAAGCGCGGAAGAAGTCGATGAGGAGTTCGGAGACGCGGACGGGTTCTTCATGCTGGAGCCAGTGAGAGGCGCTCGCGAATGTAAAGAGTTCCGAATTGTCGCAGTAGCGAAGGCTGTCGTGAGCCATTTCGGAGAGGAGGAAGGCGTCGCGCTCGCCCCAGAGGATGCGAGTGGGGACGTGGACGGTGGGGTCGGGGAGTTTGGAGCGATGGCGCGCGGCGGCGCGATACCAGTTAATCATGGCGGTGAGGGCGCCGGGTTGAGACCAAGCGGCGCGGTATTGCGCGTGATCTTCCGACGAGAAGGTGCCGAGACGGCTCGAGCGAACGAGCGAACGGATGCCGAGGCGGAAGTTGAAGGCGGAAAACGCGGCTTCGGGAAGCCAGGGGAGTTGGAAGAAAAACATGTACCAACTACGGCGAAGCTGGCGGCGATTTGTTTTTAGGTAGCGGAGCATGACGGAGGGATGAGGGACATTGAGGATGGCAAGCTTCGAGACGCGCCGGGGATGGAGGAGGGCGACGCTCCAGGCAACGGCAGCGCCCCAATCGTGGCCAGCGAGGAAGATGCGCTGCTGGCCGAGTTGGTCAGCGATGGCGAGGACGTCGGAGATGAGATGCGGAATGGCATAGTTAGCGGCTCCACGAGGTTTGCTGCTGGTGTTGTAGCCGCGCTGATCCGGGACGATGACGCGGAAACCGGCGGCGGCAAGAGGCTCGATTTGATTGTGCCAGGAATACCAAAATTCGGGGAAGCCGTGGAGGAGCAGAACGACCGGACCGTCGGGAGGGCCGGAGGCGACGGCGTGGAGCTCTATGGCGCCGTTGCGAAAGGTGAGGTGTTCGAGAGGAGCTGACACAGGCGGAGAGTTTACGACGAAAAGGAGCGCGGGAGAAAATGATGGTTAGGTGATCGAGGTGGTTTCGAGGCCGTACGTGGTGACGTAAGCCGCAGTTTCGGCGATTTCTGAAACACGAGCTTCGGAATCGGTTCCAGCAACGGCAGTGTGGGGCTCGGCGGCGGTTTCTGGAGGCATAGCGCCGATAGCCTGGTTGCGGCCGGCATTCTTGGCCCTGTACATCGCGCGATCGGCCAGGGAGAGAACTTCTTCATAGTTGAGGTCGACGGGCGAATCCACATTCCAGGGAAATGCGGCCCAGCCGATAGAGACGCTGCGGTGGAGAGAAAGGCCCGCGCCCTTGATTTTGAACGGTTCACCGGAGACGGCGGAGAGAACACGGGCGGCGAGGGTGGCGGCTTCCTTGCGCTCGCAGAAGCGGGAGACGACAAGAAACTCTTCGCCGCCCCAGCGAACGAGGACGTCGGAATAGCGAATAGCGGAGCTGATGCGGGAGGTGATGTCCATGAGCATCTGGTCGCCGGCATCGTGGCCGAAGCGGTCGTTGATTTCTTTGAAGTGATCGGCGTCGATGAGGTAGAAGACGATGTCGCGATTGCGGCGGCTGCGAGTGGGATCGGGAGAGGTGTAGGCGCGAATGGCCTGGCTGATGTCGCTGGCAATGGTGGCCTGGAAGAAACGGCGATTGCGAGCGGAGGTTAATGGATCAGTGAGCGACATTTCCTCGAGCTCTTTGTTGGCTTGGGCCAGAGCTTCGCTGCGCTCGGCGACAGCTTCTTCAAGGCGGAGCCGCTCGCTTTGGAGCTTGCGAGTGCGGTAATTCACGAGGGAATAGAGAGCAAAGAGACCGAGAAGAAAGGCAAAGCCGCGGGAGTACCAGCGCTGCCACCAAGCGGGGATCACGGCGAAAGAGAATTTGGCGGGGGAACTGAGAGTGCCGCGGGCAGAACGGCAAGAGACGGTAAAAGTGTAGCTACCGGGAGGAAGAGCGGGATAGCGAGCTTCGCGGCCCGAAGTTTCATTGGGTTCGCTTTCGAGGCCAGCGAGGCGATAGGAGCAGCGGACATTTTCCGGGTCGCGGAAAGTGAGCGCGGCAAAAGACGCGCGGAAGGTGTTGTCGCTGCGAGGCGCCTCGGGATGGCGTTCGCCGAGATAATCGCGAGAACCAAGCTGCGCGGAGGTGATAACAACGCGAGGCGGAAGCTCGGCACGCTCGTTGTCCGCCGGGGGATCATAGCGGGCGAGGCCGCCGCTAGTGCCAAAGAGCAAGGTGCCGTCGGGTTCTGCGAAAAAACTGTCCTCGCTCAGATTGTTCCAGATAAGGCCATCGGCGTGAGTGAAGCGAAGAGTGCCGCCATTGCGGAAGAATTCGGTGAGGCCTAAGGAGCCGCCGGCCCATACGTTGCCCTGGTGGTCGACGCCAAGCATATGAATTTCCAGTGAAGGCAAGCCATCGGCCAAGCCAAAGTGGGTGAGATGCGGTTTTCCGTCGACGAGGCGGAGGCGGTTGATGCCAAGAGCATCGGAATAGCGGAACCAGACTTCGTCACGGCTGACGGCAGCGGCTTCGACGACTTCATTCTGCAGCAAACCGTCGGCAGACGTGAAGTGGAGCCAGTGCTCGCCATCGAAACGGGAGAGACCGTTCCGGCCGGCGAGCCAGAGGACGCCGTCGGGGCTCGATGCAAAGTGGCCAAAACCCTGGTGGATCCCTGGAGGCAGGGGAACATCGACAAATTGAATCGGATGGTGCGAAAGACGAGCCGTCTTGAGGTAATCGGAGTTGGCGATCCAGAGGCGGCCGTCGGGCCCGACTTGGACGCCGGTAGGAGTAGAGCCGGGAGATGAAATTTTTTCAGGCCGAAGCGATTGCGGATCGAAACGCGTGAGGCCGCCAGGATTGCAAAGAGCCCAAACGGCGTGATCGGGACCCAGGATCAATTGACGGACCACGGTTCCATTGAGCCCGTCTTTCGCTTTCCAGGTGTGCCAGCGATTTTCCTGGGGATCCCACATGGCGACGCCGTTGTTCGTGCCAAGCCACAGGCGTTCGCGGGCGTCGCGCACCTCCGACCAAACAACATTGTCGGGAAGGCCTTCGGCCTGGGTCCATCCCGACCAGGTTTTCCGGCCGACCCAGCGCTCAATGCCGGCTCCGCCGAGGCCAATCCAATAGGCGCCTTCGCGATCCTCCGTAATGGCAAAAGTAGCGTTGACGGCCATGCCCCGGCTTTTATCAAGGACTTCCCATTTGCCGGAACTGTGGCGATAAAGGCCACCAACAGTGGGAATCATCAAGTTGCCGTCACGGTCAAGAGTCGGGGAGCCATAATCGTTGGCTGGAGGAAGATTCGGAAGCTCGGGGACAAAATTATCCGAGCCGGGATTGAGACGATAGAGATGGGCGGTGGTGCGAACCCAGAGAATTTTCTGAGAGTCCTCGAGGATGCTGACGATTTGTTGACGAGGAAGGCCGCTTTGCACGGGGAACATGCGGACGCGAACCTGCGAATCGAGCCAGCCGACGCGGTGGCCGGCAGCGAACCAAACCCGGCCTTCGGGGGTGATGCTGACGGCTTCCACGTCCGGAGCAGGGAGACCATCGGAAACAGTCCACAGACGAGTGTCGTTGGGACGGTCAGGGTCAACGCGGAGCAGGCCAGCTTCCGTGGCGAGATAAACTTTTCCCCAGGGATCGAGAGCCAGGACGGAAGCTCCCCGGAAGGAATTGTAGATATTGTCGAGGTGCAGTTGATGAACGGCACGGCCTTCCATGTAAGCAATGCCGCGTGAGGTGACAATCCAAAGCCGGCCAGTGGGAGCAAGGACGAGCTGGCCGACGTTGGTGCTGGGAAGGCCTTCGTCGAGGCCGTAACGGACGATACTCATACCGTCGAAACGGAGGAGGCCGTCGTGCGTGCCAATCCAGATGAAGCCGTCCTGATCCTGGAGGATGCAGGAGGGGGTCAAAGAGCTGAGGCCGAAGTTATCGCCGACGGGTTGGAAGACGTAGTGCGGCTTATCGGGAAGCGAAAGCACAAGCCCCTCGGCGGTCTTTGCCTGTGCGGCAAGAGACCCGAGAACCAAATTGACCAAGGCAAGTACGAAAAAGGCAGCGGAAGTCTTGCTCCGCATGAACACTCCAAGTAATCCAGTCCAAATAGTTTAGCGTGAGGGCTGAAGGGGCAGTGGCAGTGGTCCCAAAACGATAATGGCGGATTGGGTGGATTTAGAGATTGGGGGATCGTTGGGCCTACTCTTTTACGATGATGAGGTCCCATGGACCGAGCGTCCTCTGGCCGCCCGGAGCTATCGATTCGCCAGTGAGCAGATCAGTGCCCGCGGCGTAGGAATAGGTGATCGTGGCAGGCGAGCTGGAATAGTTGAGATAGTAGTGGAGCTTGTGGCCGTCCTGACCAACGCCATGTTTTACGCGAACGGTGGGAGGAAGCTGTTGGTCGGAGCTGGTTAGCGCGGCTTCTTTCAAAGCATCAAGGACGATTGCGTCCTGCAATTTGTCGGAGACCGCGGTCCCTTCATACAGCAGCGTTCCCGAGCCATAGTGATTCAAGGTGATGGCAGGCCAGCGTCCGAAGAAGGGGTGATCGTAGTAGGCGAGGGGCTTGGCGGTCGTCAACTGGAGAAATTCGGCCCAAGTTTTGACCTTGTTGTTTTCCTCGCCCACGTGGAACGGGTCGCCTTTCAAAGCAAGGGGATGCTCGAGATTGGAAAACTCCTGATAGGTGAAGCCGGCGGCTTTGCGCAGCGGTCCGGGAGCAAGTTCCCAGCGGACGGCGGAGTTTTCGTTGGCGAAGCCGCTCTTGAAGGTCATCAAGACGTGGCCGCCATTGCGAACGTATTCGGAGATCCGGTTCAGAAGGGCATCGTCGGAAATGTAGAGGCACGGAACGATTAAGAGTTTGTACTTGGCGAGTTCGGCGGAAGTTACACTTGGGAAAACGAAATCGCTGCCGACATTGGCGAAATAAAGCGAGTTATGAAGTTGGTCGGCAATGGCGTTGTAGCCGCGGAAATATCTTCCCGCCGTCCAGCCGGGCTGCGGCTCACGCTCGAACGGCATGAAATCGATGGCTTTGGAGGAGTCGACGCTATAGAGAATCGCGACGTCATTGTGGATTTGCATGTTGGCCAGCTCGGGCCCAATTTTCAGAAGTTCGTGGGCGACGCGCGAGACTTCGGCGTACGCGCGGTTGGGCTGGAGGTCGTGGCTGAGCACGCCTTTCCAATAGGTCTCCTGGCCGGCATGAATGGAATGCCAATGCCAGTATTCGACCATATTGGCGCCGCTGGAGACGTGCGTATAAACGTCGAGACGCAATTGGCCGTCGTAGGGTGGATATTGGCCGGCGGAGTCCCAACCGATGGTTTGCGCGTTGGTTTCCGTAACGAGAAAGTTGGTGTGCTTCAATGAGCGGGCAAAGTCGCCTTGCAGCGCCTGCCAAGCGCCATCCATATGATCTTGCGTGCCGTGATAGGGATTGTTGGAAACGACGTCGAGAGAAGAGGCCACCGTGGGTTCATCCACGCCGCCGCCCATCATTCCGCCAAAATCATGGGTGACAAACTGGTCAGGCCGGCGATACTTGCGGACCAGCGCAGCTTGCCAGGAAAGAAAGTTCGCAACGCGAATGTGCTGCCAGCGTTCCCACTCAAGTTTGTAACTGGTGCTGGTGGCCTTGTCGCGGGTGGGCATGTCGGTCCAGTCGTTGACGTCCTGCCCCCAATAATTGAGGAACCATGCTTTGTTCAGCGCGTCGGTGGTTCCGAATTTTTTCTTGAGATGCTCGACGAAACCGGCGAAGACATCAGGATTTGAGGCGCCGTATCCGCTGGTTTCGTTGTCGATTTGCCAGCCAATGACGGCGGGATTGTCCTTGTAATGGGTGACGAGGTTGGTGATGACGCGCTCGGCGTAGAAGCGATACTTGGGATTATCAAAATCCATGTTCTGGCGCATGCCGTAACCGACATAACCGTCGCCAAGGGGCCGCGCGAGAATCTCGGGATGAGCGTGCGCCATCCATGTCGGAATGGAATAAGTCGGCGTGCCCATAATGACCTTAATGCCGGCCTTGCCCATGGCATCGACGACGCGGTCCATCCAGGCGTACTCAAAGTGGCCGTCGGAAGGCTCCCAGAGACTCCAGGTGGACTCGCCCATGCGGACGACGGTGATGCCCGCGGCCTTCATCAGAGCGACATCTTTTTCCAGGCGGCCGGGCTGAAGGTCCGCCGGCATGTATTCGTTGTAGTAAGCGGCGCCGTAGAGGATGGTGGGCTGCGTGGCGCCGGGCGCGGCGGAAGGGGACTGTGCGATCGCGGGAATCGCGGCCGTCGACAGCGCAGCTAAGATTACGGATCGCGATAAAGTGCGGAAGAATTGCGACGGATGAAAATTCATGAGGGCCTCCGGTGGCGCGCAATGCGAACGACGATACAACGAGACACACGAACTCGCGGCGTATTCCGCACGAAGGATGCGAGAGTAGTGCAGTTGGAATCAGGTTTCAAGAGGAGCGGACGAAAATAAGGAGCCACACTTTCGGTGAGAGCTGCACACCGGGGAGCCTCCCTCGCGGCCAGCGAAAAGGCGCGAGCCAGCCGGCTGAGAAGACACCTGAGCAACGGCGACGTCAAGTTTGCAGCGGAGTTATTTTGGACGGTTGTTTAACTGTTCGAGCGTACGCTTCAACTCTTCGAGCTTTTGTCCGGCTTCGCCGAGTTTTCCCGCAGCGGTCAGCCGCTGGTAATCGGAAAGATCCTTGGCTGCTAGCGCGATCAATGCCTGGAGGCCCTCTGTGGGTTTGGAGGCGGCGGCAGGGCCCGGCGCGGTCTGGGACGGCTCTTGCGATTCAGAAGTTGCGCTGGTGGAAGACGGCGCTCCGCCATAAAGAGCGGCCATGGCCGACTCAAACGTCGGCCCATAGGCCAGCCGGTCTTGTACCGCGAGGACGACCAGACGCAACTCCGGCATGGGGCTGCGTTCCGCCTGGAGGTAAATGGGCTCCGCGTAGAGGAGCGTGCGTCCAATCGGAATCACAAGCATATTTCCGCGGCGCACGTGCGAGCCTTGCTGGCTCCAGAGGGTCAACTGTCCGGAGAGCTGGGCATTCTGATCGATGCGAGCTTCCACCTGAAGCGGTCCGTCAATGAGTTTGGTTTTGGGGAAGTCATAGACTGCCGAGTTGCCGTACTGAGCGCCGTCGCTGCGCCCGGCAATCCAGCCAATCAGATTATTCCGGTTGGCTGGCGTGAAGGGAAGAATTTCCACGAACTCCGCATTAGACTCACCCGGGAGATTCATGAGCACAAAGTTGGGCTGCATCGTCTGGGTGGTTTGCTCACTCACGCCGTTCAGGCCGACTTCCGTGGCCACGGTCCACAGATCCTCACGGTTGTAGAAGACCTCAGGATCGGTCATGTGATAAAGGCCATAGGCTCCCGCCTGAACATTGAGCAACATTTCAGGGTAGCGCACATGCTTGCGAAGTTCCGGAGGCATCGCGGCCGCGTCCTTGAAGAGACCTGGAAACACGCGGCGGTAAGCCGAGATAATGGGATCTTCGGAGTCGAAGACGTAGAAAGTTGTGGTTCCGTTGTAGGCGTCGATGACCACCTTCACGCTGTTTCTCAGGTAATTGATGCTATTGCTGCCGAGGAGGTAGTGACTCGAGTAGGGATAGCTGTCCGAGGTGGTGAACGCGTCCATCATCCAATACAAGCGGCCATCCCCACCGATCACGATGTAGGGATCGGGATCGAAAGTGAGAAAGGGCGCCAATGCCGACACGCGAGCGAGGACGTTGCGGCGCATCAGCAGGCGGCTGTCCTGAGTCACATCATCGCTGAAAGGAAGCTTGGAGATATCACCGCGGTCCAAGGCGATGAGGAGGCGGCGGAAAAAGCCACCGAGAACAATGCCCCCGCTGCCCTGGTAGGAGGTGAAGCTGTTCGTCTGACCTTGTGGGTAGTTGAACTCCTGCTGGTGCGTCTTGACGTAGACATCGGTGTTGGTCAGCTCGCCGAAGTAAATCTCCGGGCGAGTAACCGTGAGACCGGGGACCGTACTCTCGACGGGCATGTTGCTGAGAAGAAGTGTGGGAAGGCCTTCGGGCGTGAAGCCGTTGACGGTGTTCATGGTGATGCCGTAGCCGTGGGTATAGATGAGCTTTTCGTTGATCCAGTTGCGGCTGCTTTCCGGGAGCTTGTCGACGTTCAACTCGCGGGCGGCGAGCATGACCTCGCGAAGATGGCCATCGATTTCGTAGCGGTCGATGTCGATATCGGGAAAGTCGTAGTAGGTGCGGATTTCCTGGATCTGGCGGAGAGTGTCCTGGAGGGCGCGCCAGTCCCAAAGCCGGATGTTCTGGAGCGTGGCCTGATTGTTCGCCGGATCCGTCGCTGCGACGCTGGTATCGGCGGGAAATTCGTGCCGCGTCGTACGGTCCAAGCGGTAGGCCAGCCGGGTCATTTTGATGTTATGGGCGATATAGGGTTTCTCGCGAACTAATTGGTTCGGTTTGACGATAAAGCTGCTGACGTACCAGCCGACTACCTGAAGGACCAGAAAGCAAGCCGCAGCTGGAACTATTGCCGCGACAAGCCAGCGGCCGCGTTGGACCGTGGCGGCATTGGTGGCTGCAATCCCCGCGCCGAGGATGAGAGCGGCGCAAACGACCAACAAGCCCGGGAGCATGATGTGAACGTCGGTGTAGGTGGCCCCGCCGAAGATGGTGTGGTCCTGGAACAATAGAGAGAAGCGGCCGAGGTAGACCTGCAGAGCGAGGACGAGCAAAAGGAAGGCCAGGGCGATGGACAAGCCGCGCCAGGGAAGCGAGTCGTAGCCGCGTCGGAATCCTTCGATGGCGCGAGTGCTGTTGGCAACCACGAACAGGAGAGCGGCTACCACGCAGATAAGCACGGCAATCATCGTGAGCCAGCCGGAGAGGAGTTGCCAGGCAGGAAGTTTCAAAAGGTAAAAGGTGAGCGGCTTGCCCAAGATCGGATCCGTAATGCCACCGTTGGAGCCCGGCGCATACCAATCGAGAGCGAGCGTGGGCCATTCGGACATCAGGAAGGCGCCGGCCCCGAGCGCGATGAGGAGCGAGCCGCCGATGGCGGCAACGCGCAAGATGGGCTCGACCGGAAGCCTCAGGGGCTGGCCGCCCACGAAAATGGTTTGTCCGGTTGGCAAATCATCCCGGTGGGTGCGCTTGAGAGCCAGAATCGTTCCATACAGAATGAGAAATGTCGCCGCTGCAAACGCCGCGAAGACGGCCCACTCAAGGCTCAGCATTTTCCAGAACACTTCTCGATAGCCGAGCGATCCGAACCACAGGGCGTCTACGTAATAAGACAGCCAGGTCTGGCCGCTGAAAATGACCACGAAAATGACGGCGAAAATGAGGAACAACAACCAGCGGGGGCGGCGCGACGGGCGAGACGGCACGCGAACAGACGGATGAATGCGGTCTTTCTCGATATGCTCGGACATTCTTCAGACCCCGTGACCAGCATATCGTCTTTTAAGGAAACAAAGCAGCGAGTTTTGAAATTCTCGAGATATCCGCCGCAGAGGATTTCAACTCTTGAGCATCACCGGCCGCGACTGTTTTGAATGCGGCTTCTGCGATGGAAAATGGCTCAGGGCGCTTGAGGGCCGGGCGGCAAGTGCTCCTCAAAATACGCGAGAATATTTGTATAGACGTCGAGAGTGGTGCCCTGGCCTTCGAAGATGCCGTGAGTGCGGCCGGGATAGACGCGCATATCGAATTGTTTGCCGAGGGAGATGAGTTTGTTGACGAGCAATTCGATGCCCTGGAAGTGGACGTTGTCATCGCCGGAGCCGTGCATGACGAGCAGGTTGCCGCGCAGGCCGGAAGCGAAATTGATGGCGGAACTTTGTTCATACGCTTTCGGATTGTCCTGGGGCAAGCCCATGTAGCGTTCCTGATAGATGCTGTCGTAGAAGCGCTGGTCCGGCACGGAGGCGACGGAGACTCCGACGCTATAGATTTGCGGATAGCGGAACATCAAATTGAGCGTTTCCGTGCCGCCGCCGCTCCAACCCCAGACGCCGACACGCAGCGGATCAATGTAGGAGTGGTTTTTTTCGAGCGATTGAAGAGCGGTGGCTTGTTCCTCGGAGGATAGCGGGCCAATATTTTTGTAGACGACCTTGCGCCATTCGCGGCCGCGCGGAGCCGGCGTGCCCTGGTTGTCAAAGCTGGCCACGAGATAGCCGGCGCTGGTCAAAGCGCGGGTGAACATGGATGGCCAGCGGTCTTCGGTGGTCTGGCCGGCGGGCTCGGAATAGACATAGACGATGAGAGGGTATTTTTTCGACGGGTCGAAATTTGGAGGCTCCATCAACCATGCGTCGACCATCAGGCCGTTGCCCGCGCCCAACTTCATGAATTCCGCAGGACCACCGGAGAGAGGTTTCACGCGCGCGGCGAGTGCCGTGTTGTCCTCCGTGTCGCGAACGACGCGGTGATCGGGCAAGTGCACGACTTCAAAGACGGGCGGCACATTGAACGAAGAGTAGCTATGAAAAGCCCATTCGCCATTGGGAGAAATGGTGTAGGAGTGAGTCCCGGGCTCCTTTGGCGTGATGCGTTCTGGCGGCGTCGAACCATCGAGCCGCGCGCGATAAAGGTAGCGTTGCGTGGGGTTGTCGGGGGAGGCGATGAAGTAGATCCACTTTTCGTCGGGAGTGGTGCGGTCGAGAGAGACGACGTCGAAATCGCCGCGGGTGACGAGTTCCGCCTTGCCGGAATCGCGCTTGACGCGATAGAGATGGCGCCAGCCGTCGCGTTCGCTCAAGACTAGAAACTCGCGGCCGTGATGGATCCACGAGACCTGAGAGTTCACGTCAACCCACGCGGGATCCTCGTCTACAAAGACGGTTCGCGAAACGCCCGACGCGGAATCGGCGATGAGAAATTCATTTTTGTTCTGCAGGCGGTTCATGTGTTGAAGAAGGAGATGATTGGCGTCGGCCCAACCCATTCGTGGGATGTAATAGTTATGCGGATCGCCGCCCGTCTGCATCCAGACGGGTTGTCCACCGGCGACGCTTATAACGCCAACTCGAACAGCGGAGTTTTGTGTTCCGGCTTCGGGATAAGGATATTCAAGCGCCTGCGGATAGACACCAAAGTCGGGATAAGGAATTCCAGTGACGATTGGGCCGCGCGGCGCGCCTAGGTCGTAGAGGAGGGTATATTTTCGAACGCCGCCGGTGTTGAACTGCCAAAAAGCGATGGAGCGGCCATCGGGACTCCATGCGAAGCCGTCGCGGATATCGAATTCCTCTTCGTTCACCCAGTCGGAAGTGCCGTTGATGACGGTGGCAGAGCCGTCATGCGTTAATTGGGTGATTTTTCCTGCGGCGAGATCTTCCACATAAATATTATTTTCGCGGACGTAGGCGACTTTCGTGTTGTCCGGCGAGAACTTGGCAAACATCAAGCTGGAAGCGGGGGCGTCGCCGCCGAGCTTTTGCAGCGAGCCAGTCTCCAGATTTATGACCCAATAGTCTCCGCGGGTGTTGCGACGCCAGACGGCTTTCGAGTTTGTGAAGATGAGGATCTTCCGCCGGTCGGATGAGATGGAATAGCCTTCGACGGAAAGCGGCGATTCTCCGCCGGGAGGAATCAGTCGATTGGCGGCAAGTAGAATATCGCGAGCGCCGGTCGCCGTTTGGTAACGGACAATGTCGGTGCCGCCCGGTGTAGTGGAAGGTTCCAGGGCGAGGTAGGAATCGCCGTCACCGAACCATTCGCCGCCGCGAAACGTTTTTACTTTGAAATCCGGATTGAACATGGTGCGCGAGAGAAGTTGTGCGGCGGATTCTTTCTGGTCCGCAGGCGCGGCACCCAAAGTGGCGGTTGCGGCCACAACAAGGAGAAGAACCGGAGAGATTGTTCGAGCCGCGCGCGCGAGCCGTCCGGACAGATTCGAGACGGTCGATCTTCCATTTAAATAAAGCATTTGGGCCTCCTCTTCTTTGCCGCGGGGTGAGACACCAGCAGATGGCAAACCGCTGGTGAACTCCGCGCTTCCAGACGAAAACAAAAACCTGGCAGGACCAAGAGCAATACCGTCACTGTTCAAGCAGAGCCGCCGTAGGATCGAGACTGGCCGCCCGCCGCGCGGGCAGCCACGATGAAGTTGTAGCGATCAAGAAGAACAGGATGGTCATTACGACGAAAGTCAAAGGGTCCGTGACCTTAATTCCGACGACCATGGAAACCATTTCGCGCGTGAGGGCGAACGCGGCAAACAACCCGGCGGCGACACCGATGGCTGTGAGGCGAAGTCCCTGGCCCACGACGAGCTGAAAAATGTTGCCGGGCTGGGCGCCCAAGGCCATGCGAATTCCGATTTCCGCAGTACGTTGCCGTACGACGGTCGCCAGCACGCCGTAGAGGCCGACGCCTGCAAGCAGCGCCGCGATGATGGCGAAAGCTCCGATAAGGAGCAACGAAAATCGCGTGCCGGATTGCGCTTTTTCGATCACCGCATCCATCGGTCGCATGTCGGTGATCAAAAGATGCGGGTCGAAAGCTTTGATGGCAGCGCGAACGTCATTCCCGAATTTCGCCGGGTCGCCGTCGATTCGCAGGGCCCAATGATCGACGGCGCCGGAGCCGAGGTATGCGTCGGTAAAGTAAACCTGCTCGCGGCCAGGATCGCTTAACGAGACACCACGCTCGTGAGCTACGACGCCAATAATCTGGACCCACACCGGTTCAGGCGTTTGAATGCGGATCAGAATGCGCTTGCCAATGGCAGATTTACCTGGAAACGCGAGATTGGCCAGCATTTTATCCACGACGACATCCGTGTGGCCCGGCTGATTGTCTTCTTCCGTGAATGTGCGGCCCTCGAGCAGAGCGGTATGCATGGTTTCGAAGTAGCCGGGAAGCACGATAAGGGGATCGACGGCCATGTATTTGCTTGCATCGGCGAGAGCATCTTCGAGGCCCCAGCGAATCGGGCTGAATCCGCCAGTCAGAGGAAATGGACTTGCCGCGGTCACGCTTCGAACTCCGGGGATGGCGCGAAGGCGATCTTCAAGCTGGCGAGTAGCTACCGCGCGCGCTTCCGGTGACTGGAGAAATCGATCGGATTGTACCTGGAAAGTGAGCAGGCCATGAGGATTGAAGCCGGGATCGATATGCTGCAGTTCGAGAAAGCTGCGGACCATGAGTCCCGAACCGATAAGCAGAACGTAAGCGAGAGCCACTTCGACGCCGACGAAGATCTTGCGCGAAAGGCCACCGCTGGCGAGGCCTTCGCTGCGACTGGTGCCGCGGAGTACGATCATCACGTCCGGACGAGCCGCGCGCCAAGCGGGCGCGAGCCCGAAGATGGCAGCGGCGAGGAGGCTCGAGATAATGGTGAAGAACAGCACGGTCGAATCAATTCGGATGGTATCGAGACGCGGGAGGTTCGCCGGGGCTAGGGCCAGCAGTTCGTGAATTCCTAGCCAGGCGATGCCCAGGCCGCCCAAGGCGCCGATGACCGCGAGCAACAGCGCCTCGGAAAGCATTTGGCTGGCGAGATTCCACCAACTGGCGCCGATCGCGGAGCGAATGGCCAGTTCTCGCTGGCGCAAAGAAGCTCGTACCAATAGGAGGTTGGCCACGTTGGCGCAAGCAATGAGCAAAAGAAAAATCACTGCGCCCATCAGCGCGAGAATTGCCGGCCGGACTTCGGCGACGAGATGTTGCCGCATCGGCACCACGCGAATCGCGTACCCAGCGGTGTTTTCAATCGTGAAATTCTTCCGCGCCTCCGCAGCCACTTGATCGGCGGCAGCCTGCGCTCGCTCGATCGTCACCTCCGGTTTCAATCTTCCGATGGCACGCATGGAAACCCCGTTTCGGTCCGCGGCGTCATAGCCCAGCCGGTTCGCCAGCCAGAGGTCCGGCGCGGCCTCCAGATCCGCCGACGGCGGAAAATAAATCTGAAAGTGGGGCGCGAGCACTCCGACGATTCGCGGACTAAAGGGCTTCCCTTTATTTAGGTATTGCCCAATCACATTGGGATTCGACCCGAACTGGCGCTGGAAGTATTCATAACTGATAATCGCCATTAGCGGAAGGCGCTGCGGGGGTGTTGCCGATTTGGTTCCTGGCGCGGGCGGCGGCGGTTGCGGTTGGCCGTCATCGTCGTTGAAATCGCGGCCGAGCACAATCCTCGCTCCCACTAGCTTGAAATAGTTTGTTGTTACGACGCCCGCGTGGACTCGTTCCGGCATACCGTCATCGCCGGTCAAGGTTAGCGGGAACGTGAAGACGCCCGCGAGGCCCTGGAATTCGTCTTTCGTCCCTTCGCGCAAATCAATAAAGTCCGCGTTCGAATACGGAAAATCCTTCACGCCGCGATTGCGCATGTCGCTCGGAAGGATGACGAGCTGATCCGGATCTTTATACGGCAACGGCCGCAGCAATACGGCATTGGTGACGCTGAAAATGGCGGTGCTCGCGCCAACTCCTAGGGCGATCGTAATTGCGGCTGTGAGCGTAAAGATAGGACTTTTCCGCAGCGTTCGCCCAGCGAATGCCAGATCTCGCAACGACATTCTGCCCCCTTGTTACACGAGCCGCAGTTGCGCTAGGAATACTACTCCGGTTGACTGCCATTGCGTTCGAGTTCTTCGTTAGCCCATGTCAGTGGTACGGGGTAACCAGCAACTCTTCCGCGGGCAGGAATCCAAATCCGAAATGCCGCTTTGAGAAGTCCGGCGTTCCTGGAGCCTGGCGATCCCGGATCAATCGCAGAGAAATTCGAAAGAGGGCAGACGCCAACTCAAAAGCCAGGAGCGCCGGAGGCGGCGGGGCGCATTTCCGGGGCGTTGACGCCGAAGCGGAGATGCGCGATATAAGTTTGGCCGAGAGACATGAGGCCGGTGTAGAGGTAGCCCCACACGAAGAGCAGCAAGAACGGGATGGTGGCGTAATTCTCGTTGGTGAAGGCGTAGAAAACGGTGCCGGCAAAGTAGATGCCGAGCAGGACTTCGGCGTAGGGCATCCAGCCGGCTTTGTTGCGATATTTTTTGGCGACGAAGGTGCCCTTCTTGCCTTCGATCTTGAATTTGGGCGTGCGCGTGAACTCGCTCTTCTTGCCGACGAGGGCTTCGAGGACCGCTTGGGCGTTGCGGACGGAAATGCCGATACCCACAGCCATGACAAAGGGCATGTAAAGAAAAGTGCGCCACCAGGTTTTTGGGCGAAGCTCCCTTTGCGCCACAAGATAAAAGCTGGAGATGGAGCAGGTGGAAGCGAGGAAAAGGGGCAAATCGATGAGGAGCATCTGGAACCACCCCTGATAGAAGCGGACGATCATTGCGGGCAGGAGCATGACGGAAAACACAACCATGAGCGGGTAGCTGATGTTGGCGGTGAGATGGAGGAACGCCTCGGCCTTGACGCGTAAGGACAGGTCAGACTTCAGTACACGCGGAAGGATTTTCTTCGCGGTTTGCATCAGTCCCTTGGCCCAGCGGGCCTGCTGCGTTTTGAAACCGTTCATGTCGACGGGCAGCTCGGAAGCACATTCGATTTGCGGGAGATAAAGAAATTTCCAGCCCTTGAGCTGCGCGCGATAGGAGAGATCGGTATCTTCGGTGAGCGTGTCGTGCTGCCAGCCGCCGGCTTCTTCGATGGCTTGGCGGCGCCAGACGCCTGCTGTGCCATTGAAATTGAAAAACGTGCCGCAGCGGGAGCGCGCACCGTGCTCGACGACGAAGTGGCCGTCGAGAAGGATAGTTTCCACTTGCGTGAGGAGAGAATAGTCGCGGTTGAGATAGGTCCAGCGCGTCTGGACCATGCCGATTTTTGGACCGTTGGCGGGGTCGAGAAAATAGGGAATGGTGCGCCGGAGAAAATCCGGCTCGGGGATGAAGTCCGCGTCAAAGATGGTGACGAATTCGCCTTGGGCGGTATGAAGGCCGTTCTCGAGGGCGCCGGCTTTATAGCCTTCGCGATTGGTGCGGTGAATGTAGACGATAGGAATGCCTTGCGCGGCATGACGCGCCACGCACGCGCTGGCTACCTGGCAAGTTTCGTCGGTGGAATCATCGAGGACCTGGATGTCAAGGAGTTCACGGGGGTAATCGAACCGGGAGATGGCTTCGACGAGGCGTTCGATGACGTAGCGCTCGTTGAAGATGGGAAGCTGGACGGTGACGCGGGGCCACATTTTGACTTCGGGCGGCGTGCCCGGAACGTTCTTCGAATAGAAGTAGTAATCATAAACGAGCCAGTAGCGATGGAAGCCGTAGGCCGCGAGGACGAACAACACGAGGAAGTAAGGGATGGTCATGGCCAGGTCGAAGGCATTGGCGTGATAGACGCCGGCAAAAGTACGGTCCGTGAGCCGGTGCCAGAAATGACTGAAGGAGGATTGCGCCAGGAGAATCGAAGAGATGAGCGATGAAATCGTCACGAGAGGTCAGCTTTGCTTTCGGCAGATGGCTTCCTGGATTGTGCCGGGCGACAGAAGGATTATACGGCCTGAGCCGCCTGAACCCAAGGTGAACAAATTGTTCGCTTGGGCCAGGCTGGCCAGCCCATGATTTGGTATCCCCATGCCGGTGCAGGGTTCTGAAAGGCGCTACGGGATGAGGAGGATTTTCCCGGCGGCGCCGGGTTCCAGGATTTCTTTGTGCGCGCGCGCGGCTTCGGCCAGCGGCAATTCTTTGCCAACGACGGGGCGCAACGTGCCATTCTCCAGGCCGGCGAAAATTCCGGCGTGAATTGCCGCTTCTTCGGATTCGGTGACAGCCCAAAGCGTAAAACCGCGGACCGAACTGCGGCGGGCCATGAGATCGCGGGGATTCACCGTGATTTCACCGCGGTTGCCGATGACGATGATGCGGCCGTTGATTGCCAGGAGCTTCATGTCGTTGGCGAGATTCACGTTGGCGAGCATTTCGAGGACGATGTCCACGCCTCGGCCACCGGTGGCTTTCATAATTTCGTCAAGATATCCGGATTTGCCGTGATTGAAAACCTGGTGAGCACCTTCGCGTGTGATGAGGTCGAGGCCCTTCTGCGTGCTTGCAGTACCGAAAACGCGCAAGCCCATGGCGCGAGCGAATTGGACGCCAGCTATGCCGACACCGCCGCTGGCGCCGTGGATCAGGACAGTTTCCGAAGCGCGGGCTTGGGCAGAATGATAAAGCGCGTGGTAGGCCGTTCCATAAGGAACCCAGACACCCGCGCCTTGCGCGAAACTGGTTTTCGCGGGGAGAGGATGAATCTGGCTTTCGAGAGCAATAGCGTATTCGGCGTAAGCGCCCGTTACAGTTTTTGCGACGTAGACGCGGTCGCCAGGCTTCACTTTGGTGACGCCACCTCCGATGGCTTCGATAAGGCCGGCAGCATCGGAGCCGGGCGTGTATGGCAAAGGAGGTTTGACGGCGTACGTGCCGGTGCGCATGTAGGTGTCATAGGGATTTACGCCGACGCCATGGATGCGGACGAGAACTTGTCCGGCCGCAGGCTTGGGCGTGGGGATTTCCTCGTACTTTAGGACTTCCGGACCTCCGAATTCGTGGACGACTATGGCTTTCATTTTAGGGCCTCCGTTTCAGGTAGAAGTGAATTTGGCGCCACTTGAGTGGCCGATCGTGTTACGGGTTGCGAAGAGCGTTTGTCATCTTGACTTCGCTGGCCTCTCCTATGGCCTCTCCTAGAAGTGATCGTCAGCGTGCACTGGCGACGATTCCTTTTCCTTTTCAAGAAGCCCAGCCGACAATCCCCAGGCCGTTGTCTGCCAGTTGTCCTTGCCTTTTTTCTGGGGAATCCAGGGCGGCAGAGTCTGATTCAGATAGGCCGCCAGCGCGTAAATGTAGGGTTCGTACATGCGGCGAAGCTCCTTGAGGCGATTGTCGGCTTCTTCCCCGTCGCGAAGCTTCAAACCGTGCTGGGCAAGCACGTCGCGAATGCGGCCCAATTCCACCGCGGGGAGCCGGTCGTGGGGCAAGGATTTTGGTGCTGTGCCAAAAACCTGGGAAAGATCGACGACGGCGTGGCGCGCGATCGCGAAAGTGAGCTCGGCCTGCTTTTCGCAAGCGCCTTCGATGCCCACCATGACGAGAGCGCAGGTGTCCAAGATTGCGGTGAGAGAGGCGATCCAGGATTGGTTGTCGTGCTGCGAACGGAAATAGGCCAGGACAGGATACGAGAGATGGCTTTCCATCAATTCGGCGGACCAGAGTTCCCAATCCTGGAGAAGTTCGCGCAGGGCGTTCTGCCCCTGGGGATAGCTGTGGCGGCGGAGGAGTTCTCCGGCGGTAGGAGGTGTGCCGGCGCGGGAATCGAGCAAGGAGATGTCCACCTCTCTTTTTGAGAAAGAGCCGTAAATGAAAGGCAGGTAACCAATCACCGCGGCCAAAAAGCCGAAGCCGAAGCCGGCCTCAGTGACGACTAGAGAGCGTGCCAGACCCGAGCGAGGAATGACATCGCCGAGACCGAGGGTGAAAAAAGTTGTACCGCTGAGATAAATGTCGGTGAGGAAGCCGGGTTGGCTGCTGGTCAGAACCACGGCTGAACCCGCGCCGTACTGCATGAGGCCGAAGCCCAGGACCAGGCCGACAGCCCAAACAGCCACGAGAACGAGAAGCGACAACGGGCCGTAAAAGCCCAGAAGCGCTTCCCGCCTTTTGCGGGAGCGTACGAGGCACATCACGAACTTCCAGAGAGTCCAGGTGGTCCTAAAAAAAAGGCGGGTCAACCGGAACCTTCGCGTGACGCGGCGGGGCAAGATAATCGCCTCGAAGGCATCCCACAAGACAATCAGAAAAATCACGACACCGGCAGCGAATTCGCCCGGAAATGGAATCATGTGCGGCATTGTACTCGTTTGGGTGGCGTGCCGATAAGAGTAGGTGCGTTCAGGCGTTGAGTCGCGCGGTAACGCTGATCTCCGCTTTGAAAAGCTTGGAAACGGGACACCCGGTTTCGGCGGCCTTTACGGCAGCGTCAAATTTGGCTTTATCGGCGCCGGGGATGGTGGCAACGAGATCGAGGTGGCTCTTGGTGATGGAAAAGCCATCGCCGACTTTTTCAAGCGAGATGGTGGCGGTAGTTTCCAGCTTTTGCGCAGTCATTCCGGCGCCGCCGAGCTGCGCGGAAAGAGCCATGGTGAAACAACCCGCATGGGCCGCGGCGAGGAGTTCTTCCGGATTGGTACCGGCGCCGTTTTCAAAGCGCGTGCTGAAGGAATATTGCGCTTGTTTGAGGACTCCGCTATCGGTGGAGAGTGAGCCCTTGCCGTCTTTCAGGCCGCCTTGCCAAACTGCCGATGCTTTGCGTTGCATAATGATGCTCCTTTTGAAATGTTCATTCGATATGCTTCCCGAGAATTCGATTCGCCGGAGATAGAGAAGGGTATATTGGCGGGACGATTGTGTCGAGCGAGGCGGAAGAATTTTTATGGGAGCGAATCTGGAAGAGATCGCGCACCGTCCCTGGCCGCTGCCAGAAGGCCGTTGGGTGATGGCGCAGACTTGGCAGGACCTCCTCTTTGCGCATTGGCCGATAGATGCGGAGGTGTTGCGACGCCATGTGCCCGCCAGCCTGGCTATCGATACTTACGAAGGGCAAGCGTGGCTGGGCGTTGTGCCGTTCCGAATGTCCGGAGTGCGGCTGCGAGGAACGCCCACGCTGCCGTGGCTTTCGGCGTTTGCGGAACTAAATGTACGCACGTACGTGGTGGCCGAAGGAAAGGCCGGAGTTTGGTTCTTCAGCCTGGATGCGGGGAATCGAATTGCGGTAGCGATCGCAAGAGCGTGGTTCCACTTGCCGTATTTCCGCGCGCGGATGTCGTGCGTGGAACAGAATGGATGGATTGAGTATAGCTGCAGGCGCTCCCACCGCGGCGCTCCATGCGGAGCGCTGCAGGGCCGGTATCGCCCTGCGGGCGCTACATTTTTTGCGGAGCGCGGGTCGCTCGAACATTTCTTGACCGAACGCTATTGCCTTTATGCGGCCGACAGCAAGGGACAGCTCCTTCGTGGCGAGATTCACCATCCGCCCTGGCCGCTACAAGCCGCGGAGGCGGAGCTGACCAGCAATACGATGCCAGAGGCTGCGGGAATTTACCCGCCGCCGGCGAAACCGCTGCTTCATTTCTCGAAAAGACAGGACGTTGTCGTCTGGTCGCCGCAGCGAGTGGCCCTTCGAACATAGTCGCTGCTCCTACCACTTGTGGAAAACGAAAAATACGGCGAGGACGATGCACCCGAAGCCCGCGGCATAGTTCCATTTGAGTTCGTCGCCGAAATAGAGAATTGAGAATACGGAGAAGACGGTGAGAGTGATAACTTCCTGGATGACCTTTAGCTGCGCGACCGTGAACTCGTACGAGCCAATGCGATTGGCCGGGACCTGGAAGCAGTATTCGAAGAGCGCGATGCCCCAGCTGATCAGAATCACTTTCCAGAGCGCGGTCGAGCGGAACTTCAGGTGGCCATACCAGGCAATGGTCATGAAGATGTTAGAAATCGTCAGCAGAAGTATGGTTCTCATTTTCTCCAGTTCTCTCTTTGCGGTGAAAGGTGCTCCACATGGGACGCGGCGCCGCGCGTCTCCGATACAGCACAGTGGTTTTGCCCAGCAAACTTTGCGTCGTCCGGGCAGTGTTTGAGCTTCCGAAACGGCTTGCTGCGTTTGCCACAAGAAAGCAAGTTGGTTCCAGTCCAACGCCTGTTCGCATTTCATAATGCCGGATTCTGCACACCTGAACTACATGCTTGTACAGTGGAGAGGCGGGGTCCAGCTAGAGTAAGGAAGGCAGACAATTTAGCTTCCTTTTTTGTCGTCATTTCGAGCCCGTGTGGCCATGGGAGGATCTAGTGGGGCGAATTACAGGGGTACTCTGTGCCGCACTCTTGACGTTGGCAGTCATGGTGCCTGTTGGAAGCAACGCGCAAGATTCCATGGTGCTGGTCGTCACCGGCTCGAGCATGCCGGAACCGTTGTATTTGCTTTGGAACGACGAATATCAGAAGCAGCAGCCCGCCGTGAAGCTGCGCTATTTGCCGGAAGGCAGCGGCGCTGGGGCTCGCCGTGTGCTTACGGGAACGGGAGATTTCGCCGGCGGTGACGCTCCCATCCCGGAGAAGGATTTAAAGGAGGCCAAGGCAAAAGTGCTGGAGCTTCCCACGGTGCTGATCGGAATCGTGGTGATCTACAACCTGCCGGGCACGTCCGCCGAACTGCGCCTTTCCGGTCCGGCTCTGGCAAACATCTATCTTGGCAAGATCACGACTTGGAACGATCCATCGCTGGCCAAGCTGAATCCACAGATAAAACTTCCCGCGCTCCCCATCAGAGTCTTTCATCGGACAACGGGAAAAGGTTCGAGCTATATTCTTTCCGACTTCCTGTCGAAAGCGAGCCCGGAATTTCTGTCGCGCATTGGGCGCAGCGAATCGCCGAACTGGGTTGCCGGGGCGCCCGCAGGGAGAACGCAGGATATGGTCGATAAAGTCCAGTCTACTGCGGGAGCGATCGGCTACACGGAGTTGAACATCGCGAAGGATGGCTCCTTGCGCATGGCCAGCATTCGAAACGAGGAAGGCGAGTTTGTGAGACCTTCCGCCCGTTCGATCGCGGCTGCCGCCAGTGAACTGACGAGCAAAACGGCGGACGATTTCCGGATTTCACTGACGAACGCACCAGGCAAAGAAAGTTATCCGGTCAGCAGCTTCACTTGGTTTTACGTCCCGGCGGCAGCGAAGGATCCGCAGCGTGGCCGCGCGGTCGAGGCGTACTTGAAATGGGTGTACAGCGAGGGTCAGAAAATCGCGCAGAACAATGGGTACCCGCCGCTGCCCGAGGAGCTGCTAGCCAAAGTGAGAGCCAAAGCGGCGACGATTCATTGAAAACCCGCCAATATTTCTAAACGTTTAGAGTGAGAGAAACCAGATCGGGCCGCGGCGTTGGCGGAAGCGCCGGCATCTTCGAGCGGTCGACGGGGCGATAGAGCGTGTCGCGCTCGACGGGTATGCGGCCCGCGGCGCGGATGAGGCGCTCGAGTTCGGCGCGCGGCGTGAACTCCGACGTTTTTGCGCCGGCGTCGTGGTAAATCTTTTCTTCGGCAACCGTGCCGTCCAGATCGTTGGCGCCGAAGCGCTGCGCGATCTGCGCGATGCTCGGCGAGAGCATGATCCAATACGCCTTGATGTGATCGAAATTATCTAGAAGCAGGCGCGAAACCGCGATGTTGCGCAGGTCCGCATAACCCGTGGGCTTCGGAATGTGCGATAGCGCGGTGTTATCCGGGTGAAATGCCAGCGGAATGAAGGTAACGAAGCCGTGCGTCTCGTCCTGCAGTTCGCGCAATTTGATGAGATGGTCGACGCGCTCTTCCTCGGTTTCCACGTGGCCATAAAGCATGGTGGCGTTCGAATGCAGCCCCGCTTGGTGAGCTTTTCTCGCGGTGTTCAGCCACATCTGGCCGCTGGTTTTATGGTCGCAAATAATCTTGCGAACGCGCGGATGAAAAATTTCCGCGCCGCCGCCGGGGCAAGAATCGACCCCCGCCTCTTTCATTTTGCGCAGCACTTCTTCGATCGAAATCTTCGCGATGCGCGAGAAATAATGCACTTCGACCATCGTGAACGCCTTGAGGTGCACGGACGGGCATCGCTGTTTCAATCCGCGGACCAGCTCCAGGTAATGATCGAAGGTGAGATCCGGGTGCAGGCCGCCGACGATGTGAAATTCCGTTGCGCCTTCGCGAACGCCCTGTTCCGCGCGCTGATAAATCTCCTCGAGCGCGAACGTGTACGCGCCGGGAGCGTTTGGATCGCGCCCAAAAGCGCAGAGTTTGCAATGGGCGACGCAGACGTTCGTCGGATTGATGTGCCGGTTGACGTTGAAATACGTGATGTTGCCGTGGCGCTTTTCGCGGACGTAGTTGGCGAGCCAGCCGACGGCGAGAAGATCGGGCGAGCGATAAAGCGCGATGCCGTCATCCAGGCTCAGCCGCTCGCCGGCGAATACTTTGTCCGCGATGGGCTTCAAACCTGGGTCCGTGATTGTTAGTTCGCTCATTTCGTTTCCGATGAAAGCTTCAAACGCGCCATACCGCTGCCGCGGCTCCCCAGAACAGCAGGAACAACAAACTAATATAACCGTTCACGGCGAAAAACGCAGCGTCCAGCTTGCTGAGATCGCCGGGTTTGACAAGCGAATGCTCGTAGGCCAGCAGCGCGCCGACAACGACGATGCCCGCCCACGCGGGCCACGGAAGCGCGAAACTCCAGGCGAGCCAGGAGAGCAGCGCGACGACGCCAACGTGCATGGTGCGCGCGACGAGCAGCGCATTGGCGATGCCGAAACGCTTTGGAACGGAATACAGCCCCGCGCGCCGGTCGTATTCGACGTCCTGGCAGGCGTAGAGCACGTCAAAGCCGCCTACCCAGAGTGTAACGGCCGCACAAAGAATCAGCATGCGAAGATCGAGGCCGCCGGTGACCGCGATCCACGCGCCCGCGGGCGAGATGCCCAGGGCGAATCCAAGGAAAATGTGCGACCAGTTGGTAAAGCGCTTGGTGAACGAATAGAAAAAAAGAATCGCGATGGCCAGCGGCGCCAGCTTGAGCGCCAGGGGATTGAGCTGCCAGGCCGCGACGAAGAATAAGCCAACCGCGGCGATGGTGAAGAGCCAGGCGAATTGCAGCGAAAGGGCGCCGGTGGCGAGAGCACGCTGACGTGTCCGGGGATTCTCGCGGTCATAGCGAAGATCGGCGATGCGGTTCATGGTCATCGCGGCAGAGCGCGCCGCGACCATGGCCACGATGATCCAGAGGAATTGACTGCAACGCCGGCCAGCCGCTCAGCGGTTGATGCGTGGCGCGCGCGGCGAGAAGCGCGCCCGTCAGCGCAAACGGCAGCGCGAAGACGGAGTGTTCGAACTTGATCATCTCGAGCACGGTGCGGATGCGGCCTGCCATTGGGGAATTACGCCTCCGCCTTTTTCGCGGCCGTCTGGCCCGTCCAACGATACATATTTTCCTGAGGCAGCCCGATTTGCGCGAGGACGCGGCAAATATATTGCGTCACCAGGTCGTCAATGGTTTGTGGATGATGATAGAACGCCGGGATTGCCGGCATGATCACGGCGCCGGCTTGCTGCACGCGCAACATGTTTTCCAGATGGATGCGGTTGAACGGCGTATCGCGCACGCAAAGAACAAGTCTGCGGATTTCTTTAAGCATGACGTCGGCAGCTCGGGAGACGAGGTCGTCGCTGACGCCCGCGGCGATGGCGGCGAGCGTGCCCATGGAGCAGGGAACAACGATCATCGAATCCACGGCGTAACTGCCGGAAGCGATGGCCGCGCCGACATCCTTATTCGGGAGAACCTCGATTTTTGCCGCGGGGCGGTTCAGAAGCCGGCTGGGAAGCTGCTTTAAATCGCCGGACGTAATGCCAAGCTCTTCGGCGAACAGGCGCTGGCCCGCTTCCGTTACGACGAGGTGGATGCGAGCCACACGCGAGTCCGCTTCAAGCAACGACAAGGTTTTCTGCGCGAGAACCGCGCCGCTGGCCCCGGTCACACCTACGGTTACAACTTGTGTATGAGTGTTTGGCATTTTCCCGCGCGGATAGAAGCAGTCTCGCAGCCGGGCTATGGCAAGTCAAGTTGAGGCGGCGTGCCCGTGCGATGATAGAATTTGCGGCGGTCAAAGAATATGAACCAGCAGGAATTGCTGAAAATTCTGGAGTCGGTGCAATCCGGGAAACTTTCTCCTGGAGCCGCCGTCGAGCGCCTAAAACATCTGCCGTTTGAGGATTTGGGATTCGCCAAGGTCGATCATCACCGGGCGTTGCGCCAGGGCTTCGCTGAGGTTGTTTTCGCCAAAGGGAAGACGCCCGCGCAAGTCGCTGAAATCGTGCGCGCCATGCTACGCCTGAAAACTTCGCGCCAGAACATATTGGTGACGCGGGCGGATACGAAAATCTTTGCGGCTGTGAAGGTAGTCGAGCCGCGGCGCTAAATTTCACGCCGCCTCCGGCGTTATTACCATCGAGCGCAGCAGCGAAATTACCGGCAAAGGAACGATTCTTGTTGTTTCCGCCGGCACCAGCGACATTCCCGTTGCCGAAGAAGCGCTGCTCACGGCACGGATGATGGGAAACCGTGCCGAACATCTCTATGACGTAGGCGTAGCCGGCATTCACCGGCTGCTCGAACATCGCGAGAATCTGACAAAGGCCCGCGTGATTATCTGCGTTGCGGGAATGGAAGGTGCGCTGCCGAGCGTGGTGGGCGGACTGGTGGCCGCCCCGGTGATCGCGGTGCCAACCAGCGTCGGCTACGGCGCAAGCTTCGGCGGCGTGGCCGCTCTGCTGGGAATGCTTAACAGTTGCGCTTCGAACGTCACCGTCGTGAATATCGATAACGGCTTTGGCGCTGCGTGCGTGGCTTCCTGCATCAACCGCTTGTGAGAACGGGTCCGCGGGAAGGTACTCTGTTCTTAAGCCTTCAACAAAACTTTCATCACTCCTGATTTTTGAGCGTAGCGGATCGCCTTCGGTGCTTCCTTCATGGGAAACGTGCGTGTGATGAGCGGGCGCGGATTAACCTTGCCGGACGCCAGCAGGGCCAGGGCTTTGGCGAAAGGACCGCAGCGCGAGCCCACCACGGTGAGTTCCTTGACGACGATGGGCCAGGTTTCGATGGGAGCGGCGCCGTGAAATGTGGATTTCAGGATCAACGTCCCGCGCGGCTCGGTCATTTGTTGCGCGAGCGCGAAGCCGGTGGGCGAGCCCGTCGCTTCAATCAACAGGCCATAGCTTTCCTTCACGCGCCCCAGGTCAGAAGCATCCCCACGGACTTTTTTCGTTTTGATTCCAGCGCGGCGTGCGAGCGCGAGTTTCTTTTCGTGTTTGCCGTACAGAACGACGCGAGGCACGGCGGTGCGCAGAACGAGCGCGATGAGTTGCGCGAGCTTGCCGTCACCGAGTACGGCGGCTTCATGGAATGGTTTAACGTTCACTTGTTCGAGGATTTCGCAGGCCGCGGCGAGCGGTTCCACGAACGCGGCTTGTTCATCGCTGACGGAATCGGGAACGGCATGCAAGTTTTCAATCGGAAGCGCCAGATATTCCGCGAAAGCCCCATCATGATTGACGATGCCAAGCACGGTGCGGCGTGCACAGTGGGTCTTCAAGCCGCGCCGGCAAAACGAGCACGCCGGCCGATAGCCGTAAGCCGCGCAAGACACATTGATTTCGCCGGTGACACGACGGCGCAGCCATTTCTTCTTCAGCGAGACGGGGACGCCGCGGACGTCGGTGACCTCCCCAACGAATTCATGCCCTGGCGTGCCACGAAACGCGTGGTAGCCGCGCAGGATTTCAACGTCGGTGTTGCAAATCCCCGCAAGGCGCACACGAATCAGCGCCCACCCCGGGCGTAACTTCGGCAAGGGTTTCGAGACGTATTTGAGCTTCCCGTTGACAACCTGGAAGGCGAGCACGATTCCTAATAGCCTCTTACTTTCCCCAATCCAGTTTAATTCAGATTAGGCCGGAATGCGTGCCCGCCGGATGGCCTGTGTTTAGTGTTTGTAGCTTGACTCTATGAACTCATCGACGTCTTTGTGCAATTTGTCGTGCGCCTTTTCGTCGATGTACACCATGTGGCCGGATTGGTAGTAATCGAAACTGATGTTCTTGCGCACAGACGGCTCGAGATTCATGTGCGCCACGGTAGTCTCGATGCCGTTGAACGGCGTCGCCACGTCGTAGTAGCCGCAGAGGACCAGCACTTTCAAGTACGTTTGCTGGGTCATCGCCGCGCGCAAAACTTCCGCGACCTGAGTGTTGCCGGTTTGATCCCAGGGCCGGACATTAGCGGTCACGGTGTAGTACGCGTCGCTATCCCACTTCAGTTCGCGCTGTACGTAATCGTGGAACGTAGCGACGAACGCGCCTAAATAGGAAGCCTCGCTGGGATCGTATTCGAAGCGCTCGCCAGCGGCGTCGACGTCCATGCCTTCAAAGCGTGAGTCGAGTCTGCCAATCGTTCGCCGTTTGTTGCGCTCGAGTTCCTTGAACCAGCGGAAGGGGCTGACGCGCAGGTTGGCTTCTTCGATGTACTGGGTCGAAAGCCCCGTATAGTGCGCCAAGTCCTCGGCTACTTTCTGATGTTCCGCGGCGGAGAGCTCATCTCCTTTTTCGAGGGCCTGCGCGTATTCTCCGTGCGCGAACTCTCGCGCCTTCTCCGCCACCTGCTCGATAGTCAGGCTCTGCAGATCCGGGGGCAACAAGTGGTGGTACCAGGCTGTCGTCGTGTAGGTGGGCAGGTAGAAAATCGTGCGATCGTCGGCGCCCCAATTGGAGAAGGCCACGGTTGAAAGAAGCACGATACCGCTCATGTAAATTTGGTGACGCTCTTGCAGGACTCCGGAAAGTTCAGCGGAGCGCGTCGTACCGTAGCTTTCGCCGATCAGGAATTTCGGCGAGGCCCAGCGTTCATTGCGCGTGATGTACTGGTAGATGAAATCCGCAAACCAGTTGGCGTCCTCGATGATTCCGTGGAACTGGTTGGGAGCTTCGCCCGGCGCGGGGCGGCTGTAGCCGGTGGAAATCGCGTCGATAAAGACGAGGTCCGTGGCATCCAGAAAAGAATCTTCATTGTCCGTGATGGTGTAAGGTGCGGGCATGCCATGGCCGTCGGCGGTCAGGACCACCCGCTTCGGCCCCATCCCCATGTGCGTGAAAAGCGAAGCGGAGCCTGGGCCGCCGTTGTAAACGAAGCTGACCGGGCGCTTCGCGGGATCGGCGACGCCGTCCTTCGTGTAGGCGACATAAAACATCGTCGCTTTCACCGTGCCGTCATCCGCCTTGATGTTGTACGTGGCTGCGGTCGCGGTGTAATTGATCACTTGCCCGCCGACGCGCGCGGAATGATGCGTTACGACAGATTTCTCTTCCGGAGGAGGTTGCTGCTTCGCTTCTTTATCGCGCGCGCCTTCCTTCTGAGACGCCGCTTGTTCCGCTGCCGGGCGGAAGCGTTCACGCCGTTGGGGCGGGCGCTGCCCCGGTGGAATAGTTGTCTGCTGGGCCGCCGCCGTTCCTAAACCGCATAGAAATGCAATTCCTGCGAGGACACACCTGTCTCTCCACATTTCTCTTCTCTCCTTTTTTCATGCAACGCATGATTCGGGCAACCAGGGATGAAGCAGAATATCGGGAGAATCCGTCCACTCACCCGAAACATTTCGTAGGACGCGCGGGGCGACGCATGAGTTTCATTCAGGAAGAGACGGAATTGCAAAGCGCCTGCTAATGTAAGCGACCGGACGAACGACAAGTCGCGCGGGACCCTCGGCAGTCTGGCCGGAGATTAGTGAAGCGCGGCAGCTAGAGTTTTAATGAGCAGAGGTTCTTGTTCCGGGAAGACGGTGCGAAGATCGAGAACCAAGCGGTCGTTTTCGACGCGCGCGATCACGGAAATGCCCGAGGGCGCGCGGCGGAGCCGCTGTTCGAGCTGCGCCGCGGAGTAACGCGCGCTGGCGATCCGTATGACTTTTGTGGGTAGCGCTTGCGCCGGCGTCGAGCCGCCCCCCGCGAGCGACGCGCCATCGGCGATTTCCATTTCCACTTCGTCGAGCGGAAGCTCCGGCCGAAGTTCCCGCAGAAAATTGTCCGAGCGGTGTTTGATCTCCTGCGCGCTCGTGCGAAGCATCCGCAACGCCGGGATTTCGTCCCACGCGGCGCGCAGATAGGCGCCGAGAGTGACTTCCAGCGCCCCGGTCGTAAGCTTGTCCACACGCAACGCGCGGAAAAGCGGATGCCGCCGCACGCGAGTCACGAGTTCTTTTTTCCCGGCGATGATGCCGGCCTGCGGTCCGCCTAAAAGCTTGTCGCCGCTGAACATCACGATCGAAACTCCCGCATCGATGCTTTGGCGAACGACCGGCTCGGAGATTCCGCTAGCGGAAAGATCAACGATGCAGCCCGAGCCCAGATCTTCGACGAGCGGAAGCCCGGTCCGCCGGCTGAGCGCGCTTAATTCCTCGAGCGACGGCTTTTCCGCGAAGCCGGTGATGCGGAAATTGGAGGGATGCACGCGCAGCAGCAAACGCGTTTTCTCGTTGATGGCGTTCTCGTAGTCCGCGACGCGCGTGCGATTCGTCGTGCCGACTTCCCGCAAGTCCGCGCCGCTTTCCGCCATGATTTCCGGAATGCGAAATCCGTCCCCAATCTCGATCAACTCGCCGCGCGAGACGATGACTTCGCCGCCTTTTGCCAATGCCGCAAGCACCAGCAGCACGGCGGCGGCGCAGTTGTTGACCACCACCGCGCTTTCCGCCCCTGTCAGGCGTTCGAGCAGGGAAGACGTATGCACGTCGCGCTTTCCGCGCGCGCCCGCCTCCAAATCGTATTCGAGATTCGAGTATTGAGTCGCCGTCCGCCGAAATTCTTCAACCACTGCCGCGGCGAGAGGAGCGCGCCCAAGATTGGTGTGGAGAATCACGCCCGTGGCGTTGATCACCGGCTGCAGCGAATGGGCAAGGATGCGTTCGACCACTGAGCTGATGTGTTCTTCGAGAGAGGCGGGATCCGTGGCAAGAACTGCAAGCTCGCCCAGGAGATTGAACTTGATTTGGTCGGTAATGCGCGAACGCAGTTCGGCGAGCACGGCTCGCGTGATTTCGACAAGCAGAGGCCGATCTATGCGCCCGGCCAGCGCCGCAAGGCGGGGCTGCGCAAGCAGTTCATCGACAGACGGAATCTGCCGCAGAAGCTCGGCCTGTTCGGCGGAAAGAACCTGTTTTGCGCGCGTCCCCATGCCCCTATTTCAGCATAGCGCCCTTCCGCGAGCAACGGGGCTTTCTGGCAACTTGACGCAGACCGAGTCGTCCAACACCCGCCAGGCAGCCGGGATGCACATTGCGCAGCGCCACGCGCGGCGCTGGTTGACGGCCTTGCTCTCTCCCCCTAGCATGATACTTCAAGGGGCATTTCCACCCATGGCGACTATCGACGAAGAATTGGCCCAGCTCGAACGGGACATCCGCCAGCTCAAGGTTGAATATGACCAGTACTTTGGAGGCGGCAGAAAACGTCCGCCCACCGAAATCGAGTGGCGCATTGATTCGCTGATAAAGCGGTATGGCGAGCGCACCGGCGAACTGAAGTACGGACAGCGGTTTCGTCTGAGCAACCTCACGCAGACCTACGCAAAATACAAAGATATATTTCGAAAGAAGACCCAGCAAAAGGAAGAGGGAAGTGTTCAGAGGCATTTCGGCGCGGCCGCCAGGGCCATCGAGGCGGAGCGCGCGCTGAAGAAGCCAGCGAAACAGGTCGAAGTTCCTGCCGCGGCCTCCGCCGGCGCTTTCCGTGTAACCTGTTCTGAGCCGGAACGCGAGAGCGAAAAGGTCGATCAGCTCTACGAGGCCTTCGTGCAAGCCAAACAACAGGCCGGCGAACAGACCGCGAAACTTTCGCGCTCGAGCTTCAATGAGTTTGTTCTGAAAAAGACGAAAGACCTCCAAAAGCAAAAGAACTGCCGCGACGTCGAGTACGTCGTCGAAGTCGTCGATGGCCAAGTGAAGCTCAAGGCTCTTGTCAAGGCCTGACCACGCCTGATCAAGGCTGACCTCCGCTGTTGCCCGCGCGATTTTGAAAGTCAAAGAAGTGTTTCAAGGCAATGGCAAGTCCCGCTCGGAGCGTCCCGCCTGGGTCCTGCCGAGTGGAAGCTCATACCGTTTCCGCTTTCCGAATTTCCGCCGCGCGCATACACTGTTGTGCTTTTCTTTTTCGGGAGGAATTCATGCCGGTGGAACGCGCGCTCCTCAGCGTGTTTGATAAAACAGGAATCGTGGACTTTGCGAAGCGGCTTGTGGCGCTCCACATCGAGCTTCTTTCGACGGGCGGCACCTCGAAACTCTTGCGCGAAGCCGGCGTGACCGTTCGCGACGTTTCCGACTTTACAGGATGGCCGGAGATGCTCGGCGGCCGCGTGAAAACGCTGCATCCCAAGGTTCATGGCGGGCTGTTATTCCGCCGCAAGCATTCCGAGGATCAAAAGCAAGCCGCCGAGCACGGCATCGCGCCCATCGATCTTGTCGTCGTGAATCTTTATCCTTTCGAGGCCACCGCGGCGAAGCCCGGTTTGGCGGCCGAAGAACTCATCGAAAACATCGACATCGGCGGACCCACGATGTTGCGTTCCGCGGCAAAAAACTTCGAAAGCGTCACGGTCGTCACCGACCCGGGCGATTACGCGCGCGTCGCAAAAGAACTCGAAGCGGCTCGCGACACCTCCCTGGCCACCCGGCTCGAGCTGGCCCGCAAAGTTTTCGCGACGACTTCCCGCTACGATGGGCTGATCGCCACGCAACTCGAGCGCGTATCCATCGCGGCCGGCCATTTGGATTTGGGCGAAATGGCGTTGCTTCCCGAGCGCGTGCACATCGCCCTGCAAAAGAAAAATCCGCTGCGCTACGGCGAAAATCCCCATCAGTCCGCCGCGCTCTACGCTCCGGCAGGGATGGCGCCTACCGGGCTCGCCGCCGCGAAGCAGCTCCAGGGCAAGGAGCTTTCCTATAACAATTACGTGGACCTGGAAGCCGCGCGAAGCCTCGCCGCCGAATTCAGCCGCCCCGCCGCCATCATCGTCAAGCACAACAATCCTTGCGGGACGGCCGAGCGCGAGACTCTCCTCGATGCGTATTTGAAAGCCCTCGCGTGCGATCCGGTTTCCGCGTTCGGCAGTGTGCTGGCATTTAACCGCGTGGTCGACGCCGCCACCGCGGAGGAGGTGGCAAAACTCTTCGCCGAATGCATCGCCGCTCCCGGGTTTGACGAAAAAGCGAAAGCGATTTTCGCCGCGAAAAAGAATTTACGTTTGCTGGAGCTGCCTCCCAACGGCCTCGACCCGGAGAGCGAGCTGCAGCTCAAGCGTATCTTTGGCGGAATACTGGTGCAGCAGCCGGACCTCGGCGAAATCAAGGAAGATCAATTGCGGACCGCAACGAAGCGCGCGCCCACCGCCGCCGAGTTGCAAACGCTGCTCTTCGCGTGGAAAGTTTGCAAGCACGTCAAATCCAACGCCATCGTCTTTGCAAAGGATGGCGCGACGCTCGGCGTGGGCGCCGGACAAATGAGCCGCGTCGATTCCGTCAAGCTTGCGGTGATGAAGGCGCAGGCATCCCTTGCCGGCAGCGTCGTTGCCTCGGATGCATTTTTCCCGTTTCCAGACGGTGTCGAGGAAGCCGCCAAAGCCGGCGCCGTTGCCGTGATTCAGCCCGGAGGCTCGGTCCGCGATAACGAAGTCATCGCCGCCGCCGACCGCCTCGGAGTGGCCATGGTCTTCACCGGCATGCGGCATTTCCTCCACTAGGAGGGATTCGCTCCGCCTTGGCACTCCGCCTGTTCGCGCCGCATGGTTTCGCCGCGGAAATCTTGAATCGGCCGGTCCTCCCGGTGGAAGCTCGTCGGCCTTGCTCTCCCCCACACTCTCGACACCTTTGCCTGCAGTTCAAGCGCAATCACGGCCCCAAACTCCCCTTCAACGCTTTGGAGCTTCCCTGCATCTTAAGAAAGGGCACCTCTGGGCCTTGGAAACGGTTGAATTTCGCTTTTGACCCCGTTACTGCCGCATGGGATACTTTTTGTTTCCGGGGCATCTATGAACCTACGAAGAACCAGTCTCGCTGCACTCCTCGCCGGTCTTACCGGCGCCATGGCTGGCGCCCAGACTTCTCCGGGCTTGCAGGCCCCGCCAGCTGGACCAGACCAATCCCTGTCTGGTGCCACAGCTCCGAAATCGGAGGCGGCGCCCTCTCCCCGCGCCGACGCCTATTACAATTTCGCTCTAGGACATCTTTTCGAGCTGCAGTATGAATCAACCAACGAGCCCGATTACGCCACCAAGGCCATTGATGCCTATAAGAAGGCCTACGCGCTCGATCCCACGTCTACGGATATCGGCGAACGGCTTGCCCAGATGTACTGGGAATCGCAAAGGGTCCACGATGCCATTACGGAAGCCCAGGCGCTTCTCAAGCGCAACCCTGATGACGTGCAGACGCGGCGGCTGCTGGGCCGCATTTACTTGCGCAGCCTGGGCGATCTGACCTCCACCGCGCAATCCGAGATGGCGGACCGTGCCATCGAACAGTACAAGGAAGTCTGCCGCCTCGATCCCACCGATTCCGAATCCGCGCTTTGGCTCGCTCGGCTGTACCGCCTGCGCAATGAGCATGACAAAGCCGAAGCAGTTCTTCGCACCCTTCTCAAGGAAGATCCTGGAAACGAGGCCGCCCTCGAACAGCTAACCCAGCTTCTGCTCGATGAAGGCAAGGCCGCCGACGCTGTTTCTCTGCTCGAAGGAATGAACAGCCGCGCGCCTTCTCCGGCACTGCTGGATCTTCTCGGCGATGCTTACACGCAGACTCGCGACCTCGCGAAGGCCGAGACTGCCTACCGCAAGGCCGTGGACATGGACCCCTCCGAGCTGAGTCATTTGCGCGGCCTGGGCCAGACGCTCCTCTCCGAGGAAAAATATTCCGATGCGCTTGAGGTTTACCAGAAGCTCGCGGACCTGATGCCCGACGATGCCGACGTGTATTTGCGTCTGGGACAGATTTACCGGGAGCTTGGTAAACTCGATCTCGCGGAACAGAGTCTCCTGAAAGCCCGCCAATATGAACCCGGAAGCCCCGAGGTCATGTACAACGAGGCCATGTTGTACGAGGCGCAAGGCCGTTTCGAAGACGCCATCCGCGTGCTCTCGAATGCCCTTACCGGCCTGAAAACCCAATCAGCCGTTCTCCCGACTCGCCGGCGTTCGCTTGCGATTTTGTATCAGCAGCTCGGCCAGCTTTACCGCGACTCCGCAGAATTTCACCGCCGCCGTCAATACCTACGAGGAACTTGGGAAGCTTGGTCCGGAAGAAGATCGCCGCTCCCGCATCCTCATCATGGACACCTATCGCGCGGCGAAGGATTTGCCCAAGGCTCTCGAGGCCGGCAAGGAAGCCGTGGCCAAGTACCCTGATGACTCCGCCGTGGTCACTTCAAACGCACTGCTTCTCGGAGAGAACGGCCAGCTTGACGAGGCCGTCAAAATCCTGCGCGCCCGGCTGACGAAGACCCCCGCCGATCGCGACACCTATTTGAACATCGCTCAGGTCTACGAGCGCGGCAAGCGCTACAAGGAAGCCGAGCAGGCCGCACTGACCGCGGAAGCCATCCCCGGTGTCCCTCGCGACAACGAGATGACCTGGTTCATGCTTGGCGCCATCTACGAACGCCAGAAGCTTTACGATCGCGCCGAGGTGGAATTCAAAAAGGCGCTGGCCGTGAACCCCAGGGATGCCGCCGTTCTCAACTACTACGGCTACATGCTCGGTGACCTCGGCATACGGCTTGAGGAAGCCCAGTCGCTCGTCCAACGCGCCCTGAAGGAAGAGCCCAATAGCGGCGCCTATCTCGATAGCCTCGGCTGGATTTATTACCGCGAAAACAAGCTTGCCGATGCCGAAGCCACGCTTCGCAAAGCCGTCCAGTTTGAAGGCCACGACGCCACCATTCGCTCGCACCTCGGCGACGTTTACGCCAAAGCCGGCCGCATGGATCTCGCGGCCACGGAATGGGAGAAGTCCCTGGAAGAATGGCGCCATTCTCTCCCCGCCGATGTCGAAAACGACAAAGTGGCCGCGGTGGAAAAGAAACTCTCCCAGGTGAGGCACCGCGTGGCGCAGAAATCCTCGCCGCAAGACGCGAAACCGCAATAACTTGCATGCGCGAAGTTCGCATTCCCGCGTTTGCCAAAATCAATCTGCGCCTGGAAATCCTCGGCAAGCGCTCCGATGGCTTTCACGAACTCCGTACTGTTTTTCAGAGCGTTTCGCTGCGCGACGAGTTGTGCCTGCGAGCTTCCAAACGCCGGGAGATTTCGCTGTCGATCGCCGGCAACCCCGCTCTTTCCCGCGAACCTTTCGAGAAAAATCTCGTGTTCCGCGCCGTGGAGGCGCTTCGCCGGGAACTCAAGATACGTTCCGGCGTTGAACTCGAACTCCGGAAAACCATTCCCGCCGGCCGCGGCTTGGGAGGTGGTTCCAGTGACGCTGCCGCCGCTCTGCTCGGCTATCTGCGCTTGACGGGTCGCGAACTACCCCGGCCGTTGCTCCTGGAGATCGCCTCATCCCTTGGCGCCGACGTCCCCTTTTTCCTACTCGGAGGCCGTGCTCTCGGTGTCGGCCGCGGCGACGAAATCTACCCGCTTCCGGACATCTCCAAGCTCTACGTCCTCGTCGTCTCGCCGCGCGATATCCATGTTCCCACTCTCGACGCGTACCGCTGGCTCAAGGCCTCCTCGCTGTCATTGACAAAAGGCGCTTCAAATCATACACTTTGGAAGTTCTGTGCTCTGTGCTGGAGCGCGCAGGCAAGCGGCCTTTCGAATGATTTCGAGCGGCCCGTTTTCCGGCGTCACCCCCGTCTTGCTCAAATCAAGCGGGTCTTGCTTCAACGAGGAGCCGCAGAAGCCTCGCTGGCGGGTAGCGGTTCGGCGGTGTTTGGAGTTTTCCCGAGCCCAGCGATGGCGCGCCGAGCCGCTGTTGGGTTTCCGGACGATCAGACCTTTGTTTGCGAGACGCTCTCGCACGACAGGTACGTTCGTAAAATACAGGGCACTCGTTAAGGCAGGATTGTGTCCCCGTATTGCCTCCGTTGATCCGCGGCGTCTCCTCAGAAACGAAATAGGCTAACCGCTGAAAGTGATTTCGGGTCCAGACGTGTGCAGTTCCAAAGCAAGGGCTGCCGGAGCGCGAGCGCTTGAACGACGACCGCTTTAAAATTTTTTCGGGAACCGCGAATCTGCCGCTGGCGGAAAGCATCTGCCAGCATCTCGAAGTGCCGCTCGGCAAGGCCAAGCTGGGACGCTTCAGCGACGGCGAGATTTATTTTCAGATTCTCGAAAACGTGCGCGGCGCCGACGTCTTCGTTGTGCAGCCGTGCTGTTATCCGGTGGACAATCATCTGTTCGAGTTGCTCCTGATGATCGATGCATTCAAACGTGCGTCAGCCTGGCGTATTACCGCGGTATTGCCGTACTACTGCTACGCGAGGCAAGACAGAAAAGATAAGCCGCGCGTCCCGATCTCCGCTAAGCTCGTCGCGGATCTTCTGGAAACCGCCGGGGCGAGCCGTGCCTTGACTTTGGATCTCCATGCCCCGCAGATTCAGGGCTATTTTGACGTGCCGGTCGATCACCTGTACGGGTCTCCCGTCCTGGTCGAACACTTCCGTCAGCTGAACCTGCCGAATCTGACGGTCGTCTCGCCGGATGCGGGCGGCGTCGAACGCGCCAGGTCTTTTGCGAAAAAACTTGAAGTGCCGCTGGCCATCGTGGATAAGCGCCGCGTCGATGTGGACGTCAGTGAAGTAATGAATTTGATCGGCGACGTTCGCGGCCGCAGCACGTTGATCGTGGACGACATCATTGATACGGCGGGCACGCTCGTGAAAACGGCCGAAGCGCTCATGCGCGAAGGCGCAACGCAGGTTTTTGCCGCTTGCACGCACGCCGTCCTTTCCGGTCCGGCCATCGAGCGCATCAAGAACTCGTGCATCACCGAAGTGGTCGCCACGGATTCCGTCCCTCTGAGCCAGGCCGCCAAAGGGATAGACAAAATCAAGATCTTAAGCGTCGCGAATCTGCTGGCGCGCGGCATTCGTTCGATCCATGAGGAGACTTCGATCAGCGAGCTGTTTATTTAGTTTTTGAGTGAGACGGACATTTTTGCCCGTCTCTTTGTTGAAATTGGAAGTTACACCGCAACAGAAAAAGGCGGCCAAGATTAAATTGTTTGCTGCACAAGATTTTAGGGAAGGAATGAAAGCATGGCTCAGGAACAAATCATCGTAGAAGGAGCGCCCCGCTCCCATCGGGGCAAGAACGAAGCTCGCCGGCTGCGTCAGACAGGCCAAGTTCCCGCCGTTTTATATGGCGGCAAAGGCGAGGCCCTGGCGCTGGCATTGAACACCAAGCAGATTGGAGCGATTCTGCGCTCCGCGAGCGGTCACAACACGCTCTTCCAGGTGGACCTCGCCGGCAAACACGAGCCCGCCATCTTGAAAGACTGGCAAGTGGATCCGCTCAGCGGCAATCTCCTGCACGTCGATCTTCTTCGCGTGGCCATGGACGTGCGCATGCGCGTCAAAGTCCCCGTGCACACGTTCGGCGAGCCCGCCGGCGTCAAGCAGCAGGGCGGAGTCTTCGAACTCGTGACGCGCGAAGTCGAAATCGAATGCTTGCCTGCCGAAATTCCCACCGAATTCAAGGTGGACGTCAGCGGCTTGATGCTCGGCAATCAGCTTCGTGCCAAGGATTTGACGATCGACACTGCGAAGATGAAATTGATCACCGATCCGGAACGCGTTCTGGCCCACGTCGTTGCTCTCAAGGTCGAAGAAGAGAAGCCGGTGGAAGCTGTGGCCGCGGAAGCTGCAGCGCCCGCCGAGCCGGAAGTCATCAAGAAGGGCAAGAAAGAAGTCGAGGGCGAAGAAGGCGCCGAAGCAGAAGCCAAGCCCGAGAAGGCCGAAAAGGGCGAAAAGAAGAAGTAGTGCGGCACGTGGTGAAGTGCGGCAGCCGGCGGCAAGCGGGCTGCTGGACAGAGGCCTATGCGGCTCATCGTCGGACTTGGGAATCCTGATCCGGAGTACCAATGGACGCCGCACAACCTCGGATTTATGGCGGTGGACGAACTGGCGAATCGCGGTTCGCTGCACGGGCCTATTAGAGTTGATCGGCCGGAAGGCAAGGCGCTGGTAGGGCGCGGCAAGCTTGCCGGAGAAGATGTTGTTCTGGCGAAGCCGCAGACCTACATGAATCTTAGCGGCATCTCGGTCCGGGAGTTGCTGGCAAAGTATGAGTTGGGTCCGTCCGACCTGTTGGTGATGTGGGATGAAGTGCAACTGCCTTTCGGAACGATTCGCATCGATCGCAAGGGCAGCGGCGGGAGCCACAACGGAGCGAACTCGGTAATAAGCGCCGTGGGCACGCAGGATTTTTCCGCCTGCGATTGGGCTGCGGACCGGATCACCCGCTCAGCAGCCGCAAGGAATTCGTTCTGCGGCCTATGAAGAAGGCCGAGTTGGAAGTGGCCGCGGAGATGCTGGGTGAAGCAGGCGACGCCGTAGAAATGATTCTCGCGCAGGGCATCGACGCGGCGATGAACAAGTTCAACCGGCGAAAGTTGCCGGACGCGGAAGAGCCGGAAAAAGAGTAGAGCAGTTCACCGCGCTCGCAACTGAAATGGATTTTGCAGTGCCGCCGATTGTATCGGCGCAAACAGGAAAGAGGTCATCATGGAGCAAGAGCGTTTGTACGATCTGATTTTCATCGCGCGTCCGGCCACGCCGGAAGACGAAATCAATAAAGTGATCACCGGCATCGAACATACTTGCGCGGAAAAAGGCGGCAAGATCGAGAAGACCGAGCACTGGGGCACGCGCAAACTCGCCTACCGCGTAGCCAAGCACCGCGAAGGCATTTACGTTTACCAGCAGATTCGCACCAGCCACGGCGAGCTAATCGCGGAAATCGAGCGGCGCTTGCGCGTCCAGGACGTAATCATCAAATATTTGACCGTGCGCCTCGATGAAGATTTGAAGCGCCAGAAAAAGCTGGGCGGAAAGCGCGAACAGCGCGCCGCGCGGCGTCCGCGCCGCAGCGCGCCGGCTCCGCCCGCTCCCGCGCCTGCTTCGGAACCGGCAGCGGCTGCAAGCTAATATCGAATTTCTGAATCGAGAGAGAAAGGCAGGACGGCATGGCAGAGGAACAGAAACAAGCACAGTCTCACGGTGGACCCCCGCGGCGCGAAGGCGGCAGTCATGGAGGCCCCGGCGGGCATGGTGGTCCGCGGCGCGAAGGCGGACCAGGCGGTGGCCCGGGCGGTCCTGGCGGCCGTCCCCGCGGCAAACGCCAATATTTTCGCAAGAAGAAAGTCTGCAAGTTCTGCGTCGAGAAGATGGATTTCATCGACTACAAGCGCGCGGACATTCTTTCGCAGTTCGTTCAGGAGCGCGGCAAGATTCTGCCGCGCCGCATGACCGGAGTTTGCTCGCGCCACCAGCGCTGGCTTGGTGTAGCCATCAAGCGCGCGCGCAACATCGCTCTGCTGCCGTTCGCAGGCAGCGCCGCGGGCACGCAGGCCCCGCGTCAGGTCGTTCCACAGGCCGCGCACGGAGCGCCGGCCACGCCTGTAGCTTCTCCGGCTGTCCCACCCGCCGCGCCGGTCGAGGCCCCGAAGGCGTAAGCCTCGCGGATTAAAGGAAACAGGAGCATAGAGAGACAAAATGCAAATCATTCTTCAGGAAGACATTGAAAAGCTCGGGCACCGCGGCGAAGTGGTGACCGTCAAGCCCGGCTACGCCCGCAATTTTCTTTTGCCGCGCAAGCTGGCCATTGAGGCCAGCGTCGGCAACATGAAAGCGCTCGAACGAATCCGCGCTTCGCTGGCGAAGAAGACGGCCAATGAACTGGATGCTGCGCAAAAGCAGGCGGCATTGCTCAACGGCGTCTCGCTGCATTTTACGCGCAAGACCGGGGAGAACGACCAGATGTTCGGCTCGGTCACGACCGCCGACATCGCCGAAGGACTCGCCGCACAAAACTTCAAGGTCGACAAGCGCCAGGTGCAGCTCGCCGATCCCATCAAGGCCCTCGGCGAATATCCCGTCACCATCAAGGTCTTCCGCGACGTCACCGCGCAAGTCATCGTCCACGTCGCGAAAGAAGAATAGCGAAGCTCGGTGGTTGATTTTGTTTTTCGTTGAAAGGGCACGGCATGCCGTGCCCTTTTTTTTGCGCATCCGAAATCTTTGGGCGCGAAAAATACTTTTGCACTGTTTTCCTAAACCATGCACAGCTCTGGCGGTTGACGCGTTTCTTTCTTCCGCGCACAATGCCGCATCAGCTTGAATGTAATTTGAATTTTATTTAATTCACAAAGCTTTCGATTTTGCTCCGGGAAACTTCGTGCTTGCCCTCGCGCGGAGAAAATGGTACAAAAGCGAAGAAAAGGCGAATACTAAACCCTGCTTATGCCTGTGGATGCCACCCTCGAAAAGCCGCTACCCAATAATCTGGACGCTGAACGTTCCGTTCTTGGCGCCATTTTGCTGGACAACAACGCGCTGAACGCGGCGATCGAGAATCTTCGCGCTGAGGATTTCTTTCTCGATCAGCATCGCCGCGTGTTTACCCAAATGATTTCGCTCGGCGAGGCCCAGCAGGCCATCGATCTCATCACGCTGACCGAAGAGCTGCATCGCCGGGGGGATTTGGAGGCTGCCGGAGGCGCGCCGTACCTGGCTTCGCTTGCCGACGGCATGCCCAAGGTTTCCAACATTGAGCATTACGCCCGCATCGTCAAAGAAAAAGCGATGCTGCGCAATCTCATCCACGCCACGCACAACATCCAGCAGCGGGCTTTCGAGGGCGAGGACGGCGCCGATGCCATTCTCGATAACGCGGAATCGTCGATTTTCGCGCTGGCCGAAGACCGCGTGAAAGCCGGGCTGATTCCCGTCAAGGACATCGTTCGCGACAATTTCGAGCGCCTCGAAAAAATCTTCAAGGAAGGCAAGAGCATCACCGGCGTGCCGACAGGCTATGTCGAACTCGATAAGCTCACTTCCGGTTTGCAATCGTCCGAATTGCTCATCCTCGCGGCGCGCCCCTCGCAGGGAAAAACGGCGCTGGCCTTGAATCTTGCCGAGAATATCGGCATCCGCGGGGGATTGCCGGTGGCGCTCTTCAGCCTGGAAATGTCCAAGGAATCCCTGCTTCAGCGCCTGGTCGCTTCCGTGGCGCAGATTGATGCGCACAAATTCCGCACCGGGCACCTCAGCCGCGAGGACTGGCGCCGCATGACGGAAGCGCTGGGAACGATTTCCGCGGCGCCGCTGTGGATTGATGACGCAGGCTCGATCAGCGTGCTCGAAATAGGCGCGAAGGCCCGCCGGCTGAAGCGCGATAAGGGCTTATCGCTACTGATCGTCGATTACCTGCAATTGATCACCGCGCGCGGGCGCTTTGGCAACCGCCAGGAAGAAGTCGCCAACATCTCCCGCAGCCTCAAAGGACTTGCGAAGGAGTTGCAGATTCCCGTCCTGGTGCTAAGCCAGCTCACCCGCGCTCCCGAGCGCGACGACCGCGGCCCGCAGCTTTCCGACCTTCGGGAATCCGGCGCCATCGAACAGGACGCCGACGTGGTCATGTTCATCTACCGGCCGCACTTCTTCAAGAAGGATGCCGAGCCCGACGAGCGCGAACAAACCGACCTCATCATTGCCAAGCAGCGCAACGGCCCGACCGACAAAGTAAAATTCGTCTTCCGCAGCCGCCTGACCCGCTTCGAGGAAGCCGCCCCCGACGCCTTCTCCCAATTCTCTCCCGGCGATTTGTAGCGCAGTGTTGAGTCTGCGTATCCCCGCAGGCAGCGGAAATTGCGAGCACCAGTAGCAGCCGACTTTGAGAGAGATTTTTTCTCCTCGACTCCTGGCAAGGACTGCGCCTTAATTCCCCCTATGCAGACCCTCAACTTATCTGACTCCATGCCGCGGAGCGAGGGCCGCATCAAGAGCCTGCTCTGGCCCTCTATTCAGAGTAGCAGTGACGTTGATTACCTTGGGGCGCAAGGTTATTGGGTGTGTGTCGCAGTCGCCGTTCTTTCCTTTGCTGTATTGATTATCGCGGACCAACCAATTACGGGGACGTTTGTTTTGCTCTTTTACTATTTAGGCGGTGTCGGGGTACGTGAGCACAGCCGATACGCGGCGGGGTGCGTGTCAGTAGCGTACCTTGTGGACATGCTGGCTTCAGGCCCAAGCATCGTGAGAATTGTTCTCGCGGCGCTCCTGCTTTCCAATCTCCGCGCGACCTGGATCGCTGCACGCTGGAAGCCCGACTCCGAAGAGGCCGCCCCCATCCCTCGGTGGAGCGAGACATGGACGGACAAATTCGCTGACAAGTTCCCAACCTTCCTTTGGCCCAAGGTGCGAATTCTCTTCTATATTCTCTCTGCTTGTTATTTGGTCCTTACTGTTATAGGTCTCATTATCATAATTCACCGACGCATTGGCTGAACCAAAGGTCCCAAGCCTGCGCCGCGGTGCGTGGGCTGCGGTCGCGCCCGGCGACCTCTTCGGATGTGCTCCCGACGACAAGTAGGCTCATCCTTTCGAGGATGAACGATCCTTTGTTCGGGCCTGTTTTTGTGGACAACGGCTTCAGGAGATTCGATTCGTACTGGAGACGCCTACGGAGGGTATGATTTCTCCTCCCACGCATTTTCCCCTGCGTTGAAAATCGGTGCAAGACGGAGGAGCCAATCGTGAAGATGTTCGCCGGGTGCCGCACTCTTGCGTTTTTTGCAAGGGTGCGGGTTTTGAGTTCCATGTCCTTGTCAGGCCGCAGAGAGCACACTGATGGTAACGTAATATCCGTCCGGATCTCGGAGCGAGAACTCCTTGGTTTGCGTGTTCGGATTCACGTGTGGCTCCTCTTCGAGGCGAGTGACGAGAGCGCGAGCCCTTTGAAGGGCCAGGTCGAAATCATCGACACGGAAGAACAACAGGAGCCCGTTGCCGGGTGTCCCGTCATCGGGGCTCATCAATGAGGGATGCTCGTGAGCGCCCCACGCGTGGAGGCACAGCAAAACGGTTCCATCTGAATCGAGGATTTGCCCAAAGTAATCATGGGTAGGAAGAATACCCGGCTGACCGAACAGCGCCTGGTACCATTTGAAGCTGCCCGGCACGTCACCTACCCCTATGATCGTCCATGTGCGCTTCATCGGGTCTCCCTCTGCGGACTAATTCTTGTCTAGACCGACCTGGATACAATCGGTCACCCCAGAACTTGCCGAACTGTCTTATGCCGGGCGCCGCACTCTTGCGTTCTTTGCAAGGGGGCGAGTTTCGGCTTTTTGTTCTCAGCCCGCTTCGCTCCACATCCGATGTTCCCGGCCAACTTCGGCTCCCCATAGTCCTTTTGCAGTATTGCTCTTCGCGGCCTTCCACGCCAAAGTTTCGCGCCACTTCTGGCTTTCAAGAGCACCGCATGGTGTAAGCTGCCGCCGCAACGCAGGCGGGTAGATGCCGGTCAGGAGAGCACCAGCTTGGCCACCGAATCGCAAACGATCGCCGCCGCCGTCGCACCACCCTCCTCTCTCCCCGAAGCCTCTCCCCACTACTACGGCTGGCGCGTCGTTCTCGCCGCCTGCTTCGGCGTCATGGCCGGCTTCGGCTCCCTCTTTGTGTACACCTTCGCCGTTTTCGTCAAACCGCTCAGCGCCGAATTTGGTTGGACCCGCGAAGCCATCTCGAGCGGCTTTGGCTTTGCCGCCATCACGCTTGCTGTCGTCTCCCCGCTCCTTGGCCGCGCCCTCGACCGGTTCGGCCCACGCCGCATTATTCTCCCTTGCATGACCGTCTTCGCCGCCGGCATCGCCTCTCTTGCTCTGCTCCACTCGCATCTCCTCCAGTTCTATCTCACTTGCGTCCTTCTCGGCGCCGTCGGCAACGGTGCCGCGCATCTCTCGTACTCGCGCTCCATTTCGACCTGGTTTTACCAGCGTCTCGGCATGGCTCTTGCCTTCGTCATGCTTGGTGCCGGTTTCGGTGCCATGCTCCTTCCACCTTTCGCGCAATTCATCATTACCCACTCCGGCTGGCGCCCCGCCTACGCCTTCCTGGGCGGTCTCGCTTTTCTCCTCGGCTTCCCGCTGAGTTACCGCTACATCCGCGAACGCCGTGACGCGCATCCTTCCACTCACGATCCTTCTCCCGCCGCTGACTCCGTGCCTCCTGGCCTTTCCTGGCAACAGGGCCTCCGCTCCTACTCCTTCTGGATCATCATCATCGTCCTCTTCCTCAGTTCCATCTCGATGAACGGCGCCATTACTCACCTTTCCGCTCTTCTCACCGACCGTGGCATCACTGCACGCAACGCCGCTCTTTGCGCCTCGATGATTGGCGGTTCCAGCCTCCTCGGTCGCATCGGTGTGGGCTGGCTTCTGGACCGCTATTTCGGCGCCCGCGTCGCCTTCTTCATAAACCTTGCCACCGCCGCAGGCATTCTCCTCCTCGCCCGCGCCAGCACTTTCTCAACCGGCTGCCTTGCTGCGGCCCTCATCGGTATCGGCGCCGGAGGTGAAGCCGACATCACACCCTACCTCCTCACACGTTATTTCGGCCTCCGCGGCTTCTCGACTCTCTATGGCCTCACCTGGACCTTCTACGCTGTCGCTGGCGCCATCGGCCCCGTCATTCTCGGTCACGCCTATGACTCGACCGGCTCTTACACCTCTCTCCTCACGCTCCTCGCCGCCGCCACGGCCTTCGGCGCCCTACTTTTGCTCTTCCTCCCACGTTATTCCTCCCAGGGCATACCAGTCCCGGCTAGGGATTAATGTGGTTCGGAATCTGCCTTTGTAGCAGCGCGATTCATCGCGCCCACGGTCGCCACCCCACACGGACGTTCCAGCATAGTCGCGGGCTCACGACTTCCAGTAGCACCCAGGGAGTCCGGATCGGACACCGCCCACACTCATACCTACCGGTGGCTCAAGCTCCAGACGTACGCCGCCACTGCCTTTACTTGCTCATCCGTCAGTTGCGCGCCACCCTTTGCGGGCATGGGGCTGCGGTATTGTTTCGGTTGTGGTACTCCGTCCAGGATGGACTTTGTAATTCCGGCGTAGCTGCCATCGCTCCAGAGCCATTTCTTGCCAGTCAGCGAAGGGGCAAGAGGAGTGCCCTGGCCGTGATCTCCGTGGCAGGCCGCGCAGGCTGCTCCGCCCACTTCGCCGCGATAGATTCGTTCGCCTTCCGCCACCATTTTCCGAGTCGCACCTTCGGGCACGGCAGTCTTCGCGTTGGCCGCCGCGCCTGCTTTGGGATGCGTGCCCTCCGGAGGCTTGGCCTCCGCTCCCGCCGCCGCGCCCGGCGAAGCCGTCAGACTAGGACACGCCGTCACCGACTTTTCGTCAAATGGGCCGCCGAGATACGTGATGCGGTAAATCCGCCCGCGAATATCATCCGAAACGTAGAGCGCGCCATCCGGCCCGACCGCAAGTCCGCTCGGACGATGCTCCGCAGCGCCAGGCGTCACGGCCGCTCCTGCAAAACCGCCGGCGAAAATCTCGCAACGCCCCGAGGCATGCGCTCCGCTCATCGGCTGAAAGACAACGTTGTAGCCCTGCTGCGGATAAGGCGCACGATCCCACGATCCATGAAAGGCGACGAACAAGCCGTTGCGGTAACGCTCCGGAAATTCCTTCTTGTCGTAATGCGCCAGATCGTTGGGCGCCCAATGCGCCGGAAATGCCGCGGCCGGTTCGAGCTTCTCGGCGCAGACTCCAATTTTCTTGCCGTTGCCGCCGTATTCCGGCGCTAGCACCAGTTTTTTCACAAAAGAGTCGTAGTAGCACTCCGGCCAGCCGTAGTCGCCGCCCTGCTTCAGCAGCACAATTTCTTCCGCGGGAAGCGTGGCTTCCTGTTCCGGCCTGTAGAATTCGGGCCAATTCGCGTGCAGTTGGTCGCGCCCGTGCTGCGTCACAAACAGGCGCCCCGCATCGTCGAAAGCATACCCTTCACCATTGCGAATGCCCGTGGCGTAGCGTTCCGCCGGAGAAAATTTTTGATCCGTCTTGTTCGCGTCAAAGCGCCAAGTTCCGCCGCGCGTCTCGAGCTCCGTGCAGGGACTGATTCCCGGCGAATGCAGCGTGCGATTCTTGACCTGGCATGAATTGGTTGCGGTTCCCACATCCACGTACATTTCGCCATTCTTGCCGATGATGAAGGGGTGCATGGGATGATCGCCGCCAAGAGGCAGTCCAGAAACTATCGTCTCCGGCGCGCCGCTTGGGACAATCGAGCCGCTCGTCAAGCGCATAGCGCACGATGCGATCATTGCTTTCCGCATAGATGTAATCCTTGTATAAGCCGATTCCTGACCCGCCGTGCCCGCCGCTCTGCGCCGTTTCGCCAAAACGCTCCTCCACATCCGCCTTTCCGGCACCCGTTTTGTCCTGGAGCGCGACGAGGAATCCACCGGCGTGCGGCGGCTCGTTGCCGTAATACCGCCCCGACCAGGTGTTTAGATAGAGGACGCCGTCCGGGGCCACGACCATGTGGCGAGCGTGGCCGATGCCATCCGCGAAGACCGTGGCGCAAAATCCCGCCGGCAGCTTCAGCCCGCTATCATCGTTCGGACAGGCTGGCGTCTTCGCGGGGATCGCGGCCTTCGGCTGACTACGAACCGGCACGAGGGCGCCGAAAACGCATAACGCCCCAATCACAGCAGTCAAGAAGAGAAGAGCTTTATTCCTGCGGAACCATCCCATGAGAGTCCTCCAAAGCCTTGAGACCAGTAAGATCGTGGCCAATGTTCAGCTAACGGATAACCAACGCCCATAAGATACTTCGTGGCGGAATTCCGGTCATTTCTTTTTATTTTTCACTTTTGGAATAGCGCGCGAGAGCGGCAGACGCTCAGGCAGGCGTCTTTGGCGGCCGCGCCATCGAAACGCCGCGATGATAAGCCAAATTCGCAACGTGTCCAGCCCGCCGCACCGACACTCCTGTTTCTACGGGCGCGTCCGGGTACTGCAGCGTCCTACCGCACTGCGGCAACCCTTCCACACTTTGAGGTCTGGCTGAAACAAAGAGTGCCAGTGCTGCGCGAAATCAGGCGTTCCGACGTATGACGCAGGGGCCCATCATAGGACCGGAGATCTAGTTAACCATAACTACCCCTCCCCCGTGTTTTTTAGTAAGTGTTCATTCTAAAGGAAGTTAAACCCATTTATTGTTATACACTTCTGCAACTGTTCATTCTAAAGAATTTACGATTGCACCAAAATTGTGCAAAATCGGCCGCATCCGGAACGACTAAATTGGGGCCGACGCTCCTTCTGCATGGAATGGTCTGGGTACTTGTTTCAGGCGTTGGTCACGCTGAGCAGGTTGCCATCGGGATCGTTAAACCAAGCCACGCGGGCGGTTCCCCCGGGCAGGGTCAAGATACAAAGTTCGTCCTGGCGGAAGCTTGGGTAGAGGTTGCAGACTACACCTTTTTCGCGCAGGGCTTTGATGGTCGCGGTTACATCGGGCACATGGAAGCCGAGGATGGTGTGCTCATGCGGCGTGAAATCGGCCACGAGTGAGACGCGCAGAGTGACTCCGCCCGTGTTAAATACAGCGGCGAAATCGTCCTCGTAGGCCAGTGTGAGGCCGAGTGTGTCGCGATAAAAAGAGGTGGAACGAGCGCGGTCTTTCGTGCAAATGACAATCGCAGGCTTTGCAGCTCCAAGAATGCTCATCTTTTCCCACCTTTCTTTTGAACGACTCATTGGAGCCGCACTCTCCAGGGGAGGTTCCCGTTTCGCGACAGGACACTCCCAGGCCGCACGCGACTGTAGCCCAGCCGCGAGGCCTGCTTACCTCTGGAGTGATTGAATTGGAAAAGAATCCGATGCCAAAAGTGCCGCAAATACAAAAACGGCAGCCATCGGCTGCCGCCGCAAATAATTCTTCCTAATTAAAGGGTAATCCGAAGAGAAGAGCGAGTCAAAGGAAAAAGGTAAGCGTTTCGAACTTCGAGGCGGAAGTCCCCGCAGGGGACGGGAAAGGCCCTCTGCTTGCACTAAAAGTGGGGGTTGTCATTCTCGCGGCAAAGCGAGTCGCCGGTTACGGGCGATGCGCGAATGTCGTAAACTATTTTTTCCCGGGGTGGTGATGGCAAGAGCAGAGAAGAGTCCCGAAAACCTGAAAAGCCGTCCGATTTGGGCGGAGATTTCGCTTTCCGCGCTGGCGCAAAATCTCCGCGTTATCCAGAAGTTCGTGAACCCGCCAGAAGAAAAGCGCAAAACACGGCGAAAAATCCTGAGCATCGTCAAAGGCAATGGCTATGGCCACGGCGGCCCACAGGTGGCCAAGGCGCTCGAAAAAGCCGGCTCGGACTGGTTTGGCGTGACGTGCACGGAAGAGGGCATCGCCGTTCGCAAAGCGGGTGTGAAGAATCCGGTGCTGATCCTGACGAGTTTTTGGCCCGGCGAGGAGGCGCGGCTTCTCGAATACGATTTGACGGCGGTGGTTCACCGCTGCGAGCAACTCGAGCAACTCGATCGCGCCGCTTCGCGCGTCCTTGGCAAGAAGGGCGGCAAAAAAGGCGGGAAGCGCGTTTCGTTCCACTTGAAGATGGACACCGGCATGAATCGGCTGGGCATCGCGCCGAGCGATGTCGAATGTTTCGCCAGACAACTCGCCAAATGCAAGCATCTGGAACTAGGCGGAGTTTTTACACATTTTGCCTCTTCGGAGGTTTTTACCAACACGCGAACGGGAGAGCAGACGCGGCAGCAAGAGGAGCGATTTTACGCGGCGCTCGAGCGGCTTCGCGCTCTGGGAGTTGATCCCGGCATCGTGCACCTTGCCAATAGCGCCGCCATCGCCACACGGCCTGAAACCTGGGCTGACATGGTCCGTCCCGGCGCCATCCTCTATGGCTACCATCCCGGCTACGACCCCGCCGAGAAGCGCGCGGAAATCGAAGCGCGCCTGCCGGTGAAGCCGGTCATGAGTTTGCGGACGCGCATCATCAAGATCCGGAACATTCCGGAAGGAGCGGGCGTCGGCTACAACGAGACTTTCGTGGCCAAGCGCCCCGCGCGCATTGCCGTGCTGGCCGCAGGCTATGGCGACGGCATCCACCGCTCGCTGGGGGGGAACCGCGGAACCGTCCTACTGCGCGGCACGTTCGCGCCCATCGTAGGAATCATTTCCATGGATGTCACCATGATTGATGTGACCGGCATCCCCGAGGCAGCCATCGGCGACGTCGTTACCATCCACGGCACGGACGGTGAACAGGTGCATCCCGCCAACGTCATCGCTCGCAGCATTGGCACGGTGACCTCCGACCTGCTCTGCGCCGTAAGCCAGCGCGTGCCTCGGCTCTATTTTGGATAACCGATAATCGGCATTCTTTTTATTAATCCATCAAGCCAGTATTGACTCGTGCGAAGTGGCGGAGTATATACACCGCGGTAATGCGAGGTGGTATACCCGTCCGCATCGGCCAGTGCGCCCCGCGCCCTGAAGGGAGTGCGGCGCCGATTTTGCAGTGATTCGTAATACTGTGAGGTCGCATGAGCCGAGCCATTCCTGAAGTCCAACGTTCCTCGAGTTCTACTTCCTCGACCGAGCCAGACGCGCTCCCTGAAAAGCGGGAGGGGCGGACGGCTCTTCCTTCCAGCCGAGGCCTGGAATTCTGGCTGCTGCGACTGGTTCTTGCGGCTTGCGTGAGCGCGCTTTGTTACCAGTTAGGGCCCTTTGGCCTGCGCGGGCTGCCTGCAGCGGCCGCGGGCTTCCTCCTGGCGCTGGGGATTTTCGCTGCCGAGCTGCGACTTCGTCGAGCCAAGATTGGCGGGCTTTTGGGAGGTGCGCTAGGCGGGGTTCTGGGAATCTTTGCGGCACTTCTCGTGACGCTCGTCATTTCCAGAACGAGCGATACGGCACCCACTAAATCCTTCCTCGACTTTGCGGCGCTTTTCGCGTTCGGCTATTTGGGATTGGTGCTCGGTTCGGAAAGAGCCGGTGAACTGAAAACTGGTCCTATCGCAAAAATCATGCCTCAAAAGCGTTTTGCATCGGAGTCCTGGAAACTACTCGACACCAGCGTGCTGATCGATGGCCGTATCGCCGATGTTTGCGAGGCGCACTTTCTCGATGGCGTGCTGGTTGTGCCGCAATTTGTGCTCCACGAATTGCAGCTTGTCGCCGATTCGTCCGATTCCTTGAAACGGCAGCGCGGCCGCCGCGGTCTCGAAGTCTTACAACGCATGCAAAAGATGCCGCAGGTGGATGTCCGTATCCTCGAGCAGGAATTGTTCCAAGCCGGAGAAGTGGATCACAAGCTGGTGGAACTCGCACGGCGCCTGGGCGCGAAGATTGTCACCAACGATTTCAATTTGAACAAAGTAGCTACCGTGCAAGGGCTCACGGTTTTGAACGTGAATCAGCTGGCCAACGCTTTGAAGCCCGTGGTGTTGCCCGGCGAGTCCATGCGCGTTCTTATCCTGCGCGAGGGCAAGGAGCCCAACCAGGGCGTCGCTTTTCTGGATGACGGCACCATGGTGGTGGTGGACGGCGCGCGGCGATCGATTAACAAGAGCGTGGACATCCTTGTGACCTCCGTTCATCAAACGACCGCCGGCAAAATGATTTTTGGCCGGCTGGATGAACGGCCGGAGTAGTTGACTCCCAGGGTCCCGGCCAAGCCGCCGCAAGCTGATCGCGGCGCGCGGTTCGTCTTCCGCGGACCGGATTCTGATTGAGCTTCGCAAGTTAGCTTCGCGATTTCGCCTCGCACCCCTGCTTGAGGTACACTCTGAAGTTTGCGCCCCGTTATTTGCCTCGATCAGAGGGGCGTGCCCAAAATGAGCCGCATAGCCGCTATTCTTCCAGCCGCAGGTCTCGGCACCCGCATGGGCGCCGACACACCGAAGCAGTTTCTCGAGCTGGAGGGAACGCCGCTGGTCATTCACAGCGTGCGGCGGATTGCTTCGTGCCCGCTGGTCACGGACATCATCGTCGCGACGCGCGCCGACGTCGTCGAGTCGCTTGAGGAGCGCATCCGCGGCGAAAGATTCATGCAAACCGTCCGCGTAATTCGCGGAGGAGATTCGCGCCAGGACTCGGTGGCGCTGGCACTTCAGGAAGTTTCGAACGAGACGGAAATCGTCCTGGTGCACGATGCCGTGCGCCCGTTCGTCACGCGCGAGCAGATTGTCCGGGTGATTGAAGAAGCCCGGCGCTGCCAGGCCGCGATTCTGGGCATTCCCGCAATGGATACGGTCAAGGAAGTGAAGCGGGCCAGCCTGCCGGAAGATGTCGCGCTGATCACCGGAACCATTCCGCGCGAACGAGTGGTGCTGGCGCAAACTCCGCAGGCGTTTTCGACAAAATTGATCAAGGAAGCGTTCGCGCGCGCGCAAGCCGATGGAGTGAATGCCTCGGACGAAGCCGGGCTTGTGGAGCGGCTCGGCCACGATGTGCATGTGGTTCTCGGCTCGGAGCGCAACATCAAGATCACCAAGCCCGCGGACATGGAGCTCGCGCGGTTCTACCTTGAGCAAGAGCGCCAGAAAACATGAGTATTCGGTGCGGCATCGGCTACGACCTGCATCGGCTTGCAGTAGGGCGCAAGTTAATCGTCGGCGGGATTGAGCTGCCGTTTGATAAAGGTTCCGTCGGGCACTCGGACGGCGATGTTCTGGCGCATGCCATGTGCGACGCGTTGCTCGGAGCCGCGGGACTTGGCGACATTGGGACGCATTTCCCGGACTCCGATCCGAAATGGAAGGGCGCGAACAGCTTGCTCTTTCTGGAACACGCAAGAAAACTGCTCGATGCGAAAAATGTCGTCATCGAATATATCGATGCCGTCGTCATCACCGAAAAGCCCAAGCTCGGCCCGCATTTCCCGAAAATGCGCGAGGCCCTCGCTCGCGCTCTCGGAGTATCCTTCGACCAAATTCATTTGAAGGCCAAAACCAACGAAGGAGTGGATGCTATCGGCCGCGGTGAGGCCATTGCCGCGCATGTGGTGGCTACGATCTCGCGGCAAGAATCATGAGTAGTGGGCTGGTTTGGAACCTATCGCTGCTGAGGTAATGACTTGAAGCTGGGCAAAAGGCTCGGTTGCATCGGATTTGTGGTCGGCTTTCTGGGGCCAGTCTTGTTCTATGCAAGTCCGCCCTCATTTTTCACTTTCGAGTCACACTACGTGTGCCCGTGGTGTCCTTCCATCGACGTTGCATTCCCACCCGCGACGACGTGGATCAAGCTTGGTCTACTGTTTGGGTTAATTTGCGGCTTGATTCTTGCGTCTATCGGGTTTGCGGTTGGCTACGGTGCGTCGAGAGCCGCCCGCGCAGACACACTCGCTAGCTGATCCTGCTGCAGCTCCAAGGCGACTTAACCAACTTGCGCTAAACTTCCCGCAATGCCTCCCCAAGAACCCACAAACACTCTGCCAGCGACTGCGAATGATTTCACAGCTCGCGATGTGGCAGAAATTCTGCGCGAGCAGGGCTGGCTTGCCGGCGATGCCACGCCCGAGCAACTTGCCTGGTGTGAACGCGCCGCCGCGCTGCTCGGCCAGCACGCTGCCGATCGCCGGGCTCTCGCCGAATTGCTGCAACTCGTTTTTCAATACGATGCGCGAGAGATCCTCGCAAGAGTCGAGACGCACGCGGTCGTTTCCCGCGAAGGGGCGCGCGACGTGGTCCGTCACCTCGCGTTGCTTTTGCTCGACGGCGCTCCCCTCACCACCGACCGTTTCAAGGAAGTCATCACCTCCATGCAGGAAGCTCTCGGCCTGCGCAGCCGCGATCTTTTTCATCCCATCCGTCTGGCGCTCGCAGGCCGCACCGGCGGTGGCGAACTCGATCGCGTCATCCTTTTGCTCGATGAAGCCGCAGCTCTTTCGTTCGCCGGGCCTGTCAAATTCGCGCGCCAGCGCATTCTGGATTTTTGCGCTGCCCTGGATTGATCGCTGCGCTTGGGAATCTCGATGAGCGGCTTTCAACTCGGAACCGTCGCCTGTAAACTGTTTCGTCGATGGACAAACTCACCGGTATTCACGCGGTTCGCGAAGCGCTCGAAGCGGGCCGCCCTTTCGACCGCATCCTGATCGCCCGCGGGCGCCAGGACACGCGCGTCGAAGAGATCGTTCAGCTCGCACGTGGACGCGACATCCCCGTTCGCTTTGAAGACCGCGGCCAACTCGACCGGCTGGCCAATTCGAAAGACCATCAAGGAGTCGTGGCACTGGCTGCTGCACGCGCGCCCGCGACGCTCGAAAGTATTCTCGCTGCGGCAAACAAGGGCCCCGACCATGGGAGCAAAGGGCTCATCGTCCTTCTGGATGGTGTGGAAGATCCCCACAATCTCGGCGCCGTCATTCGAACAGCGCTCGCAGCCGGCGCGCATGGAGTTGTCATTCCGGAACGCCGTGCTGTGGGACTTACGGACACAGTCGCGCGCGCTTCCGCCGGAGCGCTCTCGCATCTGCCCGTCGCAAAGGTCACGAATCTCGCGCAATCGATGGAAGAATTGAAGGAAGCAGGCTACTGGCTAGTGGGCTTGGACGAGCGCGGCGAAAAAAATTACACCGAAGTGGACTACACCTCACCGGTGGGCATCGTCCTCGGCGGCGAAGGCAGGGGCCTCCACGACCTGACACGCAAACGCTGCGATTTTGTTGTTTCCTTGCCCACGACCGGCCCCGTCAAATCTCTCAACGTCTCCGTCGCCGCCGGCATCGTCCTCTTCGAAGCCCTCCGCCAGCGCCATCCAAAATAGCGCAGCGACTCAGCTTCCGGTAATGCGACATAACGCCCGTGGAGAAGATTTCCCAGAGTTCTAACCAGAGCGTGGCCTTTCCAGGCCCAGCAATATCATCAACATCCCGAATACAAACTCGCCGATGCCAAAAGTCGAAAGAGCAATTAGTCCAGGGGCGCTGGGACACTCGTTATGGATGAGAAGCCATGCTGTTAATTGCCCAAGACCAATTCCTGCAAAAATGCCCCAACCGACCAAACGTACCGTTTTCATTGCTCACCCCGTGAAACTACTATCTGAGGACCCAAAAGGGTGGTTATTTAGAGCCTGCACAATGCCTTGGGGATCGAATCCACCACCAGACGAGCTCATAAGGGTCCAATTTACGCTGTAATCGGAGACCGTCGCACTCCCAGAATAAATTAGGCTTGGCGCGTTAGGTGGAAATCAGAATCGAAACTATTTGTCGTACTGAATCAGCGAAAAAACATCCACGCCATTGAGTTTCGAGCGGCCGTTCAGAAACGTCAGCTCCACGGCAAATGCCGCACCTTCGATTTTGCCGCCCAATTTCTCCACTAGCTTCGTCGTAGCGGCCGCGGTCCCGCCGGTTGCTAGCAGATCGTCGCAAATAATCACGCGCTGGCCGGGTTTCACGGCGTCCTCGTGAATTTCTAGTATGTCTGTGCCGTATTCAAGCGCATAGGAAACGCTGGCGGTTTTCGCGGGCAGTTTTTTCGGCTTGCGCACCGGAACAAAGCCGGCTCCGAGGCGATACGCCAGCGCCGGAGCAAAAATAAACCCCCGCGCCTCGATGCCCGCGACGACATCGATGGTGTGGCCTTCGTAATGCTCGCAGAGCCGGTCGATCAGCGTGTGGAATCCTTCTTTGTCCTTCAAGAGCGTGGTCAAATCGTAGAAAAGAATTCCCGGCTTGGGATAATCCGGCACTTCGCGAATCAGCTTCTTCAAATCATCCATGCAAACGGCTCCTCGTCAGCCAAGTTAATTCGCCGACCGGATCTTATGCGTCCGGTTCGATCACAAAACTGTTTTCGTGCAGCGGTGCCCGCTGAGCTTTTTCTTCCCGGACCTCGGAAACGCTCGCAAATCTCGGCCCGCGTTCGAGCGCGGTCCTCAACTCGGCAAGTTGTGCCGGCGTGCCGACCGCAAGCACTTCGACTCTTCCGTCGAAAAGATTCCTTGCGTAGCCGCCAATCTTCAATTGCTGGGCCACGCGTTGGGCAAAAAAGCGAAATCCCACACCCTGCACGGTTCCCGAGACAAAATAGCGCCTAGTTTGCTTTTCGTCGCCCACAAACTCCAGAATTGTAGCAGAGACCCGCGGCATTCTGCCGAAACCAGACGCAGTGTGGAAATTTTCTTTTCCATCCGAATGGCTGTCTAGGAAGGCCTCGGCAAAGTACGCTAAACTCAATCAGATTCGCGCCCGCACCGAGGCTGCTCGTCGGGGCTTTCCGCGCATCCTATCCGTTATGAGCTGGCCCACCGCCCATTCCCGCGCCGTCCCATCCAACATCGTTCTGCGTTCTGCTTTTCTTTTTGGCGCGCTCATCCTCGGAAGCGCGGCGTGCCATGCCCAGGATGCGCAGCAAGGGCCACTTACCCCTCCTCCGGATCATAAAGTCCGCCGCATCGGCACGGAGCCCACGCCGCCGGCGCCGCCATCCATGCCGCCCGAGGAAATCATCAAGCGTTTTTCGGAAAAGGAGGACGAGTACGTTGCAGCCCGCGCCGGATATACCTACAAGAAGACCATTCGCCTGGAGGAATTTGGCCCCGATGGGAAACTCTCGGGTGAGCTAACTCTGGTAATCGAGGGAAAGCCCGGCCCGGACGGCCAAATATACGAAAGAACGGTCGAGCGGCCGCAATCCACACTGCACTTCCTCGAAATGGGCCCGGAGGATTTCGCCACGCTCTCTCGCATGCCGCCCTTCCCGCTGACCACGAGCCAGCTTGCGAAATACGACTTGAAATATCTGGGCAAGGAACAAGTCGATGAAATCAACTGTTACATTTTTCAGGTGAAGCCCAAGACCGTCGAGCGCGCGCATTACTATTTCGATGGCATCGTCTGGGTGGACGACGAGTACCTCGAAATTGTGAAAACCTATGGCAAGTGGGTCAACGATCTCGGCGACATGAGTTCGCCCACCATGCCATTCTCCGTTTTCGAAACGTATCGCGAAGATGTTGACGGCAAATTCTGGCTTCCGGACTACATGCGTTCCGACGCCACACTGAACCTCAAGGATCGCAACGTGCCCGTCCGACTGGTCATTAAGTGGACGGACTACAGACCCGTCGCCGCAACGGCTGCCCCTGCCGCCACTCCGCCTGCCGCTCCATTAAAACCGCAGCCCTGAGGACCGCCGCAAGAGCAATTGTAGGGACCGCCTTCGGAGGCGGTCCGCTGCTTTTGTCCGATGCACGCGCCTATTGGGCCCGGCAAGAGCTCCAAATTAGCGAGCGATTTTCTTCAGCGCCTCCGGCAATTCGCGGATCGATTCGATCAGAAATTCCGGGCGCGCCGCGCGCAGCCGCTTTTCCGTGGGAAAGGGCCCCAGAACGGCGATCGCGCACACTCCCGCTCTCTTCGCCATTTGCAAATCTTCCGGCGAATCGCCCACATAGACGCACGCGGATGATTGCAGCCGAAGCTTCTGAAGCGCAAGCCGTAAAGGCGCCGGATGCGGTTTTTTCTCCGGAGTGTCTCCGCTGCAAACGCGTGCTCCGAAAAGCTGGGTGAGCCGGAAGGCGCGCAATTGCCGTGTCACGCGATCCCGGTCGCCACTGGTAACCAAGCCTAAATGATGCGCTCGTCCGAGCCGCTCGAGCACCTGCCTCGCCCCCGCAATGAGTTGCGGCGAATGCTTTGCATAGTGCTTGCGCCACGCGCGATCCGCGTCATCCCAGCGCGCCTTCGGCAGTTTTGCGGCTTGATATACGCGGTACCAATTCGGCGAATAGTGCCGCGCCAACTCTTCCAGTCCCCACGGAATGCCCATCTCCCTGAACATCGCTAGGTACGCCGCGGAATCGGCCTCATACGAATCCACCAGCGTGCCGTCCCAATCAAACAGTACGCCTTGCAAAAGACTATTTCTCGAGGCAGACATAAGAACTTAGAGTAGCAGACAGGCTGACGCAGATGGCCGAGCAATCCAGACGCGGCGTGCCGTGCTGTCCGGAGGAAGGGAGGAGCCTGCCCTCGGAAGAAGGCAAGAGCGCAGGTACCAACTGGAAGAACTTTTGAAGGAGGCGTGGAAAACGGATCTCAGGGATTCAGGAAGCGCGAAGGCACGCGATCGTCGCGGTCAAAATGTACATCGTCAAACGACGCGGCCACGCCATACCACCCGGGCATTGCCGCCGGCTCGATGCGGCGCACCTGCGCCGGTGTGGCAATCATTACGTTCCCGAGCCCCATCGGGCGGCTGACCAGCACAATTTCCAGTTCGACCTGCGCACCCACCGCAAGCTTTTTTGGACAAAGAAAAAAGACGCCGGTCGAGCTGATGTCCCGGGTCACGAGCGTGACAGGAAATTCCTCGGCAATCGAGTCCACGCTGCGCAAGCGCAAGGGAAGTTTCAACGTGGCGCGCGGGTATTCGCGCAATTCGTGATTCACGCCCACGGCGTGGGTCGGCACGCGTACAAAACGCCGCGGCCTTCCGGGTGCGAGCAACGGCGTCACGCGCAATGCAGGAACTCGCGCCGGTTCGGCCGCCGTCTCTTGGGAGGAGAGCGGCGTCGTCCCTGCCAGCTTGCTGCGGATCGCTTCTTTTTCTCCCAAGTGAATGGGTCTTGCGCGGTTCGTCGCGCCCATCTCGCCCTCAGAGATGCCACTTCGTCGCTGCCAAAACTGGCCCAACTGCTCTTGCTTGTGCTCTTGCCCCGGATTCCCGAACTTCATGAATGGGTGGATAAAATGCCATCTAAGTGGCCGGGCGTCAACCTGTGGGAAACCCCCGAAGTGTCTTAACCTCAAACACTTGGTTATAGTACCAGGGCCATAGTTTTGGTTCTCAGCCTATGCTGTGGAAAATTTCGTCCAAAATGGTGCTCGACACTACCCTTGGGTACCTCTAACTTTAATTGAGCAGGCTCCGCGGAGCGTTCACTCTCATCGTCAACCGACTTACAAACAAAACGGCTTCAGCGTTTATTCAGGAGCGCACTTCCAAACGCGATGGCATTCTCATTATCGCTGCGTTCGCCGCCATCTATCTGATTTGGGGCTCGACCTATCTCGCTATCTCCGTCGGAATCGAATCTTTTCCTCCGCTCCTGCTCTCTGCTTCGCGGCACCTTACGGCGGGCCTTATTCTTTTCCCTTTGTTGCGCTGGAAAACTGGAATACGGCCAACGCGCTCCCAGTGGCGCACCGCCTTCATCACCGGCCTCTTGCTCCTCCTGATGGGCAACGGAGCGGTCTGCCTGGCGGAGCGCACTGTTCCCACCGGCGTGGCCGCCTTGATCGTCTCTCTTGTTTCTTTTTGGATGGTGCTTCTCGATTGGCTGCGCCCAGATGGACTCCGCCCCGCGCCCCGAGTGGTTGCCAGCCTCATCCTGGCGTTTGGCGGCTTGGTCCTATTGGTAGGTCCAGCGCATCTGGGAGGCTCGGAGCGCGTCGATCCCGTCGGCGCGGGGATTCTAGTCATCGGCTCGTTTGCGTGGGCCTGCGGGTCCATCTATTCGAAACACAACGACCTTCCGCGCTCGCCCATGCTGGGCGTGGCCATGCAAAGCCTCGTAGGCGGGACCGCCCTTTGGATCGTGGGTCTGCTCTCCGGCGAAGGCCATCAACTCCATCTCACGACAATTTCCCCTCGCTCCTGGATAGCGCTCGCCTATCTGATCGTGTTTGGTTCCGGAATCGGCTTTACGGCCTACGTTTATCTCCTCAAGAAAAGCTCCGCGGCGCGTGTGGGAACCTATCCGTTCGTGAATCCCGTCGTGGCGCTCTTTCTAGGCTGGGTTGCAGCGGGGGAAGCAATCACGATGCGCACCGCTCTTGCCGCTGCCGTCATTCTTACCGCGGTTCTGGTGGTCATCACCGCACCGCACAAGAGTGCGGTTGAGGCTGCCGAAGTTCTGCCCAACCCCGGCGAAGCCTAAGCCGGCCTCTCAGCCTTTACGTCGGGCCGTCCGGGCGGCGCCTTGCGAATCCGCTTTGCCGCGCCTTTCCGGATAGAATTGATTCCTGCCCTGCGCTATTTTCATAACATGCAGACGATGAAGAGTTCGAGCGCAAACGCGACGCCAGGGGTCTCGCCGCGCAAGGCCTCCGAATACTGGCGCGCGGCCCTGGCACGCGATGCCCGCGCCGATGGTGCGTTTGTGCTGGCGGTTCGCACGACGCGCATTTATTGCCGGCCGTCCTGCCCTGCCCGGCGCCCGCTCCGGCGCAACGTGATTTTCTTTCGCACGCGCGAAGAAGCCGAAAAACACGGGTATCGCCCTTGCCTTCGCTGCCGGCCGAATGAAATAGCCGCCTCGGCGGCGCTCGTCGCCCGCGCCGCGAAATATCTCGCGCAATCCCGCGAAGAAGGTTTCCGGCTCAGCGAACTGGCTCGAGAAGTGCATTCGAACGGCGCCACGCTTCGCCGCGCTTTCCGACAGGTGACCGGCCTTTCGCCTCGCGAACTGGCGGAGGCGCTGCGCGTGAAACGATTCAAAAGTTTGCTTCGAGCGGGAAAGAAGATCACGGATGCGCTGTACGAAACCGGGTACGGCTCGTCCAGCCGGGTCTATGAACGCAGCAACGCACAACTGGGCATGACGCCCGCAACGTATCGAAAGGGAGGAATGGGCATGAAAATCGAATACACGATCGCGAAGTCCCCGCTTGGAAAAGTTCTTGTCGCGGCCACAGAACGCGGTGTTGCCGCGGTCTATCTGGGAGATGCGCGAGACAAACTTGTTGCCGAGCTGCGAGCAGAGTATCCGCGGGCGGAAATTTCGCCGGCGTCCGGAGGCGAGCAAAAGTGGGTCCGCGAGATTATCCAGCGTATCGAGGGCAAAGCCGCGCATGTGGATCTTCCACTGGACTTGCAATCCACGGCCTTTCAGCGGCGCGTGTGGCAGGAGCTCCAGCGCATTCCGCGCGGAACGACGCGCACTTATTCTCAAGTAGCCCGCGCTCTCGGACGTCCGAAAGCCATTCGCGCCGTGGCTCGCGCTTGCGCCACCAATCCTGTGTCGATTGTTGTCCCCTGCCACCGCGTTATTCGTGCGGATGGAAGCCTGGCCGGCTATCGCTGGGGCCTTAAGCGCAAGGAACAGCTTCTCGCCACCGAGCGAGCCACAGGGAAGTGAAGGAACCGTTCCCCTCAGCGGCGGACTGGCAGAAGGGTTCAGGGCCGGCTGGCCGCCGAGGAATAGAATTGCATGGTCAGTTTAGAAGTCCGATTTGGAGTGGTTTCGCCAGTCGGCAGCCACGAACTGCACTTCCCGTTTATGCGTGCGGCTTCTCGTGGATGGTATCTTTCGGCCAGTCCTGCTTGAACTTCGAAGCGGAGATCTTGAGGTTCTTCATCAGGTTGCTGTAGTGAAATAAAATGTAGTCGTCGGAGCCCGTTTCAAAGAATTTCTGTTGAAGGGGGAGCCAAGAAGCCTCGTCGATCCACATCTCGATCCTGGAGATTTGGCTCCGAATCTTGTCGGATTTTGGCGTCAGCGTCAACACAACCGTTTTCCGGTGGTCAAATTCGGCTTCGCCGCTAACGGTTACCAGGTAACTTTTCTTGAGGTCTTCGCTCCTGGTTCCGAAGCCGAGACGGATATATTGATCCACCATCGCGCGATTCTTGCCCAGGTCGTACTCGTCCACGCGGTTAATTTTGGGGTTGTAGATAAAAAGCGAGTCGCCCGTGCGCAAGATGGTGCGCGGCTCGGGCTTGGTGATTTGAATGCGCATCTTCTGGTCGTGGCGGACCCAAATTTGTCCCGTCTCCGTCGATGTGTCCTTCACCACGGCGGTATATTTTATGTTTTCGATATCAGCAGTGAGGCTGCGGAAATCCTTCGCGGATCTGTCCAACATTTCGAGGACACCCTGCGTGGTCCATCGCTTGCCGCCCTGGGCCGGGCGCCCCACGGCGGGGAGAGCCGCCGCACAGCCGGCCAGAACCAATAGAACAGAACATCTTTTCAGCAAGCGAAGCCCCTGTTGGTACTCAAGTATGCGGCTGGTCACAATCTCTCAAACACTAGCATACACATAAAGATGCAGGAATTCGGGGCAAAGTTTCGAAGCAGGAGTTTGCGGGCGCGCCATATCTAACGGTGAATCTCGACGTGGTAGGCGATGACCGTGCCTTGGTCGTCGCGTACGGCCTCAATCTTGGCAATCGTGAAGCGCTTGTTGCGAAATTCGGGGAGCGACTTTTGGAGCGCGTTATGCAGTTGATTCTCGAGCATCGGTGTTTGCTCGGGAGGAGCGAGGATTCGAGCGTCGACCCGGTAGGTCTCGTTCCGCCCTTCGTCCTTGAGCAGAACGACTCGCCCCGGCGCATTGGCGGGAAGGCCCATCTGCGGCTCATCGTGGAACCAGGAACGAGGCGTGGCCAAAACGAAAATCAAGATGAGGATGACCGCAGCGTCGTACGGCCAAGTGCCGCGCTCGTAGGCCCAGAAAAAAGTCTTCGACAGAATCTTACCGAGACTGGCCATCTCAATCCGCCGGGATTCCGTCGACGATCACGCCATCCCGCATGTGCACGACACGATCAAAATAGGTTGTGGCTTCGGGATTGTGGGTGATCATAACGATCGTTTGGCCCAGGTCTTTGTTCAACTGGCGGAGCATCTGCAACACGATTTCGGAATTCTTCGAATCGAGATTCCCGGTGGGCTCGTCGGCCAGCAGAATCTTGGGTTCATTGATGATGGCGCGCGCGATAGCTACGCGCTGCTGTTCGCCCCCGGATAGTTCGGACGGCTTGTGCTGAAGCCGCCCCGCCAGACCGAGGAGGCTGGTGACGACCTCGAAGCGGTGGGGATCAAACCCGTCTCCATGGATAAACTGGGCGATGGCGATGTTGCCCTTTGCCGAGAGCGTGGGAAGCAAATTGAAGCGCTGGAAGACAAAGCCGATTTTGCTGCGCCGCAATTTCGTGCGCTCGGCGTCGCTCATGGCAGTCAAGTCGTTGCCGTCGACCAGGACGTGGCCCTTCGACGCTTTTGCCAGCCCTCCAATCACATAGAGCAGCGAAGACTTGCCGCAACCGGATGGGCCCATGACCGCCACGGATTCACCGGGGGCTACGGCGAAGTTCACGCCACGAAGCGCGGGAACTTCGACTTTCCCCGCGTGGTAGAGTTTCCACAGACCTTCTGTTTTAAGTATCGGCTCCAAGCTCTTTTTTCCCGGGACAATCAGCCCTGCGGCAGGTGTCCGTATTGTAGCTGCGATTCCCATCTCTGCCTAGTAATCGTGTCCTTTCGCCGCGTACGTTGCCCATGCTGCCCGTAGCTCGCGAGATCCGCCACGGCCCATTCGATTCACGCCTTCCTCAATCGTAGGAAAGCGCTTCCACGGGGTCTTTCCGGCTGGCCATCCATGCCGGATAACTTGCGCCCAGCACGGCTCCCAGCAGGGCAATTCCCGCAGCACGAATGATCCATCCGGTGGTGATCAGTATGGACAACGTGGGGAAGCCCGCGAGAAACGCGGCGCGCACAACATAGCTCAGCGCTATGCCCGCCACAATGCCCAACACGCAGAGGCCCGCTGACTCGGTGAGGAGCGCGCGCACGATGAACGGCCGGCCCGCTCCGAGCGATTTCAGAACGCCGATGTCGCGCGTCCGTTCGATCACGGTGGTATACATCGTCAAAAAAATAACCAGCAAACCGATAGCGACCGCGAGGCCAATCATGGCGTTGATGAACGTTTGCAAGCCGGGGATGTTCGTCGAAGTCATCAGCGAGAGCAAGGAGCTGAGAGGCCGCACGGTGTAGCCCGGCAAGAGGTGGCGAATCTCGTCCATCACGTCGTCGGTGTGCTCCGGGCGGGTACATTTCAACCAAAAGATGGAAGCTTTGTCGGGCGCGCCGACCAGATCCTGCAACGTCGCCAAAGGGACGAACAGACGCGCGCCCTTGCCGTGTTCTACAATCCCGGCGACGTGCCACTCGTGATTCAGCAGCTTATAGGTATCGCCGACTTTAATGTGTTTTGCCTCTGCCGCCAAATCGTCGACCAGCAGGTCGTTGGGGCCCTCCATGTCGTGCCCCTTCAGAAAAACAAATCCGCCAGAGACGGCGCGGAAGCTTGCGGGATCGATCCCGTAAACCACGTCCACGCCGCCCTGGGAGCTGAATTGCAAGAGAGTCGGCGCAACGGCCTGCACGTATTTCAACTCGGCCAGCCTTTCGCCAATCTTTATCGGCATGGGCGCGCCGGTCATACCTATGAACACGGAAGCGGCGGGCGGTTGAAGCATGACGTCCGCTCCGATGCCTTCGATGCGCTTAGCGGTTTCGGTCAGCAAACCGGACGTCAGCCCAACAATCAATACGACCAGGGCGACTTCCACGGCCACCGCAAGGATTCCAATGAAGGTGCGGAGCGGGCGGTGCAGCAAGTTGCGGAGGATCAGCTCGAGCATCATGGCTGCTTCTCCGGCGTATTTGCGCCGACAGGAACGAGTTCGGAGCCAGCGGGCTGCTCGAGCTGGAAGCGGTCGGCGGGAATGTCAGCGTTCAGCATCAGCTTGGTGATTTGCAAGTCGAGCCGGTAATCATCGTGCGCTCTGTCGATTCGGATGGTGCGCGGGAAAGCGCTGACTGCGGACGCGGTATCTCCTGGCGGCTGCTCCGCGGCGGTAAGAGGCTCCCAGTCGGAGAAATACTCATCGGAGAGCAATACGCCCTGGGGCCCAAATTCTTCCAGCCGGGCAATCTGCAGGTCGGAGCGGTCAAACCAGATTTTGCGCAAGATTTCCTTCTCATATCCGCCTCGCAAGACGGTAAGAATGTAATAGCGCGCTCTTTCGTCGTTGAACTCCTCGAAGAGCACGGTTTCTTCCTTGCGAACTTCGGGCCAAAGCAACGCTTCGAGCAAGTGCTGTGGCCGCAGGTTTTCGATGGGCTTGCTGCTGGTGCGCTCGAGCGCCACCGGTCCGACCAAGAATTTGTTTTTTGACGGAATCCACACACGAAACGTTTTTCCGTCGCTGGTCATGTCGAAAATCGTCTTGCCGATCACGGGCGCCTGGCCAATCACGCGAATAGAGGCTGGGCGCTCCGCCAGCAGAAAGGCCTTCACTTGGTGATACTCCTCGATGACGCCGCTGTATTGCGAGCCGGCGGTAGGCGTTAGTTGCACGGTGGCGTCCAAACTCTTCACGCCCTTGGCCATGGCATTGTATTTTTCGAGCAATTCCCCACGCGTGGCCACTTTGGCGACGACGATTTGTGTGGGCGGGACGACTTGCTTTGTGCTGACCGCACCTCCGCAACTGTAGGAAATCGCCGTCACTGTCGCCATTAGAGTGCATGCCAAAGCACGCCGCATCCGTCTTTTCCGTCCCTTTCACACAAACCAAGCAATCTAACAACCATGGTCCTGCGCGTCAATGAAGCGCCACTCTTTATTATGAACGAGTGCAGAGGGAAAGAGCGAGCCATGAACGGAGACTTGTTTTCGCTCCGTGGCGAAGGTCTGCGAGGATTTGAGGCGTCGCTCCCCAGTGTTTTCTGCAAGAACGGCAGAAACAAGGATGTAAGGGTGCGTTTTGGACAATGGGGAGCAAGGAAGTGGCGAGCAAGTAATAAGCCCCGCGCTACTCCCGAGCGGACAACCATGCTCCGCCAAGATTCCTCGCACCCTTCACACTTGATTTTGCCCGGTGTCCATGTCCGACGGCATTTGGGAAGGTCAAATTGACTACCAAGCACCCGGGCCGGGCAATGAGCGCGTGTGGTTGAATGTATACTCGCCGAGCAGGCGTTCGCCGCCCCCTTCATCGAAGGCGACCAGGCGCGCGATCATTTTGCATGTAGGCGCGGCCTTCCAGAATGTGATCGACTCCTGGTAGGCAACGCTGCTTGCCCCGGAATGAACGGGAATGTCCGGCAAACGGAGTTGTTCGACGCCGCGCTCATCACAGATGCAGAGATCGACTCGTTTTGCCCCGCTCAAGTTCGCGGCCAGGCGCCCAATGAGAATATCGTCTTCCGCCGTCACGGTGCACTGTACGCCGCCTCCTGGAGGAGGGGCATATTCACGGACACGCAAGCCTTCCTCCGCGGCACGCTTCAGAAATGCATCGCTCACAACCATTCGCAGGGATCCCTCGCGCGCCAGGTTGCGGACTCCTTCGACAAGCGCGATCATGTCGCGGAGCCGCGCTCCACATGCGTCGCAGCCATGCAGATGCTCCTCAACGGCTTGTTCCTCTGGATTTGCCAGCGCGCGAGCCAATAATCGGCCAGAACCGCCGCGTCAATGGGATCCGAGCAGATCACTGCGCCACTCTCGTTTCCCGTAGTCATGCGGAAACCCCCATGCATTCGCGCAGTTGATGAATCGCCCGGTGGCGAATCACCCGTACATTGGCTTCGGAAACGCCGAGGAAACTGGCGACATCCGCACCGGTTTGCTCGTCATAAAAGGTCATGACGACGACGGCGCGTTCGCGCTCCTTGAGATTCTGCACGCAGCGGGTGAGAAGGTCGTGGTCGAGAAGCGGCATTGCCAGTTGGACCGGTGCAATGAGTTCCGCCCCAAACTGCTCGAGCAGGCGTTCTTTTCTTTGAACGCCGCGCCGCAGGTCCAGCACGGTCATGCGGCAAGTTCCCAGCACGAAAGATGCGAGCTTTTCAGGTTCACGGAGGCGGCCGGCCCGCAGAGCTTCCAGAGCAGTGATAAGAACCTGCTGGGTGAGATCCTCGGCGGCGTGTTCATTTCTCAAGTGGCGTAGGCCATACAGCCGAATGCGCGGAGCCATGCGCCGAAATAACTCAGCCTCGGCCCCGCGAATTGCGTCCCGAGCCGATCTGCCGGACTAACTCGGCATCGCTTACTTCCGTTTGCATCCATTCATTTTATGTAGTTTATGTGTAACGGGGAAGCGCTTCGTTACACATCCGGGTGCAAGACGCGGACTGGTTTACGCAAGGCAGTCCGCATCCGGCCATGAGCAGCGCAAATTGAACCAAAAAGGAGCAACTTGTGGATTCCAAAGAAATCAAGACGGTAGCCGATTTTCTCATCGCCGACTTCGAAAACGAAATACCGGCGACAGTGCGCGTCATCGAGGCGGTTCCCAATAGTCATCTCGACTTCCGCCCGGACTCGAAGTCCAAGACAGGTCTGGGGCTCGTCCGGCACATCACTCTTGAAGACGAGTGGTTCTTGAACTCCATTGCGAACGGGGCTTTCACGCCACCGCCCGACGATTCCGATGCCTGCGGCATCATGAACGCCGCCGACGCCAGCGCGCGCTACAAGGTGAAAGTTCGAGCGGCTTTGGATCGGGTGCGCGCCCTGTCCGGAGAGAAGCTGGCCAACGTCATCGACTTGCTCGGAATGATCCAGGCGCCCGGAATCAATTTTCTTGCACTAGCGATCAAGCATTCGGTCCACCACCGCGGCCAGCTCAGCACCTACCTGCGGCCGATGGGTGGGAAGGTGCCAGGGATCTACGGGCCTTCCGCCGATACAAAGTGACAACGATCCCGCCGTTTCTTTTTACCTAAGAAAACTGTTGATTGTACGTTCCGGTATCGAAGGCGGACTGCGGCAAGAATGCAGTCCGCCCAAAGATACGGAGGAACGCAATTGATGGAAAATGAACAAATGGGCAGGAAAACCACAGGGAACGTCCTCGCTGTGATTGGCCTCGCGCTTGGGTTCGTCTGGTGAGTTTTATTGGCGGCATTATATTTGGGACTGTCACAGCAAGAATATTCTGGGGTGCCCAGGTTTTGCCAACCTCCTCACTGCTGCCCATTTTCGCCTCCCCGTTCCTCGTCCTTAGTTTCGTCGGCTGGAATTGGAAACTGCTGAAAGAGAACTGAGCAATTTGAAGCGGCGCGACCCTTCGCTTGTAACGGAGAGGGTCTTCGTTACACATCCGGGTGTAAGACGCGGACAAGTTCGTAGAGAGCGGTCCACTCAAACACAAGGAGAAGCTAAATTGATCTCGAACAAACAAACGGGTACGCAAGTTGACGAGGTCGCGGCTGGAATCTACCGCATTTGCACGCCGCTGGACGTGATTCCAGGTGGATTCACCTTTAATTCGTATCTGGTTGTTGACGATGAACCCTTATTGTTTCATACCGGGTGGAGGAAGATCGCCTCAATCACCTTGGAGGCAATCGGGAAAGTCATGCCGGTCGATAAATTGCGCTGGGTTGGTGGATCGCATTTCGAAGGCGACGAATTTGGTGCGCTGAACGACGTTCTGAGTGCCGCGCCTGGCGCCACACCGTTTGGCTCCGAAATCGGAGTCTTGACTTCGATCAATGACTTTGCCGCCCGGCCCGCCCGTGCGCTTGGGGATGGCGAGGAGTTTTCCATTGGCGGGCGCCGGATGAAGTGGCTTTACACGCCGCACGTTCCGCATGGCTGGGATTGCGGCATTCTGTTCGATATGACCTCCAAGACGTTACTCTGTGGGGATCTTTTCACACAACCGGGCGCCAACATGCCAGCGGTGACCGAATCGGAGGTGCTCACGGCGAGCGAGGGGATGCGCGGCATGATGGACTATTACGCGCACGCCACGAATACGACAGCTACATTGGAGCGGTTGGCGAGTCTCAATCCTTCAATGCTCGCCTGTCAACACGGGAGCGCTTATCGCGGTGATAGCGCTGCGCTTCTCCGCAAACTCTCCACCACGCTCGAGAAGGGAAATGCCAAGCTGGCCGCACAATAGCCTGTCGCGACCCCATTGATTGTAGTCGAAGTACTTCCGGGACAGAACGCCGGCCACTGAGAAGCAGTCCGAAGCTCCGAATTCATCCTGTAAAGGCACAAAAGCCGGGGCAAGGGATCGTGATCTGAGCTGCCGGGACTATTGTGGGCGGGCGATGTAGATGTCGAAGGGCTGGACGGCGGGGCGGACGCGGCGGATGACTTCGCTGGCCCACAGCGTCGAGCTGAGGAGCGTGACCCAGCCGTCTTCCGGTTCGCAGATGGCGCAGAACTTATAGCGCTCGTAGGCGGGCTGGTAGGCGTCAACGCCGCGCTTCGAAAGGTCGCCTTCGAGCGCGGCATCGGGAGATTCCGCGGCGGCGCCGGCGCGGATGCCAAAGGTTTCACCTCCGAACCGCTCGAAAATCTGGAACAATTGTCCCTGGCGCGGCTGCGGCAGAACCAGGCAGCGCGCAGCGCCTTCGCGGAACTCAATCTTTCTCGCTTTGCAAAATTCATGCACGCGATCGATGTGGCTGAAGAAATCCAAGGAGTAGAAATCCTCGAGAGCCAAGGCAGGGAAGAGCGACGACCAAATCTCGGCCGCTTGCTTTCCGCGAACGGGCTCGCGATTTTCCGTTTCGACAAGTTCGAGGCCGACCGCTTTCACGCCCAGGCCGAGGTCCAGCGTTTCCACGTCCAGGGAAAAAGGAGGCAATTCGAGCGCGCCCGGCGGCACGTCCGGGGGAAGACTCATTCGAGAGACTCCGCTTCCGGAAATTTGCTGCGAAAATCCTGGGATTGCTTGCGCACTTCCAGCCAGTTGAAAAAAGCATCCGGAGTTTCCAGCCAGATGCGGAACCAGCCGGCGATTTCCTCTTTTTCGGCGCGCTTTTGGGGCTCGACTTTGTGGTTGCGAGAGATCATCTCCGCCCGGCGCTTGCCGAGGCGGGCCACGCCGAGAACGCGTTCGACGGCGGCATGCTCGCCGTGGGCCTGAAACTTCCGCATCAGCTCGTCGAGGCGCATGATACTGACCTCCGCGTCCTCGAGCGTCTTGAAGTGCAGCAGGTCCTCGAATTCCTCTTCGTACTGCTCTTCGGCCTCTTCTTGCAGAGTAAGCAGGACTTTCCAGCCCGCGGATTTGAGGATATCCGCAATGTAGTCCGAACTGGTCTTTCCCGGCTCGCCGTGCTCCGCGTGCAGGCGGCGGCGCAATTGATCGATTTCCGCGAGCGTCCATCGGGAAGCGCCGATCTCTCGAGCCGTCTCGAGGATCAAATCCTTTTTTGATTTTTGCAAGTCGGCCATCAAGCTCTGCTTCTGCGCGATTTCCTATGCGCCTTCCCGCGCACCTTCTTTTTGACGTGTACGCGCTTCCGCGGCGGGGGAGGCGGAGGATCCGCCGGGAGTCCCGCCAGCAGACGGCGGTACTTTGTCACATTTTTGTTGTGTTCGGCCAGTGTTGCCCCAAAAAAATGTCCGCCCTGGGTGTTGGCCACAAAATAAAGATAGTCGGTCCGAGCCGGTTCGAGCGCCGCGCGCAGCGATGCTTCGCCCGGGTTGGCGATGGGGCCCGGCGGCAAGCCGGTGTGCTCATAGGTGTTGTAAGGCGAGTGCACGTGCAGGTCGTCTCCAGTTAAAGTGCCGTTGTACTGGCCTTCTTGCTCCAAGGCATAGATCACTGTAGGGTCGCATTGCAGCCTCATGCCTTTGCGCATGCGATTCTCAAAGACGCCGGCGACAAGCGGCCGTTCGTCCTTTTGGGGGGTCTCGCGCTCGACCAGCGAAGCCAGAGTGACGACGGAAGAAATCGGGTACCCGGAGGCTAGCCGCGCTTTATCCCCATCAGCCATCGGCGGAGCGATGCGCGCCCACTCCTCCTTGAATTTCCTCACCATCTTCGCGGTCAATTCGTTGGGCGCAGGGTGGCGAGGCAATTCATAGGTGGCGGGGAAGAGATAGCCCTCGAGCGTCAAAGCTTGAGGAGAAATGTCGCGGACCAGCGTGGGGTCGCTGGCGGCTTTAATGAACTCATCGGCGGAAAGAAAATGGTCGGCTTCGAGATCGCGGGCGATGTCGTACATGGACTCGCCTTCGCGGACCGTGAACGGAACTTCGTAGACTTGGCCTTTGGCGAGCTTCCAGAAAACGTCGCTGCCGGTTAGTGGCTTGTCGAAGAAATATTCGCCGGCCTCGAGAGTGCGCTTGGGATGGCGTCGCGCATAGATTTCAAACGCGAGGGAGCTGCGCAACACGCCATCTCGTGCGAGCAAGCGCGCCACGCTGCGCTGCGAAGCGCCGTGGGGTACGGTCACGAACACGCCCTCGGACGCATAGCCCCGGTATGGATGCGTGAAGCCATACCACATCCAAACCGCCATTCCCGTTGCGGCCACCAGCACCAGCACGATGAGTAGTGAAACTTTCTTCAAGTCAGCCTCGTGAACTCCGCGCGTTCGTCATTCACTTCGCGTCTTGCTCCGTATTCCGCCGGTCCAGGTACTCTTTCAAGATCAACGCCGCGGCCATGGCGTCGACGCCCGGCTTTGAGCTTTCTTTCTGGCGTTTCTTGCTCGAAGCGGAATGAATGGTCCTTCCTTGGTGTTCTTCGAGCAGACGCTCTGCTTCCCAGCTCGTCAGCCGCTCGTCCACCATCTCGACGGGCAAACCGATCTGCTTGTGCACGCGTTCCCCGAATCGGGCCGCTTCTTCGGCCATCTCGCCGCGCGTGCCATCGAGCCGCAGCGGCAGGCCCACGACGATCTGGTTTATGTCGTGTTCGCGGACCAATTCGCGCAAGCGCCGCATATCCTCATTCCGGTTAATGCGAACAAGCGTGGCAAGGGGCGATGCCAGCGCAGCTTCCGCGTCGGCCATCGCCAGCCCGATCCGCGCCCGCCCGTAGTCCAACGCCAGGATGCGGCCCGGCTTCAGCGACGGGGCGGTCAAAGCCCCTTCGCCTCCATTGCTCTTCGTTAATGTCATCTTATTCAGTATAACGTGAAGGCTTGGAGAGAAGAGGGCGTGGTATTGCAGGTGTACATGGGTGGCTTGCCGTGCCCAATTGGGTGTGCTATCACACTCAAGCTATGTACGGGGTGTGCGTATCGTCGATCTGGTTGTTACTGTACCTGGCATCGGCCAGCCCTTTAGCTGCTCAAAACGCCGCCTGCTTTCACCGAATCCTCCCCTTCAGCGTCATAGACTCCCACAGGCATCTGGTACGCCTCAGTGATCCGTCCGAACTTGACGGGAAACTCAGAGGAAAGCCCGTAAAGATTCTCTCAATCAGACCGAACAAGCGGCCACACCGAATCGTCATTCTGCTGGATACCAGTGGGAGCATGCTCGGCGACCTGGATGGACGCAAATGGCAGGTTGCCCGGTTCGCTGCACTACGCATTGCCCAGGCGAATTTGGAGAACACGTCGCTAGCACTTGTTCTTTTCTCCAATAAGGTAAGCGAACAGATTGACTTTTCGCCTGACTCCTCCGCCGTTGCCAAACGCTTGTCAGCCATCGATGCGGATCCAAATTTCGCAAAAGAGCATATTCATGGCAAGACAGCCATGTACGATGCTGTCATTTTCGCATTGCGCATGCTCGGGAGTGCTGGATTCGATGACACCATCTACGCCATCACCGATGGGGGAGACAATACAAGCAAGAATGGATATCGCGATGTTCGTGACTCGCTCGTTAGCCGCGGGGTTCGGTTTTTTGTGACGCTGTTGGGCCCCGGCGAGCCTGGTTTGGCCCCGCCGGAAGAGCTAAACGGTCCGCAAGATGCCGCCGCTCTCGCCGCCGCCTCGGGCGGTTTGGTGCTCGGCCCACTCGGCATGAATCGATTCGGGAAGGCAAGCTACAATCTCAGCAAAGACGATTTTGGTGCGATCGCAACTAGCCTCGGCGATTTGTACATGGTGATGAGCCGAAACGATCTGGTTGAGATTGAGCTGCCGCAAACGGTGAACAAATGGAGCAGTTGGCGGTTGGAATTTTCGCGAGGCGATAGCGCATACCACAAGGACTTGCTGCTGGTCTATCCAGGCGATCTCGCGCCATGTGGTGCCGACCCGCATTGACGAGTAGAGGTTTATGCTAGGGTTTGCGGCCGCGGGCACCGGATTGCCAGGCGGCCCAGTAACCGAGCGTCTTCATTTGCTGGTCGAGGCCGGTTTTTTTGAGAAGGACGTCGAGTTCGAGGCGCGTAAGGCGCTTGCCTAAGGGCTCGGCGCGATCCGCGATGCCCCAGGCCGTCAAAGCGGCGAGCGCCGTGTTGAGCTTCAATTCGCGGATGTCCACTTTGTCAAACGTGTCGGATGCGGCGTGATAACTTGGCAGATAATTCGCTTCTTCCTGATTGGCTACCAGAGTGGGCACGCCTTCCAGCAGGAAATCGAAATTGTCGGTGCCGAAGGAGGCGTCATCGGTGTCGTTGTTCGCACCCCAGGAGTCGAGCGGCTTCAGAACTTCACGAATGCCTGCCTCGATGTCTTGACGGCCGCCGAGTGAATAGCCGGTGACGCGGCCGACGCCGGCGTCAAACGCAATCATGGCGCGAATCTTGTCCATCTCGGCGCGGTGCGCTTCCACATATTCATGAGAGCCGATGGTGCCTTGCTCTTCGCCGCTAAACAGCACGAAGCGAATCGTGCGTCGCGGAAGCAGGCCGGTGGCTTTGATCGCGCGTGCGGCTTCGATGACCAGGGCGGCGTTGCAGCCATCGTCCAGAGCGCCCGTGCCGAGTTCCCAAGAATCGAGGTGCGCGGCAAGGATCACGGACTCGTCCGGTTTTTCGTAGCCGCGGATTTCGCCGACGACATTTTGCTGCTCGATAGGGCCGCCGATCTTGTTGGGCATACTGAAGCGCACGCGCACTTTTGCAGGATACGCCGCGACGGTCCGCGCAAGGCGCATAGCGTCTTCGCGTGCCACGATGGCCTGCGGGATCTTGTCGATCTCGCCGTTCAGCGCGTTGGTATGCCGGTAAAGCAGCAGGCGTTCGCGCGCGCCCATCCATAAGATCGCGGAAGCGCCGCCTTTAAGCGCATGTTGGATGATGTCCGGCGGGCGCATATATTCGTTAAAAAGATCAGCCCAAGTCGTGCCGATGTCGCTGTGGACCAGCAATATCGCTCCCTTGACCGCCGAACCGGCCCGCGCAAAATCGTTCTCCGTGCCGTAGCCGACATCGACGAGAGTTGCTTCGATACCGCCGGCAGGCGTTGGGGGTGACCATCCCTCGGCCACAAGCCGTACGGGAAATTTCACAGGCCCCAGCACTTCGAGCCGCGTATCGCCTTCACTCCAGGTGACGGGCAGCGTGTACTTCTCGGTGTGAACCTCGACGCCTTCGGCGCGGAAGGCAGAGACAGCCCACTCGACGGCCTTTTCCATCGCCGGCGAGCCGGTCACCCGCCCGCCAATCTCATCTGTCAACAGCCGCAAGTTTTCTTCCATCGGCGACGGTCCCATCACCTGGGGCAGGATTTTCGCCGCGGCCTGGGCGCAACTCGACGCATCCGTTGCCGAACAAGCGGCGGACGACTGGCCAGTCTGCGCGGTGTTCAGAGCATCCTTCACCGGGGGCAGTTGCGCCGAGACCAAAGGTGAAGTAAAGAGGCACAGACAGAATGAGGCAATGCAAATCGTGGTCTGGCGCATCGGTTAGTTCTCCACGTTGGATTCCATTGGCCAGTGTGCCCTTGCCGCCGGAGGCCCGTGCATCCTGGCGCGGAGTAGTATAAGCTCCCGGCATTCAGGCAAGAAATCGAACAGTGCCCACTCCGCGGACGAGAGAATCTTCGATGAAAAAATCCACTTGCGGTTTTGTACTGTGTTTGGCTCTGGCAGGCTGCGCCCTGGCGCAATCGGCGGTAGGAAATTCCAGCGGAAATCTCGAAAAACGCGCAAAAGCAGCGCTCGCGCAAGTTCGCGGCACGCTAAACGTGCCGGGACTTCAGCAAAGCGTGCGCGTGCAACGCGACCACTGGGGCGTTGCACACATCTACGCGCAGAACGAACACGACCTGTTTTTCGCGCAAGGATTTGTCGTCGCGCAGGACCGTCTTTTTCAAATGGAGCTATGGAAGCGTTCGGGTGAGGGGCGCCTCGCGGAAATTCTTGGGCCCGCTTTCGTACAACGCGACGTGAACGCCCGCCTGCTGCGCTATCGCGGCGATATGGACGCCGAGTACAAGAGTTACGCGCCCGATACGAAGCAAATCCTCGAAGCTTTCACTTCCGGCATCAATGCCTATATCGAGGAGATCCAAAAACCCGGCGGCCGTGGCCTTCCCCTTGAGTTCGAGCTGGCAGGCTTTAAGCCCGAACCGTGGAAGCCCGAGGACTGCCTGAATCGTTTGGCGGCTTATTCGATGACCGGTAATGGCGTTAGAGAGCTGCACAACGCCCAACTGGTCGCGCTTCTAGGAGCCCAAAAAGCCACGGAACTGCTCGACCTCGATCCTCCCGTGAAACTCGATCCCGCGCCTGGAATTGATTTTTCCGGACTCTCGCCCGCGTTGCTGAAAAATCTGGTAGGGAGCGACGTTCCCCTTCATTTCCCGGAGACACCTGTTCAGGGAAGCAACGACTGGACGATCTCCGGCTCGCTGACCGCCAGCGGCAAGCCGTTGCTAGCCAACGATCCGCACCGCGTTATCGCCGAGCCCTCGCTGCGTTACATCGTTCATCTCGTGGCCCCCGGATGGGACGTCATCGGCGCGGGCGAACCCGGCTTGCCCGGCGTGGCCGTCGGCCACAACGAAAATATCGCCTGGGGATTCACGATTTTTGGCCTCGACCAGCAAGACCTCTATCTCGCGCAATTGAATCCCGCCGATTCGGAACAATATAAGACCGAGCATGGCTGGGAGCGCATGGAAGTGAAAACAGAAACGATAAAAGTGCGAGGCGCAGCGCCCGTCTCGGTGAAACTGAGATTCACGCGCCACGGACCGGTGCTGTGGGAAGACGGGAAACGCGCTCTAACGCTACGCTGGGTCGGCGCGGAACCCGGCACCGCGGGCTACCTCGGATCACTCTCCGTGGACCGCGCGGAAAATTGGCAGCAGTTCGAACAAGCGATGGCGCGCTGGAAAGTGCCCTCGGAAAATATCGTTTACGCTGATCGCGACGGCAACATCGGCGAGCATTCCACGGGCCTCGCACCGCTGCGCAAGAATTGGACCGGCCTTCTCCCGGTGCCGGAAAACGGCAACTACGAGTGGCACGGTTTCGTGCCGAACAGCGACTTGCCGCATAGTTACGATCCAGCTTCAGGTTTCGTGGCCACAGCCAATCACAAAATGATTCCGGAGAATTACAAGTATGCCGTCGGATTTCAGTGGGCATCGCCGGAAAGATTCCTGCGCATTTCGGACGTGCTCGGCGCCGCCGCAAAAACCGGGCACAAGCTTGGCCTTGCCGACATGGAAAACCTGCAGAACGATGTGGTTTCGCTGCCCGCGCGTGAGTTGCAGCTGCTTTTGAAGAGCGCTGCCGGACATGCGCCGGACGCCTCGGCCAAGCTCTTGCTCGACTGGGACTGCACAATCACTGCGAATTCCGGCGCGGCCGCGCTCTACGAATTTTGGGCCGGCGCGCTGCGCGGCGCTGTTACCAAAAAATTGGTTCCCGCTACGGCGCAAACGGCCGCCGGCGAACTGTCTTTGCCGAGAACCGTGCGGGAGTTGTCTCACCCGCGCGCCGCGGTGTTCGGCCCAAATCCCGGCGCCTCCCGCGACAAGCTGCTTCTGCAAACACTCCGCAGCGCAGAACAGGAACTCGCGGCGAAGCTGGGTTTCGAGCCCGATAAGTGGACCTGGGGACATATTCATCGCGTTTCATTCATCCATCCTCTGGGCGCAATGCCTGGAGCCGGTACACTCTTCGATCGCGGCCCTTTTCCGCGTCTCGGCGATGGCTCGACCGTGGATGCCACTTATTATGGTGAAAGCTCTTTCAATCAATTGGCTGGCGCAAGTTATCGAGAGATTTTCGATTTGAGCGACTGGGACAAAGCGGTGGGAGTCAATGTTCCGGGACAAAGCGGCCAGCCGGGAAGCGTGCACTACGACGACTTGTTACCGTTGTGGCTGCACGGCGAATATTTTCCGCTGCGCTATAGCAAAGGAGCCGTCGACCGCGAAACAACCGACGTGCTGGAACTAAGACCATGAGTGGAACAAGTCCCGTGCGGCCGAGCCCGTGGTACTACTTGCTGGCTGTTCCTTGCTTCCTGATCGGAGCAGGTCTCTTCCTCTATTCGCTTCTACACGGAATTCAGCACGCCACCGATTCTCTCACGCAGGTCGTGGTTCCCGGGGAGGCTGAACTCAGTCTGAAACATGGGAGAACCTATACGGTTTTTCTCGAGGAGCAATCCGTGGTGAACGGGAAAATATACTCGACGGATGAGCCGGTCAACGGCTTGCAGTGCAATGTGAAGGCACTCCATGGTGAGGAAGAGATTCCCATCCATCGTCCGAACATGTCCACAACGTACGACGTTGGAGCACGATCGGGGCGGTCGGTGCTTGAATTCCGCGTTCCTGAGGATGGGACGTACAAATTTGCCTGTGCGTACGCGGAAGGCGCGAGTGGGCCGGAGGCTGTACTGGCCGTGGGTTCAGGGGTGGGCGGCCGAATTTTTGGCACTGTTCTTAGTAGTTTGGCGGCGATGTTCGGCTGCATCGGATCCGCGGGGATTGTTATTCTCCTGGTTTTCCTTCTTCGAGAGCGTTCGAAAAAGCGATTGGCCTCCTTCCCACCGGTGCACACGTAGTCAGTCGTGCCTGCAACGCCTATTCACAAGGTCGAGAGAAGCGATTGGTGCCTTTCTGCTCTTAGGGATTTCTTTTCGCGCGCGCGATGCAATCGGCGACCTTCGCGACCTGTGCCATCTCCATGACGTCGTGCACCCGAACGATGTGCGCGCCATGCAAGATGCTCGCGGTGACCATAGCGGCTGTGCCCCAGATGCGTTCTTCGGGCGGAGCAGGTTTGCCTTTGTGCGCAAGCGTAGCCCCTAGAAATCCCTTGCGCGAGGCGCCCACGAGCAGCGGATAGCCCAGCTTGGCAAGTTGCGGAAGCTTTTGAAGCAGCTCGTAGTTTTGCGCATGGCTTTTGCCGAAGCCGATCCCCGGATCCAATATAATCTGTGATTTTGCCACGCCGGCTTTGCGGGCTTTCGCAACGGAGGCAAGCAGACTTCGCGCCACGTCGCGCATCACATCTCGCGCGAACGGGCCTTTCTGCATCGTGCCGGGCTCGCCGCGCATGTGCATGAGGATAAGCGGTACACCGTGCTTTGCCGCCACCTTCGCAATGCGCGGGTCGTGCCGCAATCCCGATACGTCGTTGATGATTTCCGCGCCTGCATCGAGCGCGGCTTCCGCGACTTCCGCCTTTTGTGTGTCGATGGAGATGGGAACCCTTACCAACCGCCGCAAGGCGCCAAGAACAGGCAGCAAGCGCCGCAACTCTTCCTCCACGCTGATGCCCGCAGAACCCGGCCGCGTGGATTCCGCGCCGATGTCGATCAAATCCGCCCCGGCGCGTTCCATGGCAATAGCGTGCTTGATGGCTTTCTGCGTGTCGAGGAATTTGCCGCCATCTGAAAAACTGTCGGGCGTAATGTTCAGCACGCCCATCAGGAAGGTTCGCGGGCCGAGGAGCAAAGTAGAAGAGTGAAGTTTTAGGCGGAACGATTTTCGGCGCGTCATGGATCAGGAAAACAGGAGTTTAGCGCGGGACGAAGGAAAAAGATAACGCAGAGGCGCTCGGCCCGCACAAAAAAGACGGCAAGAATGCGTTTGCGGGCTAATCCAAATCGAAATCCCTGACGGGTTTTCCAGCGGGTGCGTCCTTGGCTTTCTTCATCGCCTCTTCGAATTTCTTTGTAAGGATGTCTTCCTTATGCGTTTCTTGAAAAAACGAGTCGGCAAACTTGTCTTCGCGCTGGCGGTGCTGTTCCGCGAGAATACCCTGCGCATTTTCCAGGTCCACGTTCGGACCCGCCTTCACGGGCACCTCGTGCGAGAGCACCGCGCCAAACACCGCGTCCACCACCAGTTTTGCCTGGCAGCACGGGCACGTCACCTGCAAATTGTCCGGCTCCTTCTTTCCCATACCCGTATTCTACGCCATTTTCACGATCTAGACATTCTGAGACAAGCCGCAAAGCAGCAAGGCGATCAGGTGCAGGGATCGCCCTGCAGATTAGCGTCCATGCTGCGATGCTTCGGATGAATCCGAGAATCTCCATAGCATAGCTTGCGGAGAATTGCCGCAGGTCGGCCATACCAGCTTGCCCACGAAAGTGGCGAATCGCCGTTTGCATCCTTGGCATCAACCGTGGGGCCGGCGTCGAGTAGCAGCTGCACAGTTTCATCGTCGCCAAACGCAGCCGCGCGATGAAGAGGAGTTTCCCCTTTGGTCGGTGGAAGTAGCAGGGTGGCCCTCGGCCAAATATTCGAACGCCAAATCGGTGCGGCCATCCACGATTTCATCCAGGAGGGACGTGGCCGGAAGACTCTTGGATACGGGGAGCCGCGAAACGTAGGCCATAGATGAAACGTTGCAAAAGAAAGGGCACGCAACTTGCGTGCCCTTGAACCGTAACCTGAAGAACGCCCGTTACGCCTTCGCGGGATTCTCCCCGCGCGTGAATCCGGGCGCAGGCCGCAATTCGGGCCGCACCACCTTGGGATCCGCGGTCGGCGCGGCCGGTGCCGGCGGAGGCGGAATGCGCGGCTTTTCAGGCAGCGTCTTTCCTTCCATCAGCATCTTTACCTCGTTCGCGTCAATGACCTCGCGCTCCAGCAACGCCTGCGCGATTCGCTCGAGAGTCTCCCGATTGGTGGAGAGAATTCTTTTGGCACTCTCGTAACCCGCATTGACGATCCGCCGCACTTCCTTGTCGATCTGGATGGCGGTATCTTCCGAATAATCCCGATGCTGGGTAATCTCGCGGCCCAGGAAAATAGCTTCATCTTTTTTGCCGAAGGCCAGCGGCCCAAGATCGCTCATGCCCCATTCGCAAACCATGTTCCGTGCTATTTCCGTCGCGCGCTCGATATCATTGCCCGCTCCGGTGGTGATGTGTCCCAGGAAAATCTCTTCCGCCGAGCGTCCGCCCATCAGCACCGCCAGCATGGCCTCCAAATATTCACGCGTGTAGGTGTGTTTGTCGTCCTGGGGCAACTGCATCGTCAGCCCCAGCGCCATCCCTCGCGGAATGATCGTCACTTTATGAACCGGATCGGCTCCCGGCGTCATCGCTGCCACCAAAGCGTGGCCCGCCTCGTGATACGCCGTGTTCTTCTTCTCTTCATCCGAGAGGATCATGGACTTCCGCTCGACGCCCATCAGCACCTTGTCTTTGGACATCTCAAAGTCAATCTGCATCACGAACTTGCGGTTCTGCCGCGCGGCCCAAAGCGCCGCTTCGTTCACCAGGTTCGCCAGATCCGCGCCGGAAAAGCCCGGCGTGCCGCGCGCGATGATGGACAAGTCGACGTCATCCGAAAGAGGCACCTTCCGCGTGTGTACGCGAAGAATTTCTTCGCGGCCCTTCACGTCCGGCCGCGCCACGACCACGCGACGGTCAAATCGTCCGGGACGCAGCAGGGCAGGATCGAGCACATCCGGCCGGTTTGTTGCCGCGATCAGGATCACGCCTTCGTTCGATTCGAACCCATCCATTTCGACGAGCAACGCATTCAAAGTCTGCTCGCGCTCGTCATGTCCGCCGCCGAGACCCGCTCCGCGGTGCCGCCCGACGGCGTCGATTTCATCGATGAAAATGATGCATGGCGCATTTTTCTTGCCCTGCTCGAACAAGTCGCGTACCCGGCTCGCCCCCACGCCGACGAACATTTCCACGAAATCCGATCCCGAGATGGAAAAGAACGGAACGTTGGCTTCGCCGGCGATCGCTCTCGCCAGCAGCGTCTTGCCGGTCCCCGGAGGCCCGACCAGCAGCACGCCCTTGGGTATCCGGCCGCCAAGTTTCTGGAATTTCTGCGGATCTTTCAGGAACTCGATGATTTCCTGCAGCTCTTCTTTCGCCTCGTCCGTTCCCGCGACGTCCTTGAAGGTAGCCTTCTTCTGCTGCGCCGATAGCAGCCGCGCGCGCGACTTTCCAAAGCTCAGCGCCTTATTTCCGCCGGCTTGCATCTGCCGCATCAGGAACAAGCAAAATCCCACGAGCAAAATCAAGGGGGCGGCATTCAGCAGAATGAGCAGCCAATCTCCGCTGTGAACTTCCTTCATCCCCTCGATCATCGTTCCCTTGTCCCTCAATTCCTTGACGAGGTCGGGAGCCGATTCCTTAAAGACCGTCACCTTAAATTTGGTGTTGGGAGGATTGCGGTATTCTCCCTGAATATCGTAGCTGTTGGGCGAGAGGTAAAGCGTTACGTCCTTGATGTCTCCCGCGTCCACCTTGGACATGAACTCGCTGTAGGTGGGCGTCTGTTCCCGCTGCTGGCTGCCGTTCGCGGACACCAATCGCCACAGCATGACGCCGAGAAACACGATGCAGATCCAGAAAAGGATGGTCTTTGCTGTAGAACTGGAATTCACGTTGTCCTCACCTTTATCCTTGGCCCCCGGAAATTCATCCCGCGGGAAAGCGCGGCGCGAACCTTTCGACCTTACTTCGTACGTCCTCGCCTTCGCTTCACCTGCGCCGGTCCAGTGGAGAGGGCCCGATAATTCCGTCCCGTTCCATTGTCCGCAGCCAGGCCGTACCCGACCCACACTTGATTAGATGCTGTCCGGAACCCAAAGTAATCGGGCTCCAGGCCCACACGCCGCCGCGCGGGCTTGTCCAGCAGCACTGCCAGTCGCAGCGACCTGGGCTGGCTTTCACCGAGCCGCCGCAGAAGAAACTCTTGAGTCACGCCGCTCTCCAGCACCGCGTCGAGCAGCAGCACATCCCTGCCCTTCAATTCCGGACGCGAGCCGAAATAAACTTCGCGCCGTTCCCGCCCGTCATCTTCCACGTCCCGCACATCCTCGCGGACGAAATGGCATACGACGGCGGTGCCCACCTCGCGAATCAGGTCGGCGGCGAAAACGAATCCGCGGTCCAGTGTTATGACCACGTCCACGCGCCGGCCCTTGTAAGCCCGCGTAATCTCCCGCCCCAGGGCCGCCACCCGCGCGCTGATTCGCGCTGCGGAATAAGCCGCACGTCCTGGCGCGCTCGACTTGACCGCTGGGCGGTCACGCATCAAGTAGTTTCCTCGGCGATCAAAATTCCCGTCCGCGTCTCGTCGTTCGCCGCAAACCCGGCCGCCACCGGAAAGCCGCGGGCCCACACGAGAACGCCCCCGCTTGTCAGCACCGGCCAGCCTTCCCGCTCCCATCGGCTGACGCGCTTTTCGTTCAACAAGCGTTTCAGCTTGTGCGCTTTCTGATGCCCGGTGGGTTGCAGCTTGTCCCCGAAACGCCAGTTGCGCATCACCAGAGGCGAACGCAGCCGCTCCTGGTCCAAAACTCCCCCTGATTCCTTAGTGTCCACCCTCTTGGCGGGCCAGTCAATCACCCGGAGGCGGAATAAGCACCCCACTTGCGGCACGCGTAGAACCGCTTCGCCATTTCTAAAATCGATTTTGTGCTCGTATTCGGATGCGTGGGGCATTTCCGTGGCCCCGGACTCCCCGGCCACGAGTTTTCTGCCGGCTCCGGTGTCTAGCCTTGCACGGAAAACCAATTCATCTCGCTCGCGCCGGATTTCCACTCCGCCGGGCAATGGCAAGGACTTCCCGTTCTGCCCGTGCCGCGCCAAATCCTGCACCGCCGCGACGTGCCGCGCCGTGATTTGCCCCGTGCCGCGTTTGCACTCTTCTATTAGACGGCGCAACATGCGCTTCGTCAGCGCCTCGAACTTCCCATCTCTTTCTTCCGCGTTTTTCTCAATTCTGCCTTTCTCGTTTCTCTTCTCTTTCTTCTCTGTGTCCTCTGCGAACTCTGTGATGAAATCTCCTTTTCTCAATGGCTGCAATAAATCCGTCACCGCAATGCGCATTTCACCACGATCTTTCTTCGCAAGCGCAGCGCAACGCTCCCGCGCAAGCCATTCCAGAAACTCCTCATCCTCCCGCGCGAACTCCGCGAGCGAAGCAAGATGTTCCACCGCCCCTTGCTGAAACTCTCTTTCCAAAAGCGGCAGGAGTTTCTTTCGAATCCGCGCCCGCGTCCGCGCCGTATCCAGGTTCGTGGCGTCCTCGCGCCATTTCTGTTTCTTCGCACGCAGATACTCGCGCAGTTCCGCTCGCCGCACGCCCAGCAGTGGCCGTACCACGCATTCTGTTTCAGGATGAATCCCGCCCAGCCCCGCCAGTCCCGTCCCGCGCAAGATGTGCGCCAGTACGGTCTCCGCTTGGTCATCCGCTGTGTGCGCGGTCACAACTCGGTCAACTTTTCCCTGCGCAACCAGCCGCGCGAAGAATCCATAACGCGCCCGCCTCGCGGCATCTTCAAGGTTCGCTTTTTCGCGCTTCGCCTTCTCGGCCGCAAGATCTCGCAGTTGCGCTGCTGACCGCAGCGGCGCTCCGCTGCTGGTGGGGGGGATCGGATCCCGAGGTTCGCGTCAGGGTGGTGTCGGCCCTCGGTAGCCTCGCCGGTTCGCGCGCCGAGGCCCGTCGCGTCGCAGCGATCGCGATGGCCGACCCCATCGGCTGCGGCCCCGAAGTCGCGGCGTTAATCGACGAGGCGAGCGCAGCCACGCCTCTGGACGCGCGGAGCGCGTTCTTCCTTGCCATGGCGGGCCACAGCATCGGCGCGTACGAGGCGTCGCTGCCGCTGTTCGCCACGGCGTCGGATCGCCTGCGGGAGCAGGGGCGTCTCTCGTGCTGCTCGCGCAGGCGCTCGTGATGCGCGCGGTGGGCTCCTTCCTGGTTGGCGACTTCTCGGTCGCGAATGCCTCGGCGAGCGAGGCGGCACGGCTCGCGGCCGAGACGGATCAGCCGATCTGGCTGGCCGGCGCGATGGGCTCGCAGGCGGCAGTGGCCGCGATGCGCGGTGATCTCGATTCGGCCCACGGGCTGCATGCGAATGCCGTCGCGATCCTCGATGCAACCGGGAGCCGCGCGGTGCTCGGCTGGCTCCAGCTCGTACGGGGGGTCATCGCCCTCAGTGATGGGCGATTCGACGAGTCCTACGCAGAGCTTCTCA